>CBDCAE010000009.1:0-468017 GCA_965213825.1 Capsulimonadaceae bacterium
TTCGGGCAGTTGGCCGAAGTTCGGGTGTGTTGTCAGCGCGAGACCGATCAGCGTGAAGATGCTTAACCCACCTGCGAGGCCGTCCAAGCCGTCGGTCAGGTTCGCGGCGTTGGACATGCCGATCAAGAGAAAAAACGCCAGCGCGTAATAGGCATAGCCGAGGTCCAGATGCTGCGTGCGCCAGAACCAAACCTGCGTCGTAAAATCCGGCTGAGCGGTCAAGTATAGCCAGCCGACAAACAGCAGCGCAATCACGACCTGGCCCGCCAGCTTCTGCCGCGCCAGCAGCCCCAGCGATTTGCCGCGCCGAGCTTTCAAGAAATCATCTAAAAAGCCGAGGCCGGCATGGGCGAGAAAGACCAGCAGGACAGCCACAAGCTGCGGGCTGACCGGGCGCAATGTCGGCACAAATGCCACGCCTAACCCCAGCGTCACCAGCAGGCTCAGGGCGATCAGAAGGCCGCCCATCGTCGGCGTCCCCTGCTTTGCTTGATGCCCCGGCACATGCTCATTGATGTTCTGGCCGAACTTCAAGACGCGCAAAAAATCAATCGTGCGCGGGCCGAGAAGAACGGCGATGGCGAACGCGGCGAGAAACCCACCGAGCGCATAGGGGTCCAGATGGGTCATGGGCGCGGCTCCGAACCCACCCCGTCCGGCAGAACCTCACCCGGATCGCTGAGGCTCCCCACCCTCTCCTTGTTAAGGAGAGGGTCGCTGAGGAACGAAGCGGGGTGAGGTGTTCTTATCGCGGGATGAGGTTCTTCCAGCGCCTTCGCAATCCGCTCCATTGCCATTGCCCGCGAGCCTTTTACCAGCACGACGTCGCCGGGCATCAGCGTAAGCTGTTCCCGCGCGAATTGGGCAGCGTCTTCGCTATCCGTGAACCGCTGAACAGCGCTCGGAATAAGCGCGGCAAGCGGCCCAACCGTGTAGAGCAAATCTATCCCGCCGAGATTGTCAATGACCGTGCCAAGCTCTTGATGCGCGGCTTCCGCGCGGGTTCCCAGCTCACGCATGTCGCCGAGAAACGCGATTTTGCGCCCGCCGGAGACTGATATGAGCGTCTGAAGCGCAGTCGCAACCGATGCCGGCGCGGCATTGTAGGCGTCGTTTAACAGCGTTCCGCCCCATCCTGTCTTGACGACATTCATCCGCATCGGCGGCGGCGTGTAATTTTTGAGCGCGGCGGCGGCGTCCGGCAGCGAAACGCCAAGCGCTTCGGCGACAGTCAGGGCGGCAAGAGCGTTGCCGATGTCATGCCGAGACAGGCTGGCAACTTCGACAGGAACGCCGCGCACGGTGAACTTCCAGCCCAACTCCGTCTGCACGGCGTCTTCGTCAGAACTGTAAGTCAAAACTCGCGCATCCGTCTTCGCTCGCAGGCGCGGCAGGTACGGCTCGGCGGCGTCCAGAACGGCCAGACCGTCTGCCGGCAGCGCTTCCAAAAGCTCGCCTTTGGCGTCGGCGATGGCGTCGCGCGACCCCAGCAGCTCTAGGTGGTTGTCAGCAATAACTGTAATGACCCCCACGGTCGGATGGGCAATGCCGCAGAGATAGGCAATCTGGCCGGAGCCGCGCATTCCCATCTCCACCACTGCCGCTTTGTGGTCGGGCGTGAGCTGAAGCAGCGCTTTTGGGACGCCGGTCTCGTTGTTCTGGCTGGCGGCGGTTTTCAGCACCAGGCCGAGCGGCGACAGCGTGAGCGCCAGCATTTCTTTGACGGTGGTTTTGCCGACGCTGCCGGTCACGCCGACGACCGGAATATCAAAGCGGTCCCGCCAGAAGCGGGCGAGCAGGCCGTAAGCGACCTCGGTATCGGGAACCCGCAACGTCGGCAGACTCGGCGACGCCACCACCGGATGCGAGACCAGAAGGCCCGCCGCGCCCGCCCGCAGAGCCGCCGCAATATGCTGGTGGCCGTCGGTCTGTGGTCCCATCAGGGCGACAAACAAATCGCCCGGCGCAAGGGTCCGCGTGTCGGTGGAGACGCCGGAAAAGACAACTTGGTCGCCGCCGTTCAGGACCCCATAGTCCAAAGCCGCGTAGACATCGCGCAAGCTTAAGCGCATCTCATTTACTCCGGGCATTCGGCCAGCGCCTCCCGCGCGACTTGGCGGTCGTCAAACGGAATGGTGCGGCCCGCCGCCGTCTGCCCGGTCTCGTGGCCTTTGCCGGCAATGACAATGAGGTCGCCGGGTCGGGCCAGCTCGCAAAGCGCGGCCTGAATGGCAGCGAAGCGGTCCACTTCCGTGATGACGTTTGGACTGGCGCTGCCGCCGCTGATGCCCGCGAGAATGTCGGCAATAATCGCATCGGGATTTTCCGAGCGCGGGTTATCACTGGTCAGAATAGTCACGTCGGCCAGCTCCGCCGAGATGCGGCCCATCAGCGGGCGCTTCAAGGGGTCGCGGTCGCCGCCACAGCCGAAGACGCAGACCAGCCGCTTGGGTTCCAGCGCCCGCGCGGACTTCAGCACATTTTCGAGGCCGTCAGGGCTATGGGCGTAGTCTACCACCACCGTGAAGTCTTTGCCGGGCGACGGAACCAGCTCGAAGCGGCCCGGCACGCCCGGCAGGGCTTCCAGCCCGTTGACAATCGCAGTTGTCGGGACGCGGCGCAGGAGCGCGACGCCGATGGCGGCAAGCGCATTGGCGACTTGGAACAGGCCACCCATCTGCAAGCTCACGGTGAATATCACGGCGCTGCCCTGCGGCGGCTGGTAGGTAACGGTGAAGCGCGTTCCGTCCGGCCGCGCCTCGTCAATCGTCGCCCGCAACGGCGCATCGGGATCGCGCAGGGCATAGCGCAGAACATTTTTGCCGGTGAACTCCAGGGCTTCGATGAGGCGCAGGCCGTAGGGGTCGTCGGCATTCACGACCGCCGTAAAAGTCTTTTCCGGGAACTGAGCCGGGTATTCGATAAACAAGCGGCGCTTTTCGGCAAAGTATGCTTCCATCGTTCCGTGGGCGTCCAAGTGGTCTTGGGTCAAGTTAGTAAAAACGCCGGTATCGAACGCACACTCGGCGGTCCGTTCCATCGTGACGCCCTGCGACGAGACTTCCATGACGCACCGCCGGACCCCAGCCTGCACCATGTCGCCGAACAGCCGCTGCAAGTCCGGCGCTTCCGGGGTCGTGCGCTCTAAAGGAACCGGCTTGCCGTTGATCATCGCGCCGATGGTGCCGATCAGGCCCGTGCGCTCGCCCAGTGTCCGAAAGATACTTTCAATCATAAACGCCGTCGTCGTCTTGCCGTTCGTGCCGGTGACGCCGATGAGGTCAAGCTGCTCCGACGGGCGACCGTAGAACTCTGCCGACAAAAACGGCAGAATGGCGCGGGTGTTCGGGACAATAATCGTCGGCAGGCCGTGGGCGCCGTACCAGCCCGCCCGGTCCGCGTGGATCATCAGGGCTGCCGCGCCTTTGTTCAGCGCCTGAGCGATGTAATCGTGGCCGTCGGACTTTGCCCCACGCAGGGCGACAAACAGAGCACCCGGCGCGACCGTGCGCGAGTCATAGGCGATCTCGGTCACGTCTACGTCGCCGCCCTGCCGCTGGGCGTCGGGAATTATTCGGGCTATCTCGCTGAGTTTCATAAGCTATTGTAGCACGGTGTTAGAACGGGTACGATATTGGAACCGGCACTTCCAGTGCCGGTTTCCTTCATCTCACTGGCGCCTGCGAGAAATCTGCCGGGCTGCGTGGACCTGCCTGCCGCGTGTTCCGCCCTGCGGCTATCCGCGTCAAATGGTCATCCCAATCGGGCCGGCCCGGCGCGTCGGGGGTAATCTGCATTTGAAGCATAGCGGCACGGGCGATGTTATGCACCACAGGAGCTGCCACAGCCGCACCCCAGTGGATGCCCTGCGGCTCAAAAATCGCGCACAAAATCACGAGGCGCGGGTGGGACAGCGGGTACAAGCCGCAGAATGACGCCACAAAATGGCCGTCCTCGTAGCCGTGCGGCCCCGCCACTTGTGCCGATCCGGTCTTGCCGCCGACCGAAAAGTCTGCGATTTGGGCCGATTTTCCGGTGCCGTCAGCCACCACCGTGCCGAGCATGGAGCGAATAGAGGCGGCGACTTCCGGGCTGACCACCCGGCGCACCGTCTCCGGCGCGACAGGCGTTTCGATGCCGTCTTTTCGAACTGCTTTGATGATGTGCGGGCGCATCAGAACCCCGCCGTTGGCGATTGCGCCGTAAGCAGAGGCAAGCTGAAGCGGCGTCAGCGAAATGCCTTGGCCGAACGCGATATTGGCAAGCTGGATTTGTGACCAGCCGATCCCGCCGGTGAATCGATTGGGCGCGTCCGGCGCGAGCAGGTGCGAGTGCTGCTCGCCGGGCAGGCCGGAGCCGGGATAATCCAAAAAGCCGAATTTCTGCTCGTATTTGTACAAGCGCGGCGCACCGAGACGCAGACCGAACTGGGCCATGCCGACGTTCGACGACACCCGCAGAATGCCGCGCAAGTCCTGCGACCCTAAGTTATTGGTCAGGGCGTCGGCGGCTTCGTGGATCTTGTGCTTGCCGATCTGAAGGGTTGGGCTGCAATACACATACACGCTCTGCATATCCAGTCCCTGCTCCTGCAAGACCGCCGACGCTGTGATGGTTTTGAGTGTGGACCCCGGCTCGTAGAGGTCGGACACGACCCCGTCGCGCCACCGGGCGGCGCAGGCCAGCGCCTCAGCCTTCGTCAGCTTCCCGGCGGGACGCGGCTTGTTTGGGTTATACGAAGGTGCTTCTGAGAGCGCGAGTATTTCGCCGGTCTTCGGGTCCAGCACGACAGCGACCCCATGACTCGCATGATGGGCGGCGACTCCCCTGGCCAGCTCGGTGTCTGTGACCTGCTGAAGCTGCTGGTCGAGAGTCGTGATCACATCCGCGCCGTTCACGGCTTCGACCTCGTGCCGGGTCGTGCCGGGCAGGAACCGCCCATTGTTGTCCACTTCGGCGACAATGGTGCCATCATGGCCCCTCAGCACGGCATTCTGGCTGTGCTCTAAGCCCTCGGCCCCCACGCCGTCCCGGTCGGTGAAGCCCAGCACGGTCGCAGCCAGCGAGTTATCAGGATACGCGCGGCAGGTGTCGGGGACGACATAAATCCCGGCCAGCCCAGTTTTTTTGATTGCCGCTGTCAGTACCGAAACCGGCGGGGTCAGCGTGTTCGGCACGGCGAGATGGCGCTTCAACAGGACATAGTGGACATGGACGGAGCGCGGGGTGAGGAGCTTTTGCAGGCGAGCCGGGTTGTCATGCAGGAGAGAAGCAAGCTGAGCGGCGGCGGCGGATGGGTCTGCGACTTCCTGCGGGTCCGCATAGACCGCCGCCGCCGGGACATTTGTAGCCAGCGCTAGGCCGTCACGGTCCAGGATCAGGCCGCGCTGGGCGGGCAGCAGGCTTTTGGAAACCCGGTACGCATCAGCCTGCCCCTGAAAATACGAGTGCCGGGCCGCCTGGAGGTACACCAAGCGCCCGGCCAGCAGGCCATATAATCCGGCGACAAGGACAAACAGCAGGGTCGCACGGGATTTAATAACTGAAAGATGCTGCTGCCCGGCTGTCTTTTGTGGTGCCACCAGTGCTGTTCCCCTGTGCGCTCGCTTCCTGTGTTTCTTCGGCTTTTTCTTGAGCGACTTTTGCGTGCGGCGGTGCGGCAATGTAATTCACCGGCGTTTGCCCGCGCGGCACCATGCCTTCCGCCACCGCCGCCGCCGTGATGCGCTGAGGGCTTTCCAGTGCATTGCACTCGGCTTCAAGCAGCTGGCGGCGCATTTGGTTATGGCGCAGCTCCGCTCTGGCCCCCGCTTGGGCAATGCCGAGCTGCGTCACCTGAGCATACGCCGCCAAATACAAAAGCAGCAGGGCACAGACAACCGCCGTGCAGACGGTCGCGATCCCCATCAGCCGCATCTCCGACCGGCTCAAACGATTGGACCGGGCCGACGGCAGTGCTCGCCGCGGCGGCTCCTCGTGGATATTCTCCCGCACCGGGGCCACTAATGCGGGGCCGCGGCGGGGCCGCGCGTGCAGGCGTTCCGGCTGCGCCGAAGAAGAAGGTCGGCGCGGCCGGGAAGATGTCGACGGCATTCTCGTGTCCAGCATCGCGTTTCCTTTGGGGTGAGTCTACAATTTTCGTACCGCCCGCAGACGCGCCGAACGCGCCCTCGGATTGGCGGCGACTTCGGACGCGCCCGGCTCAACCGGCTTGCGGGTCAGCAGTTCCGTGACTGCCGGCGGCGGCGTCCCATAAATCCCCTCGCCAGGGCCGCGCCCGGACAGCCGCGCAAAGAGCTGCTTGACAATACGGTCTTCCAGCGAATGGTACGACAGCACGGCGGCGGCTCCGCCGGGCGCGAGGCGGCTGACCGCGCTTTCCAGCGCTTTTTCCAAAATCCCAAGCTCGTCGTTGACCGCAATGCGGAGCGCCTGAAAGGTCCGGGTGGCCGCGTGCTTGTCATCGGGCCGGGCCTTCACGGGAATGGCGGCGTGAACCGTTTCAATAAGCTGCCCCACGGTCCGAAACGGGTCTTTCTGACGCCGCTCCACGGCAAAGCGGGCAATCCGGGCGGCCCAATGCTCATCGGAGTTCTCGCGAATGAGCGTGGACAGCTCGCGCTCGCCGAGCGTGTTCAGCAGGTCCGCCGCCGTCAGCCCACCGCTGCCTGGGTTCATCCGCATATCGAGAACCGCGTCCGACTCTTTAAATGAAAATCCGCGCTCCGGCGTGTCTAGCTGGTGCGACGACACGCCGAGGTCAAACAAAACGCCGTTAATACTGCTGATGCTGAGCGTGTCTAACACTGCGCCGAGTTCGTCAAATCTGGCCTGCACTGGGAAAAACGCCGCGCCGAACCGGGCCAGCCTTGTTCCAGCGGCTTCAAGCGCGTCCGAGTCCTGGTCAATCCCTACCAGCCGCCCGCCCGGCGTGATTTTTTCCAAAATCACTTCGGCATGGCCGCCGCCGCCGAGCGTGCAGTCGAGAAAAACGTCTCCCGGATCCGGCATCAGCGCTTCCAGCGTTTCCGCCAGCATCACCGGAACATGATAAGCTTGACTCACGCGATCCCCAGCTCACGGGCCGATTCGGTGATCATCTCGGCGGTCAGATTTTCATTGTAAACCATCCAGGATTTGCCGCTCCAGATCTCGATCCGGCTGCCGGTGCCGACAATGACGACTTCGTCTAAAAGACCGATTTTCGCGTATTCACGCAGTTTAGCCGGGATGGCGACCCGCCCCTGGGCGTCGGCGCTCAGCTCCGACGACGTAAAAAACCGCTGCAAGCGCATGGAGTGCTCATCAAGCTGCCGCTGCCGGGACAGCGTCTCGCTGAGGTCCTTGTAGTCCGCCTCGGTGTAGACAAAGAGGCAGCCGCCGAGTCCTTTGGTCATGTAAAAGCGCTCGCCAAGCGACGAGCGGAACTTCGTGGGAATAATCACCCGGCCTTTGTCATCTACGCTATGATCGAATTCGCCCTGGAAAATCACTCAATTCCCCACTCAGTCACCACTTGCCGCCACTTGGATACAACTATACGGCATCATGCCGTGCTTTGTCAAGTGCCGCTGCGTGATTTTGGGGCAATTCTTTTCCGGCATTCTACCGTTTTTTACGCTATATCTAGCGTGTGTGGAAACGTTCAGGCTGTATTTGGGGATAAATGTGTACTTGAGCAGGGGATAGGACCGAAAGAGTGCAGTACAGGCGGCTGGGAAGAGCCTCCACTTTGGCTTTGAGATAGGAACACGCCGACGTAGAAGAGGGGCAAGTAAACGGAAGGAACCTACCTCGGTTCGTTCCTCACCTTCCCGCTTCGGGAGAAGCGGTGAGGAACAAACCGGGGCGGGTTCCTAGTGACTCGCGGTGCCCGCCGTCTGGGACCGCTCAATCTGGCGGCGGCGCTGACGCTGGATTTGGAGCGGCTGCAAGTCCACGCACATGACCGTCAGCGGCAGCCCTACTTCCTCGACAATCAAGCGGAGGCGCGGGATCAGCGTATGTTCCACAAAGTCCGCGTAGACCTCGTTGTAGTTGTACGTTTCCACCGCTACTGTCCATTTCACCCCCTGGCTGCGCTCGCCCGCCGGGTAATAAAAGACGTTCGGTCCCGTGCCGGTACTCCATTCCAAGATCACTTTCGACGCCTCATGCGCCTTCCACGCTTCGCACTTCTCGCGCAGCGTGTCCCAATCGAAATGCGGTTCCTCGTGCAGCTTTCGCTCCATAGATCTCTTCTCCTCAAAAAGCGCTGTCGTGAGAGACTGTAAAGCCTCTGTTTCCAGCCGTGTACGCCGACGCTTTTCTTACATCTGCGCTATTATAGCACACGCACGGACTGAATGGCGGGATCGGCTGTGGTCGCCGAACGCAGGAAGCGGCTACTCGGAAGCTTTCGCGGCCAGCATGGCAGCGTAGACATCACGCCGGGAAACTTTCAGGTCCGTGCTGACCTGCCGCACGGCATCGCGCTCGGAGAGGCCCGACGCCAGCGCAGCGGCCAGGGCTTCGGGAACCGACAGCGGCTCGGCGGGGACGGCTTCCGCTTCTTCACCGTCGCTGTCGCCGCCGAGACCCTGCACGATGACTGTGATCTCGCCCCGCGCAGCGTGGGCATCAAAGTGCGCGGAGACTTCGGAAAGCGGCCCGCGCACGAACTCTTCAAACTTTTTGGTCAGTTCCCGCCCCACGGCGGCAGGCCGCTCCGGGCCGAATGCCGCCGCCATCTCGGTCAGCGTTTCGGCAATCCGCTGGGGCGACTCGTAGAAAATCAGTGTCCGGGTCTCGGTCCGTGCCAGCGACGCCAGCTTCGCCCGGCGCGGCCCTTTCGTGCGCGGCAGGAACCCCTCAAACGCAAACCGGGCCGGCGGCAGGCCGCTGCCCACCAGGGCGCACAGCACGGCGCTTGCGCCGGGAATGGGGATAACCATGACACCGGCGGCGAGAGCCGCACGGACAAGCTCGACGCCGGGGTCAGACACGCCGGGCGTCCCCGCATCGGTGACAAGCGCGATTGTCCTGCCGTCTTCAGCCATCTGCCGCACTAGGTTGTCGGTCCGGCCCGCTTCGGAGTGCTGATGGTAGGCGACCAGGGGTGTGGCGATGTGAAAATGGGACAGCAGCATCCGCGTATGCCGCGTGTCTTCCGCCGCGACGAGGTCGGCTTCTTTCAAGAGGCGCAAGGCTCGTAAGGTGATGTCTTCGAGGTTGCCAATGGGGGTAGCGACGATGTAAAGGGTTCCGGGCATGAGAGTAGAGCGGGATAGGAAATCGGCAGAGCAATTTGGAAGCATCGGAACCGGCACTGGAAGTGCCGGTCTACTATTGAGTGGAAGTCGAAGCGGCTTAGGAACATAACTGGAATATGCTCACGAAGCCTTTTCCAGTCTTAATCTTCAGTCGCCTCGACTTCCACTCAATAGTAGACCGGCACTTCCAGTGCCGGTTCTTAGCTTTACTGCGCCGGCTTGCGGGCCGGCGGCGCAGCGACATGGATTTCGCCGGCGGGCTGCGGAACCGCGCCGGACGGCATCGCGCCGCCGGGCATCCCCGGCAGGCCGCCGCCTGCGCCGGCGGGATGGGCTTTGGCGTACTGCTTCAGCCAGTCGCCTTCTTTGGCGGCAAGGTCGGTACGTCCGGCCTGCTGGAACATCTGCAAAAGCTGAATGTGCGTGCTTTGGTCGTTCCACGCAAGCTGGGACGCTTTTTGGAAGTGCGCGACAGCCTGGGCATCCTGCTTCGACTGCAAGCAGAGCTGGCCGGTCGTCATTTCAAGCGCCGGGTCCGGGCGCAGGGCAAGTGCGGCTTCGTCCGCTGTGATGGCCTGGGGGAACTGGCGCAGCCCCTGGTAGACCTGTCCCAGCGCGGCGTTCAATGTCGCTTTTTCGAGCGCGGGCGGGTTTGCTTTCAGCGCCTGCTGGTAGTCGGCGAGGGCCGCTTGCAGCTTCGGCTGGGACAGCGCCGGGTTGCCCGCCTGCTGGGCCTCGGCCAGCGCCCGGTCTCCGGCCAGCGCCGGGTCTTTGACATCGATCTTCGCCGCCGCTTTCAGGGTCGTCATCAGGGCCTGATACTTGTCCTGGGCTTTCTGCTGACGGATCGCATTGATATAGAGGGCTTTGTTCTTCGCGAAATCGGCGGGCGGGCTGCTTTTGACGTCGTCCAGCTTGATAATGAAATAGCCGTACTGCGGAGATGCCACCGGATCGGGGGTAATTTCGCCGGGCTTAAGGCTGAACGCGGCCTGCTTGAACTCCGGGACGTACTGCGTAGACTGGTCAATAAACCCGTCATCGCCGCCTTTGTCTTTCGAGCCGGGGTCGTCGGAATACTGCTTGGCAAGGGCAGCAAAGTCCGCACCCGGCATTTTGGCTTTAGCAATGATCTCGGCGGCCTGCACTTTGGCCTGAGCATCCGAGCGGGTCTTGTTGCCGATCAAAATATGCTGGGTGTGGTACTTGGTGTAAAACTGCTGGGCATCGGCGTCGGAGACGGCTGTCCCGTTCAAAAGGGCCGTCTGCAATTTGCCCGGCTGGCCGCTTTGCGGGTCGCCAATCAAAATGAGCTGCCGCAGAGTGTCGTCGGGCAAACGCTCTTCCACCGTCTGGCTCTGGGCCTTCGTCAGCGCCGCGTCAATGTCGGCAAGCGATGCGGTTGCCGGCAGGCTGAGGCTTTGGCGCAGGCCGCTTTGGTCCACAATCTGGGCGCGTTTCGCCTTGATTTCATCGTCGGTGACCGTGACATTGTTCTGCTTGGCCTGCTGTAGTTGCAGCTTCGCGCCAATGAGCTGGTCCAAGACTGCATTGTTCAGCAGCGGCTGCTCGGCGGCGGAGACGGTACGGCCAGTCTGTGAAAGCTGAGATTGCAGGGCGCTTTGTGCCTGAGTGAAATCGTCGCGGGTGATGGCTTCACCGTTGACCGTCGCGATCACGTCCTGCCCCGCCTGGGCAGCCGACGTGCTGCCCAAGCTGCCAAGATTGGTTCCGGTGCCGAAGCCCGAGAGCACGAGGCTGGTCAAGAGCAGAGCGCCGATGGCGAGAAGTATCCATTTCCCGGCAGGGTTGCTGGTGAAGCTGCCGAGGCCGGTGCGGAAGGAGTTCAATGACATGAGTAGTAGATGGTTCCTAAGTAGTCAAAAATAAGGAGGATTGAATGCGTGAAAGTCCGGCAGCGTGAGCCGGACGAGAAGTTGAAAACTCCTCGCTAGGTCAAGCGTCCTGCCGGACGAAAGATAAAGCCTAGCATTGCTGATCTTTCGTCTGAAAGACGCCTTTCCTAGCGAAGAGTTTTCAACTCCTCGTCCTTTCTGCAATTTACAAGCCCGCCAGCAATTTTTGCAGGCCCGCCAGACACGCCCGCGACGAGGCTTCTTTAGCTGTCATGTTCGGGGCCGAATGACCGCCGTAATGCGTTTCCAGCGACAGCCAGCCGGCGTAGCCGCTGGACTTCAGCGCGGCAAGCTGACCCGCCCAGTCAATCGCGCCCCGGCCTACGACGGTCCATTCTGGGACCGGAGCGCCGGGCAGCGCCACCGCGTCTTTGACATGGACATGAACGATAAAGTCTTTGATCGCTGCGTAGCCGTCCGGGTACGGCAGCTCGCCCGCCATGAACGCATTGCCGGGGTCCCAGATCGCACGGACCGACGGCGACCCGATCTCTTCTAATACACGGGCCGTCTGTGCGCCGGTTCCCAGGCAGCAGGCATGTTCGTTCTCAATGCCCAAAATGACCCCAGCCCGACCGGCCATCGCTGCCGGCTCGGCATACGCATCTGCGATTAGCTCTTCCAGCTCCGGCGTCAGCGACCCGTGCTTCCAGAATGAGAATGTCCGAACAAGGTTCGTCCCAAAAAACTGGGCGGCTTCAATGCAGCGCTTCAAGACATCAATCTGATCGCCTAAGCCCCATGCCGACGCGCTGTGCAGCGGCCCCGCAGGACCATCCGGCTCCGCGCCCGGCAGACTGCATTTGTAGAACGGCGAGGCGATGCCGACCACTGTCATACCCCGTGCGTCCAGCTCGCGCTTGGCCCGCTCCCAGTACTCCAACGGCGCATCCGCGATGTTTTTATCCCACACCTGACGCAGCTCCGCGCCTGAAATTCCGTATTCGGCCATGACATCCAGCGCGTGGCCGAGGTCGGCGTCAATCTCGTCGGTAATGACCGCAAGCTTCATAGGCTTATTCTAGCCGAAACCGCCGGGTTTGTCAACAAACGCACACGGGGTAAACTTACTCTAACTTTCGAAAGAGGACATGACCTATGGCAGACGAAGACATCGCCGGACTGCGTTTGGACAAGCACGACAAAATCCACCACGAATTATTCGACGAAGACACAAACCAAATCGGGAGTCTGGGCGACATTGTGGAAAAGCACGCCGGGGACGCTGTGTTTCTGACGCCCGCCGAGAGGTCGCCGAATGACGTAGACGGCGGCGAGGAAGACTTCGAAGCAGAGATGCTCGAAACGGACCCCGCGCCAAGTGACGGCATGGACGACGGCGATTTCTACTCGGCGGCGGACGAAGACGGTGTGCTGGGAACGGACCAGTCAGGAACGGTGGCGGGAATTGCGCGGGGCTTTGGCACGCATCTGCCGCAGGACTTCGGTGCAGGCGGCTTCCAGGTCGAAGCCGTTCCTGACCGAGTCCTCAACATGACTCCCCGCCCGCTGGCCGAAGGGGAAGAATTGGACGACTACGATGACGACACGGACACCGGCAAAGACGACGCGCGGGGCAAGCTAGCCGCTGACTCCGAGCCGTTCGCCCACGCCGTTTCAACTGACCCAGACGCCGAGACCGAGCCGGTCCCAAATCGTATTCCAGTTCACGACCGCACCCCCGCGACTGCCGACGACGAACTGGACGCAACCCGGAAGATGAAGTAGACACAAAGAGAACCGGCACTGAAAGTGCCGGTCTTTTTGCTACTTCAGCCGCCCCTTATTCAGTCCCTCAAACCGGGCCACTTCCGGCGCGACCGTTTCCGCGCAGTACGGCTGGTTTGGGTTCAGCGCGAAGTAGTTCTGGTGATACGCTTCCGCCTCATGGAAGCCCGTATACGGGACCACTTGGGTCACAATCGGGTCAGGCCAAAAGTGGGAAGCGTTCGTCTCGGCAATCGCTTGAAGTGCCTCAGCCTTCTGCGCCTTGGAGTGATAGAAAATCGCCGAGCGGTACGAGTTGCCGACATCGTTATGCTGACGGTTCAGCGTGGTCGGATCGTGTGCCTTTAGGAAGATCAGCATAAGCTGGCGGTAAGACACTACTTTCGGGTCATACACCACCTGCACGGTTTCCGCGTAGCCGGTCGTATCCGAGCAGACCGTTTCATACGTCGGGTTCGCCCCGTGGCCGCCTGCGTACCCCGCGTCAATCTTCTCGACGCCTTTCAGACGCTGGAACTCCGCCTGCATTGCCCAGAAACACCCCCCGGCAAATGTCGCCACTTCGCTGCCTGCCGGTGCCGTCATCGGCAGAACCGCTTCCGTCGGCTTCGTCTCATTCGCCGCCGACAGCGCCGCCTGCGGCCCCGCCAGCATCGTAAATACGCCGTACACCCCCAGCACCAAGGCCGCCATCAAGAGCGGCCGCCAAAAGGCTGGCACGCGGCTTTGACGTTTAAAATCCGCCGAGCGGTTATAATTTGTGTCGTTGTTTAAGTCTTTCATAGCTTTAAAGACAAATAATTCGCGGGGAAAGTTCCACACAGGTTCCTGCCAGGTCGGGTTCCCCCATTATTGGGGGCTAGGGGGCATCATCTCCGTGAGGAAGTCCTGCACTTGCCAGCGGGGGTTGCGGCCATGCGAGCCGAGATAGTCCAGCATGGCTTCTTCGGCGAACTCGGCGTCTGCTAGTGCTTCGGCCCCGAAGTCTTCCATGAGAGCCGCCCAAACTGCCGACAAGTCTGTTGCGGCGAAGAGGCGATGGGCGTCACGGACGACCGCCGGCTTGACTTTGAGAAAGAGCTGGTCGGAGTCCTCAAAGCGGCCCTTGACGACGTACCCTTCAATGCCGTCGCGCGTCGCGAGATGCTCTAGTGACCGCAGGCGCTTGTAGATGTCCCCGGCTTCGGAGCCGCCGGTCAAGCGTCCGTGCAGTTCGACCAGCTTCAAGCGGTAGTCCTCGGCAATACGCTCTTTTTCCAGCCGGTCCACGAAGACATAATCGGGGTCAATCACGTCAATCAAGATCATGTCGGGCTGATCGGCGGGGATGACCGTGTCAATCTCCGGCAGGGTCATCTCAAAGCACAGAACAAAGCCGAGCGCGGCCAGCTTGTACGCCGACGGGTACAGCTTGTCCAGGAGCTTCTTGGCGGACGAGCCGTAGTCAATGCCCAGCCCGCGCACGTTCTCAATGCCCGCCGAAACGAGCGGATTGCTGCCGTCGTAAACGTCGCGGGTGGCGAACAGGAACGGGCTGCTTTTTTTATCGCCGTGCTGGTACAGCCGGATATTGACCCCGTCTTCTTTCTTCTCGACAATGACTTCGCCGTCGCGCAGAGTTCTGAACAGCGTCCGTTCCTGGGTGGCCGCGAAGCGCTCCGTGGTATAGTCCGAGACCGGCAGGATGCGCGGGTAGCCCCGGACAATCGTGCGGGTGTCGGTAAAAAAGATGGTCCCTTTCAGCACATACGAGACGGCGGCGTGGCTGCCGGCCTGGTGGTAAGTGATGGCCGGACCGTCCTGCGAGAACGCGCCGACACTCACGCTGAAGAACTTTGCCAGCGTTTCCCGTGTCCATTCCGGCAGGCTCCGGCACTCCCGCAGCTTTTCCGCGATGTCTAAGTACATGATTTCAATTTCTAATGCCGCCCGTTTTCTGCCGTGTCCCGCACCGTAAAATACAGCAGCGTGCCGCCCGGCGGGGTATTCGGGAACGACGGCGGAACGCTCAAGCGCTGCTGGGAATAACCGCCGTCTACCGAGGGCAGCAACGTGTAATTGCCGTTCGGCAGGGCGTAGGCAAGCTGGGCCACGTCGCCGCCGTCGCTGTTGACCGCGCCCCAAATCCCGCCGTGGGCCAGCCAGAACTTTTGCTCGTCGCTCACAGTCCAGCCGCCGACCGGCGGACCATGGCCGTGGGACGCCATGACGCCGCCGCCTTCCGTGCCGGTCTGCTTGACGAACAGCAGGTAAAAGTGTCTCTGATCGCGCGACCAGGCCATCGTCGCCCGCGAGGTCTGTATCCAGTCTACGTTGGGGATATACCCCGCTTCATCGGCAGCACACGTCACCGGGTGATGGGCGAACAGGTCCTGGGCTGAGGCGAACGGCAGCAGCTTCTGTGGTTTGCCGTTTAAAATCAGGCATTGCGCTCCGCCTGCCGCGAACGTGAAGTTCTTTTCGAGCGCGGCTTTATCCGGCAGCAGCAGCGTCTTGAACGTCGGCCTGCCGTGCGCGTCGTCCTGAACGCCGAAGGTCCAGCGAGCCTGCCCGACCGCGCAGTGGACTGTGCCGTCCAGCACTACCGGCGTCACATGATGGCCCACATAGATGGCTTTTGGGTCTGCTGAATATCCCAGCGGGTCGCAGTTAAAGAACAGGCCATGCCAGGCGGCGACGACTTTGCCCCGGCCTTCTTCGTTGAGATGTGCCACGGCCCAGCCGACCCCGTGCGGCCAGCAGTCGGCGAAATCGTCGAATGGGTGCGCGTCGTCCTCGTCCTGATCATAAATCTCAAAGCGCAGGTGAGGATTTTTGCCGAAATCAAATTCAAAAAAGTCCAGCATCGTGCCGTCGGGCGAAGACATATCCAGCCAGTGAGTCACGCCGAGGTGCGGCGTGTCCTCCACGGCACGCGACCAGGGCCAGACCACCAGCGGCGACGGATTCGGCGGCCCAGGCAATGGAAGTGCGGGCGGCGGGTGGTGCGGCCCGAAATAAAAGCCAAGCAGACCGGCTGCCGCAAACACGGCGATGAGCAGCACGCTCAGAAAGAAGCGCGGCGCGGGCTTCATGCCTCCGCATCCTGTGCCTGCTCCCGAAAGAACGTCAGCAAGGCCGCCGCCACCGGGTCGGGCCGCTCTTCCGCCAGCCAGTGACCGCCGCGCGGGATGGTCTGCACCCGCAGGCGCTCGGTTTCAGCAGGCAGTTGAGAAAAATCCAAACGCGGGTCACTTTCGCCGACCAGCAGCAGTGTTGGCACGTCGGCCACGGCAAGGGGTGCGGACGGGACACGGAATGAAGCGAGGCTGGCCCGCAGTGCGCCGGGTCGGGCGAGTGCGCCGACATAGATTGCCAGGTCGTGTTCGGAGAGCATTCCGGGGTCGTGCGACCAGGCCCGAAAGAAGTGGCGCAGGTACGAATCAAGATGCGGCGCGATGAGAAGCTCCGGCAAATCGGGCGTTTGGTGGAACTCCCCCACCCAGTCCAGCGCAGGCCGGGGCAGAAGTCCCGGCGCAGCGGACAGCAGGGCCAGCCCGGCGACCTCTTGGGGATGGGCCGCCGCGAATGCCAGCGCTGTTTCCGCCCCGGCGTCGCCATGACCGGCCACAAACACCGCGTCTTCAGCCAGCCCTAGCGCCGACACCAGTTCCCGCACGTCTTCCATCCGGGTCTGCGCCTCATACCCGCCCGAAGGCTTGTCCGAGTCGCCGCAGCCGCGCAGGTCGGGAGCGACCGCCACATACCCGGACGCCGCGAGGGTCGGCAGCACCCGCCGCCAGGCATGGCTGGTTTCCGGCCAGCCGTGCAGCAGCAGTACGGTCGGTCCGCCGTCGCCCGCGCAGACATAGCGCAGCCGCAGACCGCTTTCGAGGCGGACAAAGCCGCTGTCAGCATTTGACATGGGTTAGCTCCTGAAGGCTCAGCGGGCAAAACACAAAAAGCGCACGGGCAGACTGAATAGCCCGCCCGTGCGCCTTTGGTTTCAACTTACTTCTTTGCCATATCCGCGTTGATCTGGATAAAGCTTTTCCACTGGTCTGGGACTTCGTCTTCCATGAAGATGGCATCCACCGGACATTCCGGCTCGCACAGGCCGCAGTCAATACACTCATTCGGGTCAATGTAAAGCTGGTCCCCGGCTTCGTGGATGCAGTCTACGGGGCAAACGGCCACGCACGATTTATCTTTGACACCAACACACGGTTCAGCGATCACATAAGGCACGGTCAAATCCTCCAAATATCTAACGGAAACTTCTGAGTGTGCCGCTATTATACACAAACGGCAGACGAAATAGCAAGTCTAATTCGTGTCTCTGTTCTCTTCTAGAGCCATTTCCATGAAGACGTTGGCGCGGGCATACGGCGGGGGCGGGCGCTCTGCTTCGGCAAGGTGCCGGAACCCTGCCGCTTCATACAAATGCAGCGCCGGGGTGAGCCGGGCATTGCTTCCCAAATAGAGGCGCGTCGCGCCCTCCCCCCGTGCCCAAGTAATCGCCGCGGCCAGCAGCCGCCGCCCGATGCCGAGGCCCTGCGCGTTTGTGTCCACCGCCATCTTGGCAACTTCATAACTATGTCCCAGCAGCGGCAGCAGGGCGACGCAGCCGATGGTTCTCTCGTTCCGGTCGGCGACGAATATCTGGCCGCCGGGCGTAAGAATCATGCCTTGCGGGTCAAGCAGCGTCGCCGTGTCCTTAGGCTCCACATGGAAGTAGGCCATCAGCCACTGCATATTGAGATCGTGGAACGCCTGCGCGTCAGTGGAAGTAAACAGGCGAATGGTGATTTCAGTCATCGGTGAAACGTGTCCCAGGCGAACTTTGCGATAATCCCGATCAGCACGACCAGAAACAGCACGCGGACGAAGCGGCTGCCTTTGGCGACCGCCAGCCGCGTTCCCAGGACCGAGCCGCCGATGTTGCAGGCGGCCATCGGCAGGGCCAGCGCGTACAGCAGATGCCCGGTAAACCCAAACAGCAGCACGGCGGCCAAATTCGTCGCGGCGTTGATGACTTTCGATGACGCGGACGCCGCGAGAAAGCTGAGGCCGAATAGGCCGATAAACGTGAAAATCAGAAAGCTGCCGGTGCCGGGTCCAAAGAAGCCGTCGTACAGCCCGATGACACCGCCGGCGCTTAGGCCATACCAGCGCTGCCGCACCGGAGACAGGCGCGGCGCATGAATTGCTCCAAAGTCCTTTTGCCAAAAGACGTACACCGCGACGGCAACCAGCAGCACTAAAATCAGCGGGCGCAGGGTCTCCGCGCGAATACCGCTGACAAAGTGTGCGCCCAGCGCGGAGAATAAAAACGCTGTCCCGGCGGCAGGCAGCACGACCGGCCAGTCTATTTGGACATGGCGGGCATACTGACTTGCGGCCACCGCTGTCCCGGTCAGTGCGACCAGCTTGTTTGTGCCAAGAAGGGTCGGCGCGGGGACGCCCGGCAGCAGAATAAACAGCGCCGGCAACTGGATCAGCCCGCCCCCACCGACCATCGAGTCCATAAATCCAGCGAGAAATGCAAAGCCGCAAAGGGGCAATAGAGGAGTCAGAGGCATGAGAATTTGTTGCGGGTGGGACGAGTAGTTGAAAACTACTCGCTAGGGGAGGCACTCTGCGAGTGTCGGAGAAGCCTGCCAAGCCTATCCATCGTCCGCAGGACGCTTAACCTAGCGAGTAGTTTTCAACTACTCGTTCTTTACTCGTTCCCTGCCTCGGCCAGATCCAGGCGCAGCGGTTCGTGGGTGTTTGGCCAGGCAGAAACTTCGCCATTGCGCCCAAACTGCACCTGAGCGCCGCGCAGGAGCGCGTCACTGGTAAGCGTGACCGTGTCGCTGTCGCGCCGCGCCGTGACTGTCGCGGCAGGATTGCCGGAACGCCCTGGAATACGTGTGGTAGCCGTGCCGCCGTCGGCCAGGCCGAACACATGCAGCGTCAAGTTCTCTTGATAGTCGTAGTCCGGCGTGCTTTCGTTTGATCCCAGCGGCAGCAGCGTGTTTTCGCGCACAAAGAGTGGGATTTCCAGAAAGCTGACGGTTTCTCTGTACCAGCGCCCGCCGGCGGCGGACTCGCCAGTCCAGAAGTTGGTCCAGTTCCCCGGCGGGAGATAATACTCAACCGTGCTGTCTTCGCTGAAGACCGGGGCGACCAAGAGCGAGCCGCCCAGCAAATACTGCCGGTCCAAGTAGCGGCAGGCGGGGTCATCGGGATACTCCAGCACCATCGGGCGCATCATCGGCCAGCCTAGCTCGGTCACTTCGGCAGCCGCCGACAGCAGGTACGGCATGAGGCGGTGGCGCAGTTTGGTGAAGAAGCGCAGCACATCCACAGCTTCGTCCCCGAAGAGCCATGGAACCCGGTAAGAGTGTGACCCATGCAGGCGGCTGTGCGACGAGAACAGCCCCAATGCCACCCAGCGCTTATACAGCGCAGGGGTCGCAGTGCCTTCGAAGCCGCCGATGTCATGGCTCCAGTAGCCGCCGCCGGACAGCAGAAACGACAAACCGCCGCGCAGATCCTCAGCCATGGACTCGAATGTCGCCCAGCAGTCGCCGCCCCAATGCACCGGGAACTTTTGCGAGCAGGCAGTTGCGGCGCGTGCAAACAGCACGGCTTCCCCAGGGCCGCGCTCTGCTTCTAAAAGCTTGAAGACCGCTTCGTTGTACAAATATGCATAGTAATTGTGCATCAGCTCCGGGTTGGAGCCATCAAAATAAACAACATCGGTCGGAATGCGCTCGCCGAAGTCAGTCTTGAAGCAGTCAACGCCCATGTTTAGTAGAGAACGGAGCTTGCCGTTATACCACTGCACAGCGTCTGGATTGGTAAAGTCCACAATCGCCATGCCGGGCTGCCACAAATCAATCTGATACGGGCTGCCGTCGGCCATTTTCAGGAAGTAGCCCCCGGCCGCACCTTCGTCGAACATGGCCGAAAGACCGGAGATGTAGGGATTGATCCAAACACAGATTTTCAGGCCCCGCGCTTTGAGCCGCTTCAGCATGGCGGCGGGTTCCGGGAAGGCTTTCTCATCCCAGGAAAAGTCTACCCACTGCCGCTCCTTCATCCAGAAGCAGTCAAAGTGGAAGACGCCCAGCGGAATGTCGCGCTCGAACATGCCTTCCACCTGCTCGGTGACAATCTTTTCGTTGTACTCGGTCATAAACGAAGTCGTCAGCCACAGCCCGTAGGACCAGGCGGGCAGCGCGGGCGCACGGCCCGACAGCGCCGTGTATTGGGTCAGCACGTCCTTCGGGGTCGGCCCGCCGAATACATAATAATCCAGCTCTTCGCCCGGCAGGCTGAACTGCACTGATGCCACACGCTCGGTTCCAACCGCGAAGCTGACTTTCCCCGGCGAGTTGACAAGCAGCCCGTAGCCACGGCTGCTGAGATAGAACGGGATATTCTTGTACGACTGCTCCGTGCTGGTCCCGCCGTCTTCGTTCCAGATTTCCACGTCCTGCCCGTTGCGGACCACCGGCCCAAACCGCTCGCCGAGGCCATAAATCTGCTCGTTGATGCCTAAAGAGAGCCGCTGCATCAGGTGGGACTGCTCGCCGCGCACCTCCATTAGTCCGATCTGCCCACTGGCGGGGCCGGTCAGCGGGCTGCCGTCCTGCGTCTCAAAAAACATCTGAAACGGCGTCGTTTTCGTTACCCGCAGCCGGACGCAGCCGCTGGAAAAGAGGAGCGCATCCTCGGTCTCGTCCAAAGACACCTCCGAGGCTTTGGCCGCATAGTCAAGCGGAAAGACGACTTTGCCTTTCTCCGTACGCGAAAAATGGACAGCCCGCACGCGCAGAACATCGGGCAGGGGGGAAGTCACCGTGATCTTCAGCACGACTGCTTCCAGCCGCGAGTTTGGGCTGGCCTGATCCGCCACATGCAGTGTCAGCGCCCCGTCCTCGTAGCGATGTGTCAGCAGCCGTGCGGCCAGGTGGGGGGTGACATTTTCCTGCCACAGCCAGTTGCCATTTGCAAATCTCAATATATGCTCTCCTCGTTGTGCGTTTCGGTCTTCAAATTTGCCCCCCCTGCGCGTTCAGCCGCCTCCGCAGTTCCTCGGTGTCAAGCTGACGAGGCGTGACACCTGCTTCCAAACACAGCGCGGCGGCGAGGCCGGCGGCTTCGCCTAAAGCGCGGCAGTTCTGCTGGATGCGAACGGCGGCCTGGGCGGCAAAGGTCGCGGACAGGCAGCGGCCCGCGACCAATAAATTTTCAAGAGCGACGGGCAGCAAACACCGATACGGGATTTCATGGTAATGACCCGGCGGCAGGTGCTTCATCACCAGCCCGCCTTTGGCTTTCGTGCTGTGAATGTCAATCGGGTAGGAGTTCCGGGCGACGGCGTCTGGGAACCGCGCCTCAGTCAAATAATCTTCCTCAGTCAGCGTGTAGTCGCCCGTAATGCGCCGGGACTCCCGGATACCGACCATCGGCGCAATCGTGCCGATGTACGACGCCTCGAAGCCGCGCACAGAGGACTTGAAGAACCGAGCGATGCGGCGTATCTTCTGCCGTCCGATGGACTGCGCTTTCGACAAATCCCACGGGTCGGTCGCCGATAGCCCAGCAATGCGCGGGCAGTTGAACGCAAGCTCTCCTGGACGCCCCAGCATCGAAAAGAACTGCAAGTAGCCGAGATCATCTTCGGCGAGAACGCCTTCGTCAATCGCCGCGCAGATGAGCGGGCCGAGCGGCGTATTTTTGGCTTCCCCCGTGCCGATCTCAAACAGCGGCGGCCGTGCGTAGCAGTTCATGCCCAGCTCATCTGCCAAAAACACTGCCGCCCGCTCCTGGTCCACGCCTGCCAGCGCAAACCGCAGAGACATCGGCTGGTTTTGGCCGTCGTCAGGGTCGCCGCTGACGCACGGAACGCCCGCCCGGAACGCGACATCGGCATCCCCCGTACAGTCAATCGTCACGCTTGCCTGTATTCTTTGCCGCCCGGCTTTGTTCTCAATGACAATCCCGGTCAGCCTGCCGTCTTGGACCATCGCGTCACTGATATAAGTGTGGTACAGCACCCTCGCCCCCGCTTCGGCCAGCAGGTCATCCAGGACTAATGCCAGCGTCACCGGGTTGAACCACAGCAGGTCACCGGACAGGTCGGTCGGCGGCGGGTCATACAGCGCGGCCCGGTGCAGAATGGCATCGTTGATGCCGTGGGTCAGCGACTCTTTCAAAATCTTGTTCGGCATCATCGGAGTCACCCACCCCGCCGACTGCGTCCCTCCAAGCTGCCCCAGGCTCTCCACCACCAGCACATCCGCCCCCGCCTGCGCCGCCGCAATCGCCGCGATGACGCCCGCGGTGCCGCCCCCGCAGACAAGAACGCCGCAGGTGGCAGCGACAGGTAAGTTGTTGTCGTTGGTTGTCATGTGAGTTGCCTTGTCAATGAGTAGAAACCATGCCATAAATGGCACGGCTATGCAGCGAAGACGCTACAAAACACCGCTTCTGCACTGGTCAGCACTGGCTACCTGGAAGGCAGACCTGGAGGGCGCGGGGTTAGGATAATTCTATTCCGAGTGCCGCGAAGCGGTACTTCGTAGCGTCTTCGCTGTATAGCCGTGCCATTTATGGCATGGTTTCTACGGCCCGCAGCCCCGCCGGGTCCTGACGATAGAAGTCTTTTAGCACAGCATACAACGCCGGGTGCGTTTCTTGCAGCTCCCGCGCACTCTCAAAGAAGCTTTCGGTGACGACGGCAAAGAACTCGGCAGCGTTGGTTGCGCCGTAAGGGTTCAAGATGTCCTGCTCGCCCGCCTGCGTTCGTTCCACTAACGCTTGATACTCCGTGCTCATTACCCGTGACCATGTCTCAATTTGAGCAGTGTTTTCTAAATACGGCGCACCGTCCGCCGCTCCGTCGCGCATATCCAGCTTGTGTGCGAACTCGTGCAGAACAACATTTCCACCATCACGGGTACGAAGGCTCTGCTGAATATCCGCCCAGGAAATGATGACCGGCCCCGACGATGCAGCCAGCCCGGACGCCGCGACAGCCGGCTCTTCTTCGGCCAGCGGACCGCGCCTGCCGGCGGGTGGCGGGGCGACAAGAAAGCCCTGCGGGTAGACGATCACCGTCTCGACATTTGGGTAATAGTCGTGGTAAAAGCCCAGCACCAGCCGCGCGGCATGTGCAGAAATCGTGACTTTGATCTCGTCGGTCAGCGTCAGCCCCTGTACCCCTTCCCAGTTCTTTTCGGCGACCAAAATGCGTGTCGTATCCTGTAAAGTCTGCTGCTGAGCATTCGGCAGACGCGAGTACACCGGGACATTGGCAGTCAGGACACGGAGCCAGTCAGCAGGAAAGGGCGACGCGAGGAGTTCCTGCCGGTGATGGGATTTCGACCAGGGAAAGTTCATGGCGTCTGTTCTATTCCCCATTCGGCCCCAATCCTCCTGCTTCTCTGCTTCGGAACCCAGCGATTTATGGTATGCTAAAAATTATGGCTGAACGGATCAAACAAATCAAGCGATTTTGGATACGGGAACCGTTCTGCGGCTTCTCGCATGGAATAGGCGCGGCCCTGTCCGTCGTCGCTCTCGTGGTGCTGCTGATACTCGCGCACGGCAAAGTGTGGCAGACGGTCTCTTTTGCCGTGTTCGGGGCCAGCCTGATTGTGCTGTATACGGCCAGCACACTGTACCATTCGCTGTGGGTGCACCCGAAGCAGATACTCGCGCTGATGCGCTTCGACCATGTCGCGATTTTCCTGCTGATTGCCGGGACTTACGCCCCGGTGTGCCTGGTGGGCCTGCGCGGGGCGTGGGGATGGAGCTTATTCGGGGTGGAATACGGACTGGCCGTGATCGGCATCGTGTGCAGCCTCGTCTGGAAAGGCTTCCCTGACTGGGCGCGGATCGGTATTTACCTTGTCATGGCCTGGCTGATTGTAATCGCTATTGTTCCCGCGCGTCATGTGCTGGGACCGGCGGGCATTGCCTGGCTGTTCGGCGGCGGCGCGGCGTACATGACCGGCACGGTAGTGTTCACGACCGACCGACCGCATCTGTGGCCCGGCAAGTTCAGTGCCCACGACCTATGGCACATTTTCGTCCTAGCCGGCAGCGCCTGCCATTTCGTCCTGATGGCCGTCGTTATTGCCCCAATGCTGTAGGAACCTACCTCTTTGCTTCGTTCGTTCCTCACTTCGCAGGGGTCCTCCCCTTTGGGGAGTGAGGAACGAACGAAGCAAAGAGGTAGGTTCTACAAACTCTCCGCTTTCAAATCCAAATAGGCGACTTCTATCGGAGTCAGCGCCACTTCCACCGCAGCAACATTGGCAGCAAACTGCTCTTTAGTCAAACTTGACACCAATGGAAATAAATTCATCGGCTGGCTGAACGTGAACGCCAAGGCGATTTGGGCAACGGTGAGGTTCTTGGCCGACGCCAACTCCCGCACCCGGTCAAGGCGCTGAAAATTGGTCTCGCCGCAGTAGCACTTAATGCAGATCTGGGCGAAGTAGTTGTCTTGGCCGAATGTCTCTAAGTTGTCCTGGTGGTAGGTATCGGAAAAGAAGCCGCCGGCCATGCTCGACCAGGGCATGACCGCGATGCCTGTTTCAGCGTAGTAATCACGATCTGCCTGCCCCTGCGGCCCGCTGATTGAAAGGCAATCGTCCCACGGCGGGGCGTACATCTCGGCTAAGCTGTAGTTCGGACTGGTCACGGCAAACGGCGTCAAATTGTGGGAGGCGGCGTAATCGTTCGCTTCTTTGATCCGCTCCCATGTCCAGTTCGAGCCGCCGAACGCCCCGATCCTGCCGGCGTCTTTGTGCTTATTCAGCGCCTCTACAATCGGCCCGACCGGAACGGCGGGGTCGTCGCGGTGCAGAACATACAGGTCGAAATAATCCGAGTTCTGGCGGCGCAGCGACTCGGTCAGGTCCGCCTCGATGTCTTCGGGCGTCACGCGGTTGTGGCCGTAAGGGTGAGCGCCTTTGGCGAGAATGACGACTTGGTCACGGACACCGCGCTCGCGGACCCAGTTGCCGAGCATGGTTTCGTTGCCCTCGCCGTAGACATGGGCGGTATCAAACGTGTTGATGCCGTATTCCATTGCCATGTCTAAAAGGGCAAACGCCTGATCGGGTTTGCTGGGGTCAAAGACTGTGTTAGCCGTGCCTTGCACGAGCCGGGAGACCGGCTTGGTGACGCCGGGAATAGTGCCGTACTTCATAACAATAATTTCCTTTCAAGCGGGCAACCTCCTAGCCCCCAATTCTGGGGGGACCGGAGGAGAGAAATCTCTGCTCCCCACCCCGCTCAAACGGTGGCAGGGGCCGGGGGGCATCGAGTTTTCGCACAAAGCGGCCGATTTTATGCAGCGCTTCTTCGATCTTTGCCAGGCTGGTGGCATACGAGCAGCGGATATGCCCCTCGCCGCCCAGGCCGAACGCTGTGCCGGGAACGACCGCGACATGCTCCTCAAACAGCAGCCGCTCGGCAAACTCTTCGGAAGTCAGCCCCGTACGGCGGATGCTGGGGAACGCATAGAACGCGCCTTGTGGCAGATGGCAGTCCAGCCCGGCTTGGTTCAGGCCGTCCACAATCAGCCTTCGACGCTGATTATACTGGCCGACCATGTCCCGGACAGCAGGCTCGCCGCTCTTCAATGCCTCAATTGCCGCCTTTTGGCCCGTCGCCGGGGCACACATGATCGTGTAGGTGTGGATTTTCAAGAGTGCCGCCAAGATAGAGGCCGGAGCGCAGACATAGCCGAGCCGCCAGCCGGTCATGGCGTAGGCTTTGGAGAAGCCGTTCAGGAGAATGGTCCGATCCCACGCGCCCGGCAGCGAGGCGACGCTGATATGGATGCTGTCATAGGTCAATCGGTCATAAATCTCGTCGCTGATGAGATACAGATTGTGCTGGACAGCGAAGTCTACAATCGGCTGGAGCTGCTCGCGCGGCATGATGGCACCGGTCGGGTTCGACGGATACCCCAGCACAATCGCCCGCGTCCGTGGCGTCAGTGCAGCTTCCAACTGTTCCACGGTCACCCGGAACTCATTCTCCATCGTCGTCAGGATACCGACCGGAACGCCGCCCGCAAGGCTGACGCAGGGTTTGTACGAAACGTAGCACGGCTCCGGAACCAGCACTTCATCGCCGGGGTCTAAGATCGCCCGCATCGCCAAATCCATGCCTTCCGAGACGCCGACCGTGACTAGCACTTCGCTTTTCGGGTCGTAGTTGAGGCCGTACAGCAGGTGAAGCTGGTGAGCAATCAGCTCCCGCAGCTCTAAAATGCCCAGATTGCTGGTATAGGTCGTCTGCCCGCGCTCCAGCGAATAAATCGCGGCTTCCCGGATGGCCCAGGGCGTCAGAAAGTCCGGCTCGCCGATAGACAGCGAGATCACGTCTTCCATCTGCGCCGCGATGTCGAAAAACCGCCGGATGCCCGACTGCGGCAGTTCGCGCACCAGGCGCGACAAAGGAAGTTCCGTAGAGTTGTGATTGGGGGTAGCTTCGTTGCTCATAATGCTTGGTGCTGCTTTGTCCTAGATGTCGCCCGGATAGTCGTCAATCGCGATCTCAATCAGATTGAGAATGTCCCGTCCGCCCTGTTCGCCCAGCAGGCGCGAGATCGGGTAGCGGTGGCGGCAGGGGACAAAGACGGTCTCGCCGACCAGCCAGGGATACTCTGCATTTTCGGGAGTTTGATCCCGGTCCACAGCCGGGGCCAGCTTTTCGATTTCTAAGGCTAATGTGCGTGCGTAGCGTTCCATCTGCCGCCTCTTTGCATCTTGCGTTCGGTAACGTTCTTTGAGCTGCTGCGTCCTCAAAAAGTAGAGGATGAACTTAGAAAATGCGACATGACTATAAAGGTCATTCGTCGCGAAGGTTTCCGCGTCGCTCAGACGATAGGCTTTGGCGATTTTCTCGCAAGCCATTTGCAGGAAGTGGAGCCGATGGCATTCTTCCGCATCCTGCAGGAAGTCTCGGTACATGAGGTAATCCGAGCGGCTTTGGGCGGCATAAGCATCCGCTAACTGATTTCGGAGCGCATCCGGTAGGCGCGGAACGGCTTGCATCCGTTGGAGCGGACAACCGGCGCGCGAACAATTTCCCTTGACCTGTGCCATCTTCTGCCCTCCCGACTTTTTCGGGGCGGCGCCGGATAAACCGCCGAGTTATCTAAATCCCATCCCTCCGGCATGGGAATTTCACCCCGCCGAACCTGCTCCATCTCGTCCGGGGTGACAACGGCGATCCTCATGCGATAAGGGGATTCTTCTGTTCCCCCAAACGTAAAGGTCATCACGGTTCCCGATGCAGGCGTATCCGGGCTGACTTCTAAAAACTTGATTGGCTCTTTCGGGTCGTCCTCATTCTCCGAGAGCAGGCGAATCACTTCCGTCATGTTTGGGTCCACTTCGTAGTGCCACTCGACTAATTCGCGAACCGCTTCTTCTTTAGTAATAGGCATAATAGGCTCCTACGGCGAGACGATCAGCCGCTGGTCGCCTTCGGTCTCGACAAACAAGTCCTGGTCTTCCTTGTAGCGGCGCAGCAGGAAATGGGTATCGGTGGCGGTGACGCCTTCTAAGATGGAGAGCTTTTCGGCGACAAAGCGGCCCACTTCGCGCATATGGTTCCCCTCGACGACGATCCGCAGGTCGCTGCCGCCGGAGACGAGCCACACCGAATGCACTTCCGGGTAGCGGTACAAGCGCTCGGCGACGGCGTCAAAGCCGACTTCACGGGCGGGCAGGACTTTGACGTCAATAAATGCAAAGACCTTCTCAACGCCGGCTTTTTCCCAGTCAATGATCGTCTTGTAATGCTTGATGATGCCCCGACGCTCGTAGTCCGCAATCGCCGCCCGGACTTCGGCCACGCCCCGCCCGGTCAAAGTCGCGATAGTCTCCGGGGACGTGCGGGCGTCGCGGGCCAAAATTGTCAGGATTTCATCCGGCTGTGTGCGTGTGTCCGGCTGGTTCATAGTAAGGGAAGTATGGCACGGCAGGGCAAAGATGTCAAGGCAGACTACTTGCCGTCCAGCCGGTACGACAGCTTCGTGCCATCGGGAAACCACCGAGCATGACCACTGGCACAGACATAATGATCGCCGCCGTTGTGGCGTCCGGGGCGCGGCAGGGGCTGGCTGGCATCCGACGCATCATTGACGCCTGCCATGCTTTCAAAGGCCATGACATGTTCTCAGGCGGGTCTGTTTGGACCCACACACTGCGGATAACCAAAAATGCGGCTGTTTGGCGCGGTAGGCCCCCGTCCCGATTCCGAGGAGCCGGAAAAGGAGCAGAGGGCGCGGCTAGGTCAAGAGGGCGCGGCAAGCAGCGCCCGGAGCAGGGTGAACAGCGCCCCTACGGGTTGGAGGATCCCAATCTGGAGGATGCCAATGCAGGGCGTGTTTGTGTTCGCCCTTCACTTGCCGTGTGAGCGGAGACCGGCGGCGCGAGGGGCCGCAGGGTGAAGGAGCCGGACAGCAGAGCATTGGGGGAAAGCACGATGTCGTGGTCGGAGACATACGGCCAGCTTAGGTAGTGCGGGGCGGCGACCTCGCGGCTGGCAAACAGGGTCGTGCCCTGGGCAGTTGAGTTTGCCCGGCCTACGAGCGGCGATCCGTCCGCCAGCAGGGCCAGTCCGCCTCCGCCCGGACCGGCAAGCGAGAGCCAGCGCAAAGCGTGCTTCGATGAGCGGAAGGCGACGGCTTTGGCCGTGCAGACGCCGGTCGGGGCACCGGGGTGACCGGCGGGGTAGTCGGCCAGCAGCGCGTCGCGGGACCAGCGCATCTGAGCCAGCGTCTTCGGCAGCACGAACTTCAAACCTGCTTCCCACGCATGGGTCGCGGGGGCGTTCCATTGCAGGCTCCAGGCCACCTGAACCTCCATGTTCGGATGCACCGTGTAGGTGCAGGTCAGGCCGCCGAGGTACGCCCCGCCATTGCCGGCGTGTACACTGTTGGTCGCCGTCACCTGCACGCTGTCCCCAAAGCGCTGCACGGCGACATGGCCTTCGGTCAAAGCAGGCGGATCCGGGCCATACAGGTAGCCGGTGTCGCCGGAGGCCGGGGCGCGGGCCTCGCCGAGGTTCAGAATAGGGCCGGCCAGCACGAGTGTTTGGCCGCCGGCCTGCCAGCGGGTGATCTGCCCGGTGGTCGTGTCGAACCCAATCTGCCCCAGCCTATTGCCGACTTGGAGGGCCGTGCCGGTGCGGGCAATCCCAAGCGGGCCGCCGGCCGGCATGGCCGGGGGCGGGGCAAGGGCAGGCGTGCCGGCCACCGGCAGCACGGCGCTGACAATGGACACGCCGCCGGGCCGGTCAAACTCCACGCGCACGGAGGTCACCCCGGCGGCCACCGGGATCTGGAGGGACGCCTGCCCGCCGGGCGGGCAGGCCACCCGCCCCGTCCCGCTGCCAACCGTCTTCACGCCGCTGCGGGCAGTCCATGAGTACGAAGCTGCGTTGAGATTTGTAAAAGAGTAGCGGTTTGCGATAGGGATGGTGCAGACGCCGTGGACCGGCGTGACCGAGTGCGCTTCGATCCGCACAGGGCTGTAAGCCATCTTGACATACCAGTATTCCGGCTTCGGCTGCCGGTAATCGTCCACCAGACCTTTGTTGTTTTCCTGGCGCAGATGGTCCGCCCCGTAGTAAAAGTCGCGCGTCTTGTTGGGAAATTTGTCCAAGATGCCCTGGTTCTGCCATTCCCAGACGAACTCGCCGAGGATCGATGGCTGCGGCTCAATCAGGTCCCACGACCGGAGCATCGCCTGGCCCCAGAGGTCGGAAACGCCGGGATCGTAGTCCACCGACTCGCGCTGCGAGAACAAATGCGGGTTTTCGGTGATGACCATTGGGAACTGCCGGCCTTCCGTGCTGCCCAGGTAGGCGATGATGTCTTTGGGGCCGGGGTAATGGCTGTCGCGCAGGGCCTGACCCGCTACCTGGTTAGTCGCCTGGTTCGAAACATAGGCCGGGCGGGTCGGGTCCAAAAAGCGGACACGCGCCAGCACCTTCGGCTGGTTCTGGCCGTTGCCGTTTTCGTTGCCGAGGTTCCAGCCGAGAACGCAGGGGCGGTTTTTGTCCCGCGCGACGGTCTCGTCGGCCCGCTGAAGCAGGTAGGGCAGGAACGCCGGGTCGTTGTCTTTGGCATTGATCCAGCAGTACGGCACTTCGTCGAGAACGTAAAAGCCCTGCTCCTCGCACAGTTCCAAAAAGCGGGTCGCATGGTTGTAATGCGACGTCCGAATGGCGTTGATATTGGCTGCTTTCATCAGCGCCAGATCCGTGCGCCATTCGTGCTCGGTGAGCGCAAAGCCTTTGTTAGCCCAAAAGTCGTGGCGGCAGACGCCGGCGCATTTGATCGGCACGCCGTTCCAGAAAACGCGGTTCCGGCGAACTTCCACCTGCCGAAACCCAAACCGCTGCTCGATCCGCTCCCCCGAAAGGCTTACCACCAGGTAATAGAGGCTCGGTTTCTCAGCGGACCACAAACGCGGGGACTTGACCGGAGCGCGGAGTGTCACGCGGCCGGTGCCGCCGGAACTGATCAGCGCCGTGCCGGCGAGGTCGGATACCCCCGCCACAGGCCGGCCGCTGCCGTCAAACAAGCGGCCTGAGACCGGGACCGACGCGCCCGGCGTTCCGGCAACGGTCAGGCTCGCGCTCAGCACGGCATTGCGGTACGCGGCATCCAAATCCGTGCGGATCGTTACCGCCTGGACATGGGTCGGCGGCACGGCGAATAAATAGTTCTCCCGGTAGATACCACCCAGATTTTGGTAGTCCCCGGTCTCGCAGTCTACCGAAGAGGTAGTTTTACAAACGCGCACGGCAAAAAGATTAGGCCGGCCCGGCTTGAGAAAGTCGGTCACATCAACGTCGAACGCCGTGTAGCCGCTCTCATGGTAACCCACCCGCCGGCCGTTAATAAAGATCTCTGCGCTGTCAAAAACGCCGTCAAAGCGCCAAAAGACGCGCCGGCCGCCGAAAGACGCCGGGACAGTGACCGTGCGGCGGTACAAGCCGACCGTGTCATCCACCGAGTTGTAAGTCGGTACCGAGTAGCCCGCCATTTCCCAGTTGGACGGCACCGCGACCGTGTCCCAGCCGCTATCGTCATAAGCAGGCGCGGCAAACGAGGCGGTTTCCGCCGTACTTGCCGGGCCGGCAGCGGGACGCCAGGCGGTCTCCTGCCCGTTTTGGAGCGTGGAAATATGGCACTCCCGCAGGGACGCCCAGTTGGATGTTTCGCAGCCAAGCACCGTGACCCGCAGGTAGCGGACGTCCGCAGGCGTGACGGCGGCGACCGGGCCGTCCCCCACCCCCGGCGCGGCGGAGCGGTCGGCCAGGGTCGTCCAGGAAGCGCCGTCCCCGCTGCCTTCAATTCGGCAGGTATAGTGCAGCCCGGTTTTCTCCCAGGTCAGGCTGACGCCGGTGACCCGCTGCGCCCGTCCGAGGTCGGCTTTGATCCACTGCGGATAAGCGGCGCTGTCGGCGCACCAGCGGGTTGTTGGCGTGCCGTCGAATGCATCCGTCGGCGGGTTGCCGGACTCGGCGCTGGACGCCGTCACCTGCGACGACGGCTGGGTATAAATGCCGCCGACGGTGATTCCATGCCGCAGGGCGAACCGCCAGGCACCGGTCATCGGCAGGACCGCCGGGTTTGCGGCGGAGCGCAGCCGGGGCGGCGGCACCGGGGTCGTGCCGGGCAGCGGCACGGGGGCGGAGACCGGCGAAACCGGCGCAAGGTCCTGGGCAGCCGCACGCGCCGCCGGTCCGAAGACCGGCCAGAAGACAAGGCCGGCGAAGCAAAGCAGAAGTTTAGGGTTCATAAGATTACCAAGGGAATGATGATGGGAGTGCTGTCATTATAACACATCGCTTCTATCGGTACAAGAGCCATCTTGTTTTTGTTCTTGGGAACCGTTCACCTTTATTTGTTGTTCTTGATAGTAGCAGATAAGATAAATTGACAGAAAGCAACGGAGAATACTATGCGAATACAGTCGTCCATGCTGGTGCACTTGGGGTTTGGGAAGTATGTGCGGTCGGATCAAGTCACGGCGGTGCTGCCGATTGAGCAGGACCGGGGGCCGGGCCGAAGAACGTTTGTCCATGTCCAGGGGCAGACCGACCCGGTGGTGGCGTCGCGCTCGGAAGAGTCGCTGGTGCGGGACTTGGTGCAGGAGCCGAAGGAAATCACGCAGTCGCGGCAGCAGCAGGAAATCCTGCGCGACTTGCTGCAAGACTTAGGCAGTGTCAACGCGACGGTTCGGCGCATCGCCCGTGACGAAGGCGGCCTCGACTTAGATATTTTAGAGCGGCGTATCCGGGAAGTCGTCGAAGATTAAGGCGGCAGAAATTGGCACAGACAAAAACACCCCGCGCATCCTGCGCGGGGCGTTTTTTGTGCTGAGAAATTGCGCCTAAAAGTGGTACGCGAGACCGACCGAAACGACGGGGTAGTATTGGAACTTGTTGAGGTCGGACTGGGACTTGTCGCGCTGGGCATTGATCGCGGCGTTGATTTGATCGTTCAGCGTTGGGTCTGCAATGACGATTCCGCCGTTTCGGGCAAGTGATAAGTGCGGCTTGCCTTGAAAGACAACCCCGACATCGAACAAAAACTGCACCGGGGAAGAGCCGGCGGGCTTGCCGAAACCGATCCCTAAGTAGGGGGCGGTGTGGGAGAATGACGCCCGGCCGTCGAGTGTCCCGACATCGCTGGCATTGAACGTCATGCCATTCAGGGTGTAGGTCTGCGTGCCGTTCGTGAGGCTCGGCTTGCCACTTGCAGTGATCTCGTTGGAGTTGAAGACGAGGCCGGCGGTTAAGTGAAAGGTGCCAGACTTCGACGGGTAGATGTCGGCGAGGGCAGAGACGCTGCTGAGTTTCAGCTTACCGTCATAGGTCACGTCCTGCGACGTTGCCGTGCGGCTGTAAGAGTAGCCATTGTAGCCGAGCCGCAGCGCGACATTCGGCGCGGCGAGAACGCTGCCTTCCACGCCGATGCCGAGCGTGCTGACCCGCACGGCGAGGGAGGCATTTACGGCGGGCTTTGTCTTTGCGGCAGCGGATTGGGCATAAAGAGGCGCGGCGAGAGCAATCGTCATCAGAGACATTCTCCTTCAGGATACTGGTTTAGGATAGTGGTAGTTATGCGTGTATTCTCGGCAGATGCGGTGGAAAAAGACAGGGCCGGCGTCAAAAAATCTGGTACAATTACTGAGGGATTTGACCGCTCGGCTGCTGAATAGTACATTTGTAAGGCAAAGATGTAAAATGTACTGGAGAATGCCACATGAATGCACCGTGGGAGTTTCAGTTTCTCGGAAAGCTTGCCGCCCGGCGCGGGGACCAGACAATCACCCGCTTTGCGTCGTCGCGCGTTGCCGCGCTTTTGGCCCGGCTGGTGTTGTTCCCGCACCGCGACCATCCCCGCGAAGAGCTAGTTGACCTGCTCTGGCCCGACAGCGATTTGGACGCCGGCCGGCTCAATCTGCGGGTCGCGCTGGCGTCCCTGCGCCGCCAGCTTGAGCCGCCCGATGTCCCGTCCGGCAGTGTTGTGGCCGCCGACCGCGCCACGATCCGCCTGCGCCCGGCGGCGTTCCGCTGCGACGCGGCGGACTTTGAGGCCGCCGTCAAGAACGCCGCCTACGCTCCGTCTTTCGCCGAGAAGCGAGCCGCTCTGGACCAGGCACTGGCCCTGTTCTCCGGCGAACTGCTGCCCGGCTTTTACGACGACTGGATTGGGGAAGAGCGCGAGCGGCTGAACGCGCTCTGCGAGGACGCCCGGCAGCAGCGGGCCGCCCTGCCGGAAGCAAGCTTGCAAGGAACGAGCTGGGCCGGTGACGCTCCGCTGCCCGCCGCATCCGCTATTCTCCCTTCCCTCGCTTCTTCCCCGCCGCTCAACTTTCCGCTGCAATGGACGCGGTTTTTCGGGCGCGAGACGGAGACCGCTGAGATCAACCGGCGGCTGATGGACCCGCAGACCCGGCTGGCAACGCTTTCCGGGGCGGGCGGGAGCGGCAAGACCCGGCTCGCGCTGGAAGCAGCCCGGCACGCCGCCACCAGCTTTTCCGGGCCGGTCTGCTTTGTGCCGCTGGCCGACTTGGCCGACGCTGCCGCTATTCCTGATGCCATCGCACAGGCATTGGCGCTGACGCGCTCGGCTTCGACGCCGGTTTTGGAGCAGATCGCCGCTTACTTGCTGCCTCTGCCGCCCGGCCTGCTGGTCCTGGATAACTTCGAGCATCTGGTCGAGCGCGGGGCACCGGCACTGTTTTCCCTGCTGGGGCGCGTGCCGTCGTTGACCTGTCTTGTGACCTCCCGGCGGCGGCTGGCCCTGCCTGGCGAGTGGGAATTCCCCGTGCCGCCCCTGCCCCTGCCGGATAACGCAGCGAGCGCGGACCAGGCAGTCCGAAATCCAAGTGTCCAACTATTCACCGACCGGGCGCAGGCCGGGCGCCCTGATTTCCAGATCACCGCCCACAATGCGTCGGCCGTCGCGGCGCTCTGCCGGACACTGGAAGGCATTCCGCTCGCGCTGGAACTGGCGGCGGCGCGGGTTCCGGCATTAACTCCTGCCCAGATCAACGAGAGGCTTTTAAAGCGCTTTGAGATTCTCACCAGCCGGCGCGGGGATAAAGGCGGGCGGCACCGGTCGCTGTGGGCGGCGCTGGCCTGGAGTGTTGATCTGCTGTCTCCTTCATTGCAGCAGTTTTTTTCGCGGCTGTCGGTCTTCCGGGGCGGCTGGACCGCCGAAGCGGCGGAGGCCGTCTGCGAGGAGCCGGGGGCGCTGGAATGTTTGACCCAGCTTCGGGAGCGCTCCCTAGTCGTCATTGACGAAGCGCCCGGCGAGATGCGGTTCCGGCTGCTCGAAACCCTGCGCGAGTTTGGCGAAGAGCAGCTTGACGACGCGGCACGGGACGCGCTGGCCTGGCAGCACGCCGACTGGTACACAGCGCTGGCGCGGGAAGCATGGCCGCAGCTCACGGGACCGGACCAGGCGGCGTGGCTTTCCCGGCTGGACGCCGACTACGACAACCTGCGCGTGGCGATGGAGTTCTGGCTGGCATCGGACGCGGTGAATGACGCGGCGACGGAGTCCGCGCTGGAGATATGCGGCTCTGTGTGGCGGTTCTGGTCGGTGCGCGGCCATATTGCAGAAGCGCTGGACTGGCAGCGGCGGGCGCTGGCCCGTTTCGGTGGTTTGCCGTACACCCGCGCCCGCGCCGCGAATGGAGCAGGCAATCTGGTGTGGATGCAGGGCGATTATGCGGCGGCGGAAGACTTCTACCGCATTTCCCTGGAAATCATGCGGGGGCTGGACCTCAAGACTTCCATCGGCGCAGTGCTTTGCAACCTCGGCATCCTTGCCATGCACCGAGAAAACTTCGCGCAGGCGGAAGCGCTTCAAGCCGAAGCGCTGACACTGCGGCGCAGCATGGGGGACACGGGAGGAGTGGCCTTCACGCTGCAATGCCAAGCGGAAACGGCGCAGCGCCAAAGAAACCATCCGCTGGCACGACGGCTGTATGAGGAAAGCCTTGCGCTATGGGTGACGCTCGACGACGACAGCGGCCGGCTTTGGACACTTGCGAATCTGGGCGCGATCGCGCAGGCGGAGGGCGAACCAGAGGTTTGCGCCGATTTGACTGTGCAGGCGCTGGCGCTGTGTGTCAAGCTGCAAGATAAACAGGCCCTGCACGCGCTGCTGGCCCAAGCCGCCGGTCTGTACGCAGGCCGGGGGGAGTGGGCGCAGGCCGCCCGGCTCCAGGGAGCATCGGAGACCGTTCGCCGCCGCATCGGGGTGGGCCTATCTCCGCAGGACGCCGCCGACCGGGAGCGGGAGCAGGCCGGAGTCCGTGCGAGACTCACCGCCTCCGAATACGACGCCGCGTGGGCGTCTGGCGCAGCTCTCACTGAAGCTCAGGCCGTCGCCCTCGCGGGTGGATAGTTCAAAAAGACGGCCCGGCGCTTTTGCGCCGGGCCGTTAAAGTCGGAAACACGAACTAAATCCAGCGATATACGAGTGCACGCACAAAGAGCTGACGCTTGGAAGACAGCCCGTAACGGCGCAGCAGGCCCTCCAGCAGAGCCTCTGTCTCGGCAGGTGTCAGGCCCAGCGCCGAGGCGGCTTCGGTGGAAGTCCGCCCCGGCACCAGCAGTCCCAGGAGCCGGCGCTCCGGTGCCGTCAGAACAGGATGAGAGAAAGCCGGCATGACAAGATGCCCTTCTGCGCCGTCTGCGGTGTTACGACGCCGTGACCTGAGATGCCGCCGCTGTCCGGCGGCGCTTGGCGATGAGCAGTCCACCGCCGCCCAGGGCGAGCAGCAGGCCCATCGAGACGGTCGTGGACGCTTCGGGAACGGCGGGAGTCGGAGCGCCGTTCCGCAGGACTTCAAGCTGCAAGCCATTAATGCTTGTGTTGTTCAGCAACTCATAGAGGAAGCCGTTCTGTCCAGCGATGAGGCCGTTGCCGCTGCTGTCGAACGTCTCATTCGAGAAGAACTGGGTCGGCCCGGTGCCGGTGATGGACGAAGTCAGGCTGCCGTAATTCAGGAACGTGAATGGAGCGTTGCCGGCGGTGAACGGCCCGGAACCCAGGTAATTCACGTTCAGCAGGCCGCCGGTTGTGACCGCGCTGCTGACCGCCAGCAGGTTGTTCTGCGTATTGCTGAACCCGACATCGAAGACACCAGCCGTCTGGCTGAACGTGCCGCTGACCGCAAGCGTCCCGAACGGCGACGCCGAACTGCCGGCGGAGACCGCGCCGCCGTTATTGGCGACATTTCCGTTTACCGTTCCCGTGCCGGCCAGCGTCCCGCCGGTGAGGGTCAGCGGCGAGTTCAGCGTTCCGTCCACCTGCGTCAGCCCGGCGGTCTGCGCGATGCCCGCGAAGTTCGCCGTGCCGCCCTGTTTGACCAGAATGTTGCCGCTGTCCGTGTTGGCATTGTTGACGTTCAGCGTCGCGCCGTTCTGCACCTGCACCGTGCCGGTGTTGGTGAAGTTCGACGTGCTGATGTTCAGCGCATTTCCGGCGGAGTTGGCATTGACCAGACCGTTGTTGGTAAACACCGACCCGCCATTGTATTCGGCGACGCTCCCAAAGCCGGTGAGGCTGCCGTTTGTGCCAACGGCAAGTGTGGTTGTGTTGTTGTCGAGGTGAATGCCGTTGCCGCCGCCCGCACCCAAGCTGATATTCCCGTTCACCGTGTCTGTGCCGTACAAATGCACGAACGCGGTGCTGTTGGTCGCAAGGTCCAAGTTGCCGTTCACGGTCGTATTGCTGAGGTTGTTCGCACCACTGGTGTCAAAGATCAGGGCCGTATTGGCGGCGGTGTTGATGGTCCCCTGCAAAGACGCCGAGTGGACCTGCACCTGGCCGCCGCCGGAGGCTGTGATCAGATTGCTGCCCGCGCCGGTGAATGTACCGGAGAGAGACACGACACTGCCCGCCCCGGTCGCGTTGAGGACCGCGTTGTTGTTCGTGTTATTGTTAAGCGACAAAGTGCCGCCGCCCGTGGCTTCGGCGGTTTTGTTGTTGGTGAAAGTCGTCGTCGTGAGAGCCAGTGTGTTCCCGGCAGAGTTTGCATTGACCGTGCCGTTGTTAGTGAACACCGACCCGCTGTTGTATTCGGCGACGCTCCCGAAGCCGGTGAGGCTGCCGCTGCCGCCCAAGTTAAACGTGGTCGTGTTGTTGTCGAGGTGAATGCCGTTTGTGCCGCCCGCGCCCAGTGCGATGCTGCCGTTCACCGTGTCCGTGCCGTACAAATGCACGAAGGCCGTGCTGTTGGTCGCAAGGTTCAAGTTGCCGTTCACGGTCGTATTGCTGAAGAGGTTGGCGCCACTGGTGTTGAACACAAGCGCTGTGTTCGGGTCTGTGTTGATTGTGCCGAGCAAAGACGCTCCATTGACCTGTACCTGACCGCCGTTTGATGCGGTGATCAAATTGTTTCCTGTGCCGGTGAACGTGCCGGAAAGCGAAACGACGCTGCCTGTGCCGATTGCGGCCAAGGTGCTGCCGGCGTTTGCATTCGTGAATGCGTTGTTCACATTCAGCGTTGCGCCTTTGGTCGCCTCAATCGTGCCGTTGGTATTGAAGTTGCTCACAGCCAGCGTCAGTGGGTTCGCTGCTGAATTTGCATTGACCGTGCCGTTGTTGGTAAACACCGAGCCGCCATTGTATTCGGAGATGCTGCCGGAGCCGGTCAAATTGCCGTTGAGGACAAAGGAGGTCGTGTTGTTATCCAAGTGGATGCCGTTGCTGCCACCTGCGCCGAGGCTGATGTTGCCATTGACGGTGTCCGTGCCGTACAGATGCACGAAGCCTGTGCCGCCGCTTGTCAGGTCCAGGTTGCCGTTGACCGTTGTGCCGCTGAGGGTGTTGGCCCCGCTCGTGTTGAAGATCAGCGCCGTGTTGGCGTCCGTGTTGATTGTACCGAGTAGGGAGGCCCCGTTGACCTGCACCTGGCCGCCACCGGAGGCCGTGATCAGGTTGTTTCCGCTGCTATTTAATGTCCCTGAGAGTGAGACGACACTGCCGGCGCCGACTGCCTTGAGCGCGGCGCTGTTGGTAATGTTGTTGTTCAGGCTCAGTGTCGCTCCGTTGGTGGCTTCGGCCGTGCCGGTGTTGACGAAATTGCTGTTGTTGATGGTGAGCGGCGTGGCGGCGGAGTTTGCGTTGACCGTGCCGTTGTTGGTAAACACCGAGCCGCCATTGTATTCGGAGATGCTGCCAAAGCCCGTCAGGCCGCCGTTCAGGACAAAAGAGGTCGTGTTGTTATCCAAGTGGATGCCGTTCGTGCCGCCTGCCCCCAGGCTGATGTTGCCATTGACGGTGTCCGTGCCGAACAGATACACGAAGGCGTTGCCGTTGGTCGCAAGGTTCAGATTGCCGTTGACGGTCGTGTTGACGAGATGATTGCCGCCGTTGGTGTCGAAGACCAGTGATGAGCCGGACGCCAGATTGACGGTTCCCAGCAGGGTTGCGCCCATAACATTGAGTGTGCCGCCCGTGCCGTCCAGCAGGTTGCCGGTGTTTGCGTTCAGCGTCCCGCTGATGTCGAGAATGCCGCCGCTGTGGGCCGCCAGTGTGCCGGTGTTGGTGATGTTATTGTTGAGCGACAGCGTGCCGCCGTTTGTCGCTTCCGCCGTGCCGGTGTTGGTGAAGTTGCTGTTGTTGATGGTCAGCGTATTGCCCGCTGAGTTTGCGTTGACCGTGCCGGCGTTGTTGAACACCGAGCCGCCGTTGTATTCCGAGACGCTGCCGAAGCCGGTCAAGCTGCCGTTCGGGCCGATGACAAACGTCGTAGTATTATTGTCTAAGTGGATGCCGTTGCTGCCGCCCGCCCCCAAGCTGATGTTTCCGTTCACCGTGTCCGTGCCGTACAGATGCACGAAGCCTGTGCCGCCGCTTGTCAGGTCCAGGTTGCCGTTGACGGTGGCGCTGCTGAGGGTGTTGGCCCCGCTCGTGTTGAAGATCAGCGCCGTGTTGGCGTCCGTGTTGATTGTACCGAGCAGGGATGCCCCATTGATCTGGATCTGGCCGCCACCGGAGGCCGTGAACAAATTGCTGCCGCTGCCCGTCAGTGAACCGGCGATGGAGACGACGCTGCCTGCTCCTACTGCGCTGAATGTGCCGCTGTTGGTGAGGCTGTTGTTGAGCTGCAACACGCCGCCGTTCGTGGCCTCGGCCGTGCCGCTGTTGTTGAAATTGCTGGTCGTGAGAGCCAGCGTGTTCCCGGCGGAGTTTGCGTTGACGGTTCCGGCATTAGTGAGCACGGAGCCGCCGTTGTATTCGGCGACGCCACCGAAGCCCGTCAAGCTGCCGTTCGCGCCGATGGCAAGTGTGGTCGTGTTGTTATCCAGGTGGATGCCGTTGCCGCCGCCTGCCCGCAGGCTGATGCTGCCGTTGAACGTGTCCGTGCCGTACAAATGCACGAAGGCGCTGGACGAAGACATATCAACACTCGTGTTGATGATGTCGTTGTTCAGGGAGTTGCCGCCGTTGGTGGTGAAGACAAGTGAGCCGTTCGTTCCCTGGTTTATGGTGAAGTTGTTGATCTGGCCGCCGTCGTCGGTGAAGACGTTATTGACAGTGATCGTGCTGGTGCCGTTTGATTGATTGCCGGAGAACTGGCCGCCCTGCAATGTAAAGGCACCATTGCTGAAGAACGAGTTGATGGTCGTGCTTTGGCCAAGCGTCATGGCCGCCGTGGACTTATTGACGGCGTCATCGCCCGCGCCGGGGTACGCGCCGTTGTCCCAGTGGGTGGGGTTGGCAAACCAATCGCCGGGAGTGTTGTCCCAGTTGACGGTTCCGGCGTGGGCGACAGTTCCGGCGGACAGGCTCAGCAGGGAAAGCAGGCCGAGGCCGAGAGCGGCGGCGCTGCGGAGGGAACGAGAAGTGCGGACATGGGTCGTGCGAGAATTGGTTTTAGTCGCGGGCATCATGGCTGGATTTCCTATCTTCGTGCTGAATTATCCGTCGGAACTACCGGATACGCTTTCATTCTACAGACCGACCGTTAAATGAACGTTAAATTTTTGCGTTAAATTGGGGATTTAGCAGGGAAACGCAAAAAAATAGTAGAAATAACAGTGGAGTTTCGCAAATCGCTTGCAGCATACTCTGTAAGCACGTCTTGAAGTCCGCCATAAGTACGCTGGCAGAAGTGGAACACGCAGCAATGGACGCTCCCTGGCACATTCGCCTCCTCGGAACGCTGGAAGCCAAGCAGGGCGACCTCGTTCTCACCCGGTTTGCGACCTCACGGGTCGCCGCCCTTCTCGCACGCCTCGCGCTGTTCCCGCAGCGCACCCATTCGCGTGAAGAGCTGGCCGGGCTGCTTTGGCCGGAAGCGAGTGAGCACGCCGGGCGGCTGAACCTGCGTGTCGCGCTGGCATCGCTGCGCCGCCAGATGGAGCCGCCCGCAAGCCATGCCGGCTCGATCTTTGCTGCTGAGAAACACAGCCTCCGGCTGTACCCCGACTCCCTCGTCTCCGATGCGTCACAGTTTGAGAGCCTGCTGCGCGATGCCGCCCGCACCCCGGACCCGGCCCGCAAGCGGGACGCGCTGGCCCAGGCGGTGGCCCTGCATTCCGGCGAGCTGCTGCCGGGATTTTACGATGAATGGGTGCTGGAAGAGCGTGAGCGCCTGCTGGCGCTGTGCGAGGAGGCCGAGCGTCAGTGCCGGGCGCTTTCGCCAAGTTTCTTTTCGCTGGGTTCCTCCCCAGCGGAAGTGCTGCCGCAGACAATCACTATTTCGAGTGCCGCGCCCGCGCCCGCTCTGCTCGGCTTTCCGAGCCGGCTCACCCGCTTTTTCGGACGCACGAAAGAGCAGGCTCGGCTGGCCGCGCTGCTGGCCGACCCGGAAGTGCGATTAGTGACGCTGCTGGGGCCGGGCGGGGCAGGCAAGAGCCGGCTGGCAACGGAAGCGGCCCGGTCGGCGGCATTGGGCTTTGACGGTCCGGTCTGCTTTGTCGCACTGGCGGACATCGGCGACAGTGCGCTTCTGTGCGCCGCCGCCGCCGCATCCCTGCAGCTTTCGCTGTCGGGGGAGCGCTCGGCGCGGGAGCAGGTCGCCGCGCATCTCGGCGAGGCCCGCGCCCTGCTGGTGCTGGACAACTTGGAGCATCTCGGCGCGGGCGGCGCCGAAGAAATCCGTGCTTTGCTGGACAGCGCTCCGCGCCTGGTCTGCCTGGTCACGTCCCGGCAGACGCTGCATTTGGAAGGCGAGCAGGAGCTGCTGCTGTCCCCGCTGCCGGTTCCGGGTGCGGATCAAACGGAGCTGCCCGCGCATCTTTCCACCTATTCCAGTATTCAGCTTTTTACCGACCGGGCGCAGGCGGTCCGGCCTGACTTCCAGATTACCGCTCATAACGCCGACGCCATCGCCGCCGTCTGCCGCGCGTTAGAAGGTCTGCCGCTCGCTTTGGAGCTTGCGGCGGCGCGGATTCAGGCCCTGACGCCCCGCCAGATGCAGCAGCAGCTTCAGTCGCGTCTCAGCTTTCTCACATCCCGCCGCCGTGACCTGCCGCCCCGCCACCGTTCCCTGCGGGCCGCGCTGGAATGGAGCGCCCATCTGCTGACGCTGGAGCAGACCCGCTTCTTTTCGCAGCTATCGGTCTTTCGGGGCGGCTGGACCGCTGAAGCCGCCGCGGCGGTCGGCGAAACCGGCGACCCGCTCGTTCTGCTGGAAGAGCTATGCGAGCGGTCTTTAATCTCCGCCGAAGAAACGCCGCTTGGAATGCGCTTTCGAATTTTAGAGTCCCTGCGCGAGTTCGGCGAAGAGCAGTTGGCAGAGGCGGAGAAAACCGCGCTGGCCCGCCGCCATGCTGTCTATTTTCAGACACTTGCCGCCGCGATGGACGCGCAGTGGTGTGGGCCGGGCCAGAAGGACGCGCAAGCAGTCTTGGACAGCGAGCAGGACAACCTGCGGGCGGCGCTGTTATTCTGCCGAACCGACACCGACAGCAGCGAAGTCGGCTTGAAGATCGCCGGCAGCTTGGGCAATTACTGGACCGTGCGCGGCCTGCTGCGTGAGGGCCTCGGCTGGCTGGAAGGGGCACTTGCAGGGACGGGGTCCGACGCCGTCCGCGCGTGGGCGCTTGCGATGTCCGGCTGGCTGACCGGCGGCCTGTGCGATTACCCCGAGGCCGACACGCTTTTGACCGAAGCGGTTTCCATGCTCCGGCGTCTCGGCGACCCAAAAGCGCTGGCTTCCGCGCTGCGGATGCGGGGTGTCATTGCCTTATGGGACGGCAAATACCCGCCCGCCGCCGATTTTGGGGAAGCGCTGGCTCTCAGCCGCGAAGCCGGCGACGACACCAGCACGGCAATTGTGCTGAACAGCCTCGGCGTGATGACGGAGCAGTGGGAGCGGGACCAGCCCAAGGCGCAGGCGCTCTACGAAGAAGCGCTGGACATGTTTCAGCGTCTCGGTGATCAGCAGCGAGCGTCCTACTGCCTGCATAACCTGGGCAACATCGCGCACGACGCCGGGCAGTACGACCGGGCTGTCGCGCTGGGCCGGGAAAGTCTGGCGCTGGCGGACACGCTCGGCGACCAATGGCAGCGGTCGTACTGCCTGCGGAGTCTCGGCGACGCCCTGCGGGGATTGGGCGACCTGCCCGGCGCGGCGGCCCTGCTGAAAGAAGGCTTGGAGTTGTCCCGGCGGCTCGGCGACCGCAGCACGGAGGCAGGCACCCTGCTGTCGCTTGCGGTCGTCCGGCGGCATCAGGGGGATTTAGGGGAAGCATCGGCGCTCGCCCAATCAGCCCTCGTGCTGTGCCAGGCAATGAACCACAAAGTCTCTGTGACCGAGTGCTGGATGAACCTCGCCGATATCGCCGCCGCCGGCAAAAACTGGGAAGACACCGCCGCTTTTTTGTCCGCCGCCGACGCCTGCCGCACCGACATCGCCGAGGGCGACGAAATCCTCCGCCATGACCGCCTGCACATCTCCGCCTGCACCGCTCTCACCCCCGCCGCCTTCGCCGCCGCCTGGAAACGCGGCCGCACCCTCACCTGCGACGAGTACGGCCTGCGCTGACAGGTATAATAGCCGCAGACGAGGAGAACACCCGAATGGCGCTTGCTGAGAGATACTTACCCTACACCGAGAAAACGATCTATACCGAAGCCGAATACTTTGAATTCGAACGCATGAACTTCGGCCGCTGGGAGTATGTAAACGGCGAAATCCGCGCGATGAGCAGCGGCACCGCCGATCACAGCACAATCGCAGTGAATATCGCGGTGGCGCTCCGGGCCGCGCTGCTGCTCAAGGGCTGCCGGGTGTTCGGCTCAGATATGCGCGTCCACACCGGCGACGGCGTCAACACCTTCCCCGACGTGTCCGTCGTCTGCGGCCCGCTGTCGTTTTACCGAGGGAAGACGGACACACTTGCAAACCCGCTCTTGATCATCAAAGTGCTGTTCGACTCCACCGAAGCCTACGACCGGGGCGAAAAGTTCCAGCACTACCGGACCATTCCGACATGCACCGACTATCTTCTCGTCTCCTAGCACGAAGCCCGCGCCGAGCTTTACACCCGCCGGAGCGACCACTGGGAATACCGCGAAGTCACCGGCCTTGACGCCACGCTCACCCTGCCGTCGGTCGAAGTGACGCTTGCTTTGAGCGATGTTTATGCGCTGATTGAGTGGGATGAAGATGCACGATTATAATGAAACAACAGGTTGGATTACTGGATAAAAGGCTTTGTAGTGAAACTAATAGAGACAGCGATTTCTGATTACTTGATTTGCCGGGATCAGCAGTTCTCCGATCCGCTGATTATCAGTGACTGGTATGCTCTCTTTCCAAATGAGCCTGATTGTCCTGACACAACCTTTAAATGGCCCGCAAAGTTTCCGAATGCTGGAAAGCCTGGTGTTTATTTTGTTTTCGATATGTGGGAGTCACTACTCTATGTAGGAATGACAACGGTAGATATAAACAGACGCCTGGGAAATTACTTCGGCTCTGTCTCCGGTCGTGGCACCGCCTGCAAGATAAAAAATATGCAGCCGCCCTGGAAGGCACGGCCTGCACTTGTTCGCACAATTCCGGTTCTCAATCCTCAAGAAGCCCCTGTTTTAGAAAGGTTTTTGATCGAAGTATTAAGGCCGCCAGAGAACAGCAAGTAGATGGCACAAAAAAAGCCCCAGCGCATCATGCGCCGGGGCTTTTTCCGCTTCTATTCTTATGGCACGACTTCTTCGGCAGGCAGCTTGCCGTCAATCATGCGCTCGACGCTTGCCACCCGGTCGTCGTCGGCGACGTTGATAGCGCGGACGCCCTGGGTGTTGCGGCTGAGAGAGCGGATGTCGTCTACCCGCAGGTGGATCGTGATGCCCTCGCGGGTCATAATCAAGAGACGGTCTTCGGGGCTGACGATCTTAGCGTCTACGATGTCGCCGGTTTTCTCACTCAGCGACATGGTGAGAATGCCCTTGCCGCCCCGGCTTTGCAGCCGGTACTCTTTCAGCGGGGTCCGCTTCGAGATGCCGCGCTCGCCGATGACCAGCAAATCCAAATCGGGCTGGACAATGCCCATGCCGACCAGCGCGTCGTCGTTGTCGTCGGAGAGCGTGATGCCGCGCACGCCGCCCGCCGTGCGGGAGCGGGGCGTGATGTCGGACTCCGAGAACCGGATGGACATGCCCTTCTTGGTGACCAAGAAAATCTCGTCGGTCCCCGATGTGTGCGCGACCCAGCGGAGCGCATCGTTTTCTTCAATGTCAAAGACAATCAGGCCGTTGTTACGCAGATTGGTGAACTCCGACAGCGGGGTCCGCTTGACTTCGCCGCGCTCGGTCGCCATCAAGAGGTACCCGGAGACTTCCTTGAACTGCTTCATCGGGACAGTCGCCGTGATCCGCTCACCCGGCTGAATGTTCAGCAGGTTGATAATCGCCGTGCCCATCGCCGTGCGCGACGTTTGCGGCACTTCGTAGGCTTTGAGGCGGTAGACCCGGCCCCGGTCGGTGAAGAAGAAGATGTAGTGGTGGGTGGTCGCCACAAACAAATGCTCAATCGTGTCTTCTTCTTTGGTCGCCGCCCCAATCCGGCCCTTGCCGCCCCGGTGCTGGGTCGGGTAGGTCTCCTTCGGCACGCGCTTGATGTAGCCGTCGCGGGTGATCGAGACGATCATCTCCTCTTCGGGGATCAAATCTTCGTCGCCGATTTCTTCCGCTTCCATCGGCACAATGCGTGTGCGGCGCTCGTCGCCGTACTTGTCTCTGAGCGCCTTCATCTCCTGCTTGATGATGGCGACGACCCGCGCGGGACTGGCAAGAATGTCCTCAAAGAACGCAATCTGCTTGAGAAGCTCTTTATATTCGCTTTCCAGCCGCTCCCGCTCCAGGCCCGTCAATGCCCGGAGCTGCATGACCAAAATCGCGTCGGCTTGAAGCTGAGACAGCGTAAACCGAGCCATCATTTCGTTGCGGGCCAGCTCCGGCGTCCGCGAGGCGCGAATGAGCGAGATAATCTCGTCCAGCACGTCTAAAGCAATCTGGAGTCCTTCTAGGATATGAGCGCGGGCTTTGGCACGGTTCAACTCGTAGAGTGTCCGGCGCGTCACCACTTCCCGGCGGTGGTCTAAAAAGAAGCCGAGGGCATCTTTGAGCGCCAGGATGCGCGGCTGCCCATCTACAAGCGCGAGCATATTCACGCCGAACGTGGTTCGAAGGGGCGTGTGCTTCAGTAGAAAATTCAAGACCTTCTTCGGGTACGCTTCGCGCTTGAGCGTGATGACGATCTTCATGCCCGTTCGGTCCGAATAATCATTCAGGTCGGCAATACCTTCGATTTTTTTCTGCTTGACCAAGTCCGCGATCTGCTCGATGAGACGCGACTTGATGACTTGATACGGCAGTTCGGTCACGACAATCTGATTGCGTCCGTTCTCAATCGGCTCAATCGTCGTGCGGGCCTGCATGACGACCGACCCGCGCCCGGTGGTATACGCCTGGCGAATGCCTTTTGTGCCGAGAATGAGGCCGGCAGTCGGGAAGTCCGGGCCTTTGATAAACGTCATCAAGTCGTCGGCATCGGCATCGGGGTGATCCAACAGATGGATCGCGCCGTCGCACACTTCGCGCAGGTTCTGCGGCGGGATATTGGTTGCCATGCCGACCGCGATCCCGGAGCCGCCGTTACACAGGAAGTTCGGGAACTTCGACGGCAGCACCAGCGGCTCGCGCCGGGTCTGGTCATAGTTCTCCGCCCAGTCCACGGTATCCCGGTCCAAATCTTGCAGCATCTCCATTGCAAACGGTGCCATCCGGGCCTCCGTGTAGCGCTGCGCCGCCGGCGGGTCTGCATCAATGCTGCCGAAATTCCCCTGCCCGTCTACAAGCAAGTACCGCATGTTAAAGTCCTGCGCCATGCGAACCATCGTTGCATACAGGGCGGCGTCGCCGTGCGGGTGATAGTTGCCCATGCACTCCCCGACGATTTTGGCGGATTTTCGGTGCTGGCCGGCAGGGGTGAGGTTGAGGTCGCTCATCGCCATCAGGATGCGGCGGTGGACAGGCTTGAGGCCGTCACGGACGTCCGGGAGGGCGCGGGCGATGATCGTGGACATCGCATAGTCGAGATATGACTGGCGCATTTCGTCTTCAATGGAAACATTGTAGACTTCACGGCCAATGTTCTGGGGCGGGGCTACGGTCAGGGTGTTTGCAGTATCATCGGGGACACCTGCGGTGCCTGCCAGGTCTTCGCCTGCGGTTAAATCCGGGATGGGGAGTTCTTCGTCAGCCATTGCTTATCCTTTGCATTGTCACAGTGTCACTACACAGGGAAATTGCTCGCAAAATGAGCGAAATTGATGTGTATATTATACTGTAATTGGCAGCAAATGTCAAGTGAAGGCGGCAAAGGGAGGTGTTTGCCTTTCGTGCGCCTGTATGCTATACTGGGGAAGTTCGAAACGCTTAGTCCACACGTTCTACCAGGAGAACCCGCTCATGAAACTGTTTATTTCACTTGCTGCTGCGATGGCCGCAAGCCTTCTCGTGTCCGCCGTCTCTGCCGCACCGATGAAGCCGATGGCTCCCAAAGCCGCCGGCAAAATGGTGACACTCTACCAGGCCGACAAGTGCCATATGTACTACTCCGCGGCCCAGGCCAAACAGTATAATTACGCCTGCCCGGACAGCAAAGGCAAAATGCGGAAGGTGACAGTCAGTGCCGCCGTCGCCAAAGCCGGACTGGCAAAGACGAATGCCGCGCTTGCGCCGCAGAAACCAGCGGCGATGTAGCGGAGATCGGGACAGCAGAAAAAAAGCGCGGGCCGGATGGCCTGCGCTTTTTTAATGACGCTTGCACCTTTAATGACGCTTACACCGCATCAAACCTATCGTCGCCGAGGCCGACTTGATGCTTTAGCTCGGCTAAAACATCAGGTGGGATCTGGCGCATGAAGAAGGAGGAGGCGAACAGGACAATGCCGATGTCGTCAAGCGCCCCGATGACCGGGATGTACTGCGGGATGTTCAGCGGGCTGACGGCAAAGACAAGCGCCCCAATCAAGACAGCTTTTGCGGTGACGGGAACGCGCGGGTCAGTCAGCAGCAGGCGGTACAAAGCGATCTGTTTGGGGGCATCCGCCGCGAGTTTTTGCGCCGCTTTAAAGCCGCCGACCCGCCGGGTCATCTGGACAATTCGCCACACTTGTTTCAAGAGGTTCATACAAAGAGTGTTCCCAGTTTATGCCCTATTTATGCCTTGAGCCGCTCTCGCGCTGTTTCGCCTCGTTTGCCGACCGGCACATGGCGGGTGGCGGCGGACAGGCCAAAGCGCGGCATGTTGGCGTAGATGACTTCGTAGGCACCTGCGGCCACTTGATAGGTTTCATGCCAAATGCCGACGCTGCCGTCTTTGCCGACGGCTTTGTTGAACCGCTGCCATGCTTTCAGGTGCGGCTCCTGCGGCGACCGTGCGAAACGTTCCAGATCATCCGCCGAGCGCCAGTATTGAATTAGTCCGACGCCGCCGGGATACAGAAACGGCTCCCCGCCCAGAAAGCCGCTTTCGGGGTCTTGGGCCAAAGAGCGCAGCATCGGCCCCATCGCCAGCGCGGTCGGAACCCATTTGGGAAACGCCAAAAACTTATTGATCCGCATTCCAATCAAGAAGACGACAAACGGGCCGTCGGTATCGGCGGTGAAGCGGCCTGGAAAAATTTGCGCCATCGTGCTGTTCTCCCCCCCATTAAATGTTGACACTGCCAATATACCCGTTTATGTTGCTGCTGTCAACATAAACGGGATTTCGGGTAGTATTGTTCTATGACGCGAATGCAATCCACCGATCCGGCTCCTGACGACGCCCGTTACCACCACGGGGATTTGAGACAGGCTTTAATCACAGCGGCGCTGAGCCTGCTGACCGAGGAGCAGAATTGGGGATTTTCGCTGCGCGAGGTCGCGCGGCGTGCCGGGGTAAGCCATAACGCGCCTTATAATCACTTTCGCAGCAAACAAGATCTGCTTGCGGCGGTGGCGGCGGCGGGATTTGATCTGCTGCGGACGCGGATGCAGGAGGCGATGTCGCAGGCGCAGACTCCTGCGGCGGCGCTGAAGGCGATTGGAGTGGCTTATGTCGGCTTTGGGGTCGCCAACCCAGCCCACTACCGCTTGATGTTTGGGACAGCACGGCCTTCTGCCGATACCGGCTCGCCACGGGTGGCGGGGGAGTCGGCCGTGACGGCAAAAAAACTGCTGTTTGACGTGGTCCGCTGGGGCATTGAAGACGGCAGCTTTGCCGTCTCGCCAGAAGATCTGGACCTCGCGGTGCTGACGGCGTGGTCGCTGGTACATGGCTTAACTTTGCTTCTACTGGACGGCCTCGTGGGGGAGGCAGCAGGAGCGTTCGAGGAGGTGACAGCAGAGCAGATCGCCGGGCAAGTCTCCCAGCTTCTGCTGGACGGCCTCAGCATCAAGCAGAGCGGTTAAGCGGCATGGATGTGCAGTATGTCTTCATAGGCGTAAACGGCGTTGCGCCCAGCTTCTTTGGCGGAATACAGTGCAACGTCGGCTTTTTTGACGAGGTCACGGGCCGTGCCGGAGTCGGCCGGAAAGGTCGCGCAGCCGACGCTGACCGTGACCCGCGCCGTGTCATGTTGAGGCGCGGCCCCGTCGCTGTTCTGGTTTGGCAGGGCGAAGGCCGTCTCGGCGACCGCGCGGCGAATGCGCTCGGCGATCAAACGTGCTTCGGGCGCTTCGGTTTCCGGGCAGATGATTACAAATTCTTCGCCGCCGTACCGGGCGGGCCGGTCCACGCTCCGCAGTGCGTTTCGGAGGACGACGCCCATCTGGCCTAAAAGTGCATCGCCGGCCTGATGACCGCGCGTGTCGTTGAACGATTTGAAGTGGTCAATGTCTAAGAGGATGACGGACAGAGGCCGGCGGTAGCGCTCGGCGCGGGCCAACTCATCAGTCAGCGTTTCTTCAAATTGCCGGAAGTTGTCCAGCCCGGTCATGGCATCGGAGTAGGCCAGCGACCGGAAGTCCTGCTCGAATAGGACGCGCTGCAATGGGAAAATCGCCCGCGTCGCGAGCTGTTCCAGGCGGTGTACGCCGCCGTCGGTCAGAGCCTGCGGACGCCGGTAGCCGACATACAGCATACCGAGCAGCCCCTCGATGTTCGCAAGCGGCAGGCAGGCAAACGAAAGCGCGTCCGGGTCAATAAGAGACAGGCGCGTGCCGGCGTCCATCGCCTCGGCGGCGTAGAACGCCCGGAGATTGACGCCGTCCTGCACCGGCTCGGCGATGGACCAGGCATTGCCCCGTGCGTCGTCCACCGCGAGCGCCGGAAGGAGCGCGGCGGCGCGGGGCGGCGCGGAGGCCGCCCGAAGCTCCAGGGTCCGGCCATCGGGCGCTTTCAGGTACACCGCGCAGGAGTCGCACTTGGTATGTTCCTGGACATTCAGCAGAATCAAGTTCAGCGTCATGTCCAGGTCATAGGCCGCGTCCATCTGCTGGGACATGTCGAGAAGCTCTGACAAGTCTTCTTTTTCGCTGCTGAGCGCCGACAGCCGGTTCTCCATCTGCGCCCGCAGCGCCCCGCCGAAAACAGCGACGACGGGGAAGCTGAGACCGATGGCAATAGCCCGTTGGGGAATTGCCTCGGCCGGCAGGTGTCCGCCGGTCGCAAGAAACCCGGCCACCGAGAGCATGACGACGCTCACGGCAAGCCCCAGCCGCAGGCTGTAGCAGAGAGACGCCAGCAGCACCGGCAGATACAACGCGCAGGGCATTGGCGACCGGGCGCCGCCGGTGAGAAAGACAAACGCCGATACCAGCACGGTGAAAATCGCCGTGACCGCACAGTCGCGCCACAGATGGGCCGCCGCGCCCCGCAGCAGCCAGCCCCGGCGCTCTGCCAGCATATACAGGCCCGCAAACAAGAAGCCTAGCCCGGCCATCGGCAGCGCCAGCCCGCCCGCAAGTATCCCCACAGTCGCCGCCAGCAGGCCGAACGCCGGCGCATACACACGCTTTCGCGCGTGCAGCGTTTTCTTCAAGGCTTGTTCTTTGGTGAGCGTCCGTTTGTTGGTGAGCGTCTCTTTAGTCAAAATCTCTCTTATCTAGAATTGTCTTCGCTAGAATTGTCTTCGCTTGTTTAAGCTGTTCTTCCACAGCCTCCCGCCCGGTCCCGCCGAAGGCCGACCGGGCATCGGCGCTGCCGCGCGGGCTAACCAGCGCCGCCGGGTCTGCGCCCGCAAACAGCGGCGACGCGGCGATCAAGTCATCTTCAGTCAAATCTTCTAGTGCAATCCCGCGCCGGACGCAGTCGCCGACAATTTTCCCCACGACTTCGTGCGCCTGCCGGAACGGCAGTGATTGGCGCACAAGATAGTCCGCAAGATCGGTTGCCGTCGAAAAGTCGCCTCGCAGCGACGCCGCCATCTTCTCGGCATTAAATTCCGTGTTTTGCAGCAGCGTGTTCATGACGCTGAGACACACCTGCGCCGTATCCAAAGCGTCAAAAACAGATTCTTTGTCTTCCTGCATATCCTTGTTGTAGGCCAGGGGCAGGCCCTTCATCAGCGTCAGCAGCGCGGCCAGGTCGCCGAAGACCCGCCCGGCTTTGCCGCGCACCAGCTCGGCCACATCCGGGTTCTTCTTCTGCGGCATGATGGACGACCCCGTGGTGACGTTGTCCCCCATCTCCACCCAGCCGAACTCCGGCGAGTTCCACAAGATCAGCTCCTCGCAGAGCCGCGACAGATGCATCATGGTCAGCGCCAGCGCCGAGACAGTCTCAATCGCAAAGTCTCGGTCGGAGACGGCATCCAGACTGTTCGGGATCACCCCGTCGAAGCCCAGCAGCTCCGCCACCCGCTGCCGGTTAATCGGAAACGTCGTCCCCGCTAAAGCGCCCGCGCCGAGCGGCAGCACATTCACCCGCGCCCGCGCCTCTGTCAGCCGCTCGCTGTCCCGCGCCAGCATCCAAAAGTAGGCTAAGAGATGGTGCGCCAGCCGCACCGGCTGGGCGTGCTGCAAGTGAGTCATGCCCGGCAGCAGCGTGTCCAAATGCGCCTCAGCCAGCCCGATCAGCGTCCCCTGCACCGCCGCGATCTGCGCCGTCAGCCCGTCAATCGCGTCCCGCACATACAGCCGCAGGTCGGTCGCCACCTGGTCATTGCGGGACCGGGCCGTGTGCAACTTCCCCGCCACCGGCCCCAGCCGCTCCGTCAAGAGCGACTCGACCGCCATGTGAACATCTTCCGCGTCCGGGCTGAGTTCCGCCGCGCCTGCTTCCAAGTCTCGCGCCAGCGTTTCCAGCCCCTCGGCAATCGTCTTTGCTTCGGCTTGCGGTATTATTCCGCACTCTCCCAGCATTTTCACATGGGAAATACTGCCGAGTATATCATACGGCCACAAACGCTTGTCAAACGCCAGACTCGCATTGAATTCATGCACCCGCGCATCGGTCTCCATCGAGAACCGCCCGGCCCAAAGTTTTGTAGACATAATTATTTCCTTGAAGAGACCTACCGCACCGATTCGTAACAAGTTACTTCGCTGTGGTCCTTCTTAAAGGAAGGATTAAGAGGGCGCAGCAAGCAGCGCCCCTGCGTTTCCAGTCCTTATCTTCCCTTTAGGGAGGACCCTGTGACCGAGGAACGAGGAAACAAGGTGGTAGGTCAAACACTTCCGCCAAATCCCCAGCCTCGCTGCCGAACAGCCTTATTTGCGCTAATCACTGCCCGGTGCAGTTGGAGGTGGGGCCAAACCTCGTCTGAATGCACAGCAGCTTGCGTTTTTAGGGAAGCCAAAGCCTGTTTACTTCTTCGGTGCAGTATCCTCAAAATGATATTTGCAAAGGAGGAGAAGCAGCCGGTAAGAAGCAAGTCACCCGTCAAGCCTCTCCCACCTGGACTTCCAAGCGGCGCAACAGCCGCCGTAAGACACGCCCCCACTACCAACGCGGACAAAGAAGGGCCAAACGAATACCACTGCCCACTTATCAGAGCAGTGAGCAGACCGATCACTGCCCCCAGGCAAATGACGAGGCCGCCGACCAGCATCATCGTCTGTCCAAATGTGTGTCCGGTGAGCCAGTAGGACATAGAGAAACCTTACTCCAATTCAGGAGACTAGCTTAGATACATCAGCATGACATCGCCAAAATAAGCGGCATCCTGAAAAAATCCGCGCACGGCAGATAACCTTACCCATAGCCACTCAAATGCGGCTTCCGGCTCTCCGACCGTCCAGCCGCCGGGGTAGATGTCAGCCGCTTCAAATGCAGCCGGGTCAAACCGCTTTCGCATCTCGGCCTTGTTTAAGCCCTCCAAAGTTCGGCTGGCTTCTTTGACCTGCTCCGGCAGCAAATACCGAACAGGTCCATAACCAACATCTTCGCCGATCTCTGTGCCGCCCATAACGATGTTCAGGGGCGACGGCAGGCCGTCTTCCTTACCGTAAAGCAAAAACTCAATGCCATGCCATGCTTTAGCGATTTCAAGCTCCGGGCTTGATTTGTCATAACTGCGTTCTTCGGGATCTAAAAAGTCGCTGACAGCTTCAGGATTATCGCGCAGGTCCTCTTGGAGTTCTTGAAGCTGGCCTAATGTAATCCGACGGTACTCCCCAATCATGGACATGGCATCTTCTCCCAAAAACCGCGAACCGAAGGAGGGGCGCTGCAAGCAGCGCCCCTACATTCAGATTATTTGCTGTGCTTCTCGCGCAGCGCCCAGTACATCCGGGACTGCATGCCGTGGGTCTGGACGTTGCCGACGGACAATCTCTGGTCGAAGGTCTTGGAGTCGAACGAGGCCAAGTCTTCGCTGTACAAGGCCCAGTCGGACGAGCGGCCAATCACAGTCAGGCTGCTTTTGAAGAGGCGCAGGGTGACGGTGCCGGTGACGCGCTCTTGAATCTTGTTGATGAACGCTTCCAAGTCGTCCTTCAGCGGGTCGAACCAGAGGCCGTAGTACGCCAGCTCGCCCCACTGCTGGTCGACCATCGCTTTGAATTTCCGCTCGGCGGCGGTCGCGACAAGCGACTCTAAAGCCGCGTGGGCCTTAATCAAGACGGTAGACGCCGGGCATTCGTAGTTTTCGCGGACTTTCAGGCCGAGCAGCCGGTCCTCCATGATGTCTACCCGCCCCACCCCGTTGTCCCCGGCAATGGTGTTCAGGCGGGTCACAAGCGAAAGGCCATCCATCTTCTCGCCGTCAAGCGAGATGGGAACGCCGTTCTCGAAACCGATGGTGAGCACTTGCGGCAAGGCATTGGCAGTCTCGATGCCTTTGGTCCACTGAAAAATCTCTTCGGGCGGCGCGTAGTTCGGCTCTTCTAAATGCCCGCCTTCGATAGAGCGGCCCCACAGATTTTCGTCAATAGACCAAATTTTGTCGGTGCTCACTGAAATTGGAATGTTTTTCAGCTTCGCATACTCGATTTCTTCCGTGCGCGTGTAGTTATGCTCGCGCATCGGGGCGATGATCGGCGTGTCGGGCATCAGAGCACGCATGACATATTCAATGCGAAACTGGTCGTTGCCTTTGCCGGTGCAGCCGTGGCAGAAGGCATCAGCCCCGACTTGTTTGGCGATCTCGACGGCTTTCAGGGCAATGAGGGGCCGGGCGATGGCGGTGGACAGCGGGTAGCCCTGGTAGTCGCCGTTGGCTTTGACAGCGGGCCAGCAGTAGTTTTCGACAAACTCTGCCTTGACATCGGCGGTGTAATGCTCGCAGCCGAGCGCTTTCGCTCGCTCTTCCGCCATGCGGACATCGTCAGCGGGCTGACCGACATCTACAGTGACGGTGACGATGCGGTCGAAGCCGTAATCTTCACGCATCATAGGAATGGCGACGGACGTGTCAAGGCCGCCGGAATAAACGAGAACGACTGTTTTTGGCATGGGTGGGTTCCTTTGAAAAAATAATTTAGATTGGAAGCATCCGGATTGGAAATCCGGGTTATTCCCCGCGTCGCTTCCCTCTCACAAAACCAGCGACAAAATCGCCTTCTGCGCGTGCAGCCGGTTCTCCGCCTGGTCAAACACCACCGAGTTCGGCCCGTCCAGCACGTCCGCCGTGATCTCCTCGCCCCGGTGGGCGGGCAGGCAGTGCATGACCAGCGCGTCGGGCTTGGCAGATGCCATCAAGGCGGCGTTGACCTGGAACGGGGCGAAGATCTGCGCCCGCTCGGCAGTCTCGTCTTCCTGGCCCATCGAGGCCCAGACATCGGTGTAGACGGCGTCGGCGTCTTTTACGCCCTCAGCCGGGTCATGGGTCAGCGTCAAAATCGCACCGGTCTCGGATGCAAAGCCGAGTGCCGCCGACCACAGCGCGGCGTCCGGCTCATAGCCTTCCGGGCAGGCCAGGCGGAAGTGAGTGCCGACTTTGGCGGCGAGAAGCATCAGCGAATGCGCGACATTGTTGCCGTCGCCGACATACGAAAGCGTCAGCCCGGCCAAGTTCCCTTTGCGCTCGGCCAGTGTCTGGAAATCGGCGAATGCCTGGCAGGGATGCTCTCGGTCCGACAGACCGTTGATCACGGGGATAGCGGCGTATTCGGCCAGTTCCAGCACAGCCTGATGGTCGAACGTCCGGGCCATGATGCCGTCTATCCAGCGCTCTAAGTTCCGGGCGACATCGGGAACCGTCTCCCGCACTCCCAGCTTGCCCTCCAAGTAGATCGCATGGCCGCCAAGCTGGGTCATGCCCGCTTCAAACGTGACGCGCGTCCGCAGCGACGGCTTTTCAAACAGCATCGCCAGCGTCTGCCCTTTGGCAAACAGCGTCTGAGTCTCGTCAAACTTGTGCGTCTTCAGCCGCGCCGCCACGTCCAGCACCAGCCCAATTTCCTCGGCGGTCAGCGTTTCAATGCCGAGAATGTCCCGCCCACGCAGCCGCGTCTCGCCGAGAACATCATCTAAGTTGGACCGGCCTTTCGGCGGGGCCATGCGCTGCGACGGATTGCCGCTTCTGTTCGTGGGCGGCTTGGTCTGTGCCGGCTCGGCATTCTCCATGGCTTGATTTGCAGAGGTCTCTTGTTCCGAGAAATACAGCGTGACATCGTGCAAGACACGCCGAGCCAGCCCTTCCAGTCGCAAGTTTCGTTCAGATAGATCTTGCGGCAGCGGATTTTGGCGCTGGTTTTTCCGGTTCTCTTGCAAAGCCTGCACTTCCAGGCGGGTGTCGTCTAGGTCCATACCCAGTTTCACCAGAGTTTTTCCCGCAAGGCCCTCGCCTTCACGCAGGAGGCCCAGCAGCAAATGTTCAGTGCCGATGTAATTGTTGTTAAGCTGACGCGCTTCATCGTAAGCCAGATCAATCACCCGTTTGGCACGGGGCGTAAGCTGCATATCCTCCCCCAGCCGCCCTTCGCCTTGTACGACCTGCCGCTCAATTTCGGAGCGGATACGGCCTAAGCTAACCCCGGTCCTATCTAAGATGCGGGCTGCGACACTGTCGTTCTCTCGGATTAGCCCTAGCAACAGATGCTCTGTCGAGACGTAGTTCTGGCCTTGTTTCCCGGCTTCTTCTTGGGCAAAAAATATGACTTTTCGCGCCCGTTCAGTAAATCGCTGCCACATGAGACGGTTTCTCCTTGTTGACCAGAGGAAGAACCCGGATTGGAAATCCGGGTAATCCAATCCATATTCCTCGCGTATTCCCCTACAACACCTGCCCCAAAATCTCCAAAACGGCGTCAATCTCGCTTTGCGTGACGTTCAGCGGCGGGACGAGGCGCAGGGTGTGGTCGCCGATAGCGCTCATCAGAAGGCCGTGCTCTAAAGACCCCATCAAGACGCGCTTGGCGTCGGGAGCCTTCAGCTCGACACCGATCATCAGGCCGAGGGCGCGAATATCGGTAATTTTATTGCGGAACGGTGGCTCGTTCAGGCGATGCACGAAGTACGCGCCCATCGCGTGGGCGTTCGCCAGGAGATGCTCTTCTTCGATGGTGTTGAGGACCGCCAAAGCCGTCGCGCAGGCCAGGGGATTGCCACCGTAGGTGCTGCCGTGGTCGCCAGGAACGAGGGTCAAGGCCGCTTCGCCCCGCGCGAGGCACGCGCCGATGGGGAAGCCGCCGCCGAGTGCTTTGGCGGAGGTCAGAAGATCAGGCACGACGCCGTAATGCTCATAGGCGAACCATTTTCCGGTGCGTCCGATACCGGTCTGGACTTCGTCAAAAATCAGCAGCGCCTGGTGCTTGTCGCAGAGGGCGCGGGCGGCTTCGAGGTACGGCTTATGGGCCGGATAAACGCCGCCTTCTCCTTGAATGGGTTCTAAAAGCACGGCGCAGGTGTCGTCGGTGACGGCGGCTTCGAGCGCGTCAATGTCGTTGAATGGGACATGGGTAAAGCCCTGCACCATTGGGGCGAACGGTTCTTGATACTTCGGCTGGCCGGTCGCGGTGACCGCCGCCATCGTGCGTCCGTGGAATGACTTTTGTGCGGCAACGATGTGAAATTTGTTTGCGCCGCCGTGTGATTTGCCCCACTTGCGGCTGATCTTAATCGCGCACTCCACCGCTTCCGCGCCGGAGTTGCCGAAGAAGGCCCGGTCCATACCGCTTACTTTTGTCAGCTTTTCGGCGAGCTTTGCGACGGGGACCGTGAAGTAGTAGCCTGCCGTGTGAATGAGCGTCGCGGCCTGCTCCTGAATGGCGGCCACCATCTTCGGGTGGCAGTGGCCGAGGGCATTAGTCGCAATGCCGGCAAGAAAATCAATGTATTCTTTGCCGTTTGCGTCCCAGACTTTGACGCCGGAGCCGCGCACGAGCGTCACCGGCAGGCGGGCATAGACGGGCAGCAGGTAATCAGCGTCAAGCTGCTTGATCTGGGCGTCATCAATAACGGGGGAGATGTGGCCGGTGTGCGTGTCAAGCGTATAAGCCGTTTCGGGTGCGCAGGCTGTCGTTGTCATGGTGTGTGCTTTCTGTTGTAGGGGCGCTGCTTGCTGCGCCCTCTTGTCCATCTTTTTTGTTCGGCTTGAGGGCGCAGACATATTCGGGAGGGCGCAGCAAGCAGCGCCCCTACAAGGTGGTTATTTGATCATCGTCCCGATGCCTTCGTCGGTGAACAGCTCCATCAGAAGCGAGTGCGGCAGGCGACCGTCAATGATGGTCGCACGCTCGACGCCGCCACCCACGGCAATGATACAGGCGTCTACTTTCGGGATCATGCCTTTGTCCACATGGCCGTCGGTGATGAGCTGGCGGGCGTCTTTCGCGGTCATTTGTTTAATCAGGCTGTCTTTATCGGCGAAGTCCTGATAGATGCCCTCCACATCGGTCATCATCACCAGCCGGACCGCGCCGAGGGCGGCGGCAAGCTCGCCCGCAACCGTGTCGGCGTTGACATTGTAGCTTTCGCCATTTTTACCGATAGCAACCGTCGAGATCACCGGAATGTAGCCGGCGGCGGCCAGCGTGTGCAGGAGCGCCGGGTTGATCTGGGTCACACGCCCGACAAAGCCGATGTCGCCTTTGGTAGTTTCCCGCTCGGCGACAATCAGATTGCCGTCTTTGCCGGACAAGCCCACGGCCATTGCACCCTGCTGATTGAGGTGCGCGACAATCCCTTTGTTGGTCTTGCCGGTCAGCACCATTTCGACAATCTCCATCGTCTCGGCATCCGTGACGCGCAGACCGCCGACAAACTGCGGCTCTTTGCCCATTTTGTGCATGGCGTCGCTGATTTCCGGCCCGCCGCCGTGGACCACAATTGGATTGATGCCGACATAGCGCATCAGCACGATGTCCTGCATGACGGCGGCTTTGAGCGATTCATCGAGCATCGCCGCGCCGCCGTACTTGACGACAATGGTTTTGCCCGCGTACTGCTTGATATACGGCAGGGCTTGAATGAGAACTTCGGCCTGTGTCATAGTAATCTCCGTGTCTAAATGCGAGTCTCAAGTTCCGTCGGCAGAAAGTTCGCGTACATCGCCCGGCAGTCCGTGTGTGCCGCCAGTGTCGCCGCGATTGCCGGGTGCGGCACGGCATAATTGACCCAGTAATTACGCTCGCCCATCTCAGGCCGTACGGCATAGGCGAGATGCTCTGTGTCCGTTGAAAACCGGGCGTCAACGCCGGGCTTGTTGCCGCGTGCGTCTAAGCGTATCCAGCAGTCCAGGCTCGGCAGATACACCGTGTTCAGAGCATGAATGCAGTATCCGGTGTCCGGCGTGTCGCCAAGCGTCAGCCGCTGATAGCAGACGCCCGACGCGATCTTTTGACGGCGCAGCAGTGCCGCCAGCAAGTGCGATTTGGCGTAGCAGATGCCTTCGCCATGTGTGAGGGCTTCGGACGCTTTTGCCGTCACCCGGCGGCTGCCGATGTCCCACGAATGAGCGATTTGATCGCGGACAAAATGGAAGGTCTCCCGCACGAGTTCTTCTTCCGATAGCCCGGTCGGGTCGTGCGCCGCCGCCCAGGCTTCAATGACAGGATGTTCGTAATCTATCAGAGGAGACGTTTCCAAATACGCGCTTGGGACATCGCTCGTTTGCAGAATCATTCCGCGTTCTCCTGATCCTGCACGACCGCTTCGGCTTCAATCTCGACCAGCATTTGCGGGTCAATCAGACGGCTGACTTCCACCATGGTCGTCGCGGGCCGGACATCGCCGAAGAACTCGCCATGCGCCCGCCCAACTTTTTCCCACTGCATGATGTCCGTGACATAGATTCGTGTCCGCACCACGTCTTTCAGGCCCGCCCCCGCCTGTTCCAGTGCCCATTGAATGTTTTGGAGGGCCTGCACCGCCTGCGCGTGGGCATCCCCGACACCGACAATTTCGCCGTCGCGGCCCGTCGCTGTCGTGCCGGAAACGTAGACGTTCGCGCCGATTCGCACCGCCCGTGAATAACCAATGATCGGCTCCCAAACTGTGTTCTTGCTGATATTCGTTCGCGCCATTGCTTAACCCCCGCTTTCCATTCTTTCAGCGCCGCCCGGACTGAAGGCAGTGGGCTTTGCTAGAGCCAGCCGACATTGACCTAGAACCCCGGCAGGACCGCGCTTTCATACTTGCCGCCGCTGTCCGGCGAGGCCCGCTGATACCGGCATTCGGCGTCCAGGACAAAGAAATCTGCCCGCTTCGCCTCGGCATCCATGATCCAGTATTCGCGCACCCCGCCCGCTTCATACTCCGCATACTTCGCGCCCCGGTCGCGCAAAACGCTCTCTGGCGAGACAATCTCAATCGCGAGATCGGCGGGGCCATCCAGATAGCTCCGCTGCAAGCGGCTTAAGTTCTGGCTGACGACAAACAGCAAATCGGGTTCGCGCCCGCGCCGCACATTTGCCAGCCGCATCTGAAACGGGGCCGCGGAAATCTGCCCGGCATCATTGTCTTCGGCGTAGAAGCGCAGAAGCGACGCGAGAAACCCTGAAATATCTTGATGCTTCACGCTTGCCGGACTCATCATCTCCACCTTTCCGTCAATCCACTCGGCATAGGTGTCTTCATCCGCCCAATCCAAAAACTCTTCATAGGTCATCGTTTGAACGGGCAGTTGGATTTTGTGTTTTTCAAGAACAGTTGCCATTTGCATCTCCTGTCAGTTCAGTATGCAGTAAGTGCTTCGTCATCAGCATTCCCGGTACGCTGACTGCGTCTTTGCCATACACTTGAACCGTCGGCTCTGTCTGCCGGTAGCCCAGTTGCTCATAGAATGCGACGGCATTCAGGGACGCATCCAGCACCAAGCGGGTCAAGCCATGCTGCGCCGCCAAGTCTTCCAAAAATTGCAGCAGGCGGCGTCCGATGCCGCGCCGACCATGCTCCGGGGCGACAAAGACGGCTTCAATCTCGCCGGTCTTTAAGTTCAGCTCGCCGAAGCCGACAATGCTGCCGTCGTCGGCCACTGCGACAAAAAAGACATCCGGGTCTGGCGTGTAATAGTCCTGAATGAGCCGCCCGGCCCAAGCTTCAATTTGCTCGGCGGTATAATGGCTCTTGGCGCTTTGGCGGATAGCCTGCGTATGCACCTGCCACAATCCCGGCCGGTCTTCAGTCGTCGCAGGGCGGATTTTATGTTCATTCAAGTCAGTACCAAAAACGCGCCTTCGGGATCGTTGTCGAACGCTTCAATCTCCGCTTGATGGTCACGCAGCATTGTCTCGACGTCCTGTACAGAGCAGTTGCCGCGCCGCAGCCAAATGACTTTGGGCGGGAAGCCAAACAGCAGACTGCGGTGATGAAAGTCTGAATCTTTCGAGACGATCACCAGATCGTTGTCCTGCGCGTACTGCCATACTAGCTCATCCGGTACGTTTTTCAAGCCGACATCGCGGACATGAACCAAAGCCGGATAAAGGTCCGCGAGCAATGAAACGAGGCGCGGCGGCAGGTTTTCATCAAAAAGCAGTTTCATACGACTGTTGCCACCAGCTTACGCTCACGGTCGGCGGCGAACGCGATGCAGGCGCGGATGTCTAGGGCAGTCAGGTCAGGAAAGTCAGCCAGTATTTCCGCTTCGGTCATGCCGGACGCGAGGTATTCCAGGACATCGTAAACCGTGATGCGGAGGCCGCGAATGCAGGGCTTGCCGCTGCGCTTGCCGGGTTCAATCGTGATGTAATCCAAGTAGTTAATTGGATGCGAATTCATGTGTGGTACTCCGCGTTGATCTTGACGTAGTCGTAGGAAAAGTCGCAGGTCCATACCGTCGCGGTTTCGCCGCTGGGCTGGTGGAAGTCTACCAGAATCTGGACTTCTTTGGATTTCATGGCTTCTGAGACGACGTAGCCGTTGAAGTCGGTGGGCATTCCCTGACGGTAGACAGTCGTGCCGGCCAGCGCAATCTCGACGCGCTCCGGGTCGAACGCGACTCCAGCCCGGCCGGTGGCGGCGAGGATGCGGCCCCAGTTGGGGTCGTTGCCGAACAGGGCAGTCTTGACTAAGGGCGAATTGGCGATGGTCTTGGCGACCGACCGGGGAAAGCCCGCCCGCTGCTCCGGGGTCAGCTCCAGGCCGTTTGCGGCGTAGGTCTGAGCCAGGCGCTCCGGGACGGCGACACCCTGAACCGTGACTTCCACCAGCTTTGTCGCCCCTTCGCCGTCGCGGGCGATCTCTTTGGCGAGAAATAGGCAAACCGAGTACAGCGCTTTCTCGAACTCGCGGGCATCGGCGCTTTCAAGGCTGTCAATGGGATCGTTCCCGGCCAGCCCATTGGCGAGAACCAGCACCATGTCGTTGGTAGACGTGTCGCCGTCTACGGTGATGGAGTTGAACGTGTACCAGCAGACTCGTCTTAACATCTCTTGAAGCACGGGCTGCTCAATGGCGGCGTCGGTCGTCAGGAACCCCAGCATAGTCGCCATGTTCGGGGCAATCATGCCGGAGCCTTTAGCGATTGCGCCGAGCCGGACAGTGCGGCCCGACAGCGTGAACTCTAACGCGACTTGCTTTAAAAATGTGTCGGTAGTCATGATCGCCTGAGCCGTGTCGTCGCAGGTGTCCCCATGCAGCTTCGGCACGGCCAGCTCAATGCCCGCAATGATCTTCTCAATCGGCAGCTTGGTGCCGATTACTCCCGTAGACGCGGACAAGACCCGGCGAACCGGCAGACCTAAAGCGCGGGCGGCGTGATTGACCATCTGGACGGCGTCGGTGAACCCCTGCTCGCCGTTGCAGGCATTGGCATTGCCGGAGTTGACGACAATCGCCCGCGCGAGGCCGTCTTGTAAATGGGCTTGGTTGCTGGCAACGCACGGGGCCTGGACAATGTTGGTCGTAAAGACGCCCGCGCAGACGGCGTCCACATCGGACACAATCAGCGCAAGATCATTGCGCTTGCGCTTGATGCCGCAGTAGACGCCTGCCGCCTTGAAGCCTTGCGGGGCGACAATGCCGCCGCCAATAATTTCCATGCCGCTTGGGACAGTGTTCATAATGGTTGTTCTCTGAAGGCACGGGGCTGAACCCCCATGCTTTGAAGGGCAATTCCCCGCCTGAGCGGGCATCAGAACTCTTCACCCGCGCAGGCGGGAGCTTGCTCTTTTGAAGCACGGGAGTTCAGCCCCGTGTCTCTGTGTTCTGGGTTCGCTACGGCCAGACCGCGCTTTGGGTCAGCCCGGCGGTCTCGCCGAAGCCGCACATCAGGTTCATGTTCTGAACCGCCTGCCCCGCCGCACCTTTTACGAGGTTATCAATCGCCGAGACGACAACAACGCGGCTGGTACGGCTGTCAAGCGCCAGTCCGATATGACAGAAGTTCGTGCCGAAGACGGGCTTCGTCGCCGGGAACTGCCCGGCCTCGAACAGCCGCACAAACGGCGCACCGGCGTAGAATTCGGTGAACGCCGAGCGCAGGTCGTCTTCGGTTTCTTCGGTGGATGCATACACCGTGGACAGAATGCCGCGCGTGACAGGCACCAAATGCGGCGTGAATGTGACTGTCACGGGCGACTCAGCGACAAAGCTGAGGGTCTGCTCGATTTCGGGAATATGCCGGTGGACACCCCCCACCCCGTAAGGCTTTAGGCTTTCGTTGATCTCGGCAAAGTGGTAGTCTAAGCCGAACTTCGATCGGCCCGCGCCGGAAACGCCGCTGAGGCTGTCAATAATGATCGTTTCCGGCGCGATCATGCCCGCGCTGAGAAGCGGGGCCAATGCGAGCACGGCGGCGGTGACATGGCAGCCGGGATTTGCGACCAATCGGGCCGTTTCAATCGCGATCTTGTTTAATTCCGGCAGGCCATAAACGGCTTCATCGAGCAGGTGCGGGGCGGTATGTTTCGCCTTGTACCATTTCTCGTAGATGTCTGGGTCTTCCAGGCGGAAATCCGCGCTGAGATCCACAATCTTGACGCCCGCTTCCAGCAGCACGGGCGCGGCCCGCATAGCAAGGCCCGCTTCGCCTGCGAGAAACACAAACTCGCAGTGTTCGGCACAGACCGCCGGGTCAAAGCGCTCACAGGTAAGAGTGATGCCCGGCGCGATGCCCGGCAGCGCCGCGCCCAGCGGCTTGTCGGCATAGGTTTCCGACGTGACGTAGGTGAGTTCCACGTTCGGGTGCGCCAGCAGCAGCCTTGCCAGCTCGCCGCCGCCGTACCCAGACACACCGGCAATTCCCACTTTCAGTTTTTCCATCATAATTTATGCCCCACATAAACAAACAGCGTCACGCTGTAAAAGTAGCTGTCATCGGCGGCAAGCGCCGCCAGATCGTTCATAAACTCGGCGTAGTCTTCGGCGGTGACAAAACCGCGCCGGACCAGTGCGCCGAAAGATTGTGCCTGCGCGTAGCCGTAAGCACCAGGCGCATACTCGGTCTCGGTCAGCGTCAGGGTTTCGATTTGCCCCGCAAAGAGGCCCGATGCCCCGAACGTCTTCCAAAGCCGCCGGCCCATCCAGCCGTCGGCGTCCGTCATCCAATCCTGCTGCCAGTCACTGTAGGCGGCAAGAACTCGCCGCCCCCGCCCTTTGTCGCTCCCGTCAAAGACCTGCGTGTCCCAGTCCCAATGAGCGCAGTTGGCCTGCCCGCCGGGGCAGAGGACGCGGGCCGTCTCGGCAAGAAACGCCTGCTTGTTAGGAATACATTCTAGGACGTTGTTGGAAAACACGCCGTCAAACGCTTCGTCGTCAAACGGCCACGGCTGGGACAAATCCGTGTTGATGAACGAGAACCGGCTATCCCCGGCAGCCGCCACCCGCGCTGTTTCCAGCGCCGCTTCGCTCGTCTCCACGCCGACAAGCCGCGCGTCCGGTCCCAAGCGCCGGCCCATCAGCTGCAAATCCGCGCCGCAGCCGCAGCCCGCGTCTAAAACCCTTCCTGCCGCCGGGATGTCGGTAAGCGTACACAATTTGTCCCGCAGCGCTTCATAGTTCACGATCAATGCCTTCCAGCCCCCAATAATGGGGGATCAAGATAAGAGCCACTTTTCTATCCTGTCCGGTTCCCCCATCATTGGGGGCTAGGGGCGTCTTACCCCCAAACAAAAAACGCCGCCTGCTCTCCTATTCAGGGAGCGGGCGGCGCAGAAAAAACACAAAAAGCCGTGCGCCGCCAGTCCCGAAGCCCCGTCTCAGGGGAGGGAAGCGGCCCACGGCTCGTTTTGGTAAACAAGCGTCACGCAAAGCGTGTCGCGGGCGCACTTCCCAAAGCACGCACGCGGCGACGCAGCGACAGTGTTGTCACGGCAAAAGTCATAATAGCGGCAGTATACCGGGCAAAAGCAGAGTTTGTCAAGCCTATTCGCGGCCCGGCGTCACAAAACAGGTTATTCGTTCCTGCCTGTTCTGACATTCCTAGCGATTTAGCGGCGGTATCGCAGGCGGATTCGGGTCAGGCCAGCCCATCTCCGAGTAAAGTTCGGTTCTGCGGTCTCGCACGGACTGAACAAAGGCATCTGTAGGATTTTGCGGCGGGTACTGATCGATCATAAGATGACTGAACTTTATGAACCTGCCCTGTGAAAATCGCGTGGTGGTAATTATGTCGTTGTGTCCAGGCCCGGAGCCACGAGAGATGTGGATAATCAGCGGCAGCGCACTTCGATGATAGATGTGGATGTAATCATCTTCTCTGTGCACAAAGCAGTAGCCGCGAGTATCAGTCTCGCGTGGCGGACAGACGGCCGGGCTTGTCCTATAACCCTGTGGCTGCCAACCAGGTTGCAAGCAAGCGGCTGCTACAACCACAAGAATACTTATGCTTCCGCAAGCTACAACAAAAGCGGAATGACGCTGCTGGCTTTTCTGCTGCTTGTTCATGGTATCTCTTGCTTATTCTTTAGGGTATCAACAGAACTGCTCCGGTGAGAACCCAGGCGATCCGCACTCACCGGAAGCAACTTTAACCGTTTCCTGGACCCTCTATCGCTGCGGTCAGTATAATCGAGCTATACAGATTGAAAGGGGCTTGTTCCGACGGATTACCTGCACCAGCATCCATATCAATGGTAGGACCAACCGCCCAATACCCATTTCCTTGACCCGGAACGTACTCATCCGATTGTACCTTCACAGATTTCTCATCGGTATCGCTGGTCTCGTTGGAATTCGGAGGGGCTGATTGCGGGGTGTCATCTTGCCCATCGAGAGCATCTAGTTCCTCATCGGCGACTTCATTATAGTCCCTAGCAAAAGCAGTGGTAGTGACATTGATCGTGAATGCAGGGGGAGGAACACCCAGATCGGGACCAGTCCAGTACCAAACTGGCGTAATTGAACCTTGCACTTCACATTGGTTATCCATGGTCGTAGAGTTTGGAAACAGAGTGGTGGTATCAGGAGTGTCCGTGATGGATGGCGTTGGAGACGCTGTATTGCCCGCCCATGGACCTTGCTGCGATCCACCAAAATTATTTCCATAGTGGAAGTAGTACGGCCCAGCCCAACCGCCGCTGACGATGCTGAAGCTGATGCCGCCTACCACTGCCTCGGCGACGCCGGAGGGATTAGTGTAGGAAACAAACAGTTTCAGAGTTACTTGAAACGTGTTGCCTGCCTCAACCCAATAGTGTGTGCCTTGAGACGTTCCCGTGGAGTCAATGGGATCGCTGAATCCATCATCTGCGTCTCTACCGGGTGTTGTGACATGGTTCACAATGCCATCGGAACACGCTGATGACTGTATCTTCACGACGGTTGAGAGTGGCGCGGTGTCACCGACAACGTTTGGATCGGGATTGTAGGTCGCGGTGACTGTTAGGTTCTCGCTGGCCTCAGCAGTGGTGGAAGCATTATCTTGTCCACCGGCTGCAAAAATCTCAGACCCGTAACTCCTCGGCTTCAGAGTTCCATAAGTGTCGCCGTTGAGTGTGTGAGTGTACGACCAACTGGTCGCCGCAAAACTCCACGTTCCGGCTTGAGCAGGCAGGGCCAGCAGGTAGGGAGAAACGAGAAGAGTGAGCGCAATCAAGCGCAGAAGACGACGGGGCGCAGAAGACGACGGGGCGCAGAAGACGACGGGGCGCAGAAGACGACGGGGCGCAGAAGACGACGGGGCGCAGAGAGTGAAACATCAGAAGTTCCTCCACACAAAAGCCGCAACAAGAAGTCGTGCAGCCGATGAAGAAAAGCGGCTGCGGACGCCCGGAGTTCAGCGTCTTGGGCTTATTGTACCGCGAAACGAAATGCGCCAAACGCTGTTTTGCGATTTTTCGTGTGGGAGGGCAGAAGAGAAAGAAGGGCAGGGGCAAGCCCTGCCCCTACGAGGTTGCGGGGGGTTAGAACTGGCTGGATTCAGCGTCGGCGCTGGGGGCGGAGCCGCTGGACGCGGTTTGGGCGTCCGGGCCAGGGGCGGGCGTGTCGCCGACCAGCTCGCGGGAGCGGCGGACGCAGACGAGGTGCTGGGCGTAGTACGCGCCGTCTACCCGGTCAATCGCGACTTGCTGGCCGTGGCCCATCGAGGAGTGGATGAAGCGGCCGTCGCCGATGTACATGCCCGTGTGGTCAATCCGGTCGTGGTGGCAGGCGAAATACATCCGGTCGCCGGGGACCCATTTCGACCAGTCGGCTTTCGGGACATCGTAGCCGACCGTCGCCTGATCGCCGGAGACGCGCGGCAGGCCGATCCCATGGGCGGCATAAACGGCCCGGACAAAGCCGGAGCAGTCAATCCCGGCGGCGGTGGTGCCGCCCCAGACGTAGTGGACGCCGAGGTACCCGAACGCGGTCTGGACCAGAGACTGGCCGAGCGGCCCGCCTTCCTGCGTGGGGGCGGTGCCGGCGTCGCCTGCACTGCCACTATCGGGAGTAATGCTGGCGACTTGGTAATTGAGAAGCTGGACATCAGACTTTTGGACAAAGCCGACCGAATGGTCCACCATCAGCACGGCATACTGGGTCGGGGTCTGGCCGCTCAGGGCCAAATACTGGCCTTTCGGGCAGACAGACAGCACCCGGCCTCCCGCTTCACGTCCGGCGATAATCACGGCCTGACCGCTCGTCACCTGGGCCAGTCGCCCGACCACGCTCGGCGCAGATTCCGACGGCGACAGGATGCCGCGCGACGGCAGGGAGCGGGTACGGGACGAATGGCGGGAGTGGCGGTGGTAGAAGCGCGGGGCGGAAACGCTGGAGGTGTCCGGGGCGGCCTGCGATGCTTCGCTGTCGGTGGACGCAGAAGCAGGGGCGGCGGCGCAGAAAGAAGTCTGGATAAGAGCGGTGCAGGTGAGCGCACAGACGGTCAGTAAAACGGCGGGTCGAATCAAAACACGGTTCTCCTCACGGGTACATCAATACGTGAAAAAATTATTTCGGCGTCTGGATGGGTGTCTAGGGAAAAGTATCGGCGAAAGCCGCTCAAATCTTAAGCGTTTGTCTTGTGTCTCACGGCAGCGCTGCCGGCCCGGCGCGTGGGTGCCGGGTGTCTAAACCTAGTATAAGGCACAGGATTTCATTTGTCAAGCACGAACAATAGTTTGTGCATGAAAATTATTCCCGTGTTGTCTTAAACTGCGCCGCGTCCTGCGCCGTGTCTATGTCCGTCTCGCCGCCGGGAAATGGGATGCGGGCGACCGGACCAGTATAAGCACGGATGACCCGGCGGGCGCCTTCGTCGCCGGTCAAGGCTTGGAGAGGGGGAAACAGTGGAGAGGCGAACAGGGCAGGAACACCCAAAGCGCCGCCGTATTCGCAGGCGGCAATCTGGGTGTTTGTTTCAACAGCGGCAGTGAGGAGGGAGTCGAGAAGCGCAGGGGTCACGCGCGGCTGGTCACAGAGCATGACGACAACGGCGTCCAGCGGGCCGGCATCTAAAAGCGCGGCAAGGCCGGCCTTCAGCGATGACGCGAGGCCGGTCTGCCAGTCTGGGTTGACGGTCAGCAGTAAGTCTAGACCGTCAAGCTCGGCGGCAGCCGCGTCTGCGTTTGCGCCCAGCACGGCGGTGACCGGACGGCAGCGCGAGCCAAGCGCGGTTTCCACCGCTCGCCGCACCAAGCTTTTGCCTTCACGATCCCGGACAAGCTGCTTGGGCAAACCCAGCCGCCGCGAGCCGCCCGCTGCCAGCAGGACCAGCCCGGTGCGGCTCACAGCGCACATACGGCGTGTTCTTTCGGCGTGTCCGAGACGGCAAGCGCTGCCGAGTGCGGATGCAGCGGGTCGCGCCGGTCCCGCAGCTGGCCGCCGCCGCGACCTGCTTGAACGGCTTGTATCTCGGCAATGATGGACAGCGCGATTTGTTCCGGCGTGTCCGCGCCCAAATCCAAACCGGCCGGGCCATGCAGGCGGTTTCGGTGGTTTTCCGTGACGGCAAAGCCGTCGTCGCTGATCTCGGCCAGCAGCCGCTCGGTCCGCGCCTTCGGCCCAAGCTGGCCGATGTAGGCGGCATCCGAAGTCAAAAGCGCCCGCAGGACACGCTTGTCGTCGGGGTAATTGTGGGTCATCACGACGACCGCCGTTTGGGCATTCAGGCTGATTTCCGCGCAGACGGCGTTTACCGAACCAACGGCAACGGCGTCGGCCATCGGGAACCGCGCCGGGCGGGCCGACGACGCCCGAATGTCGGCGACGGTGACATGCCAGCCGAGTTCTTTGGCGAAGCGCACCAGCGGCAGAGCATCATGGCCTGCTCCGAAGACTACCAGCGGCAGGGGCGGCAAAACGGCTTCCAGAAAGACAATGACCTGCGTGCCATCTGTGAGCTTGTAAGTGCAGGTGTTAGATTTTTGGGCTGCTTGCACCGCATCAGCGTCTTCGCTGACCTGCGCCGAGAGCAGGGCATCGGCAATCGTCGTTTCGCGGCTGCCGTCCGGCAGCAGCAAAAGACGCTGACCAAGACTCTCCACACTTTCGCTGATGACGGTCGCGATGACGCCGGGCTGACGCTGTTTCAGTACGCTTGACAGCAGGCGCAGCGGGCCGGGCATTTCCGGCGAAACACGCTCCAAGAGTACCTGCACGATGCCGTTGCAGCCGAGACCAAAGCCCCAGACAACATCCTCGTCGGCATCAGTCGAGTCGTAGGTGACTAGAGCGGCCCCATCACGGGTCTGCCAGGAAGCTTTCTTGACGAGATCGCCTTCGAGGCAGCCGCCGCTGACGGAACCCGCGAGGCGTCCTTCCGGGGCTAGCAGCATCCGTGCGCCGGGACGCCGGTAGGTCGAGCCGCTGACACCGACCACGGTTGCCAGCACGGCACCCTGCCCTTCGGCGCAGAGCGTCTCCCAGGCATTGACGATGTCTTCGAGTTCTTTCATAGTTCTAAGACCGAACCCACCCCGGCGCTTGCGCCGGGGTGGGTTCCTACATCACCTTGTCTACAGTAATCGGCAGGTCGCGGACACGCTTGCCGGTCGCATGGTACACGGCGTTCGCAATCGCGGCGACCGTGCCGGTGATACCGATCTCGCCGATGCCTTTGACGCCCAGCGGGTTGATATACGGGTCGGTTTCGGGAACAAACGCGATGTCAATTTCGGGAACATCGGCGTTCACCGGGATGTGGTATTCGGCAAGGTCTGCGTTCATCACCCGGCCCGTGCGCGTATCGGTGACGGTTTCCTCTAAAAGCGCCATGCCGATACCGAAGATGACCCCGCCGAACATTTGGCTACGGGCGGTTTTGGCGTTGAGGATGTTGCCGACCCCATAAGCACCGACGATGCGCTTGATTCGCACTTCGCCGAGATCAGGGTCTACCGTCACTTCAGCGAAGACGGCACCGAACGAGTGCATGGCGTATTCATCTTTTTCCGCTCCCGGCGCGGAGTCGGTCTTCACTTCAATGCTCGGCAGCTTCTGGCGGGCGATCAAGTCCGCATAGGTTTCGCCTTTTGCCGGGTCGGCTTTGGAAGACATCCGGCCCTCGGTAACGTCCACGGCGTCAGCCGTCAGCCCAGACAGCGGCGAGGCGGAGTCGGCGATGGCAAGCGCGATGGCAAGCGCCCGTGCCGCTTTGCCGGCGGCCTGGACTGCCGAGCCTGTAGACGCAGCGGTCTGCGAGCCGCCGGAGACCGGGGTTTCAGGCATGTTCGTGTCGCCCAGCTCAAAGCGGACATGCTCCGGCGGCAGGCCGAGCGCGTCGGCTGCCGTCTGGGTCATCACGGTGTAGGTCCCCGTGCCGAGTTCCTGCGTTCCTGCCTGTACATATGCCGTGCCGTCAGGAAGAATACGGGCCAGCGCCGACGATTTGGAGCGCCGGACCGGGTAAGTTGCGGTCGCCATTCCCCACCCCGTCAGCTTGCCGTCAGGTGTTTTCATCGAGCCGGCGCCGGGAGTGCGCTTGTCCCAGCCGAACTGCTCCGCGCCGACCCGGTAGCACTCGCGCAGGGACTTCGAGGACCACGGCTTGCCGTCTTCCGGGTTCTTCTCAGCGTAATTCTTCAAGCGCAGCGCAATCGGATCCATCGGAATGGCATACGCCAGCTCATCCATCGCGGATTCTAACGCGAATGTTCCCGTCGACTCGCCGGGCGCACGCATGTAAGTGGGCGTTCCAACGTCGAGACGCACCAGCCGGTGCGACGTTTCTGCGGTCGTCGAATCATACAGCATGCGAGTTACGGCGGCGGACGGCTCGACAAACTCATCGAAGGTTGAGGTCTGCGAATGCACATTATGTCCCACGGCGGTCAGCGCTCCGCCGGACGCTGCGCCAAGCTTGAGATGCTGCTCCGTGCGCGAGCGGTAGCCGACCGGACCGTACATCTGCCCCCGCTCCAAAACTAATTTGACCGGCCGCCCCACCTGCTTCGCGGCCAGCGCGGAGATGACGACGTGGGACCAGGCGGAGCCTTTGCAGCCGAAGCCGCCGCCTAAAAAGTGAGACACAACCCGGACACTGTCTACCGGCAGCCCAAATGTCTTGGCCAGCACTTTGCGGGTTCCGAACACGCCCTGCGTCGCATCGTACACCGTAAGCTGATCGCCGTTCCAGACCGAAAGCGTCGCGTGTGGCTCCATCGGGTTGTGGTTTTCCACCGGCGTGGTATAAGTCTCAATGACTTTGGCCGAGGCCTGCTCCATGCCCGCACCGAGGTCACCGCGCTTGGAGTCTGTGGGGTCCTGGTTGGCTTTGTCAGGCCGGTAGGAGTTTTCTTTCTGCCGGCTCATGTCGGTGCGCGGCGTTTTCTCGTCGTACTGGAACTTGACCAGGGACGCGGCATACGCAGCCCGCTCCCAAGTATCGGCGACCACGACGCCGACCGGCTGGTTCTGGTACAAGACATTCGGGTCCTGGAACACCTGCAAGTTGCGCTCCTGCGGGCGGGCCGCCTTGCCGCCGGGACTGCTCGGCGGAGAAGGCAGCCGCAGGGCGTTCGCGGGCGTGATGACTTTGAGGACGCCCGGTACGGCTTCAGCGGCTTTCGTATCTACGCCGGTAATCGTGCCGCGTGCGATGGTACTCATAATGAGCGCCGCGTAGACGAGATCAGCGACGGGCATATCGGCGGAGTATTTCGCGCCACCGGTGACTTTCAATCGTCCGTCCACGCGGTCGAGCGGCTGCCCGACGGATTTGCCGGGGGTGCTGTTTGGGGCGGGCTGTAAGGGTGTTGTTTCCATAGTTTGTGTGTCCTCGGTCAAGATAAGGAGTCCCCCCAACCCCCAATAATGGGGGAGCAAGAGGCGGCTGGGGGAGCCTCCTAAATCAATTTATCCGGCGTAATCGGCAAATCCCGAACACGCTTTCCCGTTGCGTGGTACACGGCATTGGCAATCGCCGCCGCCGCGCCGACCGTGCCGATCTCGCCGACGCCTTTGACGCCGAGCGGGTTGACATGCGTGTCTTCTTCGTCCACGAAAAACAGGTCCATGTCTGGATTGCCGGGGATATCGGCATTCACCGGCACATGATATTCGCCCAAATCGGGGTTTGCGATACGGCCTAAATGCGGGTCTAAATGTGTCTCTTCATGCAAAGCCATCCCGATGCCCCAGACCACTCCGCCGAGAAGCTGGGAATGGGCGGTCTTCGGGTTTAGAATGCGTCCAGCCCCAAATGCGCCGACATAACGGGTGACGTGCACTTCCCCGAAGTCCGGGTCAACCGACACTTCAGCAAAATGAGCGCCGAACGAGTACGCTGAGAACGGGCTGGCATCTGCTCCTGCCGGGCTGACTTCCGCCGCCGCTTCGAGGCCGAGCGGCGCGTGGCGCCGGAGAATGTCCGTGTATGTGTCGACGGCCTGCGGGTCGGCGCGGGAGAAGACACGCCCGGCTTCAACGTCTACAGCATCTTCGGACAGGCCATGCAGGAGCGAGGCCGGGTCCGAGAACGCAAACGCGAGCAGTCGGCGGCGCAGCGTCAATGACGCCGCCTGCACTGCCGAGCCGACACTCGCCGAAGTCTGTGAGCCGGCGGCAATCGGCGCTTTCGGCAGGTACGAATCGCCAAGCTCTAAGCAAACTTGCTCTGACGAGAGGCCCAACGCATCGGCGGCAATCTGCGGCATGATCGTGTATGGCCCGGTGCCGGGGTCGGCGGTCGCAGTTTTGATGACGACCGCGCCGTCCGGCGACATCTTCGCAGCCGCCGACGCCGGGACGAACTTGGCGTCATACATCATGGTCGCCATGCCCCACCCCATGAGCTTGCCGCCTTCGGTTTTCATCGAGCGAGGCTCCGGCGTCCGTTTATCCCAGTCGAAGCGGGCCGCGCCTTCGGCATAGCACCGGCGCAGGGACTTCGACGACCACGGCTTACCGTCTTCCGGGTTCTTCTCAGCGTAGTTTTTCAGGCGCAGCGCAATCGGGTCCATTTCCAGCGCGTAAGCCAGCTCGTCCATCGCACATTCCAGAGCGAACGAACCCGGCGTCTCGCCCGGCCCGCGCATGGTGAACGGACCGCTAAGATTAAGATGCGCCATTTGGTAAGTAATCGCCGTGTTCGGGCACGCATACACTTTTGGACTGGTCTTCGTCACGGGCGCAAGGACGCGGTTGTCGAACGGAGCCGTATGCGTGACCGCGTCATGCCGCAGCATCGTCAATGTGCCGTCTTGGGCCGCGCCGAGCCGGACGGCATGGCGGATCCGCGGGCGATGGCCGCTGGACCAAAAGGTCTCCTGCCGGGTCAGGACCAGCTTGACCGGGCGCTTGACATGCTTTGCAGCCGCCGCCGTCAGCGCGATGTGAGGCCAGGCAGGGCCTTTCGAGCCGAACGAGCCGCCGACAAACTGCTGCCTGACATGGATGTTCTTTTCGGGCATTCCGAACCAGAGGGCAACGGTTTTGGCGATACCCTGTACCCAGGTCGCAGGCTCGTACAGCGTTAACAAGTCGCCGTCCCAGTCGGCGACCGTCGCGTGGGGTTCCATCGCGACATGGTGCTGCAAGGCCGTGTGATACACGGCGTCCACCGTCACAGCCGCTTCCGCCAGACCCGCGCTGATGTCCCCGCGCGTCGCTTCCACCGGCTCCGGCCAGCCGCTGACCGGCGTGAACGTCTGCTGCCGGGCCGCCTCAAAGTCCGCTGCCGGTGCTTCGCGTTCATACCGCGCCGCAATCAGAGCTGCTGCCGCCTGTGCAGCTTCCAGCGTTTCGGCAACCACCAAAGCAATCGGCTGGCCGCTGTAATGAATGACATTGCTCTGCATCGGCAGGAACGTCTGCCCCGCCGCCGACGATGAGCCGCCGAGGCCGGATTGATTGATGAGGGCCGCCGCTTCCGTCAGTTTGGGCATGGTTTCGGCTGTCAAAACCGCCAGAACGCCGCTGGCTTTTTCCGCCGCCGACGTATCTACACTGAGAACACGGCCTTTGGCAATCTCGCTGCCGACAATCACAGCATACGCCAGATTGTCCAGGCGTACATCAGCGGTGTAATCCGCCTTGCCGGTCACTTTCTGCCGCCCATCTTTGCGGTCCAGCGGCCTGCCGATGTTTAGTTGGCCGATGCTGTTGGTTGTCTTACTCATGGGTTTAAGGAGAGCGTGGGCGTTAGGAGCGTGGGACTTTAGTCCCACGCTTCCTGTTACCCCGCCTTGCTCACATCCGTTAAACAGCGCACCATTGTCCGCTTTGCCAGCTCGATCTTAAACGCATTATGCGTGTAGCCGTGTGCGGGCTTCATCTCGGCCTCCGCCGCCGCCTGGAAGTTCTCGGTGGTGGGTGGCTTACCGGCCAAAGACTTCTCGGCCTCGAACGCCCGCCAGGGCTTTGCGCCGACCCCGCCGAGGGCAATCCGTGCTTCTTTGATCGTGCCGCTCTCGATGTCCAAAGCGACGGCAGCAGATGCCAGCGCAAACGCATAGGAAGCCCGGTCACGGACTTTAAGATACTGGGACGTGTTCGCGAAGGGCAGGGGCGGCAGCTCGACCGCCGTGATGATCTCGCCCGGCAGGAGGACATTCTCCCGCTCCGGGTGGTCGCCGGGCAGCAGGTGGAAATCGGTGAACGCGATTCTGCGAGCGCCGCTGGGGCCGCTTGTCACGATGGTCGCACCGAGGGCCGCCATCGCGACACACATGTCCGAGGGGTTTGACGCGATGCACTCTTTGCTGGTACCTAAGACGGCATGGACCCGGTTGTACCCCTCAATCGCCGGGCAGCCGGACCCCGGCTCGCGCTTGTTGCAGGGAGTCGCCGTGTCCCGGAAGTAGTAGCAGCGGGTGCGCTGCAAGATGTTCCCCCCGGTGGTCGCCATGTTGCGAAGCTGGGCCGACGCGCCCATTAAAATCGCCTGGGACAGCATCGGGTAGTTCTTGACCACGGCGGGATCGTTCGCCAAATCCGTGTTCGTGACCAGTGCTCCGATAGACAGCCCGCCATTCGCCGTCGGCGTGATCTGGGTCAGCGGCAGCGCCGAAACGTCAACCAGAGTTGAGGGCGTTTCGACATTCAGCTTGATCAGATCAATCAAGCTCGTGCCGCCGGCCAGGAAACGGGCTGGGTTCTGAAGTGCGCCGGGTGCGCCGCCCGCGACCGCTCGGCTGGCCGCTGTCGTTTTCTCATCTGGGGCCGAAAAATACTCAAACGGGTGCATTGTTCTCGCCTTTCCGCACGTCCTGAATGGCCGCGACAATGTTGGTGTATGCGCCGCAGCGGCACAGGTTGCCGCTCATGCTTTCACGCACGTCGGCGTCCGCCGGGCCGACCGGCTCTTTCAGCAGGGCCGTGGCGCTCATAATCTGGCCGGAAGTGCAGAAGCCGCACTGGAAGCCGTCGTGCTGAATAAACGCGGCCTGGACTGGGTGCAGCGTGTCGCCGTTCGCCAAGCCTTCAATCGTCGTGATCTGCTTGTTTTGATAAGCTACGGCAAGCGCCAGACACGAGTTAATGCGTTTGCCGTCGGCATGAACCGTGCAGGCACCGCACTGGCCGTGGTCACAGCCTTTTTTGGAGCCGGTCAGACCGATACGCTCACGCAGGGCATCCAAAAGCGTGACGCGCGGCTCAAGCTGAAGCGTGTGCGCCGTGCCGTTGACATGCAGGGTGACAGGGACAGTACCAGCCGAAGACGGCGGCAGAAGCGCAATCGGCATCCCGCTGGGGGCTTCCTGAGCTTGGGCTTTGCCCAGCGGCACGGACAGCACGAGCGCGACGCCAAGCGCGGCGGCAAGAAACTCGCGCCGGGTCAGGCCGCGCATCGGAGACGCTGCGGGAATCTGTGCTGCCGGCGGCACGGACGAAAGCCCGGCCAGCAGGTCTTCCGCGCGGGGCACAAGGCCCGGCGCGGCGGTGAATTGCCAGCGGATGATACCTTCTTCGTCCAGCACGAACAGCGCCTGCCGCCCAGACACACCGTACAGCGCGGCGGCGGCGCCGGATAGCGGAGCCGTCAGGACCGGCAGCGCTTCGTCCTCGCCGCCGAACAGGGCTTCGGTTCCCTCGGACGTTTGCGACAAACCAAGCAGCTCACCAGAAAAACCAGACTGAGCGAAAATTCGATTGATCTGCATCAAGCCTTCAGCATGGGCAGGGTCCCAGCCGGGCGGCGAGAACGCCAGCAGAACAGGCCGCCCGCGCAGGTCGGACAAGCGGCGCGGCGCGGCGGCTAAGGGAGATAGCAAAAAATCTGGGGCAGAACTGCCCGGCGAAAGCAAAGGCATAATGGGGAACCTCGTGGAGAAGAGCAAAAAGACCAGACGGAATATCGTTTGGCTTCATAGTACCCGAAACTTGAAGAGTTATCACACACGCTTCGGTTACACGGCGGTCTTCACTGTCGCTTTCTCCTGCCGCGTAAAGACACTTTACGGCACGAGCCGGAATTTCGCAGGACAGGTTGACAAACAAAGTTTCCGCGCGGTATAATGGTCGGCATTACTCTCCTAAACAGAGTATGTGCTTCCGCCGAAGTGGTGAAATGGTATACACGCTACGTTCAGGTCGTAGTGCTCGCAAGGGCGTGCGAGTTCGAGTCTCGCCTTCGGCATACTGATACCAACCTAACTTTTTGACGATTAATAATGATAGCTGACTGTCCCAAGTGACCGTCAGCTTTTTTTTCGGACTATTGGCAAGTATAAATACTCCGATTGTAATCTTTTTACGGCAGTGGTCTGCTTCAAGCTGTTTTCCGAGCATCTGATACTGTAATTGTGGAGTTACGACTGATACTTCTCTGTCTTCGAGAACGACAATGTTCGGCGGACAAAGCGGCCTGGTCGCTGGCGCAGCAGGTACACCAACTCACCAGTGACGATCCGATTGACCTCAACCTCCCGGTGCCGATGCAGCGCCCGGCTCCCCGGACAGGAACAGGAACCCCCGCTGGCGCTTCTCTTCCTGAAAGATTTCTGTGCTGAGTCTTCTTACGATGCCGGAATAATTCCCAGTTTCCTGGGACACATTTTCTGATCCATTTAGTGTACAATGATATTAGTTTGCGAATGAGGCACTTAGCCTAACCGCAGACAGCGTCATGAGCCGCGACTTTCAGAATTGGTTTCAGATACGTTACGGCCTCATCACGGACCCCCCAAACTGACCCGCCGCCGAAAGGAGCTTCTGATGCCCCCGTCAGGATCGGAAGCCTATGATCAGAAATAGAGGAGCAGCAACCCATGGCACTTCAGGCCCTCAGAACTGGTGCCGCGCCGGTCACCCCAGAGGCCTCTCCCGAAGCGAGAGCCTTGCTGAATTATCTTTACGTCCTGTACGGCAAGAAGACCCTGGCGGGCCAGATGTGGTCCCCGTGGGGAATTGATGAAATTGCCACGGTGAAAGAAATCACCGGGAAATTTCCTGCAATTCGGGGCCAGGACTACATCCACGAGAAGGACAACGCGCGGGAAAACCAGCTCGCGCAGGAATGGTGGAAGGCAGGAGGCATCCCCACCGTCATGTGGCATTGGGGTGCGCCTTCTCACGGGGAAGGGTACGAACAGAGCAAGCTGACGATTGACATTGACCGCTGCTTTCAGCCTGGAACTGCGGAGCACACGGCCATGTGGGACGATCTGGCCCGGATCGCCGACCACTTGACGGTGCTGCGGGACGCTCATGTGCCCGTGCTGTGGCGTCCTCTGCATGAGTTCGACGGGGGATGGTTCTGGTACGGCAAGGGCGGCGGCGAGCGCTTCATCCGGCTCTGGCGGACCGTGTTCGACTATTTTGTCCACGAGCGTCATCTCAACAACCTGATCTGGGTGCTTTGCCATTGCGGGGAACCGAAGGCGGACTGGAATCCCGGCAAGTCGTATTATGATCTGGCTGGCCCGGATACGTATGGAACGGGAACTCAAGAGGCCCTCTTCAACCAGGTGAGAGCCATTCATGGCGAGACTGTTCCCATCCCGTACCACGAATGCGGCTCAATCCCGGACCCGGAGCAATGCTTCCAGGAAAACGTGACCTGGTCCTGGTGGATGCTCTGGCACACGAGCCATCTGACCGATCACGACCGGGAAGCGCTGATCCATGCCTACAACCACGAACGGATCATCACCCGCGACAAGCTGCCGAATATCATGGATTACCTCCAATCATGAGCGCCGCTGCCGGTGCAGGCTTCTCATTGGGAACGCAGACCCTCTCCAATCTCTTATAGCGAGGTCCAACTTCATGCCGAAAAAAATCACTTTTATCGGGGCTGGCAGCTTCGGATTCACGCGCGGACTCGTGCGTGACCTGATGACCTTCCCCGCGCTGGCCGACAGCACGATCTGTCTGATGGACGTAAATCCCGAGCGGCTTGAGTTCGCCCGCGCCGCCGTCTCTAAGATCGTCACGCAGGGGAACTACCCGGCGAAGGTCGAAGCGCACCTGGACCGGCAGGCGGCGCTCGACGGCGCGGACGCCGTTCTCTGCACCATCATGACGTCCCCCCTCTCGGTCTGGCGCAGCGATGTCGAGATACCGAAAAAATACGGGGTAGACATCAACATCGGGGACACGCGCGGCCCGTCCGGCATCTTCCGGGCGCTCCGCACTATCCCCGCCATTCTGGACATCTGCCGGGACATGGAGCGGCTCTGCCCGAACGCCTACCTGCTCAACTACACCAACCCGATGGTGCTTCTGTGCCGGGCCATCCAGCGGGAGTCCCACGTGCGGTCCGTCGGTCTGTGTCACAGCGTCCAGGGGACTGCGGCGATGCTGGCCCGCTGGATTGGAGCACCGATGAGCGAGATTACTTACCTGTGCGCGGGGATTAACCACCAGTCGTTTTACCTTTCCTATGAATGGAACGGTCAGGACGCCTACCCCCTGCTGCGCGAGGCCGTCGCGAGGCCGGACATCTACAACGAGGAGATTGTCCGCAACGAGATGTTCCTGAACCTGGACTACTACATCACCGAGTCCAGCGGCCACGCCAGCGAGTACAACGCCTGGTTCCGCAAGCGCCCGGACCTGATCGAAAAGTACTGCCTGCCGGGGACGGGATGGAACCCCGGCGCGTATGCCTACGCGGTCCAGGGGTCCGAGCGGCGGGAAGATTCCTGGCAGCAGGAAACGCGGGACTGGCTTGCCAGCGAGGAGCCGCTTGACCTGAAACGCGGTAACGAGTACGCCGCACCTATCTTGAACGGCCTGATCGGTGAGGGCGACCTGTTCGAGTTCAACGGCAATGTCCCCAACCATGGCCTCATTGATAACCTCCCCCCGGACTGCTGCGTCGAGGTACCCGTCGTCGCGAGCAAACGGGGCTTTTCGGCCATCCACGCCGGCAGGCTGCCGCCCCAGTGCGCCGCGCTTGTCAGCATGAGTGTCAGCGGTGAGGAGATGGCGGTCGAGGGGTGTCTGACGGGCAACGCCCGCGCGATCTTCCACGCCATCTGCTATGATCCGCTCACCTCAGCCGTGCTCTCCCTGGCCGAGATCCGGCAGATGACTGAAGAAATGTTCGCCGCCAACGAAGGCCACCTGCCGACGTTTCAGACGACAAAATTCTGACACAATACAGCACAGAGGAGCATACTGAATGCAGGGAAAATCAAGTACCAGCGGGTCAAAACGCCGCCGATGGTTTGGGGCGTGGACCCTGCTGGGAGTGATGGGCTTCTTGGGAACTTGCCCGGCGGCAAGGGCGGCAGCAAATGACTTGCCCGCGCCCATCACTCTCAATGCCGGGTGGGCGCTTCAGGACGCGACTAAAGTCCAGGCCGCAGGAGACGCGCTCTCCCGCCTGAGTTACCGTCCCGCCGGCTGGTACAAGGCGACTGTGCCGGGGACTGTTTTGACCAGCCTGGTCAACGACGGCGTCTACCCGGAGCCGCTGTATGGGGAAAACAACCGCCCGGACAAGATCCCCGAAAGCCTGTGCCGCACGGCTTACTGGTATCGCACGACATTTCGCGTGCCGGCAGCTTATGCCGGGCGGCGCGTCCATTTGAACTTCGGGGGGATCAACTACGCCGCCGCTGTCTGGGTCAACGGGCACGAGATAGGAACCGTCAAAGGCGCATTTGCGCGGGGACTGTTTGATGTGACGCCTTACGTCCTGCCCGGCACCCTCAGCGCCCTAGCAGTGCAGATCCTGCCGGAGCCGAACCCTGGCCTCACCCACGAGAAGACGCAGGCGACCGGCACCGGGCGCAATGGCGGCGAGACGGCTCAGGACGGCCCGACGTTCCTCGCCACCATCGGCTGGGACTGGATGCCGGGCATCCGCGACCGGGACACAGGCATCTGGCAGGGTGTCACCCTGTCGGCGTCCGGTCCCGTTACCCTGCACGACCCCTATGTCACGTCCATCCTGCCCCTGCCGCGCACCGACAGCGCCGACCTGACGGTTCAAACGACGGTGACGAATGCCACGGCCCGTCCCCAGAAGGGGACATTGGTCGGCATCTTCGGGCAGACCCGGTTCACGCAGGCTGTGACGCTGGCCGCTGGGGAAACCCGGACGGTAGTTCTGACCCCGAAGACCACGCCGGTTCTGCACGTCACTCGCCCGCGTCTTTGGTGGCCGAACGGCTACGGCCCGCAGAACCTGTACACGCTGCACCTACGTTTTGTCTCAAGCTCCACTGTTTCAAACACCGCTGTTTCGGATGTGAAAGACGTAACGTTCGGCATCCGGCAGATCACCTACGCCGTGCCCGGCTCGGACAACCTGACGCTTTCGGTCAACGGTGTCCCCGTAATCGTAAAAGGCGGCGACTGGGGCATGGATGAGGCGATGAAACGTCTGACCTACAAACGCCTGGACGCGCAAATTCGGATGCACAAGCTGGCGAATTACACCCTCATCCGCAACTGGGTGGGGCAGAGCACCGGCGACGCCTTTTATGACCTGTGCGACAAGTACGGCATCCTGCTCTGGGACGAAATGTTCCAGCCGAACCCCAGCGACGGGCCGAACCCCAACGACACTCCCCTGTACCTTGCCAATGTCCGCGAAAAAATCCTGCGCTACCGCAGCCACCCAAGCATTGCCCTCTGGTGCGGGCGCAACGAGGGCACCCCGCCGCCCGCAATCAACGCCGGCATTCAGGCGCTGATGAACGATCTGGAGCGGCAGCGGCTGTACCAGCCTTCCTCCACAGACGGGCGCGGGGTCCACTCCGGTGGCCCGTACTCTTGGCGCACACCCCGCGAATACTACACGGTCGATGCGCCGTTCAAGACCGAGATCGGGTCTGTTTCGATTCCGACTTTAGAGTCCATCCACGCCATGATGCCGGCCAAAGACTGGGGCACCATCAATGACGACTGGGCGGAGCATGACCTGACGCGCGGAGCACAGGCCGGCGACCGCTACCCGGTCACTCTCGGTGCTCGCTACGGCCAGGAAGTGAGCCTGCCGGACTTTGTTCGCAAGGCCCAGCTCGCAAATTACGAGGCGTACCAGGCCATGTATGAAGGCCGGTTCGCAAAGCTGTTCCAGCCGACCACCGGCGTGATCACTTGGATGAGCAACCCCGCCCAGCCGTCGTTTGTCTGGCAGATCTACGACTACGATTTAGAGCCGAACGCCGCCCTGTTTGCCACGCGCAAGGCCTGCGAGCCGGTCCATATCCAGCTTGACCAGGATGATTGGCACGTCCGAATCATCAACAACAGGCCGTACCCGCTGGCCGCCGTCACGGCCCGCGTCCGTGTCTATGGCCTCGGCGGCACCCTCCAGTATGACCACACAGATACCGTAACGGCGGGGCCGAGCGCGGCGACGGATGTTGGGCTGGTCGCCTTCCCCGCCGGGCTGTCTCCGGTCCATTTTGTGCAGCTTGAGCTGCGCGATGCCCGGAAGGTGCTGCTCTCGGACAACTTCTACTGGCGTGCCGACCCGGCTCACCCGGACGACTTCACGGCTTTGAACAATCTGCCGATGGTCGCGCTGGCCGCGTCCGCGGTCCGCCGTGATACGGCCGGGCGGTGCCAAATTACCGTCACCCTCCGCAATCCGACCCCGAACGTCGCCCTCATGGCACACCTCCAGCTTCGCCGTGCCCATTCGGGCCGCCGGGTGCTGCCGGTCTTCTACAGCGACAATTATGTGTCCCTGCTGCCCGGCGCGGTGAAGACGCTGACGGTGGAGGCTGCCGCCGAGGACTTGGGCGGCGAGGCCCCGCTTCTCGCAGTAGACGGCTGGAATGTGACCGTTCGCCCCGCCGTGCTCCCGGCTCACAGCAGCCGTATTCGCCTTGTTCCCAATACGGCGGCTTTAGTCCCCGCCGGCCCCGCACGCGGCGTGGGCATTCGCGGAGTCAATATCAACTGCGGCGGGCCGGCGACGCAGATGTTCACGTTTAGCCCCGCCCCGTACAGCGGCTATGTCGCCGACTATGGAAGCCGGCGCGGGAGAGTGCAGACCGTGACCGATGCTGTTGATGTCGGGACGCCCAATTCCGCCCCAGTTCTCGTCTACCAGTCGGCGCATGTCGGTGCCAGCGTTTACAGCCTTGCCGTGCCGTCCGCCCAGCGCTATACTGTGCGGCTCCATTTCGCCGAAACGGCGTTCGACCACGCGGGCGCACGCCGGTTCAATGCCGCCATTAACGGCACTTCCGTCCTGACCGATTACGACATCTTCGCCGAGGCCGGCGGGAAAGACAAGGCCGTCGTCAAGAGTTTTTCCGGCATTCTGCCCGATGCCGGCGGTCATATCACCATTGCCCTGACCCCCGGCACGGCCGACCAGCCGGCGATTAGCGGCATTCAAATTTTACCGGAATAGGAAAGTTAAATATGAACTCAGCCCAAATTCTCAGCACAGCGACCGGCTTGCTGTGCCTGTTCACTCATGTAGGCTATGCCCAGCAGACACCCGCGGCTCCTACGCCCACTCCGTCAGGGACGCCCGACTATTCCTCGCGTATCTTGACGCCGCCCGCGCCGCCTACGCCGCGCATCAACGGTGCTAATGTCTACGGCCAGAGGCCCGGCAGTCCATTTCTATACACCATTCCAGCCACCGGAATGCGCCCCATGACATTTGCGGCACGCGGCCTGCCTCAAGGGCTGGTTCTGGACCCGCAAACAGGGATTATCAGCGGCGCGGTCCCCGCCACAGGTGAGTTCGCCGTGCGGCTCACCGCACATAATTCCCTGGGGAACAACAGCAAGACGCTGAAGATCGTCATCGGTGACAGGGTCGCGCTCACGCCGCCCCTCGGCTGGAATAGCTGGAACTCCTGGGCGGGTTCGGTGGACCAAGACAAAGTTCTGCGCTCGGCGCGGGTGCTGGTGTCTTCAGGGCTGATCAATCACGGCTGGAGCTACGTCAACATTGACGACACCTGGCAGGGCGAGCGGACCGGGGCCGGCCACGCGCTCCAAGCCAACGCGAAATTCCCCGACATGAAGGGGCTGTGCGATCAGCTTCATGCGATGGGACTGAAGGCCGGTATCTACTCCACGCCGTGGGTAACGTCCTACGCCAGCTACCCCGGCGGCTCCAGTGATACGTCCGATGGCACCTGGACGAAGGCGCAAGCGAATGATCAGAACCACCGGATCGGGCCGGTCCACTTCGCCGCCGCCGATGCCAAGCAGTGGGCAGACTGGGGATTTGACTATCTGAAATACGACTGGAACCCCAACGATGTGGGCAGCACGGCGGAGATGGATCACGCGCTGCGCCAAAGCGGGCGCGACATCGCTCTGAGCCTTTCCAATTCTGCGCCGTTCGAGGACGCCACCGATTGGACGCGCCTCTCGAACGCCTGGCGCACCACAGGCGACATCGCCGATACCTGGGGCCGGCCTCACACCTCCTGGCAGCAGGGCATGGGCCAGATCGCCTTTTCGCAGGACCGCTGGGCACCGTTCTCCGGGCCGGGGCACTGGAACGACCCGGATATGCTCGTGCTGGGCACAGTGAGCCTGGCGCAGGCGATGCATTACACCCATCTGACGCCCGACGAGCAGTACACCCACATCACTATGTGGAGCCTGCTGTCGGCCCCGATGCTGATCGGCTGCGACATGGAAAAGCTCGATCCATTCACCCTCAGCCTGCTCACCAATGATGAAGTGCTGGCTGTGGATCAGGACGCATTGGGCAAAGGGCCGGTCAAGGTCTCCGGCCCGGCCTTCACGGTTCCGGCGTATGGCGCGGCCCCGGCGGACAATCCGGGCGGCAACGCACTGGTCTATGCTAAGCCGCTGGAAGACGGCACACTGGCCGTGGGACTGTTCAATGTTGGTCCGAAAGAAATGACTGTCACAATCCTCTTCGCAGACCTGAAGTTGAGCGGTCCCCAGCGGGTGCGCGACTTATGGCGTCAGAAAGACTTGGGCCGCTTCACAGGCAGCTACAGCGCTGTTGTAGCCTCCCACGGCACAGTTCTGGTTAAGATCGGCACGCCGCGCCGCTAGAGCTTTGTCTTCGCCGATGCGGGCACAGCCATCAGTGCGCCGCATCGGCGTCTGTCTTTCTTGCAGATCACAGATTGGTGCGGATCAGGGTGTCACACGGATCGTCTTCTCCTGTTCGACGGCCGCGGACGACCCGCCGATGAGGATCTGCACCTGTCCCTCCTCGACGACGAACCGATGCGCGGCGGCATCCCAGAAAGAAAGCTGAGAGGCCGCAAGCACCATTGTCACGGTCTTCTTTTCCCCAGGGTTCAGACCGATCCGCTGGAAACCCGCAAGCTGCTTCGGAGGCCGCGCGACCGATGAGCCGAGGCAGCGCACATACATCTGGATCACTTCGTCACCGGCTCGCTCGCCCATGTTCTTAATCTCTACACTCACCCTCACTGATCCATCGCGGGTCATTTCATCGGCGCTCGTCTGGAGATTGGCGTAGGCAAAAGAAGTGTAGCTGAGGCCGTATCCGAACGGATACAGTGGCTTACCCTGGAAATACTGGTAAGTGCGCCCGTGCCGGATGTCGTAGTCCAGCATCGGCGGCAACTGGTCCAGCGACGCCGGCCAAGTCTGCACCAGACGCCCGCCGGGATTGTAATCCCCAAGCAGCACGTCCGCCAGCGCGTGGCCTTGCTCCTGGCTGTTGTGCGTCATCTGAACAATGGCCGACACATGCTCCTGCGCCCAGGTAATTGCGTAGGGAAACGACGAGATCAGCACCAGCACAGTGTTCGGATTGGCCGCCTGGACCTTTTGGACCAGATCTTCCTGCCCCAGACCCAGCGTAAGTGATTGACGGTCCACCGCTTCCCGCCCCTCGTCGGGCGAATTGACTTTGGCCCAGCCCCCTGCCCCGACCGGGTTGTTGCCGACGCAGAGGATTGCCACGTCCGCCCCGCGTGCCAGAGCAGCGGCTTCCTCGGCATCGGAACCGTCCGCCCAGCGCACCGCTGCGTCCGGCGCCAGCGCCTCCCGCAGCCCCGCCAGCGGGGTGACGGCGTAGGGAGGCGTGCCGCTGTACCAGTCCAGCACGACACGGTCGGCGAACGGACCCACGACCGCCACGGACCGCACGGCAGCGCGGTTCAAGGGCAGCAGGCCGCCCTCGTTCTTGAGCAAGACAATCGATTCTTGGGTCACTTCGCGGACCAGCGCCTTGTGCTTGTCCGTCCCCCAGGGTTCCGGCTCGCCGAGGGTGCCGATGGCGGCGTAGGGAACCCGCGCGGGTGAGTCCCAGAGGCCCAAGCGGACCATGACCCGGAAGTTACCCCGCAGAGCGGCGTCCACCTCAGCCTCCGTCAGCAGGCCGCCGGCAAGCGCCTCCAAAGTCGGGGCGACGTGATCGTCCAGGAACTGGCCGATCCCGGCCTGAACGATGGCAGCGCAGGCGTGGACCTCGTCGGGAAAGGCTTTGTGGTCGGTGACAAGCAGCTTCATCGCGCCGCCGTCGGTGCAGATGATGCCATCCTGGCCCCATTCCGCGACCGTGACTTCTTTGAGTATTGGATGAACAGCGCAGGGGATGCCGTTGTAGGAGTTGTACGCCGCCATGTAGGCGCGGGAGCCGGCCTCAACGCCCCGATGGAACGGCACCGAATAATACTCCCGAAACAGCCGCTCATCGAAGTCTGATGAGGAGCTTTCGCGCCCATCCTCGTTGGAATTGGCGAGAAAGTGCTTCATCAGTGAAGCAGACTGCCAGTAGACGGGGTGGTCCCCTTGAAGGCCGCGCACAAAGGCCGCGGCCAGGGTGCCGTTGAAGAAGGCATCCTCGCCGTAGCATTCTTCCGTTCGCCCCCAGCGCGGGTCACGCCCCAAGTCGGCGTTCGGCGCCCGGACCACGATCCCGCCGCGCTGGTAGTTCTCAGACTGGAACAGGTAACGCGCCTCGTACCCCTCCACGGCGGCGGCGCGGCTTATCAGGGCAGGGTCCCAGGTCTGGCCCAGACCAATCGCCTGGGGAAACGTCGTCGTCGGGACCGGCATTTTATCGCCGTCGAACTTACCCCACCCGCCCGGCTCGCCCATTGCGACGCCGTGCAGGCCTTCAATATGGCCGCTTCCCCGCAGACCCAGCCGAGGCACGCTGGGATCGGTGCCCAGGCAGGAAACCTTTTCTTCCAGCGTCAGGCGTGTCAAGAGGTCGTCAATCCGAGCCTCGAGTGGCTGATCCGGGTCCTGAAAAACGTACTCGTAGGCTGCGCTTTGGTCTGCCATGGTTTCTCCTTACTGGTGTGTCGTCCCTATAACGGCGCTCGATGCCGCGTGCTGTCCTGCCGCTCCGGGCAGGGGAACAAGGGTCGTTTTCGGCAGCTTCCAAACGCCGCGCAGGCGCACGTCCCGCGAGGAGCTGCCGATGACAAGAGTGAAGTTCCCTTTTTCGGATCGCCAGCCGTGACTTGCCGGGTCGAAAAACGCGAAGGCGCTCTGGTCCAGCGGGATCGTGACCGTCTGCGTCTCGCCGGGCTTAAGAAAAACTTTGCGGAAGCCTTTCAGTTCTTGAAGGGGGCGGGGCAGGCTGGAATGCTCCTGATGCACATAAAGCTGGGCTACCTCGCCGCCCGTCCGCGTCCCGACATTAGAAATCTCAAACGCGGCGGTCACAACAGGTCCTTCGACGCTTGCACCTTTGGCCTCTGGCCCCCTGACGAGACGCAGCCCGGAGTACGCGAAGCGCGTGTAGGACAGGCCGTACCCAAAGGGGAACAAAGGCTCGATTTTCTTGGTGTCGAACCAGCGGTAGCCGACAAGCAGCCCTTCCGTGTACGGCTCGACGCCGTTCGAGCCGGGGTACGAACCGAGTGCGCTGGCGGGCGAGTCCGAAAGCTGACGCGGGAACGTGCAGGGCAGCTTCCCGGACGGGTTCACATCGCCGAACAGGATGCCGGCAAGCGCATTGCCGCCTTCCATACCCGGATACCAGGCCTGCACGACGGCAGGCACCTGCGGCAGCCACGAAGACATCTCGACGGGGCCGCCGGACATCAAGACAACGATTGTGCGCGGATTGGCCTCCGCGACGCGCCGGATCAGCTCGTCCTGGCCGTAGGGCAGCTTCATGTCCAGGCGGTCCGAGCCTTCCGAGTCAAATGAGTGATTGAGGCCCGCGATCACGATCGCGACATCCGCCAAGCGAGCGGCACGCACGGCGCGTTCCAGAAGATCGGGATCCGGCTGGTTGGCGGGAGGCGGGGCATCAACGCGCCGCACCCCCGCTGCGTCCGCAGCCCCAGGCACGGCCGCAGGGCGGCCTCCCGTCGCATTTGCTGGGCGACGCCCACGCCGCGCCGGCTGGCGGTAGCCCATCGAGAAGGTCACGTCCACCTGCGGGCCGACCCGCTTCACCAGACCCGCCAGTGGGGTGATCTCGTAGAACGCCTTGACGCCTGCGCTCTGGCCGCCGGACGCGAACTGCTGCACGGCGTCTTCGCCGATCACGGCGATTGACCGAATTTTGGAAGCATCAAGCGGCAGGGCGTCTCCCTGGTTTTTGAGCAGGACGATCCCTTCCTCAGCGACCTGCCGGGCGGCGGCCTGGTGCGCGGCGGTATTGAGGGATCCCGCTCCGCGCCCATCGAAGGCACCGACGCGGAACATCTCGCGCAGGTTCCGGCGCACCTTGTCGTCGAGCAGCGCCACCGGGTAAAAGCCCTTCTCAATGCCCTCACGAAAGGGACGGGCGAGGTAATAATCGTCGTAGGGCCTGACCGTGCCCATTTCCAGGTCCATGCCGCCCAGAACGGCCCCGCGTGTGTCGTGAACGCCGCTCCAGTCGGACATGACCAGGCCCTGAAATCCCCACTCACCCTTTAAAATTGTGTTTAAAAGCAGGTCGTTCTGCGAGCAGTATTGGCCGTCAAACTTATTGTAGGCCGACATCACAGCGAGTGCCCCGCCTTCCTGCACGGCGGCTTTAAACGGAGGCAGGTAGATCTCGCGCATGGTGCGCTCGTCCATCTCGACATCAATCGAGCCGCGCTGACGCTCTTGGTTGTTGCCCGCGAAGTGCTTGACGCACGAGGCCACGCCCTGCGACTGAACGCCGTGAACGTACCCGACCGCCATCCGGGCGGCGAGATAGGGGTCTTCGCCGAAGTATTCGTAGTTGCGGCCATTCAGCGGCGTTCGCATGATATTGACGCCCGGTCCCAGCATGATCTGCTTGCCGCGCTCCAGCGCCTCCTGGCCGATGACAGTGCCGTAGGCCTGAGCCATGTCCGGGTTCCAGGTCGCGGCCAGATTGATTCCTACCGGCATCCATGTCGCGAAGTCGTCAGTACGCCCTGCCGCGTCCCAGGTGTCCGGGCCGATGTCTTCGCGGACGCCGTGCGGCCCGTCGGACATCCACCGACGCGGGATGCCGAGCCGGGGAATGGCGGCGGTGGTGAACTTGGAGTCGGCATGGACCAGGGCGATCTTTTCGTCCAGCGTCATGCGCCCCAGCAGGTCGCTGACACGGGCTTCGACCGGCTGATGGGAATCCTTATACAGGGGGGTGTCTGCAAACCCTGGCCCGGCGGCCAGGGCGAAGGCCGCTAAAGCGGCCACGCTGTGCAGAAGCTTAATCCGAAGAGGTTTGAAGATATTCATAGGGTTATTTGAGCGTCACCTGCACGGCGTCGCCATGATACTGCACGGTGCGGGCCGGGACGGGGGTAAATGAGAAGCCAACGGGCTTTGCTTTCGACACTAAAACGACATGGAACGTGCGCGTCGGCAGCATTCCAGGGAACGTGCCGGTGCGCCTGCCGACGCTCAGAGTCTTCGTGGCGTCGTCCCAGTGCAGTGGAATGCGCGAAAACGCGCCGTGTTCATAGCCGTAGGTCAGCCCGTCGTCTTCGTACAGAGTGAACGCGCCGTTCCGGCCCGCGTAAACATACACGGTAATCGGGTCGGCCTTCTTCTCGCCGACATACTGCTGTTCGGGACCGAACGGGACGATCGCCCCGGCCCGAATATGGAGAGGCATCGAGTCATACGCGGCAGCGGCGCGGGTTGTCTGTGCCCCGGCATACGACTTGCCGGTCCAGAAATCGTACCAGCCGCCCGCGCTCTGTGGGAGGTAGATGGGCCGGCTGCGGGCCTGATATGTCGTGACCGGGCTGACTAGAAAGGCCGGCCCGAACATATACTGATTGGAGATCTCCCGCGCTTTGGGATCGGTGCGGAAGTCCATCACAAGCGGGCGCATCAAAGTTCCGCCGCTGTGGGTCACTGTCCCGGCGACCGAGTAGAGATAAGGCAGCATCCGGTAGCGCAGGCGGTCGAACTTCAGCTCGGCGTTATAAGTCGGGGAGCCGTCGCCGCCGAACTGCCACATCTCACGGTACGGCGTCTGGCCGTGGACACGCAGGATCGGCACGAAAGATGCATACTCAAACCAGCGCGTGTTCAGCTCCCGCCATTCGTCCAAATCTGCGGTCTTCATAGTCTGGACGGCGAACCGCGGCGGCACGGCAAAGCCGCCGGTATCCATGGTCCAGTACGGAACGCCGGAAACACTGAAGCCCAGCCCGGCCGGAATCTGCTTTTGCAGGGCGGTCCAGGTGGAGGTGATATCGCCGGACCAGGTCGCGGTTGCGTACCGCTGCTGCCCGGCATTCCCAGACCGGGTCAGCAGAAAGACGCGCTGGTTGGGCGCGGCTTTGCGCTGGCCTTCATAGATGCCTCGTGCGTTCTCCAGTCCCCAGCCGTTCAGGACACGCGCGGGCGTGACACCTGCGGTCGGCGTCATATGGGTCAGCGTCCCCTTCAAGTCAGGCAGGGCCAGCATATCCGGCTCTGAGGCATCCATCCACCAGGCATCCACATGCTTCTGGAACAAAGCAGTGTCAATTTGGGACCAGAAAAGCTGCCGCGCCTGGGGATTAAAGCTGTCATAGAACGTGTACGGGTAGCCCACCCAGTCAATCAGGTGTTCGGTCAGCGGCGGCTCATACAGGTAGCCACGTGAGTGCATGGCCTCAAAGTTTTTTGTTCCCGGATAGAACTTGCCCCAGACCGAGATCATCAAGTGCGCGTGTTTGGCATGGATGGCGGTGACCCAGCCCGCCGGGTCAGGGAATCGGGCCGGATCAAACTGATGGGACCCCCAGGCATTCGCAGGCCAGTAGAACCAGTCCTGAACGATGGTGTCAAAAGGAATGCCGCGAGACCGAAACCCGTCCACGACGTCCAGGCTCTGCTGCTGGGTCTGATACCGCTCGCGCGACTGCCAAAGGCCATAAGCCCAGCGCGGCATGAGCGACGCCGCGCCGGTGAGACGGCGGTACCCGGCCACGACCGTATCCATGGACGGGCCATAGACAAAATCGTAGTCTTCTTTATCGCCGACCTGGGACCAGAGCGAAGTCGCGGGATCGGCAGACGGCGTCTTCCAAAACAGGCGCATGATATTCGCGCCCTGATCTTTGGTCCAATCCAGACGGATTTTGTAGGGCCGGCCCGCGACCAGTGGGACACGGACCACATCGTCGCCGGGCAGCCAGCTTTGCCGCCAGTGGTCTATGACGGTTTTGCCGTCCAGTGTGAACTTGATACCGCCATTGGAGTACGCCTGGAACGTGTAGACGCCGGTCTGGGCAGGAGTCACAGCGCCTTCCCAGCGGACGCTGGCATCGCCGCGTCCGAGGCCGGGAAGTGGTGAGCCGTCAGGGAGCGGTCCCACGCTTTGTGCAGCCTGCCGGCTGAACGCCGTATCGCTGTACTGCGTCTCTGTCAGGCCGCCTGGCTCTCCCGCCGCGCCTGTGAGTTCCTCTGCGGGGACCGGCGACAGAAAGCGCAGGTCGCCGAAGCGCGTGTACGAGAGGTTGTCCCACAGAATGCCGTAGCCCCGGCTCGAAACAAGAAACGGCACAACCACATTGGTGTTGTGCTGCCACAGATCCAGATCATAGCCCTTGAGATCGAGAATGCCAAGCTGGCGCTGGCCCAGGCCATACAGCGATTCACTCGCATTGGGCAGCCATTCCTGCCGGATATGATAGGTGTCCTGACCCTGCACAGACGCTGGCTCCAGGCGATGGCCCGGCTTCTCCGCAGCGATCAGCCGCCCCGCAGGGTCCAGAAACGAGACTGCGCCGGTCTGAAGGTCCACGCGGGCCTGCATCGCCCTGGTCACGACCGACGCCGAGTGAGGCCCGCGTGCAAGATGCCAGGATGCCGTGTTCTTCTGGTTGACGACGATCAAGCTGGGGGTCTGAAAAAGTGCGGGACCACGTGCATACGCGACGCGGATGATGTTGTCCGCCCGGACCTGTAGCTTCAGTGTATAGTGGTCCTGCGAGACAAATATACCGTCAGCCTGGAGCTGAAGAGAGGCCGATTGAGCAGGGCTGCCCGGCCAGAGTGCAGCGGCAAGAGCCGCCGCGATAATGGAAAAGGTTTTTTTCATCGGTGAGCGACGCTGAAGGCCGGATATTCTGGCACAGTCTTTCTGAGGGTGATGTCGGACGAAGAATGCCCGATGCGGATCTGGACAAAGTCGGACTCGACCATAAACCGGTGTTCTTTGACGCTCCAATACGCTGACTGCTCCGCGGAAAGAGGCAGCCTGACAATGCGCGTCTCGCCCGGCTTGAGGCTGACCCTCTGGAAGCCCGCAAGCTGCTCGAAGGGCCGGTCAACCGCCGAGCCGAGATGCGTCACATACATCTGGACGACATCATCCCCTGCCCGCGTGCCGGTGTTTTTCACGTCCACACTGACCATGAGCGGAGTGCCGGCCTGAAGTGCGCCGCGGCTGGTCTTTAGATGCGAGTAGGCAAACGACGTGTAGCTGAGGCCGTATCCGAATGGATACAGCGGCGTACCCTGAAAATACTGGTAGGTGCGCCCGTGCCGAATGTTATAGTCCAGCATCGGCGGGAGCTGGTCCAGCGACGCCGGCCAGGTCTCCACCAGCCGGCCGCCGGGGTTGTAGTCCCCGAACAGCACATCCGCCAGCGCATGACCCGTTTCCTGGCTGCACTGGGTCACGTGAACAATCGCCGGGACATGCGCCTGGGTCCAGTTGATCGCGTAGGGAAAGCTGGAAAGGAGTGCGACAACCGTGCGCGGGTTCGCACCGTAGACCTGCTTGATTAAATCTTCCTGCTCTAGCGTGATTGTCTGCCGGTCCACCGCTTCTCGTCCTTCGCTCGGCGCTTCGACTTTGCCCCAGCCGGCGTTGTCACCACCGGTCGGATGGTTGCCGACGCAGACAATGGCAATGTCAGACACTTTGGCGAGGCGAGCAGCTTCAGCAAGGTCGCTGCCATCGGCAAAGCGCACAGTGACGCCCGGTCCAACTTTGTTCCGGATGCCTTGCAGCGGCGTGACGACGTAGGGCGGAGCACCGCCGTACCAGTCCAGCAGGACACGGTCCGCACGCGGACCGATCACGGCGATGGATTTCACCGTCCGCCGGTCCAGCGGCAGCAGACCGCCGCTGTTCTTGAGCAGCACAATTGACTCTTGCGTTACTTTGCGGGCCAGCGTCTTGTGCGCGTCTGTCAGCCACGGTTCCAGGCCGCTGTCCGTACCGATGCGGCTGTAGGGAACCTGTGCGGGTGGGTCCAGCAGGCCCAAATGGAGAAGAATGCGGAAGTTCGGGCGGATGGCTCGATCAATGTCGGCTTCGGTAATTAAATGCTGGTCCAGCGCCTGCGTGACCGCAGGACTAGCCCGTTCCAAATACTTGGTGATCCCGGCATGGAGTGTTCCGGCGACGGCGTGGGGCAGGTCGGCGTAGTAGTGGTGGGATGTGACCATCTGCCCCATCGCACCGCCGTCGGTGCAGATGATACCGTCCTCGCCCCACTCTTTGACTGTGATGTCCTCTAAGATCGGCTGCACTCCCATCGGAATGCCATTGTACGAATTGTACGCCGCCATGTAGGCACGTGCGCCGCCCTCGACAATGCCCATGCGGAACGGCACCGAGTAATACTCCCGCAGCAAGCGATCATCGAAGTTTGACGACGTTTTATCCCGGTCGTTCTCGTTGGAGTTGGCGAGAAAGTGCTTCAGCAGGGCGGCAGTCTGCCAGTAGTGCGGGTCATCACCCTGCAAGCCATGTACCATGGCAACAACTAGCGTCCCGTTGAAGTAGGGGTCTTCGCCGTAGCATTCTTCCGTTCGGCCCCAGCGCGGGTCACGGCCAAGGTCCGAGTTGGGCGCCATGACGATCAGGTCCTGCCGCCCATACTTGCTGCTTTGAGCGATGTAGCGGGCTTCTTCGCCTTCGGCGGCGCCTACTTGGCGGACGGCTTCGGGGTCCCACATCTCAGCCATGCCGATTGCCTGCGGGAAAGTAGTGGTCGTAATCGGTATCTGGCGCGGGCGTCCGCCGCCCAGCCCGGCGGCGGCTCCAGCAGGCGGGGCAGGGCGAGGCAAAACCGGCGGACCGCCTGGCTGCGCTTGACCCACACGGGGACCTGCCAGCGACAGGCCGTGCAGGCCCTCTGCATGGTTCGTTCCCGTGATTCCCAGGCGCGGCACGCTGGTATGCGTGCTGAGACACGCGATCTTTTCGTCCAGCGTCATCAGAGAAATCAGATTTGTGATCCGCTCCTCGGCGGGCTGACGGGGATCCTGGAACGGGTACTGAAACTGAGCCTGTGCCCGGCTCGTAGCCAGACCGAGCAAGGCCCCAAAGAATAGAAGCGAGAACCACGTTCGTGTTGTCACCAAAATGTGCCTTTCGAGTATTCGGGGGAAGCTAAATTCGCAATAATAGCGATTAAAAGCCAGCAATTTAGAAACACACTTCCGCACGGGAAAAGCGGAATAACCTGATTTGAGGCAAGTGTGACGGAAAGACGGAAGTGAATTGACCGGGTCTACTTGAAGATAATGTATTGTAGCCGGACAGTGCCTCTTAGTCAAGGCAAGGAGGGCTTCCACTGCTAACTATTTTCGGCTATCCGGGTCCAGCTCAAGTCCGCTGAGGCGAGCATTACGTCCTCGCGGGCACAGCCCCGCATCTGATCTTGAGCATTCAGGCAGCGGCAAAAGGCCTACGCTCTGGCAGCCTACAAGAGATGAAAAGTCTGCGCTGACGACCGGGCCGCTTTGTCCGCAGGACACTCTCGCCCTCGAAGACAGACCAGAGGCACGAGAACTGTCTGCGGCTGTTTCTGCACGAGTACAATAAACGACGCCCAACGACTTAAATTAGGACACCGCCCCAAAAATCAGGGAAATGGTACCCAAGATCGCACTATTTTTCGGGTTCGGCATCCTGATCACAAGCTCAACTTAGCGACGACGGCTGACTGTTCCTGGTAACGGCCAGCTTTTTTTCGGCCTGCAGGAAGGTACGCTTCCTCCTACTGGCAGCCTGGCAGCACGGCGTAGGACCGACGTTTTCACCCGGCGGACCGGGACGACCATTTTTCACCGAAAGTGCCGATGAACCCGGTTTTTAGTTGTTCAATTTATTTGATCCCGCTTCCGGGGGCTTCTGAGCGGGCGGGATCATTTGCTGAGTCGTGCGTCCAAGCTCCCGCTCCGTCTGAAGGCGGAGCTGACGCGCTTCTGCCGGATCGCGGACGACATGCGGGGTCAGAAACACCAGCAGCTCGGTCTTGTTGTTGGTGGCATTGGTCGAGCGGAACAGGTTACCGACCAGCGGCAGATCACCCAAGAACGGGATTTTGCTGACGGTGCGTGAGACAGAATTGTTGATGATGCCGCCGAGGACAACCGTTTCGCCGTCTTTGACGCTGACGGTGGTTTGGGCCTCCCGCTGGTTGACAATCGGCGCGTTGAAGCTGGTGTAGCTGACGAAGTCGTTGGCGGTCTGCGTCACGTCCATCGTCACATAGCCGTTGGATGTGATTCGCGGCGTCACTGTCAGCACGATGCCGACATTGAGAAAGTTGTAATTGTAGAGGATCGTTCCCGTCGTGGTCACAGTCTGGTTGGTGACATAGGGCAGGCTCTGGCTGATATTGATCTGAGCGGTGGCATTGTTGGTCGTAAAAATGCGCGGCGTACTCAGAACGTTGAACCGCGTGTCGGTCTGAACGGCTTGAAGAAAGACCGAATACTGGCCCGCCGAGAGCGTGTAGCGAAGGCCCTGCGGCTGGGCGGTGTTTGTCTGAAGACCGTAAGACTGCGTCTCGGTCTGGGTACCATGAAAGCCCCCGAAGGGGTTGTTCTGGGTCCCGCTGAACTCGATGCCGAGCTGGTGGGCTTTGTCTAAATTGGCTTCCACGACCAGTGTTTGGATCATCACCTGCTTGGGGATTTCGTCCATTTCCTCTAAAATGGCCTGCACGACGGTGCGGTCTTCCGGCGGAGAGACGACGATGACGCTGTTGGTGTCGATGTTCGGCACGAGCAGGACTTGGCCGGTCAGGTTACGGACGTTGATGACATGGCCTTCGCTGTCCAACCCGGTGGTCGGAGCGTTCTGGCCGGACGCGCCGTTGTCCTGACGCGGGTTGCCGCCCCCCTGCTGATTAAAGCCATTCTGCTGATTAGAGTTCGCCTGGAAGCCGGTTGGGGTGCTGGTGCCGCCGGATTCGTTGGTCTGCCCGACCTGACTGCCGCTGCTTTGGGTCAGACCGGTATTGGTCAGCGACCCGCCCACCGGCCCATTGGTCGTTTTGTTGCCGAACGATTGATTAAGCAGGTTCGCGACAACGTCGGCACGGGCGTTCTTGAACACATACACCCAGGTCGTGCTTTGAAACGCGGCGGGCTGGTCCAGTTCTTTGAGAACACCCGCGATGTGATCTAAATTGTCTGCCGTCGCCGTCACCACCAGCGAGTTCGTACGCGAGTCGGCAATGACCGTGCCGTTTTTGCCTTGCGAGCCGTTAGACTGGTCAAAAAAGAAGAAGGGTGACCGGTTCCGGTCCTGCTGCTGCTTGTCGGTGGTTGCGCCGCCCCGCCCCAGCGGCGAGCTGTCGTCTAAGATGCCCTGAATGACCGACGCCAAATCCTGGGCCAGCGCGTATTGCAGCTTGAACACACGCGGTACCTGGGGCTGGTCCGAGGCTTTGTCTATCTGGGCGATAAACTGCGCGATGTCGGTCTGCTGGGCGCTGGGCGCGTAGACAATCACGGTGTTGCTGTAATCTTCGGCGGACGCTTTGATTACCGGCTTGTTGCCGGCGGGCGGCGGCGGCGGCCCGCCGGGAAAGAAGCCGGGCTGCTGGGGCGGGGCACCGGACCCGTAAACATCGGTGATGACCCGCGCGATTTCGGTGGCGCTGGCATAACGAATTGAATACTCTTTCAGCACCGGCTCAGTGCTAGGCGTTGCCGCGCCGGGCGGCCCGCCGGGATGTCCTGCTCCGTGCCCGCCGGGCCGGCCCATCGCGGCAGGCGGGCCTCCTCCGGGCACCCCTCCCGGCGCACCGGGCTGTCCAGGGATCGAAGGCCCGCCGGGGAGGGGAGAAATGCCGGGGGTCGCTGCCGCAACCGCCCCCGGCGAGCGCGGCGCCACTAAAAGAAAGCCACTGCTTTTGGCGAGCGGGTCGCCTCCTTTCGTAATCTCATAGTTTTTCAAGTGCAGAATGGCGTCAAACAGCGCAAACGCTTCGTCCAGCGACTGCGGCTTAGGGCTTTGCAGCGTGATGCCGCCGACCAGCGCCGGGTCTTTGACAATGGCGACGCCGCTGGCCTGACTCAGCACATGAATGACCGCATCTACGCTGGCATTGCGAAAGTCAAGCTGCACCCGCACCTTCGGATTAAGCTTGAACGACTCCCAGGCAGGCGGTACGGGAACGGGTTTAGGTGGAAGCTTCACTACTTTTTTGGGGGCGGCCTTGCGCGGCGGCTTGACCGCTTTTGACGTTTTTTTTGGGGCAGGCTTTGCCGCAGGCACGACAACCGGCACCGGAACAACGGGAACTGGAACAACCGTAGGAATTGGCAGCGGCGGCGGGGCGGCTGCCGGAGGAGCATCTCCGGCTGCCGCAGAGGCGAGCAGGCCAAGCAGAAGAAAAAAAGAAAGTGATTGCAGTGGCTTCATAAGAGATTATCTTTTCTGTGCAGGCGGCGCACCGAACGACGGCAGGGGCGGCAGGGGGCGGATGCTGCCGGGAGTGACGGGCATCGGGCTGACAGTTCCCAGCGGCTGCAACTGGAAGCCGCCCACGCCCGGCGCTCCTGCCCCCGCGTCCGGCAGGGACGCGCCCAGCGGACGGAACGCGAGGCTTGTCTGCTGGCCCAGCGCATTGAGAAGAATGACGGCATCGGTGCCGATAGACAGGACACGCAGGCCGCGCCAGCGGTCGCCGGGCTTCAGAAACACGCTGTCACCCGCCGCACTTTCCACCAGCGCATTCGGGACACCGTTGATGCTGCTGATGCCGGTCAAGGTCCATTTGCCCTGTTCCGCGTGTGCGGTCTTTTCTGCCGCCATCCCCGCCGAGGCCGGCAGATGAGGCAAGAACGGGTTTTTCTTGCCGGCCTGATACCGGGTAAAATGGGCCGCGAGATCCGCCGCCGCGAGGTCTTCCGCATGGGACGCGGCAGGGCGCGTCGCACGCACTTTATGTGCCGGGGTCGGCGCATCGGGCTGCGTCAGGATGACCCACGCATACACGGCAACAGCCCCGACAAACGTATACACGGCAGGGCGGCTGATTTTAGCCATGCGGGTCTCCACTGACTGCCGGACCGGCGACAAACGCGGACAAGCCCAGTGAGGCCGTCGCGGTGCCGCCGCCGGTCGTTTGGGACGCCGTGATTTGGACCGACCGCAAGACAAGCTTGCTTCCCCGTGCATCCTGCGCTTCCAGCAGGGAATGCAGACCCGCGTAAGGGCCGGCGATTTGGACGTCAAACCGCAGCTCGGTCATGTCCGCGAACTCCTGCGGGCGGTCGGGCCGGAATGAGGTCAGCTTGAGCGAGCGTTTTTCGGTCTGCCGGGTGAGCTGTGCCAGCGCCGCGGCTGTGACGAACTCCGGGTTTCCGTGCCAGAGGCGCGGCTGGATCGCGAGTCGCGCCACGCGCGTTTGGTGCCGGGTCTCAGCGATGTCATCCACCATCCGGCGGCGGCTGCTGGCTGTCGTGTGAGTGCTGCGAGCGGTTCCCGGCACCAGTAGCATATAGGCCAGCGTGCCAGCGAGAACCACAACGGAGACGATCATCAAAAGGCTGGGCGTGATGTCCTCGCGGCGCTGGAAGCTGATTATCGGCTGGGTCATTAGCTGGTTCCCGTTTCCGTGGTTCCTGTTTCCGTGGTTCCTGTTTGGGCAGGGCTGCTCTGCTCGGTTTTGTCCGGCGCGGACAGCGGAAGATTGCCGACGCTGACGGCGCTGATCTCAAACTCTGTCAGCCGCGCCTTGCCGATAGTCACGCTGTTGGCGAACACCAGGCGCACGTCCCGGAAGCGGCGGCTTGCGCCGAGCGTGTGCACGAGGCGCGGCACATCTGTGGACGCCGCGGCCATGCCCCGGATTTGGACCGGCTTGCCGCGCTCGGTGGTCAGACCCGTCAGCCATGTCCCCGCCGGCAGGCTGTCCCCCACCACCGAAACGATGTCACTGAGAGGCTGAGCGGGATCAAAGGCCCGGTGCAGCACGTCCTGAACAGCGCCGATCTGCTGAGACTCGGTCGCGGCGGCGTCCTGAACGGATTGCAGGCGGGTGAGTTGCCGGGTGACAACCCCCTGCCGCTTTTTCGCCGCCGCCGCCGCCTGCTCCCGATCCGCCCAGACCAAAGCGACCAGAAGCAGCGCCGAGAGCATCAAAAGCCCCGCCAGGCGGGTCCGGTCCCCCGCCCGCTTTTGCCGCTGTTTCGCCCGCTCCTCGGCAAGCTGAAATTCAAACGGCGGGGCAGTGTGCAGCAGGCTGAGGGCCGTGCCGAAGCCGGGAAGCGCGTCTGGCGGCCCGGCCCCGCCGGCGGAAACCAGCGGCAAAGCTTTGACATTCGCCGCCGTCAGCGTCCGCTTGGCTTCGCACTCCGGGTCGCTTGCCGCCGAAACGATGCGGCTGAAGACAAGCGTCCCGCCGCGCACCAAGTCTAACACCAGGCCCGCCGGATCGGCTTCCAAAACAAGTGCATCGGCCAAGCCCGCGCTCGCCGCGACGGCGGGGGCGGCGAGAGACACCGGCAAAATCCGTGCGGCGGTCAGCCCCGCTTGTTTCAGTTCCGTGTGCAGCTGCCGCAAATCTTCGGCACGCATGGCGGCAACCACCGTCAGCACGCCTTCGGGCGTTTGATCCGCCGTTTGGAAGAAGTCAAACGAAAGCAGGTCGGGCGGGATCGGAAAAAGCTGGCCTAATTGAACCGCGAGAATGCGCCGGAGGTCTTCTGGGTCCGCCTTCGGCAGACGCACGGACTTCAGGAACACATCGCGCCGCCCAATCCCGATCAGCAAATTCCCTGGCCCGCTCAGGATTGGTCCTAAACCGGAAATCTGGCGAGCTTCGGCGGTCTCATGGGTGACGGTATTGACGGCGCGTACTCCCGACGCCGCCCATTCGACATGCACCGGCGACTGACTTCCCTTGCTTGCTCTCATCGCGTGTTCCTTGATTTCATCGGGTGTCCCCTGCATCTGTGGTCTCGCTCGACTGCGTGGTCCAGCCCCACCAGGATGGGATGCCCGTTGTATTCAGCCGCGTCCACGAGAGTATCTGCGTGCTTCCATTGCGGCGGCCAACGACCGCCTCGGCAGCAGTGTGAAGGCCGCCGCTCGTGCCATACGCCCGGACCACCCAGGTATCGCTTCCGACGGTGAAGCTATCGGCAAGCTGGGCCAGCCTCTGGCCCTCGACCCCCGGCAGCGACGCCAGCTCTCCCAAGCTGTGGAACCCGGCTTCCTGCCGGCTCACGATGGCGGAAGCGATCCCCGGTGTCATGGACGGCAGTGTCCGCAGGACAGCTTCCGAGGCAGTATTCAAGTTGATCTTCCCGGCGACGCGGGTTCCGGCGGTGAACGAGACCGCGTTCAGCAGCGGCCCGGCGTCGGAGGGCTGCACTTGCGGCAGCGCCAGCAGGGTGGCAAACGAGCTGTAAGGCGCTCCCGATGCGATCTGCATGGCCGTCTGGGCGCTCACGCCCGCCTGAGCCAGCGCCGCCGGGTCCGCGCCGGGCTGGCCCAAATTGACACGCGGCAGGCCGGTGTTCTGCACGTTCGGCACTCCGCTGTCTGCGGTCAGCAGGGACGCCAGCGGCAGGATATTCCCCTCTGGGTCGGTCGGCAGCGTGACTTGGGAGGAAACAGTCGGCGTCTGGTACAGCGTCTGCCCCGTCCAGTTTTTGACCAGCAGCAGCTCATCCAAAGTATCCAGCGGGCCAAGCTTGGCGGTGTAAGGCGTCGGCAGAGACAAATAATACGAGTCTTTTGCACCATCCGGCCGGGCCGATGTCTTTGGCTCGCGCCAGTCCAGCAGGCAGTCCACCTGCTCCTTTGTCAGCGGCAGACGCTCTAGCTGCGTTGAGGCCGCCGTGCTGACATTCACCAAAGCGCCGGCATCCACAATCTGCACACGGAAGGCCGCTGCGTCGCCCAAATTAAACGCTTCGTTGCCGCCGTCGCCAAGCTTTGCCCAGTCATCATTCAGCGTGACAACGTTTGGATGAGTGCCCTCCACCGTCGCCAGCGCCTGGGCGACGGCGGAATCCGCTGCCGCGTCCGCCCGCCGCTGCCGCAGGCGGTCCTGCACCGCCTGGCTGCCAACGCGCTGGTCGGCGGCCAGCATCGCCATGAGGGCCAGCAGCCCGGCAATGACGATCAGCGCCTGCACCAAAATATAGCCACGCCGTGTTTTGTTCATGTCGTGTTCAGTTTGAATTTTGGCTTGTGTTTTGCGGCGACTGAGCGCTCACGTCGCTTGCCGGCAGGGGAACATCAAAGACGCGCACCTCGCCTGACGGCCCACCGCGCAGCGTGTAGCTGACCCGGACCGCCTGCGGCAGACGGGGTGGGCTGGTCGCGCTCCAAGACGTCACCCATTCCAGCCCGTCCCAAAACTGGAAGCCGATGCGCTCGATCTGCGGGTCCAGCAGAAACTCCGATCCGCCCTGGCTGGGGTCTGCGTCGCTGGGCCGCTGCAAGCGCTCGAAGAGGCCGGTGCGCCCGCCCGCGTCGCCCACCGGCGTCACGCTCAGGGAGACTTCCGCCAGGCCGCCGACCGGTCCCCGCGCCTGCTGCTGGGTCTCAAAATCGTCGGTGCCGGCAAACGCCGCCATCGGCAGGGCCGGAGCCGTTGTGGTGAATGTCAGCCGGTCACAGCCGAGATCGTTTGCGCCGCTTTCCACCACGCCGGCAAAATACGTCGTCTGCTCCGCCGGAGCCGCCGAACTGATCGACTGACCGGGCAGCACGTTCGGAACCGCCGCCGGACTGGTTTCCACGAGCGCGGTCAGCTTCGCGCCTTGCAAGAGCTGCGTGATCTGCCGCTCCGTGCTATCGCTTCGGTCCAACTTCGCGCGGCGGGCTTCTTCGACCCGCTGCATGGTCAGCTCCGCCGTGAACGCATAGCCGAGCGCCGACGCCAAAATCGCGGTGATGCCCAGCACGATCAGCAGCTCGATCAGTGTCAAGCCATACTGCTGACGCTGTTTGCGGTGCCTCTTCATCGGGCAAACGCTCCGGGTCCGATTCCGCCCGATGACCGGACGAAGATCAGCGTGGTCAATGACTGCTCCTGACGGCCCTGCGTCGCCGTCACCGTGACTTTGTCCAGGCTTGTCGTGCTGGTGGCCTCGGCGCTGAGGGTCCAGGTGATGTCCGGGTGTCCCCGGTCGGCAAAGTCTCCCGCGCTTGCCCCGGCGCTGGGGTCGGCCAGCAGCTTCAAGTCGCCCACTTTCTCGGCTACGAGCCGCTGCAAGAGGTCGGCGGTCTGCGCTCGTGCGCCGGCCGCCTGGATGGAGCGGATGCCGCCCAGTACGCCGACAACGGCGATGGAGACCAGCACGACCGTGACCAGAACCTCAATCAGCGTAAAGCCATGTTTTGCAAAGCCGCGTTTCACAAGCGTTGCTGTCTTTCTTTGGGGCAGACCATGTCCTAAGAATGTATCTCAAAACTCGGAGAGCGTCCCCCCCGCCCCCAATTCTGGGGGAGCAGAAGTCTGGGGGAGCAAGAGGCAATTTTCTTCCTCCGGTTCCCCCAGAATTGGGGGCTAGGGGGACTCTTGCCGAGTTTTGAGATACATTCTTAGTGATGCCTATCTCCGCGTTTCAAGCTGCCCGGCAGGCCAGCGTTCCGGCAGACCTTCCGGCAAATCGCCGCTGACCCAGCGCACACTGCCGTCAGAAGCCAGCAGCAAGGATTTCGTGACTGCGCTTCCTTCCCGAAACTCAATCCCGCCCGCATCCGCGCTGCCGTCGGGGTAGATCGTCCACAGCCAGGAACCGGCATCTGCCGGCTGCCCACCCGTCTCGGTGCTGCTGACCTCTAGGTCCCGGCCAAATTGCACGCGCTTAACCTCTTCCGGGGAGCCGCCCAGAGGTGCCCGCTCCATAATCAGCGCCGCGCCGTCAATCCGTATCTGCACCGGCCCCCCGGAGCGCACCGCTTCGTTCCGCGCCTCAGCGGGCAGCCGAATGACGTTTGCTTCCACGTCTTTCAGATGGCGGGACTTTTGGAGCGCGACCACGCGCGGCACGATGGCCGTGGTCAGCAGCACGAGGATAAACAAGACCACGATCAGCTCAATCAGCGTGAAGCCGTGATGCTTTTTCGTGAGTTTACTGGTCACTGGTGATGTCGGCGGCATCGCCTTCTCCGCCGGGAGCGCCGTCCGCGCCGTAAGAAGTCGCGAGAAAGTCCTGGCCGTCCGGGCCGGGCGACTGGTAGGCGTAAGGGTTGCCCCAGGGGTCCATCGGGATGTCTTTGGTGGTATACGGCCCCTTCCAGCTGCGGGCGCTGCTCGGACGCACCCGCAGCGCGTTCAGCCCTTCTTCCGTGGTCGGGTACTTGTCATTATCCAGCCGGTACTGCTGAAGCAGGCTGCTCACCGTCGCGATGTCGCTTTTCGCTTTGGCGATTTTGGCGTCACTCGTGCGCCCAATCAGGCGCGGGATAATCAAAGCCGCGAGGATCGCGAGAATCAAAATGACGACCAGCATCTCGATCAGCGTAAACCCGCGCCGGTGTCCGGCAGAACGCGAAGAGAATTCTTTGAGGTTCATGGTTATTTTACTAAGTTCTGCGCCTGATAAATGGGCAGGAGCACTGACAAAACAACGAAGCCGACGACAGTTCCCATGGAAAGCACAATGACCGGCTCAACTAAAGCGACCAATCGGCGGATGCCCGTATCCACCTCAAAATCCAGGCTGTCCGCGACCCGGCCCAGCATTTTGGGCAAGTCGCCGATCTCTTCGCCGACTCCGACCATGTGAGTCAGCACCGGGGGAAAGCCGCCGGTGTCCCGCATGGCTTCGGCAATCGGACGCCCCGCCCGGACTTCACCTTCCACGGCCTCGGCGCTCTTCAGAAAAACCCGGTTGCTGGCCGACAGCCCGGCGATCTCCAGTGCCTCTAAAATCGGGACACCGCCGTAGACCAGGGTGCCAAGCACGCGGGCAAAGCGCGAGACGGTCGCTTTTTGGACCACCGGCCCAATAATCGGCGCGGACAGCAGGAAGCGGTCACGCGCGTCCGCGCCGGCCGTTGTCGCAAGCCAGGCGCGAAGCCCAAACACAATCCCAGCCAGCGCAATGACGATCACCAGCCAGTTTTGGGTCACGAAAGCCGACGTGCCGAGCAGCGCTTTTGTGGTCAGCGGCAGGTCATCCCCCATCTCGGCAAACACCCCGGAGAGGCGCGGCAGGACAAACGTAATCAGAAAAATAATCACGCCAAGCGACGTTGTCGCGAGGACACCGGGATACACTAAAGCGCTCGTGACCTGCCCGCGCCGTGTGACTTCCTTTTCCTGGTAATCCGCCAGCCGGCTCGCCACTTCGCCGAACTGCCCGCTCGCTTCGCCCGCCCGCAGGGTCTGGGTAAAGACGCTGTTGAAGTATTTTGGGTGCTTGGACAGCGCCTGGGAAATCGGCATCCCGGAGCGAACATCCATGAGCGCGTCTTCCGACAGATGTTTTAGGACGCCGCTTTCGGACTGGTCGGCGACCACTTGCAGCACCCGGTCCAGCGGCAGGCCCGCCGACGCCAAATCTGCCAGCCGGCGCGTAAACAGAGCCAAATCCTGCCGGGACGGCTGCCGCCCCCGGCTGACTGCGCCCGGCTCCGAGGCCGCCTGCCGCCGGGTGGACGCGCCGATTTCCAGCACAAAGCGCCCTTCCGCCGCCAGCCGGGCAACCGCCGCTTCCCGGCTGTCCGCATCAATCGCCCCGGCCCGGCGCGTCCCGGAAGCGTCCAGGGCGGTATATGCGAATGTCTGCTGTGCCATGTCAGTATGCCTCCCCCCGATGCGACTTCCTGAGACTCCCTGCCCTGAACGGCAGGGCTTTAGCAGTGCAAACTCCCGCCTGCACGGGGGTTCAGCCCCGTGACTTCTTCTCTCAGCTCTCAGTACGACTCCCGCGCACAGACGCGCATGACTTCTTCCGGCGTCGTCTTTCCCGCCAGCACGGCCAGCTTGCCGTCGCCGAGCAGGGTCCGCATTCCTTGCCTCTGGACGGCGTGATCTTTCATCACCGACGACGGCGAGCGCTCTACGGTCAGGCGGCGGATCGCTTCGTCGGCGATAAACAGCTCGTACAGGCCGACCCGGCCCCGGTAGCCCGTGTGCAGGCACTTGTCGCAGCCCCGCCCTTCCCGAAACGGCGGCTCGCCGGACCAGTCGGTGGGGGTGATGCCGAGAACTTCCAGCGACGGCACGTCAGGCGTGGACGGCGCGGCGCAAAACGGGCACACCCGCCGGACCAGACGCTGTGCCACGGTCCCGGTCAGAGAAGACGCGACTAAATACGGCTCAACGCCCATGTCCAGCAGGCGGGTCACCGCTCCCGCTGCGTCGTTTGTGTGCAGGGTGCTGAACACTAAATGCCCGGTGAGGGCCGCTTGAATGGCGATTTCCGCCGTTTCATGGTCCCGAATCTCTCCCACCATGATGATGTCCGGGTCCTGACGCACAATCGAGCGCAGGCCGGAGGCGAAAGTCAGCCCGATTTGCGGCCGGACTTGTATCTGGCCGATGCCCCGGACTTGATATTCGACGGGGTCTTCAATGGTCAGAATGTTTGTAGTGGGAGACCAGATTTCCTGAAGCGCGGCATACAGGGTCGTTGACTTCCCGGAGCCGGTCGGGCCGGTCGCGAGGATGACGCCGTAGGGGACACGGATCATGCCACGAAAGCGCTCCAGGGTATCGGGGCGCATTCCCAGCTCTTCCAGGCCGAGCATCGCCGTGCCTTTGTCGAGGATCCGCATGACGGCCCGCTCGCCGTAAACGGTCGGCACGATGGAAACGCGCACGTCTATGTTCCGTCCGGCGATGACAATCCGAATACGTCCATCCTGCGGCAGCCGGCGCTCGGCGATGTTCATCTCGCCTAAAATCTTGAGGCGGGACACCAGCGCGGCGTGCATTCGCTTCGGCGGACTCATGATGTCGCGCAGCATGCCGTCCACCCGGCAGCGGATTTTGACTTCCCGCTCGTAGGGTTCCACATGAACGTCGCTGGCCCCATCCCGGACCGCCTGGGCAAAAATGAGATTGACCATCTGGACAACCGCCGTTTCGCCCGCCATTTTTTGCAGGTCGGCGAGGTCGGTGGTCTCATCAATCTCCGCAACAGAGCCGCCGTCTTCGCCTTGACCCGGCAGTCCCGCCAAAATGCGCTCCAAAAAGATTTCTTCAATCTTCTCCCGCACCAGCGCGGGCGCGGCGAGCAGGGCGCGGGTCGGCATTTGCAGCAGCAGTCCCAGATCATCGGCAGCGGCCAGCGACTCCGGCGCACCGATGGCGACAACCAGCGTGCCGTTTTCGATTTCCAGCGGCAGGACCTGCTGTTTCAGCGCGAAGTCGCCGGGTGCCAGACGGAGCGCATCCTCGCTGGGCTTAACATCTTCTAGGTCAACCCATTCAAATCCATCTTTGAGTATTGGAGAAGTAATCATAGTGTCGCGGAGTATGACCTGGGAGTGCCAGCGGAAGCTGGCGAAGCCGATTGTTTCTACAACTGATAACGTCAGCTTGCTGTCAAACGGTTCGGTGCGGGCGAAAAACTTTTTTTAACACGATCCGGGGCAAAATCAGTGTGAGCGCCTGGGTTTTACCGAGTGTGTTTCGTAAGCCTCGGAGCAGAATAATAACACAGCTAAACTAGAATGGCAAGGAAGCGGTGAGACTCTTATTTCATTATAACACGGTTATCAAGAGCGTGGCGACTTTGTTGGAGCCTCTTGAAAACCCTGCAAACCTCGCTGCTCCGATCACAGCTGCAATGCCCGCTCCATCCTGATCCAACCCGGAACTCTAGACCACAAAGAAGGCGACTTCCGACCGTGCAGTCAAAAAACAGCCGGTCCGTTTGGACCGACTGTTTTTTGCATTGCCAAAGAATAATTAAAAGTGGCAGAAGTCTCTTGTCCCTGTCAGTTCCGTCCACCGGGCTGACAACAGCCGCGCATAAAGCAGGGGCGGCAGACCGTAGGCACCCAGCGCGTAGCCGTCATTGGCTTCCACCAGTACGGTTCGGCCCTCGGCGTCCATTCCGAAATCCAGCGCACAGCCGCGCGGCTTCTCCGGCCAGCTTTGAACGGCGTCTTCAATCACGCGCGGATCAAAATGGCCCCGCCAGTTTCCAGTGTAGGGCCTGACATCCAGAATTTGCCCGTAACGCACGAAACAGCGCCATTCCCGAATCAGGCGGATGGGTTCCGAACACCAAACCGGCGTGTCGGCAGCCATGTCGCCGCAGCCGACTAAATCGCCGGTTCCTCGGACAAGGACGCCGGTGAACTTTTTCGAGTCAGCCAACGGCTTGACAAACACCGGCCATTGTTCCGGCTGGGACGCGATCCGGTCAATCGTTGAAGTCCAAATCTTACGGCCTAAAAACCGGTGGAGCGCTTCGGGATAAGTCGGCACGGCAGGCAGGTCAACGCCGAGGTGTGCCAGCGCCTGCCGCGACTCATCCCCGAAGTCTACGACGACATCATCGCGGGTAAGCTGCGGCAGGATCGATTCAATCTGTGGATAACCGACAATTTCCCAGCCCATTTCGCGAAAACCGGCAGCGGCGACGGCAAAATTGACTGAGCAGTACTCGCCTTCGGGATCACGACTCAGAAAAACGCGCCTCAGAGGCGACTCCGGTCCTGTGTCACTTGATCTTTCGTCATCTGGGTGTTGCGGGTGCGGAAGCGGGCTTTGTCGGTGTCGGTCGTGGCGGCAAAGCACAGCGGGCAGGAGACGCCTTCTTCATACTCTGCATGGGCGCGGTCGGCTTCGCTGAGGGCCTCGCCGCAGGAGAAGCACATGGCGTAGCGGCCTGTCGTCAGGCCGGGGCCGACGGCCATGCGGTGGTCGAAGACGTAGCACTCGCCCTGCCACCGGCTGTCTGCGGTTGGGATTTCTTCCAGGTATTTGAGGATACCTCCTTTGAGATGATACACTTCGGCGAAGCCTTCCGACAAAAGGAACGCCGACGCTTTTTCGCAGCGGATGCCGCCGGTGCAGAACAGGGCGATTTTGCGGTCGCGAGCCGGGTCAAGCGCTTGGCGGGCGTAATCGGCAAACGCGCTGAAATGTTCCAGCGGTGGAACAAGCGCGTCTTGGAATGTGCCGAGCCGCGTTTCGTACCCGTTGCGGGTGTCGAGCAGCAGCACGTCGGGGTCGGCGAGAAGCGTGTTCCAGTCTTCGGGCGCAACGTAGGTTCCGACCTGCATGGACGGGTCGGCGTTGGCCTGGCGAAACGTGATGATTTCGCGCTTGACCCGGACCTTCAGCCGGGGAAACGGTTTTTCGGCAGCCTGGGAAAACTTAACCTCTTCGCGCGGCAGGCCGAACCGGCGGCCTAAAATCTCCAGCAGTGCATTGACTGCTGTTTCTTCTCCCGCGAGTGTGCCGTTGATGCCTTCCGGGGCAAGAAGCAGTGTGCCGCACAGTCCCAGCACCGCGAGTTCTTGTTTAAGAAGAGGACGCAGGGCAGAAACATCGGCAAGGGGCGTGAAGCGGTAAAACGCCGCAATCGTGTAGGACATGGCATTATTGTACCATAAGAACTGCTCCGGGCCTTGGCCGCTTTCTCAGTAACGCCTTACCTAAAGCCAGGCAGGCGCGGGCGACGCGCGGTCCTGTTCCCTCCCTATCGTCGTTCCCAGCAGCCCGGTCAGGAGTCAGACGCGGTCCGACACCGAAATCATCATTTTCATCCCATGCCCGAGTGTGCCTGCCGTGGAATATCCTCTTTCCAGCAGCGCACACGGAAGGCGCTCCGCTTCCATGCCGCTTCCATGATTCTCCACCCGCACCTGAACCGTATTTTGACTGCCGGTACTCAGGCAGCCGGTGCCGCTGCCAGCATGAACCACCGTATTTACCCCGGCTTCCTGAGACGCCGGACGCCGACCCGGAGGCGCCTGACTGGGTGCTGATTTTGGATTGCGTGTGGCGCAAAAAAGAATTTTTCCCAAAGCCCTTGACACAATCTAAACACTGCTGTATAATCAGTCCAACCGTTTGGGCAGAAGCGCAAGGTGGAAACAGGGAAACAAATTGGCCGTTTCAATCCGCGATGTCGCCGCGCGTGCCGGCGTTTCGTTTTCAACCGTTTCCAAAGTGCTGAACGATCGGCCCGGCGACCGAACGGCAGCGGAAACCCGGCGGCGGATCCGGCAAGCCGCCGAAGAGCTGGGCTACCGTCCTAATGCGGTTGCGCAGTCGCTCCGCAGCCGGCGGACAGATAGCATCGGCTTTTATACGGGGCTGATTTGCCTGGATATGAACGACCCATTCCAAGCGGCCGTCTTCAATGGCCTTCAGGAAGGCTGTCAGGCGCACAACAAAGACCTGCTGATCCACCGGAAGTTTTACGGGCAGTCGCCGGAAGACGTCTGCAAAGACTTATCCAACCGCAAGGTGGATGGGATCGTGCTGCCCGCGTGGTGCGATGATGTCATCGTGCAGCGCCTTGTCGCAGCGGCATTTCCGGCAATCGGTATTGCCGCGCCGGATGCCGGGCTGCCGTCGGTCTATGTGGACAGCCCGGACGGATTTCGCCAAGTTGCGGCGTATCTGGCGGCGCAGGGGCACAAGCGAGTGCTGTACCGGACCCGGCGGCTGGATCTGCTCACGGATATTGACGATATCAAACGGCGGCGCCTTGCATTTGAGCAGGCGGCGGCGCAGCAGGACATGGAAGTCATTGTCTGCGAGTCGGACGAGGACGGCAGCGTGACTGAGCGTGAAGAAGCTCTGCTGTTCAGCCCTCGCAGAGAGCGTCCGACGGCGGCGGCCTGCTGGAACGACCGCTATGCGTACCAAACAATGGTCTTTTGCCGGCGGCACGGAATACAGGTTCCGGGTGACCTCGCCGTGACCGGCTTTGACGGTTTTCGGGCGCCGCTTGGCCTGCCGTTCCGACTGACTACGGTGTTTGCGCCGTGGGAAGAATCCGCATTTGCTGCCGTCGGCCTTGTCGCAGCAATGACGAAAGGAGAAACTGTTCCGAGCGAAACGGTGCTTCCGGTGGAACTTATCCCCGGCGACACGGCGTGATCGCCTGTTTTTATTGTATGAATAGTTAGAATTGCAATCTATACCTACCATTTGCCGCTTCAGCGGCTCCTGCCCAAGCATTACTGTCCAACGATCAGAGGAGAAATTTTATGAAACGCACACAACGTACCAGCGGTTTTACGCTGATTGAACTGCTCGTCGTCATCGCGATCATCGCGATTCTTGCCGCCATCTTGTTCCCCGTCTTCCAGAAGGTGCGCGAAAACGCTCGCCGCGCCTCTTGCCAGAGCAACCTTAAGCAGCTTGGGCTTGCTGTTGTCCAGTACATTCAGGATGCAGACGAAAAGTATCCCATCGGATTTACATACAATTACGACAACAGTCAGAACGCTTTTCCTTCCTGGCCGGTTGGCATCAATCCTTATGTAAAATCGCTGGGGGTGTTCTACTGCCCGGATGACAGCCACAGCGTGGCGGTTCCCGGGTATGAAGGTGTGGCGATCTCCTATGCAGGCAACGCCTACAACAACTATGACGGCACCCTCAACCCCGCCGGATTTACCTTCCGGGGAATGTTTCCTTTCCGAGACCAGACCGGCATTGCGAACAGTGGGAGCAGGTCAGATGCTCAAGTCAACCTGCCTTCCGCAACGATCCTGATTGCCGAGAAGTTCAACAGTGATGGGACCAAGTACACCTTTCCTGATCCCACCTCGTCGGACTGGCGTGGATGCATCATTGACAATTATGGTACCAGCATCCCTGACTCGCATGCCACAGGCGCCTTCCCTTACGGCGTCAATGGAGCGGTTACAGCTGCTCATAACGGTTTTGCCGACTTCCTGTTTGTTGATGGTCATGTCAAGTCCATGCAGCCCATTCAAACAGGCTACAACGCCCCCAATGGCAATTTATGGGACGCCCTGCGAACCCAGTAGTCCTTTTGCACACCCTGCCATTACTGGCAGGGTGTGGTTCGAGAATGCACTCACCAATTAAGTTTAAGGATAGGTCGAAATGAAAAACCCTCTTGTGTTGTTTTTTGCGGCTGTCGTTATTGCGACCGGCATAACCGGCTGCGGCAAATCTTCGGATAGCCAAGTCTCAACACCTGCCGAGCACGAAGCGTTCAAAGCAAGGAAGCCGACCCCGGAAGAGTTCGCAACGGCGATGGCAAGAGCTAAAAATGCCCCGCATGGTCCCCCGCAGGGCGCTCCAAATGCGCCTCAGCAACCCAAGTAACACGAACGTCAGCATTCTGCGCCTGTCTCTCTTATTGGGAGACAGGCGTTTTTGTCCGCTCGGCAAACCAGAAAATCGTGTGACGACATCACAGCTCTGGGCCGCAATCTATGCTGGGCAAAACGCGATGCCTCAGAACAGGGGCGAGGGCATATCAAGACAGACAGGGGGCGGTGCATCTCGCACCGCCCCCTCTTTTCTGCCCGCAGGGATGAACCTTGTGTTCACCTTTCTTGTGTTCGCTCTTTTTTCATGCCGGTATCTCTTTCGTACTTGCATCCGATTCGTGCATTTTTCGCCGAAACCGGCTATAATGAAAGCCCATGCCGACTGAACCCGTGACCGATGACATTGCCGAAGCGACACTGGCCGAAGCAATAGCTGTTCTCAAGAGCCGTCTCAAGAATGGCGTGAAAGTGACTCCGGTGTGCCTCGCGGTCATCGGCTGGCTCTGCGAGACCCCGACCGACCCGGCCATCGCCGAAATCAAGCGCACCGATGAGGGCCGGGTCTGGGTACGCTTATCCGACGAGAGCCGCATGGAGCCGCTTTGCTCATTCTTGGATTTTCTGTCTCAGATACGGATTATCGGCCACTCGCTGAAGCTGACCGAGGCCCAAACCCAGCACCTCATCGCCTGGACTCGGCAAAGGCTGGGGTGAACCCACCCCGGCGCTTGTGCCGGGGTGGGTTCTACTCGTTCTTCGCCAGCCAGTCGGCGTAGTTCGGACGCGGCAGATCAAACAAATCGGTCGTGTGGACATACCAGCCGCCGCCGTGCATTCGCCCAATCAGCTCCAGCTTCTCCGCGTGAACCCGCAGCTTTTCCCCGTCTACAAACTCGTCGTCAATGTGCAGGAACACGACTTCCCCCAGCACGATTCGGTTATCCCCGATCTCGACAATCGAATGCAGGCGGCACTCTAAGCTCACCCGCGCTTCCGCCAAACGCGGCGCGGTCACCCGCACCGATGGCGCGGCGGTCAGACCGGCGGCATCCAGCTCGCTGACCCCCGCCGGGAAGTCAATCGCGCAGGTGTTCATGGCATCGGCCAGCCCGGCGTGAACGAGGTTGACCACAAACTCCCCTGTCCGGGCGATATTCGCCCGACTGTCCTTCGGCGTCCCCGGCTCTTTGTTCGTAATCCCCAGCGCAACAATCGGCGGGCTGCTCCCCAGCAGATTAAAGAACGAAAACGGCGCGGCGTTCACCGAGCCGTTTTCGTCCAAAGTCGAGACCAGCGCAATCGGGCGCGGCAGAACCACGCTCGCCAGCAGCTTGTAAGACTGCCCCGTCTCCATCGTATCAATCGGAAATTCCATGCAATTATTTCCCCGGTGCGCGGTGGCGCAGGCGGTCTAAGGCGACGGCGGCGATGATGACGATGCCGATGATGATCTGCTGAACATAGGCAGGCCAGCCCATCTGCTGGGAGCCGTTTCGCAGCAGCGCCATGATCAGAGCGCCGAGCAGGGAGCCCAAGACCGAGCCTTCGCCGCCGGACAATGAGCCGCCGCCGATGACGACGGCGGCGATGACGTCAAGCTCCGCCCCGATGTCTACCGTCGGGTCGCCCTGCGACAGCCGCCCAAACTGCAAGGCTCCGGCCACGCCGAAGAACAGCCCGGCCAGAGCGTAGATGGCAATCTTCAAACGGTCTACGCGCAGGCCGGAGAGGCGCGATGTGGTTTCATTGGAGCCGATGGCGACAATGTAGCGGCCCAGCACGGTCTGGCGCAGGATGATCGCCGTGACGAACCCCAGCGCAATCGTGATCCAGACCCCCGGCGTCACCAAAAGCCAGGCGGGGTTCGGGAACGTTGCCGCAAGTCCCGAAATCCAGCCGCCGGGCGCGTTGATCGCCTGCTCATTCGCCAGCCAGCTTGCCATGCCGCGCAGAATGCCGAGCATTCCCAGGGTCACGATAAATGGGGTCACGCGCAGCTTTGTAATCAAGGTCCCGTTGACCGCGCCGGTGACGCCGCCGACGACAATCGCCGCCAGCACGGCCAGCCCCGGCGGGACGTGCTTGTTGATAAGGATTGCCACGACCACGCTGGTCAGTGCGAATACCGAGCCGACCGACAAGTCAATGCCGCCGCTGATGATGATGAGCGTCATGCCGAGAGCGCCGAGGCCGACAATGACGGTCTGGGTGGCGACACCCCGGAAGTTGTCGAGGCTCAAAAACGTCCCGCGAATGGCCGGCGACAGCGAAAACAAACCGACAACCAGGGCCAGCCCAATAAACGGGCCGAGGACAGCGATCAATTGCTGCCAGGAACGCGGAGCAGCGGCATTTTCGGAATCGGTGGACGGCGCGGCGGGCGTACTCACACTCATGGGTGGTTCTTTCTTGGGGCGAGATGGCCCCCCGCCCCAATTCTGGGGAGCCGGAACCCCTCCTGGCTCGTTCCTCGCCACCCTCCCCGAAGCGGAGAGGAGAAGAGTCAGAGGCCAATGCCTTGTCCCAAACTCTTCGCCCTCCCGCTTCGGGAGGGCCGACGCTTGCGGCGGGGTGGGTTCCGGCTCCCAGGGTTGGGGGCCGGGGGCTTCGGCGATCTACTTCAAATACTGGGCAATCGGCGGGTTCAGATACTCCTGCATGGCGGGCTGATTCATGTTATCCGCCGTGACCAATGCGACCCCTGTGTCCACGCTCTTCGGGACCGTTTTGCCTTGGATGACGCTGACCAGAGTTGTGACGCCGACTTCGCCCATCTTGAACGGGTTCTGGACAACGATGCCTTGAATCTCGCCGGCTTTCAGCGCGGCGACCAGGTCCGGGGCGGCGTCAAAGCCGACGAACTTGACTTTGCCGAGCAGGTTGGCGTCTTTCAGGGCCAGCCGCATCCCGCGCGTGTTCGTCTCGTTTGAGGCAAATACGCCATCGGTCTGCGGCCCGTAGCGGGCCAGCAGGTTTTGGGAAGTCTTGTTCGCTGTATCGGTGGTTGGACCACCATACTGATTGTCCGACAGAACCGTGATGCCGGGGAACTTTTTAATTGCGGTCAGGAAGCCTGCTTCCCGCGCTTCGGTGCTGGCCGACCCCTGTGCGTAGGCGAGGACCAGCACTTTGCCTTTGCCGTTCAGCAGCTTACCCATCTCCTGTCCGGCCAGTTCGCCGCCTTTTTCGTTGTCGGTGGCGCAGAACGACGAGTATGCTGTGCTGTTGAGCGAAGAGTCAATGATAACGACGGGGATTTTGTGGCTGACGGCATCCTGCACTGGGGTCACGAGCGCCTGGCTGTCCAGAGGGGCCAGCACCATGCCGGAAACATGCTGGGTAATAAACGTTTCGATGATGTTGACCTGGCCGTTGCGGTCCCCTTCGCTTTCGGTGCCTTTCCACAGAATGTTGATCGGTGTCCCCGACTTCGCCAAATCTTCCTGGGCTTTTAATGCCCCCGCGTGAATGGACTTCCAGTATTCGTGCGACGTGCCTTTGGGGATGACCGCGATTTGCAGTGCTGAGCCGCCCGCCGGATTAGTTCCCCCACCCGTGCCGCCGGATGTGCTAGAGGCGCTGTGCTGGCCGCAGCCGGCTAAAAGTGCAACTAAGCCGGCAGCGGCGAGGCCAAAGCCCAATTTACTTCTGTGTGATGTGCTTCTCTGCAATGTGTTGCTCCTTGTAATTATTCCATCGAAATGAACGAGTAGTTGAAAACTACTCGCTAGGGGAAGCGTCCTGCCGGACGGAAGACAGCAGGCGATATTCTACTCCTTCACTCGAAGAGTGCCTTACCTAGCGGGTAGTTTTCAACTACTCGTAATCTTGCTTGTCCAACTCAACCCGCCAGCGCGAGCTGGCCGACTTTTTCCTGGGTGGCTTCGCTGCGGGGCAGCGACCCGGCGACGCGGCCATCGCGAACAACAATGATGCGGTCAGCCATGCCGAGAACTTCCGGCAGCTCCGACGAGATCATCAAGATCGCGACGCCGTCCCGCGCCAGATCGTTCATAATGCCGTAAATCTCGCGCTTGGCTCCGACATCAATCCCGCGCGTCGGCTCGTCTAAAATTAACAGCTTCAAAGGTGTTTCCAGCCACTTGCCCAGCACGACTTTCTGCTGGTTGCCGCCTGATAAGTTGCCGACTCGCTGCTCCACGGACGGCGTCCGCACCCGCAGGCGCTTGACACTGGCTTGGGCTTCCACTCTCTCCATGCCGCGCTTGACGAAACCAAGCTGCGAGACTTTTTGGAGAGACGCCAGCGAAATGTTCTCGCGCACCGGCAAGCTCAGGACAATCCCCTGCTCTTTGCGGTCTTCGGTGACGAAGCCGATCCCGGCGGCAATCGCATCGCTCGGCGAGCGCGGATGGAACGGCTTGCCGTCGAGAAGCACGTCGCCGGAGGTCCAAGCATCCGCCCCGAATAGGCAGCGGGCAATCTCCGTCCGGCCCGATCCGACCAGCCCGGCCAGCGCGACCACTTCGCCGGCATGAACCGAAAAGCTGATGTCGTCCAAAACGCCCCGGCGGCACAAGCTTTTGACTTCCAGCACAGGCCGTCCGGCGTCCAAAATCTCTTTGGGGTAAGTTTCGTCCAAATCGCGCCCGACCATCAGGCGCACCACGTCGTCGCGCCCGATCTCGCCGACCGGCGCGGACCCGACAATTTTACCGTCCCGCAGCACCGTCACAGCATCGGCGATTTGGAAGACTTCGTCCATCCGGTGCGAGATATAGACAATCGCGATGCCCTGAGCCTGCAAACGCCGGATGAGCCGCCACAAGTTTTCGAGTTCATGGGCCGTGAGTGTCGCCGACGGCTCATCCATCGCCAGCACCCGCGCTTTGCGGCTGGTGGCCTTGGCGATCTCGACCATCTGCCGCTGGGCCACGGAGAGTGTTCCGACCAGCGTGCGGACATCGAGCGGCATTCCGAGATCGCCCATAATCGCTGCCGCGTCCCGGCGCATCTTCCGCCCGTCAATCCAGCCCGGCGCGAGGCGCGGCTCACGCCCTAAGTAGATGTTCTCGGCAATAGAGAGATGCGGCGCTAAGTTTAACTCTTGGTAGATAATCCCGATGCCCAGCTCCATCGCGTGCTGCGGCGTCTTGGTTTTGACTTCTTTCCCGTCCAGCAGGATCGTCCCAGCGTCGGCGTCCAGCGCTCCGGCCAAAATCTTCATCAGGGTAGACTTGCCCGCGCCGTTTTCGCCCATCAAGGCCAGGACTTGCCCCGGCAGCACCGACAGTGAAACGTCGTCCAGCACCCGGACACCGGGAAACGATTTGCGGATGCCGCGCATTTCAAGCGTCGGCACCGGAGGAGGATCGGTGAGCGGCAGGGACATAATGGGCAATTATACCCTTGACCGCGTTTTTCCTGCTTTTGGGCTGCTTTTAAGAAACAGGCGATTGAAATCGCGGCAACAAGGGCACAAAGTCCACCTGCGTGGACTCGGACTTTGTATTAACCTGCGAAGGCAGATTTCGTGAGCTTGTTGCCGTGATTTCAATCACCCCTCTTCTACCCCCGCCGCCTTACCGAAGGCCGGGCAATGCGGGTGGCAGGCCGGACCGTGCCGGGCAGGTCTTGGCTAGGCCGGTCTTCAGCGGCGGCGAACAGCGACAGATGCACGGCGACGCCCGCGTATTCCAAAGCCGCGCCGGACAGCTTCGGACCGGACAAGCGCAGGTCCCGGCCCAGTCCGACCGCCGGATGGGTTTTCGTTTCCGCCCGCGCGGCGTTTTCAAGCCAGGCCGCCACGACCGGCACCGGCGGCGGGGCATCCGTGCTTGTTTCCTCCAAAGCGTCTAGTGCATACGATGCCGCAAGCTTCGGCAGCAGCCCGGCCAGTGTCCGCGGACGGTCGAATAAGTCGGCGCCGACAATCTCGCGTCCTAATGCAAACACGGCCCCGATCTGCCCCGGCACGGCTTCCGAAAGTGCATCGGCATACGCGCTTAAATCCGCTTGGTAACGCTTGGTGATGTCGTGCAGGGCGGCAGTCGGCGACGGCACGGCCAAACGCTGGAGCTTGCCGCCGATGTCGTTCCAGACCCGTGACTGGTCGCTGTCCGCCCGGCCCGACCGGGCAAGCGACGCCGATACTTCGGCGACTTTCTGCTGCCGCCCCCGCGCGTTGTAGTGGCTGCCGCCGGACGCAAACTGGGCCGTGTCCTGCCGCCACCGACCCGCCTCCACGCACGTCACCGGCAGGGCCAGCGTAGAATGCGGCCCGGCCAGCACGCTGGTGTTGACAATGCGGTTCTGCTTCGCGCCCAGCAGCTCTTCGCCGTCGAGCAGAAAAACGCAGTCTGTACCCGTGTTGGTCAGCGTCAGCGTCGGCACGCTCCCGCCGACGCTTTCTTCTTGGATTGTAACGCTTCCCGCCGCCAGCGCTTCTTCCAGCAGCGTGTACGCCGTTTGTCCGAAATCCGCGCCGAGCAGAGGGTAGATGCACAGCCCGCCACGCTTCTTCGGCCTGCCGATTTCTAAGTTTTCCAGCCGCGCCTGCCACGGGGCAGCATGTGTTGCTTCATCTTGCCTGGTATCTGTAGTCGTCATGGGTTGCGTTCCTTCCGATGCCTGTGATATGATGTATGAAAGTTCTACTCCGGCAGTTTTCGTGAAAGCGGAAATGTCGTTCAGGGGTACAAAATGGCCTTTGATTGGGAAAATGCCTATCAGCGTTATCTCCGCACATTTGATCATCCACGTGACCCAAGGATGCGGCAGGACTTGTTACGGCAGGTCCGGACAGTGTTAGCCAATCGTAAGTTGAAAGACGTTCAATGGCTGATTGATGCCCTTCAGAGTTCCGAATTAGAGCGACGTTGGTTCGTTGCACGGGCTTTTGTTGGTGCCTCGCAAATGCCGTGGAGATTATTTCAGCCTATGCTCCGAACTGCGCTCTCTCAAGATGCTAGCTCCAACCGTCGGTTTATCGAGCCTTGTATCCATGCATTTGGTACAGAGAAGGTCAGAGATGAATTAACGTTAATCGAGAAGAATGGGTCGGATGAAGAAAAGGCTGGAGTGATGAAAGCTTGGTACTGGGTGCGCGTCCCAAGCTGACCTGACGTAAGCTCCCCTTACCGGCCCCACTATCAGCGGCAAAGTTAAGTCCATGAAGCCGGGTGCAGTTATCTCTGTCCGGCCAGCCATTTCCGGTTTCCGCTATTTCCTATGAGTCAGATTCCAGACGACACGAAAACGCCGGACTTTTTGTTTCCCCTGCGCGGCAAGTACACCCGGACTAGCGCGGTGACGGCGCAGCTTACCGCGCTTCGCGGATTGAGCCGTGCGGCGGTTCTGCGGCGGGCGGCGGAAACGGACACTACACGGCGGCTGGAACGGGAAACGCTGGTTGCGGTCGTGCGCGGCTTCCTGCGGGCGGGCAACGAAGGCGATGCCGAGGCAGTGCTGCTGCTGCTTTTTAAGCGGGTCAGCGGGGCGATTACCGGGAAAACGGCGGCGTGGGCGGGACTGACGCCCGAAGACAAAACCGATGCACAGCGGGAAATGCTGGCGATTTTGTGCGAAAAAGCCTGCGATTTGCGGCCCGGCGCGGAGTTCTGGGAATGTAATTTTGCGACAAGTTTCAACCGCGCCGCGATTTCGCTCTGGCATAAGATAACCGACAAGGCGCTGCCGGTCGTCTCCAATACCGTTGAAGTGAGCGGCGGCGAGACGCGAGACCGCATAGAACAGTATGCCGACCCCACCGAGACGTTTGGGGAGATGGAGATGCGGGACCTCGTCGCACTGGTCAGCGGCGGCCATCCGAAGCGAAGCGAGGCGCTCTTCCTGAAGCTCAGCGGCTTTACGGATGAAGACATCGCGAGGCGGCTGAAGGTAACGACCCGTACCCTGCGGAACTGGACGACCGAAGCGGGTGCGGCATGGCTGCGGTCACGCACAGAGAACGAGTAACAAGCCATGCCTGAAGAATCGCAAGAAATCCAAAATGAACCCGAAGACGGCGACGAAATTCTGCTGGCGTTCTCTCATGCCCGCGACGCCGCGCCGGGCGACAAGCGGCTGCTGCGGGAATGGGCCGTCCGGTATCCGGCTTTGGCCGACGAGATCATCACGGGAGACTACGCCCGGTTCGCGGCGGGCATGACGCTGACGGACGCCCTGGAAGACGGCCCGGAAGACCCGGCGGTCGTTGAACTCGGCGCGGACATCCTCGCCGCCCGGCGGCAGGCGAGAACTGCGAAGCCGCCGCTGACCAGCCTGCTGGCGGAGGCGGAGGCGCGGGGGATAGACGGGCCGCAGCTTGCCCGAGTCCTGCGCCTGGACCGGATGATTGTCGCGCGTTTGGAGCAGCGGGCGCTGGACGCCGCGACTGTCCCGCTCGCGCTGGTGCAGCAGATCAGCGGCTTGTTGGAGCGGTCGGCGGACGACGTGGCGCTGTTCCTGCGCGGTAGCCCGCGCCTGGCCGCGCAGGCCCATTACCGCAGCCGCAGGGCACCGTCGGTTGCGGCGGCCCCGGCCCCGGCGTCTTCCGCCCCATCGCAGACGAGTTTTCAAGAGGCGGTGGCAGGCAGCCGGAGTTTAAGCGCGGACGACAAGGCATACTGGCAGGATGAGGCGGAAGTTTTAGGGGATTAGGAAGTAGTGGGGATTAGGAAATTAGGAACCGGCACTGGAAGTGCCGGTCTACTGTTGAGTGGAAGTCGAAGCGACTACGGAGGAGATTGTGCCGGTAAGCATTGTTGTCTTCAGTCGCCTCGACTTTCATTCCAAAGTAGACCGGCACTTCCAGTGCCGGTTCCTAATGCCGTGCCGCCGTGCCGGTTCCTAATGCCGTGCCGGTTCCTAATGCCGTGCCGGTTCTTTCAATAACAGCTTATGACTGAAATACGCAGAAAAGCGCGTCAGCGGCGGCGCGAAATGGGACTGGAACTCGATGCGCCGGTGGCGGCGGAAGCGGTCGTCGGCGCGTGCCTTTCAGCGCTGGGACTGGAGCGCGAGTTTACAAAGCCGGGCGACACGCTCCTGGCTGGGGCGGTGGCCGTGCTGAACCTCCAGCTAGGGCTGATCGTGCAGGACGAGACGCGCCCGTCGACCGAGCAGAGCTTTGACGCCGCCCATGAGATCGCCCATGTCTGGCTGCACCGGGACTCGGCGCACGGCTCGCACTCCTGCACGCCCGCCGATGTCAGCACGGGCGGCACGGGCGAGGTTCCCGGCTCGGCGCTGTCGAAAGTGGACGGCTACTCGCCGCAGCAGCGGCGCGAGCGCGAGGCCAATGAGTTCGCCGCCGAGCTGCTCCTGCCCGGCCCGCTGGCGCACGCGCTGTTCTTCGGGGAGGGGCTGGCGTCGGAAGTGATTGCTGACCAGCTTGGCTTGCCGCCGGGCGTGGTGCAAACGCAGCTTGCTGACGCCCTGCTGCTGCCGCCGCTTTCAGAGAGCACAGAAGAAACGGAAACGCCGGGGGCGGCGGCGGTAACGCTTGACGAGTTTCAGCAGCAGGCAGCAGAAGCGCCGTGTGGACCACTGCTGGTCGGGGCGGGACCGGGAACAGGCAAGACGAAAACACTGGTCGGACGGTGTCAATTTCTCACTCAGTCGCGCGGCGTTCCCGCTGAAAAGATACTCGCGCTGACATTTTCCCGCAAAGCCGCGTCTGAAATGAAAGAAAGACTGGTCGCGGCGGGCGTCGGAACCGCCACGGCCGGCCCCTGGGTCGGGACATTTCATGCGTTCGGTTTGGAAGTCCTGCGGCGGTTCGGCGAGCGGATCGGCCTGCCCGCTGAGATTAAGCTGCTGGACCCCTTAGACGCAGTGACACTGCTGGAAAACCATCTGGACGAGCTGAATTTAGACGCGCTGGACAATCTGTACAATCCCGCCATTCATCTCGGCGGCATCCTGCGGCAGATCGGGCGAGCCAAAGACGAGTTATGCCTGCCGGAGCGCTACGCCGAGCTTTGCCGGGCGATGCAGACGGCGGCGGACACGAACGCAGCGGCGCTGACGGCTCGGCCCGGCAAAGTCTTAGTGCGGGAGCAGGACGCCGTGGACAAAGCCGTAGAAAACGCCAAAAAAGCAGGGGAAGTGGCCGGGTGTTACGCCGTCTACGAGCGGCTGCTGCGCGAAAACGGCTACTTAGACTTCGGTGATTTGATCTGCCGCACGGCGGCGCTTTTGGAAGACCACCCGGACGTTCTCGCGATTTTGCAGGCCGAATACCCGCAAGTGCTGGCCGATGAGTACCAGGATGTTAACCGGGCCTGCGCCCATCTGGTCCGCCTGCTGGCCGGGGACACGGCGGCGGGACTGTGGGCGGTCGGCGACCACCGGCAAAGCATTTACCAGTTCCAAGGCGCGTCGCCTGCCAATGTCGCGGCGTTTGAGCGGGATTATCCGGCGGGTCGGCGGCTGGAGCTTGGCGTCAACTATCGGTCGCGCTCGCTGATTGTCGAGACGTTCGGCCTCGCGGCGGCAGGCACGGATGCGGATTTTGGGGGCTGGCAGTCACACCGGGGCAGCGCCGATGCGAGCGTGTTCCCGGCGGTGACGCTGGCCGTGTCGCCCGATGACGCCGGGCAGGCGGCGGGCATCGCCGAGGCGATTAGCAGCTTGCGCGGGTCAGGATGGGGATACCGGCACCAGGCGATTTTATGCCGGACGCATAGCCAGGCAGAAAATTTGGCCCAGTCGCTGTCAAAGCGCGATGTTCCCGTGCTGTACCTCGGTGCCCTGCTGGAACGCCCGGAAGTCAAAGACCTGCTCTGCCTCTTGTCTCTGCTCTCGGACTCGACCGGGACGGCGCTTGTGCGGGTCGCGGCCTGGCCCGAATACGCGGTTCCGCAGGTCGAGGCCCTCACGCTTTTGACCCAAATCCGGCGCGAAGAGACGCCGCTGTTAGACGCTCTGCGTGACCCATCCCTGCATCCGGGCTTAGTCAAACTTGGCGGGCATCTGGCGGAGATGGAAACGATGGACGACGACCCGGCGGCGCTGCTGCGGCATTATCTGTTCGGCCTGTCCGGGTATCTTCGGCATCAAGCCGGGCGTGAGCCGAAGCCGTTTCAGCAGATTGGGCAGCGGCTGGCGCTGCATCAATTACTGGGCCTGGCGTCCGGCTTTGACAAGCGTTTGGTTGCACCCAAAACCGAGAGCGGGCCGCCGGGCAAAACCCGCGCGTTTCTCAGTCACCTGCGGCGGGTCTCGGCGGCGGGCGCAGGCCCGCGCGGAGCGCTGCCGCCGGAAGCCGAGGCGCTTGACGCCGTCCGCCTCTTGACGGCCCATGCCGCGAAGGGCCTGGAATTTCCCGTCGTCTTTGTCCCCAATCTCGGCGCAGGCCAGTTTCCGGCACGGGGGCGGCACGACGGCATCCCGGAGCCGCCGGGTTTGGCCGAGATATGCGGGGACGCTTTAGACGAAGAAGCCTGCTTGTTCTTCGTCGCCCTCTCCCGCGCCCGCGAGCATTTGATTCTCTCGCGGACAGAAACGAGCGGCAGCAGCGAAAAAGTCATTGCCCCATCGCCCCTGCTCGCGTGCCTCGGCTCTCTGGCTGAGACGCCGTGGCCCGCCGGGCGCGAAGCCGTGGGCGAGCCGCCGGACACTCTTCTTCTGCCTGCGACTTCCCTGCCCGAATACACACAGTCGGCTTTGGAAAGCTATGGGCGCTGCCCGCGCCAGTATTACTACGCCCATGTCTTGAAGCTGCCCGGCGCGTTTCTAGGCGGCGGCTACCCGCAGTTTTTGTCGTGTGTCCGGCAAACGCTGAACTGGCAGGAAGATCAAAAAGCAAAGGGAGAAAGCGTCATGCCCGACGCGCTGTGGGCGCACCTTGAGTCTGTCTGGGCCGCTTCGGGACCCGTCGGCCACCTGCATGAAGACAAGTATCTGGCTGCCGCGCGTCAAATGCTGGCGAGCGCCGGCCTTCTCGCCGCAGACACCGAGCAGAAAGCCGACACACGCACCTTAAAAGCCACCCTGACCAACTGCCGCGTTTCGGTCCGCCCCGATGTGCTGCGGGTGGACACCGCCGACGGCGCTTTAGTCGTCGCCCGCCGCCTGTCCGGCAAGCCGGGGAAAGACGACCACACGGACAAGCGGCTCGCGCTGTACCGCCGGGCGGCGTCGGAGACGCATCCCGGCAAGGCTGTCCGCCTCGCCCTGCACTACCTCGCAGATGGCGTCTCTGTCCCACTCGACCCGCCGCAGACCAAGCAGCAGCTCAAATGGGAGGCGGACCGGGTCGCCAAGTACGAGCAGGCCGCGTCCGGCATCCACTTAGGGCGGTTCGGGGCGGAACCCGGCGATGAATGTTCCAAATGCGCCTACAGCCTCCTCTGCCCAGAGTGAGATAGATGGGCAGAGCAAAACAGCGGGAGATAGGCAGTGCCTGTCTCCCACGTTTTGCTGGTGACCCGTTAGCCTTCCCAAAAGAGGCGGCGGCGCGGGCATGATAGTATCTGCGAGGGATGCGGCATGAAGAGGCTCCTTTCTTCTTTTGGCCGCACTACTCACCGCTCAGGGCGGTGGAAGTCAGGTCAACCGCCGTGGACGAGCTGCCCCACATCGCGCGGTCGCCCCAGACGCTGGAACCCCACATGGCCCGACTGGCCGACGGGGCACTGCTGGCCGCAAGCGTGCTGCTGGCGCTGAACGTCATGTTGCTGCCCCACATGGCACGGGTCATATCCACGCCGGAGGAACCCCACATCGCCCGGCTGCCCCACATCGCCCGGAGGTCGGTGACGCCCGTTCCCCACAGGCTGGAACCCCACATCGCCCGGCTCAGGTCCACTGATAAGGTGCCGTCGGAGTTAGCAAGCAGCGCAGGGCTGGCCGCTGGACCTTGCGCGGTCGCCGTGGAGGCGAGCGCGGCAGGGATGTTGAGGTAGCCCGCACCGTAAGTCAGCGGGTCGGCGGTGCCATCGGGCGCGACCCACTTGTCAGCGGACAGCATCAGGCGGGCCTTGACGGTGTCCGGCGACAGGTTTGGGTTCGCCTGCAAGAGCAGGGCGGCGGCTCCGGCAACCACCGGCGATGCCATGCTCGTCCCCGACAGCTGGAAGTAGTCAGCGGAAGACCCATTGAGGTTGAAAACAAGTACCGCCCAGGGCTGCACATAGCAAGTGTAGAGAACATCGTTCGAGCCGCCCGCATAGTTATCCAGCGTGCTGCCGCTGGCATCGAGCGAGATGACTTTGTTTCCGGGCGCGATGATGTCCGGCTTCATCACGAGGTCCAGCCGCGACGGTCCCCGGCTGGAATACGTTGCAACCCGGTCATCGGCACGCACCCCGTCCATGTTCTTGGTCGCGCCCACCGTGATGACATATGGGTCGTTGGCGGGGCTTTGGATCGAGCCGTAAGCGGTTCCCCAGCCTTCGTTGTCCAGACCCGCCGTGTTGATGGTGCCGTTCACCCGCCCTTCGTTGCCGGCGGCGCAGACCACGACAATGCCGGCCTGGTAAACCGCTTCGACGGCCTGGCAGATCGGGTCGGTGGTGCAGCTTTCGCTGACCGGATGGCCGAGCGAGAGATTAACGACTTCAATCGGCGCTTTTTTGTTGTCGTTTTGATGCTGCACAACCCATTGCAGCCCGGCGATGACCGTGGAAACGGTGGAGCCGCCGTTCTGGTCCAGCACCCGGACACTGACGAGATTGGCCTGCGGGGCAATGCCGAGGAACGTGTGGGTGCAGCCGGACGGCTGCGAGCGGGAGCCGTTGCCGCCGATAATCCCGGCGACATGGGTGCCGTGGCCGCAGGGATCGTAAGCGTTGCTGCTGCTGATTCCCAGCGGCAAGCCGCTGATGGCCTTGCCGCCTTTGCCAGGCGTGTAGGAGAGTGGTGACGAGAAGTTCACACTGCCGATGAGGCGTGACGGGTACTGGTTGTACAAGTCGCCTGCCTGGCTGCTGAGGTCGGCCACCGGCGTGATGCCGCTGTCGAGAACAGCGACCGTGACGCCGGCCCCGGTGAGCTTGACCACCAGACCGGGTTTGGGCGGCGGAGGTGGCGGAGCCGGTGATCCAGGTTTCGGAGCCGGGGGGGGCGGCGGAGCCAGCGGGGTAATTGACGAGTACGCCTGGCTCGCCTCGCTGGAGCCGACCGTGAACTCATCGGTCTTTTTGACGAAGCCGTCGAGCGACAAGTGCGAAGCGAACGGCAGGGCGGCAAGCTTCGCGAGGCTGCGCTGCGGGACCCGCACGGCGACCGACCCGATAATCGGCAGGCGGCGGACGATGTCTGCGCCGAGCGCGGTCATCTGCGCTTCCTGGGCCGGTGTCAGGGGCGCGGGCGTACGGACGATGACCCCGATCCAGCCTGTTTTGGCGGGTGCGGCCAGCGCCTGCGAGATCGCCGCATCGGTCTTCGGACCGGCAGGCGCGGCCCCGGCAACTTGGGCAAGTCCGGTCAAAGAAAGTCCGGCGAGAAACAGCCCGGTCAGAGCCGCCGGTGTCCACACGGCGCGGCCTGCGCGGAACATTGTTCGAGTAGTTATTTTGTCTTGCATGATGTTGTTTCCTTCGTAATCGCCGCAGTTCGGTAGCCCGGCTGCCGTGTCTGAACAAAAAGTCAGAGGTAGGCCCGCAGCTTTGCGTCCCCGGCTTTCGCCGGGTTTGCGTTTGTCGGATGCGAAGGATAGCTGATACAGCTCCTGCCTGTCCGCGGGAAAATCGCCCCGCGGCGGCCCGGCTATCTGTGCAGCATGAAGATTTGCACAGACCCGTCGGCGTTGCGTTCCGGCGCTGCCGCCGTGCCTTGATCGGGGGCGGCAAGAACCGTCTTTCTTATTGTGCCGTTTCGGGAAAGGCACGTCACTGTGAAGGATACGGGAAAGTCGGGCTGCGCCGCAAAAAAGAGGGAGAAGGCGATGCCTTCTCCCTTTTCCGTCATGCCTTCCCAAAGATTATTCTTCCGAAAATTGCTCTTCCGAAGATTACTCCCCGTGGATGGCCGTAGCAGTCAGGTCAACCGCCGTGGTGGAGCTGCCCCACATCGCCCGGTCGCCCCACACGCTGCTGCCCCACATCGCCCGGCTCGCCGAAGGAGCGCTGGAACCCCACATTGCACGGCTGGCCGTGAACGTCGTATTGCTGCCCCACATCGCGCGGCTCATGTCTACGCTGGAGCTGCCCCACATCGCCCGGCTCCCCCACATCGCCCGCAAGTCAACCACGCCCGTTCCCCATAAGCTCGAACCCCACATGGCACGGCTCAGGTCTACCGAGACGCTGCCGTCGGAGTTAGCAAGAAGCGCGGGGCTGGCCGCTGGCCCCTGTGCCACCGCCGTGGAGGCAAGCGCCGCCGGAATGTTGAGGTAGCCTGCGCCGTAGGTCAGCGGGTCCTGCGTGCCGTCGGGCGCGGCCCACTTGTCGGCGGACAGCATCAGGCGGGCCTTGATGGTGTCAGGCGAGAGGTTGGGGTTCGCTTGCAGCAGCAGGGCGGCGGCTCCGGCCACGACCGGCGAGGCCATGCTCGTCCCCGACAACTGGAAGTAGTCGGTCGAGTTGCCGTTCCAGGTCGTCTTTTGGTACGCCTCGGCAGGCAGGTTATTGCCGTTCGCCGTGTTGTACTTGAACAGCGTGGAGTTGTACGAGTACAAGGAAATGACTTTGTTGCCGGGGGCGATGATGTCGGGCTTCATCACCAGGTCCAAACGGCTCGGTCCCCGGCTGGAATACGTCGCGACGCGGTCATCGGTCCGGTTGCCGTCCATAGACTTGGTTGCGCCCACCGTGATGACATATGGGTCGTTGGCAGGACTCTGGATCGTGCCGTAGGCCGTTCCCCACCCCTCGTTGTCCAGGCCCGGCGTGTTTGTCGTCCCGTTGACCCGGCCTTCGTTGCCGGCGGCGCAGACCACGACGATGCCCGCTTTGTAAGCGGCTTCCACCGCCTGGCAGATCGGGTCCGTCGTGTAGCTTTCGCCCACCGGATGGCCTAAAGACAAGTTGATGACCCGGATGTTATACTGACGGGCGTTCTTGACGGTCCACTGGAGGCCGGCAATGACCGTGCTGACGCTGCTGCCGCCATTGGCATCCAGCACGCGCACGTTGATCAGGTTCGCCGACCGGGCGATGCCGTAGTAGGTGTGCGTGAAGTTCGTTCCGGTGGACAGGGTGCCGTTGCCGGCGATGATGCCGGCGACGTGGGTGCCGTGGCCGCAGGCGTCATCCGTGTTGGTGTCGTTCGGGACAAAACTGATCGCGCCGCGCACGCGCGGAGTGCCGCTCCCAAGAACATCAAGGTCCTGGCCGTAGCGGATACCGCTGTCTAAAACAGCAACCCCCACCCCGCTTCCGGTCAGAGCATAGCGCTGGAAAGCATACCCCGCCCCGCTGGACCCGACCGTGAACTCGTCGCACTTGGTAACTTTGCCATCATTGGAAATATGGGTCACAAACGGCAGGGCCGCCAGCCTCTTCAAATTGCGCGTCGGCAGGCGCAAAGCGACCGACTGAATGATCGGCAGACGCCGCGTGATGTCTGCGCCCAGCCGCGCCAGCCGGGCGGACTGCGGCGGCGTCAGGGGGCCGTCCATTTTAACAATGACCTCCGAGGCTCCGTGTGTTCGCGGCCCGGTCATCAGCCGGCCAACAGGTCCATCCACTTTGGACAAAGCAGGCGCGAAAGCGAGAGAAGCAGACTGGGCAGGAGCGTTCATCGCCAGCACGGCGGCAGCGACAAGGCCGGCAGGAAGAAGGCCGGCAGAAATTCGGCGTGGAACAGAAAATGCTTTCATTAAGGGTCTTTCTCGTGATTGCCGCAGTTCGGCGGCCCGGCTGCCATCACCTGCAAAGGGCAAGTGGAAGGCCCGCAGCTTTGCGTCCCCGGCTTTTGCCGGGTTTGCGTTTGTCGGATGCGAAAGTTGGCTGTGGCTCCGGCCCGTTCGATCTGCATTCCGGCGTTCTCGCCGTGCCTGGATCGAGGGAGGCAGGAACCGTCTTTCTCATTGTGCCGTTTCGGGAAAGGCGCGTTACTGTGAAGGATACGGGAAAGCAAAAAGAGGCGGGAATGAGAAGAAAAAGAGGTGGGAATGAGAAGGAAGGGCAGGGGCAAGCCCTGCCCCTACAGGGGGTGAGTAGCACTACGCGGCGCGGGGCAAAGTGGTGAACTCGCCGCCGAGGGAGTGCAGGTCCTGGGAGTAGAGGCCGGCGGGCGACCGGCCTTCCCCGGCGAGGCGGCCCAGCTTACGCTCGGTCTTTTCGCGGTACATATGCGCGTCGGCGTCGGCGATCAGCGACGCGAAATCGGTACCGTCGCCGGGGAAGCAGCCGTAGCCGATGGAGACGCCGAGATGCAGGGCACCGAGGCGCGGGTGGATCAGGCCGGGATCGTAGTTCTCAACCGCCGCTTGCAGGTGGTCGGCCAAAACTTCGGCGTCTTCCGCCGTCCCGCCCTGCATGTAAACGAGGAACTCGTCGCCGCCGTAGCGGGCCGCGATGTCGCCGGGACGCAGCGCGTCTAGGAACAGCGCAGAGAGATCGCGCAGCACCTGGTCGCCTTTCTGATGGCCGAAATTGTCGTTGATCGGCTTGAAAGAGTCAAGATCCAAACACAGCAGGGCAAACGGCAGGGCTTCTCGGCAGCAGTCTTCGACATGCTGGGTGATGTGCCGGATGTTGTACAAGCCGGTCAGCGGATCGGTGAACGCATGAGAGCGGGTCCGGTCGAACAATAGTCCGTTGTACAGCGCGGTCGCCGCCCGGGCGGCGATGGTTTCGAGAAGCTGCTTGTCGTGGGCGCTGAACGCGCCGATGTTCGGGTGATACAAGTTGATCGTTCCCAGCACTTCGCCTTGATGGGAGATCGGCACGATCAGCGCCGTTTGCAGCGGGGTCCACTGGGTTGTCTGCGAGGAAGTCAGCAGCAGATCGTCGGCGTCGTACTCGCCTAAATAGGTCGTCCGGGTGCGGGCGACCGACGCCGAAGTTCGGCCCAGAGTCTTGGCACCGGCAAAGAACTCGCGGTTGATGCCGACCACTGACCGAACCACCATGTCTTCTGTCTTCGGTTCGTCGGCGTCGGTCGAGCGCAGCAGAAACAAGGCAGTCGTTCCCGGCAGAAGCGCTTCGAGCTTACGCCCTAAAATCTCCAGCGTTTCTTCCAAGCCGACACTCGACGACAATGTCTGCACGACTTCGTACAGCGCCCACAGCTCCGATGACGCCTGGTGGATCGCCCGCGCCGCCTGGTCCGACGGGCTGGCGGCGGCGGCGGACGCCGCCGGCTCGGCGATGAACAGTGGGCCGTCACCTTCCCGCGCCATTTCTTCGACGACGGCGGTGATGATCTCCAAAAAGGCATCGGCGATCATCGGGTCAAAATGTGTCCCACGGTCTTTTTTGATGACTTCGCAGGCCCGCTCGTGGGTCCACGCATTGCGGTACGAACGGGACGATGTCAGGGCGTCATACACATCGGCCACGGCAAGTATTCGCGCCGTCCGGGGGATGTCCTCGCCCGCCAGACCGTCCGGGTAGCCGGTGCCGTCCCACTTTTCGTGGTGGGAGCGCACCACCGGCAGGACCGGCCAGGGAAACTCGACCGGGTCGAGAATCGCCGCGCCGATTTCCGGGTGCTGCTTGATTTTGGCGAACTCTTCGTCGGTGAGCCGTCCGGGCTTCAGCAGGACATATTCGGGGACGCCGAGCTTGCCGATGTCGTGGAGCAGGGCACCCGTGTTGATCGCTTCCAGCTCGCTGCCGGTCAGCCCCAGATGCTTTGCGGCGGCGACCGCGTAGCGCTGCACCCGCAGAATATGCTGGTGCGTGTACTGGTCTTTAGCGTCAATCGCCAGCGCAAGGCTTTTGATGGTGGCGAGATACAGATCGGCGAGATGCTCCTGGCCGAGCTGCAATTCTTCGATATGCTGCTGTTTTTCTTCCGTGCGGGCGCTCGTCGTCGCAAAGTTCTGGTACAGCACCCAGCCGAGCGGCGACAGCAGGATCAGAATGTATGCCGAATGGCTGCTGAACAGCAGCAGGGCCAGTGTGGAGACGCACGCGCCGGCAAAGAAGGACGGCACGGTCCACAAAAATGTCGTGCGCCAGACCCGAAATCCGTTCTGCCCGGTGCAAAGGCCGGTGATGATGGCGACCCCGCCGGTGTTGACCAGGAAAAAGACAAGGCTGGCGGCAGCGACTGCCGGGTAGCTACCGGGGTTCCGCAAAGCCTGCGAGCCGTTGTTGAGGCCCAAAAACACAAAGCTTGCGGCCAGCGTCTCCACCATTGTCAGCGCGACATTGAACAAAAGCTGGTAGAGGGCCTGCCGTTTGGGAAAAAGGCAGCCGGACAGGCTGCCGACCGCCCCGACCAGCAGGGCGGCAGCCGGTCCAAACCGCAGCATGGCCGTAAAGGTCAATACATACGCCACCGACATGGAGACATGGTCTTCTGCGCTTCGGCGCTGCATCAGGCGGATTTTCGTTCGGGCGACCAGCGCGGCCAGCACGAGATAGGCGATCAGCTCCCACGCGCCGGACTCGGCCCTCAGCGCCGGGAAACGCGCGGCAACTACCGCCGCTGCCGCGCCCAGCAGGTCAACGAGGATTAAATAGAATTGTGCGCTCTTGGGAAGGTTTTTCATTATGTCTGCGAAAACAAAAAGGAATAAAACAAGAATGGCAGCGGTGTGTCTTCTTGAGGCTCGTTCAGTTTTTTCTGCTTCTATCTTTGGCGTTTATACAAGGGAACTAGAGAGAAGGGCAGCCCCAGTGTAGCGGGCATCCAGCTTTTGGTACACGATTTCATGCGACTGGCTTTGCCTAACAAAACAAAGTATGGTAAGATACAGGCAAAGCTGAAGAAGTTTGGTTCATTTGCCGAGATAAAAGCAGCGCTATCGCGCAGAAAGACGAAAACGCAGGTAAGACTCAGGATGCAGGAAAAGAACGCTGTGCCGCCATCCTATCCCTTTCCTCTCCACGCGAAACGCGCTGCCGAAAATGGCGCATCTCTCCCGCTGAGTGAAGACGCGCGGATTGAGGCGCTTCAAAGCTATGCGGTTCTCGACACGCCGCCGGAAGCCGCATTCGATCGGCTCACAGACCTAGCCGCTCGTTTATTTGATATGCCGGTAAGCACAGTCGGCTTGGTTGATCGAGACCGGCTCTGGTTTAAGTCGGTCGGCGGCCCGGGCCGAGACGCCATGCCGGGCGAGATCAGCCGCAGCAGCACTCTGTGTTCCTGTGTCATCAAAACACGGCAGGCGCTGACGATTGAAGACACGCTTCTCGATCCCCGTTTTTCCTCCCTGCCACTCATGATCGGCCGCGCGAAACTGCGTTTCTACGCCGGTATGCCGCTGCTGACACCGGACGGCGCTCTGCTTGGCACGCTCTGCCTCCTGGATGTCCGGCCGCGCAAGTTCTGCCAAAGCGAGCAGGACCTGCTGCGGAGCCTTGCCGCGTCGGTCGTCTCCGAGCTTGAGCTGCGCCGGGCGCGGCTGGCCGCCGAAGAAACCTATACGCTCCACCAGCAGATGTTTTCCGAGAACCCCTACCCTATGTGGGTCTTCGATTCTGAAACGCTGAACTTTTTGGATGTCAACAAGACGGCCCTGGCGCTGTACGGCTACACGCGGGCGGAGTTTCTGGCGCTGACGGTTCTCGATGTTCAGCCCGCCGAAGAACGTCTGCATGTCCAAGCACATCTGAGAAAATTGGTGGCATCCGGCTTTTCCGGCGGCAAGCGGGGCACTTGGCGGCATCAGACCAAAAACGGCACCCCGATTTGGGCGGACGTTTCTTCGCATTCCGTGCAGTTCGGCGGACGGGACGCGCTGATGACAGTCGCGCAAGATGTGACGGAGCGGGTTCACACCGAGGACGCCCTGCGCCGCTCCGAGCAGAAGTTTGCATTCCATGTGGAGCAGATGCCGCTGGCCGCGATTGAGGTTGCCCCGGACATGACAGTCACCGACTGGAACCCCGCCGCCGAGCGGACCTTCGGCTATTCGGCCGCCGAAGCGGTCGGGCGCAGCGTTGTTGATTTGATTGTCCCCGAATCGGAGCAGACCCATATCGAGCAGGTCCGGCACAGCATTTTGACCCACACCGGCGGGACCCGCTCCACCAACTTCAACCGCACCAAGTCCGGCGAAATCGTTTTGTGCGAATGGTATAACACGCCGCTGCTGGACGAAGGCGGGCGGACCGTCGGCTGCGCGTCCCTCGCCCGCGACATCACCAAGGAGGCGAATGCCCAGGAAAAACTGCGCCGGAGCGAAGCCCACAAAGCTGCGATTTTGGAAACCGCGATTGACTGCATCATCGGCATGGATCAAGACGGTCTTGTGACGGATTGGAACCCTGCGGCTACGCGCACCTTCGGCTATGCGCCTGCGGAGGCGGTCGGGCGAAGAGTCGCCGAGCTGATTATTCCCCCCCACCTACGGACGGCCCATCAGCAGGGATTGGCACACTTTCTCACGACCGGAGAAGGGCCGGTGCTGAACAATCGCATTGAAGTGACGGCGCGGCACCAAGACGGCCGGGAGTTCCCCATAGAGCTTGCGGCGACCACAGTACAAGTGGAAGGCTCCCTGATCTTCACGGCTTACATTCGGGACATGAGCGAGCGCAAAGCGATGGAGCGAGAACAGGACGAGCTGCTGGTTCAAACCGAGGCGCTGCTAGCCGTCGCACTGGCGCGGGCGGACCACGATCCGCTGACGGGCCTTCCGAACCATCGGGCGTTCCACAAGCATCTGAAAGAAGAGGTGGATGCCTTGCCGCAGGGCGGCGCGGGCGGGGCGCTGCTGGTGGTGGATTTGGAAAACTTCAAGTTCTTCAACGACGCTCATGGGCATCTGGCGGGCGACGACGTTCTGCGCCGGATTTCCCGGATATTCGAGTCGGTTTGCAGTCCCGGTGACGTGCTGGCACGGTTCGGCGGCGACGAGTTCGCCCTGCTCCTGCCCGGTGCCTCTGCCGACAGCGCCCAGGCAATGGCGGGCCGGCTGCGTGAGGCCGCCGCGCGGGCCGGATACCAGCCGCCGGGCTACGAAACGATGATTCCCTTTACGCTGTCGGTTGGCCTGGCGTGTTTCCCAGGCGACGGTGTGACCCAGGCGGCTTTGCTGGAAGCCGCCGACGCCCGGCTGCGGGTCGCAAAGTCCGGTGGCGACACCGACGGCCATGCCCTCCAAGTACGCCGCTCGCTCGCCGAGGCCGTCGGCGGCTTTACAATGCTGGACGCTCTCGTGACAGCGGTGGATAACAAGGACCGCTACACCCGGCGGCACTCCGAAGATGTCATGCACCACTGCCGGCAAATCGCCGACGCGCTCGGCTTCGACGCCGCCGCCCAGCGGACCATCGAGATCGCCGCACTGCTGCACGATGTCGGCAAAATCGGGGTTCCCGACGCTATTCTGCGGAAGCCCGGACGCCTCACGGAAGACGATTACGAAGCAATCAAGCAGCATCCGCTGATGGGATCGGTTATTGTCGGAGCCGTGCCGGGATTTGAGGAGACTTTGGATGCCGTACGCCACCACCACGAGCGCTGGGACGGCGGCGGGTATCCGTTCGGCCTCATCGCAGAAGAAACACCGCTGACCGCGCGGATCATGGCAGTCGCCGATGCTTACTCGGCCATGACCACCGACCGTCCCTACCGCAAGGGGATGGAGCCGGCTCGCGCCTTTGCCATTTTAGAGGGCGGTGCGGGAACTCAGTGGGACCCGCAGTGTGTCCAGGCGTTTCTTAAGGCCCGCCGTCCGGGTACATCCCGTTCGGGAGACTAGCGATGGACACCGAAAACGACGAACTGTTTGATGCAGGCGCAGACGACGAAATGGACACACTGCCCGACGGCGACCGGCAGCTCACAACCGGCAGCGACGCGCTGGACGAAGGCGGGACCAACGACAGCGACCTCGGCGCGGATGTCGCCGGCGACATTGGCCCGAAACACGAATAAACTTTCATGCTGCTGACCGAAGAGCACACTATTCCAGAGTTCGGAGCCAAAGAGCCGGGCCGGGTCTATGTCCCGCGCCCCGGCGCGTATGGCCTGGTTTATGACAGGCAGGGGCGCATCGCGGTCATGGAAACGCCGCGCGGCGGATTTCTGCCCGGCGGCGGGATTGAAGAGGGAGAGTCGCCGGAAGAAGCGCTTGTGCGCGAAGTGCGGGAAGAGTGCGGCCTCGGCGTCACCGTCGGCGAGCGCCTCGGTGAAGCTGCCGAATACCGCTGCACGGAAGGCCACGCCTACGCCATCCGCAAAGACTGCATCTTTTTCGTGGCGGCGTTTTCAGATGAAAGCGGGCAGGGCGCGGCGACTGAGACCGACCACACGCTGCTCTGGCTGACGCCGTCCGAGGCTGAAAAGCGGCTGGCGCACGGCAGCCAGAAGTGGATCGTGCGCCGCCAGAATCGGGCCTGAAAGCCGCCGGCTAAAAACCGCGTGTGCGGCTGTAAGCCGCCATCCGGCGCAGACGCTCCGCGTGGGGCATCCGCTCGATCTGGGCGATGTCAAGCGTCCCGAACGTCTGCCGCAAATCTACCATTGGCTGAAGAACACAGACCGAAAGCCAGAGCAGCCAGCTTTTGACCCCATGCCCCCGCAGCGGCGGCAGAGACAGAGCTTCCGTCAGCAGACCGGGGTATTTGTAGCCGAGGGTGCCGTCCCAATCCAGCATTTGCTTGGTGTCATACAAAAGCAAGAGCGCAAAATCCCGGTAGTGCGCGTCGCCCGTGAGCAGAGACAAGCGGTAAAAAAGAAACGGCGCACCGGCCATGTAATCGTCAGACCCGGACTGGCCGGTCGCGATGATGCTGAGGCCGATGGTCGTGCGGCTTCGAGGATACACAATTTTCGGGTCGCCGGGCGGCATTGGGATATTCTAGCAGTAGACCCATGACTCGCAGTAGTCGGCAGCCTGGGCGGCGGCCTGAACCCAGCGCTTATCCTGCGTTAAGTCGTACAGCGCCAGGAACGCCGACAGCGCTTCGGTCCCGCCTTCTTTGTCCAGGACATTCGGGTTATTCGGTGTCCTGCCAACATACGCATAGCCTTGATGCACCGACTTCCAGGAAAACTCTGCCGCCCGCAGAGCCGCCTGTTTGTATTTGACATCCCCCGTCGCGAAATAGAGGTCCACAAGAAACGGAATGGGCTGGTCGGTCGTATCGGTCGCGGGGTTGACGACGCGGCCATCGAAGCCGTAGGACCGCGCCCAGGAGCCGTCGGATGCCTGCGCCTGCACCAGCCAGTCTCCGTAGCGGCGGCAGAACCGCAGCCAGTCCGGCTTGTCCTGTCCCCGGACGTGCAGAATGTTCCAGGCATGAAGCGTCCCGTCCATGCCGTCGGACGCGATCCGCAGAAACAGCGGGTCGGACCGCCAGGTAAACGTGCCGTCCGCGTGAATATCATACCAGCCGTGCGGCATTCCGTTCGGGGTCATGGAGTTGGTCGCCCAGAAGTCCACGACCTGCTCGGCATAGGCAGCGGCGGCGGTGTCACCCTCCAAGCTGCCGCGCAGCAGCAGGGCGGCGGCAGGGAGCGCCTGCCCGACAAACCGCATCTCGCTGCTGGTGTCGTAAACATGGCCGTCCGGGATGCTTGCCTCAAAGGGGACACTGATTACGCCATTGTACGGGTGCGTGACTGCCGCCAGCAAGTTAAGACTGTCTTTGTAGACTTTGCCGAGAGGCACAGGAACCACCGGCGGCGCAGCTTGTGCATAAACGGTCCGCCAGCCGTGCCGCACGGCGGCGGGGAAGCTCGGCGTTTGGGACAGCGCAAACAGCAGCGTGTAGGAGTGCAGCACCCCGGCGGCGACCGGGTGGCTGCGGTACGCCCAGCGGTTGTTCTGCACGGAGCCGCCGTAGGTATAAGTCCGCTCCCCCTCTGTCCCAGGGAACATAAATGCTGGTGCAGGACGCCCCGTGTTAAGCAGGCCCAGCGAGCCGAACTGCATCCGTGCGTCTATGATGCGGCTTAACCCATCTTCCCCGGCAAACGTCGCCGGATGACCGCCGAGGTGCGCCAGCAGCAGCGTGACGCCGGTGCGCCGGTCCCGCACGGAAACCAGCGGCAGCGGCAAGCGGTCTTCGCGAAACAAGTAAATCCGGTCGGTCAGCGAAGAAGCCAAAGCTCTCGGCGGCACATGGGCATTCTGCTTGTACCAGACCGCCGGCACAAAGCAGTCATCATTGGTCAAGGCCGCGGAGAACTCCGGCTCCCAGCTAAACTGCGAGTTGAAGCCTTGGTCGTCGGGGCTGGGCGAGGAAACGGCGACAGTGCGGGAGAGCACAAACGCGGCGGCTTTCGGCAGCGCGTGAAACGTGTCGGTAATCCGAAATCTCGTGCCGTGCGCGGTTTGAAGCGTTCCCGTGCAGACCAGGCCGCCGGCCGTCTTTGCAGCGGCTTCATAGCCGCCGGTCAGATGCACCGCCGCACCGCTTTTATCCACGACATCCACCGCCAGCGGCAGCGGCTGCCGGTAGCCTCCCCCCGTCTGTCGGTCAAACCCAAGCCGCAGGCCGCTTCCCCCCTTGCCGGGAACCATAGCCAGCGCCGTGCCGCCGCTGCGAAGCATCAGCGTTTTTGCGCCGAGACCGCTTGCGATCAAGACACTGAAGGTAGAGCAAAGCAGCATGGTCTTGAAGAGTCTTGTGCTGTTCATTATGCGTCAATGGCGGGCAGGGCAGGGTTGAGGGGCAAAAGCTCACTGTTTCTGCCAGGGATATAAAGGGGATATGAAAACATTGCAAAATTGTGAGTGATGTTTCATCTATTAGTAGATAAAGTTACTTGTTACTCTGAAGTTGGCAAAAAAGGCTTCACTTTAGAGCATATTTAGGCGTGATTGGGATATGAAGGGGATATGAAACCCTCATGCCCACCAGGGAATATAACGCGCATAGCGCGGGGACCGATTATCAGGATCATAAGGCTTGATCAAACCTTCTTTGATTGTGTCCGAAATAATTTTGGAGACCGTTTTTGTTCCTTCATCTTCAAATCCAAACCGTTTTCTAAGGCTGGCATTAGTGGCCGGCTGATTGAACTCACGCATTAATGCGACATGCTGATAACAAGCGCGGGTGCGGTCCAGGCTGCTCATCTCTCGAAAAGGACGATGTGCATAAAGATAGACCCGCGTATGCTTCTCCGTCACTGAAAAATCCGGCGCAGGAAGCTGCCAAAACTCAACCGCCGCAATGACTTTGTCTATACCGCTTCCCTGCTCCTCACAGATTTTCACACGGCGCATGAACTTCGCCAAATTTTCGTTGCGGGACTGCGGCGGCTCATCAATGAAACGCAGGGGGCTGATCAGCGGCTTGCCGGGATTGATGATCTCCATCCGGTCATCAAAAATCTGAACCATCGGGCTGTCTCCCGTCACGCTGAAGTCTTGATGGATAACAGCATTGGCAACAAGCTCACGAATGGCAATGCTGGGATAGATTTCTGTTTCCACGCGCAGCGCTTCTGCAATATAAGTGCTGTTCGGCAAACGGCTTTTGATATAAGCAATTAGGGGTTCAAAGACAGCCGCGTACCCCGAATCCGCGACAAATTCTTTTCCGCCTTTAATCCGGCTGCTGCCGTTGTAATCAATCACTCGAACCGCTTTCCGCCCCAAAGTCTCGAAGTCAGACAAGCGCCGGGCAAAGAGAATAGCGCCGAAGTTTGTGATGTCAAACCGATCCAGACGCGGAACAACCATCTTTTCTGTTGCAAGGCGCTCCAAGATACCGCTTTTCGCCGTCGGCAGAGATTGCTGGGTGAGGCGGTAATAGGCATCAAAATCCAGCAGCGAGAGAACCTCGTCGTCGGACACGTTCTGAATGGCAATCTGCGCCTCAAACTTCTGCTGGGAAAGCTGAAGCCAAAGAGCGCGTTCTTTTTCTGGGTAATCGTTGAGTTTTTTCGTGTAACTGCCGACCCGGACATAAGCGGCTTCCTTCCAGCGAACCGGCGTGTGCTGTGCAGGCGGATTGATTAGCAGCACCAGAGACTTGCCTTCGGTTTGAAACTCATGGAAGCGAAAGTCAGGACGAGGGGAGAGATGATGCGACAGCCAGGATTCCAGTTCCTCGTTGCCGATCTTTGCTTGCCGGGGCTTGAACGTCGTGCCAAGAATGTTATGCGTTTTGTCCTCGATGCCCCAAACAAAATAAGAACGCTCTTTGCCCACCAGCGCGGCAGCATTGGCAAGCGCGGAGATGTCTTTGCCGATCATCTCCGGTTCTTCATTGTTGTGCTTGAACTCAATCCACTCGGCTTCATGCCGCTCCAGGCGCAGGGAAGTCAGCAGGGCGAGCAGTTCCGGTTCGGTCATGGCAGTTTCTCAAAAAGCGACAGTTGAAAAGGCGAGAATTAAAACGCGAACGGCAGGTGGAGGCCGAAGAAGCCGCCGACGAGGGCGAGGATACCGGCAGCGCCCGCCGCAAGTGAAAAAACCCAGACCCGGCGGCTGCGGGTGAGGGCGGCGATGGCGGACAGGGCGATGGCAATCTGGCAGAGCGAGACCGAGAACGCGAAGATATGGTGGCTGTCCATGTCTTCGGCGGATGACTTGTCCTTGGCGTCGGCGCGTTTTTCCATGCCTTCGGCTTTGGCCTGAATGGCCGTCTGCTCATGGGCGTAACGGGCGGCTTCCGCCCGGCTTTTCGCAAGCTGCGGCGAGTTCGGCGGCAGAAGCTGGGCCGTCGTCGCATAAACAACCCCCTTGATGCTTTTAGACTGGTAGTAGTTCCATTGATCGGTGGCCTGCGTTCGAAGGCTGATCTCATCATTTTTAGCGAGCAGCGCTTCGTTGACCAGAAGCCCCGCCCGGAGCGAGCCGACGGCGGCGACAACGGCCAGGATCGCGGTCACGACAGCAATGGACTTGGTCCAGTCCGCATGTTCTTTGCTGTCGCCCTTCTGGACTTCTCCGTGGGCTTCCTCGTGGGCATCGGCAATCTGCTCGTGCAGGTGTTCCAGCGGCACTTCGATTTCTTCAGGCATGGTGTTCCTAATTCAGCGTGTTGATCGCGCGGGCGGCGAGAACGGCGATGACGGTCAGCGAGATGCTTGCCTGAACCATCATGAGGAGCTTGGCCCACCGGGATAGAACCGCCGTGTCGGCGGGCGACAGGGCCGTGCTGCTGTTGAACGCCAGAAACAGATAATCCACAAAATTTGGGGACCAGCGGGCCTGCCCGCATTCGGCGAGCTGATTGCTGCTCATGGTCATCTGCGGGAACAAAAACGAGTCCGACGCATACTTTGCGGCATGGTCGCGCTGATGCGGCCCGCCCGCGTCCAGCTGCCAGTACCAGAGGGCAAACACAAGCACGTTGGTGAACCACAGCGCCCCGGCGGAAACCAGCAGCCGTACCGGTGTGAGAATGTGCATCCCGCTATGGGCATCTAGCAGCGAGGCGACCAGCTTTGCCAGCGACGCGATCAAAAAGAACGTTTCCACGCCCGCAATGGTCATCCCCAGCACCCGGTTTGTGTGCTGATGACCGCGCAGGCGCGAGACAAGCGTCGGGACCAGAAGCAACCCGATAATCAGGGCGGGCAGCCAGCGCGGGCCAAACGATAGATATTGGGGCAGAACACCGAACAAGCCGACTGCCCCTACCAATGCAGTAATCGCCGGCCAGCGCGGCTCGGTATCGCTCGGCAGTGAACCGCCGGAAAAGTCGTTGCGCTGCCGAAACTCCGCTTTACGGGATGTCGGCTCGGTATCATGGGACATGGGAAGATTATCCGTGATGCAATTGGCCGTACAGTGTATAGGCCCCGAACGCCAGACCGATGAAAATGACCAGGCGGCGGACATTAGCTTGGCCCGCCTTCTGGGCCAGCCCCGCTCCTGCATAGCCGCCAATGATCGCCAGCGCCATCATCAGCAGCGCCAGTGTCCAGTCCACCCGGTGGTAGAAGATAAACGTCAGCGCCCCGACCCCATTGATGCAGACCGCCGCGAAGTTCTTCAGGCCGTTCATCCGGTGAATGTTTGTCTGCCCCAAAAAGCCGAGCGCGGCCAGCATCAGAATCCCGATACCCGCGCCGAAGAAGCCGCCGTAGATCGCGACAAAGAACTGAAAGATCATGCCGCCGACACCAAGCGGCTTGGGCGCGGCGTTTTCAGCGTCTGCCGTCCCGCGCCCGATCCACCGTCGCACGGGGTCCTGCACAAGAAACAAAAATGTCGCCCCAAAGATCAGCCACGGGACCAGCCGGCTGAACAGAGCCGACGAGACATGGGTTGCCAGGTACGCGCCGACTAAGCCACCGAGGACACTCGGCACGGCCATCTCCCAAAGACTGCGCTTCTGGCCCGCCACTTCCTTGCGGTAGCCCCAAAACGCGCTCATGGACCCCGGCACCAGCGCGACAGTGCTGGTGCCGTTCGCGATGACTGAGCCGTTCGGCACATTCCCCAGCACGGACAGCAGCACCGGGAAGGTCAACAGTGTCCCGCCCCCGGCGACCGAGTTAATTGCCCCGGCGGCAAACGCGGCCAGTAGCAGCAGGGCAAGATGCAGCGGCGGTACGGAAAGATGGAAAATAGGCATACAGGTTTCAAACAGCCGCTTGGAACCGGCACTGGAAGTGCCGGTCTACTTTGGAATGAAAGTCGAGGCGACTAAATATAAGAAACACACTCGAATCTACCTCCGTAGTCACTTCGACTTTCACTCAACAGTAGACCGGCACTTCCAGTGCCGGTGCTTTTGTGCTTTATTCCCCTTCCGAGCCGCTCGCGCCTTCGGCGTCGTAGGGCGTTCCGCCTTCTTTCGGGCCGGGCCGGTCGTCGTTTTCGATGCTGTGCGCGATGCTGGGATCACGCGAGCCGGCAAGCTGTCCGGGGTCGCCTGTCAGGTCTTCATCGCCGAGACCGCCGAACATTTCCGGGTCGCTCTGGGCACTTTCGGTTGGGCTGGTATCGGGGAACGCCGTGTCAAGTGCGCCGGGCGGCGGGGCGGGGCCATCTTCGTACATCTTCAGCGGCTCCTGACTGCCGGCGATTTCGGCGTCGGCAGAGTCATCGCCGATTGTGTTGGGGGCCATCGGGTCGGTGCGGCTTTCCATCAAATTCTCCTCGCGTTACGGTTCTGCTACTTGTGTACCCGATTTTCCGCGGCTTTGGCAATCGTGCCGGGTTTGGCGGCAGACAAAAGCGCGGTATTCTGTCTCAAAGCGAGGAACAGACCATGCCGGATCAAGACGACGAGAAGATTGAGAATGACGAGAAAATCCATATTCCCGGACTGGGCGAAACGGAGATTTTGCCCGGCGGTGGCATCACCGAGGGCGACGCCGTGCCGGAGATGCCGCCAGGCAGCGGCGCGGAAGATATTGGCCGGAGGACGCTGGACAATGCGGCCGCCAGCGAAATGGGCGGCGACCTCGATGCGACCGACATGGCCCAGCCGACTCCGACCGCCGACACAACCGGTGACCGTGCGACCGGCTTGACAGGCTTGCGCGGAGGATGAAAGTCATGCAGAGGATGAAATGGAGCGCTGCGACCTGCGCCCTGATGTTTGCCGTGATGGGATCGGCTTATGCCGCCCCTGGAAAAGCGACAGTCTCTGGAAGAGCGACAGGTCTGGCGCACTCGACGGTATTGCCTTTGTCGGAAGGACCGCACCTGCTGGGTTCAGGTGCTTCCAGCTACTGGACTCCGCAGCCGGCTGACCTGCGGCGGCTGGAAGCGAATATGCCTCGACCCATTGCCGGCTACTACCGGCAGTACATCGGCATTGTGAAAGACGGCAAGCATTTGATTTATGTCAACGGCTTTAGTGCAGCCGTCGCCTCGGAATATGGCCGGAGCAAGTTCGACTGGCGCCATCATGCCGTGTTTGTTATGGACGGCGGCACAGGCTTTTTCGAGGCGACTTACGACCCAAAGACACGAAAGTTTAGCGGCCCAAAGTTTTACGGCTTGGGTTAAGATCACGGCAGGTGCTAATGCAGTAAAGGAGAGCGTCATGCAGCAAAAGACGGTGTTCACCGGTAGTGAACCGACGGCAGCCTTTATTCTCTTTGTGATTGGCCTTCTCGCCGCTGCTCTGCCAGCGGCGGCTCAAAGCGGCGTTTATACACCGAAGCCCGGCAGCTCCGAACGCAAAGCGATTATGAATACTCTGCGTGTGCCTGTTGAGAAAGACCTCGGCATGCGGGTCATCTTTGTCATTGCTCCTCTTACGGGTGACTTCCGCGTCCTGCATGATTGGGCATTTGTCATCGCGGAGTTCCGCCACGAAAACGGTGACCCAATGGGCAATGCCTACTACAATGCCAGCAATGACAGCAATCTAGTTATCGCCCTACTCCGCCGTGTTCATGGCCGCTGGCGTATCGTCACGCATGACACCGGCGCGGTGGATGTCGAATGGCCGGAGTGGTCCCGGCAGTACCACGCGCCGGCTGCCGTGTTTCCCCGTTTTCCATCCATGAAACCAATGTAAGTTTCCGGGACTGACGTAAGTTTCCGGGACTAATGTGGTGATCGAGAGGGGAAGAACGATAGCAACGGTCTGCGACTGCCGCGATTCATCTGAAGCCTCATTTTGGTCCGGCAGTGGTGGTGACTAACTTTCTCACCAAGCGATACTTCGCGCCAGGTGTCATTTTATCAGCACACAAAAGCCCGGCACTCTTAGAGAGTGCCGGGCTTCGTTTACACGCTGTCGCTGTTATTGCGGGGTTGCGCCTGCGATGACTAAAACGCCGGTGCCGGGGTGGAGGTACTTTTTGGCGGCGGCGTTGACCTGGTCTACGGTGACGGCGTTATAGAGGGCGTTGCGGCGCTGCGGGAAGTCTAGCCCCAGGCCGTAGTCTTCGGCCAGGTTGAGAACACCGGCGACGCCGGCGTTGGTTTCCAAGCGCAGGGGGTAGGAGCCGGTGATGTAGAGCTTCGCCTGCTGAACCTCGTCGGGCGTGACCCCGTACTGCTGCTCCTGAGTGATGATCTGGCGCATCAGCGTGATCGCGCGGGCGGCGTTTTTGGGGTTCGCGCCGATAAATACCTGGAACGGACCTGCACCGTGCTGGGCCTCAAAGCCCGACGAGACCGAGTAGGCCAGGCCGTTCTGGTCGCGGATGGTCTTGCCGAGGCGCGAGCCGAACGTGTCCCCGCCGAGCGTGTAGTTGAGGATCTGGGCGGCGTAGTAGTCCGGGCTGGTCTGAGTCAGGCCGCCACTGTAGCCGAACAAAATACTTGTCTGCGGGGCATCGGCCAGCGGAATGACAATCGGCGCGGGCGCTTTCGCCGGCTGGCCAACATTGGGGATGACAAGCTCCGGGGCGGGAGCTGACGGCTTAGGCCAGCCGCCGAACGCAGACGTGACCTGCCGCACGACATCGGAGGTGTTCACGTCGCCGACGACAACCAGCGCGGTCGCATCAGGCCGGTAGTAGGTGTGGTAGAACGACAGCAGATCATCCCGCGTGAGCGACTTGATCGCCGTCGCACTCTGGTCCAGGGTCGGCGTCCAGTATGGGTGGCCTTTGGGATAAATTGCCTGGGCAAAGGCGATCTCGGCCTGGGTTCCTGCGCCGCCGGTCCCGCCGGTGTCCTGGCGGGCATCTTCAATGCCCGACAGAATCTGCGCCCGCAGACGCGCAAGCTGGTCCGGCGGGAACGACGGGTGCTGCAATTCGTCGGCCAGCGTGTTCAAAGTCAGACCGAAGTCCGACGACAAGCTCGCGCCGCCAATGCTTGCCGTTTCATCGCCTGCGCCGATGCCGACGCTTGCGCCCACCGACTCCAGCGACAGAGCGAGCTGCAAAGCCGTTTCCGTTGTCGTGCCGCGCCCCAGCATCGCCGCCGTCATTGCCGCGTCGCCGTATTTGCCATCGGGGTCGAATGCCGAGCCAGCCCGGACAAAGCCGCTCAGGGCGACGGTCTTGTTGGCATGGTTCTCCTGGACAATCAAGACCATGCCGTTCGGCAAAACGACGCGCGTGGGCTTCGGCGCGGCAGCAGGCTTTGCCGCGGCGGCGCTGACCAAGTTGAACTCTTTGTCCAAAGCCGCCAAAGTCGCCTTCTGGCGCGGGTCAGTGACAGGTTTTGCCGAGCCGAAGTTGTCGGTCACGGGGGGCGGGGGCGGGGCCGCGCCCGGCGGCAGCGGCTGCGGGTCGAAGTACGCGACGGTCCGATTGTCGGCGGTGAAGTACGCTTTTGCGACCCGCTGAATGTCGGCGGGCGTCACGGCGCGTATCTTGTCAAGGTAGGTATCCCGGTAGTGCGGCAGATTGATGACGGCATACGAGCCGAGGTCGTTGGCCTGGCCGGAAACGCTGTCGTTCTGGTAGATAAAGCCGGCTTCGGTCTGCTTGATCGCCCGCGCCAGCTCATCGGCCGTGACCGGCGCGGCTTGCAGCTTCGCCACTTCGGACTCCAGGCCGTTCTCAACGGCGGCATTCGTGACGCCTGCGCTCGGCGTGCCGTCAAAGGTCATCAGATAGGGGTCGCGGTTGTCTTCATCGCCCGCGTTGGCAGACTGGGCGATGCCTTTTTCCACGAGGTCTTGATACAGCCGGGCGGAGCGTCCGCCGGACAAAATCTGTGAAAGAACGTCCAGCACATAATGGTCCGGCTGGCCGGTTTCAGGGACATGGTAGCCGATCAAAACCTGCCCGGTCGTGCCGGGGCGCTTCAGCGTGACCCGCTTTTCGCCGCGCTGGGGCGGCTCCGGGGTGATGTGATGCGCGGCTAAAACTCCGGCCGGGTACACGCCGAAGTATTTCTGGACAATGCCGACGGCTTTTTTGGTGTCGAAGTCGCCGACCATCACGACAACGGCGTTGTTCGGCATGTAGTGCTGCCGGTAGTAGTTATAGATTACATCCCGGCGGCCCGAAACGGCCTCGACATCGGTGCGCCAGCCGATGACCGGCCAGTGGTACGGATGGGCTTCAAACGCTTCCGGCAGGAACGTATTGGTGTACAAATCATAGCCGGGCGAGTTATTGTCGCCTTCCAGCTCAGAGCGCACGACTGTCATCTCATGGGACAGCTCGGTCGGGTCGAATTTCGAGTTTTCCATGCGGTCTGCTTCGATCCGGGCGGCAAGCTCCAAGCGGTCAGAAGCGATCAGCTCATGGTACTCGGTCCGGTCCTCGGCGGTAGACGCATTGATCTCGCCGCCGTTCGTCAGGAATAAATGGTCAATCGCGCCGGGCGGCAGGTCGGTCGTGCCTTTGAACATCATATGCTCTAGGATGTGCGACAGGCCCGTCTGCCCGCTGATCTCGTTACGCGACCCGACTTTGTACCAAACACTGAAATAGGCTACGGGGGCGGCGTGGCTTTCTTTGGACAGAATCGTGAGGCCATTTGCCAGATGCGTCTCGGTTACGCCCTGGGCCTTGTCGAACGTCTGCGAAACGACTGCGCCGTAATTCGCATTTGCCGGTGCGGCGTGAGAGGCTGCCGCCGGAACGAGCACGGCAGCAGCAGCCAGACAGTTGAAATAGCGTGCCATTTTTGGATAACGTATCACTCTGGGTCGGTTCTCTTTTCTCTCGAAAATCTCTGGGAATAATATACACCATTACGCCCGAAAATCGCCTCGTGGTTCCTGTCGCCGTGTGACTTCTTTCACAGCGTAGGTGTGACCGGCATCCGCACACAGCCTGTTCCGCCGGGATACAATAAAACATCAAATCAAGCGACAGGCTTCCTGGAGGCACTCAATGAACAGCAGCAGCATTCCGACCCCGACAAAGACGCACACACCCGACGCCCGGAACACGGCCCGGCGGATCACCCCGGCACAGTTTGGCCGCACTCTCGCCTGCTGGTGGGACAAAGTCACGGTGGCCAGCCTTCTGGCTTCCTGCGGCGCTTACGGCCTCTACGCTATTACGCAGATGACCGGGTTTTGAGACCCGGCGGGCCGCCGAGCACCACAGACGAGAGACCACGGCAGCCGCATCAAAGAACGATTGCGGGGAGGGGCGAACCTTGTGTTCGCTCCTCTTATTTGTGTTCGCCCTGCATAAAATCATTTTGTCCTTGCAATTCGGCGTCTTGCTTGGTACACTGATTGTATATGAGTACGGAACTGCCTGGAACGCCCCGTGCCGGAAAATACTGCCCGCGCTGCCACGCCATGACCCAGCGGGAAGAAGCAGTCTGTCGTCAGTGCGGGCATCGGTTCCGCACGGGAACCGAGGCTTCGGGAGCCGCCGCGCAGATGCAAGAAACGCTGGGGCCGGACTCGGTGAACCGCACCATGCAGTTTGTCCTGCCGCCGCTGCCGCCGCGCTCGGTGACCCCGGCCGCGCCGCCGCGTTTTCCTGCCGCTTCCCGCCGCCTGCTGACCACTGCGGTGCTGGTTCTGCTGGCGGTCTGCCTGGCGGGCCTGTGGTGGCACAGCCGCGCTTTGGGAATGTCCCAGGCGTCGCCGGTGGGAACCTGGCAAACGACCCTGCACGGGAAGGCGTCGGCGAATGCACTGCTGGAGTTTGAGTTTGACGCGGGCGGAACGGGACACTTTTTGTGGCGCGAGTCCGGCCCCCACGCGCCTGCCGGGCAGACGCCGCTGCACTGGCATCAAAACGCCGACGGAACTTTGGCGCTGGCGCTGGTTCCTCCACACAGCGGCGACCCGGTCGCGCAGACGCTCACCGGCATTTTCAGCCGTCCGGCCTGGCCCTGGCGCGTGGACAGAGCGCCACGCCGCTTGGTCCTCGGCACACTGGCGTTTACGGAGGAAAGATGAGACGAGTGCTTGCGGCGCTGAGTGCGGTTTTGCTTCTTTCGGCCCCGGCCTATGCCGCTGACAGCCCCGCGTCGGGCGGCAATTCTTCGAACAGCACTTCTTCGGGCGGCAGTTCTTCGGGCGCGGCGGCATCTCCTGCCGCCGCACCGGCGGGGGCGGACGATGCGGTGACTCCAGACCGGCCCGGCTTCACGAACGGCAGTGATGTGGTCCCGAAGGGCCGTATCCAAGTCGAAGGCGGCACGACGCGAAACCTCTATTCCGCGAGCAGCGGACAGGGCCATGTCACCGACACCCCCGAAGTCCTGCTTCGCACGGGATTAAACGACAAGACCGAGCTGCGGATCACTCTGCCCGACTACTTTTGGCCGTCTGGCTCCAGCCGAAGCGGCTTCGGTGACGGGGCAGTCGGCCTGCGCTACAAGTTTTACCAGAGTGCCGACGGCAACACAAAATTCGCATTTACGCCAAGCTTGTCGGTCCCGCTCAAAACGGCGGTGACGACGAGCGGCCACGTGGACCCAACGCTTCTTCTCAGCGGCCAGACCACTTCAGGCGCACGCTGGGGTATTTCGTCGAACTTGATCCTGTCGTACCCGACTGTCAGCGGCAGCCGTCTGGCGAACTACACGGCGACGGCCCAGGTGACGTATGCCCTGAGCGGACCGCTGTCCGTGTTCGGCGACGTGTCCGACAACGCCGTCTCCGGCAGCCTGCCGTTGCCGATTGCCGACGCGGGCTTCACTTACAAAGTCGCCAGCAATGCCCAGCTTGACATCGAAACCGGGCGGGGTCTCGGCGGCACGGCCCCAACCCAGTTCTACGGCGGCGGCGTCGCCGTTCGTTTTTAAGAGAGCGCCTTATGAAAACTCGCCTTCTGGCTACCGTGTTTGTCGTCTGCTGTTTGCTGCTGTGCGGGCTGATCCTGCGGCGGCAAATCGCTGCCCATCCCCTGCCGCCGGAAACCGTTCAGCGCTTTGAGGAGGACCGTGATGGACGAGGACAGGGCCGCTTTTGGATGGAGAGGGAAGGCGGGCAGCCCGCCTCGCCGGCTGTCAGCGCACTCGCCCATCAGGCCGTGGCAGGCCAGATGGCCGCGCTGAGGGCTGGCGACGGCCCGAAAGCTTGGGGCTACCAAAGCCGCGGCCTGCGTCAGCGGTTCAGCAGCCCCACCCAGTTGATGCAGATTATAGCCCGCCAGTACCCGGAGTTCCTGCGTCCCCGCCATGTGATATACAAGCCAATCTTCACCGACAAGTCTGGGCAGACGGCGCACGCGGTCATTTTTTTAGAAGACGAAAATGGGAACCAGACCGGGGAAGATTACCTGCTAATGCGAGAAGGCGGGCAGTTCAAAGTTGGTGGGATTCGGCCGGTCTATCGGCCTGATGCGAGGCGCTGACCGAAGCGAACGTCCAAACGCGCTTCGTGTCCCCGAAACAGAACAAATGTTCGCTCATTTATGGTACACTTTCTGCTGGGAGGGCGGAAAGCAGGCGGAAGAATGTGGCGGACAAAACAAGAGCGCAGGACAAGTGCGAACGGAAGGCTGGAACTTGCCAAACAGTGGTGGCAGTGGCAGCCGCACGAGGCGCAGCGGCGTTTATTCTGTTCGGCGGCCTCGGTTCGGGTCGCCGCCTGCGGGCGGCGCTGGGGCAAAACGGAAAGCCTCAGCGTAGACATCGCTTCTTTAGCGCTGGCTGAGCGCGGCTCGCATCAGCTTCTGGTCGCCCCAACCGAGGCACAGGCGCGGCTTCTCGGCGAAGCGGTGCAGGAGAAATTCGAGACAGCGTTCGCGTCCGGCGATCCGGATTTAGATGACCGAAAATTGGTCGTTCGGGCGCGCCCGCACTTGACGCTGGCGGTGGTTCCAACTATACCCGGCCCGGAAGCGTCGCTCATTTTGTGCCGGACGGCGGGACGGGACGGGCGTAATCTGCGCGGGCTGTGGGCACACCGGATCATCGTGGACGAGGCCGCGCATGTCCCCGACCGGGTGCTGCGCGAAGTTCTGCCGCCGATGCTGGCCGACAAAGGCGGCGAGTATATACTGGCGTCGTCGCCGAATGGCCGCCGGTCGGCGTTTTACACGCTGTTCGCACGGGGATTAGTGCCGAACAGCGCTCAAAGCGGCGTGACTTATCAGGCCTTCCAGTGTCCGACGACCGACAACAAGGCGCATCTGGACCCCGCCTGGCTGCGGTCGCAGCGGGAGGACATGGGGGAAGCGCTGTACGCGCAGGAGTTCGAGGCGCAGTTTTTAGACGACTTCGGCATGGTCTTCCGCGAAGACGAGATTGCCGCCGCGATTGCCGAGATGGACGGCGTTCGGATCGAGCGCACCGAGGTCTTGTCCGACCCCGTGCCGGGCCGCTATTATGTCGCAGGCGTTGACTGGGGCCGCAAGTGGGACTACACGGTCGTGACGGTGCTGGATGCGGACCAGTCGCCCGCCAAATTGGTTCATCTCAGCCGGTGGCGCGGCACGGGATGGGAGACGCAGGCGGCGGACACGGCGGCGATCCTCGCGAAGTTCCTGCCCCGGCGGGTGCTGGCTGACGGCAACTCCATCGGCGACCCGATTGCCGAGATGCTGGATGCCCATCTCCGCAAACTCATCCCCCGCGCCGCTTACCGCCCGCAAGTCGAGCGGTTCACGTTCAGCGCCGAAAGCAAGCAGCAGCTTGTTGACCGTTTGTGTGTTGGGTTCGCCGCCCGCGCTTTGCAGTTCCCGCCGCACAAGGCGCTCTTAAACGAGCTGCGCTGCTTCGAGTACGCCCCCGGCGGGCCGGGCCGTTTAAAGATGGCCGCGTCGTCCGGCGGCCACGACGACTGCGTCATCTCGCTGGCCCTGGCGTTCTACGCCGCCCCCAGCCCAAGCGCCGCACCGCGCAGCGGGCATGGGATTCTACTGGGGTCATCGGGCGGGGTGGAAGGGCGGGAGTAGAAGTGTCGTGGGGCTGAACCCCTATGCTTCAAAGTGCAGTTCCCCGCCTGCGCGGGCGGGGGTTTACCCTTTCAAAGCACGGGGTTCAGCCCCGTGTTCTTGCTTCTCCACAGTACCTGCGCCGGGATAAGGCTCCTCGGCAGGAAAACTACCCGCGTATCACGAACCCTGCGCGTAGGGAAGACAGATTATGAGCAGCAGCGGGGTGAGCCGGGTTTCTTTTATCGAGATCCGCACGACGACGGCGTGGATGGTGGAAGGGGAATTGTGGCGCTTCCGAGACGGCACGGAGATCGCGGTTGGAGATGTGAACGATCTGGAAGCGCGGGAGCCGATGGTGACGGCGGCGGTGGCCCTCGGCCTCATCAATGCCGGCAAAGCCGAGGCGATGGCGGTTGCCGAGCTTGACATGCCGGACGATTTTGAGTAGTGCTTTCACAGCAGGGACGCTCAGGTGTGAATTATTCCTGAATTTTCGCTTTTTTTGCCGATGGGTTCGTCATTCCAGCAAATTTCCGGTGTATAATGGCGGCAGTACGCTTCACACGCCCGGCGTGAGGAGCTGGCTTTCGGATGAGCATGACATTCAGGAGCATTCGCACGGGAACCCCCGCAGCGAGGCCGCACAGCAAAATCGGACAAATCGGCAGGATAAGGAAACCACATCACATGAAATCATCACGCCGCATCAAGATTATCGGCACTGCCGCCGGGCTTTTTCTGGCCGGCGGCCTCACGATGGGACTGTCTGCCCCGGCTTCGGCCCAGGCAGCCCCGTTTCTGGACACACCTACCAACCACTGGGCGTATGAAGCCGTCCAAGACCTTGCCAAAAAGGGCATCGTCATTGGCTATCCCGACGGCACCTACGGCGGCAAGCGCCCCATGACACGCTACGAGTTTGCCGTCGCTATTGACCGGCTGCTGCGGACTTTGGCCGACATGAACTCGCAGAACCCGCCTCCCGGCACGCCTGCCCCCTCCACGCTCACCCAGGACGAGCTGAACCAGATCCAGGCGCTGATTGACAAGTTCCGCCCGGAGCTTGACACCATCCAGGCCAACCTGCAAACCGCCCAGGATAACATTGACGCCCTCCGGGCCGATGTGCTGGACGCAAAAGCGCTGGCGAACAAAGCCCAGGACACCGCTAACAACTCTTACGGCGTTGGCGCAGACCGCAAGTTCCAGATTTCCGGCTATATCCAGGCCCGCTATCAGGCCGCCGACGGATTTGGCCAGGGATCGCTGACCCGCTTCCCTCAGGGCGTTTCCAGCAAGGCCGGCTCCTACAACGGCAACTACGCCCAGGGCGGCAACGTCGACTCCGCCGAGCTGCGGCGCTCGCGCCTGAAGTTCACCGGCCAGATCACGGGCAACACCCGCTACGCTGTTCAGGTTGATGCGTCGGGCGCGGTGACTGCCGGCGCAAGTCCCAATCAGCAGGTGACGGTGCGCGAGGGCTATATCGCCTATACGCTCGGCAATGGCGATGCGGCCAAGAACCTGACAATCACGGCCGGCGAGTTTGCTAACCCTTTCGGCTACGCGCTGCCGGTGTCCATGTCGAACTTCCTGACCCCGGAGCGGCCTTTGGCGTTCAGCGAAGGCAACTACGGCCTGTTCAACTCGCAGGACTACGACAAGGGGCTTCAGATCGGCTACAACACGCCCCAGCAGCTTCTGTTCCTGCCGGCGGGCCTGAAGTTCACGGTGGCCGCAGTCAACGGTGCAGGCCGCACCGGTGAAGACTCCGACCGCTATCTAGACACCATCTACCGTATCGCGTATCAATCACCGAGCAAGGTCCTGTCGCTTGGCACATCCTATTACCTGGGCCAGATCAACGACCCCGACACCGGCATCGCCGCCACATCGCTGCTGAACAGCACCGGAGCCACTTACACCGGCGCACGGAAACAACTGCTTGGCTTTGATGGCCAGCTTGCGGTTCCCACCGGCAAAAATCAAGTGTTCCTGAACGGCGAGTATGTCGGTGGACTCTACGAAGAGCGGACCTTCTTCACCGGCGCCGCCAGTGCGCTGACCAACGGCACTGCGCTTCAGACGGTCTATGCGAAGGACAACCGTGTGGACGGGTACTACGTCCAGGGCGGCTACACGTTCGGCGCAGCCAGCAACCACGGCCTGACCCTTGCCGCGAACTACGACGTGCTGAAGCGCGGCGAAGGCAAAGCAAATGCCTTTAATACCGGCGGAAGCGACGCCTACAAAGACGAAAACTTCGGCTACGGCGCGTTGTACAATCTGGATAAAGCTACCCGTGTGCGCTTCTGGTTTGTTCGCCCGACCACCGTCGCCCATCAGCCGGGCTTTGCTTCCCCGCCCAAGTATGGCCTGTTCACCGGAGAGATCCAAGTCAAGTTCTAAGACTGACCTCACCCGGTTCGTTCCTTACCACACTCTCCTTGCTTGAGGAGAGGGCTAGGGTGAGGTTTCGCCCCCGCCTTCACCGGCGGGGGCTTTTTTGTGGACGGGGGCTTTCCGCTGTTTCGGGGTATACCTGTTTCAGTAAACCCTTTGGAGGACGTACTATGAGCGAAGACTACACTGAGGAAGTCAAAGAGCGACTGCTGCACGAGCTGACCGATGCCCCGCAGGGCGTCAACGACAGCGACATGCCGATGCCGGGCAATCCGAACCCCACCGGCGAGACCGGACCTTCCCCCGGCCCGAACTCCATCCCCGAAAGCTTTGCGGCGCTTGACGGCGACTTCACGGCAAACGAAACCGGCGAAGAAGAAGACCCCGGTGACGCTTACGCAGGCGGCGTGGGCGTGAACAACACCGACGGCGCGGTGCGCCTGCCGGGCGAAAAGGAGGGCAACGATGCCGGACAAAACTGATGACATGGCCGCGGCCGGCGGCAGCCGTCCTTCGGAAACCGGACCCGGCGCGACCGGCGGCGCGGAGACCGGCGGCGGTCAGGCGGTTCCAAGCGCGGAGACGCTCATGGGCGGCAGCGCCGCAGACGGCGACGCCGACAGCATGGATGACACCGCCGGAAACAGCGGCGACACGGTTGCCGAAGAAGCCAAAGCATCGGCGACGCCGAAGATGTCGCCGAGCGGGCCGGACACGCCGAAAGACGCCGACGCGCCAAGCGGCGGTTTAGGCGGCACCAGCAGCGTCGGATAAGAACCCCTCCCGCTCATTCTTCGCTCCCTCCCCTATGAGGGAAGGGTCGGAGCGAGATCTGGAAGGCTGAAAAGCCCCATAGGGCGCGGCAAACAGCGCCCCTACGACCCTCTTTAAACTCCGACCCTTCCCTCATAGGGGAGAGAGCAGATACCAAGTAATGCCGAAGGCATAGGAACGAGCGGGAGAGGTTCTTTATCGTGTATAATAGCTGTCATGCCAGCCGTGTCCTCTCCCCTCACCACCGCCAAGCTTACCGAAGAACAGCAGGCGATTGTCGCCCATGACTCAGGCCCGGCACTCGTGTTTGCGGTCGCCGGCGCGGGCAAGACCACGGCGATGACCCACCGCATCGAGCGGCTGGTGCGGGAGCAAGTGTTTCCTGCAAATGCTATTCTCGCAACCTCGTTCTCGAAATCCTCCGTCAAAGACATCAAGACCGCCCTCAGCCGGTGGCCGCACTGCGGCCCTGTGCAAGTGCAGACGCTTCATGCAGTCGGCTGGGGCATTTTGCGTCTCGCACAGCGGCGGGGCTTGGGACGCGAGTTCAATCTAGGCTCCAATGACGAAGGCAGCGACTCGCGGCTGCTCGGAATGACGCTGGGGCAGGCATGGCGCGAGAAAGTCTCCTACGCCGCCGAGCTGGACGCTTTGGATCGGCCCGATTTCCTCAACTATGTCGGCGTGATGAAGGCCAATCTGTGGTACCCCGATGTCAAGGCGCTCGACCTGCCGCCAGATGCGCTCGCTCAAACGGCCCAGGCTCCCGCCCCGCCCGGCTTTTCGTGGTATCCGGCCCTGTACGGCCTGTACGAAAAAGTGCGGGTGCAGGAGCAGATTCTGACGTTCGACGATATGCTGCTGTCAGCGTGGGAGTGCCTGCACCGCTGCCCCGAAGTCCTGGCCGACGCCCGGCGGCGGTTTGCGTGCGTTCTGGTAGACGAGTTCCAGGATGTCAACAAAGTGCAGTCGGAGATTTTGGACCTTCTGACGTTCCCGCACCGCAGCTACATGGCGATTGGGGATGACGACCAGACTATCTATGAATGGCGCGGGGCCGACCCCGGCTTTATTCTCAGCTTCGCATCGCGCTACGGCGCGTCCAAATACTTTATCCACGACAATTTCCGGTCCCACGCTGCTCCGCTGGCGCTGGCGAACGAGGTAATTGCAAAGAACCGGCGGCGGGAGCCGAAGCGGTTGTCCCTGACACGCGGCTTCGGCGGCACGCTGGAAGTCCATGAAGAGACGTCGCCGGAGACCCAGGGCAGCCATTTAGCCCAGCTTGTCAAAGCAGCATTCGCGGCAGGGCGGAAGCCAGGCGAGATCGCCGTGCTGGTACGCCTGTATGCCCAAACGCCGCCTTTGGAGCAAGGGCTGCTGGAAGCTAATATCCCCTACAAAGTGATCGGCAGCTCGCCGTTTTATGCCCGGCCTGAAGTCAAGACCCTGCTGGATTATGTCCGGCTTGCGCGGATGGAAGATGGGTGGGAAACGTGCTGGAGTCAGATCGCGAACAAGCCCGCCCGGTACTTGTCCAAAGTCTTCACCGAAGAAATTGCGCGGACAGTGAAGCGCGGCGTCTCGCTGCCGAACGCGCTGAGGACGGCGGCGAAAGACGCACCTGCCCACCAGGCCGCGCGTCTGGGCGATCTCGCCGACACGCTGCACTGGCTCAAAATGGCTTCGGACACGCTGCCCGCGGGGGCGGCGCTCACGCTGCTGGACAAGAAAGTCGGCTACCTGGAATTTCTGCGCCGGTCGAGCGGCTTCCCGGAAACGGGGCAGGCACGGGCCGCGAATGTCGAAGCATTCCTGCGCTACGCCCAGAGCCTGCCGACGCTGGCCGCGCTGCTGGCGCATCTGAGCGCTTTGGAAGCAGCAGGGGTCGGGAACGACCACTCGGACGGCGTGGCGCTGATGACGGTCTTTCGGGCCAAAGGCTTGCAGTGGCCGACGGTCTTTGTTCCCGACTGCAACCAGGGCATTTTCCCCTACGGCGGCCCGGACGAGCTGGAAGAAGAGCGGCGGCTGTTTTATGTCGCCCTGACCCGCACACAGTCCGACCTGCATCTGCATCTGGTCAAGACCGAGCTGCCGTCGCAGTTTCTCATTGAAGCCGACTACAAAAACACGCTGGCGAGCGTGGGTTCCCTCGGCACGATGCTTTCCCGCCCGCCATCCGAATGGCGCACGCCCGATGTGCTGGCTGTCCTGCGCCTCGCGTCCCAGCTCGACATGGCCCGCTACTTCGGCGCGTGGCATCCCGCTGGGCAGACCGAGGCTGCCGCCGCACGAATGCACAATCTGTTCGCCGCCGCTAAGTCGCGTGGCTTAGATGGTCCACTCGGCCTGACTTCCGCGCATCTGTCGCCGTGGACCCAGTTTCCGTCATCTTCCGGCCCCAGCGCCGACGCTTTTCCCGATCTCTCCGAGTACGTTCCCCTCCAACCCGAAGCCGCCGCACCGCAGCCCTTGAACCCTAAGACACTCAAAATCGGCGGGCGAGTTCAGCATTCTCAGCATGGCCTCGGTGTCATCCTCGCCATTCGCGGCGACCGCCTTTCTCCGCGCCTCGAAATCCAGTTCGCTCGCGGCAAGCCGGTCGTCCTGCCCGCCAAGTTCGTCGAGCTTTCGGCGTACTAATTGGCCTGTGCTGACTTCTGGACCCGCAGCGCCCCAAGCTGATCCAATCGGTCGCTGCCGGTCAAGTAGGGAGCGATGGCAGGCAGGATACGGGACTTCTGCGCGGCGGACATCGGGCGAATATCTGCAAGGATATTAAAGGCGCGTGCGCGAGCGACTGAGCTTTTCTCCTCCGTGAGCTGTCCGAGCGTCCATTCCAAGTCTCCATCGGAAATCATATGGGTTTTGATTACGGCCTCAGCCACCGTGTGCTGTCTGACGTAATTGCTCTGGGACATAATCCCATTTTTCTCCATCTCCGCCCCAAGCTGCGGCACGGTCTTCGAGCCTGTCACAGTGTCCTGAGTGCGGCTGGCACAGCCGGCAACCATAGCGCCAATCAGAACAGCCACCAATCCTAACCCTAGCCGTGTTGTCAGTATCTTCATTGCATGTGGTCCTCGAATTGGTATAACGCACGAGACGCATAAAAGTTTCGGCCGGGAGCCACGGGATAAATCCCGTGGCTCTTGACATCTTCGCTACCACATGTTATATTATTACATAGTTATGTAAATAACTACAAAGCAAAGGAGACAGGATAATGACGCAAGCAGAACTGGAAATGGTACCGAAGGTTGCGGTGGAGCGGGTGCAGCTTGGAGTCCGCATGGAAAAGCGCATGGTGCAGGTCTTGAAAGGGCTGGCTGAGTTCAAAGACATGACGCTGGGGCAGCTTTTAGAAGAGATCGTCCTGCATTCGTTTGAGGCCGCGCCGGGCCATGAGGGGCAGATGTGCGCCAGCCCGCACGGCAAGAAGTCGCTCGCTGCGATTGTGGATTTGAAGCGCATCTACGGCATGGATTATGACGCTCATACGGGGTACGGGTTTCAGGAGAAGGCGGAGACAGAATGATGAAGCACCGGCACTGGAAGTGCCGGTCTATTGTTGAATGAAAGTCGAAGCGACTACGGACTAGCTCACAGTTGCTTTTCTTAATCTTTAGTCGCTTCGACTTTCACGCAAAAGTAGACCGGCACTTCCAGTGCCGGTGCCCAATTGCCGTGCCGGTGCCTACTCTGCCGACTCGCGCGGCCTCAGCCCTAACAGCCGCTGGTTCAGTTCCCACAAGGCCGTCCGGTTGCTGTCGTAGGTGAAACGTGCCGATGCTTCCGCATAAGGCAGCCATTCGACCGCATCATGCTCGTCCGACAGTGTCAGCGGTTGACCCGTGCAGTCTGCGCCGAAAGCGTATTGGGGAATGACATACAGCGCAGTATCCCAAGTGCCGTTGTCTTGAAAGAAGGTCACGGGAACGGTGCAGGAGGATTGCAGCGAGGTAAAGTGAGAAGCTGCGGCAAGGCCGGCTTCTTCCAACGCTTCCCGCTGGGCGGCTTCCAGCGGCGTCTCGGCGTCTTCCCCACCTCCGGCAATGCCCTGCCAGCAGAGATAATCACTGCGGCGCAAGACAGCATACTCCAAAGTGGCTGCCGTTCTGCGATACGGCAGGACTAAGATTTGGAAAGACGCTCGTGGCATGGTGAGGCTTTCTATGGCAAATCTTGGAACCGGCACTGAAAGTGCCGGTCTACTTTGTAGTGAAAGTCGAGGCGACCAAAGAGACAATCACGTGGTCCTATTCCGCAGTCGCTTCGACTTCCATTCAACAGTAGACCGGCACTTCTAGTGCCGGTTCCAAACTTCCTACTTCGTCTTCAGCACCAGCACGGTCAGCGAGTACGGCGGGAACGTGTGGCGGAACTGTGAGCCGAGACCGGTAATTTCGGAGCGCACCGGGGCGACTTTGTTTGTGTCGGTCAGGGTGTTGGTGTCGCTGAGATGGGCGGAGGTCAGCACGATCTGCGTCCCACCGGCGGCAACGGTCTGCGGACCCGTCAAGTGGATCGTACATGTCTGGGGCGAGCCGAGGGCGTTGACGATTTTGATGTAAACAGAACCATCACGGCTGCGGCTGGCGCAGTAGGCCAGCCCGCTGCCGCCGGTCAAAGTCGCAGGAACGACTGTGTCGCCGTGGTACATGCTGAACAACTGCTGCGTGTAGTAGGCAGGCGAAACGTAGCTTTGGAGGGCGTCGAAGCCGATCAGATTTGTCCCCCACTGGGATGCGCCGGGGTTGACATTGACCAGCAGCGGGGCGTAGGACGCCAGCACGACCACGTCGGCATTGCGCTCGAAGCCGGTCATAAATGCCGCGTCGCCAAGCGCCCCGCTGAGATTAGGCGTGGGTTTGCCTTCCTGGGACGCATATTCGCCGACAAAGATTTTCGGCCCGCTCCGGTCGTAGGTGTCGTAGTGGTGGGAGTCCGCCTCAAACTCGGCGGCGGCACGGTAGAAGTGGTCGTCCACCACGTCAGGGCGGCGGCTCTTGACCGGAATGGTTGCGATGATTTGGAGAGCTGGATATTGGGCACGGATAGCATCATAGAATTGGGCAAAACGGCTGTCGTAACTGCCGGATTTATCATATTCGTCTTCGTTACCGATCTCCACATACGGCACGGAAAACGGCGCGGGATGGCCGTCGGCGGCGCGAACTGCGCCCCATTTCGTGTCGGTCCCACCGGTGGCGTACTCGATTTCGTCGAGTGCGTCCTGAACATACGGCGTCAGGCCCGGCCCGGCGGGGACATGCTCGCCACCGAGCGCGTACCCGGCGAAGACGGCCAGCACGGTCTTCATGTGCAGGTCTTCGCACCAGTCCAGATATTCCAGCAGGCCGTAGCCGTCATCGGAGCGATAACCCCACGGGTCTTGGTGGCCGGGCCTTTGGCTGATGTCTCCGACAGTCTGTTTCCAGTTGAACCGTTCGGCAATCGTGTTGCCTTCCAGATAGTTGCCGCCGGGCAGCCGCAGGAAGCTCGGCTTCATGGCCGCAAGTTTGTCCATGAGATCAATGCGTGACCCGTTGGGCCGGTTGTGGTACGCTGGCGGCATCAGCGACATTTGGGTCAGCCAGACCGTGCCGACCCCGCGTGTCGTCAGGACAAACAAGTTATCGGCAGACGACGGCGCTTGCCCCGTTTTCAGCGTCAGCGTGTACTTTTTCCAGTCGGGGGTTAATGCCGGGACAGCGGCAAACGCGAAGACTGCGGGGCTGTGGGCGCTTTGGAGCGTGACATTCAGCGGTCCCGTGTAGCCCGCGCTGGCTTTGGCATAAAAAGAAGCTTTATAGGTGGTGTGCGGGCGAACGGGAACACCCCAATAGCCGTCATTGGCGACGCCAACATATTGGCCAGGCGTCTTGATGTCCAAGCGCAGGCTGTGGGTCAAAACAGTGTTTGGCACGGGCTGCGTCGTATCCAGCGTCAGCGTCCCCACGCCACTATCGTCAATTAAAGCCCAATGAGCAGGCGTTTTCGGGTTGTCGTTCAGCGCCCGGTTCTGGATAAGCTCGGCATAAAGGCCGCCGTCAATGGAGTGGCTGATGTCTTCAATCATCAGGCCGTACAGCGTCGGGCTGAGGGACGCGCCGGGATGCGTCAAATCCAATGTCAGGGCCGAGTTGAGCGCTCCGGTTTGAGCGGCCAGCACGGCCAGGGCAGGCTTATCCAAGACTACCCCCTGCACCAGATGCACATCGTCAATCTCGCCTTTAACATAGTCCACGGGATTGCTATTGTAAAAGCCGCGCCCGATTTCCGCGTGCCCCGCTGCCTGCCATGATCCCGTGTACGGCACGGTCTGCATCAAAACCCCATTGACATACAGCGAATTCGTTTTGGCGTCAGCATCGTGAACGCCGACTAAGTTGTACCAGACGCCGGGCTGCACCGGCAGGGGGGACGCGGCGACCACGCCGTTTTCAGGCTTGTCGTCCGGGATCATGTTAAACGCAAACGCGCCGGAGTCGCGAAGCTGCAAGAAAAAGCCGCTGATCTGGGTGCCGTCAATGGAAACGAAAGTCTGGTAGCCGCCCACTTGTTTGAGCTTGACCCACGCGCTGACCGTGAAGCTCTGCCGGGTATCCACGACCGGCCCCGGCACATCCAAGCTGCCATGCGAGAGTGTCAGCCCACTTGCGCCGTAGCGGGGCGACGGGGTCCAGGCCGCGTCGCCCGCGAGCATTCCCGCGCTTTTGTCAAACGTCCACGGCGCAGTCTGCGCGGCGGCGGGACTGCTCGTAAGCAGGGCAAAGCCGAGGGCGGGAATACAGTGTTTAAGATTGAATGGTTTTAAGGGCATTGGGACCTCTGAGGCAAACAAAAAAGCGGCAACCGTTTGGCTGCCGCTCTTTCGATGTCGTTTGTTGCGCTTGTTTCGGCAACGTGAATACAGTATTGCATACGCGCGGCGCAAAGTCAAGAAACGCTCAAAATCGGCGAAGGGCGTTGGAGCAGCAGTGAAACGCTGCTGGCGTACAAAAGCGATGCTTCCAGCCGCTTCAAGCGCGATTTTGCTGTCGGCACCACAAAAACAGGCGTCTCGGAATTGTCGCAGGAAATACGCGGAAAGCACCCCTCCCGCTCTCGCCCTTGACGGCGGCGGGAAAGTTTGCTATGATGAGCCATGACCGCCGCACGCATCACACTTCGCCAAGTTGCCGAAAAAGCACAGGTGCACTACGCCACCGCGTCTACGGTGCTGAACGGCTCGAAGGGCAGCACGCGGGTTTCGGAAGAAACGTGCCGCCGGGTCTTCCAAAGCGCCGAAGAGCTGGGCTACACGGTCAACCGGGCCGCCCAGCAGCTTCGCACCCAGCGCAGCCGGGTAGTCGGCCTGCTGACGGGCGATCTCGAAAACCCGTTCTTTGCCCACATGGTCTCGCTCTGTTCGGAAGCACTGGAGCGCGAAGGCTACGACGTGGTGCTGGCGACCCGCCGCCGGGATTCGGCGGGCGATCTGCACCTGCTGGAGTCCCTGCTGTCGCGGGACTTGGCCGGGCTGCTGATTTGGAGCGAGACGCCCACCGAAGTGCATACGCAGATGGCCCGGCGCGGCTTGACTGCCGTGGTCATGGGCATGAGCATTCCCGGCTACGACAGCGTCGCCGGGGTGCTGTCGTCCGGGGTCGAGACCCTGCTGGCCCACCTGCAGGCGGAAGGCTGCACGCGCATCGGCTATTTCGCGCCGGCGCGGATGTTGGACCGGCAGGGCGACCCGCGCGGCCTGATCTACCGCGAGAAGATGCGCGAATGGGGCGTCTGCGAGCGCGTGTATGCGTTCGAAGGTACGGCGTTTGACGTATCCGCCGCCCGCGCCGCCGCCGAAGCTTTGGCAGACCAGTGGGCGACGCTGCCCCCTGGCGAGCGGCCGGACGCGCTGTTTTGCTTCAACGACATGAATGCGTTCGGCGCGATGATGGGCCTGCGCCGTCGGGGCCTGTCGGTTCCGGGCGACATCGCGCTGGCCTCCTGCGACGACCTGCCGCTGGCCCAGCATCTGGACGTGCCGCTCACAACAATCCGCTACCCGCTGGAAGCCGTCTGCGAAGCCGCCGTGCGCCTGCTCGCCGCCCGCATGGAACGCAGCCACATGGGCCTGCCGCCGTCGCCGCACCACACGGAGCTTTTGGAAACAAAGCTGATTGTCCGTGAGTCCAGTCTGCGCGGCAAGGACGCTTGACAAAAAATGTGACAGTCGCTATAATGGCAACAGAAATACCAAACGTTTGGTGGAAGCCAGGTTCTTTGCCTGCGCTCGCGCTGCCTGCTCTTGTTTATATTCACTACCGAAGGAGAAATCTATGAACTTATCACAGCCGCCCTGCCCCGCTGGACGCGCCCGGAAAGGCTTCACGCTCATCGAGCTGCTCGTCGTGATTGCCATTATTGCTATTCTGGCAGCCATCTTATTCCCCGTCTTTCAGAAAGTCCGCGAGAACGCCCGCCGTGCTTCCTGCCAGTCGAACTTGAAGCAGCTCGGCCTGGCCGAAATCCAGTATTCGCAGGATTACGACGAGAACTACTCCGGAGCCTGGAAGCTAACGACGTATCAAGGCGCTTACTGCCGCGTCCTGTGGCCGGAAATGATCTATGCCTATACCAAAGCGCCGACCATCTATGACTGCCCGGACCGGACCACACACTTCGCCCTAGTCAACGGCAACGATATTGCCGTCAACCCGGATATTGTGAAGAACACGCTGGACTATACTTACAATGACGTTTCCACTGGCCCAAACGGCCCGAACACGGTAGCTGTTCCCAACGCTGGCGCGGATGACCAGGGCGAGAATCTGGCGCAAATCACGTCACCCTCGTCCACTTACCTGATGACCGAAATGAACGCCGACCGGCCCGGCAGCGGCTACAACGCTTACGCCACATTTGTCACGGACTTCCCCGGCACGTTCCCGCCGGCGGGAGTCCCCGGCTCGATTTCCTGGGGCGGCAACGCTCTGGCCGCGCCGGATGTGGACCTGCGCCACACCAACGGTGCGAACTTCCTGTTCTATGACGGCCATGTCAAGTGGCAGCGCAGTTCGCTCGACAGCAACGGCAACCCCTGCGGCTGGTATGTTGTGAAGCCGCAGCCGACTACCAGCCCCTCGTTTGTCGGCTGCCAGTAGCGGCCTCACCCGACCTCGTCCCTCGTCCACCCTCTCCTTCCAAAAGGAGAGGGTTAGGATGAAGAGGGAGCGGCCTCATGTCAAAATCTCTTTTCCGGCACTTCTCTTGACCCTCTCCTTTTGGAAAGAGAGGGTGGACGAGGGACGAGGTCGGGTGGAGTTCCCCATTCTCCCTTCAACGAAAGACCCTTGCTCATGTCCCCCAAACTCCTGTTCACGTCCCTCCTCGTTTCTGGGACTACACTGCTTGCCGCTGGATGCGGCCTGGAAGCAGGCCGGACCAATTTTGCCGTGACCGCCCCGGTGGTCAAGCAAGCAATGCCGTCCGCCCTCAGTGCGAATGCGGGACCGAAGACGTACACGAACCCCGTCATTGACCGGAACTTCCCCGATCCCTCGCTGCTGAAGGTTGGCGGCGCTTTCTACGCTTACGCCACGAATGACGGCGAAAACATGCTGTGCGAGACTTCGCCCGATTTGGTCCACTGGACGGCGCTGCCGGACGCAATGCCGGTCCTGCCGGGTTGGGCAAAGCCCGACCGCACCTGGGCACCGGAAGTGCTGGCGGTGCCCGGCAAGCGTTACGCCGCCTATTTTGCGGCGTGGGACACCGCCACGAACAAAGAAGCGGTGGGGGTCGCCGAGAGCGCGTCTCCCGCCGGGCCGTTTACTGCCGCGCCGGACGCGCAGCCGCTGGTGGATGAGTCCGAAATGGGCGGCGCGATTGACCCGACGACATTCACCACCCATGACGGCTCGCATTATCTAATTTGGAAGAACGACGGCAACAGCATGGGACAGGATACTTGGCTCTGGGTGCAAAAACTCAGCGCTGACGGCCTCCGTGTCACAGGAACGCCAGCGAAGCTGATCAAGGAAGACCAGGCCTGGGAAGGCAATTTAGTTGAAGCGCCGACACTGTTTCAGCATGGAAACAGGTACTATCTTTTTTACTCTGCAAACGCTTATAATACATGTAATTATGCAGTCGGCTATGCGGTCGCGGACGCCGTGACCGGGCCGTACACCAAGCCGCGTTCTGCGCCCTGGCTGGCGGGGACGCCGGATGTCTGCGGCCCCGGCGGGGAAGACATTGTTACGGCGCGTGACGGCAGCGTTTGGATGGCCTATCACACCTGGGCGAAGGGGCCGAACTCGTACCGCACCATGAGCCTGGACAAGCTGACATGGCAGGGAGACGTTCCCGTTTTGAACGGCCCGACCCATGCGCCGACGGCCGCGCCGTAGGGATAGCCCTCGGCTCAGGAACTGCGAAAGGATGGTGTCACGGGGCTGAACCCCCATGCTTTGAAGTGCAGGCTCCCGCCTTCGCGGGCGAGGATTTGTTTCCGCAAGCGCTTCCTATGCCCGCGCAGGCGGGGAATTGCACTTCAAAGCATGGGGCTGAACCCCCGTGACGCCGGGCGTTCAGACCAAGATCGTTTTTACTCTCTCTCAGCACGCACCGCTTTTCCGAGGACGCTTTTGACTGTTTATCGAAACCCTGTTTGGCCCGGCTACTTTGCCGACCCGTTTATTCTGAAAGTCGGCGGAGACTACTACGCTTACGGGACCGCGCCCGGCTTCGATGCGGATGAGCGCCGGTTTCCCGTTCTGCACTCACGCGACCTGACTCACTGGGACGCGCTCGGCGGGGCGCTGATCCCGCCTGCCGGGACGCACCGAACCGCCTACTGGGCGCCGGAAACGGCGGAGCGCGACGGCAAGTTTTACTTGTATTACTCGGCGGCGGACGGCAGCGACGAGACGCACCGGCTGTACGCGGCGGTCAGCGATCACCCCGCCGGGCCGTTTACCGAGGCCGGGCCGCTGCTGCCGGGCAGCGACCAATTTGCGATTGACGCCCACCCGTTCCGGGACCCTGTAGACGGCCGCTGGTACCTGCTGTTTGCGACCGACTTCTTTGACGCCCGCCCCGGCACGGCGCTCGCGGGGATCCCGCTGGCGGACGATATGGTTTCGGCGGCGGGTCCGGCGGTGACACTGCTGCGGGCGTCCCACGACTGGCAGATTTATGAGCGGCAGCGGCCGCTGTACGGCAAAGTCTTCGAAGCCTGGCACACGCTGGAAGGGCCAACAGTGCTATTCCATGAGGGCCGCTATGTGCTGCTGTACAGCGGCGGCAACTGGCACGGCGAGACATATGGGGTCGGCTACGCGATGGCGAGTTCCGTTCTGGGTCCTTACACCGAGCCAGAAACCGGGCCGGTCGTGCTGTCGGGCGTGGCCGGGCAGGTGGTCGGACCGGGTCACTGCTCGGTCACGACCGCGCCGGATGGCGCGGAGATTGTCGTCTACCATGCTTGGGACACGGCAGGGACCGCACGGCGGCTGTGCGTGGACCCGCTGGCCTGGCCGGGTCATCGCCCGCGCTGCCTCGGCCCGACCTGGACTGAGCAGGAGATGCTATGAAACTATGTCTGCCCGCGTTCTTGCTGCCGCTCTTACTATGCCTAACGCCTTCAGCCCCTGCCGCCGCTCCTCTCCAAGTGACCCGCCTGCGCTGCGAATACAAAGACAGTCCGCGCACGATTGACGCCGCCCATCCACGGTTAAGCTGGCAGTTGCAGTCGAGCCTGCGCGGCGAAAAACAAACGGCGTATGAGATTCTTGTCGCCCGGACATCCGTCGCGCTGGCCGCCGGACACGGCGATTTGTGGGACAGCGGCAAAATCGTTTCGGGGGAAACGGCCGGGATCGCTTACGGCGGCAGCTTGCTGAAGTCAGGCCGGCAGTGCTTCTGGAAAGTGCGCGTCTGGGACACCGACCTGCATTGTACAGGCAGCGGCGTCTCGTTCTGGCAGATGGGTCTGCTCGCGCCGTCCGACTGGAAAGCCCGGTGGATCTCCGCACAGACCCCGCGCGATACGCTGCACAACGGCATCACGCTTCCGCCCTGCCCCTACCTGCGCCGGACATTCACCGTCAGCAAGCCGGTCAAACAGGCCACGGTATATGCGACGGCGCACGGCTTGTACGAGCTGCATCTGAACAGCGCAAAAGTCGGCGACGCCCTGCTGGCTCCGGGCTGGACCGACTACCACAAGCGCATCGAATATCAAGCCTATGATGTCACACGCGCTCTGCATCAAGGGGCAAACACGGTCGGTGCAATTCTCGGCGACGGCTGGTACTGCGGCTATGTCGGCTTCGCCCGCCAGCGAAATCTGTACGGAAGCCGCCCCGCGCTCCGGCTTCAGATGGACATTGAGTACGCTGACGGCACGCACCAGATTGTCAGTACCGACCGCACCTGGCGTGGCCGGACCGGCCCGATTGCCTACTCTGATCTGTTGCAGGGCGAAGACTACGATGCCCGCGCCGCTTTGCCCGGCTGGGACACGCCAGGCGGCAAGGCTGCCGGCTGGCGGCCCGCGCTCCTAGCCGAAGACGCGCCGGCGTCACGGCAGGTTTCGGTCACAGCGGTTCTGGCCGGGAAGGTGCAGAATAATGCACTGTCGGTAGTCGCAGGCAATGGCCTGGCAGGTGACCCGGCCTACAACACCGTGAAACATCTGCGCGTTGATTACACCCTCGGCGGCGTTCCGCATTCGCAGACGGCCCTCGAAGACCAGACGCTTGCCATTCCCGGACCCGGCGAGACCGCCAGAGCGCTGGTCATCCGGCGGGCGGTTTACGGCGACTTGGATACTCCGGCCGGCCCGGCCAAGCTGGTCGGCACGGTCGGTCCGCCGGTGCGCGTGACTCAGCACCTGCCCGCCCGCCGGATCACGCAACCGTTGCCGGGAACGTATATTTTCGATCTGGGCCAGAACATGGTCGGCTGGGCCAGGCTCAAAGTTCAGGGGGCGGCGGGGACAGAGGTGCGCCTGCGCTTCGGTGAAGTCTTAAATCCTGACGGCAGCCTTTACACAGCCAATCTGCGCTCGGCCCGCGCGACGGACACGTATGTGCTGAAGGGCGGCAGCATGGAAACGTGGGAGCCGCATTTCACGTTCCACGGGTTCCGTTATGTCGAAGTGACGGGTTTTCCCGGCACGCCGAAGCTGAATGCCATAACCGGATGTGTCGCCGGATCAGACACGCCGGCGGCAGGGACATTCTCCTGTTCCAGTCCGCTGGTCAACCAGCTTCAGCATAACATCGTCTGGGGCCAGCGCGGCAATTTTCTCAGTGTGCCCACTGACTGCCCGCAGCGCGACGAGCGCTTAGGGTGGATGGGCGACGCCCAGATTTTCGTGCGGACGGCAACCTACAACCGCGACACGGCGGCATTTTACGAACACTGGATGGATGCAGTGGACGATGGCCAGTCGCCGGAAGGCGGCTTTTCCGATGTCTCGCCGCGCCTCGTGGACCTCAATGACGGCGCTCCGGCGTGGGGCGACGCCGGGGTGATTGTGCCGTGGACGGTCTACCAGGCTTACGGCGACACAGGCATTCTGGCCCGGCACTGGGGGGCAATGAGCCGCTGGATGTACTATATCTCATCGGTCAACCCCAACGGCCTCTGGATGAACCGCCGCAACAACGACTTCGGCGACTGGCTTTCCATCTCCGCCGACACGCCGAAAGATGTTTTAGCGACCGCTTATTATGCGTATGACGCCTCGCTGATGGCCCAGATGGCCCGTGCTCTCGGCAAGCCTGCCGAGACGGCTCGGTACGATGCTTTATTTGCCCATGTCAAAGAAGCGTTCAACGCGGCGTATGTCTCCCCGGACGGGCGCGTCAAAGGCGACACGCAGACCTGCGATGTGCTGGCCCTGCGCTTTGGCCTCCTGCCGGACGCGCTGCGCCCGCTGACCGCCCAGCATTTGGCCGACAACATCGCGTCCAAAAACAACCATTTGTCCACTGGGTTTGTCGGGGTCGGCTACCTATGTCCAGTGCTGACCGGCACCGGCCATAACGACACCGCGTACACGCTGCTTCAGCAGACAACGTTCCCCTCGTGGGGCTACTCCATCAGACAGGGCGCGACCACCATCTGGGAGCGCTGGGACGGCGAGACGAAAGACAAAGGATTTCAGGACCCCGGCATGAACTCGTTCAACCACTACTCGCTCGGCTCGGTCGGCCAGTGGCTGTATCAGGACGTGGCCGGGATTGATACCGACCCAGCCCAGCCCGGCTACAAGCACATCTTGCTGCACCCCCACCCCGGCCCTGGCCTCTCGGAAGTGCAGGCGTCCTATGCCAGCATTCGCGGCCTGATTGCCAGTCACTGGAAAATCGCAAAGGGGCAATTCGTTTGGGACGTGACAATCCCCGCGAACACGACCGCAACCGCCTGGATTCCAGCTTCCCATGCAGCCTCCGTACGGGAAAGCGGGCGTCCCCTCAGCGCCGCGCCAGGAGTTGCGGTGCTTCGTGCGGAGGCAGGCGGGGTTGTCTGTGAGCTTCAATCCGGCACTTATCGTTTTGACGGTCCATTTGCGAGGTAAGAACCCCTCCCGCTCGTTCCTCGCTCCCTCAGCACTGGCCTCCTGTTCTTTGTTGCCCTTCCCTAATAGGGGCCTTCCAGGTAGCCAGTGCTGAGGGAGCGAAGAATGAGCGGGAGGGGTTCTTGGTTCGTCTCAACCCTCTGCCGTCTGGGTAAAAGAGAGCATCTCACGTTTGGAGGCTCCCCCATGCCCGACAGCAGGCTAGAAAAACAAGACCCGCGCGAACAATACGCAAAACCACCCTTTGAAAAACAGCCGCAGACCGCGCCCGGCCTCGGCGACAAGATGACGCCGGTTCCCGACTGCGGCGAAACCAGCTATGCCGGCTCCGGCAAGCTCGCAGGCCGCAAGGCGCTGATTACCGGAGGGGACTCCGGCATCGGACGCGCCGCCGCGATTGCGTTTGCCCGCGAAGGCGCGGATGTCGCCATCGGCTTTCTGCCGTCGGAGGCCGAGGACGCCCGCGATGTCATTGCGCTCATTGAGGCCGCCGGCCGAAAAGGAGTGGCGATTCCCGGCGACATCACCAGCGAGATATTCTGCCGGTCTTTGATTGAAACGGCGGTGAAAGAACTCGGCGGACTGGACATTCTGGTCAACAATGCGGCGGCGCAGACGACCGAGCCGGACATTCTGGACATCACCACCGCGCAGTTTGACAAGACGCTGAAGACCAACTTGTACGCGCTGTTCTGGATCACCAAAGCGGCTGTTCCGCACCTCAAGCCCGGTGCGGCAATTATCAACACAACATCTATCCAGGCGTATCAGCCGTCGGAAGGGCTGGTGGATTATGCCATGACCAAAGCGGGGATTGTGGACTTTACGAAAACGTTGTCCAAGCAGATGATCGCAAAAGGGGTGCGGGTCAACGCTGTTGCGCCTGGTCCGTTCTGGACGCCTCTGCAATCGAGCGGCGGCACGTCGGAAGAAAAGCTGAAGACGTTTGGCAGCACAGTTCCATTGGGCCGTCCGGGCCAGCCGGTCGAGATTGCGCCGGTCTATGTGCTGCTGGCATCCCAGGAAGGCAGCTACATCACCGGCGAAATCTTTGGCGTCACCGGCGGCGTCGGCATTGCCTGACGCCGGCAAAGAAATGGCCTTCACGGGAACTCAGCCCCGTGAAGGCATTTTGCCGCCGTTAATTCTTATCGCTTGTGCCGCTTGCGGCCGCCCTGGTGCAGACGGTACGGGAACAAGGGTCGAGACTCCTGGAGCCGAGCTTCGGCAGCATGGTAACGCGCCCAGTCTTCCGGGGCCGGCGGCATGATGTGGCCGTCATGCCCTGGAAACACGTTCTTCTGGGCCTCCCTGGCTTCGGGCAAAACAAGAGCGTCACCAGGACTTGGCTGATTTCGGTGCGTGTCCCCGTGCGCCATCGCCCCGGCAGGCAGCAGGCAAGTCAGAACCATCGCCGCCGCAATTATCCACCGCTGATTTCCCATCGTCTGTTCTCCTTTGGCTTGTTGTACCCATGCGGTTCATTGTACCCATGGCTGGCCGTGCCTCAGACTGGTCGGCGTTTTAAAGCAAGTGGACTGCCGGCGGACATGGTATAATGGAAGGACGACCCAATACGATAGGCCGAGCCGTTGACAGACCTTTCTACCGACACTCAAAATACACCTCAGCCTATAGCACTGCTGCCCGGCGGCGCCGCTGTCCGCATTCTTGAAAGCATCACCGATGCGTTCTTCGCCCTTGACTCCGACTGGCATTTTATCTATGTGAACGCCCAGGCCGAGCGCCTGCTGGCCCGTCCCCGCCGAGCGCTGCTGGGATGCAATGTGTGGGAAGAGTTTCCCGATGCCGTCGGCTCGGTCTTTGAGCGTGAGTATCGCCGCGCCGTGGACGAACAGAGTGCCGTGTCGTTTGAGGCGTTTTTTCCGCTGCTTGATGCTTGGTTCGAGGTGCGGGCATTTCCGGCGCTTGACGGCCTCTCAGTCTTCTTCCATGACATCTCCGAGCAGGTGGAGGGGCGGCGGCGCGAGCAGTTCTTGACGGATTTGACCGACCGGGCGCGGCGCCTGCCAGGGCCTGATGAAGTTATTGCGGACGCTCTGCGGTTCGTCGGTGAGTTTCTCGGCGTCGCCCGCTGCGTCTTTGTGGACATTGATATTGAGGCCGATACCTGCACAACCCAGCCGGACTACCGGGCCGATGACAGCGTTGCCAGCATGGCAGGCGTCTTCCCAATCTCGTCCTTCGGCGACATTGTTGGGGCGGCCTATGCGGCGGGGAAATTCGTGGTCGTAGACGATGTTCACGCCGACCCCGCCCAGGTTCCACCGGACAGCATTCCGGCGTATGACGCCCTCGGTATCCGCGCCCATGTCGGTGTCCCGGTCGTCCATTCCGACCGGCTAGTTTCCTGCCTCGGCGTTCACAGCCGTGTCCCGCGCCGGTGGAAACCCGAAGAAGTCGCCTTGCTGCAAACTGTCGTCGAGCGCACCTGGCTGACGGTGGAAGTGGCCCGCCAGGCTCATGCGCTGACACGCGAAGCCGCCGCCACCGCCCAGATTTTAGAAAGCATCGGCGATGCGTTCATGGCTTTTGACCAGGACTGGCGCTTCACCTACATCAACGACCAGTCCGAGAAAGTGATGGGCCGGTCGCGCGAGGAGCTGCTGGGGCGCGTGTTTTGGGACGAATTTTCCGCAGCGGTCGGCTCGACGTTCGAGCGCGAGTACCGGCGGGCGATGAGCGAGCAGATTACCGTGACGTTTGAGGAGTTCTACCCGCCGCTGAACGTGTGGGTCGAGGTGCGGGCGTACCCGTCGGCGGACGGCGGCCTGTCGGTGTTCTACCAGGACATCACGGGGCGCAAGACGCTGGAAGCCGAGCGCGAGCGGCTGGCGGCGCGGGAGCGCAACATCGCCGCCCAGCTTCAGGACGCGCTTCAGCCGCCCCTGCCCGCGTCTGTGCCGGGCCTGGAAGTGGGGTCGTTCACCCGGCCTGCGCTTCAAGAAGCCCAGGTCGGCGGCGACTTTTTTGACATCTTCCCCTTAGACAAAGAGCTGTACGCAGTTGTCATCGGCGACGTTTCCGGCAAAGGATTGGCGGCTGCCGCCCAGCTCGCCTTGATCCGCAATAGCCTTCGCACGACGCTGTACCTGTCCCAGCGCCCTGCACAAGCCGTCGCCAGCCTGAACGCCATCGTTACTGCTCACGACCTGCTCGTCGGCTTCGTCACCGCGTTTGTCGGCGTCTACGACGCCGCGACCGGGCAGATCACCTATGCCTCCTGCGGCCACGAGCCGGGCCTCATCCGCCGTGCTAACTGTGCGATTGAAGAACTGGAAACCACCGGCCCGCCGCTCGGCGTAGACCAGAACGCCTCCTACAGCGACGGGACCGTAACACTCGCCCCCGGCGACACGCTGCTGCTTTACACCGACGGGCTGTCCGAAGCCGGCCCCACCCGCCGCAACCTGCTCGGCACGGCGGGCCTCACCCGCCTCTTCGCCGCCCTGCCCCAAGATACCTCCGCTCAGTCCCAGGCCGAAACCCTCGTCCGCCAGGCCAGCGACTACGCCGCCGGTCGCTTCCACGACGACATCGCCGTTCTAACCCTCCGGCGGAACTAGGGCAAACGCGCGAGGAATTTGCTGAGGATGCTTCGGGCATCGGAGAAGGGGATCGCGGCATGGGTCGTGCCGTCGGGATGGACAACCGAATTACGGTACTCCCGCGCCTCCTGCACCGCGTCCCGAACGTCATCAGGAACGCGCCAAACGGAGGCCGTGCGATTGATCGTATTGGAGATATTCTTGGGAACAGACCGGCGGCGCGGGTCATGTGCCTGAAGATAGGGACGCAGGATGCCCTCGAACTCGGAGAACAGCCGCGCAATATAGGCAGTTTCCAGGCTGCCTTCTGCACGGCTTAACCGGGCATAATCGGGAATGCTTGTGTCTTGAAGCGACCGAATGACGGCTTGACGTACCGCCGCGTAGTCCTCAGCGATGACCAGAAGCCGCTGCACATGCAGGTAGCTCACTAAGCGTTCAGCAGCCCTTCTGCCAGCGTCAGGAACGTCTCCCGGTTCCACGGCTGCGGCCAGTCAATCCCGGACTCTGTTCGCACGACCCACGCCAGCCCACGATCTTTGCCTAGCGGCTTATGCAGTAGCATAACCCGAAACAAGCTCGGCCAAGCGTATAAATCTACACGCCCCTGCGCTCCCAGCACCCCTCGCGCCACCGGCTCCAAGATGAGGCGTCCCTCCGGCGCATGGATTGTCACCACCGGCACCAGGTATGCACCACCGACCACTTCCTCAGACAGTTCTTTCTGCTCCCGCTCCACCCGCCAGCCGCGCCCTGCCGAACTAGCCCAAGCTTCAATGTCCTCCGCCAGCAGCGCAGTATTGCGCTCCCAGTTGTCCCGGCTATGCGCCATGCGTGTCTCTAAATTTGCTGCTTGCTCTTTGGTCAACATGAGTGTCATAGAAGTATGTTACCACAAAAGCTGTTGTCAACTCAGGCTCAGTAAGTTCTCGTCATCCGGCAGTGACCACGAAAGCTGCAAGTGTACCGGCATCGTCTGCATCTTCGTCTCTATGAACGCTGCTCAACAAATGCTGCATTTTTGCGGTTTCTTTTTTGACTTCATTTCTGCTCGTGTTGAGTCCATTCACAGCCCTGGAAAATCTGCCGTCTATCTCATCTTGGATTGCCTTGATGCTTTTCTCGGCCTCACTGACCGCGTGGCTCAACTTGTGCAAGTCTACATCACTGGATGATCTCATATTTGTTTGGAATACAAGCAGCAGATACGGGATGAACATGCTATAAGAAATCACGGCGACTTTCAGCTCGAAAACTTGGCAAAGCGTCGCACCACAAAGATCGTAAACAGCATCAGGAACAACAGCAATACCGAAGCCGATTGTTCTGTCCGGGTCAAGATATTTTTGGACTTCTTCCGCTTTTTTCAGCACCGCTTTTTCGATCAGCATCTTGATTTTTTTCTTCCCGCCAATGTCTTCACAAGCCAAAAATTGCTCAAGCAGAGTTGTTGCCGGCCACTTGCTGTCGATTGGCACGATCTTCTTGTTGGGCAAACGCAGCCCAAACTCACAGGTGCAGCCTTCCACTAGGAAGTTTCGAACCTGCCAGTCTGCCGGAAGCCTTGAGAAAACCAAGTCTAAAATGTTTTCTCCTGCCGCACCTTTGCTTTGCGTTCCTGCAATCACTGACTCCAGCCGCCGAACGGACTCACTCATCAGCCGTTCGTCTTCTTGGCGCTCTCTCGTGATGGTGTGCAAAGTGTTTAGCCCGGTCCTTGCGTCATTCAAGTTCTGCCGCAGTTCTTTTGCGGTTTCAAGCAAGCCTGATGTATCCCGGCTTGTTCCGGTCACATCTCGTTGAACGTCTTGCAGAACGGCGGCAAGTTTTGCTTGGTCGCTATCAATTTTCTGCACCTTCTCTGCAAGAACGGCAGTGTCCTTCGAAGAAGATTGAACCGCCTGTGTCAAAGCTTGAAGGGTTGCCGCTAAATTGTTCGGCTCACTTGGCTTCCGCAATAAACTCCACGCTGCAACAACAAATGCAAGGGCAAGCAGCCCAATAACAATACCGTCAGTCATACTATCATCCCTGTTCTCTGTATTATTACTTCCTGTGACACGCTACTCCGTAGCAAGTTGCATAACCGGAAAATCCATTCCCAGCACTTCTACTAAAAAGGCCCAGCGGTCGGCGGCTTCTTCGATGACTTTGGCGGTGGGCTTGCCGGCGCCGTGGCCGGCGCGGGTTTCGATGCGGATGAGGGTCGGGGCGGGGCCGGATTGGGCGGCCTGCAAGGCGGCGGCGAATTTGAACGAGTGGGCGGGGACGACGCGGTCGTCGTGGTCGCCGGTGGTAATCAGCGTCGCGGGGTAGGACGTGCCGGGCTTGAGTGTGTGCAGGGGCGAGTAGGCGAGGAGGTACGGGAAGTCTTCGGCGTTGTCGGCGGAGCCGTAATCCGAAGTCCAGGCCCAGCCGATGGTGAACTTCTGGAACCGCAGCATATCCAAAACGCCGACGGCGGGGAGGCACGCGCCAAAGAGGTCCGGGCGCTGGGTCAGGCACGCGCCGACCAGCAGGCCGCCGTTCGAGCCGCCGCCGATGGCGAGCTTCGGCGGGGATGTGTAGTTGTGGGAAATGAGCCACTCGGCGGCGGCGATGAAGTCGTCGAAGACGTTCTGCTTTTTGTCTTTAATGCCGGCCTCGTGCCAGCCCGCGCCGTATTCGCCGCCGCCGCGCAGGTTCGGCACGGCGAGAATGCCGCCCGTCTCCATCCAGACAATCTGCGCCGGGCTGAAGCTTGGGGTCAGCGAGATGTCGAAGCCGCCATAGCCGTAGAGGTAAGTTGGGTTGCTGCCGTCCAAAGCCAGCCCTGTGCGATGCGTGATAAACATCGGGACTTGGGCGCCGTCTTTGCTTTCGTAGAAGATTTGGGTCGTTTCGTAATCGTCGGGATTAAATGCGACTTCGGGCTGACGATACAGGGTGCTTTCGCCCGTTGGGACATCGTAGCGGTAAATGGATGTGGGAGTTGTAAACGATGTGAAGCTGTAGAACGTCTCGGTCTGCGCCCGCTTGCCGCCGAAGCCGCCCGCCGACCCGATGCCCGGCAGTGCCACGTCGCGCTCAAACGTGCCGTCAAGCCCGAACACTTTGACCTGCGTGGCGGCATCCTTCAAGTATTCGGCGATGAACTTCTCGCCGACGACACTCACGCCTTCCAGCAGGTCGGCAGCTTCGGGGATGAGTTCGACCCAGTGTTCTTTGCCGGGGTTGCGTGTGTCCAGGGCGATGACTTTGTTCTTGGGCGCATCCAGATTGGTTCGCAGCCAGAAGATCGGGCCGTCATTGCCAAGAAAGCGGTACTGCGCTTCCAAATCGGGGATCAGCTCGGCGACTTCGGCGTTCGCCTCGGTCAGAGATTTGTAGAAGAGCCGGTTCTTCGGATCGGTGCCCTGCCGGACGCCGATGATCAGAAATGCGCCGTCCTCCGAGACGTTCCCGTTAAAGCCCCATTCTTTTTCGTCAGGCCGCTCATAGATCAGCACGTCTTCCGACTGCTCCGTGCCGAGCGCGTGAAAGAACAGCTTTTGGAAGTAGTTTGCCTGCTGCAATTCCTCGCCTTCAGGCGGCGCATCGTAGCGGCTGTAGTAGAACCCGGAGCCGTCTTTGGCCCACGACGCCCCGGAAAACTTCACCCAGCGCACATGGTCTTTTGTGTCTTCCCCGGTGTCCACATTCCGAACGTGCCACTCGGACCAGTCCGACCCCGCCGCCGACAGGCTGTACGCGAGATACTTGCCGTCTTCGCTCGTCGCGGCACCGGACAGCGCCACCGTGCCGTCTTCCGACAAAGTGTTCGGGTCCAGCAGCACGCGCGGCGCGGCATCTAAACTTTCGGCGACATACAGGACGCTTTGATTTTGCAGGCCGTCGTTCTTGCCGTAAAAGTACCGACCGCCTTGCAGAGAAGGCATACTGTAACGCTCATAGTTCCACAGCGTTGTCAATCGCTTCGCGAGCTTCTCACGCGCCGGGATCTTCTCTAAGAAGCCGAACGCCAGCGCGTTTTCGGCGTCAATCCACGCCCGCGACTCGGCAGAGTCCGGGTCTTCCAGCCAGCGGTACGGGTCGGCGACTTCCGTGCCGTGGTAATTATCGGTTTGATCGGACTTGCGGGCGTCGGGGTAGGTAAAAGCGTTGTTCATGGCGCAGAGTTCGGCATTGGAGGGCATGTTTCCTGCCTCCTCGCGCAGCGCCGCTCAGTGTGGTACACTTCACCTATGAACAGAGTGTTGAAGACGGCGATAGCCGCGCTGGCCGGTCTCGGAATGCTTGCGGCAGGCCCGCGCCCTGCCTCGGCGCAGACGGCGGTGATGGGCCAGGTCATCTGCCACGGGGACAGCCTGACGCGCGGCGAGAACGCTTCGACCGGTCTCGGCACGGCGACGGGGACGACGTACCCCGGCGTGCTTGCCAAAGCGCTCGGTCCAGTCTGGCGTGTCACCAATATCGGCACCGGCGGCTGGCCGCTGGGGGCGCTGATCGGGGAAGCTCCGACAAAAGTGGACCCGCTGTTTGACCCGGCCCTCAAACAAAATGTGCTGATCGTCTTCGGCGGCACCAACGACCTCGGCGGCGGCCACAAAAGCGCCCGAACGGCCTTTGGCGATCTTGTCTCCTACTGCCGGGCAAGACGCGCCGCGCATCCCTGGCGCATTCTCGTGGTCACGCCGCCGGTGGCGGCCTATCCGGGCGTTTACCCCGCCGACTTCGATGCACAGATGGTGCAATACGACGCGCTCATTCGCCGCAACTGGCGCTTCTTCGCCGACGGGATTGTGGATGTCGGGGCCGATCCCCGGTTTGGTGCGCCGGGCGCGGAACATAACCCGGCCTACTTCAGCGGCAAAGACTTCACCCACCTCACCGACGCCGGGTACGCCATCGTCGGCCATGACGCCGCACGGGCTCGTGCTAGCCCCGACCGCGAAAAGTGTTCCCGCTCCGCTTCGCGCCCCGCTTCTGACGTTCCAAACCGCGCCGTACAGAGCAAATTGGGAACGGCCTACAAAAACGCCTTAGAAAACCTGCTGCGAATCAACACTGTTCCTGACCTCACTCATGCTCACGACGCTTCCGGCCTGCTGATGGGCGATCCCGCCTTCTTCCTCCGCGCGGGCGGCGGCTACGACCAGCCCTGGACGCGCGACGCTTCGCTCAATAGCTGGAACGCGGCGTCGCTGCTGGAGCCGGTCGCGGCCCGCAACACGCTTTGGGCCGTCTGCCGGCGCGACGCGGACGGAGCGTTGACCATTCAGCAGGACAACCAGTGGTGGGACAAAGTGATCTGGATCACCGGGGCGTGGAACCACTACGCCGTCACCGGCGACCGGGCGTTTCTCACATCTGCCTACGGAGTCGCGTCAGAAGAGCTGACGCAGATGCAGCGCGAGCACTACAACCGCGCAGTACGGCCTGTTTGAAGGCCCGGCGTTCTTCACCGACGGCATCGCGGGCTACCCGGAGCCGGAGTACGACCCCAAGAACAACAGCTCGTTCGTGCTGGATCACCCGTACACCGACAAGCTGATGATCCTCAGCACGAACTGTGTCTATTACAACGCTTATCGGTGCGCGGCCCGGATGGCGACCGAGCTGAAGCGTCCTGCGTCCGAAGCCCGGCAGTACAAGCAGTCGGCGGCGGCGCTCAAAGCCGCCATCAACACCCATCTATGGATGCCTTCTAAGTACACCTACGGCTTTTTCGTGCATGGGGCCGGGCCGCTGACGGGCCGCCTCGACCCGACGCAGGAAAGCATCGGCGACTCATTCGCCATTTTGTTCGGCGTCGCGTCGCCCGCTCAGGCTAAAAGCATTCTCCAAAACGCTTACCGCTCGCCGCATGGGATTACAGCGTCGTGGCCGCATTTTGCCCGGTTCGACGACGCCCACCCCGGACGGCACAACGGCGTCGTCTGGCCGCTCGTCAACGGCATGTTCGCCTGCGCTGCTGCCGAGGCTGGCCGAGTCGATTTATTCCAAAGCGAAGCTGAGAACGCCGCCGCACTGTCGGCGGGCAGCGGCCATCGCTTCTTTGAGATTTACAACGGCCAAACTGGCGTTCCTGACGGCGGCTGGCAGAACGGCCGGCACTGGGACTCGCAGCCGGACCAGACCTGGTCGGCGACCGCCTACCTGCGGATGATCTATTCCGGCCTCTTCGGGATGCACTTCACCCCGTCGGCCCTGACGTTCGCCCCCACCCTGCCCGCCGCCTGGGGTCCCGTGAAGCTCACGGGCCTGCACTACCGCGCCGCCGTCCTGTCCGTCACTTTGAGGGGCAGCGGCACTCGCATCACCCGCTTCCTCTACGACGGCAAGCCGCAAGCCCAGCCCGCCATCCCCGCCACCGCAACGGGTTCTCATACGGTTGTGATGATACTGGATTAGAAGCCCGGCACTCTAATTCAGGGGAGCAATGTAAAAAAGAAGGGTAAACAGGAGAGGGCGAACACAAGGTTCGCCCTCTCCTGTTTACCTTCTTGTGTCTGCGAAGGCAGACAATCGCCCGTCAAAAGACCCGGATTTCAATCCGGGTTCCAAACGCCAAAACCTGCTATGAAACCAATTTCTGATTCAGTACGAGAAGAACTCGCGGCCCTTGCCGGAAGGAGAACAGACATGATTGCTTTATTGCCTCAGTACAGCCGGGAGGAAACAGCGCGGTGTGGGCAGGAGTTGTATGAACGGGACATTCGGCCACAGGTCGAAGCCGGGCATCCGGGCGAGTTTGCCGCGATTGATATCGAAACCGGAGAGTATGCCTTGAGCAAAGACGATTTCGCGGCGACCGAAGCCCTGTTGGCACGGCAACCGCAAGCGCAAATCTGGCTGGTGCGGGTGGGTCATGCAACCACTTATCGGATTGGCGGACCGCGTTCCGCCGCGAAACGGAGCAGTCCATGATGATCGGTATCGTCAGTGCAGACATGAGCCGACGCTTTGTGTCGGTGTGCGGTCCGGCGCAGATCAGGAGCAGCCGGTTGAGTTCATTCTGGATACCGGATTCAGCGGCTCGCTGACACTGCCGATGGCGCTGATTAGTCTGCTCGGCCTGCCGTTCCGGTCACGCGGCAGTGCGACCCTCGCAGACGGCAGTGAAACTCAGTTCGATATTTTTGCCGCGACGGTTATCTGGGACGGTGTTCCGCGCGGCATTCTCGTGGAAGCCGCCGAGACGGAGCCGCTTCTCGGCATGAGCCTTTTGTATGGCTTCAACATCAACATTCAGGCGATTGACGGCAGCAGGGTGACAGTGAAGCGGCTCGGCGAAGATCAGGCAGGAGAACAATCCGGGCATGGATAGTGAAACAGTAATAGTGATCACGGCGGTGGGACGGGACGGGCCGGGGATTGTGGCGGCACTGGCGAAAACCGTGTTTGCTCTCGGCGGCAATTTAGACGATGCCACGATGACCCGGCTGCATGGGGCATTTGCGGCGATGGTGGCGGCGCGGCTGCCGGAGGGCGTGTCGGAAGGTGATGCGCGGGAAGCGTTGAAGCCATTGGCAGAGAGCATGGGGCTGACGGTGACGGTGCAGACGGTTTCAGACGCGCACTCCGAGACAGCGCCGGACACGCTGCTGACGGTCTACGGGGCGGACAAACCGGGGATCGTGTACCAAGTGGCGTCGGCGCTGGCGTCGCGCGGGGTCAACATCACGGACATGGACACGCGGCTGACGGGGACGACGGATGCGCCGGTCTACGTCATGCTGCTGGAGCTTGCCCTGGGTGATGTAGATTTGACGAGCGAGATGGCGGGCCTTAAAGCAAGTTTGGGCGTGGACATGACCGTGCAGGCGCTCTCCCCGGAGGCGCTGTAGAGTATGGCCGTTCGCCCTGTGGTCTTGTATCCCGACCCGCGCCTGAAAATCCAAATTGCGCCGGCATTCAAAGTGACTGACGGTATCCGGGCTGCCGCCCAAGATTTATTAGATACGATGGACGCCTGCCCGCCCCGGACGGTTGGAATTGCCGCGCCGCAGATCGGGGAAATGGCCCGGATCACGATTGTGGACACGTCGCGCAACCCGAAATATCCCGGCGGCCATGGCTTGTTGGTGCTGGTCAACCCGGAGATTGTCTCTTATGACGGCGAGCAGTTCTTCCGGGAAGGCTGCCTGAGCTTGCCGGACTACACGGCGAACATCAAGCGCCGCCAAAGCATCACCGTCCGAGCGCTGACTTTGGATGGCGAGGAAGTGACGGTAGACGCCGAGGGCTTTGAGGCGGTGGTCTTGCAGCACGAGATTGACCACTTAGACGGCGTGCTGTTTTTAGACCGGGTCGCCAATGTCAAAACCGATTTGTTCCAGCGGAAGAGAACATAAGAGTCCCCCGCAGTAGAGTATTTGTGCCATCGTGCCATAATATAGAAATGGCATTCCGATGGCAAGTACAACGCACACAGAGACAACTCAAACAAATACCCTCGCGCTGATTGAGCAGGCCCTCACGCATCGTGAGGGTGACTTCGCGGCGGGGCTGGCACTGGCGTCAGAAGCGGCGGACGGTGCTCAAGGGCACGGGCGGGCGCAGGCAGTACAGGGATTTTTTCTGCTGCGCTTGAAACGAGGGCAGGAAGCACAGACCTGCCTGCGCCGGGGCCTCACGATCAGCCGCGAAGCCGGCGACCGGGCTACGGAAGCTGACTGTCTGTACCGGCTGGGCGAAGAACGAGCCGCCGCCGAACAGTATACCGGCGCACTCGAATTCTTATTTGAGGCGGAACAGATTTATGAGGCTTTATCGGACCGAGACCGACAGGCCGAGGCGCTCAATGACATCGGCACTGTTTATAACCTGGTAGACGATTATAGTCAGGCGATCCAGTTCCACCTGCGGGCTTTTCGGCTGCGCGAAGCGCAGGGCGACAAGAAAGGGGTCGCCTGCTCGCTGAATAATATCGGCAATGCGTATGGCCGATCCGAGGATTTCGCACATTCGGTCCAGTACCACGAGCAGTGTCTTGCCGCCAGCCGCGAGAATGCACAGGGCCGGCTGGAAGCGCTTTGCCTGAGCAATCTTTCCATCGGCTATAGTGGCCTGGGGCGGCTGCCGGAAGCTATTGCCGCAGGAAAAGCGGCTCTGGTTCTGGCGCAGCAGCAAGGGAACCTAGAAAAGCAGTGCTACGCCCTGCTGAGTATCGGACGTGCCTGTGAAAAGGGAACAGAGTACGAAGAAGCCGTTTCCTGGTTTTCCCAAGCCGCCGCACTAGCTGCCCGATCCGGCAGCCGGCGCAACGAATGTGAGGCTCAAGGTGCCCTCGGCGCGGCACTGCTGCTTGCCGGCCAGATTGCGGAGGCACGCGACGCCTTTATGCGGGCCGAAAAAATCGCTGCCGACTTGAACTTGCTCCAGTTCCTGGCGCAGGCGCAGGCCGGCCTTTCCAAAGTCTGCGAGCAGGCAGGAGAGGCCGCGGCGGCACTGACCCATTACAAAGAGTTCTACACGCTGGAAAAAGCGCTGTCCAGCGCCGCCGCCGACAAGCGCAGCAAGACCCTGATGATGCAGATGGAAGTGGAGAAGGTGCAGAAGGAAGCCCAGATCCACCGGCTTAAGAATGTCGAGCTGGCCGCGCTGAACAGTGCTCTGGAGGGGGCGAATCGAACACTCCAAGCGCAGGCCAAAGAGCTGCAAGAGCAGGCGGGACTGCTGGAAGCGCAGGGAGAAGAGCTGCGGGCGCAGGCCGACGAGCTTCAGCGTCAGGCCGCCGAAGATGGCCTGACTGGACTTGCCAATCGGCGGCATCTTAAAAGCTGGCTGGCAGGCCGGTTCCATGAAGCGCGGCGCACCGGCAGACCACTCACGGTGGCGATGGCAGATGTGGATCACTTCAAGCAGATCAACGACCGCTTCGGGCACCAAGTCGGCGACGAAGTGCTGATGTCCATTGGGATTCTGCTGCGCCATGCCTGCCGCGCCTCAGACCTGGCGGCACGCTACGGCGGCGAGGAGTTTGTCCTGGTGCTGCCGGAAACAGACGCTTGTGCTGCACGGGCGGTTTGCGAGCGCTTGCGGCAGACCGTGGAAAAACACCCGTGGCAGACCATTCATCCAAACCTCTCCGTCACGATCAGCGTCGGCCTGTCCGAAGGGCCGTCGGAAAGTCCGGCGGCGGAGAGCCATGAGCGTCTTCTGGGCCAAGCCGACGCGCAGCTTTATCACGCCAAAAACGCCGGCAGGAACCGTGTCTCTCCCGCAGTTCCCGCCGGCACGCTTCTTTAGTTGCCGATTTTTGGCAGGCCACTACTGCACGTGCGTCGCCAAAAACTCCAGAGTCAGCACCCAAGCTTGGCGGGCGGCTTCGGGGTTGTATGAGGCCCGCACGTCGCAGAAGAAGCCGTGATCGGCTTCCGAAAAGACGACCTGCTCGTAAGGCTTACCGGCAGTTTTGAGGGCATCTTCCACCGCTCGCACAGCATCGCTGCCGATATGGTCGTCTTTGCCGCCCCAGAACAAGAGGATGGGGGCGTGGAGGTCTCCGGCTTTTCCCAGCAGATCCGGGAAGAACCCGCTCGGCGAAATCCCGCCGCCGTAGTAGGAGACCGAGGCTTTTAGGGGCAGCAGGGTGTCGGCCAGGAACGAGGTCCGCCCGCCCATGCAGTAGCCCGTAGACGCGACTGCCGACGCGCCGCCGCTTTCGGTTAGCCATTGGTAGGCCGCATGGATGTCGGCGGTTTGACCGTCGTCGGTGAGCGCCTGCATGTGCGGCATTGCCGGACCAAAGTCGGTATAGCTGCCCTCGAAGTGCGGGTCGGTGCGGTGGAACAGCGCGGGCGCAATCGCCGTGTAGCCCTCGCGGGCGAACCGCTCGGTGACATCTTTGATGTGGGCGTTCACGCCAAACGCTTCCTGAAACACTAAGATCCCTGGATGCGGGCCATCCGACGTGGGGCGGGCGACATACGCGGGCATGGTGGTCCCATCGGAGACGCTGAGGGTGACAGTTTCGGTTTGGATTTCTTCGGGCATTGTGTTTCTTTCTAGGGAATTGTTCGTGGCGGCAATTACGACGAGGAGTTGAAAACTCTTCGCTAGGTCAAGTGTCCTGCCGGACGGGGGATAAGATCGCAAGCGTTTCTTGTCTTACGTCTGAAAGACGCCTTTCCTAGCGAGGAGTTTTCAACTCCTCGTCTTTGCTGATAACTCTACTGCCGCAGATCGTCGGCATTTTCTTCGGCGGACGGCGGCTCGGCCCGGCCTCCCAGATACTGGGCGAGAAAGCTTTCGGCGGCGGCGATGAACTTGCGGTTGTTTTCGGGCCGGGCGAAGCCGTGGCCCTCATCGGGGAAAACGATGTATTCCACCGGCAGGCCGCTTTCGCGCATCGCGGCAACAATCTGGTCGCTTTCCGCCTGCTTGACACGCGGGTCGTTCGCGCCCTGCGCGATCAAGAGCGGCTTGGTGATGCGGCCCGCCGAGAACAGCGGCGAGCGCTCTTTCAAGAACTCCACTTCATCCAATCGTCCCATGCGCTTGTAGAAGGTCGCGACCAGTGTGGACCAGTATGGCGGGATGGTTTGCAGCAGGGTCAGCAGATTAGACGGGCCGACGATGTCCACGCCGCAGACAAACTCTTCGGGCGTGAACGCAAGACCCGCCAAAGTCGCGTAGCCGCCGTAGGAGCCGCCCATGATCGCGACTTTGGCGGGGTCGGCATAGCCTTCGGCAATCGCCCATTGTTTGCCGTCGAGCAGGTCCGTGTGCATCTTCGCGCCCCACTCGCGGTCCCCGGAGTTCAGATGCGCCTTGCCGTAGCCCGACGAGCCGCGAAAATTGATTTGCAGGACGGCGTAGCCCCGGTTCGCCAGCATCTGCACCGTCGAACTGTAGCCCCAAGTGTCCCGCGCCCACGGCCCCCCATGCACCAGCAGCACCAGTGGCAGATTTTTTGGTTCCATGCCGACCGGCAGGGTCAAATAGCCGGAAAGCGCCAGACCGTCACGCGCGGGGAACGTCACCGGGGTCATCGGCGCGAGCGTGTAGTCTTCCAAGCGCGGCTGGCTGCTGAACAGCAGCGACGCGTTTTCGTGGTCCGGTCATACAAGTAAAAGCGCGTCGGGCCGCTGTCCCGGCCATACGACACGACCCAAAGATTATCGGCCAGGTCACGGCTTGTGATGTTCCAGTCGCCGCCCGTCACGGCTTGAAGCGCCTCAAAGTCGGCCTGCAATGCCGGGTCCAAAGCCGTCCATTCCTGACGGGCGCGGGTGAATTGAACGGCCTCTAACGCGCGTGTCTTCGGGTGACGCAGAATGCCGCTGAGATCAAATTGGGAGTCTTCGGCAACCACCGTGCTTTCGGCGGTCGCGAGATCAATTTCCAGCAAACGCGCGGCATTCGCATCAACGCTGTTGATCACCCACATTTCGAATTGTCGGGCGAGAAGCCGGCCACGCCGCCGCCGGTCTCGTCGGCCCCCCAGGTCAAAAAGGTCCGCCAGCCGGCTTCGCCGTCCCGCACCCGGATTTCCGTCGAGCCGTCAGGAAGCTGCACCTGCGCGGCGCGGACTTCCAAAGCATTATCGGCGGCGAAGCTGCCGACATCACCGGGGTTCTCCGCGATAAGCGTCAGCTCCCGCGTCGTCAAATCCAGACTGTAGACATCAAAAACGCGCGGGTCGCGCCGGTTCAGCGACACCAGTAGCCGGCCCGGAATGTTCGGGTTCATCGCTAGCGGCAGGGCACGAGCGCCCGGAAAAGGGGTCAAATCTTCCGTTTGCTCCGTCGCGATCTCGGTTTGGTACAGATGAAAGTTTTCATCGCCCCCGGTATCCTGCAAGTACAGCAGGTGGGCGCTGTCCCCCTGCCAGAAGAACGACCGGATGCCGCGCAGCGTGTCGCGTGTCACGGCCCGGTCGTCGGCGTGTCCGACAGTCCGCACCCAGACATTGAGGACGCCGTTTGACGGCGCAAGGTACGCCAGTGTCGTGCCGTCGGGCGAAATCTGCGGCCCGGTCTTTTCCGGGTTCCCAAACAAGACTTCGCGCGGGATCAGCGGCGGCAGTGTTGTCATCTCAGTAGTTTCCATACGGCACATTTCGGCAGAGGGCGCGGGAACTCCTGCCCGGCAGGTATAATCACCGAAAACTTTGCTGAGGAGAGTTCGATTTGACACAGACCCCACTGGTCCAGACACTTTGGCCGCGCCGCGCCGATGCCCGAAGTGCTGATTTGGGCCGTGACGCACTTCTTGTCCTGGCCTTTAGCCTCGTCACCGCACTGTCCGCGCAGATCGCCGTTCCCCTGCCCTTTTCGCCGGTGCCGCTGACTGGGCAGACCTTCAGCGTGCTGCTGACCGGCGCTCTGCTCGGCCCGCGCCTCGGCGCTCTGGCAATGCTGCTGTACCTGATGGAAGGCGCGTCCGGCCTGCCGTTCTTTGCCGGCGGTGCGTTCGGAGCCGCGCGTCTCCTCGGTCCGACCGGCGGCTACTTGATCGCCTACCCCCTCGCGGCAGCCGCCGTCGGATGGCTCACGACACGCGGATGGGACCGCCGGCCTTTGACCATGCTGGCCGCCATGCTGCTCGGCTCCGCCATCATCTTCGCCCTCGGCGCGGCCTGGCTGGCGCATTTTGTCGGCGGCGCGTCTCACGCGCTCACGCTTGGCGTCCTGCCGTTCCTGCCCGGCGATGCCGTCAAAGCGCTGCTGGCGGCGGGCCTGCTGCCGCTCGGGTGGAAGTGGATTGGACGGCATCAATGAGTGAGAACCCACCCCGGCGCAAGCGCCGACCCTCCCGAAACGGGAAGGTCAAGAGGTTGAGGCCGGTGCATCTTCTCCAAACTCTGCACCCTCCCGTTTCGGGAGGGTCGGCGCTTGCGCCGAGGTGGGTTCCTCATGCCTAACTTAATCCTCGGCACGCGCGGCTCCAAGCTCGCCCTCGCCCAGTCCACTTGGGTCGCGGACGCCCTCCGCGCCGCCCACCCCGATTTGGACGTTCAGATCCAAATCATCCAGACGCGCGGCGATGCGACTCAGGCAGCCAATGTGCCCTTGTCGTCGTTCGGCGAGAAAGGCATCTTCGCGAAAGAATTGGAGGCGGCGTTGCTAGCGGGCGAAATAGACCTTGCCCTCCACTGCGTGAAAGACTTGGAGCATACGCTGCCGGATGGCCTGGTCATCGCGGCTGTTCCTGAGCGCGAAGACCCCCGTGACGCGCTGATCGGCTCGACATTGGACGCCCTGCCTCTGGGGGCCAAAGTCGGTACGGGGAGCGTCCGACGCCGAGCGCTTTTGTTGTCCCGCCGCCCCGATTTAGAGCTTTTAGAGATACGCGGCAACATTGACACGCGCCTGCGAAAATGGCGTGAAGGTCAGTACGACGCGATCTGTTTGGCCGTAGCGGGCCTGAACCGCCTCGGACTTCAGGACAACATCGCCGAGATATTGGATCCCGAATGGTTCACGCCCGACCCCGGACAGGGGGCGCTGGCGATTGAGATACGCGACGGCGATCAGCGCCTTCGAGACCTGACCATCGGCCTCAACCACGGCCCTACCTGGTATGCAGTTCTGGCAGAGCGCTCGTTTCTGCGTCATGTCGGCGGAAGCTGCAAAACTCCGGTCGGCGCGTTTGCGACGCTGGACAGTCTTTCGCAGCCGAAATGGCTGACACTCAGCAGCATGGTTGCCGCCCCGGATGGCACAACAATTTTGCGGCACTCGGCGCAAAAGTTTTACGGCAGCAGCGAGTGGTTGGGCCGTGAAGTCGCCGACATGCTGCGGGCGCAGGGAGCGGACCGATTGTTGGCGCAGGACCATGGAATGAATTCCGTGGCTCAATGACAGGGAACAACGCTCGCAAATAAGGGGTTTCAGTGACAGACGAGTTGGATTTTAGAAACGAGTACGCAGCGATGCAGACTTTTGATTACCTAGTATTGGGCAGCGGCAGTGCGGGACTGTCGTTTGCGCTGGAAGTGTCCCAGCAGGGGCGGGTCGCGCTGGTCACGAAGAAGGACCGGACGGACAGCAATACCAACTGGGCGCAGGGCGGGATCGCAGGCGTCATGGGCGCGGACGATGACCCGGAGTTGCACGTTCAGGACACGCTGATCGCCGGCGCGGGGCTGTGCCATGAGGACGCCGTGCGGGTGCTGGTCACCGAAGGGCCGGATAGAATACGCGAGCTGATGGCGTTCGGCGCGAACTTCAACCGGGAAAAGAACGGCGAGCTGTCGCTGGGACGCGAAGGCGGGCATTCCCGGCGCCGAATCATTCATACCGCCGATCTGACGGGTCAGGAAGTCGAGCGGACACTGGTGGAGGCGGCGCGGACGCACCCGAACATCACGGTTTTGGAGCATCACTATGTCATAGACCTCATTGTCGAGGACGGACGCTGCTGCGGGGCGTATGTGCTGGATGAGGCCAATAGTATGGTCGAGGCGTTTGTCGCCCCGGTGACGCTGCTGGCGACCGGCGGCGCGGGACAAGTTTATCAGTTCACCACGAACCCGCCGATTGCGACCGGCGACGGCGTGGCGATGGCCTGGCGGGCGGGGGCGGAAGTCGCCGACATGGAGTTCATCCAGTTCCACCCGACATCTTTGTTTCACCCGGATGCGAAAAGCTTTTTGATCTCTGAAGCCGTGCGCGGCGAAGGCGGGATTTTGCGCCGAAAAGACGGCACGGCGTTTATGGCCGAGTACGACCCGGAGCGCAAAGACCTGGCCCCGCGCGATATTGTCGCCCGTGCCATTGACAGCGAGATTAAAAAGACCGGCGACGAGTGCGTGTACTTAGATATTACACACCTGCCCGCCGAGGAGATCAAATCGCACTTCCCGACCATCTATGCCCGGTGCTTGTCGTTCGGCATTGACATCACAACCGACCAGATTCCCGTGGTTCCTGCCGCCCATTACTCCTGCGGCGGGGTCGTGACCGACCTTCAAGGCCGGACCACGATTGACGCCCTGTATGCCTGCGGCGAAACGGCGTCTACGGGGGTTCACGGCGCGAACCGTCTGGCGTCGAACTCGCTTCTGGAAGCCCTTGTCTTCGGCAAGCGGGCGGCGCAGGACGCCCAGCGGCGGGCCGATTTGTCCCCAGCCTGCGAGAGCGCCTCGCCGCTGCCCGGCGCAGCGCGGCGTGTCGGTGCCCTTGATCATGCCCAGGTGGAGGCCCTGCGGAACCGGTTGCAGCGCACGATGCAGAAGTATGTCGGCATTGTGCGCTCTGATGCTCGCCTCGCCAAAGCCGCCGCCGCGGTAGATGCTCTGAATGCCGAGGCCCACCTGCTGTTCGACGGCAGCGTTTTGGCCGACGACATTTTAGAGCTTCGCAACATGATTCAAGTCGCCCAGCTCATTATCAAGTGCGCCCAGGCCCGCAAAGAATCGCGCGGCCTGCACTACACCACCGACTACCCGCAGACGCTGGAAACGGAGCGGCACGACACAGTGCTGCGGCAGGGGAAGTAGGAAGGCACAAACCCCGCACTTCCAGTGCGGGGTCTATTACGCCGGTCTCCCTATCCCGTCCGAGGCAAATCAAACCAGCGGCGTGGCCAAGCAGTGCTGACTTCCGGCATCTGAGACTCGACCAATGCAAATGTCTCTCGAATGAGTATGCCGATTTCTTCTGCCGCGTCTGCCGGAGCAAGCTGAAACACGGCATTGAGCCGGGTCGTAAGGTTTTCAGGAGCGAGTGGAAGCTGCGCGGCAAGCAGGCCGACCCGCTTGAAGTCGCCGGGCAGGTACACCAAGTTCAGGCCGCACAGGACACCGAGAATTGCTTTTTCGGCGTCTACCAGCGCTTGATACAAAAACAGCAGATCGCCGCGCCCCGCGCCCATCTCGGTCAGCACCCAGAATGGCTGAAAGCGAAGATGCGCTTCAACCATCTTTTGTTTGAGTTCGGCAGGATACTGGGCGGCCTTGTTTTGGATTTCGCGCAGGAGGCTGTCGCCGAACAGGGGCAGGCAGTGCTGAAAGCCGCTAACCCGCGACTGAGCAGAGGCGTCCGTGCTATGGGTGTCCAAGACAAGCGCCAAGTCGTCTTCCCATGCCGCAAGCGTCAGGTGGCTGAGGTCGCACCGGATGCCGTCCACAAAATAGCCCTCTTTGAAGCGCAGTTCATCCGGCACCGACGACGAGTAAAGCCGCTCCGAGCCGCTGACTTGGACCCGGATTTCGTTTAAAGCGGCTCGTTCCGGCAAAGCCGTATGTAGGACAATGAGGTCAATATCTGAGCTTTCATCGGCGGTTCCAGTCGCGGCTGAACCAGTCAGCGCAATCGCTTGAACTGTCGGCAGAGTCGCAAACGTCTTTGCCAGACGACACGCGGTGCCGCGCAAAGTATCAGTGATTGTGTCCATCTTCTTCTCCTCGCTATGCCGTATTGTAACACAATTCCAGCGGAGTGTTCCGAAAATGACGATTGAGTACCAAGTCAACGCAGAGCTGACGCCGGAGGAACTGGCGGGGATATTTGAGAGGTCAGGTATTGCGCGGCCTATCTCCGATACCGAGCGGCTGCGGAAGATGCTTGCTCATGCCAATCTGACGGTGACGGCATGGGACGGCGCGGCGCTCGTGGGCGTAGCGCGGGCACTGACAGACTTTTCCTGGTGCTGTTATCTGTCCGATCTCGCGGTAGACAAAGCCTATCAGCATCAGGGGATCGGGCGGGAGCTGATCGCGCGGGTGCGGGCCGAGGCCGGGGAGGAGGCAGCCTTCCTGCTGCTATCCGCGCCGGAAGCGATGGAGTACTATCCGAAGATCGGTTTAGAAGCTGTCACCAACGGCTGGATGTGGAAGCGAACGCGCTGACGAGACCAAAAGAACAGCCGCCCGGTGCCAGCAGACGGGGGGCTGTTTTTTGTCGTAAAGTTTCTTCGGCATCACTGCCAGTTTTCCGTCTTTTTGAGGAGTGAGGTACAATGGAAGGTATTGCAAAAAATCTTTGCTTCAAAACAGGAACAAGCGTTCGCCCCGGCGAATAAGCAGAAAACGCACAAGGAAGAATTCTCATGTCTGATTTAGCCGTTGCGCTCCAAAATTTAGAGAAAGACGAACTAATTAACCGTCTGCTCCATCAGGACGAAGAAATACGCATGGGCCGGGCCTTTTCCAATATCGCGGAAGATGTCGGCAACGATGCGACTTTGCAGTGGCAGGGGCGCAACCGTTTTTTATCTGAAAAAGTCATTCCCGTCCAGCTCGAACTCTCCGAAGCTGATAGCCTCTGCCCGGCCAACGGCCCTCACCGGATTATCAATGGCGATAATCTTTCGGTGATGACGACTCTTTTGGCGGAGTTCCGGGGCGGGCGTTCTAAAGGCGTAGACGTGATTTATCTGGACCCGCCGTACAACACGGGCGGCGACACGTTTTCCTACAACGACGACTACAAGTTCACGCCCGCCGAGGTTCGCAAATTGCAGCGCAAGACCAAGCAGACTGAAAAAGCCGTCAGCCTGGATGACCCGTCGCGCCACACCAAATGGATCAATCATATTGCCCCGCGCCTCTGGGCGGCTCGGAAGCTGCTGAAAAGCACCGGCGTCATCATTGTTTCGATTGACGAACACGAATTGCCGCGTCTGTGGATGCTGATGGAGGAGATGTTCGGCGAAAAGAACCGCATCGCGACTCTGATTTGGGAGCGTGCGTTAAAGAATGGCGCAAATTACGTTTCCGAAGGCCATGAGTACATGCTGGTTTGGGCGCGGAACATTGATGAACTAGATGCTAAGCGAAACCGCCTTGCCAAGATGCTGGATTGGAGAAGTTCACTTGGCAAGTGGAGAAAACGCAAAGATGGAGCTGATGAAATTTTAACGGCTTATGCAGAAGCCAAGAACGAGCATGGTAACGACATCGCTAAAATTCAAAAGGCAATGAATCAGTTCTTCTCGGATTTACCATCACGTCATCTAGCCAAAGCGTCCCGCTTCAAGAAAGCGGATTTACGCGGTATGTATCGGGATGACGGTAACCTGAACAAACCCGATGGTGATGGAGCAAGATACACCGTTTATTATCCTGGAACGAACAAACCTTGTAAATTGCCTTCAGGTGGCTGGCGTTATCCAGACCCGGCAGATATGCAAAAACTGATTGACGACGGCCGTATTAACTTTGGAAAAAGCCCTGCGAAAATTCCAAGCCTTATAACGTACCTGCATGAGCAAGAGTTAGAAGTGCAGAGGAGTGTTATATCTCGCGTCGCTCAACCATCTGCTTTGATCGTTGATGCTATATTAGGACCTAAAGTTTTTCAATCACCCAAAGACCATGAAATGCTGGCAGAATTGTTCAACCTTGTTACTTGGCGCAACAAGGATGCGCTCATTTTAGACGCTTACGCCGGGAGCGGCACGACCGGCCACGCGCTTCTCGAAATGAACGCCGAGGACGGCGGCAATCGGCGGTTTATTCTCATTGAAAGCGGCGATCCTACCGCCAAAGGAAAAGTCAACCGCGACCGCTACACGACCGACATCACCGCCGAGCGCATCCGGCGGGTCATCAATGGAAACTGGGCCGACGACAAGCCGCACCCGGCCCACAACACGGGCTTTACGTTCTACAATGCTTCTAAACAGCTTGACAAAAACGCGATCATGGCCGCGACCCGCGAAACCCTCGCCGACATCATTCTGCAAGTCGTCGAAGAGGACTCTAACCGGATAGACTGCCGGATGGACGGCTACCAGTACTTGATCGGCAAAACGAAGCTCGGCTACGGAATTGCGCTGGTCTGGGAAGGAAAGAATCCCAACAACTTGCAGCCCTTGACGGTAGACATTATGGACACCATCTTAGACGAAGCGCACAAAGCCGGAGTAACTAAGCCGGTGTTCATTTACGCCACCGGCAATGTCGCCCCGCACGCGCCCGAACTCTACCGCTTCCAGCATATCCCGGACTCCATTCTGGCCCGCCTGAACCTTTTGCCCGGTGAAGGAGATGACGCATGACACCGATTACTCTTAAAGACCTCAAGCCGTACCAAACGCAAGCGGCAAACGCACTAGCCTCACTTATTCAAGAGTTTCCGAGCGAGCGAATTACACGGCGTTTTAATCCCGTGAACGGGACGCCATTCCCGCTGCTTTGTCGCCTTCTCGCTATCACCGGAGCAGGAAAAACGCCCATCCTCGCCGTGACCGCCGCGCAACTTGGCAGCGCGATCATTCTCTGGACGACAAATCGGGGAGCAGTAATTTCGCAGACAAAGGCCAATTTGTCGCCCGGCGGCAAATATGCCGACCTGCTGCCCGACGGCACGAACATTTATGATTTAAGCGAAATGGGACCGAGCGATTGGACCGAAGCGATGTCGTCTGAGACGGGCCTGACAATTTTATTGTCCACGGTGGCATCGTTCAATCAAGACGGCGACAAGCTTAAAATCCATCAAGACCGCAACGGCACGACGCACTGGAAAATGCTCGGCGGCATCGGGCCGGACAGCCGGACCCGGCCCTTATACGTCTTCTACGACGAAGGCCACGGCGCGACGGCTAATCAGTTCCGCCGCCTGCGGGAACTAGGACCTAAAGCATTCCTGCTGGCCTCGGCAAGCCGACTGCCTGACGAGTTCAACGACATGCTTCCCGGCGAGACGCCCGACGAAAAATCGGCGTCGCTGGAGCTTCGCACCGTTCCCGTTCCAACTCAGGAAGTCGTCGCGGCGGGTCTGTTAAAAACACGGCTGTATCTCGTAGACTGCAATATTGCCCAATCCGACGCCGTGGCTGAGGCCAATCAGCGTTGGCAAGCACTCGCGGAGAAGTTTGCCCACGGAAGCGGCGAAATCCCGGTGGCCTGCTTCATCGTCAACGGCACGGAGCGCGGCATTGACATCTGGGAAGATTTGGTCAAGCTTGGCGTCTCGCCCGCCCAGATTGCGGTTCACCTCAGCGGGGCCGAAGCCGTAATGGTGGAGCGGCGCGGTATGACAAACGGTCTCATTGACACTTACAAGGCCAAAAAAGCCCCGGAAGACTTGAAAGCCGAAGGCTACACCCATCTGATTTGGAACCTAACCTTGAAGGAAGGCTGGGATGAGCCGATGGCCTATGTCGCCTACATTGACGACAAGGGCCGTTCCACAAACGACATGGTGCAGAAAATCGGGCGGTTCGTGCGTCAGCCCGAAGCCAAACCGTTTGACGACCCCGATTTGAACTCCGCTTATTTCTACTTCAACGTCAGCGACCAAGAATTTGAAACTCTACTACGCGATATGCAGAAAGAAATGACCATAAACGGCTATGAAGTCATTGCGGTCGCAAAAGGGGAGCGCCCCAAGACAAGCCGCCTGGTGGAGACGAAAGAAGAAAAGACAATTCCCGCGTTTGATGTCAGCTTCGGCGACAATATCAAGCGTGTTGACGCGATACTGCTGGCCGATCTTATGTCCTATGTCCCGGCAGACTTGCAGGCCGACGGCGCGGTGACAACGCGCGTCGTCAACACAAAGGACTTGGCGGAAGAAGAATCGTTGCGGACCAGCGAGCGCCGGGATAATAATGCTTCGATATCCGTGTTTAATTTCCTCATCGGCAAGCTGACTTCCACCGACAAGCGATTTGCGGGGCGTTACAACAACAAAATCAGCGAAGAAGCCGTCATGCGTCAGCGGCTGCAGTTCGGCTCAAAAGCGATTTCGGACATGGCGAAGCGCGTTTCTACCGTCCGCGAGAATCTCAACGCGATATTTCGGCTTGTCTGGAAAGGCCGGCACGGCGGGACATACACCATCAAGCCATTTAACCTCGTATCTCCCGACATCACAAATGTCTCGGAACTCCTGCGCGAGAAATACCGGGTGCGCCCCTACGCAAACGCCGTCCATACTGAATACAACGGCCTGAACGCATTTGAAGTGCAAGTCGCAGACGCTTTAGACAAAACGGGGCTGACTTGGTGCCGCAACCCGTCCCTCACCGGCTACGGCATCCCGATTGCGGAGTTCGGCGCGGAAACAGAAAACTTTTATCCCGATTTCCTGCTTTGGACGGACAAAGAAATTTGGGCGATTGATCCCAAAGGAAACCATATCAAAGAAGGAGCAGTCCAAAACAAACTGTTTGATGTCACCGGAGTTTCCGGCGTCTCAATTCCCGTGCGCGTTGCCCTGCTTTTAGAAGGGGATCATAAGCTGACCGCTCAGGATAAATGGGTCAGCGACAAGAAAGCCGCCGGATTTACGCTGGCCCGCCGCATCGGAACCACTGTCAAAACTAAGTCATCCATGAACTTGGCAGACTTGATCGAAAGCCTCACAGAGAATTGAGACTAAACATCCATGTCGTCGCCGATCTCGCCGTTCCCGATGCGACGCCGACGACTTTGCAGATTGAAGCGGCGCATCTGAAGGGGGTGCAGACGGTGGCTGACGCCGTACTGACGATCACGCCGTTTGCCGCCGCCGAGCCGTTCCCGGACTTCTACGGCAACCCGTGCCGGCGGCTTCTCATGCCGGCGGGCGATGTGCGGATCGAATATCGCGCCACGGTGACGCAGCCGGACACGCGGTTTCCGCTGCTCAAACCCTATGAGGCCGACGCGCTGCACCTGCCGACCGAGACGCTTTTGTACACGCTGCCGTCGCGCTACTGCCAGTCCGACCGCCTGGTGGCGATGGCGACCGATATGTTCGGCGAGGTCGCGCCCGGCTTTGCCCGTGTCCAGACAATCTGCAACTGGATCAACGAACATATCACCTACCAGTACGGCACGTCGGACGCCGGGACTTCGGCGTATGACACGGCGACCCAGCGGATCGGAGTCTGCCGGGATTTCGCGCACCTCGGCATTGCGTTCTGCCGCGCCTTGAACATCCCCGCCCGCTACGTTTCTGGCTACTGCCTCGGCCTCACGCCGCCCGACTTCCACGCCTACTTTCAGGCGTTTCTCGATGGCCGCTGGGTTGCCTTCGACGCTACCGAGCGCCAGCCCCGGCCCGCCCTGGTGCAGATCGCCGTGGGCCGCGACGCCGCCGACTGCGCCTGGTCCACGTTTTATGGATGGGGCGAAACCAAGTTCCTATCAGTGGAAGTGAGTGAAATTCCATGAGCCTTGACGCCGACATCCTCCAAAAAGTCCCACTGTTTGCGGGCCTGCCCGCCGAGGCGCTCGCGGCGCTGGCCGCCCGGCTTCGGCGTCGGAGCCTGCCCGGCGGGACGCCGGTAGTCTACAAAGGCGATCCGTCGGGGGCGCTGTATTTGATCGAGTCGGGCCGGGTGAAAGTCCATCAGGCAACCACCGGCGGCAGCGAAGTGATCCTGAACATCCTCGGCCCCGGCGACTTCTTCGGCGAGATGAGCCTGCTGGACGGCCAGCCGCGCTCTGCCGACATCACCACCCTGGAGCCGTCGGCGCTGCTGCTGCTGGAAGGGGGTGCCCTGCGGGACCTGCTCACCGACCAGCCCGCCGTTGCCTGGACCCTGCTGCAAATCCTTTCGCTCCGGGTACGGGATGCGAATATGCAGGCCGAGATGATGATGACCCGCGATGTCCCCGGCCGGGTTGCCGCTCGCCTGCTGCGCCTCGCCGAAACGCAGGGGACGCCCCTGCCGAACGGCAGCATCCGGGTGGATGTCAGCCTGACCCAGAGCGACATCGCCGCCCTCATCGGCGCGACCCGTGAGCGCGTCTCCCGCGCCCTCACCGCCTTCCGCGCTACTGGGGCCATCCAGTGGGACAAAGACGCTGGGCGCTGGCTCATCTGCCGCCCCGCCGCCCTCGCCAAACGCGCCGAAATGTAGCCGCGCCTGTAACTGCTATGCCTACGGCTGGAAGCGGCTTGACTTGCAAAGCAAAACCCGTCTGGCGGATGCGTCACAAGCGAAAGCCGCCTTGCAGAAGGCCGCTCAGGCAGAGGATGAGAACGTCAAGAAGGCGGCGAGTGAAGAGCTACACGGCTTACGATAGGCAGCAGGAAACGCCCGGTCTCAGCAATGAGGCCGGGCGTTTTTGTGTGTTCTCCAAGGAACCTAGACCCAGGAGTTCAGGATGGCGAGGGTGAGGAGGCGGGGCAGGCCGTCGGCCCCGGCGCGGGATTGGAGTGCCTTTAATGCTGCCTGCGCGGCGGGCAGGGGCAGGCCGACGGCGCGGGCGGCGTCTTCGAAGGCGCAGCCAAGAGCCAGGCAGCGGAGCAGGGCGCGTTCGAGGGAAGAAAGCGCAAAGGCTTGGGCGGAAAATGTCTGTGTCATGGGGAAAGTATGGCCGGTCGGCGCAGCGGATACGGGGCGGGAAGTCACAGGGCGGGTGTGAGATAAGTCACACGCGCGGTTTCTTGACAAACGGGCGCGTAACTGTCAGAATGACGGCACGGAGACACACTTTTATGGCAGACTTTCTCATACTGCACGGCTGGGGCGGCAACAAGCCCGCGCACTGGCAGGAATGGCTGGCGGGCGAGCTGACGGCGGCGGGACACACGATCTCGGCCCCGAAGATGGCGGACCCGACCAACCCGGACCCGGCGGCCTGGATGGCGCTGATTCACGAGGCGCTCGGCGCGATACCCGAAGACGCCGATCTCACGGTGCTGACGCACTCGATGGGGGCGGTCAACTGGATGCGCCACGCAGCGATGTCTCAGGACGCGGGATGGGTGCAGCCCGGCCCGGTCGCGGCGCGGGTGCTGCTGGTCGCGCCGCCGTACGTGGTCAAAGAAATCCCGCCGCTCGATCTTGCGGGAACAGCGGCGTTCTTTCCGCCGGTTCTGTCCCAAACCGGTCTTCAAGCCGTCGGGCGCGAGACCGTGCTGATTGCATCGGACACCGACGATTATTCGACGTTCGATCAGTCGGCGGCGTATGCCGCCGGGCTGGGGCTGGAAGCGCAGAGGCTGCCGAACAGCGGGCATATCTCCCCCTATTACGGTTACGGCGAGTGGCCCTGGGTGCTGGGCTGGTGCCTGGGCCGCGCGGGCCTGCCGCCGCTGCCGAACAAGTAACTTCTCACAAGTAAAAACCCATGCCGACAGAAGCTTCGACAACTGCGACGCTGACATTTTTGTTTTCCGACATCGAAGGCAGCACGCCGTTGTGGGAAACACAGCCCGATGCCATGGCGGCGGCGCTGGCACGGCATGACGCGCTCCTGCGGCAGGCGATTGACGGCGCAGGCGGCACGATCTTTAAGACGTTCGGCGATGCTTTTTACGCCGCGTTTGAACGGCCCGGCGGCGCCCTCGGTGCGGCCCTCGCCGCGCAGACGGCGCTGACGGCACAAGCTTGGGGGCTGGAGGATGGTGGGGCCTTGCGAGTGCGGATGGCCTTGAACACGGGAGCGGCAGAGCGGCGGAACGGTGACTATTTCGGGGCGGCCCTCGGCCGGAGCGCCCGGCTGCTGGCAGCGGCGCACGGCGGCCAGGTCCTGCTGTCGGACGCGGCGGCGGAGCTGGTACTGGACGCGCTGCCGCCGGGCGTGTCTCTGCGGTCGTTAGGCCTCCACGCGCTCAAAGGCTTCGCGACGGTGTCGGAGATTTGGGAGCTGTCCGCGCCGGGCCTCCCTGCCGGGTTCCCCCCGCTGCGCCTGCCTGACCTTTTCCCGCACAACCTGCCCGCCCCGCTGACAAGTTTTATCGGGCGCGAAGCCGAGCGGGCGGCGGCGCGGGAACGATTGGCGGACTCGCGGCTGGTGACGCTGACCGGCATGGGCGGAACGGGCAAGACCCGGCTGGCCCTGCAAGCCGCCGCGGACACGCGGGAGGGTTACCCCGGCGGAACCTGGCTGGTGGAGCTTGCGGCCCTTGATGACCCCGAATTGGTGGAACCCCAGATCGCAGGGGTCCTCGGCCTCCGGGAAGACGCCGGGCGGCTGCGCCCCGCTCTGCTGGAAGCCCTGCGCCCGCAGCCACTGCTTTTGATTCTGGACAACTGCGAGCATCTGATTGACGCCGTCGCCCGGCTGGCCGACGCGCTGCTGAAATCGTGTCCGAAGCTCACAATTCTGGCGACCAGCCGGGAAGCGCTTGGCATCGGCGGCGAGTCGGCCCTGCCCCTGCCGCCGCTGGGCCTGCCACCGCCCGGCGATGCCCAAACACCCGAAGCTTTAAGTGACTGCGACTCGGTGCGCCTCTTTGTCGAGCGGGCGACTGCCGCGTTGCCCGCATTCCGGTTCAGCGCCGGCAACGCCGCCGCCGTGGCGTCGGTCTGCACCCGTCTCGACGGTATCCCGCTCGCTTTAGAGCTTGCGGCGGCGCGGGTCAAAGTGCTGACCCCGGAGCAGATTGATGGGCGTTTGAACGATAGATTCCGGCTGCTGACCGGCGGCTTACGGACTGCCCTGCCGCGCCAGCAGACGTTAAGAGCGCTGGTAGACTGGTCGTATGAGCTGCTGTCACCCGCCGAGCAGTGCCTTCTGCGGCGTTTGTCGGTGTTTCACGGCGGGCGGTCACTGGCAGCCGCCGAAGCGGTCTGCACGGGCGGGGAGGTCGCGGAAGGGGAAGTCTTGGACTTATTGTCGCACCTCGCTGCCAAATCCCTGGTCGTCGCGGAAGCGCCGGACACTGGGCCGGTGCGCTACCGTCTGCTGCAAAGTATCCACTCATACACCATGGACAAGATGAAGGAGACGCCGGGCGAAGCGGAGACTGTGGCCCGAAAACACCGCGACTTCTTTCTAGCGCTGGCCGAGGAAGCTGAGCCGCATTTGTTCGGTCCTGATCAGGTCTTGTGGCTGGACACGCTGGAATGCGATATGGAGAACCTGCGGGCCGCGCTGGCGTTTGCCCAAAAAGAGTGCGACGGCACCCTGCCGCGCCTCGCTGGGGCATTGTCCCGCTTCTGGTACGGGCGTTCCTATCTATCCGAAGGCCGGAGCTGGCTGGAAGCGGCCCTGATGGAAATCGAGAATGACGGCAGCGCGGTTATAGGGAAGGTTCTCAGCGGCGCGGGTCTGCTGGCCTGGTGCTGCGGGGATTACGACACGGCCCGCGTGTATCATGAGCGGGACCTGGCGCTTCACCGCAGCCGCGAAAACCCGCGTGGCATTGCTCAAGCCCTTGGTCATCTGTGCATTGTCGCCGAGGGACAAAAGCAGTATGCCAAGGCCGAGCAGTATGGGCAGGAAAGCCTCGCCCAGTACCGGGCGCTGGGGGACCGCGCTAACAGTGCCCGGATGCTCAACAGTATGGGAGTTTTGGCGCTGGGGCAGCGCGACTACATCGGGGCAGAAGACTTGTACCGCCGGGCGCTGGCGGAATATCGGGAGCTATATAACCCCGCCGGAAGTGCGGCGACGCTGCACAATTTAGGCGATTTGCTCTTTCAGCAGGGGCAGTACGCGCAGGCTAAGCCGTATTTTCGGGACAGCTTGGCAGCGCAGCGAACTCTTGGTAGCAAGCAGCGGATCGCCATTGCTCTGATGCACGTTGCGGAAATCGCTGGCGCGGAAGGCCGACACGCCGAGGTTTGCCTGCTGCAAGCCGCCTCCGACGCAGCATGGGAAGGAGGGGCAGTCACGCTCGAACTCGATTTCGATGCCTGGGCAACGCTCGCTGAAAGCCGTGCCGCACTCGGCGAGGAGCAGTTCGCCCAACTTTGGGTGCGGGGGTCTCGGATGGACGCCGCGCAGAGTGTTCAATATGTTCTGGACAACTATGACGGGCTAACGTAGAGAAAAGGAGAACCGCATGAAACTGTTCCGCATGACCTTGCTGCCACTCGCGTGCTGGCTGGCGCTGCTGTTTGCGCTTGCCGCTTTTCCCCTCCCGCCGGCATCTGCCGCGCCGATGCACCGTGCCGCCACGCAATCCACCAAGCACCGTTTCCGTCACAATGCCGACTACCGTGCCGGTTATCGGGCTGGTTATCGGGCTGGACGCTCCTACCAATCTCACCACCTAAAAGCAGTTCATGATCCGCCAGGCGGATAAAGGAGAACTTTATGACAACAGGTGTCCCGCAGGAATCAGAGCCGCCGGAAGAGCCGGAGCAGGAACCCGGAGCCGAAAAAGAGCCGGAACCTCAGAAAGAGCCGGACGCTCCGAAGCCGCCGCCGAACATCGCGTTTCACGATCCGCCCGGCGGCTAGAAACAAGCACCTTCACGCGCTTATGGGTCTATGGTGAACAGTCCGGCCCGTGCCCAGCGTTCTTTGTTGGAAATCAATGATAACGGAGCGTCCGTGTCCACGCTGCCTGTCCGCAGGTCGCGCAGGAGCGGGCGCTTGCCGTTTTTCCAGACCGAGACAGCTTCCACGGACGGTGGAGCGATGACAAGCAAGAGAAGCTGGTCGGTGGCGCGGCAGACCAGCGGCAGATAATGGACGCGGGCGTCCGCGCCGCCCGTCGCCGTCAGCCGCAGGAACGGCGCGGCGGCAGGGTCGGGCGTGAAGACGCGCCAGTCCAGCGTTACACTCGGCGTGTCGAAGCTGACTTTCGATTCGGGCAGCAGCGCGGCCAGCGACAGCAGCGCGGATTGGTGAGCGGCGATGGTGCGCCACGAAGCCGCGCGGGACTCTGCCGGGACAGCATTGAGAGCCGCAAACGCAGAGCGCAGATAAACGGGCTGACGGAGCAGGGCGAACAGCCGAAACCCAGCTTGGGCGCACTCGAACAGGCCCGAATGCAGGCCGTCGGCATTGAGCGAAGTCATCTCGGCGGAAAGCGGCTGGACCAGCAGCCAGCTTCCCCACTCAGCAATCGCCGCCCGCAGGCGTGGGTTCGGCGCTTCGGCGTCGAGCGCCATCAGCGAAGAAAGCACACTTGCGATGGCCGTCGGCGGCTGGGCATCAAAGTCACGCAGACGGTGCTGAAGGAGATAGTCGGCGATGCGCCAGGCAGCCTTGATCCAGACTTCGTTGCCTGTCGCCCCGTAAGCCGACGTCCAGGCCCGGATAGCCTCCACCCCGTCCAAAGCGCATGGCGACGGCAGCAGGCGACCGTCATTCTCCAGGCCGCGCGTCGCGCGGACCCGTGCGCCGTCATAAAAGCCGTGCTCATTCTGCTTCAACAGCAGCCAGTGGCAGATATTGATCGCCGACTGCCGCAGAAGCGGCTCGCCGGACACCTCAAACAAGCGGAACAAAGACCGAGCCAGCCGGGAGTTTGCCGCTAGGCCGAACGTCTGCCCGCCCGCGAAATCTGTGCCGACGCCGTTTGTCAGGTGATCCCAAAACGCTCCTTTGTTCGGCTCCGGCTCGCCCGCCCGGCCCATGACCTGGAAGTCCGCGCAGAGTCCGTGGGCACCGAACCGGACCAGGCGTGGGATGCCCGGCGCGGCGTGCAGACGGTTCCAGTCCCACAGCGCCGCAAGCGCCCCGGCAGGCTCGGACGGCCCCGCTCCGCAGAACGTGTTTTCGGCTGGCGTTTTCAGATACAGCCGCTCCATGCCGACGGCGTGATAGGAATCCGGGGCGGACAGCTTGGCAACGGCCTCCGAGGGGTCGAGCGCTCCTATCGTTTCCAGCGGGTGCAGAACCGCCTCGGCGAACGCCGCGTACTGCGTGACCAAGTATGCCCGCGCATCGCCGTCCGTTTTCGCCGGGCTGAAAGACAGGCCGAACGTCACCAGCTTGCCGCCGCCGAGCGAAAATGACGGCAGTTCTAAGGTCCAGCCGCCGCCGTCCGCCCATTCGGCTTCCCCTGTGAGCGCAACCAGGCTTGACGCCTGCTTGTGGTAGGGGGAGAAGGCGCAAAGCGCCGCGTGGCCGAACGCCTGCGCCTCGCCCAGCCGCCATGTTTCGGGCTGATGCAGGGCCGACGGCAGATCAATTCGCAGAGACCCGGCGCAGCGCGGGGTCGTCCGCAGGCGCATCTCCGCCGTGAATGCACCGCTTTGACCCGGCACGGGCAGCCAGCGCATCTCCCACTCTAAATCCACCCCGCCCTGACCTAGTTTTCGGGCACCGCCGAGACACAGCCGCCCGCCGCGTTCCAGCGCGTGCCAGTCAATGGTCAGCGGGTACGCTTCCCCTTTGACCCGGACCGTCGCAAGAGGCCGCAGCACGGAAGTTTCCAGCAGTGGGGCGAGGACTTTTGTGCCGCCCCGGTTCCGCGCGGATATGGCAAACTGCCAGGTAGGCCGCAGGCCATCCTGCACCGGGAGAAACGCAGCCCACAGTCCGGTGCGTCCGAGTTTGTAATGGATTGGTTCGGTCATAGGAACCTACCACCTTGCTTCGCAGGGTCCTCCCTGAAAGGAAGATTTGGAACAGTCACGAGAGTCATGCGTCTTTTCTCCGTATTCTTCCTTTAGGAAGGACCCTGCGAAGCAAGGTGGTAGGTCATCTTTTATGCCGCCGACATGGCGTAGGCTTCGATTTCGAGGCGCTTGAAGACCAGCGCGTCCTGCATATCCGCCAGCGCGGTTTCGTTCAAGTGGTAGTATTCCAGCACCACCGGGTCCATCTCGCGCGTCAAGCCGTCGCCGCTGTAGCCGATGCCGGAGCGGTGGGCTAGGATATTGGCGAGGTACACAATGCCCGCGAGGTCAAACCCGTTCTGCGCCCGTGTCGGGTGATGATGGAACTCAACCGCTTCCACGACCGGTGCGGGCAGGCCCCAGCGGCCCAGCACCCACGCGCCGAGGGCTGGATGCGACAGTCCCAAGACTTTTTTCTCGGCGTCGTACATCGCCAGATGCTCTTTTTCAATCACGCCGACAATCTCGGTCAGCCCTTCCGGGATAAAGCGGGCCAAAATGATCTTGCCGATATCGTGCATCAGCGCGGCGGTAAATGCCGTCTCCGAATGAGGGTATTTGGCCCGCTTTGCCAGCAGCTTCGCGGCGGTTGCGGTCGTCACCGAATGGGTCCACAGCGCAGACAGGTCGAAGCCGGTCCCGGCGACCCGGAACAGGTCGAAGACGGCAGCGGCGAGCAGTGTGTTTTTGAGGGTCGCAAAACCGAGCAGGGTGACGGCCTGCGGGATGTTGGCGATTTTCTGCCGGAAGCCGTAGTACGACGAGTTCGCCAGCTTCAGGACTTTAGCCGCCATCGCCGGGTCTGCCTGAATGACTTTCGCGAGGTCCGACGACGAGCAGAACGGGTCTTCGATCATCTGCATGACCCGCAGGACACTCGCCGGCAAAGTCGGAATATCATTGATACGGGAAAGCAGGCTTTCCAGGTAGGGGTTTTTCACAAGAGCGCCTCTTTCGGCAGGGTCTTCTTCAATGAGAACGAATAGACCGATTATCGGAGACACGCAGAGGAAAGCACACGGGAGAAATACGGGGGTCTTGCGCGGCGACAGGACGTATCAAGCAAATCGGCAGCACGCTGTGAGAGTTGTCACAGGGAGGGTGTGATCTTGGTCCTACTTGGTTGTCACCTATCTCGGTACACTCTTTTTCAGAAGAAGCGACCGGGCTTTTTCGGAGCGAAGCCGGTTTCCGCGCGATTGGCACAGTTTATGCACTGGTAACAGTGCGGTGTTCTACTTCACCCCCCGCCGCAGGGAGTCACGCTCTTTTTTACACAAAAAGGACTCTTTCCCATGAAGCCTATTCTTTCTCGTGCCGCGCTCAGCGCGGCCGCCCTCGCGCTCGCGGTGGTTCCGGCGGCGGCGCAAACTCCTTCGCTGTCTCCGTCTCCCTTTCAAGTCGTCATGTCCGGGCTGGATAACCCCTACGGCCTCGCGTTCGGCCCCGACGGCAGCCTGTATGTCGCCGAAGCCGGCACCGGAAACAGCGGAGCCGCGACCGGCGCAAACTTCGTAAACGGCGCGGGCGACCACGTCTACTTCGGCGATACCGGCGCGGTCAGCCGCCTTGCGAGCGGCGTTCAAACGCGCGTCGTCAGCGGCCTGCCTTCGCTGGACACCGCCGGCGGCGGAGGCGGAGCGACCGGGCTGTCCGGCCTCGCTTTCAGCGGCGGCCAGCTCTACGGGGTCTTCGGCTTCGGCGGCACGGAGGCGCAGCGGACGCAGCTTGTTTCGGATGTCCTCGGCATGTCCGGCGCAGGCGGCACCAATGCCGGGGATTTGGGCCAGGTCGTCCGGCTGAACCCCGCCGTCAATACCCTGACGCCGCTCTCCGACTTGGTGCCTTACGAGACACAAAACTACGCGGCGAACAACCCGGACGGGACAACGCCCGAAGCCAACCCCTACGCGCTGTCGGCCCTGCGCGGCGGCGGTTTTGCCGTGTCCGACGGCGGCGGGAACGTTGTGCTGCAAGCCCCGGCGAGCGGCGGCGCTCCGTCCCTGCTGAGTGCGCTTCCGGCTATGAAAAGCACAGCCCCCGGCCCGCCGTTCTACCAGAGTGTTCCGACAGCGCTGGCTCAGGACTCGCAGGGCAAACTGTATGCCGGCGAGTTCACCGGCTACCCATTCCCGGTCGGCGGCGCAAGCGTCCTGAGTTTGGACCCGGCCACCGGCAAAGCATCGCCCTTTGCGACCGGCTTCACGACCATTACCGGTATGACGTTCGGCGCAAACGGCGATTTGTATGTGCTGGACCTGACCACGAACGGCCTTGCCACTCCCAACCCCGGCCCCGCCGAGCTGTTCCAGTTCGACCCTCGGACCGGCACCGACACCCTGCTGGCAACTCTCGCGCCCGGCTCCAACTACACCAGCCTGATCGCCGGTTCCGACAACGCACTGTACCTGTCCAGCCAGAACAGCGGCGCGGGCGACGGCGAAGTCCTGCGCTTCGCCCTGCCCGCCGCCGTCCCCGAAGCCTCCACGACCGTCAGCTTCGGCCTGCTGCTGGCATTCGGGCTGGGCGGCGTGATTGTCGCCCGCAAAAGAACGCGGACATCAGCAGTCTAGCAAGTTACTCGGCCCCGTGAGTCACTGCGCCCATTTCTCGTACCAATCGTGCAGGAAATGGGCGCTTTGTGTCGGCATCGGGGCGGGGTAGGACCGCTGCCAGTCGGCTTCAAACTGGGCGGCCAGCTCAGCGATGACACCCCCGCCATGCAGCTCGATGTCGGTCTCGCCGACCCACTCAAAGCCGCCGCGTGTCCAGTTGGTGGACCCGGCGACGGCGCTGGTCCCATCGAAGATCGCCATTTTGAGATGCAGCCGGACGAAGTCCGGGCCGAGCCGGTACAGGTGCACGGAAATTCCGGCATCCAAAAGAGCTTTTGTCGCCCCGGCATTCAGAAGGCCCGACGGACCAAAACGGGCCATGATCTGCGGGTCGAGCAGAACACGCACATTCGCGCCGCGAGCGTGGCAGGCGATCAGCTCATCGAGAAGCGAGGTCCGGCCTATCTCGCACAGGGCGACGCAGACGGATGTGTCTGCCCGGCGTAGATTCTGGATCAGGGCCGCTTTTGTCGTGCGCTGTCCAATCCGCGTTCCCACCACCCGCGCCGATGCTGGGCCATCCGGCGTGAGGGCGGCGTCGGTAAATGCGGCGAGCACGTCAAAGCCCTGCGCCGGCGGCGGAAGCGGTGCGCCGCCGGCAGCATCCCAGTCGGCGTCGAACTGCTGGGCTAGATCCACCGCAATCGGCCCCGTGAGAGACAGCATCAGGTCGTGGTAGCGCCGGAATACCGTCCCGACGTTCATGCCGCCGGCCAGGGCTTCCCGCTCGTCCACCACGATGTACTTGTGGTGCGACAGGGCTGTTTTTCCTGGCGGCTCCGGCAGCGGACGCAGGTCGCTGAGACGGGTATTGATGCCCAGACGCTGCAATTTATGGTAAGTCCGCCGGCACTCCCACAGCACCTGCGGCAGAGTCGGACCGAAGCCGAGGGAGCGGTCTAGCAGTACACGCACGTCTGCGCCCGCGCCCTGCTTGGCGGCCATAATCTCGACCATGCGGTCGGCATCCGGCCCGCCGAACAGGTAAAATGTCAGCCGGATTGTCTTTTCCGCTCGTGCCAGCAGCATTTCCATGGCATCATAAGCCGGCCCGTCGAACAGCGCCGATGCTTCCGCTTTGTGAAACCCAGAAGGCGTCATTGCCATTGCTTATTTGCCATCACTTTCCCTCTAAAGAACTCCGTCGCCTTGCCGACAATCAGCATGTCACCGTGACCAGATCACTCGTTTTCAGCGAAAGGGATTTCCATGAACACAGTCAGCGCCGCCACAAGCAGCACACCATACATCAAGTCAGTTTCTCCGGCAGCGCCTGCTCCGGCAGCAGCCTCACTCACCCCAGCAGCAGCGATCACGCTGTCCGCCCAGGCCCAGAAAGCCTTGTCGCTTGCCCCGCCGCCGCCGCGCAACATCATCTGGGGTTCCTGACCCCTATCTCAGAAAAGGCCGGGCGGTGACGGTTTTGCCGTCGCTGACAAACGTGATCGCGCCTTGACGGTCGGTGCGGAAGACTTCGACATTGTGTGCACCGAGCCGGGCCAGTGTGGACGGCGCGGGGTGGCCGAAGTGGTTGTGACGGCCGCAGGAGATGACTGCATGGCGCGGTGTCAGGCGCGAAAGCCAGTCGTCGCCGGTGGCGTTTTTCGAGCCGTGATGGCCTGCTTTTAATACGTCGCAGCGCAGATCGCCGTGCGCGGCCAGCATTGCGGCTTCGGCGTCGTTTTCGGCGTCCCCGGTGAGGATAAAGCGGGTCTGCCCGTAGTCAATCTGGAGCGCCGCCGAGTAATTGTTGATCGTCGCATCATCGCTGTTTGTCCCGTAAGCTGCCGCTGTGCCGAAGGAATTGCTGGGCGGCGGGTTCAGCACGAGGACGCGCACGCCGTCGCCCATGTCGAAGGCTTGCCCCCGCACAGCCCGCGCACAGGGGATATTGTTGCGCTCTACTAATTCCCGAAACTCAGTGTAGGCAGGCGACGGGTACGAGAGCGCAGTGCCGTCGAGAACGAAGCCGATTTGCGGGCCGCGCAGAACGGCGGATAGGCCGCCGACATGGTCGCCATGCGGGTGGGTGGCGACCAGCACGTCAATTTTGTTGATGCCGAGAAATTCCAAAAACGGCACGACGATCTTAGCCCCGACATCCGTGTCGCCCGCCGCCGTTTCATCGCTCGTCCCGCCGCCGTCAATCAAGAGCGTCCGTCCGCCCGGCGTCTGAACCAAAGTGCAGTCCCCCTGCCCGACATCCACGGCGATCACCCTCAGCTTCCCGGCATCCGGGTCAGGGCGGCGGGACAATCCCCACCACGCCGCCGGCCCCAGCACGAGCGGCGCCAGCAGAAGACGCCGGCGCGTGATCTTGTTTTCCCAGTAACTTTTGAGCAGCATCGGTCCCTCCGTAGACAAGTGCGTAAAATAGCAAAACCAGCGGCAGCGGGGGCGGCGGCAGGGCGAAATACGCCCAGGGCAGCTCGCCGAGCATTGTCACGACCCGCGCGATCAGCTTCACCCCCCACCCCGCCAGGGCAAGCACCCAGGCACCGAGCGCGTGCGAGACGGTCCAAAGCACAATGCCGGCGAAGCCGACGGGGATCAGCACGAACAGCAGAGGGACGACCAGCGCATTGGCGATCCACGCCGTCAGCGAGACCTCGGAATAGGCCGACGCCGTGATCGGCAATGCCCCAAGCTGGGCGAGAAGCGACAGGCCGAAGCCGTCTACGGCCCACTCAGTCGATTTGTGCAGCCAGGGCGGCTTGATTTGGGACAGCCGGGGACGCCAGAACCCGTTCCAGGCCGGCATCGTCACGGCAAGCGTCGCGATGGTCAAAAACGAAAGCTGAAAGCCCGGTTCCAGCAGCGCCGTCGGCTGCCCCACGAGAATAATCAGCGCCGCCGCGCCGACCGCCGTGGGAGCGTCGGGTTCCCGCTCAAACAAGGCCGCGCCGAAGTACAGCGCGGCCATGAGAACGGCCCGGACCACCGCCGGACGGCCCCCGCAAACCAGCGCGTACAGCAGCAGGGCCGCAATGAGAAGCACGGCCTGAAGTTTGCGCGGCAGGGTCAGCTTTTGCAGCAGCCGCTCCAGCCAGAATGCGAGAATGCCGACATGCAGACCCGCCGACGCGAGGATATGGACTGTGCCGGTATGCACGAAATCCGCCAGCAGGCCCGGCGGCAAATCAACGCGGCGTCCGATTAGAATTCCCGATAGTACAGCGGCAGTTTCCGGCGGCAGGCTGGAGTCAATGGCCCACAGCGCCCGCTTCCGCACCTGCCAGGCCAGCCGCCCAAATGGGTTTGGACTGCCGCCGCCCAGCATGACTGCCGCGCCGGGCCGCTTAACTTCCAACTCGCAGTAGACATCCCGCCGGGCAAGGTAATTACGCCAGGAGAACGCGCCGGGATTGGTGGCGTCTTCAGGAGTCGTGAGCTGCCCTGTTAGTCGCACCCCATCGCCATAGTCGAGCGGGACGCTCCGCGCGGCGTCCGGCCCCAGCGTCACCGCGACTTCCCCTGTCACCGCCGCCGTCCCGCCCCGCTCCTGCGCCGACGCAGCCTTCAGGAAAAACGTCACCCGCCCGCCGGGCCGCTCTTCCGGGTCGCTTCCGGCAGTTCCCACAAGCGTCACCGGCCTCAGCCCGTCAGCGAGATGGGATACGTCTGACGGTGCAACTGTTTGAAACGCCGCCATGCGGACGGCCCCGGCACTCATCCCCAGCAGCAGCAGGCCCAACGAAAACAGCACGGGCCATCTTCCGACACACAATGCCCCAATGCCAAGCACGGCAAGGCATAGCGCGGCTCCCGGCGGCAGCCGACCAAGCGCGGCGAGTCCTATCCCGGCGGCGAATGCCGCCGCCCACACCATCAGCGGTCTTCCGTGCATCTTCCCGCGCCCTCCCTGGCTTTGCTTTCGTGTTCTACAAAGCTATTCGCGGCTGGAAACGGAAAATCCTGCAAGAGACCTACCGCCTTGCCGACCTACCGCCTTGCTTCGCAGGGTCCTTCCTAAAGGAAGGATTAGGAACAGCAACGCAAGCCTTTTCCTCTTGTCTACATCCTCCCTTCAGGGAGGACCACAGCGAAGCGGTGCGGTAGGTCCCTTCCGGCACTAGGTCTGCAACCCCCTCAAAAGTCACAAAAACTTAATCTTCTCTTAACACAATCCCCCTCGTGGCTGGGGTACAGTCTCGGCGGCACGTTCCTGTGTGATCTCAGGTCTCGGTCAAGGAGTCACCCATGTCTTTTCATCATTCCACTGTTCGCCGTCAAGCGTTTACGCTGATTGAACTGCTCGTCGTCATCGCCATTATCGCGATTCTTGCGGCAATACTTTTTCCAGTATTTCAGAAAGTCCGCGAAAACGCCCGTCGTGCTCAGTGTGGGAGCAATCTGCGCCAAATCGGCCTCGCCTACACCCAGTACAACCAAGACTTCGACGAAATGACACCGTCAGTTTACAAAACACCGCTGCGAGGCGGCCTTGACGGGACCAGCTACCTCCCTTACTGGTATGTCATTGTCCAGCCCTACGTTAAAAGCTACGCCATGTTCGAATGCCCGGACCGCACCCAATCATTCGGAGCAAGCGCCGGCAACGGCACCGCTGTTAAGCCGCCAACCGGCCTCAGCGACCCCGGCAGCTGCTACGACAACTCCAATCCTACCGGCGTCTGCCTCGGCTACGGCTACAACGACGGCTTGGTCAGTGACGGCGGTTATGGATTGCTTCAGCTTCAGCAGAAAGTTCTTTACAACGGCTTGTCGGTGACGCTTCGTAATGGCCGCAATATCGCCGGCATTGTCAGCCCGGCGCAGTGTATCGCGTTTGCCGACACATTCGACAACAAAGGCTACTCCGCCGCGATGGACAACCTGCTGACTTCGCTCACCGACTACAACACGCCTGCCAAAACGACCGGGTTCAGCTCCTCGGTGTTACGGCACGGCGGCCTGGAAAATGTCTGCTTTGTAGACGGCCATGTCAAGGCAATGCGTTTTTATGTGGTGGACTCCGTTGGCGTTGGATACTCGACGCACTCGTTTTCAGTCCCGGTCAATCCATCGGATGCGCTGGATTATTGCTTTGACCCGAATTATGTCGCCAATTACAGCTCTGCCAATCCGCCCATCTCTGTGAGTGGCAAGTACCCACTGCAAAGCGACGGCGAGTCATGTTCTGCCGCCGTCACTGACATCTACTCTCACATCAAGGTCAATCCCTAACACAGGAGTATACGGTCGGGAAGTAGAATAGTGGGGAAGTCGAATAGCAGGGAAGTAGGATAGCGGGGAGGACGAGGAACCGAGCGAGGAGCTTCATACTCCTCACTTTCCTCGCGCTTCGTCTTTCCGGTACCCCCGCAACAATTACGCATCCAATTTTGCGGGCTTGCGCCCCCGATTACTCACAAAGAAACGAGAAAATTCTATGTCAATACTTACCCGGCGCGACTTTTTGCGCTCTGCCGGTGGCGTCACTTTTCTTGCGCTCCTCCCAAATGAACGCGGATTATTCGCCGCACCCGGAACGACTCTGCCGCTTTTCACTGCACTGCCGTATGTGCAGCCCGGTCCCGCCAGCGGCTTGGATCACGCGCAGGAAACAATGGTCATTGCCTGGCAGACTGAGAATGTCCCCGCAGAGTACACGCTGGACTACGGTCCGGTCAAAACTTACGGCATGACCGCGCCGATCAGCCGGGCGGAGCGCTGGCAGGGCGACAGCGATAAGCGGATCAATTATGCCGCAAGCCTCAGCGGCCTTCACCTCAGCAAAACCTACTATTACCGCCTGCGGGGCGGCGGGAAGACGATTGCTGAGGGCTACTTTGCTACGCGAAAAAAGCGCGGGGAGCAAACACGGTTTGTCGCGTTTGGGGATAATGCTTACGGTGATCCCGGACAGCGAGCGGTCGCCTATTATTCCTACCAGGCCCACCCGGACATCATCGTCAACACCGGTGACAATGTTTATGAGGGCGGGCGGGACAGCGAGTATGCTCAGTACTTCTTCCCGATTTATAACGCCGACCTCCCCGACCCGAAAGTCGGTGCGCCGCTTCTGCGCTCTGTGCCGTTCTATACGGTGATGGCGAACCATGATGTCCATCACAAAGATGCTGAGAAGCGCCCTGCCGCCGACTTCGATCAGGACCGGGACGCGCTTGCTTACTATACGGCAATGCATCTGCCGCTCAATGGCCCCATCCTACCACCCAGCCCGACACCGATTCTCGGTGATGCCACGCTGATTGCAGACTTTCAGAAAGCGGCCGGTGCGCGGTTTCCGCAGATGGCGAACTACTCCTTCGACCATGGCGACGTTCACTTTCTTTGTTTAGACTCGAACGACTACATTGATCCGACCAGTCCGGCACTGCAAGCATTTGTTGCGTCTGATCTGCAAGCGACCGATGCCCGCTGGAAGTTTGTCGTCTACCACCATCCCGCGTTCAATGTCGGTGCGGAGCATTACAAAGAGCAGCACATGCGGGCGTTGTCGCCGCTCTTCGAGGCTCACGGAGTAGACTTCTGCCTCCACGGGCATGAGCATGTCTACCAGCGCACCATGCCTCTGAAGTTTGCCCCCGGCGATCTGACGAAAGCGCCGCCCGGCCCGCACATCAGCGACCGGCGCATCCCCGGCACGTTCACGCTGGACACGAAGTTTGACGGAAAAACCGTTACCAAGTCAGATGGGATCATTTATATCACGACCGGTGCGGGCGGCAAAGAATTGTACGATCCCGGCTTTGACGACCACCCGGAGCTGTGGCGTCATGCCGACGACAACAATGTCGCGTATGTCTCCCGCTTCGTGTCCGCTATCCATTCGTTCACGGTGTTCGATGTCCACGGCTCATCGCTTGTGATGACCCAAATCGGCGAGGACGGCAAAGAATTGGACCGAATTACGGTGACAAAATGACCTACCTCCTTGCTTCGCTCATTCTTCGCTTCGCAGGGTCCTCCCTAAAGGGAAGATTAGGAGGAGTGGCAGAGGGCTTGTTTTGCTGTTCCGTATCCTTCCTTTAGGAAGGACCCTGCGAAGCGAAGAATGAGCGAAGCAAGGAGGTAGGTCATCCCCGCAAACACCGCGCAATCAGCGGCGCAAACCGTGTACGGCGGCGCAAAAACACCCATTCGTGCGGCTTGCGCCCCGTGTGCGGCTGCGGGTAAGTGAAGACTTGCTGCCAGCCGGGGTCGGAGGCGAAGGCGTCTGCTTCGGCTTTGTTCTCGGTCAGCACACAGTCGAAATCGTAGAGCGCGACCAGCCCTTTCCACTGCGGCGTCCCGGCACCACGGCTGAGTATCAGCATGTCGTCGAAAGTCCGGCCCGTATAGACGTCCAAGCGGCCGTCCACGAAAACCGGCTCCGACGGCAGGGTCCACATCAAGTAGCCGCCGGTCTCGAAGTCGTTCAGCAGGCGGAGATGCGGCGGAAACTGCTCGGCTTGGATAAATTGGACAGCTTTGGACGGGAAGCGCGGTACCCGCGCCGCCGCCTCGCCGATGCCTTCCAAAGTCCATCCACGCGGCCCAATCGCCCGTGCTAAACTGACGAGGCTGACCAGCGCTGTCGTGAGGATAATGAGCACGGTAAACGCGCCAAGCATCGGCTTCAACAGGGGCGACCGGCCCGTAAAGCCGACGGCTGATCGAAGGCTCTCAATGGCGGACGGCAGATGCACCGAGGCGATGACAAGGCCGCCGACCGCGAACAGCGCGATGTTCCGGGCATGAAGGCAGGCGTTAAGGAACAGCGCAGCCGCCGCTAGAATGTCCGGCAGTCGGCGCGTCCGGCTGAAGAAGAGCGGCCCGAAGATGCAGAGGCTCACGGCGAGGAACGGCTGTAATTGGCGGAGCGGCAACACTGTCACCGGGTTCCATTCAGTGACATTCGCCATGAGCGCCTGGTCCCGGAGCGTTACCAAAACGTTCAAGTACAGCCGGGGTCCGTAGGGATTGAGCAGTGTCGCCGCCCCGCAGGCCACTGCGACGCTGAGCATGATCCCCGCCTGCCGGAACATCTTGGGATACCTCTGTGAGGCCCTCAGCGCGTCTCCCAGGCCGTAGACAGCCAATAAACCGACGAGAACCAGTACCCCCTGATGCAGGCTCGCCCAGACGACGCATAGCGGCAAAAGCCAAAGCAAATGGCGCAGACGGCCTTCTCTCGCACCGGCAACAATTCTGAGAGCGAGCGCCAGCAGAACATACGAGAACGCATAAGGCCGCTCCTGCAAACAGTCGCTCATCGCCAGCAGCATCACGACGGTCAGGCCGAACGCCCACGCGAGGCCGACTTTTGGGAACAGCGTCCCGTAGACGATCCAGGCCGCCGCGACGGCCAGCAGTGCCATCAGAAGCCACGTCCCGAAGAAGCCGCCGCCCCGGTACGCCAGCGCGTACAGCGTCATTGCACCCCATTCAGGAACGTCCCATCGCCGCCCGTACTCGGTCCACGAGTAAGTGTCAAAATGCGGCAGGCGGTGGGTATGGAGAATGTCGGTGCCGATGCGAAGCTCAAAAAACAGGTCGTTTTCAGGCTTCGGCAGCAGGCACAGCAGAAGAGCGATCACAGCAACTAGCCCTGCGCCGATTAAGAAGGCTGGTTTCAAGTCCGTTCCAGCCCAAACACGACCGCCCGGCAGACCGTGCAGTACCGCGCGGCCTCCGGGTCCGGTGCTGGCTCAGCCAGTGCCTGACACCGCTTGCAGACCTGCCAGCCCTGCCGCCGCTTCCATTCCTCGGTCCGGGCCGCCCGCAGCATGATCTGCCGGATGCGCCCACGCAGACCCTCGTCCCGGATTTCGGCAAGCGCGGCATCAATCTTCGCGCCGGCAGCTTTGGAGAGCGGCGTTTTGGCAAGCTCCGCGTCGGTCGGCCCGGCAGGCCGCACGGCTTCCGGCTTCTTTTTCGTCTTCGCCAGACCGCTGGCCTTGAAGTGGATGTCGGTTAAGACCCGCCCGCCGAGCTTTGCGTTCAAGCGGCGCAGCATGTCGTCTTTCAGCAGCGTCAGCTCATTGGCCCAGACGCTGTTCTTGACCCGGACATACAAAACGCCGTCGCGCACGGCTTCCACCTGGGTCACGCCCGCCACCTGCGGGCCGACCACACCGACCCAGTGAGCTTTGGCGAGATGGGGCCGCAGGGCTTGCGCCAGCTCTTGGTCCCGAAAGAAGCTGTCCACCGCGCCGAAGGCCGGCGCCATGCCACGTGTTTTTCTCATAAGCCTAATGCCGGAAGGGAAAAGACAGAAAATGGGCGCAGCAAGCAGCGTCCCTACGTTCTTTCCGAAACTCCCTAACCTCCCGCTTCGGGAGGGTCGCCGCTTGCGGCGGGGTGGGTTCTTACCACTTCCCCTGCCGTGACGGTGTAGACCGTCGCCCGCTCCAAGACGCCTGGCGAGAACGCACGTAAATTCGTGCAGCTTAGAAACGTCTGCGAGCCGGCGGCGGCAGTTAAATCAAACAGCAGACTGCGGCGGCCGTCGTCCAAATCCGAAAGCACGTCGTCCAAGAGCAAAAGCGGCGGCTCGCCGACCAGTTCTTCAATTAATCTTCGCTCGGCCAGCTTCAGCGACAGGGCAACAGTTCTTTGCTGGCCCTGCGAGCCGAATAACCGGCAGTCCTGGCCGTTGACCAGAAACGCGATGTCGTCGCGCTGCGGCCCCCGCACCGTCGTTCCCCGCGCGGCTTCTTCCCCGGCGACCGACGCAAGCTCTTCCAGAAAGCGGGCTTGAATGGCGTCGGCTTCGACCAACTCGCCCAGCGCGAACGACGGCAGGTAAGAAACTTCCAGCGTGTCCCGCTTGTCGCTTAAAACCCGGTGCGTTTCCGACGCAAGCTGGGCGAGGCGGTCCAAGAAGAGGCGGCGGCGCTCAATCAGCCTTGCCCCATGCTGAGATAGGCTTTCGTTCCACGCCGGCAGGCTCTGCCGGGCCGACGCGGGCGCGTGACCGTCGCGCAGGTCCCGCAGCAGGCGGTTCCGCTGTTCCAGAGTTTTGCGGTACGCGCCGAGAGCCAGCACGTAGCGCGGGGAAGTCTGCGAGATTTCCAAATCGAGGAAACGGCGGCGGATCGATGGCTCCCCGCGAATGATTTCTAGGTCCCCGCTGTCGAACAGCACGGCATTGAGCTGCCCGATAACTTCCGCCAGCCGCGTGTGCTTGACCCCGTTGATCCGGGCGGCTTTCTTTTCGGTCAGCGACAAGGTCAGCTCGATCTCGATGTCGCTGTTTTTCGCCCGGAGAATGTCAGCAGACACACAGGTCTGGGCCGTGCCGAACTTTATCAGTTCGGTGTCCTTGCCTGCCCGCGACGACTTGCTGGTCGCGAGCAGATACAAGCTTTCCAGCAGGTTGCTTTTGCCCTGGGCGTTCAGCCCGACAAAAATGTTCAGTCCGGGACCCGGCTTAATCGCGAGCGTTTCGTAATTGCGAAAATGGTCCAGCTTAAGTGACGTAACTTGCATGATTGACTTGATGGTTGACTTGCATTTCGGCTTCGTTCCGGAGTCTTCTAATTCTAAATAAGAGTAGATTCTTAAGTAATAATAGTAGTAAGGGTGTGACTCTCGTGTGACTCAAAAAACTGTTTCGCTGCCGTTTCGCCGCCTGAATCGGTGTGCGCCCGAACGTGTTACGGCTGTGCGGAGACGCCGATTTTTCGTGCGCCTGGCCTTGCGGACTCATTGCGCTGGGCTTGCGGATTGACATTTCCGCTGTGCGGACTCCGTGCGACGGCTGTGCGCGTGAGTCCCTAAACAGAGGTCGCAACCCGCAAACTGTGACACAATTCCGGTGCGCTGTGACATAAGCGTGACGCTGTGACATAACTCTTGGGTGAGTCACATAAGGTCCGGGCTTGTGTCACAAATTGCAAAGTTATGTCACATTGAGTCACAGTGTCACATGGCTTATGTCACAACGCTGAAGACTCCCCCCCAGCCCCCATTATTGGAGGCTAGAGGGGAGTCTTAACTCCCCCGCTCGATCTCCTGCCGTATCTTTCCAATCAGCGACAAAATCTGCGGGTCGGCGTCAAGCTCTTTTTGCAGGCGCCCGTGGGCATGGACCACCGCCGTATGGCTTTTGAGGCCGAACGTCGCTGCAAGCGTCGTCAGCGGCACGCCGCCCATCTCTTTCAGCAAATACATGGCGACCTGCCGGGCGAAGTTTGCATCACCATGCAGCCGGGTCGCCCGGTTGCTGCGCCCGCCACCCGCGATAATCATCTCACTGGTGACACCCATCTGCCCGGCGACGATTTCAATGATCTGGTCTACGGCGGGTCCACCGGCGCTAGACGCCGGAAGCAGGGAGACGGAACGCGCGGCGGCTTCCGGGGACTGGAACGCAAACCCATGGTCTTCCGGGTGCGCCGACGCCGTTTCCCGCACAGCCGCCTCGCGTGGAACCATACGCTCAACATAGTAGCCACTGAGAACATCCGATGCAAGCTGCTTCGTGACCGGGCTGTGAATCAGCGACGCATACGCCATCAGCTTGATCAGCGCCCCTTCCAAAGCGCGAATGTTGCTTTGGATCAAGTTCGCCATGAACGCGATCACTTCTTCAGGAATGGCAAGGTCATCTAAAAGAGCTTTCTTTTGGAGGATCGCCTGGCGCATTTCCAGCTCCGGCGCGGTGATGTCGGCAACCAGGCCGCACTCAAAGCGGGAGCGCAGCCGGTCGTCCATCGCCCGCAGCTCGCGCGGGGGGCGGTCCGACGTGAGAACGATCTGCTTATTCATCTGGTGCAGAGCATTGAACGTGTGAAAGAACTCTTCTTTGGTCTGCTCTTTCGACGCCAGCATCTGAATGTCGTCTACGAGCCAAACGTCCACGTTCCGGTACGCCCGCCGAAAATCTTCCGTCCGCTTATCGCGAATAGCCGCGACATAATGGTTTGTAAACATCTCCCCGCTCACATACGCCACCCGCGCCGACGGAAGCGCCAAGCGTATCTGATGTCCGATGGCGTGAACCAAATGGGTTTTGCCGAGTCCGGGCGGTCCGTACAAAAACAGGGGGTTGTAAGTGGTGCCGGGGGACTGGGCGACATTGACCGCGCCGGCATGGGCCAGGCGGTTGGACTTGCCGACGACGAAGTTGTCAAACGTGTAGCGGGGAACCAATGGAGACGCAGACAGCTCCAGCGCAAAGGGATTGCGGCTTGCTCTTGCGCCTCCGCCGCTGCTTCCGCCATCGAAAACAGCCTCCGCTGACGCCGGAGTCAGCGCGAGCTGTGCGCCCGGTGCAGGGCTGCTGTTCTCCCCAATCATCGCCGTAGACGACAGTGCGGCGGCCTGCTGCAAGGGCAGCGGCTGCTCGCCGAGCAGCGGCTGAACATCGGGCGTCGCGATCACGAACCGGACCTGAATGTCCAGGGCGTCGAGATGCTGGCCGAGAAGCTGGGTCAGCGTCTGGGCGTACTTCTTCTCGGCGAACTCGCGGGCAAACGACGACGGCGCACCAAGGACCACGACGGAGCCGCCGGCCGACTGCGAGTAGGACAAGGGGCGCAGGGGCCGGAGCCAGTTGTCAATAGTCTGCTTGTTCAGCGTCCCTGCCAAGGACCGCAGGGTGCGTTCCCAGGCCCGGCGCAGGGTGGTGAGTCCTTCCGCCTCGCCGAGTTCTAGCTGCTGGTCTTGAAACTCCGGTTCCGGGAGCGGCGCATCGGCGGTTTGATCTGTGTTAAGGTGGCTGCTCACGGGTTTCCTGGGGCTGCCCGCCAAAAGACACGTTTATTGAAAAACGGGCGGGGCCATAAACAAGGGAAGGAGGCGGCATTTCGAGTTCCGAAGTGCCGCCTCACTGGGATTTATTATACCGGCATTCAAGCGAATCGGCAAGGGGAGTTTTGAGAATCAGACTCACGGAAGACTCACCGTGTCGGCCCTGACTGGCCGCCGGGAACCCGTGACAAGCAGCCGATTTTGCGGCTGCCCATTCCAGAAGAGTCCCGTACTGTCCTATCTCAAAATTGTTTCAAGCGCTGCTCTGCCCACGGTTTCTCCGGTATAATAAACGCATGGACATATTGGAACTGCACCCGGAGACGGTGCATGGACTGCGGCTCGGCTCGCGGCTGATCATTCCCGGCGGCGCGGCGGGGGTTGTCGCCAAAGACGGTAGAACACTGGACGTGCTGCTGCCAGGGGACTATTTTCTGGAAGCAACGCTGTTCCCCCAGACGCTGCACGCACTGAAAATCAAGCCCGGCACGGCGCTTGACAGGCCGCTGCCGGCGGCACTGTTTTTGGTGCAGACAGGGATGGCATGGACTGTGCCGTGGCAGTGTCAGGCGATATTGTCCAAGAACCCGGTTCACGGCCTGACCTATACCACCCTTACCGGAAGGGCGTCAGTGCAGGTCTCGGACCCGGCCCGGTTTTGCGCGGCGATTCTTACCGCCGGCGGGGCGGCGCTGGGGACAGGGCAAGCGACAACGGCGCAGGTGACGCAGCAGTTTTTGGAAAGCAATCTGAGACTGCTTGCGGCGGCGTCGGTTGAAGGGCTGAACATCCCGCCGGAGCAGGCGACCGCGGCGACCGAAGCCATTCGCACGGCAGCCGGCCAAAGCGCAGCAAGCTGGCTGTCACAGGTCGGCCTTCACTGCACGGCGTTCGACCTCGACAGCGTCGCGCCGGCCCGCCGGACACCGTGCGTCATCTGCAAATCCCCCACCGCGCCGACCGGCTACGCGCTGTTCCAGCGGAACATCAGTCTCTTTTATCTACGCTATACGGCCCGCAAAGAAGGCAACTTCTGCGTTCCATGCGCCTGGAAAACATCGGCGGCATTCAACGGCATTATGCTGGTCGCCGGCTGGTGGGGGTTAATCGGCCTCGTCTTAACCCCCGTGTACTTCTTCAGCAACTTGTACTACCTGTCGCGCGTACTCGGCAGTACGAAAGCGGCGTCAGGCGGCAATGAGTTCGCGGGCGGCGGCTAAGACTTCGGCGTAGTCGGGTTCGCTGGCGACTTCGGGAACAGTCTGGATGTACCGAATGATGCCGCCTTTGTCTACCAGGTAGATAGCGCGGGCGAGGAGGCCCATTTCTTTAATTTGAACGCCGAGCGCGGGACCGAAGACGCGGTCTTTATGGTCGGAAAGCATCTCGATATTCGTGACTTTTTCTTCCTTAGCCCAGCGTGTCTGGGCAAACGGCGTGTCGGCACTGACAGCGACGGTCTTGATTTTGTCGGTTGGCAGGCTCGCAACATGGCGGTTAAACTTGCCGGTTTCGAGCGAGCACACACTGGTGTCAATGCTGGGAACCATGATGATCAAAACTGCCTTCGTGCCGCCGTCGCTGAGCGTGTTCCAGTCAGCATCTCCGAGGGTCTCGGCGGTCTGAAGATGGAAGTCGGGGAGTTTATCGCCGACTTTTAGCTCCTGTCCTACCAATGTCATCGGGGTGCCTTTGAACGTAATTGCACCGGGCCGCTCGCCCTGTGTCATAGTTTCTGCTGCCATGTAGTATGTCTCCTTACCTAAATCCTCCTTAGTATACCCACTTGCAGGAGATTAGCCTTTAAGCGGCGTACAAGCACCTTATGACAACTCATATTTTCTTCGACATCGGCGATGTGATCTTTGACGAGAACGCCCAGCACCAGTGGCTGTTCCATCAATTACTACTGACGCTGCGGGCGCATGGCAAAGACGTTTTGTGGGACGACTTCAACGCGACCCGCAAGCGGCTCACTGCGCTCGGACCGAATCCGGAAGCGGCGATCAAAGGCAGTCTCGCGTTCTACTGCACCAATGACTCCGAGACGGAAACGCTGTGGCACGAAGCGCGGGACTTGTACCAGCAGATGCGGAAGCCGCGCCCGTTCGGTCAGCTTTTGGATAGTATCACGCCCGCACTGATGGATTTGAAGCAGGACTTCTCGCTCGGCATCATCGCCAACCAGCACCCGCCGGTCGCCCAAGCCATCGCCGATTATGGGATTGCCGACTTGTTCGACGTCATCGTCATCTCCGAGATCGTCCACCTGTTCAAGCCTGACCTGGCAATTTTCCAGTACGGCATCACCGAGGCTAAAATTGCCCCTGAACAGGCGGTCTTTGTCGGCGACCGCCCCGATAACGATGTCGGCCCGGCGAAAGCCGCCGGCATGAAAACGGTGCGGTTTAAGCGCGGAATACAGTATACTTTGTATAACCCCGATGACCCGGCCCTGATTGCCGACGAAACGGTGGAAACGGTGGAAGAACTCGCGGCGGCGGTGCGGCGCGTGGCATTAAGCGGAAATGGATAAGAGCAAAAAGCGTGGGAATAAGGCGCGTGGGACTAAAGTTCTACGCTGTGGGGCGAAGCGCCGAGTAGCCGCCTGCGCGGGTACAGAGTAGGATTGGAATAAAACGAAGTCTAGGGAGGGACAGATGCTGAAGAATAAGCTAAGCGTGGCGGTGCATTTTGTGTGGGCGACCTGGGACCGGCAGCCGCTGATCACAGATGAGATCGCGCGGCGGCTTTACAAGTATATGGAAGCCGTGTGCCATGATGACAAATGTGAGGTTCTGGCTGTCGGCGGGATGCCTGACCATGCGCATCTGCTGGTATTGCTGTCCAATACCGTCACACTGGCGGAATTGGTGAGGCATGTCAAAGGCGGCTCATCGCGCTTCGTGACCGAAATCTTGAAGCCCGGCCCATACTTTGCCTGGCAGGGCAGCTACGGCGCATTCTCGGTCAGCCGGGCCAATATCCCGAAAGTCATTGCCTACATCCAGAACCAAAAGGAACATCACACGAACGGCACGCTTTATCCTAACGCCGAAGATACCAACGAAATCGTCCCATCCGTACCCGCGCAGGCGGCTACTCGGCGTCTGCGCCCCACAGCGTAGGACTTTAGTCCCACGCTCCCTATATGCACCATGATCACCGAACTGCAAAAGCAGAAACGACGGCTCCATGCACAGATAGCGGAAGCCTTCGATGCCGTTCCCTACCCCGGCGATGACAACCTGTGGGAAGGCGGGCAGCGGGATGATGATTACGAAGATGTTATCCGGCGTCTCACCGGCAAGCACTGGCGAAATCTCGTTCCCAAGCGAAGGCCGCGTAGAGGTCGTACAACCCATCTGGCAAAAGACATGGTTTTTTGCAGCGCGGCAGCCTGGCACTTCTTTTTGCCCGCTCATCTGATAACAGAAATCGCGCGGGAGAACATTAACCCCTTTGACTTTGAGCCGAGCCTCTCCGAAAGAATGGGTGACTACAGCGAGCGCCGGTTCAGCCGCCTGAACGCCAAGCAGTGTGCCGCCGTCGTTTCTTATCTTGAGTTTGCCGGGGTGCTGCTGAACGAAAAGCAGAAGCGCAGTCCGCAGTATTCCAGGTACTACGCGCGGGAGCGCCGACGGCTAGAGCCGGTTGCGGCTTATTGGAACAGCAGATTGAAAGCATTATGATTATTGAAGCGCGGGAAGATGTGGTGCAGCTTGAAGGCGAGCTGGACAAAAACTTATGGCCGACCATTCAGGCGGCGGCGAATTTGCTGCTGCGGCATCATGCCGAAGGCATCATCGTGGATGGCAGCGCACTCACCGGCTGCTCGGCGGAAGGGGCGAAGACGTTCCGGGATGCAATGGATTACATCGCGCGTTACCGGGCGCGGATCGTGGTCTGCGCCCTGCCGGAGAACGTTTTGGAATCGATTCGGGCCGTGCCGGGTGTCCGCTCTCGCCTGCCGGTGACGGCAACACTGGAAGAAGCGCGGGCATCGCTCAAGCTCTGCGGGTCGAATGGGACACGCGCACACGGGGGCGCGAACACCCCGCAAAACATTCTTGTTCCGTTGCTGCGTCCCGAACATACCGAAGCGGCCAGCTCTCTCGCCTGCCGCCTTGCCAAAGCGGCATCAGGTGGAGAAAGCGGTGGAGTGCAGAAGTCCCGACTGCATCTGGCATATATTTTGGAGGTCCCGCGTCACCTGCCGCTGACTGCCCCGCTGCCGGAAGAAGAAGCGCTGGCCTCGAAAGCGCTGGCGGCGGCGACCGACGCGGCCCGGTGCGAGGGGGTCACGGCAAGCCAGATTGTCACTCGCACCCGCGATGCCGGAGAGGAAATCGTCACGCAGGCAGCGGCTATGGAAGCGTCGCTGATCGTGCTGGCGTACCAAAAGTCGGACGATCCCGCCGACACGCTGATGCAGCGGGTTAGCCGAACAGTGATTGACCGCGCCCCCTGCGAAGTGATCTTGAACAAGCAGGCGAGGTAGGTCAGCTCGCGCCCCAAAGCGCGTCCAGATCCGGCGTTTCCGGGACAGGCAGCCGGGACAGGCTGGCGGGGCTGTTGTCGGGAAGGCCGTAGAGGGCTTGCAGTGTCAGCGCTTTGGCGTGGCCGTCCAAGAAGATCACGCTGACCCGGCCGTTGTGGCGCGGGTCCGGGCTGGCATGGTAGACATAGTTGTCCGCCGGCAAGCCGGGGATATGAAGGTCATAGGGCAGGTTGACATAAGCTTTATAGACTTCTGTCTGCGAGATGCTTCCCGTGCCAATGCCATCCATCAAGTAAACATGCTGGGCGGGCGACTGATACTGAGATGCTGGGTAAACGCCGCTGCCGGGGAACGGATAAGCGAGGCCGTAGCCGGTCAGCCCGGCGAGATCGTCGGCGGCCTGCGTGGTGGCGTCAGGCAGCTTCATCCGACTGGGGCAGATCATGAGTGCAAGGCTGGTCAAGTATGGGTACAGCCGGTTCGGCCAGTAGCCTTGATTGGGAGCAAAGCCCGAATAGTAGTATTGCAGCAGCGCCTCGTCATTGTCCTCCGAATACATCATTGAAGCCAGCCCGATTTGCTTCTGGTTGGACAGGCAGGCCGTCGCCCGCGCCCGCTCGCGAACACTTTGGAAAACGGGAAACAAAATCGCCGCGAGGACCGAGATAATGGCGATCACGACAAGCAGTTCAATGAGCGTAAATGCGTGTGTTTTTTTGGGGATGGGCGACAAGTGACGGCGCATGGTACCTCTTTTCCGCGCTGAACGCTTTTACGAAAGCAATTCCAATCTATTGGGCAGGTGCGTCAAAACCTCGCAGCCGTTTTCCGTCACCATGACATCTTCTTCCAGACGCAGGCCGCCCCACCCTTCCAAATAAACCCCCGGCTCGACCGTCATCACCATGCCAGGCGACAAGACTAGCGTGTCGGACCGGACCGAAAAGCCGGGGCCGTCATGCACCGACCGGCCCAGTGAATGGCCGAGCGAATGGCCGAATGCCTCCCCGTAGCCTTGCTCTGTGAGATAATCGCGGGCGATGGCGTCAATTTCTTTGCCGGTCTTACCGGGCCGAATGGCGGCAATCGCCCGCTGCTGGGCTTCCAGCACAACCGCATAAACCTCGCGCTGCTTTTCGGTGACGGCTTCAATCGCATAGGTGCGCGTGATGTCCGAATTGTAGCCGTTCACGGTCGCGCCCCAGTCAATCGTCACAAAGTCGCCGGCCACCAGCGGGCGCGGGCCAGCGTGGTGATGCGGATGGGCACCGTTTGTTCCCGACGCCACAATCGTGTCAAACGCCGCGCCGGACGCGCCGAGCTTCCGCATGGCGAACTCAAGCTCTAAGGCAAAGTCCTGTTCGCGTATACCGGGCCTCAGCAGCGGCTTGACGGTCTCCATCGCAGTCTCAGCAACAGTGATGGCATTCTGGATCAGCGCGATTTCCTCCGCGTCTTTGACCAGCCGCAGGGTCTCGACGATGTCTTTGGTGGGTATCCATTCCAGCCCAGGAACCAGCGCACGAAGCGACTCGAACTGGCTGACGGTGACGGTGTTCGCCTCAAACCCCAGACGCTTCACGCCTGGCCTGGCCTCCAGAACGGCTTTGAGCGCGTCGCCGTAGCCGCCGCTGCCGGCGGGTGTTTGGATGATTTCAAAGCCGCCGCACTCGGCCTGAGCGCGAAGGGTGTAGCGGGCATCGGTGATGAAAAGTGCCTCGGTCGGCGTCACGACAGCTTGGGCGGTGGACCCGGTAAAGCCGGACACGTAGCCGAGATTGCCGATGTCAGTCAGAAAAAGCGCATCAATCGCTGGATCGTGTACGGCAAGTGCGCGGCGCAGGGCATCTAAGCGTGCAGAGGTGCTGGTCAGCATAAAATTAAGGTCTTTCTGAAGTCATCAGCGCCGGGAGCAGGTATGTCCGCGGCGCTGCTGCCTAGCGGTGGCTTTCTTCGATCAAGTTTTTCGCCGCACTCAGCGCCATGAGGTAGCCGTAAGGGCCAAAGCCGACGACTTGGCCGGTGGTGACGGCGGAAATGACCGAATGGCGGCGGAACTCTTCGCGGGCGTGGACATTGGAGAGATGCACTTCAATCGTCGGCAGGCGCGAGTCGGCGATGGCGTCCCGGATGGCATACGAGTAGTGGGTGTACGCACCGGGATTGATGACGATGGCATTGGCCTCGCCCATCGCTTCCTGCACGAAGTCCACAATCGCGCCTTCGGAATTCGACTGCTTGATGGTCACGTCCACGCCGAGATACTTGGCGTGGGCTGTGATCTTGCGGTTGACCGACTCAAAATCGTCTTTGCCATAGATGTCCGGGTCACGGACACCGAGCATGTTGAGGTTGGGGCCGTGAATAAGTGCGATGCGGATCGGGCCGGAACGAGTAAGCTGCACGATAGCGTCTCCGTAGGGGGTGTCTTTTCTAAGTTGATTGGTCTAAGTTGATCGGCCTAAGTTAATTTGGTCGGCAGGGTCGCTTCTTCGGGCAGAAGAATGGGAATGCCGTCGCGGATCGGGTAGATGCGGCCGCACTGGTCGCAGACCAGCGTGTCGCCGTCCTGCCGCAGCGGCGGGCGGTTGTCATCGGCGGGGCAGGCGAGAACCGCCAAAAACTTCGGGTCTAAAGTGGTCATAAAGTCAGCTTTCTGAGAGCGTGATGAACGAGGGCGTGAACGCCCTATGCCTGCGGTATTACTTCGTATCTGCTGGGGAGCGCGGACGCTAAGGTCCCGCCTGCGCGGGACAGGAGCAAAAAATCTCGTTGGTTTCTTCGGCATCGGGCCATAAGTTGCCTTCGGCATGTGCGGTGGCTGCGGCTGATTGAGAAGCAGCCGTCATTAGCCTGCCTGGCAAACCACTGGCCGGGCGCAATGTTTCCGTCACGAATCGCGACGAGCCGCCTTTCAGATGGTTCATCAGCCCTGCGGCTGTTGCCGTGTTGTGGCTCAGAAGCAGCACATGAACATGGTCAGGCATCCCGCCGACTGCCAGCACTTTACATTCCTCTTCACAGCAGGCTTGCTCCAAACAACGATACACTTCCCGCTCAATCTCCTCAGTCACCAGCGGCAGACGATCCCAGGTTGCCCATACGAAATGCAGGCAAATATCCAGCTTATTCCGACGCATTTGCTGTCCCTCCCTAGACTTTTCAATTCAATCCTGTCCCACGCAGGTGGGACCTTGGTGCCGCGCTCCCCAGCAGATACGAAGTAATGCCGCAGGCATAGGGCGTTCACGCCCTCGTCACCCTAACGCCTTTGTAACAACGCTCTCATACACTTTTAATGTCTCGCGCCCAGCCTTCTCCCACGAAAACAGCGCCGCCCGCTCTGGGCCGCGCTCCCGCCACCGGGCCAGCACGGAGGGAGACGACAGCAGCTTTTCAAGCGCATGCGCCCAGGCGTTCGAGTCGGCGAACGGCAGCAAAATCCCGGCGTCACCGACTACTTCCGGCAGCGATGACGCCCGGCTGCACAGCACCGGGCAGCCGCAGGCCAGGGCTTCCATCGGCGGCAGACCGAAGCCTTCATAGCGCGACGGGTAACACAGCGCGTCCGCCCCTCCGTACAGGGTCGGCAGGGCGTCATCGGCGACATAACCCGCCAGCACAATGTCGTGCGTCACTTCGGCGGGCAGGGCGGCAAGCTGGGCGTCGGTCGCGTCCAGCCAGCCGCGCTTGCCGGCGATGACCAGCCGGTGCGGCGGCGGATGCGGGCCGAGCTTCAAGAGCGCAAACGCATCGAGCAGGACTTCCAGATTTTTTCGCGGCTGCAAAACCCCAACTGCCAATAAGTAAGGCTTGTCATCCAATCCAAGCGCGTTATTCGCCGCCGCCCGTGCGGTTTCCTGCCCGCCTTTGGGGACCTGAAACTGCGGTCCGGCGGCTTCCAGTACAACAAAGACTTTTTCTTTGGCGATAAATGGGTACGAGCGCAGGATGTCCCGGCGGGTGCTTTCGGAGACCGCGATCACGGCAGCGGCTTTTCGCATCGAGCGCGGCACGAATGTTTGCAGAATACGCCGGTCTTTCGGCAGGAACAAGTCGGGATGGATTTGGAACGAGATGTCATGCACGGTGGTAACGACCGGGCAGGGAGCACCGAGCAGCGGAATGTTGTACTGCGTGTGACCGACATCAATTTTGTCGGCTTTGAGTGCCGCCGGGAACGCCGACAGCATCCAGAGCGCATCGCTTGACGGCTTCGTGATCTGCCGCCACTGGAAGTTCGGGCCAAGTGCCGGCGGCTCGCCTTCGATGGGGCCGCGCGTGTAGAGCACATAGTCGTTGACGGCGTCCACCGCCGACAGGCCGGAAAGCAGGCCGCGCCAGTAGGTCCGGTCGCCGGTGAAGCGGCCGGATAAGGTTCGGACGTCAATGCCGATCCGCATGGGTACGCCTCCACGCGGCTTTCAGCTTTTGAAAGGCTTGAAAACGCGCTTCTTTGAGGCCCGTCGGCAATAAAGCGGCGGACTTATTCAAGGCGTAGGGAATGGGGCCTAAATGCTGCTTGATCAGCGCCAGGCGGTCGGCGATAAGCTGCGGATCGGGCCGCTGCTGGCTCAGGCCGCCGGCGGCATAATCGGCAATAACTAACTCCGAGTAGACTTTGGTGATAGCAGGGTCGCCGAAGACTTTCATGTTCCAAACGTGGTCCGCCATGATCGCATAGCGTGGGTCAAACGCTCCTACCTGTGCGAAAATGCCTCGGTGAGCGAACACCGCCTGATGGCAAATGTTCAGGCGACTTAGCTTCCACGGCGAATAGCGTCCATTGTAGACCCGCCCATAAGCTTCGGCATACACATTGCCGTAGAAATAGGTCAGCGGACGGCGGGGGATTTGGGCGGCGACTTCCGTGAGAACGCCGGGCCGGAGCGTGTCGCCTGCGCCGAGAAAGTAGACAAACTCGCCCGCCGTCATCGCTACCCCTTTGTTCATGGCCTGGTACACGCCGCCGTCTGATTCCGAGAGCCAGCGCACTTGTTCGGGCTGTGCTTCCAGCAGCGCCGCCGTGCCGTCGGTCGAGCCGCCGTCCAGAACAAGGTATTCGAACAAGCCAGGCGGTTGGGCCAGCACCGAGGCGATGGTTTTTTTCAGGCCCGCTTTGTCGTTCAAGACCGGCGTGATGATCGAAAACAAAGGGGCAGTCATACGCAGGCCGCCAAAACTTCGGTGCGCTCAATCGCCGCTTGGACTTCTTCCACGGTGATGCTCTGAATGCAGCGCGGCTCTGGGAATATGCAGACGGTGCAGCAGTCGGCGTGGTTCTCTCCGGCCTCGGCACGCGCACAGGGGTTGCACGGAAGCTGATGCCAGACCACCTCGGCTTTGGGGGTCCAGGGCCGGAACCGATGCGGGCAGGACGGGCCGAACAGCGCGACTACCGGGATGCCGGTGGCGGCGGCCAGGTGCATTGGCCCGGAATCGTTGCCGACAAACAGCGTGCACCGGCGCAGAAGCGCGGCGGTCTGCGGCAGGGACGCGCCGGTCAGAACGAGTGCGCTCGGCCCAATTTCCGCGCAGAGGCGCTCCGCCTGCTCCCGGTCGCCGGGGCCGCCGACAACCACAAGGCGCGCGCCGCCTGCGATCAGCCGCCGCCCCAGCGTGGCAAAGCTCGGCAGCGGCCATTGTTTCAGCACGGAGTTCCCGGCGAACGGGCCAAGCGCAATCAGCGGCGCATTTGCCGGGATTTCGCTGCCGGTCACCCACGCCGACGCCCAGGCGTCCGCGGCAGCGTCCGACACGTTTGGAAGAGAAGTTTCGGCGATGGTTCCGCCCAGCGCTCGCAAAATCTCCACGCTGCGCTCCACTTCATGCGCTACGGATTTTTCGTGCAGCGTTTGAGTCAGCAGCCGGTCGTAGCCGTGATTGTGAATGCGCTTGATCGGGTCGACGTCTTCCGAATAGCCGATGCGCCGCTGTGCGCCGCTGAAGTACGCGAGAAAAGTCTGGCAGTACCAGTCGGCGTCCCAGCGTGGGACAATCGCCAGATCAAAGCGCCGGGGCCAGAGGTGCGCCACGCAAAAGCGCACTGCCCGCCAGCGCCGCCCCAAGTCCTCGGAGCGGCGGGCGATATGCCAGTCGAACGTCAGCACTTCGTCTATGTCCGGGAGCGTCAAGGCCAGCTCGGCCAGCTCCGGCTTGACGACCAGCGTGATCCGCGCCAGCGGGGCGCACCGCTTCAGCTCCCGCAGAAACGGCGTTGTCAGGACAAAATCGCCGATTTGGTCGAGACGCACCACAAGAATCCGCCGCATATCCGCCAGCGCGGGCTGGGCCTTCCGGCGGCGGCCCATGAGCCAGAACAGCGGCTCGCCGAGTGCCAGTGTCCCGGCGGAAACCAGCGCCAGAAAGAGCGCTTTCAGACTACTTTTGAGCCGGCGGGTCATAACATTTGCTCTCAATAATAGACAAAAGGCTGTGCGTGATGTTCTGAAAGAACTTGTCCGGCGAAAAATCCCGCAGGACCGTCTCCTGCGCGTTTCGGGCCAGCCGCCGGCATTCTTCGGCGGGAAGCCGCGCCAGCCGCTTGACTTCTTCGGCCATCTCCGGCAGGGCCGGTGAGATCAAAAAGCCGCAATCCTCTACGCCGATATGGTTTTCCGGGGTCAGCACCGGGATGAGGCCGTACCGCATCCCGTCCAGAACCGCCCCCGGCTGGCCCTCCGCACAGGACGGATGGATGAGAAACGTACACTTTTGCCTGATTTCCTGAAACAGTTCGCTTTGCAGGTCTACATGGCCGATCAGATGGATGTTCGGCGTGTCTTCGAGTTCCTGCCGGTAGAGCGCATGGAAGTCGGGCCGTATCTTCTGGCAAATGTAAAGCTGCGCGACCGCCTGCATGTCCGGCCGCGAGAATGTTTCCAGCAGCAAGTCCAGGCCTTTATGGACATTGCCTTCGCTGGAAAGAAACAAAAAGCCGGCTGTGTTTGCGCCTGCCACGCCGTCCTGAATGGAGACATTCGGAAGCGGATAGGCAGCGTTGTTCACCGCGTAGACGACCGGGAACTTCGCGTAGGACTCTCGCGCGAGATTGTTGCCGAGGCAAATGATCCCATCCGCCTGAGCGTTTGCGCGTTCCTCGCTGTTTTTAATCGGGCGGTCCGGCGGCAAGCGGACGCCGCGCCGCTGCTGTAGATCATCAAAACGCTGTTCTTCTGCCCGGTTATGCTCCTGCCAGTAGGTTCCCGTGGAAAAATAAATCTTGGTGCAGTGCGGGCCGAGACGACCCGCCAGGCGCTCGAAGTTCATTCCCGCATGGCCGAGGAACAGTTGATACTCTCGGCGCGGGACAAACGCCGTGTTGTCCCACTCAATTACGTCTACCGAGTACCCCAGTGCCTGCAAAGCCCGCGCCATCAGCTTCGGCACCCCGGCATGGGTGAACAGCGTCGAGCCGGAGCCGTGTTTGAACGGCGCGGTCACATAGGACACCAGCGCCGCTTTTGCCGGCGGGGTCAGGTCTGCCGGGCCGGGCAGGCTGAGAGCGTGCCGGTCGGGGAAGTAGCGCAGACCGCGCACAATCTTCTTCTGCACGGAGCGCGGCAGGATTTTTTTGAGCAGCGTCTTCATGCGTTATGCCGGAACACGGCAAAGCCGACCGAATGCGGCGGTGGGACTATTTGGATGAGTGTCCAGTCGGCAGACGCTTCCAAGAAGGGGCGCAGAACCGCCGTCTTTTCGGTGTTCCAGTCATGCGCCATGACAATCGAACCCGGCCCCAGATACGGCTCAAACACCTGGAACTCCGCAAATGTCTGCGGCCCGTCTTCGGCCCCGTCGAGCAGCACAGCATCTATTTTGCCGAGCGTCGGCAGCAGCGGCGGGTAGACCGCCGCGCTTTCGCCGAAATGAAAATCTACAAAGGGACGCAGGGAGCGGAGCGTCGTCTCGTAGCTGTCCGTCGCTTCCGCGAAGAACTCCGGGTTCGCCTCGGTTGTGTGCAGGACACCGCCGCCGTTTTCGCGAAGCGCCGAGGCAATAAAATAGGTGCTGCCCCCGCCCCGCCAGGTGCCGCTTTCGCAGACCACCTGCGGCCGGTACTGGCAGATGGTCTCGTACAATGCTTTCCGCTCGGCGTACCACATCTGCCCCGGGACCTCCGGGCAGCCTTCGTAGAACCAGCCGAGCCGCTTTGGGACAAACGGACGGAGCAGCTTCCAAAGCCGCTGCTCGCGGGAAGACGCGGCATTCAAAGATCGAATGACCATAGTGGCTCCTGAAGCTGGGGACAAATATCTTATCATACAAGCAGAAGTAGTTTCTGCGGCCCAATTTCATTTCTCTTGAATCTGGGTATGGTAGCTTACGCATCGCTTCCTTTGCCGGATTGTGACGCGCAGAAACGGAAGGATTACTCCAATGGCGCGATTCACAGACAATGCCGGGAAACTTCTTGGCGGCATTGAGATGCCCCTTGCTCAAATGCTTGTTCCACTCCCGGAACAGGCCGTAGCGGATTCTGCTCCATCGGCAGTGGCGGGCGGAGGAGAATACGCGCCGAATGAGGTCATTTCCGCGCTGCAATGCTACTACGGCTTACTGAACTATTCTGCTTCGCCAGACCTGAAGCATTTTGAAAAGGTACGCAGGCCGATGCCGCGCTGCCCCGCTGCGATTGAGGAGCCGGAGGAGCGTCATCACTGCGCTCACTGTCAAGGCTTTTACTGCCTTGTCCATGCCGAGCCTCTCGCCCATGCCTGTGCATCCCGTGCTCAGTAGCACAGCACGCTCATTTCCGAAAAAATGCGAGAATGCGGCGTTTGAGTGCCCCAGTGGCACGCCGCCACAGTGGCCGAGGGGCAGGCTGGAACTGCTGGGCGAAAAACGGGCCGTCATACCGCTGGTCGGGGAACATCTGCGCCGGATGCACCAGCGTGTCTGTGTCCAGGGCAAACACCGGCTTGAAATGGTTCCGGTCCGCCGCCGCGGAGTGATGCCCGACTGTGCCGATATTGGAAACTAAATTCACGCGCGGCACAACGCACAGGCCCGACTGGAACAGGCACGTGTACGACCACTGAATGTCCCAAGTGTCAATTTTATTCTGCCGCGCTAAGTCAAAGCCCGCTCCGACTGAGTTCCGCATAAATGGCTGCGCGTAGAAGCCTTCTAGCTGCCGGTCCACTTTTTGATGCTCCCAGGCCGCAAGCGCAATGTCATAGTGCGCCCAGGCCCGCCGCCAGGTCGCCCAGCCCCAGACGCAGTAGTAGCGGGAAAAGACATAGCTTTCCGGCACGTCCAGCCGGTCCAATAAATAATTGGTTCCCGTCACCATCATCACCCGCGCATCGTCCCGGTAGCGCCGAAGCATCTGATCGCAGAACGGGAAAAATGACGGCTCTGGGACGCAGTCGTCTTCTAAGATAATGGCTTCTTCACACTGCGAGAAGACCCAGCTCAGGCCCGAAGACAAGCGCACTTTGCAGCCCAAGTTGGTCTCGGAATACTCCGTCACGACCCGGCACGACCAGCTCACCTCGCCGATCACTGCCCTTGCTTCGTCGCATCTGGCCCGTTCTTCGGGCGAGCGCGGCCCGTCGGCGACCACCAGCAGCGTCGCCGGCTGCGCCTGGGCAATCGCCGCAAACACGCGGCGGGTGACATCAGGACGGTTAAAGATAAAGAACGCCACCGGCGTTGTAAGGGACATAGGCCGGCGTGCTATAATTTCTGTATGCTATAACTTCTGTATGATTGTCATCGTGCAGCCTGTCGGGCATCTCTGCAACCGGCTGATCCTGTTCGCATACTTGATTGCCTTCGCGCGGGAGCATCGTGTGACAGTCGTGAACTTGGCGTTTGAAGAGTTCGCGCCGCTGTTCCCGGCGACGCGGGACGATCTATTCTGCCGTTATCTGCCGGAACGCTCTCTTGGCTTCTCTCATGGGTTCTCTTGTGCCGCATGTCAAGCCGACCCCGGAGCGCCGCCGCCGGCTGTTCCGGCTGGGCATGCGCCTGATGCGGGACGCGGAAGCGGGCCGTCTGCCGCCGCTTTTTCTGCCCTGCCGCCTGCCGGATGGCCAGGCGTTTGCGCTGGACGCCGCGTTTGCCGAAACGGCTCGCCGCCGAATCGTCCTGCTCGGTGGCTGGCAGTTCCGGCGATCCGGCGGTCTTGCGGCACAAGCGCCGGCCGTGCGCGACTTTTTCCGGCCACCCCCGGCCGTGGAAAGCGCGGCCCGGCAGGCTGTGCAGTCCGCCCGTGCCGGAGGCGACCTGCTGATCGGTATCCACCGGCGCGGCGGCGATTATTCACACTTTGAGGGAGGCCGCTATCTTTATACGCCGCCGCAGTATGCGGCGTTCCTCGCACGCACGGCGGCTCTTTTCGCGCCGCGCCGTTCGGCGTTCCTGTTCTGCTCCAACGAGCCGCCGGAAAAAGCCGCTTTTGCCGGACTGCCCGTCACATTTGGCCCCGGCGGCCAAATGGAGGACCTCTACGCCCTCGCCGGCTGTGATTATCTCCTCGGCCCGCCCAGCACCTATACGGTTTGGGCCTCCTTCTACGGCCAAGTCCCGCTCTGCCACGTCCTGCACCCGGACATGGCGTTCACCTGCGAAGACTTTCACCTCTCGCAGCCGTGGGGCCAGATGTTCGAGACGGAAGCGGGCTAGATTGAAAGCGGGCGGCTTCCGAAGGCAAATACATCAAGGATGGGAAGAAGCCAGCGCTTTTGTCCGCCGCCAGACTTCCTGAAAAAGCTTAACTTTGTCCCGCGCGGATGGCCGCGCGAGCGACAGTACGCGCCAGCCGGTCAGTCGAATAGCCGCGCCGAGCAAGCAATAGACTCGGAGCTTTGCGCCTGCCGCCGGGCCGTAGAAGCGCGAAAAAAAGTAAAAGCGGCTTTCGTTGTAGGCGGAGACCATGCGAGCGCGTTTCTGCCAATCGGCGCTGCTGCTTGCCCCAAGATGGTGTGTAATATGGACATTCGGCGCGAAGACGACCCGCCACCTGGCCCGGCGCAGCCGGAAGTTCAAATCCACATCTTCATTATACATGAAATAGTGTGGATCGAAGCCGCCCATCTCCCGCCAGGCGTCGGGACGGATGAGCATGAACGCGCCGCAGATTTGGTCAACGTCTTTGACGGCGGCTGCCGGGGGCGCAATTCGGGGCGCAACGCCTTGTGCGCCGGTAAAAGTCTGCTCGCGCAGGACGCCGAGAAGCGTAGGGTCGTCGCCGTAGGACGTTTGCGGGCGGCCGTCGGGCCACAAAAGCTGGCCGCCGACCAGGCCAATTTTCGCGTCCGAGTCCAGCACGGCAAGTGCTTCCCGCAGTGCGCCGGGTTTCACTTCGGCGTCCGAGTTCAGGAGGCAGTAGGCACGGCCCGAAGCGTTCGCCAGCGCCAGGTTGTTCGCACGTCCGAAGCCGAGATTTTCACCTGTTTCGATGACGCCCACGGACGGGAACTCGGCCCGGACCCCCTCCGGGCTGCCGTCGGTGCTGCCGTTGTCCGCGATAATGATCTCTAAAGTCGCCTCGCCGTCCGCTTCCCGTGCTTGAAGCGAGCGCAGGCACGTCCGCAGCAAGTCCCGTGTGTTGTAGGACACTATGGCAACAGAAATATCCGGGGAAGCTCCCCCAGTATTGGGGGCGGGGGGGGCTTCAGCCATCCAGATGGAACCCTTCCCGGTACTCTTCTAAGACTTCCGCCGTCGGGCCGTCACGCCGCAAAATGCCTTTGTCGAGCCACAAGACGCGCTCGGCCAGCCGCTCGATGTGGTCCAGCTCATGCGTCACCATCAAGATCGTTTTGCCTTCGGTCTTGAACTCTTCAATCTTGCGGAAGCATTTCTCCTGAAAGCCTTCGTCGCCGACGGCCAGCCCTTCATCTATCAGCAGCAGGTCGGCGTCGAGATGGACGGCGATGGCAAAGCCTAAGCGAAGCTGCATCCCCGATGAATACATCCGCACGGGCAGGTCCATCGCCTGCCGGTCCAGCTCGGCGAAGTCTAAAATGGCATCGTAGCGGGCCGCAACATCGTCTTCGGTCAAGCCTAAAATGACGCCGTTAAAGAAGACGTTCTGCGCTCCGGTCAGCTCCGGGTCGAAGCCCGCGCCCAGCTCCAGCAGGCTCATCATGCGCCCGGACAGCCGCGCTTCCCCCGCCGTCGGCAGGTAAATCCGCGACAGAATGGACAGCAGTGTGCTTTTCCCGGAGCCGTTGCGCCCAATCAGCGCGACCGCTTCCCCGGCGGCGATTTGGAACGAGACCCCGTTCAGCGCCCGGCGTGTTTCAAAGCCGGATACGGCCTCGCGCTGCGCCAGCGACTTCGCCAATGCCGCCGCATGGCTCTTTAAAGACCCAAAGCTGCGGTGGTAGACCCGGAACTCTTTGACGAGGTTTGAGACTTCAATGGCGAAACTCATTCCAGAACCCACCTCCTTGCTTCGTAACAAGTTACCTCGCAGGGGTCCTCCCGCTTCGGGAGGACGAGGAGCGGCAAGCGCCGGGGTCTTCTGAAGCTCCTCACCTTCCCGCTTCGGGAGGGTATCCGCAAGCGGATTACTGCGTATCGCCGAGGAACGAGGCGGGGTGGGTTCTTTCATGGCCGCTCCGTGAACTTCCACTTGTGACTGTTGAAAAATGAATAACCCCACAAGCAGACCAGCACCGATGCCGCTGTTGCCAGCAGGCAATAGCGCCAGTCAAAGGGGGCGCTGTGAAGTATAGGTGTCGCGTTGACGTTAGAAATGACGGCTTTCCCGAAGAAGACCTGTTTGAACGCGGTGATCAGGTACGACAGCGGATTGACGAGATACAGGTGATACACCAGGTTTTGCAGATGCGCGGGGATGCGGGTCGAGTAGACGACGTTCTCCGCGAAGTAGAAGACCGGCATGAGGTAAAAGAGAAAGCCCATCGTCAGGGAGAGAATAAACTTGACATCTTCGTAGAAGACATTCGCCGTGGCGACAAAGAACGCCGTACCCAGGGTCAGAAGAAAGAGGTCGGCGACCAGCACCGGCAGCCACAGAATCGCCAGCGGCGGCGCGACATTGCCGCCATGCAGCAGCGGCGTCAGCACCCAGCGGTAGACCATGAAAATGCCGAGCGAGATCAGAAACTGCACGAAGTTTTGGCAGACCGTGGCGATCAGCGGGATTTCGCGGGGGAAATAGACTTTTTTCAGCAAGCCCAGCTTTGCCAGGACCGACGTAGACGAGTCGAGAATGGCTGTCTGAAAAAAAGTCCACGGAATGGTCGCGCAGAAGATGTATGCGCTCAGATTTTTCGGCCCGGAGCCGAGAATGTAGCCGATGGCGATGGTCAGCACAAAGACTTGGACCAGCGGACTCACCATTGTCCACGCGACGCCCAGCACGGAGTTTTTGTAGCGCACCCGTAGGTCACGCTCAACCAGCGTGCGGACCAGGTGCTTGTAGCGCCACAGCTCGGCCAGCTCGGCCCGCAGGCCGGGGCTTGCCGTGCGGGCTTGAATGACGACGGTTGCGGCGGAGAATGGGATTGCAGCGGAAGATGACGGCGATGTCATGGGGATTTTCTGATGGGGCAGAGCTTACTTGTCGGCATCGGGGCCGGCGGTAAGCTCCAGGTCAACATCCTGGGCGCGGGCAGGTTCCAGCAGCTTCAAAAGCTCCGTGCGGGGGATCAGCACTTTGCGCTTGCCGGCGATCCGAAACGCATTGAGTTTGCCCTGACGTATGTAGGAGCGAATGCTGGACTGGCTGAGCTGCAAGTAGGCAGCCGCTTGTTCGACGGTCAGCAGATCTCTGGATTCGGACTCCATCCGGTTCGGGTTCTCTCTCTCAGGGCCGCGTGTCTTGGGACGCGGCGTAGTGGTGGGTGCCTTGCTTTTGTTCAGTATATCTTAATTGTCAGCCGTTGTCAACAAACGCTGTAAAATCTTCACGCCGCGCCTCTTTTTCTTGACACCCGCTGCCGACTATGTTAAAATTACCTGGGTCAATTCTATGAAGCTTTTTTTTCTTACCCTTTGCCTCGGCCTCGCCGTGACGGGAAGCCGCGTTTCAGCGGACCCGGCGGGCGATTTTCTCCATGCGCGTCAGGCCGCGTCCGGGCATCTTGCCCCGGCGGCAAGTGTCGCCGACGCCCTGCATCAGCCGGGCGCGTATGCGGGGCAGGTGCTGGAAGCGGCGGCGACCGTCAGCGGCGTCGTATCGGCGGGCAATGAGCGGACGGCGCTTCTGAGCCTTGCCGACGGTTCCTCGGTCGCGCTGCCGATCCCGGCAGGTCTGCATGGGGCGGGCTGGCTCGATTCCGGGGCTTCCGTGCGGGTACTGCTGGCAGCGGTCGCCGATGACCCAAGCCTGCCGTCGGGCCTGCGCCTTGTCGCCGTCGCCCCCGAAGGCGATATTGTGGCCCGCGACTTCGCTGCGAAGCGCCAGGAAGCCCAGCGTCAGGAAGTGCAGCGGCAGGCAGCACAGCTTGCCTCAACGAGCCTGCGCGGGCGGCGGCTGGCATCCCGCAGCCTGGCAGGTCGCCGGGACGGGCGGCGCACAGCGGTTTATGTCGCCGACACCAATCCCGGCCATCCCGCCGGTGCTCTGTCCGCGCGTGCGCTGTCCATCTACGCCCCGTATCGCAGCTTGGTCCGCCGCTGGAACCGGCGCTTGTCCGACACTGATGTAGACAAGATCACGACCAGCATTTTGTATTTCAGCGACCTCAACAATCTCGACCCACGCCTGCCGGTCGCCATGATCATCGCCGAGTCCGATTTTGACCTCTACTCCACGTCCCACACCGGCGCAATGGGTCTCAGCCAGCTTATGCCGGAAACCGCGCGGGGGTTGGGCGTCACCAATGCCTACGATCCCATTCAGAATATCGGCGCGGCGGTGCATATCCTGCGCGGCCATTTGGACAGCTACGGCGGCGCTCCCGCAAATGCCGGGGTAATCCCATTCAATCAAATCGCGCTGACAATGGCCGCGTATAATGCCGGCCCCGGCGCGGTGCGAAAATACCACGGTGTCCCGCCCTACCGCGAAACTCAGCGCTATATCAAGCGTGTCGCCGCCCTGTACCGCCAGATGTGTGCCGGGGACACCGTGCAGCAGGCGTCGGCGAAATGAATCCCTCCCTTCTTACTTAGGGAAGAAATCCTGCGAAGCAAGGAGGGAGGGGTTCTTCAGCAAAAAACGCCGCCGGCATCAATGCCGGCGGCGTTTTTGTTTTCTCTCTGTGCGTCCTAGTGGATCGCCCAGAAGATACGGTAGACCGACAGGACGGCGCTGGAAACGACCAGCCCGACCATGCCCATCTCGGCCCAGTCCAGCCGCAGGCCGTGAAAGCGAGCGGTGCGGGCGTCTCGCCGGGGCATGCCGGCGGCGGTGCGCGGCAGCGAGGCACTCAGCGGAGACAAAAGCCCTTCCGGCTGCACTGCCGGCGGGGAAACTTCTCGGCTGAGGTCCTGACGGAGACCAATCTCCTGATGAAGTGTGGGTGCCATGTTAATCTCCTTTGATTGTTTGGCGTCCACCGCGACAATGCGGCGGCTCGGCGAAAAATTCGCCTCTTGATTATACCCGATGCGGCGGGATAAAAGCGCAGTGTCCCCTTCGGTAATTACCGGTTCTGCGGCTTGTGCCGCAGGTTTTCGGCACACCGGCTCACTCTAAATAACAGCGCCGCACGGCTTTCGGTTCCCGATCAAGAAGAAGCTGCGCCCGGAAAAGAAGCTACGCTTGAACCGGTCTGTGCAGCTTAATCCGGTGCAGGCCGAGCGAGTGCAGAGCGTGGTACCGGACGCCAAAATGGCGGATGGCGAGGCGAGAGTGGGTGACGGCCTGCTGAGCCAGTGTCTTTTCCAGCGGCGTGAAGCCGACCAGCAGCAGGGCGCAGGCGGCGGCCAGGGTTCGTGCGGGCCGCGTGTTCCAAACGCGCACCGGACGCAGCGCGGCGGGCGGAGTGAGATGCGCTTGAAGAACCGCGCCTGATGCCAGCGTGAGACTGCCGGAATAGAGGAGATAACGGGCTTCCCAATGGGTCGCAAACTTGCCCTTGAAGGCGTGCAGGCCCTGAAAGTTATAGGCCCGGTTCAGGCGCGTGTAAAGGAAACGGCGAACGGACGAAGTTGCGGCGCTTTCAGCCGCGTCGTCGTCGCCGGCCAGCGGTGACATCCCCAAGCTGAGAAGCTGTGCGCCCTCGGAAGCAAAGAGCGCCGCCGCCGAGACAACGAGAAAATCCATGACTCCGTGCAGCGTTTCGGCCTGACGGCGCATCAGGTCCAGTGTCCAGCCATGTCCAAAGGCCGGAACGAAGCTTGCGAACGCCAGCATCGCTCCTGTATTTGTGTCGCGGGCAACAAAGTAGCGGCTTTCGGCGAACAGTGTCGAACGTGGGTCGAACCCGCCCATCGCAAACCAGCCCTCATTTGCGCCGTGTGCCGACCGCCAGCTTGCCGAAATCGCGGTCATTTCCGCCGTGCAGGCGGCAGACGGCGGGGCATCAGGCCCGTAGGTTTCCAGCACGACCCCGGCTTTTTCAATGCGCCGCAGATCATTCCGCAGCTTCACATACTTCTTGCCTGCCAGCGAAAAATCGGCCAGCGCGATCTGCGCGTCTTCGCCGACCTTCACAGCCTTCAGCCCGGACTTTGCATAGACATCTAAGTAGTTCGGCGTGGTCTGGTAGAACACCGGCTTCCAGCCGTTCGCCTGGCACAACGCAACATAGCTATTCACCGCTTTCGGAGCGGTGTCTGGGTCGCCGAACGGGTCTCCCAATGCTAATGCCTGCCGCCCTTGCACCCGGTAGGCGATGCCCCATTCGGCCTCCCCCGGTCTGCTGAATAGGTAACGCTTGTCGGCCAGCAGAGCGAAGTACAGCATCGGTGCTGCGCCCCACCCCGCGAGAAGCCGCCGCGCGTCTTCCGCCGTGCCGTGTTTTACGCCGCCGTTTGCCGCCGCCAATGCCGGTGTTTGTGCGAGTATTTTCATAGATTCTTCATTTTACCACAAGTGGCGTGATATGGCAAATTGCCTCAATCTATCTGATCTTTTGTGTCAGTCCGCTGCCTTCATTTCCCGGACTGAGGTCTGTGGCTCTGGAAGTGGGGTTGTCTGCCTTCGCGGGCAGAAGAGTGGGCGGAGAAAAGGCGGTTTGAGAATGGGGGCAAAAAGGTCGTCAACAGCGTATGTTTCAACGCCCGGCGGCATGGCCCCTTCTTGCTTGCCTCTATTGTATCAAATTATGGGAAGCTACGGAATAGCCTAAAAGCCTACTTTTTGCTGTAAAATAATTCCATGGCTCTCTTACACCGCCCTGCCGGCCCCCAGGATTTAGATGCCTGCTGGCGCCTTGCTCGCTGCGACCATTTTTATCCGCCGACTCTGCGCGATAGCCGTACTGCATTCTGGCGGCGGCTGATGGCGGAAGAAGCACTGCTGTCGGTCATGGTCGAGGATGATAACTGCCCGCCGGAGTCGCGTCTGCGGGCCTTTTCTTTCAGCGTGTTTGTCACAGACGCTTTTGCCGAGGAAGCCAAGACTGCGCTGCCACCGGGCTTGTCCGGTCATCTGCACGCGCAGACGCTGGCGGGGGCATCGCCGATCCTCAGCCATTCCGCGATTGGCCGTGCCAATGCCCGCGGCGGTCTGACTGTTGTGCTGAATCCGTTCGGATATGCGTCCGACGGCTCGGACACGGCACTGATCGAAGCGGCGGAAACGATGTTTCGCTGCCTGTTCAGTCACCATGCCGGTTACCAAATCAAAGAACTGCTGCTGGAGAACTATTACCGGGATTGGGCTGTGCGGAATATGGAGCCGGGCCTCAAAGTCCGTGCCGAACACGCTTCCCTCCCCGGCCCGGCACATCCGCCTGAGCCGCCAGTCCTGCTGGGGCTGACCCACGAAGAAGCGTTTGCGACGCTCGGTAACCGCTTCTTCCCGCTGTTTCTCCATACCCGGCCCCGGCTGGGCTTCCGGCGCAGTGAGCAGCGTCTGCTGCGCCGTGCCCTGCACGGCGGGACAAACGAAGAAATCGCTCAGACGCTCAGCATCTCGCTGTCTGCCGTCAAGAAGAGCTGGGAGGCAATTTATGCACGTGCCGCCGAGACCGCCCCGGAGCTGATTTATCTCTCTGCGTCTGAGGAGGCCGCCGATGGGCCGACAGAAAAGACGCGCGGTGCGGGCAAAAAAGACCGCCTCCTCGCTTATCTGCGTCAGCATCCCGAAGAACTGCGGCCTTACCTGCCGTGACTGAGCAAATTTGCAGAGGACGCTCGTTTAGCCGCGTCCGCGCGTGTAGGTACCGCGCCGCCGGGAGGAGATTTGGTTGGTGACCAGATTGCGCGTCTTGGCGACATCGGCTTCCGTGGCTTCTTTGGCGGGCGCTTTTGGCTTTGGAGTTGGCATGGGTGCATCGTCGTTCCTCGCCGCTAAGATCTGCTTGACCGGCGATTTGGCGGGTTCGGCGGCGAGCTTGGGCGGCAGGAACTTTGCCAGTATTTCGACCATCTCTTCGGCGGTTTGGAGCATCTTGGTGGGCTGCTCCGGGCTTGCCACGAAGACGACATCGGGCAGGAACTGGTGCTGCATATAGTTCCGGGACAGACGCTTGATGCTTTCTTGAGTCAGGTGCGTTCCCGTAAAGCGTATCGCCAGGCGGCGCTTTTCGGCGACAATGGCGGAAACGCCGACTTCGGCGCAGCGCAGGCGCAGGCGCAGAATGGCGAGCAGGTTCCAGACCGGACGCGGCGGGTCGCCGTAGCGGTCTTCGAGTTCATCCTGGACACGCTGGACATCACCCACTTTCCGCACGGCGGTCAGCTTCTTGTACATTAAAATGCGCTCGGCCTCGCTTGGAATATACGCGACCGGCAGAAGCGCGTCGAGCGGCAGGGAGACGTTCGGCAGCTCAAACTCGCTTTCGACCGGCTGACCGCGCATCTCGTTGATGGCCTGTGAGAGTAACTGCGTGTACAAATCGAAGCCGACGGTGGCGACGGTTCCCGACTGGGCTGCGCCGAGCAGGTTGCCCGCACCGCGTATCTCTAAGTCTCTGAGGGCCACTTTGTAGCCGCTGCCGAGATCGGAGAACTCTCTTAATGCGCCGAGACGCTTTTCGGCGACATCCGACAGGCTCTTGTCTTTGCGGTACAAGAGGTACGCATAGCCCTGGCGCTTGGAGCGTCCGACCCGGCCTCGGAGCTGGTACAACTGGGCCAGGCCGAGACGGTCGGCGTTGTCCACGATGATCGTGTTGACGTTCGGAATATCCAGCCCGCTTTCGACAATCGTGGTGCAGACCAAGACGTCAAACGCCTTCTCCGCAAATTGCAGCATGACATCTTCGAGGTCGTCGGCGTGCATCTGGCCGTGCGCGATCTCGCAGCGGGCGGTCGGCACCAAGCGCCGGATCTTTTCGGCGACATGAGAAATGCTTTCTATTCTATTATGCAGGAAATAGATTTGCCCACCCCGGTCCAGCTCGCGCAAAATCACTTCCCGGACCAGCTCGTCGTCATACTCTTTGACATAGGTTTTAATCGCCATCCGGCCTTCCGGCGGGTCGTCAATCAAGGACATATCGCGGATGCCCGACAGCGACATATGGAGCGTCCTGGGAATGGGGGTGGCCGTCATCGTCAGCACGTCCACGTTCTTCTTCATCTGCTTGATGCGCTCTTTGTGCGTCACCCCAAAGCGCTGTTCTTCGTCCACGACCAGCAGCCCCAAACGGTTAAACTTGACATCTTTGGACAAAATCTTGTGTGTCCCAATGACAATGTCTACCGTGCCGTCTTCCAGACCCCTCAAAGTCTCGGCGGCCTCGGCTTTCGAGACGAAGCGGGACAGCATTTCGATCCGCACGGGGTACGCCGCCAGCCGCTCCCGGAACGTCTTCAAATGCTGCTGGGCCAAAATCGTGGTCGGGCAGAGAACGGCGACTTGGCGGCCTGAATTGACGACTTTAAACGCTGCGCGAATTGACACTTCCGTCTTGCCGTAGCCGACATCGCCGCAGATGAGGCGGTCCATCGGCTTATCGTCTTCCAGATCGCGCTTGACATCCTCAATCGCCGCAAGCTGGTCGGGGGTCTCCTGGTAGGGAAACGCTTCCTCCATTTCGGTCTGCCAGGGCGTATCCGGCGGCAGGGCATGGCCGGTCGCGGCCTTGCGGGCGGCGTACAGCTTGATGAGATCGGCGGCCATCTCCTGAACCTGCTTTTTGGCCTTTTTAGTCGCCCGTGCCCAGTCGCCGGAGTTTAAGCGCGTCACGGTCGGCGGTGAGTCGGCGGAGCCAATATATTTCTGGACTCGGTCTACCTGGTCCGTCGGCACATAGACTTTATCGCCGCCGTCGTACTCCAGCAGCAGATAATCGCGCTCCGCGCCGTCAGTGCCCTTGAGCCGCGAAATGCCCGCGTAGCGCCCGATTCCGTGGTGAATATGCACGACATAATCGCCTTCGCGCAGCTCCAAATACGACGTGATCTTCAGGCCCTCTTTGAAGGCCCGCTTCGGCGGCTTCTGGTGGGCGCGGTGGCCGAAGATGTCCGTGTCGGTCGCGAGCATGAAGTTCGCTTCAGGCAGCTTGAAGCCACTGAGAAGCGATCCGGGCAGGACAAAGACGCCCGCCTCGCCGCCAGGCTCCAGGCGGTCCTGCGGTGAGATCGGCAGCCTATGCTCCGCCAGAATCTGACGCATCCGCTCAGCCTGCTCGGTGACGATGACGCACCGGAAGCGGGCGCCAAGCCAGCCGTCCAGTGCCTCAAAGAACGCCGGCAGCCGTCCGGCAAACAGCTCCATTGCGCCGGCCTGGGTTGGGATCGAGGTCGTGATCTTGATGCCGTCGAGGCCGCGTCCGAGCAGCGCCAGGAAGACCGCCGCGTCTTCCTGAGCGATCCGCGCCGTCACCGTGCCAAAGCCGCAGGCGTGGGGCATATCGGACGTCAGATACTCGCCCCGCGCGGCCCGCGCTTCCATGATCTCGGCGATCTCGCCTTCCCGCTGCTCCCACCGTGCGCCCGCCTGGCTCGGCTCGTCTAAAATGATCAAAGCATTGGCGGGCAGGTAATCCAACGCGCAGACCGCGTCGGGATACAAGTACGGCAGGTAGTATTCCAAAGCGTCAAACGTAAGATGCGCTTGAAGCTGGGCGATGTCGCCGTCAATGCGCTCTTCCAGCCGCTCGGCGTGTTCGAGGCCGCGCTCCTCCAAGTTCGCTTTCTTGAGTGCGGCGGCCCGGCCCGGCAACTCGCGCTTCAAGCGGGACACGGCTTCGGCAACGGCACTGTCTTCCAGCGGCACTTCGCGGACGGGGGCGATCACCACCGACTCGGACTTGCCGACCGAGCGCTGAGTCTCGACATCAAAGGGCCGGATGCTTTCAATGTCGTCGCCAAAGAAGTCCACGCGCAGGGGCAGACGGCCGTCGCCGGGAAAGATGTCTAAGATGCCGCCGCGCCGGGTCCATTGTCCGGGCTGCTCAACCGCTTCTACGCGGTCGTAGCCAAATTCCGCCAGCGAGCGTTCCAGCGCCTCAATCTCGACCGTCTCGCCGACCGTCAGTGCCACCCGGCGCTCTTTAAGAAGCTCTGGCCGGACCGTCCGCTGAAGCCACGCGCCGATAGCGCCGACCGTGATTTTCGCCGTACAGAGGGCTAATTTTTGCAGCGCTGCGACTCGCTGTCCGGTCAAGGCGAGATCAGGCGCACCTTCGGCAAAGATCAGCGTTTCGGTGGTAGACGGCAGCGAAATCAGCGCGTCGCCCTCGACGCCGCAGCGGGCCAAATCGGCGGCGATGCGTCCGGCCTGGTCGCTGTTGTAGGAAATCACGACCAATGGTCGGTCTAAATCGCGCTGAAGCTGAGCCAGCAGCCAGCCTTTGGCCGCCACGGGCAGCCCTTCCATCTGGGTAACGCCGCCGGATTTAATCGCTTCTTTGAGTTTTTGGTACGCCGGATAGTCGTCAGCCAGGCCGGGCAGTTCACGCAGATCCATTCGCAATTCTTTCTGTGACACGTGTTGAAATCTTTTTCGCCGGTTAATTATACCCGGATTGGCCCGGCACCTGTGCGGAAAAAACTTAAGTCAAACACTTGACAGATTTTTAGCGGCGGTGCTATAATGGGCGTATTGATGTGACGTTGCATCAACGTCTTGTGTCGCCAACCAGCAATGCTAAAACCTGCTACCATTAAAGATGTCGCCGCTTCGGCGGGAGTCAGCAGCAGTACGGTCTCTGCCGTACTGGGGCACACCCCATCCCGCCATGTGCGCGTCTCCGAGCAGACCCGAAAGCGAATTTTGGAAGCGGCGATACAGGTTCGTTACCAGCCGAACCATGCCGCACGGTCTCTGCGGAACCGGCGCACCAATGTTCTGGGGGTTTACACCGCGCAGGGCTACCTGAATCCGATTATGCCGTTCACATTGCAGATCATCGGGGGCCTGCACCTGGGCTGCGATGAGTTCCGGAAAGACCTGCTCCTGCACCGAATGTACCGGGGCCGCAGCGTCGAGGAGGTTTTTCTGGAGCTGACCGGCGGCCAGATTGACGGTTTAGCGCTGTATACCGATCCAGGCGACCCGCTGGTGCCCCTTCTCGCCGCGTCGGCGCTGCCGGTCGTAGGGATTGTGGACGCTCTGCCGGGACTGCCCTCGGCGGTGGTGGACGACAGGGGCGGCTCGGCGTATCTCGCGGCGCATCTGGCGGCCCTCGGACACCGGCGCGTTGCCTACCTTGCCGGCAGCCCGCTGTCGCTGTCGGCAGGACGTCGCTTGGAAGCGTTTCAAGCGGCGGCGATCCCTCTGGAACTGGAGGTGACCGAGTTTCACCCGGTCGGCAACCATGTGCATGTTACTGAGAGGAATTGGGACTGGCTGGATCTGCCCCGGTCTCAGCGCCCGACAGCGGCAGCCTGCTGGAACGATGCGGCAGCATACAGCCTACTGGAACAATGCCGACGGCGCGGCCTGCGCCTGCCGGATGACTTGGCGGTGGTTGGGTTCGACGGTCTTGTGCCGTCCCAGCCGGGCTTGCTGCGTCTGACAACCATGCACGCGCCCTGGATTGGAGTCGCTCGCGCGGCTATCTCACTCTTGGTCCGATTGATCGACGGCGAAACTGTTGCGCCTGAAACACGCCTGCCGGTCGAATTTATTGCCGGCAGCACCGCTTAATACGTTTTCGCGATATGATTCTACTTCACGACTCTAGGAGAAACACCATGCAGACATCGCTTTCAAGAAAAAGCACAAGAAAAAGCACTCGCAGTGCCTTCACACTGATTGAGCTGCTCGTCGTCATTGCCATTATCGCAATCCTGGCCGCCATTTTATTTCCCGTCTTTCAGAAAGTCCGCGAGAATGCCCGCCGCACCGCCTGCCTTTCCAACACGAAGCAGCTTGGCCTCGGATTTATCCAGTACACCCAGGACTTTGACGAGCAGCTTCCCTACTGCTTCTACGGTAAACCGCAGGGATGGGCCGGACATCTCTATCCCTATGTGAAAAGCACCGGGGTCTTCAAGTGTCCCGACGACAGCACCAATACCTATTCTTCCGCTGGAAACAACCCGGCGGTTCCCGTGTCGTATGCCATGAACCAGGACTTGACGCCCGGCAGTGCGGATGACTCCCAGCACCGATCCCCTTCTTATTCGCTGGCTCACTTCACAGCCCCGGCCAGCATTGTGCTCCTTTACGAAATCGGCGGAGCGCCCGTAGACGTGACGACCAACGACGAAAGCACACAGAACTTCACTTCCAAGCCGCCTAGTGGCTTCGAATCACCGGCGGGCAATGGTTGCGACCAACTCGCAGGCCACTGGGGCAGCGGCTCCGGCGCCGGGGATGGTGGAAGCGCGGGCTTGACACTGCCTTTGGGCGTAGGCTTGTCTCAGCGTCCTGCCACAGGTCCCCAAGCAATATATCTGCTTGCTCCGGCGCGTCACACGGCGGGGGCGAACTACATTCTGTGCGACGGCCACGCCAAGTATTTCCTTCCGTCGTCGGTATCAACAGGGTATGGGGCAGATGCATCCACATATCCACAAGGCACAGACTACTATGCGTTTGCGGCGGGGGTGGATACGATGGGCCAGAACGGGTTCGCCATTACCTTCAGCGGCCAGTAAAGTCTTCACTTGGGACGGCTCTGCGCGTTCCATCGGCAGCGAACATCAAAAAGGCAGGGGCAGAATATGTCCCTGCCTTTTTCTTTGTGAAACTGTGAAGACCGAGCGTGTTGACTAGCACAATTTGGAATGACAGCAGGCGGCGCAGGCAGAAAAAGGAACCGGCACTGAAAGTGCCGGTCTACTTTTGCGTGAAAGTCGAGGCGACTAGGACAGAAATGCTCACGGACGCAATCTCTTCCCTAGTCGCCTCGACTTTCATTCAATAATAGACCGGCACTTCCAGTGCCGGTTCTTTTGAAGCATTCCCCTACCAGATGTTCACCCGCGCTATCTTCGGCGCATCCCCTGCCGGGCAGGGGAACGCCTGGGCAAACTCCGGCAGGTTCGCGAGCGGTCCCAGCACGCGGAACCTGTTCGGGGCGTGGGGGTCGGTCGCAAGACTCATCCGCAGGGATTCGGGGCGAACATTCTCGCGCCAGATCTGGGCATAGGCGAGAAAGAACCGTTGCTCCGGCGTGAAGCCGCCGATGAGCTTCCCCTTCGGCTTGCCGATTTGGGACTTCTCGAATGCCAGATACGCGATCTTGACACCGCCGAGATCGGCAATGTCCTCGCCGAGTGTCAGGTGCCCGTTGACATGGGCGTCGTCTACCGCCACAAATTGATCGAATTGGGAGGCGACCCCATCGGCCCGCTGCTGAAAGTTCTTCTTGTCGGCGGCGGTCCACCAGTCTTTGAGGTTGCCGTCGCCGTCGAACTGCCGGCCCTGGTCGTCAAAGCCGTGGGTCATCTCGTGGCCGATCACCGCGCCGATGCCGCCGTAGTTGGAGGCATCATCGGCGTTCGGGTCAAAGAACGGCGGCTGTAAGATGCCCGCCGGGAACACGATCTCATTGCCGCTGGGGTTGTAGTAAGCGTTGACAGTCGGTGGGGTCATACCCCACTCGGTCCGGTCCACCGGCTTGCCGAGCTTCGCCAGATCGCGGTTGAAGTCGAACCGATTGGCGGCCAGCACGTTGACGACATACGACGGGCTGGTGACCTTGAGCTTGGAATAGTCGCGCCAGTGATCGGGGTAGCCGATCTTGATCCGCATCTTATCCAGCTTGACCAGCGCCTGCCGGCGGGTGTCTTCGCCGATCCAGTCCAGCGACTGCAAGCGTGTTCGCAGGGCCGCCTTGACATTCTGCACCAGCACAAGCGCCCGCGCTTTGGCGGCGGGCGGGAACGCTTCGGCGACATAGAGCTGCCCCAAGCCTTCTCCTAATTCGCCGTCGGTTTCCCGCAGCACCCGCTTCCAGCGCGGCTGGTTCTGAGTCACGCCGCTGAGCGTCGTTCCGTAGAAGGCGAAGCGTTCGGAAACGAACGGTTCGCTGAGATACGAGGCCGTGCTGCTGATCACATGCCAGCGCAGATAGGTTTTCCAGTCCGCCAAAGGCACCGTCTTCATTAAGCCGCCGACGGCGGCAAAGAACTTGGGCTGGCCGACGATCAGCGGGCCGGGATCGGGAGCGCCGACTGCCGCAAAATAGGGGACATACGAGAAGCCGGGCGACAGCGCATCAAGCTGGGTCAAAGTCAGCTTGTTGTACGTCGCATTTGGGTCGCGCCGCTCTACCCGCGTCATGGACGCCGCAGCAAGCTGCGTTTCCAGCGCCAGCACCGTCTGCGCCTCCGTGCTTGCTGTGGACGGGTCATCACCAAGCAGGGTCAGCATCCGGGCGATGTGCGCCGTGTACGCCGCCCGCAGGGCGACAGACTTGGCATCGGTCTTCGTGTAATAGTCTCGGTCCGGCAGTCCCAAGCCTCCCTGACCTACCTCAGCGATGGTATGCAGGCTGTCTTTTTCGTCCGCCCCGATCCCGAAGCCAAAGACGGCCCCGACACCGATTTGATGCAGATGGGCGATCTCGGCTTCCAGGGACGGCGTATCGGAGACCGCCGCGATCCGGGCAAACTCCGGCGCAAGCGGCGCGGCCCCATCGCGCTCAATCTGCGCTGTGTTCATGCCGCTCCGGTAGAAGTCGGCGATTTTGCGCTTGACGCTGCCTTTAGGTGCAGGCGGCCCGGCGACGGCGCTGTCTACGATTTGATGGAGAACCGCTTGATTACGGTCTGACAGCTCGGAAAAGCCGCCAAACGAGGGGCGATCCGCCGGGATAGGATGGCTCGCCAGCCATTTGCCGTTGGCGTACTGGTAAAAGTCGGTACAGGGCGTTGCGGCTGTATCAATGGCGGCAAGGTCCACCCCATGTGCCGCCGATTGTGCGTAAACCGGTGCGATCAGCGAAAGGCCGAGCAGCAGCGAGGCCGCAAGAGGAAGACGAGAAGGAAGATTTGTCATGAATAGGTGGTTTCTTTCTGAACAAGAATGGGTTGGTTATGAGGTTTTCAACAGCATTGTTGTTTGAGAAACCCTGTCCTTCAGGACAGGGTTCCTATTCTATTCAGGACAGGGCTTTTATCCCTGTACTGCCGCCGCCCGCCGGGCGAGAATGTCGGTCAGCTTCGGCGACGTGCCGAGGTAGCGGCCCATCTGGAACTTGACGTGCGGGTGACGCGCCGCCGCTTCGTCGAGCAGTGTCGGCAGGTCATCGGCAACATGAGTCCCCGTGTGCAGGAAATACGGTACGGCGATGACCGTGTCCGCGCCGGACGCCGCGCAGGTATCGGCGGCCTCGGTGATGGTCGGCTCATTGCACTCCATAAAACCGACCTCCACCACATCAAAGACGCCTCGCGCCTTGACTTCCTCGACCACTTGGAACATGGATTTGTTGGCGACAGGCCGGGGCGACCCATGCACCATCACTAAAAGTGCTGTCTTCATTGTTTAACTTGCTTTCTAATTGAGACTAGCGGTATTGGTCCAGATAGCTTTGCGCTTTGTCAGTTGTCTGCTCGTCGCCCATCGTCGTTACTTTTGTCCAGTCGGCGCGAGCGGCTTCTGTTTTCCCCAGGTTGTACTCAGCCATGCCGAGGTTGAGGCGTGCGTGCGCGTTTTTCGGGCTGATTTTGAGCGCCTGGAGATCCGCTGCAACTGCCTCGGTGAACTGGCGCTTCTGATTGTAAGCGACCCCAAGATTGTCGTAGGCATTAGAAGAGTTGGGTGCTACACGAATAGCGTTCTTGAACTGCACGATTGCGGCGTCAATCTGCCCACTGCCTTGAAGAACCGACCCAAGATTGTTATAGGGATCGGTGAAGGTCGGCTCAAGGCGGATGGCTTCTCGAAACTCGGCGATAGCCGGGGCAGTCTGCTGCTGATCCGCGAGGGCATTTCCCAAGTCGTTGTGACCGCCGGCGTAGTCCGGTTTCAAACGGATTGTTTCGTGAAATTCAGCGATGGCTTCATTCAGCTTTCCCTGTGCGGCATAGGCATTCCCCAGGACCTGATGCGCGACATAGCTGTCAGGCTTCAGTGCGAGAGCGGCGCGTGCTTCCGCGACCGCTTCGTCGTCATGGCTTGCGTGCCGCAGCAGATTGCTCAGCACGATATGCGGCTCCGGGTCATTTGGCTGAAGCAGGAAAACGGCGTGCATTTCGGCAATCGCGGCGTCCACCTGGCCTTCCCCGGAGTACGCGCCTGCCAAATCTACATGGTAAGTGGCCCGGTCCGGCTTTTGCTGGACAGCAGTTTTAAACTCCGCAATCGCGGCCTGATGATTGGTGAAATACAGGGCTTGTCCGAGATTGTCATGGGCGGCGGACAAGGCTGGATCAAGCCGGACGGCTTCTTTAAACTGGACAGACGCCTCCGAAGTCCGGTTCTGCCGGTAGAGCAGGATGCCGAGCCTATTATGTGCCTCTGCAGACGCCGGCTCCAGATGGATCGCTTCTTTAAATTCCGCCAGCGCGGCGTCAAGCTGTTTTTCCTGCTGCAAAATGCGCCCCATCACTTCATGGGCTTCGGCGAGCTTTGGGCTGAACTTGAGCGCCTGCCGACATTCCGCCTCGGCGTCAGGGATTTCTTTGCTGTCAAGAAGCGCCCGCGCAAGGTTCGTGTGCGCGTCCGCATAGCCCGGCTTCAGCGCGATTGCAGCCCGGCACTCGGTAATCGCTTCCGGGTACTGCTTGTTATCGGTGAGGGCGTTTCCAAGCCGGCTGTGCGCGTAAGTATAGTTCGGGTTGAGTCGGATCGCTTCCCGAAGTTCCGCAATGGCACCGGCGAGATCGTCCTTTTCTAAAAGGGCGTCGGCATGGATTGCGTGCTGCCGTGCCGACGCCTCATTCCCTGCCGGTGCCGCACCCGGTGTTTGAGCCGCTGAGTGCAGCGGATATAAAGCGGCAAAGACGAAAAAGCCGGCTGCCGCAAACGATGGACTTGCTGAAAACCTCACCTAAAAACTCCCTCTTTGTCTGTCAGCCGCTGAAAACGCCAGCGTGTGCCGCCTCGGCGCAGCAAACGCCTCTCAGCAGGCGTTTGTGGGTCGGCGGCGAGTGGATCAGGGCGATGCGCGTACCTGCCAACTTCGATGCCGTTGTTTCCGGCAACATAATCACGAATCTGCATTTCCAGACGCCGCTTGTGCGGGACAAGCGGGTCAACCCCGTGAATATGCGGCCCTGTCTCCGCGCCGAGCGCCGTTGCCACCGGGAACGAGATGCCGGGGATACGCCACCAGCAGACGAACCCTGCCCCGCGCAGTGTGTGCAGCAGCGCTTTGGTCTGCGGCGGCGTTAGGTCTGACACGGACAGATCAAATGCCGCGCAATAGGGCCTTCCATGAATTGTACCATCTGTCCCATGAATGCCTGCGCTCGCCGGGTTAGTTCCCAATCCCTGGGTGACTCGCTCCGGCGCGACACCCAGCCGCCGGAACACCTGCTGCGTGTGTGGATGCAGCGTTGCGAACGCGAGCGGCGGGGAGGGCGGCAGCGGCGGCTTAGGCTGACGCCACAGAGCCGCCAACAGAGCACAGGCGAGACAAAGCGACAGCAAAAGCGTCCAGGCGGGTAACTTGAAAGGTCGCCTTGCGGCGGCTGCCTCACAGTGTGTTGGCATACCGAGTGCTCTGCCATACAGCAAGCAGGAGTGTGACAACTGTAACCGCTCCGCAAGTCAAGCAATAGGCGATAAGGTTGCCGCGAATGCCAGGAGCAAAAACAAGGGCAGCCGCGACAATGGCTTGTGCCGCGCCGGAAGCAAACAGCAGCCGCCCGGCATAAGCATTCGCGTCGTACCAGACCTGTTCGTCACTCAGCGTTTTAGGAATGCGAAAGCCGTAAGTCGGGTTCGGCTTAACACGCCGCCGGATCATCGGCACGGTCACTGCCATTTGAAATACCCCGCAGGCTATGAACAGCAGCATAAAGGCAAAGATGAGTGCTCCTATCATGGTTTCCTGTCTATGCTTCCTGTCTGTATGTCACTCGACAAAAGGCCGCGCCGGGGTATCCGGGGCGGGAACGCGCGGGCAGTTCGGGGTGGCGTACAAAGGGCAGTCGGGGCGGGCGCGGCAGCCCCTGGCGGCGGCGGCGAGGTCGTCGCGCCACTCGCCGGGACCAAGCGGCTCTAGGGCGCTGGTGATAAGGGCGTCGGCCAATCCCACGTCAAAGCCGATGGCGTCGGCGACGACGAACTCTAGGCCAGGATAGTCCGCTTTGACGGCCTCAAGCTGCTCCGGCAAGGTCTTGGAAACAAAGTAGCCGGGGATGAGAAAGAACGGCAGGACGACAATTCGAGTTGCCCTCCGCGAAACTGCGTCCGCAACGGCCTCGGCAAAGGTCGGCTCCGAATAGTTCATATAGCCGATCCCCACCCACGGCCACTCTCCGGTCCGGCGCAGGCGCTCGGCGTGGGCGTCCAAAGCCTCGCCCGCGCCGCAGAGCAGGGAGCCATGCGAGAACAAAATCAGTGCGTCCATAGCTGTTATTGTACCTCCCCGAACCAAATCTGCGTCCGAAGTGTTCAAAAGAAGTAATCCAAGCAGGAGAAAGAGAGTCAAGTAATGAGTGACGAAAGAGTGATCAAGACCGAAGCGGAGTGGCGGGAAGTTTTGACCCCGGAACAGTACCATGTGCTGCGCGAAAAAGGCACCGAGCGCCCGTTCACGGGCAAGTATGTAGACACGAAAGACGGCGGGACTTACGCCTGTGCGGCGTGCGGGCAGGAGCTGTTCGAGTCTGGCACCAAATTTGACTCCCACTGCGGTTGGCCCAGCTTCTACGATGCCAAGCCCGGCACGGTAGACTTGCACGAAGACCGCTCGTTCGGCATGAAACGGGTCGAAGTCACCTGCGCCCGCTGCGGCAGCCATCTCGGCCATGTCTTTGACGATGGCCCCAAGCCCACGGGCGAGCGCTATTGCATCAACAGCGTTTCCGTCGAGTTGCAGCCCTCTGCCAAGTAGCAAATGGTGCTGGTCTCAGTACAAAGAAACAGCCTCGCTGACTAAGTGGTCGGCGAGGCTGTTTGCTTGCGCCTCCCTTGTATTCTGGCGCTTTCTTTGGTAACATGACTGCAAGAAAATTAAGTTCCATTGACTGCGCGAGAAGCGACAAAAGATAGGGCAATCCTGAATGAAAACCCAACTTCATCCCGATGCTGCCCGTGCCTATGACAAGGACGCAAATTAATGACTGAGTGCAGTTATTGAAAGACGAGTTACCGTTTCCACACCGAACCCGGAGCAATTTATGCCTGAAGTTATTATAACCGCAGAAATCAAGCAAAAAGATATAATTTGCGATCCTTGTCAGCAGTCAGGTGTTTCCCACTGGAGAAGTAACAGCGAAATTTGTTCATAAGCAGGAAAGCGAAGTCGGTTTAGAGGGCGAGGGATACTGAGACTTGCGCCTATTCGTTGAAAAAGTTCAGAAAAACAAGGCATCTTACTCCTTTGTCAGCATAACTACTTCAGAGGAACACACCTTCATTTGACTGACTAATCGCCGTCTTAAGGTCACTGACTTACCTTTCACAGAGTATGGAGGCTATAAGACATGCCAGGATTTTTCAACAGCATAAAACTTAAACGATGTTCGTGACTAGCCGTGGGATTAGGTAAGAATAAAAATCAAGGAGAATGGGTGATGAAACGCTTTGTACTCTTGAGGATGAGTGTTGCTTTTTTAGCCGCCGCTCTGCCGTGTGGTGTTCTGGCTCAGGCGCAGCCTGCGCCCAAACCTGTACAGCCTGCGCCGAAGTCTGGGCCGGTCATTTCCTCAACGCCTGTCACGCCGCTTGCTGCCTTGCCCTTCAATACGCACGCTCCGCAGGCGCAAACAGACTTGCTCACTGGTGTGCGAGGTCATGTCTCTCTGCTGCGTTCCATTCCCATTCCTCGCGGTCCTCAGTCTCTACATGAGAACGGCACCCAAAGAACGGTGGAGGAAGTCAAGATTCTGCACAACTGGAATGGCGAGCCTGCCTCGGCGGGCTGGTCGTTTAACATCAAGACACCGAAATGATTTGGCTTAATCCTACTCTTGCTTAACCCGGTTCGTGCGCGAGGTCGCCTGGCAGGAGGGCGCTGATCTGGCCGGCTTTTTCCGCCGCTTCTTTGTACTCGTTCCAGGCTTCTGTGGCCCGCTGCTGACGATGCAGGTCGCCGGGCCGATGCCGGGCCGCAAGCAGCGCCCCGGCATAATACGAGCGGGCAAAGCCAAGCGCCGTCGGTGTCCGATTCGTATCTGCTACGCTGTTGTCCTGTTCGCTCATTCTAGCCCTCCTTGTCTGCATTTGCCGAACTTTTCGGTCGCGCCGCGTCCTCTTGCCGAATGTATATGCACAAATCATGCCAACAAGTCATGCTTGGCAGTCAATGTTGCAGGCTTCTTCAAAGCGTGTTATAATCGCAGGGAGGCATAGATATGGCACGCTGGACTTGTCTGATTCTTTCTCTCTCGTTGACCGTCGTTTTGCTTGCACCGGCGATGGCAGGCCCGCGTTTCCTGCCGCGTATCCGTCTGCCCCGGATCAACGGCGGCAAAGTCATTGGCGCTCTGACATACCCGGTCACTAAGTCCCTGGTCAACGGTGGAAAAACGGTCCTGAAGATCGGCGGCGCAGCCGATGCACTCGGCGTCGTCCCGAACCTCGGCCCGCCCGCCGTCAGCCGTGTCGTGAAGAGAACTTTGTGGGGCGTCGGCAGACACTCATGAACACCTTAAAGCAGAGGGCGAAAAAAAGCGCTTGGGCGGCATTGTCGTTCGCTCTGTTGGCCGGCCCTGCCGGCATGGCGGTCGCCGGAAAGACTGGGTCTGCACCAATCTCAACTTTAGCGCAATCCTCAGTTTCCAGAATCAGTCGCAGAACGAAAAGCGATTATGAGAATACTTTAATCCACCTCAGCCGCATCTCCCTTACCGACTGCTATGGCCGCCGAGTTTCGGGCTGGCAGATCATCCGGTTTGATCGCCCTTACCCAATGCGTTCGAGAGCGCCGCGTCCTTGGGATGCCTATGACACTCTTTACTCGCCTGATTTACGGAGCTTGCTGAAGGGGCTGCCGCGCGGAACAGTGATTGGTCTGGAAACCTCCCCGGCAGCGCTCACTTATCCGCCCGGCACAAAGGACCCGGACGAGCGCGAGATCAAGGATTTCAGCGATTACTGCCGGACACAAGGCTTGCGGTTTTTTTCGATGCCGATCTCTTAGCTGCCGCGGGATGGGTAATAGAAGGTATGACAGATTTTTTGCCTGTCACTTTCGCTGGGCGAGCTGCAAGTTGACGAGCCGCGCCAGCAGTGTCGCTAGGAAAATCTGGCCGGTGACGGCTTCCAGCGTGGATAGGCTGCGGGCCAGCGGGTGCAGCGGCACGATGTCTCCATACCCCGTTGTTGTCAGCGTCGCTAGGCTGAAATACAGAAGCTGACCGAAGAGCGGACGGGGGCTGACGGAAACATTCGAGAACGCGCCTGGCGAGATGTGACACAGATACGCATAAACCGTGGCGAAGAGGAGCGATAAGTTTAAGTAAACGACAATCGCTCCCTGAACCCGGTGGTGAGTAACTTCCCCGCCGATGAAGACAGCTTTGGCGACACCGAGACTCACTGCGCCGGTGAACAGAAACAAGCCGAGATAGTGCAGCAGCCGCGTCGGATCGAGGGATGGAAAAGACGACGTGACGAGGGTCAGGCCGAAGCCGAGCAAGATGACAATGCGGGTGAGGCCGAGGCCGGGCAGAACAAAAATTGAGGCCAGCGCCAGCGTGAGCTGGAAACAGTCTACGACAGTGCGCCGCAGCGTTCCTTCGCTGGTGAGGGGAACGACGAGAAAAATAAACAGGATCTGGATGACAAGAAGTGCGCTGAGGCAGGGTTCACGCAGCGCATCCTGCCAGCCCCGGAGCCGGTCAAGAGAAAGCTTCGGAGCCGGCGGGGAAGCGTTGGCTGAGACAGTTTGAGTGGAGGCGTTGAATTTCATGGGTTCTCTTGGCGTGCTTGTTTGATACCCTGTTTCCGCTTCGCCGTCAAGCTTTTGGTTTCGGTAAATAAGATTTAGAGAAGTAAGTGGGTTCGAATGACCAATTTCATGTTCGCGACTGGGATTGAGAATAGCTGCCCGACGATTTTGCTGCCGGACGGGCGGACGAAGCGGGTGGATGAGATGGAGAAGTGCGGGCATTACGCCCGCTGGCGGGAGGATTTCGGGCTGGTGCAAGAGCTGGGAATCAAATTCCTGCGTTATGGACCGCCGCTGGTGACCTCTCATGTCGGGCCGGGGCGATACGACTGGAGCTTCGCCGATGAGACGTATTCGGCGCTGCAAGCAATGGGCATCACGCCGATTACCGATCTGTGTCACTTTGGGGTCCCCGATTGGGTCGGCAGCGGCTTCGATAACCCGGACTGGCCGGCGCTGTTCGCCGAGTACGCGCGGGCGTTCGCGACTCGCTTCCCCTGGGTGCGCTACTACACGCCGGTGAACGAAATCTTTGTGGCGGCGACATTCTCCGGGCAGCTTGGGTGGTGGAACGAGCGGGCAGCGTCGGACCGGGGCTTTGTGACTGCGCTCGGCAACCTCTGCCGGGCGAACACGCTGGCGATGCAGGCGATCTTGGAAGTCCGGCCCGATGCGGTCTTTATTCAGAGCGAGTCGTCGGAGTATTTTCATGCCGCCAACCCCAGTGTCATGGCGCAGGCGAACATTCTCAACGAAAAACGGTTTCTATCGCTCGACCTGACGTATGGACGCCCGGTGAACGCCGTGATGTATGAGTACTTGCTGGACAACGGCATGACCCGCGACGACTACCACTGGTTCCTGCGAAACCAAGTGAAAGCAAACTGCGTTTTAGGCAATGACTACTATGTGACCAATGAACACATTGTCCATGAAGACGGCAACGTGACGGGGTCAGGCGAGATTTTCGGCTATTATGTGATCACCCATCAGTACTACGACCGCTACCACCTGCCGGTGATGCATACGGAGACGAATTTCTCAGACGCCGAGCATTCGTGGGACTGGCTCTGGAAGCAGTGGATGAACTTGTTCCGCCTGCGAAGCGACGGCGTCCCAATCATTGGTTTCACCTGGTACAGCCTGACCGACCAAGTAGACTGGGACACGGCCCTACGCGAAGACGCTGGGCGGGTTAATCCGGTGGGGCTGTGCGATTTGAACCGAAACGTTCGGCGCGTGGGCTGGGAATACAAGAAGCTGATCGAGCAGTGGCAGGACATTCTGCCGACGGGCAGCACGAGCTTAGAATTGGTTTAGAATCCCTCCCGCTCGTCGATCCCTCCTCTGTCAGGGAAGGGCCAGATTTTGGCCTGACGGCAAGTATGTCCTCGTTATTCACCCGGCTCTTGTTGTGCTTGTTCTTTATCGCCTTTTCCTAATAGGGGAGGGAGCGAGGGACAGATACGAAGTAATGCCGAAGGCAGAGCGGGAGGGGTTCTAAACCGCCGAATACTCCCGCGACGGCGCCGGGGGGTATAGCAGGCGTTCGGGACGACGCCACCAGCCGGTTGTTTCGAGATGCGGATGTGAATGATAACCTCGGCGGCTCAGGTCGCGGAGCATGGAGGCGAGGGCCGTCGGCTGAGGGACGCCACTGCGGAGATCAAACGCGCCGGGTTCGTAGTGACCGTCGGCACGGGTAACGAGGCTGTCCCAGTCGTAGGCACCGAGCAAGGCCCATGCGGTGACAGCGCGGACATCCACACCTTCGCGCCGGAGATTAAGCGCGGCGTTCCAAACTTCCTGGAACCAGCGCATCTGCTCGCCGGTCTCCGCGCCAAGATGCGCTTCGGTGACGGCAAGCGGCCTGCCGTAGCGGTCCCAGACCTCGCGCAGCAGCCGCGCGGGGCCGTTGACTCCGTCCTCACAGACTCGCACGGCTTCGACATCGGCGTAGCGCCCCTGGGCGTTTGTGCCGATTGTCCACGGGGGGTACAAATCAGTCCGCTCGTCCAAAAAGCGCTCGCTGGTCACATAATAGTTGATGCCGAAGATGTCCGGCGGGCAGGGAGCGTCCTGAAAGACCCGCAGCTCGTTTTCGCCGATGCCCAGCCAGCGCAGGAACTGGCCCATCGGATGATGCCGGTCCACACGCCCGCACAAGAGGTCGAATGTTAGCCAGCGGCGCTCGTTTTCGAAGTCGGCCTGGTAGGCCATCGCGGGCGTACTGTGGGTCTTGCCCAAGTCTTCCGTTTGGACAAGCTGGGCTTCGGGGTTGACTTCGCGGATGGCAGCCATTGAGAGTGCGACGGCGCGGCACTGGTTCAGCAGCATCCGCGCCCAGAGGAGGCCGTCGCAGGCGTGCGGATACCAGTGGCCGTACAGACCCGAGAAGCGAGCGGTCGTCAGCGGCTCGTTGACCGGCGTGTAGCGGGTCACCCAGGGGTAGCGGCGGGCGACCGCGCCTGCATATTCGGCCAGCTTTTCCGGGAACTGCGGATCGAGCAGGCTGGTATCACGCGGCCCACTGCCGTGATGAACTAATCCGGCAATCGGCGCGATGCCAAGATCGCGCAGCCGTCCAAGCCGTTCGTCCGGCCAGGTCCAGTCGGCATTTTCAAGGCCGTTTGGCGCAGTGCGCTCCCACAAAACGGGGTAGCGTAGAGCTTGAAAGCCTAAATCGGCGAACAAGTCTAGGTCGGCGAGGCGATGAGCATGACCGGTGCGCTCTAGCTGGTCAAAGCTGGTCTCGCCGACCCGGTTGACAGTGCATTCCGGGCCGCCCCAGAGTTCTAATTGGGTGTTCATAAGTGGTTGGCAACAGGGGCCGAGTGTAAGACGCTTGGAACTCGGCCTTGAAAAGCCGGGCTGCTCGGAGAAAGTCACTGCGCGACTGAAGACTCTGGAGTGTCGAAGACATTGTCTCCGAGTGGCCTGATAATTCATTATCAGGTGCTTCTCGTCTCCGTCTACGCCGGCTGCGCGACGCCGTTGGAGGCTGCTTTCGGTCCGGCGGACAGCACGACGGTCGGTTCGGTCGCGACGACAATCCGCTCCGAGCGGGCGGCGCTCAGCTTGTCGAACAGCGCGAGCGACTGGCCGACGACCTGGTCCATATTGTAGTATTTGTACGTTCCGAGGCGCCCGGCAAAATGGACGCCATGGGTGCTCTCTGCCAGGTCTTTGTAACGGGCATACAGCGCGTTGCAGGCCGGGCTTGGGATCGGGTAATACGGGTCGCCGTCGGCGCGGGGATACTCGTAAGTGATGTCGGTCTTCTCGTGAGTCTGCCCCGTGATCCACTTCAGCTCGGTCGTGCGTGTGTGGGCGTGATCGTTCGGGAAGTTGATGGTCGCGGCGACCTGCCCGTCCGATGCATCCCGCGTCTCGTGCTTAAATTCCAGTGACCGATAGGGCAGCCTGCCGTACCGGTGGTCAAAATACTCGTCTACCGGACCGGTGAAGATGATTTCGCGGGCGGGCATCAAGGCTTTGATTTCGCGCCAGTCGGTGTTCAGCATGATCTTGATGTTTGGATGCGACAGCATCTTCTCGAACATCTTGGAGTAGCCGTGAAGCGGCATAGACTGGAACGTGTCGCTGAAGTAGCGGTCGTCGGTGTTGGTCCGGGTCGGAATGCGGGCCGCGACCTGGGCGTCCAGCTCCGACGGGTCCATGCCCCACATTTTGCGCGTGTAGCCCCGGAAGAACTTCTCGTACAGGTCGCGCCCGACCTTGCCGACGACGGCGTCTTCAGACGTTTTCGCATGGCCGACAAGCTCGGCGCGGGAGGCATAGAACGCTTCCACTTCGGCGTCGGTTTGCAGGTTCATACCGTACAGCAGGTTTACCGTCGTCCGGTTGATCGGGATCGGCAAAAGCTGGCCCTCCACCGACGCCACCACCCGATGCTCATAGGCACGCCATTCGGTGAACTGGGACAAGTACGCAAAAATTCGCTCCGAATTGGTGTGGAAGATGTGCGGGCCATAGGGATGGATCAAAATCCCTTCGTTGTCGTAACGGTCATACGCATTGCCGCCGATATGAAGCCGCCGATCAATCAGCAGCACTTTTTTTCCGGCCTGCGATGCCAGCCTCTCCGCCAGGACGCTTCCCGCGAAGCCCGCTCCGACAATCAAATAATCAAACACTCGCAAAATTTCCGTTCTAAACTTCCGTCACTGCTTAAACTTCTGTCACTGCCTAAACTTCCGCCACTCTTACTCTGCGGGTTCCGGCATCTCGCCTGCCGACACACTCCCAATCAAATCGTGCATCTTGCCCCACATCTTGTCCCAAGACATTTCCGCCAGCACTGGGTCCACACGCGCTAACCGCTCGGCGGGGTCGTCGTGCAGGGCCGACTCGCAGGCGGCGACAAATCCTTCCGGCGTCGCGGCTATTTGCGCGAGACCCGACTGACCGTACTGCCGTATTACGTCTAAAACCGGCGTCGAGACGACCGGCTTGCCGCCGGCAAGGTACTCCGGCGTTTTGGTCGGCGAAATAAAGCGCGTCGCGTCGTTGATGGCAAACGGCATAATCGCAACATCCCAGCCTGCCAAGTAGTTCGGCAATTCGGCATAGTCCTTGCCGCCTGGATAATGGATGTTCGGACGCCGAGGCAGAGCGCTGCCCGGGATTTTGCCGGAAACCGGCCCGACCATGATCCACTGCCAATCCGGTTTGAGGTCGGCGACGGCGGCCAGCAATCCCCAGTCAATGCGCTCGTCCAGGACGCCGAAAAAGCCGAAGCGTGGGCGCGGGATGTCTTTCTGGTCGGCAGGCTCCGGCGGCGACTGCCGCGCTTTGGCGAAGTGGGCGATGTCTACGCTTGACGGGAAAAAGTAGACGTTCGGATGCCGGTCTTTTTTGCCTTCGTAGAGCGAGCGCCCGCCTGCAAACACCAGATCGGCCTTCTTTAACAGCTTTTCCTCGCGGCCCAGCAGCTCTGAGTGGGCGTCGGCGAACGCCGACAGCTCATCCATCACATCAAACACGACGGCTTTCGGGGTCAGCGTGTCGGTCCAGGAAACCATCATCGGCGTATAGTACCACAGCACATAATCACTGATGGCATTCTCGGCCATGAACTCATCCAGCAGCTTGCGGTACATCTGCCCATGCTCGGCCTCAGTCGGACCCCAGGGCAGGTGCGCGACCAGCACTTTCATATCTCCGGGGCGCGGTGTCACATCCAGCCAAGGCGTGTCCGAGTCGAATACCGGCTCCTCGACAAAGAAGACCCGGTGCTGCGGCGTGAATCGGCTGATAAGATGCTGCGGCCTCTGGTAAACAAAGTCCCAACGCAGGTGCGACAGGCAGACGAGGTCGTACTCAGATGACATGGTTCCTCCGATACCGGTCACTATACCCAATGTGAATAACTGTCAAAACTTATGTTTGTCGTCAAAGTGTATGATAAGACACTGCCGGCACGGATCACGAGCGCCGGGCGGCGGCTTACGAAATCCCGACCCTTTGAGGTAAACTTTTCCTATGACTTTGGAGCAGATTGATGCGGCACTTTCGGAATGGAAAATGCGGATTTCTAGGGCTGCCGGCAATCTTTTAGAGCTTGATGACAGTGCCGCCTACCAGCGGCTCCGCACCGGCGCTCAAGCGCTGACAGGCCGCACGCAGGCGCAAGTCGGCCCGGCCCTGCCGCTGATTGACGGGCTGTGGTCGTCGCAGCAGCAGCTCACGGACATCGTAAACCAAGCCGAAGCGCTGCGCCCGGCGCTCAGCAAGCTGTGGACGCACGAGGGAGAGCGCAAACAGATCGAGTTTCTGCTGTTCGGTGAGTCCGTTCAAGTCGCTTCGGCCCAAACGCCGTTCGATCAGCGTGGCCTGCTGTCCGGGCCGGAGCCGTCGCGCGGGGTAACGCCCGACGCGCTTCTGGCCCAGATGTCGCAGAACTTTGCGGTTGTGAAAGACGCCGTGGTCGCGCTGGAGACTGCTTGGGGCCAGCTGGACCAAGTGCTGATAGCGGCGGACAAAGAGGCCGACACGCTGCAATCGCTGACGGACACGCTCGGCATCAGCCTTCAAGGCGAACTCGGCGCGGTGCGCCGGGACATTGCCGGTCTGCGTGGGCAGGCGCAGACGGACCCGCTTGGGGCGGGAGGAGATTTTGCAGCCAGCCTCACAGCGCGGCTACAGCAAATTCGTTCTACGCTGGATGCGGTGCAGCAGCAGCGAGACCAATTGGAGAGAGGACTGCGCCAGGCCCAGACGCTTCTGTTGGAGCTAGAGCGGTTGCAGCAGTTGTGCCAGGCGCTGCAAGGCGAGTGCCGGGGTAAAATCGCGGACTTTGCCGAGGCTTCCCCGGCTCTGCCCGCGGATCTGACATCTTGGCTAATGCGGGTCGAATCGGCGTACCAGAACGGGCAGTGGAAGCCCGCCCAGGTGGGACTGGAACGCTGGGTGGAAAGCGCAAACTCGGCCCGCACAGAGTTTGCGGCCTGCTGCGCCTCGGCGTCGGCCGCTCTTGACCGGCGTGAAGAGCTGCGTGGCCTGCTGCGGGCCTTGCAGGCAAAAGCGGGCGCAAAAGCGGCGCACGGCGCGGCGCTCGACCCTGCGCTTCCGGCGCTGGCACGGAACGCGGAGCAGCTTCTGCACGGCGGCCCGACGCCGCTGAACCAGGCGGCGGCGCTGGTCTCGGAGTACGAGCAGCGGCTGGTGGGGATGTGAAGAGGCATTTAGGGACCCCTATGCTTCAGCACACGGTCTTCCAAACACTGTGAGATGCAACTTTGTGAGATGCAACTTTTTCCCATATCCCGTGTCAAAATCAAAAGAGTGGATTAATATGAGCGAACAGAAATGTCAAAGGCCGGGGTGCGCCGGCAAAATTGTGGATGGGTTTTGTGAGGACTGCGGACGCGCTCCGGCGGGGCAGTCGCTGGTCGCAAAGGCGACGCAGGCTAATGCGGCAGGGTCGGCGCGGTCGGCAGTGTCCGGGGTGTCCACGGGGTCCTCGTTCGGGTCAGGCCGCACCGGGTCCGGGCGTACCGGGCGGTCGTCGGCGCGGACCGGGCGGGTCTCCACCCGGCGGCAGCTCGGCGCGGGCTTGGTGACGCTGCCGCCGATGGTTTCGCAGGACCCCTTGCAGTCGCTCATGGCCGACGCCGTCGTGCCAGACCGCAAACGGTTCTGCAACTACTGCGGGGCGAAGCTGAACCATGAAAAAGGCTTCTGCCCGATGTGCGGGCGCGAATACTCGTTCCTGCCGACATTGAAGCCGGGCGATATGGTTGCGGGGCAGTATGAAGTCAAAGGCGCGATGGCATTCGGCGGCCTCGGCTGGATCTACCTAGGCTGGGATACGACGCTGTCCCGCTGGGTTGTTTTGAAGGGCCTGCTGAACTCGAAGGACGAAGCCAGCGCCCAGGCGGCGATTGCCGAGCGTCAGTTTCTAGCGGCGGTCAAGAACGGCAAAATTGTCAACATCTATAACTTTGTCACGCAAGGCACCGAAGGCTACATCGTGATGGAGTATGTCGGCGGCAAAACGCTGAAAACTATCCGGCAGGAGCGTGGGCCGCTGCCGCCGGAAGAAGCGATGGCGTACATCTATGCCATTCTGCCGGCGTTCGCCTACATGGAGCGCATGGGTCTGGTCTACTGCGACTTCAAGCCCGATAACTTCATGCTGGAAGAAGACGATGTCAAGCTGATTGACATGGGCGGCGTCCGGCGCATCGACGACCTCGATGGCGACATCTACGGCACCAAAGGCTACACCGCGCCCGAAGCCGATCAAGGGCCGTCGTTTGTGTCGGATTTGTATACGGTCGGCCGGACGCTGGCCGTGCTGCTGATGGACTTCAAGTTTCAAGGTGCGTTTCTGCATTCGCTGCCGATGCCTGCCGAGCAGCCGCTTTTCGCTCAGCAGGAGTCTTTGTACCGATTTCTTTTGAAAGCGACCCGCGAGAACCCCGACGACCGCTTCCAGACCGCCGACGAGATGGCCGACCAGCTTCTCGGTGTCCTGCGCGAGATGGTGGCCGTCCGCAGCATCCCGCGCCCATCGGAAAGCGCCCACTTCAGCGGGGAGCTGCCGAGCGAGATCGGCAGCGGGGAAGATGCCAAGCGCTGGGCGTCTGCCCTGCCTGCACTGAAAGTAGACCCGCTTGACCCGGCTGCCGGGGCGGTGCTGACGTCCGGCTCGCTGTCCGGCGGTGCCAAGCTAGGGCTGCTAAAACAAACCGCCGGGCAGTTCCCGGAGTCCAGCGAAGCGCCTCTGCGCCTGGCGGAAGAGCAGACCCGGCGCGGGGAGTACGACAATGCCGACAAGACGCTGGCGCAGCTTGGAGAGTCGGACCCCTTCGACTGGCGCGTCTTCTGGTACGGGGGCCGTCTGCGGCTGGCGGAGGGACGCCCCAAGGACGCAGTGGAAGCATTTAGCCGGGTCTACGATGAAGTGCCGGGCGAGACTGCACCGAAGCTCGCGCTGGCCCTGGCATCGGAGCTGGCCGGAGACACTGCAACCGCGCTGCGCTTGTACGATCTGGTCTCGCACGTTGACCCGTCGTTTGCGTTGTCGGCGTTTGGGCTGGCCCGGTGCCGAATGGCGGGAGGCGACCGGACCGGGGCCGTCGAAGCCTTCGGGCGCGTCCCGGCGTCATCGGGCCTGTACGCGACGGCGCAGATGGCGCTCGCCCGGTGCCTGACGCAGCCGACGCCAACGCCGCCGGGCGCGGACGACTTGATCCGGGCCGGTGATGCCGTCGCGGCTTTGGATTTAGACGGCCTGACTCGGCACGCACTGGCCGCGCAGGTTTTGCTGGCGGCGGTGGCTCAGTTTGACAGCCGGGCGCTGACCCCGGAGCCGGACCGCCGCCTTCTGGGTCAGCAGTTATCGCCGTCGTCGGTCCGCACGGGTGCGGAGCGGGAGCTTCGCGCCTGCGCCCGTTATGCGAAGACGCCGGAGGAGCGGATCGCGTTTGTGGACCAGGCGAATGCGGTCCGGCCACGGACGCTGTTTTAGTCTAGGAACCGGCACTGGAAGTGCCGGCCTATTGTTGAATGAAAGTCGTGGCGACTAGGGACAGAAAACACTCATGGACGCAATCTTTTCTATAGTCGCTTCGACTTCCACTACAAAGTAGACTGGCACTTCCAGTGCCGGGTTATATCAGATGGAGAAATATATGACCTGTCCGCACTGTTCCGCCGTCGTTCCCGACAGAGCGCGTTTTTGCGAAGCCTGCGGGGCTAACCTCGCACCGGAACCGGCGGCTACTGTGACCGGCGAGCACTGCCGCTGCGGAGCCGGGCCGGACGCGAAAGGTGCTGACGGCTATTGTTCGGTCTGCGGCCTGCGCTGGCCGGTAGCGCGGGAGCCGCTGCCGCGTGACCATGTGGAAGTCGTGCTGACGCCGGCTTTTGCGGGCGTCACCGACCGGGGTAAGCGCCACGCCTGCAATGAAGATGCACTGGCGCTGACCGAGATACCGGAGGAACCAGGCACAGCAGTATTGGTGGTCTGCGACGGTGTTTCCAGCGCCCAGCGGGCGGATGAAGCGTCGGACGCGGCGGCGCAAACCGCGTGCGCGTCTTTGCGGGAGTCAGTGCGCGGCGGCAGTTCTGACAGCGAAGCGGCGATGCGTGCGGCAATTCTGGCGGCGCACGAATCGGCGTGCGCGGTCCCGACCGATCCCAGCCAGCCGAAGGACCCGCCGGGCGCAACATTTGTTGCGGCCCTTGTGCGCGGCGGCAGCGTGACGCTCGGCTGGCTCGGCGATAGCCGGGCGTACTGGATTGGTGCAGCGAGTGCTGTGCTGCTGACCCATGACCATTCGTGGGTAAACGCGGTGGTAGACGCGGGCGAGATGATCGAAGCAGACGCGCTCAAAGCGCCGGAAGCGCACGCAATCACGCGCTGCCTGGGGCCGCTGAACGAGGGAGTGCCGGAGCCGACGATCCTGACCGTGCCGCTGGCCGGGCCGGGGCGGCTGCTGCTCTGCACGGACGGCCTGTGGAACTACGCGCCGCAGACGGAGCAGCTTGCGAGCCTGGTTCGCGCGGCGGACGGCGACGCGCTGGCCGTCTGCCGCAGTTTGGCCGAGTTCGCGCTGTCGAAGGGCGGGCGGGACAACATCACAGTCGCGGTGGTAGGTCGTTAGAAAAAGGAGCTTTTGATGCCATTTCGTGTGGAAACGTTTTTCAATCCGTACCTGCCGGCGGGGACGAACCGGGTGGATGCCGTGGTGACGGTCACTGCCGACGGGCAAGCGTCGGCGCAGAAGGCGGATACCGTAGTTGGGCTGATCTTGGATACGTCCGGCTCGATGCAGGGGGAGCGGATGGAGGCGGTGAAGTACGCCACCCGCAAAGCGATCACGCTGCTCGATGAAAGCACGTCGTTCTTTGTCGTGCGGTTCTCGGATTATGCGTCGGTGGTGTCCGGCCTTGCCCCGGCCACTTCCGTCAACAAAGCGGCGGCGGATGCGGCAGTGCGGCGGCTGGAGTCAGGCGGGACAACCAAGATGTCTACGGGTCTGGCGCTGGCGTTAGAAGAATTCGGCCATGCACCGAACGCCATCCATTACGCGCTGTTTTTGACTGACGGCAAAAACGATGTGCCCGACGAGCTGGCGCTCGACCGGGGGCTTGCGGCGTGTGAGGGCGTTTTCCAATGCGATTGCCGGGGGGTTGGAACGGACTGGCAGCCGAAACAGCTCCAAAAGATCGCCCGAAAGCTGCTTGGCACGGCCCAGATTATCGCCCAGCCGTCGGGTATGGACGCCGATTTTCAAGCGGCAATCTCCCAAGCCCAAAGCCGGGGGACCGGCGATGTGCGCCTGCGCCTGTGGACCCCGAAAAGCGCCCGCGTCGTCGCCTGCAAGCAGGTCAGCCCGGAAATCGTGCCGCTGCTGGAACGGGCCGCGCGGGTAGACGCCCAGACCCAGGACTTCCCGACGGGGGCGTGGGGAACAGAAGCGCGGGATTATTATGTGGCGGTTGAGATGACACCGGGTGAGGTCGGCGACGAGATGCTCGGCTGCCGTCCGTCAGTGGTGTACGCCGAAGCCGGGCAGGAAGTCAAAGCGGTGGGTGCGCCGGTGGTCGCGACGTGGACCGAGGACGAAGCGCTGTCGGCGCGGATCAATGTTCAGGTCGCCCATTACACCGGTCAGGAAGAATTGGCGTCGGCCATTCAGGAAGGTCTTGAAGCGCGGGCGGCGGGGCATCTGGACGAAGCCACGAAGCATCTCGGCCGGGCGGCAAAGCTCGCGTCGGACTCCGGGAACGACGGCGCGACGCAGCGCCTGGCAAAAGTCGTGGACATTGTGGATGCCGATGCCGGCACGGTGCGCCTGAAAGCAAAAATAGACAAGGCGGATGAAATGGATTTAGATTTAGGGTCCACGCGCACGTCGCGGGCCGGACGGAAACGAGGAGACGCATGAGCTACGTTTGTCCGAAAGACGCATCGCACCAGTCGGAAGACGCCGACTACTGCTCGGTATGCGGCACGAAAATCAACGCCGCGCCTCTGAGTGCGCCCTCTTCCGCCCCAGCTCGCGTCAGTCTGAACGGCAGCGCAGTCAGTACGCAAGTCTGCCCGGACTGCGGGCTAGCCCGGAACGCCGGGGCGCGGTTTTGCGAGGTCTGCCGCTACGACTTTGAGGCGCACACCTCGGCCCAGCCGTCTGCTCCCGCCCCCGTTGACCCGCCGGTGGTAACAACGCCCGCGCCGCCGATGCCGGTGGTGACACCGAGCGCTCCTTTGCCGAGCGCCCTGCAAGCGTGGCAGGCGATTGTGGCTGTTGACCCGTCACTTTACGTTGACCCGGACCCCGCCCAGCCTTGCCCTACGAATGAGCCGGAGCGCGTTTTTCCGCTGGATTTGACCGAGAACTTGATTGGACGCCGCTCCGACCGGCGGGATATTCACCCAGAAATCCCGCTCACGGATACCGGTGTCTCCCACCGCCACGCCAAGCTCTTGAAGCAGGCCGACGGGTCTTTGATGCTGCTGGAACTTGGCTCGACGAACGGCACCGAGCTGAATGGTAAAGAGGTCCCGGCAGGTGTTCCCACGCCGGTCAGCGACGGCGACCAAATCACGCTCGGCTGCTGGACCCGAATGACGGTGCGGACAGTCTAGAAGAGTCCTCCCAGCCCCCAAAAATGGGGGAGCAAGATCGAGAGAGAGGGCGAACACAAGGTTCGCGTCCTACGCCGTTCAGACCTACCCCGCAGGGGCGAACCTCGTGTTCGCCCTGTCAAAAAGAGACAAATATGAGCGTAACACTTACCCCGCCCTCGCCAAGCACGACCCCTTCTTTGCCGCCGTGGCGCACGAAAACGAGAACGACGCCGGGGCGGCTCTGGCTGCTGTTCGGCATGGCCTGCCTCAGCATCTTTGCCCTGTGGCTGGTCGCGAATGCCAGCATTGATCGGACCCGGCAGGCGATCCAAACGGTCGGCAAGGACGCTGTGCCGAGCGTTGTCGCCGCCCAGCAAATCCGCGCCGCCATGGCAGATATGAACGCCAGCAGCGCGAATGTGTTTATCAGCAGCGGGGACAATGTTCTGCTGAAAGGCCAGTACGACAAGCAGCGTGCCGCCGCCAACGACAATCTTATTGCAGCAGCCCAAAACATCACTTACGGGGACGCCGAGCGAACGCCGATTCTCGTCATCACGGATGGCTTGGAAACGTACAATGGCCTGATCAAAGCGGCCCGTACCAAAGGCCGGCCGAATGGGATCAAAGATCTCATTGCCGCCTCAGACCTGATGCACACCACGCTGATCCCCGCCGCCGACACGCTGGATCAAGTCAACTTTGACCACTTGAACGCCGCTTATGACGCCGCCCGCGCTCGTGCTGTCGCAACTCAGGTTGAGTTGTACGCCGCAGGCGGGCTTGTTCTCGCCGCACTGCTGGTGACTCAAATCTATCTGATGCGGCGCACGCGGCGCGTTTTCAATCTGCCGCTGGTTCTGGCGACAGTGCTGCTGGTCGGTTTGGTCGGCGGTCTCAGCCGCGCTTTGGCGGCCCAGAATGAAGACCTGCGGGCGGCAAATCGTGACTGTTTCGACTCCATTCACGCCCTCTCGAAAGCGCGTTCTGTCGCTTATGATGCGAATGCCGATGAAAGCCTGTATCTGCTCGGCCTGCCGCCGTCGGAAGAAGCGTCCTACACTGCATCGTTCCACGCCAAAGCAAATCTGCTGGCGGACGTGCCGGTTACGGAGGCCATTCTTGCAACTGCGGGGACGCAGCCCAAAAACCTGACGTTCAGCGGCTTTCTTGGGGTCGAACTGCGGAACATCACGTTCGTCGGAGAGCAGGCCGCCGCGACGGACGAGCTTCGCACTTGGGGGCAGTATATCGCGCTGGACACGCAAATCCGGGCGCTGGAAACGTCCGGGCATCACGCTCAGGCCATCGCTCTCTGCACGGGGACCAAGCCCGGCCAGTCCGATTATGCGTTTGCCCAGTTTGACGCTGCGCTTGGCAAGACGCTCGGCATCAACCAGGACCAGTTCAAGCGGACCGTGGACAAAGCCTTTGCCGGCCTGCGCCCGCTGCCGTTCGCGTCTGCCGTCGCCGCGCTTCTGATGATTGTCTTGACCTGGCTCGGCATTGCGCCGCGCCTGCGGGAATACCAGGGATAGGTGCCGGACGCCCTAATCAGTTTTTTGGCCTTTGCCATAATTGGGACTATGAACACCAAACGATTACAAGTGGCGGTGATTGGTGCAGTGGCCCTGCTGAGTTGCGGTGCGGCTTGGGCCGCTCCCGGTGCGCTCCAAATTGCCGAGGCCCATGACGCTGCCGCCAAGCAGTATGAGCAGCAGCGGCGGCTGCCGGAAGCGGCGGCGGAATATCAGCAGGTCATCCGGTATCAGCCGCACTGGTCCGAAGGATACATGGGGCTGGCCTGGGCGCTGCGCGACGAGAGCCGTCCGCAGGACGCGGAGCAAGTGCTGCGGGAAGCCGTGCGGGTGAACCCGAAGTCTGCCGAATGCTACTACGGCCTCGGCGATATGCTGCTGGAACAGCACCGGACGGCAGACAGCATTACGCCGTTCCTGAAGTCTGTTCAGCTCAATCCAAGATTGTGGATGGGATACTACCAGCTTGGCGGGGTCTATGCTATGACCGGCCAGTGGCACAATTCCCTGATCGTAGACCGCGCCTGGGCACGCCGCCAGCCGGGAGCCGTGGACGCGCATGACGGCCTTGCTTATGACTATGAGCAGAGCGGCAGCAGCCGGGCGGCGGCAACGGAGTACCGGCTGGCGCTGCATCTCGATCCTTACGATCCCCTCGCCGCCGACAACCTCGGCTGCATTCTCGCGAGGCAGGGACACCGGGCCGAAGCCCATCAACTCTGGCAGCGGGTCCTCACCCACCCCAGCGCGGGCCATTTGCACCCCGACGGAACGCTCCACTCTGAGGAGACCATCGCCGATGTGCGCCAAATGCTTGTCAAGTACCCGTAGAAAACAACCGCCGGCATTTTAGTCTCAGCGTCCAAGCCGGGCAGCGAGGGTGCAGAGGGTGAGGCAGAGGGAGACGGAAACAACCGTGAGGACGGCGGCGGTGTGGGTGTCGCCGGCAAGAACAGCGTCATAAATGGCGAGGGACAGCGTTTGTGTTTGGCCCGGCGTGTCGCCCGCGACCATCAGTGTTGCGCCGAAGTCGCCGAGGGCGCGGGCGAAGGCCAGTGTGGTTCCCGCGATGAGGCCAGGCCGGGCCAGCGGCAGCAGAATATGGGTGACAAGCCGCCCGAAACTTGCGCCGTCGGTCCGGGCTGCGCCGATGATGTCCGGGTCAATTGCGGCCAGCGACACCCGTGCTTGGGAGACAAACAGCGGCAGGCCGGCGAGGGACGCCGCCAGCGCCGCGCCCTGCCACGTAAAAACCAGCGGGTGATGAATCCGCGCCAGCCACTGCCCGAATAGGCCGCGCTGTCCAAGCCCGACTAAGAGCGCATATCCCAGCACCGTCGGTGGCAGGACCAGCGGCAGCAGAACAGCGCTTTCGAGAAATCCGCGCCCCCAAAGCTTTGTCTGGGCCAGCCCGTAAGCGACCGGCAGGCCGAATATGACCGAAAGAAGCGTCGCCCATCCTGCCACTTTCAGCGAAGTCCACAGCGGCGACCAATCCACAGCAGAAAACAAGATCAATGTCTCTTCGGCAGAATGTAGCCGTACTTCTTCCAGATTTTTGCGGTGTCTTTGCCCGTCATAAAGTCAATGAACTGAAGCGCCTGCGTGGTCTGCGTTGCGGTCTTGACCAGCCCCAAACTCTGCGTGATGGGTTCGTGCAGCTTGTCGGGGACGATGAAGTAGGGATCGGTTTTGTCTTCAATGACCAAAGATAAGGCAGTCAGCGCGACATCGGCGTTGCCGCTCTGAGCGAACTGCAATGCCTGGCCGATATTCTCGGCCTGGACCAGGCGCGGGTCGACGGCGGCGGTTTCGCCGCTTTTCGCGAATGCCTGCTGGGCGGCCAAGCCATAAGGCGCGGTTTTCGGGTTGGCATAAGCGATTTTCGCATAGACCGGGCTAGTCAAATCCTGAATGTTTGCCGGGTGATGGGCGGCGTCTTTGCGGGACCAGACCACAAGCTGGCCAATCGCATAGGGCAGGACCGTACCGACGACTAAAAACTTCTCCGTCAGCAGCTTCTGCGGCGTCGCCGTGTCGGCAGCGACAAAAACGTCAATCGGGGCACCATTCTCGATCTGGGTCGCCAGCAGCTTAGTCGCGCCGTAAGTGGCCTGAACTGGAATGCCGGTCTTTTTAGTGAACGCCGGGATGAGCGCCTCGGTGAAGATTTTCTGCAAGTTCGCTGCTGCCGAAACCCGTAGCGGGTCGGCCGAGGCGGGAACAGAAAGAACAATCAGGAACAGCAATGCCAGTGGAAATTTAACGCGCAAGAAGCACCTCCGTAGATTTGATAAGCGCCGTCGCCGAAACGCCGGGCTTCAGCCCTAAGCGCTCTGCGGAGGAGCGTGTAATGACCGACACGATTTCCTGCCCATTCCCCAAGTCCAGCACGACTTCGCACAGCACGCCGTCGCCTGTGATCTCGCGCACAACCCCGGTCAAAGCATTGCGGGCGCTGATCTGAAGCGGCGCTCGCTCTGCTGGAACAGGATCCGCTTCCGATACCGTGCCGAGAGCGGCGCGAACGGCGGCCACGGCGGCTTCGTCGTACAGCCGCCAGCCGCGCCAGTCACGCTCCGGGGCGGGGATGCGCCCGGCCTTTTCCCAAACCGCCAGTGTTTTAGGCGTGATATGCAGTGTCTGCGCGACTTGGGCGCGGGTGAGTTTGACGGACATAGTATTTGACAGGCATAGTGATAGGTAAGTAACGTAAGTATACCTCAAAAGGGCAAAAAAGACCCCGGCGCTGGAAGTGTCGGGCTACTCTTGAATGAAAGTCCCTATGGGACTAGATGCCATTGACAGAATGCTGTTAAGCGCTAAGTTCCTATTAATGCTTAAATGTCCAAAAGCGATTGGCGAAGAAATTCCAGAAGACGGTGACGCCGGTGGCAACGAGCTGGGCGAGGTTGGTGGCGGCGACCATGGTGAGGTGCGGGGTAGAGAGGTGCAGGCTGTGTTCTAAGGGAACGGAAAGCAGCTTGATAATCAGCAGGTCCAGCCCCCAGGCGACGAGGTTGACCAGTAGAAACTGAGTAAACTGGGTGTGGGCGGCTTTGACGGGGGCGGCCTTGAAGGTCCAGCGCTTGTTCCAAAAGTAGCCGTTGACGACTGATACCAGGAAGGCGACTGTGACGGCGGCGTAGCGGTTCTGGTGCAGGGCCAGCATCAGGTTCAGCACGGCGAAATTCACCGCCGTGCTGCTTAAACCGACAATACCGAACTTAATCAATTGCCGCAGGCCCGGACGATGGGCCAGCGGCAGCGACTTTTGTGTTTCAGGCGCGATCATCAAACGGCGACGACTTCCTTCTCCGCGTAGACATGATTGGAGGAGATTGCCGCCGACTTGAGGCTCGGCTTCGTGGAGGTACGCCCAATGCTGTGGTACTCGAAGCCCAAGCGCCGCAGGCGCTCCGGGTCGTACAGGTTGCGGCCATCCAAGATCAGCGGACGCTGCATCAGGCCGGAAATGCGCTCGAAGTTCAGGTTCTTGAACTCGTTCCACTCGGTCACGATGATCAGTGCGTCGGCATCGGTCGCCACTTCGTAGGCGTTCGCGCCGTAGGTGATCTGCGGGAAGACCAGCTTGGTATTCTCTATCGCAATCGGGTCGTAGGCCTTGACAGTCGCGCCAGCGGCCAAAAGGTCGGCGATCACGTCCAGAGACTTCGCTTCGCGCATATCATCGGTGTTCGCCTTAAACGCCAGTCCCAAAATGCCAACGGTCTTGCCTTTCAAATCGTCGCCGCCCAGCGCATCATGGATTTTCTGGATGAAGCGCTTCGGCTGCTGCTCGTTGGTCTCGATGGTCGCGGCTAGCAAAGGGAACTCACAGCCGTAGCTTTGGGCCGTGTGCAGCAGCGAGCGGGTGTCTTTTGGGAAGCACGAGCCGCCGTAGCCGAGGCCGGCGTTCAGGAATGCCTGCCCGATACGGGCGTCCAGGCCCATGCCTTTGACAACCTGGGTGACATCCGCGCCGACTTCCTCGCAGATATTCGCAATCGCGTTGGCAAAGGAAATCTTGGTGGCAAGAAACGCATTGGATGCATACTTGATCATTTCCGCCGAGGCCACATCAACGGTAATCATCGGGCGCTCCAGCGGCGCGTATAGCTCCAAAAGCCGCATAGCGACAATCTTGGACGGTGCGCCGATGACAATTCTATCTGGGACAAGCGTGTCGGTGATCGCCGAGCCTTCGCGCAGGAACTCAGGGTTTGAGACAACGTCAAAGTCTACGGCGCGGCGCTTGTTGGTTTCAATCACCTCGCGGACAAAGTTGCCGGTCCCGACGGGAACAGTACTTTTGTTGACGATAACTTTGTAGCGGTTCAGGGCTTTGGCGATGCCTTTGGCGGCATCTTCGACATAGTCCAAGTTGGTGGAACCATCTTCGCGGGGCGGGGTGCCGACCGCGATAAAGACAATCTCAGCCTTCTGCACGGCGCTGTCCAAATCCGTCGTGAACTCTAAACGTCCATCGCCGACATTGCGAGCGACCATTTCTTCCAGGCCCGGCTCGTAAATCGGCATGATACCCTGATTGAGGCCATCAATTTTGGACTCTATCTTGTCCACGCAGACCACGTCGTTGCCCATGTCGGCAAAAACGACGCCCGTGACCAGCCCGACGTAGCCTGTTCCAATGACGCAGATGTTCATGTATACTCCCGTTTGTAATCTTTTGCTTGTAATTCGTGATGGCGAACTCACTCAAAAAGAGCGGCTTCTGACTGATACCAATGCAAAGTTCGTGCCAACCCGGCCTCCAGCGTCGTCTTCGGCGAAAATTCCAGCAAATTCGCGGCGGCGCTGATGTCTGCGCGGGAATGTTTGATGTCCCCATCGCGCGCCGTCCGCCGGTCCGGCGCGATCTCGCGGCCCGTGGCGTCAGCCAGTTGTTTCAAAACTTCATTCAGCGAGGCGCTGCGCCCGCTGCCGACATTGAACACGCCGCCCGGTGCGCTAGGGCTGACGGCAGCACGGAGATTAGCGTCTACAACGTCGTCCACAAAGACAAAGTCGCGCGACTGCTCGCCGTCGCCGTAGATTATCGGTCTGTCGTTTGCCAAGATGGCTGCAATAAACTTCGGGATGACAGCCGCATACGCGCCGTTTGGGTCTTGATCAGGGCCATAAACGTTGAAATACCGCAGGCACACGGTTTGTACGCCATGAAGCAAAAAATAGTTGCGGCACAAATACTCCCCGGCCAGCTTGGAAGTCGCATATGGCGACAGCGGACTGACTCCCGACTGCTCCGACTTTTCCGCCCCCGGCGCATCCCCATAGACCGCGCACGACGACGCCAAGACAAACCGCTTCAGTGTCTGCGAGGCCCGTGCCGCTTCCAGCAGGTTGACTAGACCGCCCAAGTTGACCGCAATGCAGGCCGCCGGATCGGCAATAGACTGCGGCACGGAGACTTCGGCGGCATGGTGGAACACGCAGCCGGCGTCAAGCAAAACTTGGCGGCAGAGCGCCGCGTCCCGAATGTCACCTTGCACAATTTCTACGCTCGGCAGAAGCGCCAGCCGCGCCGCCCGCTTTTGCGACGCTTCGCTGGTAAGGCTGTCAAAGACGCGCACTTGATGCCCGTCCTGCGCCAGCCGTGCGGTTAAATGCGAGCCGATGAATCCTGCCCCACCGGTGACGACCGAGAAAGTCAAATGCTGGTGCTTTCTAATCTTTTCAAGCGAGAAGCGCGAGTAGTTGAAAACTACTCGTGCTTGATCTCGATAGCACCTTATTATACCATGATGCCGCTTGTGTTACCAATCTGCTATAATCACTCTACTATGGCAACTGCGACGAAAACTGCAAAAGATGAGGCCCGGAAGCGCAATGTTTCCATCCTGAACCGCAAAGCGCGGCATGAATACGAGATTGAAGAAACGTATGTTTGCGGGCTGGTGCTGTCGGGGACCGAGATCAAGTCTATTCGGCTGGGGCTGGCGAACTTAAATGATTCGTTCTGCCGCGTTTTGGGCGGCGAAGTCTGGGTTTACAACTTTTACATCGCCCCGTATGACCAGGGCAACCGCTACAACTTGGAGGCCCGGCGGCAGCGCAAGCTGCTCCTGCACAAGTGGCAGATCACCAAGATGACAACGCGGGTCAATGAGCGCGGTCTGTCGGTCATCCCGACCAAGCTGTTTTTTGAGAACGGCTTCGCGAAGCTGGAAATTGGAGTCGGACGCGGCAAAAAGCTCTGGGACAAGCGCGATAGCATCGCTGAGCGCGACCGCGACCGCGACGCCCGCCGCGAAGTCTTCGGGCGGTAATGGGAGAAGGGCCGTGCAATTTATTGCATGGTCTTAAAGCGCATGGTCTTGAAGCTACGGAGTAGCTAAAGGCAGTAAGGTAACTAAAGGCAATAGAACATGAAGCAGATTGTGGCGCTGGGCGGGGGCGGGTTTTCAATGGAGCCGGACAATCCGCTGCTGGATGATTTTATTTTGGGGCTGGCGGGAAAGCCGAGGCCGAAGGTCTGCTTTGTGCCGACGGCCACCGGCGACAGCGAAAGCTATCTGCAGAAGTTCTACGACGCTTTTCCCACTGAGCGGGCGGAGACTTCACATTTGACCCTGTTTCACCGGACCGTGACGGATTTGCATGAGTTTGTGCTGTCGCAGGACGTGATCTATGTCGGCGGCGGCAACACGGTAAGTCTGCTAGCGGTTTGGCGGGCGCACGGGCTGGATGTCGTCCTGCGGGAAGCCTGGGAGGCCGGAGTCGTGCTGTGCGGGGTCAGCGCCGGGGCGCTGTGCTGGTTTGAGGGCGGGACGACCGACTCGTTCGGCGACGGTCTCGCGCCGCTCAGGGACGGTCTCGGCTTTTTGGCCGGAAGCGGCTGCCCGCATTACGACGGCGAAGCCGAGCGGCGGCCGCTGTACCGGAAGTTAGTCGGTGAAGGCGTCCTGCCGGGCGGACTGGCGGCGGACGACAGCGCCGGGATTTATTTCGCCGGGACGCAGCTCGTCGAGGCGGTTTCATCCGTGCCGAACGCCCGCGCCTACCGGGTCGAGCGTCACGGCAACGCCGTGGTCGAAACGCCCTTGCCGACACGCTTTCTAGGCTGACGGCCTCACGACCCGGCGGCGAGCGCGGCGAGGAGGAGTGTGATAATTACTATAGCGGCTTTGAGCCACGGCTCATCAAGCTGAGGCGGATTAGGTGCGTAGCGGGTTTGGGTGAGAGCAAAAGTCATAATACACAAATTATCGGCATAAATGCCGGGTTTTTCCAGTGCGGGCAGGAGGGAGCGTGCCTGTTTTAGATATAACTGAGTTTGATTTCTCGGCGGAACATGCGCTGGGGACGGAGAACGTGGCCCGGCGGGTGGCCGTGGTCAAGAACGACAGCGGGCGGGCGGTGCTGCATGTCGGGGTCAAGTCGCCGGTGCCGTGGCTGGAGATTTACCCGCAGGAGTTTGCGCTGGCCCCAGCGGAGATGCAGGCGGTGACGGCGGAGCTGAGGCCGGAACGCGCCGGTCACGCGGCGCTGGCGGCGGCGAGTGTGTCGCTGTTCGGGCAGTATTTGGCGGTCTCGGCGCTTGACGCCGCCGACCTGCCGGGCGATCTGGAGCTGTCCATTGCGGTTCTGCCGCCGCTGTCCAACTGCCCGCACTGCGCGGCCGATCTGCCGGAAGGGGCGACCGAATGCCGCCGCTGTGGGGAGCGCATCCGGCTGTGCCGGGTCTGCGGGACGCCGAATACCTGGCTGGCGGCTGTCTGCCGGCTGTCGCCGGCCCATGTGCTGCGGACGGAAAGCGACTGGCGGATGTCGCCGGGCGGCGACGCTTCTCATGCTCTGAGCGGGAGCAAAACGCTGGGGACGCACCTGGCCCGGCGGTGGTCGTTTCCGTCGTTTGCCCCGGCACGGGCGGCTGAGGCTTTGGAATGGAGTGCCCCGCTGGCGGCGTTCGGCATGGTCATCGCGTCGGGCATTGACACGGCGGGCAACAAAGCCGCGCTGTATGCGTTTGAGCTAGCGTCCGGCGCGGCGTTGTGGGACTTTGATCTGCCGGAAGCGTCCGGCTTGTATCCTGACCGGGGTGGGCTGGCGTTATCGGAAGATGGCCTTTTGTACGCGGCGACCCTCGGCGGCTCGGTGCTGGCAATGGACGCCATTCGCGGAACGCGCCGCTGGGAAACGAAAGTCGGCGGGCCGGTTTACGGCGGCTTGACACTCAGCGATGATTTGCTAATCGTCCCGGCGGGCGAGTCGCTTGCCGTGCTGGACCGTGCTTCGGGCACTCTGCTGCGGACCCTGCCGCTCGGCGGGCAGTCCGATACGGCCCCGGCGATCTGGGGCGGCGGGGTCTTTGTGGCCGGGGACACCGAAGAAGTGCGGGCATTCAATCTTGCGACAGGCGCGGAGGTTTGGTGGACTAAGACCGACGGGCCGTTTGACGCCGCACTTCTGGTGCGGGATGGCGTGGTCTACGCCGCGACGATGGCCGGCACGGTCTACGCGCTTCAAACGGCGTCAGGCGAGATCAAGTGGCAGACTTCGGTGTCGTCGCGCGGCGTGTCGGCAACGCCCGTGCTGTCTGCCGACGGCGGCCTGCTGTTCGTGCCGTGCGACGACGGCTTCCTGCACATTGTCGCGGCGGAGAGCGGCAACTTGGTTCGGTCTAAGCGGCTGAGTTCCACCCCGCTGCGGTCGTCGCCGGTGTGCAGCGGCCACACGGTCTTTGCCGGGGCGGACGACGGCTTTTTGTATTCGCTGGATGCGGAATATGTGGTTCGGCGGGCCTATGAAACATCGCCCGGCACACGCCTCGGAACGGCGGGGCCGGCGCTATACGGCGATTATTTGGTCTGCGCGGCGACCAACGGCGTTCTGTATGTCTTGCAGGCGACAGAATAGGAGATATGGTACGATGAAAGCTTCACGCCGTGAATTCCTCTTCAAGAGCGCTGCTGCTGCGGCGACCCTTGCCCTATGGAGAGCGGAAGGCCGACGTGCCGAGGCGGCGGATATGCAGCCGTTTGAGCCGTCGTGGGAGTCGCTTGCCCGGTACGAATGTCCGGAGTGGTTCCGGGATGCCAAGTTCGGCATTTGGGCGCACTGGTCGGCGCAGTGTGTGCCGGAGATGGGCGACTGGTATGGCCGCCAGATGTACCAGGAAGGCAACCCGGATTATAACTATCAAGTCGCGCATTACGGGCATCCGTCCAAAGTCGGCTTCAAAGACATAGACCATCTTTGGAAGGCTGAGAACTGGGACCCGGAGCATCTGATGGGTCTGTACAAGGCGGCCGGGGCGAAGTATTTTGTCGCGCTGGCCCAGCACCATGATAATTTCGACTGCTTTGATTCCAAGTATCAGCCGTGGAACTCGGTGGCGATTGGGCCGAAGAAAGACATTGTCGGGACTTGGGCCAAAGCCGCCCGTGCGGCCGGTCTGCATTTCGGGGTCAGCAGCCACGGCTCTCACGCCTGGAGCTGGTTTGAGGTCGCGCAGGGGGCAGACAGCAAAGGGCCGCTGGCGGGCGTGCCGTATGACGGGCATCTGACTAAAGCCGACGGCAAAGGGCAGTGGTGGGACGGTATGGACCCGCAGGATTTGTACGCGCAGAACCATGCCCCAATGGGCCTGGAATGGGACTGGGACAACCATGGTCAGGGGGATTTGCCGAGCCGGGCTTACAGGGACAAGTTTTACAGCCGCACCCTGGATTTGATCGACAAATACCGGCCCGACTTGATTTATTTCGACGACACGATTTTGCCGCTGTATCAGGTTGACCCGTCTGTCGGTCTGGGGATTGCCGCGCATCATTACAACACCAGCCTCAAAACCCACGGCGGCAAAATGGCTGCCGTGCTGACCGGCAAAGGACTCAGCGACGATCAGCAGCGATGTATGATCATGGATTACGAGCGCGGTCAGTCGGAAGCGATCCGCCCTCACCCGTGGCAGACCGACACCTGCATCGGGGACTGGCATTACAGACGGTCCATTTACGAGAATCATACCTACAAAAAACCGGACCAAGTCCTGAAAATCTTGGCCGATGTCGTCAGCAAGAACGGTAATCTGCTGCTCAGTATCCCCGTCCGGGGCGACGGCACGATTGACCCCGATGAAGCGAGCTTCCTGCAAAGCATGACCGCGTGGATGGCGGTCAACAGCGAAGCGATTTTTGAGACCCGCCCGTGGACACTCTTCGGCGAAGGCCCGGTGAAAACCGGCGGCGGCGCCTTCAATGAAGATGTTCGCCCTTATTCTTCCGAAGATATTCGATTTACCACCAAAAACAAAACCCTGTACGCCCTTGCTTTGGGCTGGCCGGAGGACGGCACGCTGACCATCAAGACTTTGGCCCGGAACGCGCCGGGCCTTGCCGGCAAAGTCAAAACAGTTTCGCTGCTCGGTTCGCCGGAGTCGCTTGTTTGGAAACAAACGCCGGCCGGGCTTGTCGTCACCCTGCCGGCGCAGAAGCCGTGCAATTATGTGTATGCGCTGAAAATCGAAGGGCTTGACCTTGCCGCGTCTCGCCCGGTTCCTCCCGCGCCGCCGCCGGTTCATGCCGCCGCCGACGGCACGCTGACTTTAACGCCCGAAGCGGCGCGGGTGCAGGGAAGGGTTCACGCACAGGGCGGCGCAGTTCCCAATCTGGGCTACTGGAACGATGCCAAAGATGTCGTTTCCTGGAGCGTTCACTTTGATGTCCCCGGCACTTATGCGGTGAGTGCGAAAACGTCTGCCGCCTACGGCCCGACAGCGTTCACTCTAAGCGCCGGGCCGGGCGTGTCGGTGACGGTGCCGGTCCCCAAAACGGACGGCTGGGACGAGTACCAAACACTGACCGGCGGCACGATAATCATTACCGCCGCCGGAGACCATTTGCTGACGGTCGGGGCGGCGGACCCCGCGAACTGGCAGCCGATGAATTTGGCATGGGTGACGCTGCGAAAGAAATAGGAGATAAGTAATGACTGAGATGTTGCCCCGGCGGCAGGACGTGCCGCTGGAAAAGACCTGGAACGTGGAGAGTGTGTTTCCGTCGCTTGCAGCCTGGGAAGCCGAGTTTGCCCGTGTCGGCGGCCTGCTGGCGGGTTTCGCCGGCTACGCCGGGCGTCTCGGCGAGTCGCCGGACAGGCTGGCGGAGGCACTGGCAAGGCGCACTGAAGTCGGGCTGGCCGTGCGCCGTCTGGGCCTGTACGCGAGTATGCAGCGGGCGGGCGACACCGGCGACCAGGCCGCCGCCGCGCTGGCAAGCCGTTCGGGCGGGCTGTCGGCCCGGTTCGCCTCGGCGGCGGCGTTTTACGAGCCGGAGCTGCTTGCACTTGACCCGAAGATGCTCACGGACTGGGTCGCGCAGACGCCCGCACTCAGCCTCTACGCCCACTATTTTGACACGCTGGCTCGCCGCCGGGATCATGTGCGCTCCGAAGAAGTCGAAGCGCTGCTGGCGCAGGTGTCCGAACCGCTGTCCGCGCTCGGCACGGCGGCAGGGGTCTTGACCGATGCGGACATCAAGTTTGCGCCCGTCACCGACGTCGCCGGGACCGTGCATGAAGTCGCGCAGGGAACGATTGCCGATTTATTGCGGCATCCCGACCAATCTGTCCGAAAAGCCGCGTGGGAGTCCTATGCTGACGGGCATCTCTCGGTCAAGAACACGCTGGCCGCGTGCCTGAGCGGCCGGGTCAAGCAGAGCGTCTTTCAGAGCCGCGCCCGGCGGTATCCGTCGGCGCTGGAAGCGTCGCTCGCGCCGAATGCCATCCCGCGCGAAGTGTTTGACACGCTGCTGTCCACGTTCCAGGAGAATTTGCCGATCTGGCACCGCTACTGGGGCTTGTTAAAGAAGGGCCTCGGCGTCGAAACGCTGTACTGCTGCGATGTCCCTGCTGATGCTGTTCCCGCGCCGATGCCTCGGACCGAGACGCCGATCTCGTTTGCCGAGGCGACCGACCTCATCTGCGGCGGCATGGCCCCGCTCGGCGATCCTTACGTTTCCGCCATGCGCCAGGGCCTAGAACAAGACCGCTGGGTAGACCGCGAGCCGAATATCGGCAAGGGCAGCGGCGCGTTTTCGTCGGGGATGCCCGGCACCTACCCGTTCATTATGATGAACTTCCGGGACGATTTGTTTTCGGTCAGCACACTGGCACACGAGCTGGGCCACTCTATGCACTCGTACTTGACCTGGCAAAACCAGCCGCCGATTTATTCCGGTTACTCGCTGTTTGTCGCCGAAGTCGCCTCCAACTTTGACCAGGCACTGGTGCGCGGCCATCTGCTCGACACTGTCACCGACCGGGATCAAACGCTGGCGATTATTGAAGAAGCCATCTCGAACTTCCACCGCTACTTGTTTGTCATGCCGACTCTAGCCCGGTTCGAGCTGGACTGCCACGAAAAAATCGAGCGCGGCGAAGCGCTGACCGCCGACGGCATGGGAGCGACATTGGCCGGCTTCTTCCGCGAAGGCTACGGCGGGCTGGTAGAAGTAGACGAAGCCCGGCTCGGCATCACCTGGGCCGAGTTCAGCCATCTGTACGCGCCGTTCTACGTCTACCAGTACGCGACAGGCATTTCAGCGGCGAACGCGCTGGCCGAAGATGTCCGCACCGAAGGCGCTCCTGCCGCCGAGCGTTACCTGTCGTTCCTCAAAGCCGGCGGCTCCTTGTATCCGCTTGATGCCTTGAAGCTCGCCGGGATCGACATGACCTCGCCGGAACCCATCCAGCGAGCCTTCGGCGTCCTGTCCAAGATGGTAGATCGCCTGGCGGAGATTGTCGGGGAGTAAGCGATGGAGCCGCGAACATTGACGTACCGCAAGCCGTGGCTGTTCCGCGCCATGATCCTCTTGTTCAGCTTGATGGCAATCAGTCTTCCGTTCATGGCGGCGTCTGATATGACAGCGCATAACCCTTCAGATTATAGCGCTTTGCCCATGGTCATTTTGCTGTTTGGAGGCAGCGGCCTGCTTTTCTTATATCTCTCAGGGCCAGACGACATTGACTTTGACTTGGAGCAAAAAACCTACCGCCACACCAAAGGCTGGCCGCTTTTTGCAAAGACCCGCACAGGCACCATGGAAGATTTTTGGGGTGTTTATGTCGGCAGGACGCAAGGCGATAGCCGCTACTTCTGTGTTGGCGTAACTTGGTGGGGCGGCAAAGGCAACGTCACGCTGGAACGATTTTCCAGCAAGATGCACGCTGATCGGTTCGCAGCCAGTCTGATGTCCAATTTAGAATTGAAGCAGGTCATGCCGCCGCGCAATCTGCGGCCTTCGACCTAATGACGCAGTATCTTGAAGGGAAGAGCAACATGGCATCTTTGGCGAAGCCGCGCTTTACGCCGCAGCAATATCTGGCGATAGAGCGGGCAGCGGATTATAAAAGTGAATATGTATCAGGCGAAATCTTTGCGATGGTGGGGACAAGCTACAAGCACACAATTATCGTTGCCAATTTGCTGCGGGATCTGGGCGGGTAGCTTCGGGGCGGTTCCTGCCGGTCGGTCGCGAACGATCTCCGGGTTTCAGTGCAGGCGACCGGAGCCTACACCTACCCAGAAGATTACACCTACCCAGACGTGGTTATTGTCTGCGGGCAGCCTCAGTTCGGCGATGAGTATCTGGACACGCTGCTCGACCCAGCCGTGCTGATGGAAGTGCTGTCGGACTCGACGGAGGCGTTTGACCGGGGCGGCAAATTCGCGCATTATCGCCGCTGAGAGTCATTGCAGGAGTATGTTTTGATCACGCAGAATTTGATGCGGGTCGAGCATTTCGTGCGCGACGGCGAGCGGTGGGTCCTGTCCGAGCGGAGCGCTCTGGAAGATGCGCTGGAACTCGCCTCGGTGAACGCTTCCGTACTCCTATCGGACATTTATGAGGACATCGGTCTGACCCCGCCGCTGAACATTCAGGCGGTTTGACACTTCTTCCAGAACTACTTCACCGCGAACGTCGCCAAATAATTCCCCTTGCGCGTCGGCGGCACCGCTCCCATTCCATTTGACACCTGCCCCGGCGTCAGCATTTTCACATGGCCGTCAGCCAGCAGAAAGTTCAGTCCGAACGGGTACTGCGGGCTGTCATGCCGCTTGCTGTCCTGCGGCGCACTCAGTCCGGTCGCGCTGATGGTTTCGGCTTTTGAGGGGTCGCAGTTCAGCGTTGTAAACTCATAGAGCGTGACAGTTCCGGCGGGGTTCGCGAAGTCGGAGATGGACTTTCGGACGACGTTTTGGTTCTCGGCGTAGGAAACAAATGGGACATTCGCGGGGTCATCCGGGCAGCGGTAAACGTAAGTAGACCGAGTGTAGGGATAAAGCTTCCCCGCCCAGCCGTTTCCGGCGGCGTTTGTACCGGCGGGGAATGTATCGTCTCCGTCCTGCAAGTACTGAGCATAAGCGAGGCTAATCTGCTTCAAGCGAGACTGGCACGAGAAGCGTGGATTGTGTTCCTGGACGTGCTGGAACACGGGGAACAAAATGGCGTACATGAGGACGATAATAATGAAGACGGCGAGCCACTGACCAGGTGGAACACCAAAAAATAAGCGGCGTTTGGGGGTCATCAGGCTTTTCCTCCCTAGCGTTATCTAAAACATAATTGGATTATACATAATTTTTAGGTATAATCAAATCAATTCCGAAAACGAGCGTGCGCGAAAGGACCAAAACCATGCCCCAGTATTCCGTCAACTTTACCGACGACTTCGATCAAGTTTTAAGCATCGCGTCCAAGAAGCAGGGGACAACAAAAGCAGACATCATTCGCAAAGCGGTCGCAAGTTATGTCTACTTGAACAAAGAAACAGCAGATACGGGGCGGAAAGTCTCGATTACCGACGACAAAAACCGGATTATCAAAGACGTCATGCTTCCATAGCGACAGCGCCGCCGGCAGAAAAGAGGCATCATGGAAGAGACCGCAAGAATACAAAGCGGACTAGAAGCCGAAGAAACAATTCCGATCAATCAAGTCTATAAGGAGGCGGGGGTCGGAGCGCCGGGAGCGGTCAGCAATCTCGAAAAGCTGACACCGACGCAGCAGGCGGGGCTGTGGCTTGCGGCGGGCGTTGGATTGACGCTCATTGGGGTCTTGGTGTTCGTCGCCGTGGTCTGGTTCCAGACCGCGCCACAGCCCCCCACCCTTCTACCCCTGCTGGCGATCACCGACCCGGCAAAAGCCAAAGATATTCTGGCGAATACGCAGGCGCTCAATCAGGCGGCTTTGGATAACTACAAGGCGCTGAACGCCGAAGCGATTAGCCGCGTCACCAGCTTGTTTGATCTGCTTGCGACAAAGACTCTGCTCCCCATCTTCACCGCCATTCTCGGCTACATCTTCGGGTCACGCGCGGCGGCTGCCGCCGCAAGCAGTAAAGGGTCAGAATAGACAAAGCCAGGAGAGCAAGAGGGCGGGCAAGCAGCGCCCCTACTCAAATAGCGCATCTACGAAGGCTTGGGGGTTGAAGACTTCAATGTCGCCGATCTTTTCGCCGGTGCCGATGAGCTTAATGGGAACGCCTAGCTCGTCTTTGATGGTGATGACAATGCCGCCGCGTGCAGTGCCGTCGAGCTTCGCCAGAATAAGGCCGGTGATGGCAACGGCATTCTTGAACTCACGGGCCTGGTTGACGGCGTTCTGGCCGGTGGTAGCGTCGAGAACCAGCAGGGTTTCGTCGGCGGAGCGGCCGCCCAGCTCGCGCTGAATAATCCGGTTGATCTTTTTCAGCTCTTCCATGAGGTTGGCTTTGTTGTGCAGGCGGCCCGCCGTATCTATGATGAGATAATCGGCCTTCTGGGCTTTGGCGGCTTGAACGGCGTCAAAGACAACGGCAGCAGGGTCGGCATTGGGCTTGCCCGTGACGACTTCGACGCCCACACGCTCGCCCCACAGCACAAGCTGCTCGGTGGCGGCGGCCCGGAACGTGTCTCCGGCGGCGAGAACCACGCGCTTGTTCTGCTTCTTGAGGATGTACGCGAGCTTGCCGATAGAAGTGGTCTTGCCGACGCCGTTGACGCCGACGACCAAATAGACAGTCGGGTTGGTGTCCGAGACGGCAAGCTCCGGCAGGTCGTGCTTGTCGCCGGTCAGCGTGTCCCACAAAAACCGCTTCAAGTAATCGGTGACATCTTGGGCGTCGTTCAGGCGCTTGTCCTGGACCATCGCCCGCAGCTCGCCCATCGCTCGCATGGTCGTGTGGATGTTGAGGTCTGCGCCGATCAAAGACTCTTCCAGCTCTTCAAACAACGCTTCGTCAATCTTCCCCCGCCCTGTGACCATCTGGTCTACTTTTTGGAAGATGCTCTTAAATAATCCGCGTTTCAGCATAACTGTGTAACTGTTTCCTGAGTTTGACCTACCACCTTGCTTCGCTCATTCTTCGCTTCGCAGGCCCTCCCTAAAGGGAGGATATGGAGTAAAAGCGGAGGACTTGCTTCTTTTGTCCTCATCCTTCCTTTAGGAAGGACCACAGCGAAGCGGTGCGGTAGGTCATCCAAACCGATGGGTGGTGGTCGGGATGAAATAAGTAATTACCGCCGCCAGCAGGCCGCCGAGCAGCAGATAATTTGCCCGTGGACCGCGCCACTGGGCAACGGCATGAAGGGTAAGATACACGCCGTAGACGAGCCAGGTCACCACTGAAGTCAGGACCATCGGATCGGCACCCCAGAGGCCGCGCAGGCCGCCGGTCAGCGCCTCGACAAACCCGGCGGCGAGGCCGACGGTCAGCAGGGGAAACGCAAATGCGACCAGCGCGAACGCAAGCTGATCCAGGCTTGCCAGCGGCGGCAGCTTGCCGAACAAGCCGCCCGACAAGCGCTTGCGCTTCAATAAGCGGTACTGGGTCAGATACAGCGCCGCACAGCCGAATGCGAGAACCAGCAGACCGAATGCAAACAAGATCGCGAGAATGTGCAGGCTCACCAAACGAGAGTTGAGAAGCGGCGCGTCGGCGGTGTCGAGCGCGGCCGGATGCGTCGTACCGAGAAACGCCCCGGCGAAGAGGCACAGAAACGCGGCGGGCAGAGCAATCGCGCCCAGCGCAGTCGGCTTCGGCTTCAGCAGCACTTCCAGCACGAGATAAGTCAGCGCGATGGCCCAAGCCGACGCCGACAGCGTCTCGGCAGGGGTCGTGAACGGCGTTTGATGAACGCGGGCGCAGTGCAGGCCGATGGCGAGCGTGTGCAGGACGGCGGCGACAACCGTTGCCGCGCGGCCGGCTACCGACAGGGCGGGAAAACGCAGCATCAAAAACGCGCCGTATGCGGCCGAGCCGAACAGGTACCCGGTGGCGGCAGCGATTAAGAGAAAGGCTTCAGTCATTGGTCTGCCTCCACGCCGAACGCTCGGCTGATGGCCTCAAGCACGGCACCGCCGTCTTCGGCTTCCGGGGCGGCTTTTAAGGCAGCAATCGCCGGATGAGCGATTTTATTAGTCAGCGCCGCAAAGGCCGCTTCCACGACTCGCCAGTCCTGCTCGGAGAGACCCGGCAGGCGTAACTTCAAGCGCTCCAGCTCCGCGGACCGCGCCGTGTCCAGCTTCCGCCGGACGGCAACAATGACCGGCGCGGCTTCAAGGGAGCGTTCCCAGCGCAGGTACTCGGCGGTCGAGGCTTCTACGATCTCGCGGGCGCGGACCACTTCCCCGGCACGGGAATGCCTGGCCCCGGCGACAAGCTCCTGCAAATGGTCGATGTTGTAGAGGTAGACGTTTTCCAAATCATCTACCGACGCTTCCACGTCGCGCGGGACGGCAATATCAATGAAATAAAGAGGACGGCCTCGGCGGACACGCATGGCGGTCTGCACGAGATCGCGGGTGACAATCGGGTGCGGCGCGGCGGTCGAGCAGACGACAATATCGGCAGTCGCAAGCAGCGCGGGCAGATCGTCAAACCGCTTGGCCGTGCCGCCGAACTGCGCGGCTAAAGCGACGGCCTTTTCGTAGGTACGATTGGCGACAAGCACCGCCGGTGCGCCCCGCGACAATAAATGCTTGGCGGTCACTTCGCTCATCTTGCCTGCGCCGAGAACTAAAACCGTATGCCCTGCCAAAGACTCGCCGAAAATTTGGGTCGCAAGCTCCACTGCCGCTGCGCCGACCGAAAATGTCCCCCGCGCGATCCCCGTTTCGGTGCGTGTGCGCTTTCCGGTGACAAGCGCATCCTGGAATAATCTATTGAGCCGTGCTCCCAAACTATGGGCCGACTGGGCGGCTTCCAGCGCGGTTTTGACCTGCCGCTGGATGTCCGGCTCGCCTAAGATCATTGAATCGAGACCCGACGACACCGAAAACAAATGGTTCGCGGCGGCTCCGGCCCGGTAGCAGTACAGATGGCCGTCGAATTCATGGCGGGACAGGCCGTGCCAGCCCGCGAGGAACTCCGCCAGCGCATTTTCGAGCGGTCCCGCGCTGCTTTCGCCGATGGCATATGCCTCGGTGCGATTGCAGGTTGACAGCAGTGCCCCTTCCTGAATATGCGGCAGGGCTGACAGCGCGGTCAAGGCACGCGGCAGATCACGCTCTAAAAACGCCAGCTTCTCGCGCACTTCAATGGGCGCGGACGTGTGATTGATGCCAAGAACTAAGAGAGACATTCTCGAATTCGCGCTTCCGCTTCTAAATGATTGCCTGCCAGCAGCAGCCTATGTATCTCTGCGTCGTCCAGAACGCGCCGCACAGCCGCTTTGCGGGCGGCTTCATCGGAGTTCGTTTTGACAAATTCGCGCTGTCTAGCGACTAGCTTCACTAACTGTTCCCCATTCCGGCCCGAACTCGGCTTCCAGGCGCTCCCGCAGAACCGCCGCAAGGGTCGGGCTGCCGCCGCCGGTCGAGACGGTCAAAACCAAATCGCCGCGTGTGATCTGCGCTGCCGACACGAAATTCCCGGCAGCCGGGTCATCGGCGCACAGAACAAGCAACTGTTGCGCCTGCGCGTTGCGGGTGACTTCGGCGTTCACCGCACGGTTATCTGTGCAGGCCATCACTAAAAACACGCCGTCCCGCGTGTCGGTTCCATCGGCTGCGTAGGCTTCCCGCCGCCAGTCAAGTTTGCCGTCCGTTGCCAGCGCCGCCAAGTTTGGTGTTGCGTCCGGCGAGACTAAGCGCACCGCCGCCCCCGCCGCCAGCAGCGCTTTGATTTTGCGCTCGGCCACTTTGCCGCCGCCGACGACCAAACACAGGCGGCTTTCGAGATTTAGGCTAATTGGGTATGGGCGCATTTCTTCTGCTATTGTACCCGAAGGGGTATAAAGAGTGAAGAAGAACATGGGGTCAGAAGAGCGTGGGAATAAATCCCTACGCTATGGGACGAAGCGCCTAATGTCCGCCTTCGCGGACAGGGAATAGGATAGATGAGCGAGTACAAAGCACCACAAAGTGTGGGCGAGGTGATCCGCCGCTACCGGAGCGGGGAGCGTTATTTTGGCTGTTCGGAATTAGAGAAACCTGTCTGCAACTTTAGGAGCGTTGATCTATCGGGAGCGGACTTCAGCCATAGCTTCCTTGTCGCTGACTTCCGCGATGCCGACTTGCGCTCCGGGAACTTCTCCCATTGCAATATCAAGACCTGCGATTTTCGCGGCGCGGATTTGCGGGATGCAATTTTTCGTGAGGCAGCTTTAGAAGGAACAGAGTTTGATAGTGCAAACTTGGCCGGGGCGGATTTTGAGAACGCGAGTATTTGCGGTTATAGAATGCTTGCAGAAGACCTGCCGGATTGGTGATGGTGTTCCAAGGCCATGTGTTGAAACACACGGCTACACGGCGCAGACGCCACAAAGCACCGCTTCTGCAATGGCAGACCTGGAAGGCGCGGGGTTAGGAACCTACCTCCTTGCTCCGCAGGGGTCCTCCCTGACAGGGAGGACAAAGAGGTTTAAGGCGAAGAGCCGGAGGGCGCGGCAAGCAGTGCCCCTACAAATTATTCCGAACGGATTACTCCGAGTGCCGCGAAGCGGTAGTTTTCAGCGTCTTCGCTCAATAGCCGTGCCCTTCAGGGCATGGTGCCTATGATGCTTCCTGCAAACCTGCCATATATGCGTCATATTGCGCTTCACGGGCCTCCCGCCTTGCCTCATTTCCTTGAAGAAACGTAGCCATCTCGCGGATGGCCGGACGCCCGTGTTCCTCTGCTAGAGACAGCAACGCTTTTGCCCTCTCCATTGCCTCCTCGTCATACCGAATGCCGCCGCCGAACAAAAGCTGATCCAGTAAATTAATCCCCTGGTCTTGTATGCCCGTATCAGGGTCAGTCAAGAACTCCTCGACCCATTCTAAAGTGTGTCCGTCCGCAAAGTCCTTTAGCAAACTTAGCGCAGTACGGCGGTCTCTGGTGTTGGGGCTGGTTCTGTAGATTTCGTAGCAGCGTTGCATCGCGGACAAGGGCCGGAACCGCCGCAGAAAGTTTAACACAAGCTCAGTGCTGTCCCGATAAGCGTGAGCGACATAGAAATCTACTGCTTCTCGAATCCGGTCCTCGCCGATAACCATCTCTAAAACAGAAACGGTGGGAAGGCCGGCATCACGCCGCGCTTGCTTTTCTTGTTCTAATTGATCCCAATCAATCGGCTCGCTCATTATTTTCTCCAATCACACAAACGCGATCATGACTTCGCTGGCGAGGAAGACGCCTTGTGGGGTGAGGCGGAGGGCGTTTTCGGTGACTTCGAGGAGGCCGCGACGGGTGAAGGTTTCGATCTCGGCGGCGAACTTTTCGCGCGGGTCGGTGCCGAAGCGTTCGATGAAGCGCGGGATTGAGACGCCTTCTTGGGTCAGGCGCAGGCCGAGCATCATGGTTTCGGCCATTGTCTCGTCGGCGGTCAAGGTCTCGGTGGAAAGCGTCAAGTCGGCATCGGCTTCCACGGCCTCGGCGTACTGGGCGGGGGTTTTGAGGTTCATGCGGCGGGCGCCGTTTAAGTAGGAGACGGCCCCGCAGCCGAAGCCGTGGTAGGGGTCGTTGCGCCAGTAGTGTTGGTTTTGACGGCTTTCGCGGCCCGGCTGGGCGAAATTGGCGATCTCGTACTGCGCGTAGCCGTGAGACTGAGCGGTTTCGACGGCCATCTCGTACATATCGGCGGCGAGGTCGTCGCTCGGTAGGGGCAAGCGGCCTTTCTGCTGAAGCGTATAGAAGCCGGTGCCTTCCTCGACAATGAGCGAATAGAGGGAGAGGTGATCGGTTTCGAGTTCTAAGGCTTGGGCGAGCGTATCCTGCCACTGCTTCAGCGTTTGGCGCGGGAGGGCGAACATCAAATCCAAAGAGACGTTCTCGAAGCCGGCGGCGCGGGCGGCGCGGACGGCGGCTTTGGCTTCGTCGGCGGAATGGATGCGGTCCATCGTTTTGAGCAGGCCGGGGTCGAAGGATTGGACGCCGAAGGAGATGCGGTTGAAGCCGGCATCGCGCAGGACAGAGAGGTGCCGGACATCCATCGTGCCGGGGTTCGCTTCGGTGGTGATTTCGGCGTCCGGCGTGACCGGCAGGGTTTCTAAGACGGCCCGAAGGAGGGCGGCCTCGTCGGCGGCGGGGATGGCGGTGGGTGTGCCGCCGCCGAAAAAGACGGCGTCTACGGAAGCCCCCCCCGCCCCTAATTCTGGGGGAGCCAGAGAGGACCGGCGGATTTCCTGGGTGAGCGCGTGAACATAGCGGGCGATGTGGGCGTCGGTGTAGCCGGAGTAGGAGTTGAAGTCGCAGTAGGCGCATTTGCGGACGCAGAACGGGATGTGGACATAGCAGCCGAGGACGTTGGACATGAGGAAAGTATACCAGAAGAACTCTTCCCGCTTGACGCCTAGCCCTTCTTCCTTTATACTAAGGGCATGACTTCGAAGCTTCCTGCCTGGCTGCCGTATGTGCTGCCATTCGGCCTGTTCCTGCTGCTGACACAAATTGAAGGCCATCTGCCGCTGAGTGTCTATCCCGTGTTCTACGCGGTCAAAATTGCGCTGGTCGGCGGGGCGCTGATTGCGCTGCGCGGGGCGTTCCCGGAGGCCCGGCCCGGCGGGGGCGGCTGGGCCTGGGCGACGGCGCTGGGGGCTGTGCTGTTTTTTATCTGGATTTTCGTAGATAAGCACACACCGCATTTTGCGTTTCTTGGGACGCGGACGGCGTTCAACCCGGCCCGCGAGATTGCAACCCCGCTGGGTGTTCTGCTGTTCCTTGTGGTCCGCTTTATCGGTCTTGTGGTAGTCGCGCCGATTGTCGAAGAATTGTTCTATCGCAACTTCCTGCTGCGGTTTGTTTCGGACATGGACGACTTCAAGCACGTTCCGGTGGGAACATTTTCGCTGGCCGCTCTTCTCATCAGCAGCGGCGTGTTCGCATTCTCGCACCCGGAATGGCTGGCGGCGGCGATTTTCGGGCTGGCGCTGTGTGGCCTGCTGCGTCTGACGCGAAACTTCTGGACGTGCATTCTGGCGCATGGCGTCACGAATTTACTGCTGGGAGTCTATGTCCTGCACACAGCGCAGTGGCAGTATTGGTGACGACAATTCGTTGACGATGATCAGGAGAAAAGAAGATGAACAAGCAGATTTTGGCGGCAGGTATGCTGACTGTGCTGGCACTTGGGACAGCGAGCGGGGTGCGAAGCCAGGACAGCATTCCGGCGGGAGTTTATTCGGCGACCGCCGAAGGGATTACAACGCAGGGGCATGGAGAAGTCAAAGTCAAGCCCGACATTGCTCTTTTGACGCTAACTGTTACAACGCAATCGGCCAATCAGGCCGAAGCGGTGCAGCAGAACGCCGCGCGAACCACGTCGCTGCTGGCGGCTTTGCGGGGGGCGGGCCTTGCCGCGAAAGATATTGAAACGCAGTCGTACACGGTGCAGCCGCAGTACGATTACAAGCCGTCGCCGCCGGTCTTGACCGGCTATCAGGTGCAGAACAGCGTGCAGGCGACGGTGAGAGATTTGACCAAAGTGGGTTTTGTGATTGACAAAGCCACAGCGGGCGGCGCGTCGGAAGTCGGCGGCGTGTCGTTTGACTTGTCCGACCAGGCGGCGGCACAGTCGCAGGCGCTGTCGCTTGCGGTGGGATCGGCCAGGCGCAAAGCGGCCGTCATGGCGGACGCGGCGGGGGTGAACTTGGGCCGTCTGCTGACGCTGACCGAAGGCGACGATGCGCCGGTGGCGCGTCCCCTGTACGCGAGGCGGGCGATGGCACCTGCGGGGGCTGCCGCGCCGGAAACGCCGATTAATGATCAGCAGATCACAGTGAGCGCGGACGCAACGCTGGTATATGCGATGGGGGCGGCACGTTAAGAGACCTTACCCGGTCTCTTAACGCCGCATGCCCGGCCCTTCGGGAGAACGCAGGAGGCGGACATCAATGAGGCGGACTTTGCCGAAGGTGGCGGCGACAAGGGCGACGGCACCCTGGTCAATGGTATCTATCTCCTGCAAGGTGTCGGGGGCGACGACGACGGCGTAGTCTACTTTGGCGAGCGGCTGGACTTCAATGGTCTGGCGCATCCAGGCGGCAAGCTGGTAGGCGTCCTGAACGCCCGTGTCGGCGATGGACTGGGCGTTGTCGAGCGCTGATGACAGGACAAGGGAGGCCGAGCGCTGTTCTGGGGTGAGGCGCACGTTGCGGGACGATAGCGCGAGGCCATCGGGTTCCCGGACGGTTGGGACACTGATGATTTCGGTCGGGATGTCCAAATCGCGGGCAAGCGATGTGATGATCTGAAGCTGCTGCCAGTCTTTCTCACCGAAGTAGGCGCGGTCGGCCCCGACTATGTTCAGAAGCTTGGTCACGACGGTGGCGACGCCGGCGTAGTGGCCGGGACGGGACGCGCCTTCAAGGCGCTCAGACAGGGCGCGAACGACGACTACAGTGTCAAAGCCTTTGGGATAGACTTCTTCAGGCGTCGGCGTGAACAGGAAGTCCGCGCCGACGCTTTCTGCCATTTGGGCATCGTGCACTGGGTCACGCGGGTAGCGGTCGAAGTCGTCCAGATCGTTAAACTGGGTTGGGTTGACGAATAGGGTCACGACGACTCGATCGTTCTCAGCTTTCGCTTGGCGCATCAGCGTCAGATGGCCTTCGTGGAACGCGCCCATCGTCGGCACGAGGCCGATGGTTTGCCCCGCCCGGCGGGCAGGGTTTAACGCGGTTCGCAGGGTGGAGATTGTCGTGATGGTCTGCATAGGATGGTATTTCTAAATAGGATGGTACTTCTAAAGACAGCAGGGATCCGGCACTGGAAGAAGAAAACCGGCACTGGAAGTGCCGGTCTACTGTTGAGTGAAAGTCGAAGCGACTAGGGAACAGAAACGAAACGGAACACGCTAATGAATTCTTGTTTCCGCTCTTGATATTTTCTTTAGTCGCCTCGACTTTCACTCAACAGTAGACCGGCACTTCCAGTGCCGGTTTTCTTCGTTACTGCACAAATCTTTTAATCGCGCCGACGGTCATGTAGCTGCCGCCGCCCCCGACTTCCTGCACTTCGTCTACGACATACAAAGTCCCTTCCTCGCGGATGTCGCGGGGGAAGCGCATGTTGAAGTTCGGGTCGTAGCCGTCGGAGACGACGCGGGCGCGGAGCTTGCTGCCGTCCTTGACGCACTGAACGAGAACGCCGGAGCCGACGGTCGTGGTTGTCGGCAGATCGGCGGCGATCCGGGCGGGGGCCACTCCGGCGGGCGGCTTGCTGCCGCGCGTCGGGGCGGCACTGCTGACGTAGCGGTTCTCCTGCCCCGGCGTCAGGACGCGCTTGATGGTTCCACCGGCATGGTAGAACGTGCCGTCGGACGACAGCCGCAGGTCTTCGACTAAGTAGGTGATGCCTTCCTCACGGATGGCACGCGGGAACTGGACATTGAAGTCCGGGTTGTAGCCGCCGGTGACGACTCGCATTCGCAGCTTGCCGCCCTGGCGGTAGCATTCTACCTGAATACCGCTTGCGGCATCAGCCGGTGAGACCGTCGGCAGGCTTTGGGCAGAACCCGATGCGACCCCGCGCAGGTTCAGGTCGGCTCGGTTGCGTGCGCCGGCCTGGTACGACTGGTCGCGCATTTCCTTGCGGCTGGCGTTGTCGAACTTTTTGGATTCTAAGCGCTGGGCGAAGTATTCAAGCTGTTCCAGCTCTTCGGCGACTTCAAACGACTCGCCGAGACCCTGACGCCGGAAATCGGCAATGGCGGCCCGCAGCGCCTGCGCGGCCTCGGCGTATTTGCCGGCGTCGGCGAGTTCAATGGCGTCATCTTTGGCGCGGCCAATCCGAATGCGCGTGATTTGGGAAATGATGCCGGTCGGAGGCGCGGCGCTCATGGCGTCCTCGGCGGTGCCGACTTGGTACTGCGCCGTCAGCGCCCCAGTCGTCTGAACAATCGCGCCGCCTGTCACAGCGTCGCCCATGTAAGAAAATTGCAGCAGGTCGTGCCGGCCCAACTCCGTCTGCGCGGGAGCCGACAGCGCCAATGCCAGCAGCTTTGGCTCGCCCTCGTAGACATCGCCCATCGCGACGGAAAGCGCCTCGCCGTTCGGCGCGGTCCGGTAGCGGGACAAAAGATGGAACTGAACGCCGGGCGCGGCTTGAAGCGTCACGGTCAGGTTCTGGACGGCGACCGATTTCAGGCTGTCCAGCTCGATCTTGAAGACATCGGCGGCGTCGTCGTAGGACTGGATAAAGTAGAAGTTGCCGCCGGACGCGCGGGCCATGCCGATCAGCAGGTCTTCGTTGAAGTGCGTGCCGAAGCCCAGTGTTGTCGTGATGACGCCCGCTTCGGCCTTCTGCTGGGCGGTCTTGGTCAAAATTTGCGGGTCGGTGACGCCTGCATTAGCCTGGCCGTCGGTCAGGAGCAGGACGCGCCGGATGCTGTCCGTGCCGCCGCCGGACAGGGCATGTTCGCAGCCTTTCAGCCAGCCGCCGCTGAGGTTGGTCGTCCCGCCGGGCCGGATGGTGGTCAGCGCGGCTTTAACGGCATCTTTATTCGTGACAGCCTGGGGTTCCAAGATCGTCTGCACTTGATCGTCATAGACGACGACCGAGAGCGTGTCCGACGGCGTGAGCTGGTCTACGAGCGCCTGAGCGGCCCGGACCGCGTTCTGGAGCGGCACCCCAGCCATCGAGCCGGAGCGATCAATAACGAGGCTTAAACTCAGCGGGCGGCGCTCGGTCTTTGTGGCTTCGGCGTTAAACGAGATCAGCAGGTCGAGAGCGGTGGCGGTGCCTTCGGGAACGACCGGCTGGCTGAGGGCATAACTGGCTTTCATAGCATCTCCTGTTTGAGACTGAGAATTAAGTGGCGACCGAGTCGGCAGTCACCCACGCCGGGGCCGGGCTGGGGTTGGACGTGATGAGAAAAGCGTGACCGATCCGTATTCCAATCGCTCCTTGATTAAGCGGGTTGAATTCGTTGACTTCCTCAACCTGGTGTTCTAAGTAGAATTGGTTTACTACGCCCTGCACAAAAAAAGCAGACGGCTCTAGTGGAACAACCGCACCAATTAACTTCCAATCCTGAACGTCCATTTTATCTCGGAGAGCAACGAGCAAATGATGAGTCCCTTCACGATCTGTTTTGAGCCAGGGGGCAGAAGCAAGTATATCCCAGCGGTCTGGTGTTTGCTCGCGCTCGAACAATCCGAACAGGGAGAAATTGCCCAACTCTTCAGAGACCTGTTTTTCCGCATCCCGAAACTTTTGCGCCATCAACAAAGCGCTGTCACTTGGAATCATAGCAATACCTTTAACAATATCTGAGTGGATGCAATCATGCTGTCGGCATCCGACAAAGTTTTTGTCCCGCGCGGATTGTACCGCTCCTCCGGATTCCATTTAATAACGATTGACCAATCCGCGAGGAACCCTTGTGCGCTAGGCGACCGGATTTGATCCTGAATACTTGTGTAGTCCAGAAGAACTTCCAAATCTGTGTCTTAAGATTGCCTTTAGAACGAAACTCAGCGTTTGTTTCAGGAAATCCGGTAGTCCAATTTAGTGTGCGGCAGATGCACGCCTTCAACGCAATCTCGACGGCGTAACCGCAGAGGTACACGCTGGCATCGTAGCTGCGGCGGGTGCGGAGCAGCTTTGCCGCCCGCAAATACTCGCGGGCGGTGTTGCGGAGAGCGGCGGTTGAGATCATAGGAGCCTCCGTGCTTCTGTTTTGACGAGTTAAGCGTGCTTTTCGTCTTCGCGGGTGAACAGGTAGCGCTTGCTCAGCACTGCGCCGTTGTCGTCTAAGTCGTAGACTAAAGGGATGCCGGTGGGGATGTTCAGCTCCAGGACTTCTTCGCGGGTGAGTTTATCCAAATCCATGACGATAGAGCGGAGGGAGTTGCCGTGGGCGACGACGAGGACGTTCAGGCCGGCTTTGATGTCGGGCAGGATGTGAGCTTGGAAGTAAGGCAAGGTGCGGGCGGCGGTGTCTTTGAGCGATTCGCCCTTTTCGCCGGGCGGGGGGACATCATAGGAGCGGCGCCAGATTTTGACCTGGGCGTCGCCGTACTGCTCCGCCGTTTCGGCTTTGTTCAGGCCCTGCAAGTCGCCGTAATGGCGCTCGTTCAAAGCCTGGTTGCGCTCGGTCGGCAGGTCCGCAGGCTTGCCGGCGGCTTCGAGCGCGATCTTCGATGTATTAATCGCGCGTTTCAGGACGCTGGTGTACACTTTGTCTACGGGCAGGTGGCGCAGATGCTCTCCAGCGATGCGGGCCTCGTTTTCGCCGCGCGGGGTCAGCTCAACGTCCACCCAGCCGGTGAAGCGGTTCTCTAAGTTCCACTGCGACTCGCCGTGTCGCACTAAAATCAGTTTCGGCATAAGAGTAATCTCCTCAAGTTCGTGTTCGTTTGGAGTATACCCCAGACGGCAAAAAAGCCGCCGAGGTGTGTCTCGGCGGCTTGGGGAAATGCCCTGCGATTAGACGCCAGCGATCTTTCGGGCGTAGGCACCGACAACAGGCATCTCGTACCAGTCGCCTTTGCTGGCGGCAATCGCAGCCATGATGTTCAGCGCCAGCGACGCCAGGCCGAGGACTCCGACCACCAGCCAGGCGACTGGCAGAAGATGGAGCGCCGTGAAGACGATGTTGGAAATTGCTTCTACGATGAAGACTGCTCCCATGAGCAGCAAGGCTTGCAGGCAGTGATAGCCGACGAACTTGGATTGGTCTTTCTTAACCAGCCACAAGATAAGCGGTCCAATCCAGCTTGTGAAGATTGCGAGAATATACGCAACGAGACCGAGCGTCTTTTCTTCCGGGGCGACGCTGAAGGTGTCCGTGGTTGAATACGGGTTGGTGGGGATGCTCATGGGTTCCTCTTTCTTGGGATGAGTGAATTGAAAAACGCCGGATTTAGTATCCGGTCTGCTGACGGGCGATTTTGCCGAGGATAGGAATATCGTACCACTCGCCCCGGTTTGCGGCGAGACCGGCGAGGATGCTGAATACAAGGCCGAGAAGGAAAAACGCTGGGTAGGTAACAAACCCGATGAGTACAAAGACCAGCAGGCCGGACAAAATATATCCTATCACAACGACTGCATGCAGGAGAAGTGCCTGCAAGGAGTGGAATGCGACGAACTTGGACTGATCCTTTTTCAGCACCCACAATACGAGCGGGCCAACAAATCCAGTGACGATGCCAAGAAAATAGGCAAGCATCGCCATTGTCTTGTCATCCTGAGTGATGGTCGGCATGCTGTCGTAAGACTGGGCGGAACTGCTATCAGCCGGAGGCGGGATGCTCATGGGTTTCTCCTATCGGGAGCGAAGGTCGTACCGTGAAAGAGCGTTCTGCCTTTATTATACCCAAGCACCTAAAGAAGCAAGCATGGCAGCAAAAAAAGCATGGCAGCGAGATTGGTCAAGCTAAGGGAACTGGGCATTGGCAACGTCTTGTCGGTAAGCAGCCAGGGCATCCTGGATCGTCTGCCCGATCTGAGCGTACTGTCGAACGTGCTTCAAGGCAGCACGTTCAGGACGGAGGCCGAGCAGATCGGAGGTAACCAGGACTTGACCGTCACAGCCCGGCCCGGCCCCGATGCCGATAGTGGGGATGGAGAGCGCGGCGGTGACTTGCCGGGCGAGTTCTTCTGGGATCAGTTCCAGCACGACCGCGAACGCTCCGGCGTCCTGCACGGCCTGGGCGTCGGCCAGCACCTGCGCGGCTCCGGCTTCATCTTTGCCTTGTTTACGGACGCCAAGCTGATGGACGCTTTGCGGCGTGAACCCGATATGGCCCATGACGGGGATGCCGGCACTCACGATGCGCCGAATGGTCGGGGCGATGGCGACGCCGCCTTCGAGCTTGACGGCTTCCGCCTCACCTTCCTGCAAGAGCCGCCCGGCGTTCCGCACGGCTTCGTCGGCATTGACTTGGTAGGACAGAAACGGCAGGTCGGCGACGAGAAGCGCCCGCTGGGTGCCGCGCCGGACAGCTTTCGTGTGGTGGAGCATGATGTCCATCGTCACCGGCAGGGTCGTGTCAAAGCCCAGCTCTTCCATGCCGAGCGAGTCGCCGACCAGCACCATATCCACGCCGGAGCGGTCTACGAGGAGGGCCAGGGGATAATCGTAAGCGGTCAGCATGGAGATCTTCTCGCCCTGCCGCTTTTTGCGGGCGAGCGTCGCGAGGGTAACCTTGCTGCTGAGATCGGGGTAGGTACTCATAATTACTGTTTTACTGGTATTACCAAAGGCGCGTGATGCCGTAAGCGTCGAATGCCGCGTCCGCCGAGACAATCGGAATGTTTTCGGTGAGGCTTTGGGCGATCAGCATCCGGTCGAACGGGTCACGATGATGAAGCGGCAGAGTCGAGATGCGCCAATGTGATTGGCAGAATTTGCAGTGAAAGCAAGTTAATCTGGCTGGCGAAGAAAATGTCAACAGGCTTTGCCACGCTGAGTTTGCCTGAACCGACCTTGATGCTGACTTCCCAGGGCGAAACAATGCTAAGAATTTTGTCGTTGACAGGATCATCAATGAAACTTTTTGCTGCCGCACTCAGTTTAGGATCGCCAAAGGCATACCACAGAATGCTGTGCGTGTCCAAAATCACGCGCATCACATATAGTCCTTGAAATCTTCCATTGGAGCATCAAAATCATCCGCCATGTAAATGAGTAAATCTTTGGCATTGCCGTAGCCTGAGCGGATCGGCTTATCTGTTTCCACTGGCAGCGGCACAATTTTGGCGACGACAGCATGATCGCGTACAACAATCACTTCTTCGCCTTTGCTAGCCTGGTCTACAAGTTGGGCAAGCTCACTTTCGGCATCTTCAATTGTGACATACATGGTCAGTTTCCTCTGCCGCTATTATACCGCGCGTTGACAAGGCTTGTCGCGGCGGGTTACAATGGGCGCATGATGGACAAGATCAGGGTTGCGATTGACGGGCCGGCGGGGGCGGGGAAAAGCACGGTGGCCCGGCGGGTGGCCTCGGCACTGGGCTATACTTATGTAGATACGGGCGCGATGTACCGGGCAGTGGCCTGGGCGGTGGTGGAGGCGGGCATTGCGCTGTCGGACAGCGCGGCAGTGTGCGGTCTGGCGAATCGCGTAGAGATACGCCTGGAGCCGCAGCGGGTGTTTGTGGGTGAAACGGAGATCACGGACAAGATACGGACGCCGGAAATCAGCAACCTGACTTCCCCGCTTTCCGCGCTGCCGTGCGTGCGGACCCGGCTGGCGGCGCTGCAGCGGGAGATAGGACGGCAGGGCGGCGTGGTCATGGAGGGGCGGGACATCGGCACGGTAGTGCTGCCGAATGCGGAAGTGAAAGTCTTCCTAACGGCGTCGCAGGCCGAGCGTGTCCGCCGCCGCCGGGAAGAGCTGGGGATGTCGGGAATTGCGCTGTCTACGGCGCAGCTCGAACAAGACATTGCCACGCGAGATCAGCGGGATGCGTCCCGCGATGTCGCTCCAATGGTACCGGCCGGCGACGCAATCCTGCTGCAAAGCGACGGTTTGGGCGTAGAACAAGTGGTTTCGCGCATTTTGGAATTCTGTAAAGCGAAAATCAACACATGAGTGAAGAGTATCCCTCGGAGAAGTACACACGCGCGTATGCGATCACGCGCGTCCTGATGCGGATTATGATCCCACTTTTAGGAGGGATTACGGTCATTGGAGCCGAGAATATCCCGGAAACCGGCCCGATCATACTCGCGCCGAACCACCGAGCCTATATGGACCCACCTTACTTGTCACTGGTGACGAAGCGCCAGCTCCACCTCATGGCGAAAGACTCTTTGTTTCGTATCCCCCTGTTCGGGCCGTACATCAAGGCGATGGGGGCGTTTCCAGTCAAGCGTGGGGCGGCGGACCGGGGGGCTTTGAAGCAGGCAATGGCCGAGCTGAAGGCAGGGCGGGTGATGGGCATCTTCCCGGAAGGGACGCGGGCCGATCCGGGAACCCTGCTGCCGGGAGAGAAAGGCTTTGCGCTGGTGGCGAAGCAGACCGGGGTGCCGATTGTCCCGATCGCTTTAGAGGGAACCGCTAAAGTGCTGCCGAAGCACGGCGGCTTGCACCGGGCGCATGTCACGGCAACGATTGGCAAGCCGATGACCGCTGCGGAGATGCTGGCGGCGAACCCCGATCCGTCGAAGGATGCACTGACGATTATCAGCGAAACAACTATGAAGGCAATTGCCGCGCTGATGTCTGAGCCGGTTGTGCTATTAGAGGGGGAGAAGGATCGGAAGAAGCAGGGGTCATAAGAAGCAACAGCTATAGGAAGCAGGTGTCATGCCATGCTTCGCGGAGATCAAGAAAGGGCTGATGCAGCGCCTCTCCTACCCTCTTGACCTTTCCTGGGCCGAGAACCTTCTGCTGTGAAACAAGTGTGAGACGCGAGATGGCAAGAGCAAGGGAAAGCAAGGGGGAAGAAAACAGCACTGGGCCCTTTAACCCCGCCGAACCTGAGCCGTGTCTTCTGCGATTGGGGCTGATTAGGCTGAAAAGCAACCGGAAAAAGATTTGTAAACCCCTTGACTCTCGCTGCGGCCCATGCCATACTATTCTTCGTTGCCGACAGCAAAGCCTGACGGAAACAACCCCAAGCGAAAACAGGCAAAAAAGTTTTCACAAAAGGGTTGACAAAGCGGAAACGTGATGTCATACTACTCTTCGTTGCCGGGCCAAAGAGCCAGCGACGGTGAGGCCGACGAAAATAAACAAAAGTTATTTTCTGAAAGCCTTGACAAAGAGAGAAACTTTCTGATATACTAATTCTTGTCGCCGGGCCAAAGAGCCAGCGATAACGCGATGCCGAAAAGCAGCCGCAAAAAAGAATTGAAAAACTTTTGACAAAGGGGTTGACAAACGCTGCGAAGCTGATGTATACTATCCCTCGTCACTAAGCCGAAGAGCAATGACCTCCGCGCTGCAAGGGTAACCGAGTGGAGGTGACGACGAACTGGAAGTGTTCGCACTGAGAGTTTTCTTCACCTGACCTAACGGGTATCTTTAACGATAGCGTGGTTTTTTATTGCTTGCCTCCGAAACATAAACATGGATCGGTAAGAGCCGGCGATGCACATTGAAAACTAAATAGTGGAATCGTGAAACAAACCTTTGAGCATATATATCTTGCAGTTTACTCTGCAAAACAATATAAAGTAACAAAGAAGCCAAGGAAGTTTTAATCGTGGATCTCTGAAATGAGAAACACAAAAACTGGAACTATGTACCTAGCCGGACATAGTATCTCAGACAATTCAACAAGTTTGCTAGAAGGTCTTCGGACCGATAACAATATACTTATGGAGAGTTTGATCCTGGCTCAGGACGAACGCTTGCGACGTGCCTAAGAAATGCAAGTCGAACGGATCAGCAGCAATGCTGGTTAGTGGCGAACGGTCGCGTAACACGTGGGCAACCTGCCCTGAAGCGGGGGACAACAACTCGAAAGAGTTGCTAATACCGCATGTGTCTCGCTGTGGCATCACAGAGGAGACAAAGCCGCAAGGCACTTCAGGATGGGCCCGCGGCCTATCAGCTAGTTGGTGAGGTAACGGCCCACCAAGGCTTCGACGGGTAGCTGGTCTGAGAGGACGATCAGCCGGATTGGGACTGAGATACGGCCCAGACTCCTACGGGGGGCAGCAATTAGGAATCTTGCACAATGGGCGAAAGCCTGATGCAGCGACGTCGCGTGAAGGATGAAATCTTTCGGGATGTAAACTTCTTTTACCAGGGAAGAAAAAAATGACGGTACCTGGTGAATAAGCCCCGGCTAACTACGTGCCAGCAGCCGCGGTAATACGTAGGGGGCGAGCGTTGTCCGAAGTTACTGGGCGTAAAGAGCGCGTAGGCGGGTTCTTAAGTGAGGGGTGAAATTCCGGGGCTCAACCCCGGAACTGCCTTTCATACTGGGAACCTTGAGTGTGGGAGAGGCGAGTGGAATGGTCGGTGTAGCGGTGAAATGCGTAGATATCGATCGGAACACCCATGGCGAAGGCAGCTCGCTGGCCTATAACTGACGCTGAGGCGCGAAAGCGTGGGGAGCAAACAGGATTAGATACCCTGGTAGTCCACGCCGTAAACGATGAATACTAGATGTCAGGGGTATCGACCCCCCTGGTGTCGCAGCTAACGCAATAAGTATTCCGCCTGGGGAGTACGGCCGCAAGGTTGAAACTCAAAGGAATTGACGGGGGCCCGCACAAGCGGTGGAGCATGTGCATTAATTCGTCACTAACCGAAGAACCTTACCAGGGTTTGACATCCTACGACAACCCATGAAAGTGGGCCTTCCTCGCAAGAGGACGTAGAGACAGGTGTTGCATGGTTGTCGTCAGCTCGTGTCGTGAGATGTTGGGTTAAGTCCCGCAACGAGCGCAACCCTCATCCAATGTTGCCAGCGTAAAGTCGGGAACTCTTTGGAAACTGCCCGTGTAAGCGGGAGGAAGGTGGGGATGACGTCAAATCGGCATGGCCCTTACATCCTGGGCTTGACACATGCTACAATGGCCGTTAAACAGAGCGACGCAAGACCGCGAGGTGGAGCCAATCGCAAAAATACGGTCTCAGTTCGGATTGCAGGCTGCAACTCGCCTGCATGAAGTCGGAATCGCTAGTAACCGCAGGTCAGCTAAACTGCGGTGAATACGTTCCCGGGCCTTGTACACACTGCCCGTCAAGTCACTTGAGTTGTCTGCAGCCGAAGTCGGTGGCTTAACCCGCAAGGGAGGGAGCTGACTAAGCTGTGGGGAGCGAGAGGGACTAAGTCGTAACAAGGTAGCCGTATCGGAAGGTGCGGCTGGATCACCTCCTTTCTAAGGATTTATGTCTTGGCGTCTCAAGGAGCTTCGGCTCCAAGCGTCAAGCATCAATACAGGTCGATCTTTCTTGGAACTACTTTTTTGTTACTGCTCAGTAGATTTGTTTCACGAGACCCTATTTAGTTTTCCATGTGCATTGCTGTTTTGATTTCAACAGTTTTGCATACCAGCGAGATTTTATGATTATTTCCAATCAGACAGCCGCATAAGCCGAAGACCAGCTACGCTACCGTCGTTTACCGAGGGAAGGCTAGACTGCCTTCCCTCTGTGCTTGTCTGGATGGAAAGATCATACTGGGGCCTATAGCTCAGCTGGTTAGAGCACACGGCTGATAACCGTGAGGTCAGTGGTTCGAGTCCACTTGGGCCCACTACCCTATTCTCATAGGTTTCTCTTGTATCCGTGCCAAAGCGCAGGGTGCATTCCGGGGAATTAGCTCAGTTGGTAGAGCGCTACTTTTGCAAAGTAGATGTCAGCGGTTCGAACCCGCTATTCTCCACCATTCTGTGCTGCACCTTTAAGTTTTGACGATTTGGATTGTGTCGCTTTCCTCCCCAGTACACACTGTATATAAGGATGGAAATGCTTGACAAATCCGCATAGTTTGCGGTAACATAGTTGCCGTGAATAACGCGCCGAACGGCCTCCAATGCGAGGGTCGGCGCTTCGGACAAGAGCAAGTCTCAAGTCCAACTGTCCTTTGACAACTGCATAAAGAAAAGCAATGGGTAAAACATAGCAATTTCATCGATGCTGTCGGTAAAGCAATTTACTGCCAGTTTTGAGATAACACCTTAGTAATTGAAAAGCAATCAAGCTACAAAGGGCGCATGGTGAATGCCTTGGGGTAAGGAGCCGACGAAGGACGCAGCAAGCGGCGATACGCTTCGGAGAGGTGCAAGCAACCTTTGACCCGGAGATTTCCGAATGGGGAAACCCGCCATGCGATGCATGGCACCCGTATCTGAATACATAGGATACGAGGAGGGCACTCGGAGAACTGAAACATCTAAGTACCCGAAGGAAGAGAAAACAAAAGTGATCCCGTAAGTAGCGGCGAGCGAAAGCGGGACAGCCTAAACCAAATACGTGAATATAGCCTGCCGGCGTTGCGTATTCGGTGTCGCGGGACTGTCTACGGTCAACGGCAGAAGACCAAACAAGTTACAAATCCTGCTTTTAGTCGAATGGCTTTGGAAAAGCCAGCCATAGACGGTGAAAGCCCGGTAGACGAAAAGAGCAGGACTTGTTCGAGAGCACCCAAGTAACGCGGAGCACGAGGAATTCTGCGTGAATCTGGGAGAACCACCTCCTAAGGCTAAATACTTCTTACCACCGATAGTGAACTAGTACCGTGAGGGAAAGGCGAAAAGAACCCCGGGAGGGGAGTGAAATAGAACCTGAAACCATGCCGCCTACAAGCAGTGGGAGTACGATTTATCGTATGACTGCGTGCCTTTTGCAGAATGAGTCCGCGAGTTAATTTCGGCAGCGTTAGCTTAAGTGTCTCAGACACGCAGGCGTAGCGAAAGCGAGTTCGAATAGAGCGCCTTAGTTGCCGGGATTAGACCCGAAACCGTGTGATCTACCCTTGGCCAGGTTGAAGCTCGGGTAAGACCGAGTGGAGGACCGAACCGATGTATGTTGAAGAATGCTCGGATGAGCTGAGGGTAGGGGTGAAATGCCAATCGAACACGGAGATAGCTGGTTCTCCTCGAAATGCATTTAGGTGCAGCGTTTTGCGTTCTCTGTCGCAGGTAGAGCACTGGAAAGGCTAGGGGCCTTACCGGGTTACTGAACCTTACCAAACTCCGAATGGCGACAGATCAGAGCAGAGCAGTGAGACTGTGGGGGATAAGCTTCATAGTCAAAAGGGAAACAGCCCAGACCAACCGCTAAGGTCCCCAAGTGCCGGCTAAGTGTAAAAGGATGTGGAATTCCATAGACAACCAGGATGTTGGCTTAGAAGCAGCCACCATTTAAAGAGTGCGTAACAGCTTACTGGTCGAATGGCGTTCTGCGCCGATAATGTATGGGGGCTCAAGCCGGCCACCGAAGCGTTGGACTTGCCGCAAGGCAAGTGGTAGAGGAGCGTTGCTGTCGGGACGAAGCCATAGCGGAAGCAGTGGTGGACTGGCAGCAAGTGAGGATGCGGACATAAGTAGCGCTAAGACAGGTGAGAATCCTGTCCACCGAAAGCCTAAGGGTTCTTCAGGTAGGCTCGTCCTCTGAAGTTTAGTCGGGCCTAAGATGAGGCCGAACGGCGTAGTCGATGGACACACGGTTGATATTCCGTGACCAGTGCAATCAGTGATGGAGGGACACGGTCCCAGTCCTCAGCGCGACTGTTGGTAGTGCGCGTGAAACTCTTACTCCGGCTTATAGGAAAATCCGTAGGCGTAACGAGAGAGAGTGAACGAGTGGATCCTTCGGGTGAAGCGAAGTGGGGGGGCGGATCGTCGAGAAAATCTTCTAAACTTATGGTTGTACTGCCCGTACCGCAAACCGACACAGGTAGGCAGGTAGAGAATACCAAGGTGTTCGAGAGAACTCTCGTTAAGGAACTAGGCAAATTGACCCCGTAACTTCGGGAGAAGGGGTGCCTCTGAGGTTAAATCTTGGAGGTCGCAGTGACAAGCATCGAGCGACTGTTTAACAAAAACACAGGTCTCTGCTAAGGAGAAATCCTAAGTATAGGGGCTGACACCTGCCCAATGCCAGAAGGTTAACAGGAGGGGTTCGGCGCAAGCCAAAGCTCTGAATCGAAGCCCTGGTGAATGGCGGCGGTAACTATAACCGTCCTAAGGTAGCGAAATTCCTAGCCGGGTAAGTTCCGGCCTGCACGAAAGGTGTAACGACTTGATGACTGTCTCAACGAGAGACTCGGTGAAATTGTAGTACCGGTGAAGATGCCGGTTACCCGCAACTGGACGAAAAGACCCCGTGCAGCTTTACTACACCTTGTTATTGTGTTTTGGTTTAGTTTGTAGAGCGTAGGCAGGAGCCGCAAGGCGCCAATGGAACACTGCCCTGGCTATGCTGAAACACTAACCTTCGCCGTTATCCGGCAAAGGAACCGTAACAGGCGGGTAGTTTGACTGGGGCGGTCGCCTCCCAAAATGTAACGGAGGCGCACCAAGTTTCCCTCAGGCTGGTTGGAAATCAGCTGTAGAGTGTAAGAGCATAAGGGAAATTGACTGTGAGACAAACAGGTCGAGCAGGGACGAAAGTCGGTTCTAGTGACCCTTTGGTAGCGCGTGGGCGCGCCAAGGCTTATCGGATAAAAGCTACGCCGGGGATAACAGGCTTATCTTGCCCAAGCGCTCACAGCGACGGCAAGGTTTGGCACCTCGATGTCGGCTCGTCGCATCCTGGGGCTGGATTAGGTCCCAAGGGTTGGGCTGTTCGCCCATTAAAGCGGTACGCGAGCTGGGTTCAGAACGTCGTGAGACAGTTCGGTCTCTATCCGTTGCGGGCGCAGGAAATTTGACGGGAGCTGTCCCTAGTACGAGAGGACCGGGATGGACAGACCTCTGGTGTACCAGTTGTTCCGCCAGGAGCACACGCTGGGTAGCTATGTCTGGTACTGATAAGTGCTGAAAGCATCTAAGTACGAAGCAGACCTGAAGATAAGATTTCCCACAGCAGAAGCTGGTAAGACCCCCGGAAGACCACCGGGTTGATAGGCTGCAGGTGTAAGCACGGCAACGTGTTCAGCGTAGCAGTACTAATCGGTCGAGGGCTTGATTACAAATTACTGAGAAAGCAATCATTCGAGATTGCTGCGTAACACCCATTGCTTTTTGATATGCAGTTGTCCAAGGACAGTCCCCTAATCATTCATTTGAACCTGGGGATCTGTACCTAACGATTTCTGGTGGTTATCGCGGAGGGGTCCACCCGTTCCCATTCCGAACACGGAAGTTAAGCTCTCCTGCGCCGAAGATACTTGACGAGCAATTGTCCGGGAAAATAGGTCACCGCCAGATTAATTGAAAAATGCCCGGTAAGCTCATCTTGCCGGGCATTTCCTGTTTTCGACACTTTCCAAGAAATATCTTGCTCCATTGGATTAAGCCTCAACACAAAACACTAGCAAGCCGTTAGTCAAGTCTTCCTTGACTGGCCCTTGTTCGCGTCTTTTGCATTGAGGCTTTTTGGCGTCTCCCGCCAATCAGCTTCTTTCACTCTAACGAAAGAAGAAATCCATGTCACGTTCTCCTATTTTCTCTGAACAATTTGCTGCCTCTGCCCCTGCTGTCGCTGATGCCCTGCGGGAGCATCGGGAAGACCGGGCGGCGCTGCTGGCGTCTTTGACGGCTTCCTGGCAGAGCGACACGCGCCTCCGGGCGGCTTTGCTGTGGGGATCGTTTGGGCGGGGTGAGGCCGATGACCTCAGCGACCTTGACCCGTGGCTCCTTGTCACAGATGGCGCGGCGGCGGAGATGGGACCGTACCTGCGGCAATATGCGGAGCAGACCGGGAGCTTGATCATAAGCAAGAACACGCCGCAGCACGCACCGGCAGGCGGTGGGTACATGAGCTTTCTGCATGAAGGCCGTCATGGGCTGCTGCAAGTGGACTGCTACTGGCAGCCGCAGTCAACCGTGCTTCCCGATGCGGAATATGCGGTTCTGTTTGACCGTCAGGCAGAAGCGGTCGCAGATCAAGAGTCTCCGGTGCTTGCCCCCTGGGAAGAGCCGTTGGGCCTTCAAGCAGAAGTCGAGCATAGCCTCAATTTTGCTTGGTTCATGTTTTCTATCACGGCAAAGTCTCTGGCGCGTAATCCGGGTTCTGATCTTAGCCTGATGTTCTACCCGAAGCCGGGGCTGGAAGAAGCGGCGGCCTGGCTTGGACAGGCGGCGCTGCTGACGCCGGAAGATTGGGGGGTGCCGGAAACTCCGAGGGAGAAAGTGGATCGCCTGCGGCACCTGGTGAGCAAAACGGAACAACTGCGGCTAATCGCGAATGCAGAGGGCTGCACGTTCTCACCTTTGTATACTTCCTGCCTGTTTCGCTACTTGGACATGGTGGAGGGCATTCTGAAATGATTGGTTCTCCAACGAATGACTTTCCGAAGCGTATTCATATTATCGGCTGCGGGGGAAGCGGTAAGACAACTCTCGCCCGGCAGCTCGCGGAGGCTCTGAAGGCTCCCTGCTATGAGCTGGACCACATCGGTTATGATGGTCATGCGAAGCGTACTTTGGAACAGCGATTAGACTCTGTTCGGCAGATTGCGCCGCAGCCAAGCTGGGTGTCTGAAGGTGGGTATCTCTGGTGGACGGACGCTTTGCTCCAAAATGCGGACGTGATTGTTTGGCTTGATCTGCCCTGGACCCTGTGCTACCGGCGGATTGTGCTGCGGCACATTCGCGCCGACCTTGCCGGGACGAACGACTACCCCGGCTTCTTGAATCTGATCCGCTTTGCGGGCGGCGTGCGGCAGTATTGCTTGAACCCGGTTCCGGCTGTGCCTGCCGATCCCAATGACGACGCCACGAAAAACCGTGCCGCCGTCGCCCAGGTTCTTGGCGCTTACTCGAAAAAGACAATCCGTTGCAGCCAGTCCGCCGATGTTTCCGCCTTGTTGAAGCGTTTCACAAACTGAAGCGCGAACGTGTGAGCGACCCAGTATACGGTTATCTAGATATGATGGAGGGTATTCTCAAATGAACAGTTCTCCGAAGCGTATTCATATCATCGGCTCCGGCGGGAGCGGCAAGACGACTCTCGCCCGGCAACTGGCGGATGTTCTCGACGCTCCCTGTTACGAGCTGGACAATATCGGCTATGCTCACCATAGCAAGCGCTCTTTGGAAGAGCGCTTGCATGATGTTCGGCAGATTACGGCGCAGCCCTCTTGGGTGTCTGAAGGCGATTATCTCTGGTGGGTGGATGATCTGCTCCAAAGTGCGGATACGATTGTTTGGCTTGATCTGCACTGGACCCTTTGCTATCAACGGATTGTGCTGCGGCACATTCGCGCCGACCTTGCCCGCACAAATACCCATCCTGGCTTTAGGAAAATGCTCCGCTTTGCCGGCGGCAAGCGGCAGTATTATCTGAACCCGGTCCCAGGCGTGCCGACCGATCCGAACGACGATAACGCGATGAACCGGGCCGCCGTTGCCCAGGTTCTTCAAGCCTATTCCGGCAAGACGGTCCGCTGCCGCCGTCCCGCGGATGTTTCTGCGTTGCTGAAGCGTTTTACAAGCTGAAGCACGAACATGGGGCCGATACAGTATAATGGCTGGGTCGGCCTCTTTTTTTGCCGGGGGCTTGCCGATAATAAAGCGTTAGTCTTACCCCTTTGGATACTGCCGAGAGGACATCTGCGTTATGGACATTGAAGAACTGCTGCGAAAAACGGTCACGAGCAAGGCATCGGACCTGCATCTAACCGTGGGCGCCCCCCCAACAATCCGCCTGCATGGGGAAATGCAGCAGCTCCCCTACCCCGAATTGACCCGCGACGTTTTACGGACCATGCTGATTGGGATACTGACCGGCGATCAGCAGAACCGCTTTGAGGAGAAGCGGGACCTGGACTTCAGCATCGAGATTCCCAATTTGGCCCGCTTCCGATGCAACTTCTTTGTCGGGCGGCGCGGCGAAGGTGCGGTCTTCCGGGTCATCCCGACGGAAATCAAGTCATTCGCAGAGCTGGGCCTGCCACCGGTGCTGGCGGAGATGGCGCGGGAAGAGCGCGGCTTGGTGCTGGTGACGGGGCCGACCGGGTCCGGCAAGTCTACAACGCTGGCGGCGATGGTGGACTTGATCAACAACGAGCGCCACGCCCACATTCTGACCGTGGAAGACCCGATTGAGTTTGTGCATCCGCACAAGAAGTGCCTGGTCAATCAGCGGGAAGTGAAAGTGCATACCGAGTCGTTCGCGAGCGCCCTGCGGGCGGCGCTGCGGGAAGACCCGGACGTAATCCTGGTCGGTGAGATGCGAGATCTGGAGACGATCTCGCTGGCCGTTTCTGCCGCCGAAACGGGGCATCTGGTGTTCGGCACGCTGCATACGTCGAGCGCGGCTCAGACAGTGGACCGGATCATTGACGTCTTCCCACCGCATCAGCAGTCCCAGATACGGACGCAGCTGTCGGAATCGCTGCAAGGGGTCATCGCCCAAACGCTTGTCCCGAAGATCGGCGGCGGGCGCGTCGCCGCTTTGGAAATTATGACGACGACGGCAGCCGTCAAAAATCTTATCCGTGAGGGCAAAACGTTCCAGTTGCCTTCCATCATTGAGACAAACTCGAATCTTGGGATGATAACTCTTGGCCAAGCTTTGCAGGAATTGGTCGTCAAGGGAGTGATCACACCGGAAAATGCTGTGATCAAAGGCCTGGATCCTGCCGTCTTGTCGTCGCTTCGCATCGCAGCCCCGCCTGCGATGAACGGCAACGGCAGCCATGCCGCTTCGCGCCCGGAGACGCCCGTGTCGAGCTTCGCTAAACCCGCTTCTTTGGACGATGATGACGAACTCGGCGACCTGTCCCCGCTCACCACACCGTTCTCGTTCAAGCGCTAATGTCTTGGCATTTTCTACTCAGAGCGCTTTTTTGTCCAGGTCATTTTTTTAAGCGGCGTCCGGCGGGCGAGGTAAAGCACCACAGTCCAGGCGTTATGCAGCCCAGTTCCTAGCCGTGCATCTGTTGTCTCTGCAAAATGGCTGGCCGGATCCGTCTCAGGAGAGCAGAAGTCCGGGAACATTGGGAAGACGCCGTCTGGCGCATGTCCTGGAGTACATGCACATCCATTACCAGGAACCGCTCACTTTGAACCGTCTGGCCGAAGAAGCCGGAGTAAGCCCGTTTCACTTCGTGCGTCTCTTCAGAGAGGCTATGGGGGTGACCCCGCGCCGCTACCTCACCAAGACCAGAATGGAGGCGGCGGCCTCTCTGCTCGCGGACACGGACCTCAGCATTTTAGACATTGCGCTAGAATGCGGCTATCAAAGTCAATCGCATTTCAGCACCGCGTTCCAACAGCACTTCTCCTGTCCGCCAAGCCGGTATCGCTGATGCCGGCAGAACCCAACTCCGTCCCTGTAGCCAAATCCTGACCCCCGCAGGTATAATTTTCCAAAACCAGTGAGTAATGGAGGTTTTTCATGGCAGCAGAAGCATTGGAAGAGCGCATGGCCGCACTAGAAAATGAACTCGCGCAAATCAAGCAGGAATTGGCAGCAGAGAAACCGCTGCCCGCCCCTGCCGGATGGGAGAAAATGTTCGGCATTTTCGCCGAGAGTGACGGGTTCGAGGAAGCAACTCGGCTCGGGCGGGAGTATCGTGAAGCGCAGCGTCCGAAAGAGGATACGGAGGCCACCTGATGGTTCTTCTGGATACCGACCATATGAGTTTGTTGCAGCGTGGCGGTGCGGAGGGATTGCGGATCCGCCTACGCCTTCGTACCCTGCCACCGGATGATGTCGCAACGACAATCGTTAGTTATGAAGAACAGATGCGAGGCTGGCTTGCGCGTCTCGCACGGGTAACCACCCCGGAGCGACAAATATTTGACTACAGCGAGTTGAAAAAGTTGCTCCAGAGTTATTGCAGCTTCCATTCTGGATTACGACTCAAAAGCTGCCGCTGAGTTTCAGCGGCTTCTCGCTTTAAAGCTCCGCATTGGTACAATGGATATGAAGATTGCCGCTGTTGTCCTTGCCCACGGTGCCGTTCTTCTAACCCGCAACACGAGTCACTTCGGCAAAGTCCCCGGTCTTCAGATCGAGGATTGGTCTGTCTAATACTCAACTCCGTCCCTGTAGCCAAACCCCGACCCCCGCAGGTATAATTCTCCCAAATCGCTTGTGTTTGTGGAGTTTCCCCATGCCTGATAACCCAATAGCTTATGACCCAAAAGCGCGAAGCCGCGTGATTACCGAAGGGCGCGACCGGGCTGCGGCCCGCTCTTATTTGAAGGGCGTCGGGCTGACCGATGAGGACATCAAAAAGCCGATCATCGGGGTCGCGTCCACCTGGATCGGCACCATGCCGTGCAACCTCAACTTGCGGGCGCTGGCTCAAAAAGTCATGCAGGGCATCCGGGAAGCGGGCGCGACACCGCAGGAGTTCAACACGATTGCCATCAGCGATGGCATTACGATGGGTACCGAGGGTATGAAAACGTCGCTGGTGAGCCGTGAAGTCATTGCCGACTCCATCGAGCTGGTGACGCGCGGGCACATGTTTGACGCTGTCATCTGCCTGGTCGGCTGCGACAAGACCGCGCCGGGTGCGGCGATGGCCCTGGCGCGTCTCAACATCCCCGGTATGCTGCTGTACGGCGGCTCGATTGCGCCGGGCCGGTACAGAGGCCGCGACATCACCATTCAGGACGTGTTCGAGGGCATCGGCGCAGCGGCGGCGGGAAAGATCACCGACGCAGATTTGACCGAGCTGGAAGATGCCGCCTGCCCCGGCGCGGGGTCGTGCGGCGGACAGTTTACAGCGAACACAATGGCGATTGTCATGGAATTCTTAGGCTTGGCCTCACTAGGGTCTGCGGGTGTTCCTGCGGTTGATCCCAAAAAAGATGAGGTCGGTGTCGAAGCCGGTCACATGATCGTCAATCTTCTCAAAAGCGGTGTTTTGCCTTCCGACATTCTGACCAGAGAAGCGTTCGAGAACGCGATTGCAGGCGCGGCGGCGACCGGCGGCTCGACCAACTCCGTCCTGCACCTCCTCGCGCTGGCCCGCGAAGCCGGCGTTCCCCTGACGATGGACGACTTCAACCGTGTTTCGGCCCGCACTCCGGTCATCACCAGCCTCACCCCCGGCGGCAAGTATGTCGCAACCGACATGCACCGAGCGGGCGGTACGCGGCTTGTCGCGAAAAACCTGCTGGCGGCGGGCCTCCTGCATGGCGACCGCCCCACCCCGTCAGGCAAGACTTTGGCCGAAGAAGCCGCGCTGGCCGAAGAAGAGCCAGGCCAGCAAGTCATCGTCACAGCCGACAAAGCCTTCAAGCCGCGCGGCGGCATCGTCATCCTGCACGGCAACCTCGCGCCCGAAGGCGCAGTCATCAAGCTGGCCGGGACAGAGAAAACCCAGTTTCACGGCCCGGCCCGGATTTTCGACCGCGAAGAAGACGCCATGGCTGCCGTCTCGGCCCGGTCAATCGTGCCGGGCGACGTGGTCATCATCCGCTACGAAGGCCCGAAAGGCGGGCCGGGAATGCGCGAGATGCTGGGAGTCACGGCGGCACTGGTCGGGCAGGGTCTCGGCGGTGAAGTCACCATGGTCACGGATGGCCGCTTTTCCGGCGCGACCCGCGGCTTGATGGTCGGCCACGTCGCCCCCGAAGCTTCCGTCGGCGGCCCGATTGCCTTGCTCCGCGAGGGCGATATAGTGACGCTTGACATTGAGAACGGTACCATCATCGCAGATGTGTCTGAAGAAGAGTTCGCTCGCCGACGGCCCGAATGGACCGCTCCCACGCCGCACTATACTACCGGCGTCCTGGCAAAATACGCCGCGTCCGTGACCTCGGCATCCGAAGGCGCGATCACTGTGGCGAAGTTTTAGGCCTCACCTAATCGCTTTGCGCCCAGGCTCTCCTTGCGAAAGGAGAGGGTCCGAACGGAGTTGAGCCAACCCGATGGTGTCGTGCTGCCCAGCCTGTGGCTGCAAGCGGACTGGCTCTGGCAGACGTCCCTGCCGCCGCTGCTGTCTATCCTGAAAGCCTGGGAGCTGATTTGGCGAAAAAGTCAGCGGTGGGTGAAACAAACCGGCAAAATTAGTGTCATAGAAGAAAGCGCGTCCGTGCGGCTCTGGTGGCTTTCCGCGAAAGACGCGCGTTTTTGCCGAAAAATGCAGTATACTTTTCTTTGGCGTAGTTTTTGGGTGTCATCACTGCCGATGCCGGATTTCCCATCATGCCGACACTTTTGCCTAACCACAATTCCATTCTTGCTCAAAAACAAACCGCTGTGCCGCTCTACACGGACGCGCTGCGGCGGGGACTGGATGTCGGCGGCTCGCTGCTTCTGCTGACGCTGTCCGCGCCGGTGCTGCTGACGGCGGCGCTGACGATTAAGCTGTCCTCGCTCGGCCCGGTGTTCTACCGCCAGGAGCGAGTTGGGATGAGCGGGCGGCTGTTTCGCATCTGGAAGCTGCGGACAATGCAGACAACGCCGGGAACGGCAGGAGTGGACGGGCCGCTGGTCACGGCGCAGGACGACACGCGGATCACGCCGGTAGGGCGGTGCCTGCGTTCCTGGAAGCTTGATGAGCTGCCGCAGTTGTTCAATGTGATTTGCGGCGATATGAGCCTGGTCGGGCCGCGTCCCCAAGTGCCGCGCTTTGTAGACCGCTTCGACCCAGGCCGTCGCGAAATCGTTTTGAGTATCCGGCCCGGCATCACTGGGCCGACGGCGCTGTATTTCCGGCACGAAGAATACCTGCTGGCGGGACACGCCGACCGGGAACAGGTCTATTTCGCGCGGATCCTGCCGGTGAAGCTGAGAATGGACGTGGACTATGTTCGCGTCCGCTCGCTCCGGGGCGACCTGCGCGTGCTGGCCGATACGCTTTACCTCGTGCTGTCGCGCCTTGCCGGACGGCCTGGCCACTCCGGTATTCCCGCGGCCCTTGCTCTGCCCGTGCTGCAAGAGGCTGGAATGGCCGGTCTGACCCGAACGGCTTGAAAGCGTCCCGATTTTCGATCTCCCCTTGCTAGGACCACTATGCCCTATCCTTCACAACATTCTTCACTGTTCATGCGCCGCTTCCTTCTCCGCCCAGCGGTACTTGCTGCCGGGCTGAGCGTTCTTCTGACGTCCGGTGGCGCACTGCCGAGCGCTGGGCAGGATTCTCAGCCACGCCCCTCGGCGTCTTCCGGGTCCGACGCCGGAGCTGACACTTCAGGAACCTATTCGGGAACGTATTCACCTGACAGCAGTATGTCCGGCTCACCGTCGGACGCTGCGCCGCAAGTGGGGGTGGACACTGCCGGAAACCCCGATGCCGTCGCCACCCGCAATGGCCGGACGACGCGGCAGCGCAGGCCCGCAGCGCCCGCAAATCCGCTGGTCCTGACCGATCCGGCCCGCAGCCCGGACTCGCCTGTCAATTCCGGCGACAGCCAGCCCGGCGGCTTCTCAGGCAGCACCCAGAACGATGGCCCGGATAGCTCGCAGTATGGTCCTCAAGCCGGCTCGCAGTATGGCCCGCAATCCGGTCCACAGTACGGCTCGCAGTACCCTGCCCCGCCTTACTTCGATGGAAGCAGCACCACGCGCGGCAGCTTCCCGACGTCACCCGGCAACCGGCTAATTCCGCCGGTCGTGAGCCGCGATCCAGGTGACTATACGCTTTCGACCGACCCATCCACTCTGCCTCTACGCCGCATGGCACGTCCGCTGCCGCTGTTCGGCTATGACTTCTTCCAGCCTGCCCGCCAGATCATTGTCGCCCGCCGCCGCGCCCTGCTGCCGCCCGCACCGCGTATTACGAATTACAGAGGCCGGAATGGTGCTCGTCCGGGTCAGCCAAACGGCTACAACAATAATCTTAATGACAGCAATGCTAATAACAACGCTAACGACTACAGTCCGAACGGTTACAACCCGAACAGCTATAGTTCCAACGGCTACAACCCCAACACTGACAGCAGCGCTGACAGCTTCGGCCCCGACGCCGTGCTGCTCGGCGCTGGGGCGGCAGGACAAGTCTCCCGCGGCGGGAATACGCCGGCTGCTGGCAGCTACGGACAACCCGGCGCATTTAATCCCAGCCAGAACGAGCAAAGTCCGTATCGGCAAGGGCAAAATGGCATGGCGCAGGGTGACGGCAGCCAGTACCCGAACAGCGACGGGACCTTCAATTCGCAGCAGGGAACAGACAGCGGCTACAACGGAGACTCGCTGAATGCTTATGCGCCGAATACCTACACGCCCGGCAGCGCTGATGGCACCGGCTCCAATCTCCCCGGCGATGTGACCAGCAGCGGCGTCCAACGGCGGCGGATAAACAGCGCCGGCACCAACTATTTGAACTCAGGCAGCGACGGCTTTCCCGGCGATTTGACACAGCTTGGCGGCGGCATCCAGTTCTCCGGCGATGATGCCCTGGCTCGAAGCGGCACGGCAAACGCCGTCACCGGTCAGATCGCCGATCCGCTTTCGACTCTGTCCCAAAATGTTCTCGCATCGCTGCCGCCGAACTACCAGCTTCAGCCCGGCGACGCACTCACGGTCCGTTACAGTGCTTTAGCGCTTGCCCCGCAGGAGTTCACGACCACGGTAGATTTGCAGGGCGGCATTGACATCCAGGGGATCGGGCGCGTAATCGTCGCAGGCCGGACGGCGACGGAGGCCGAAGCGGTACTGCGCCAGCGGCTTGGACGATTGTACCGGAACGTAGACGCCTCGATTGACCTGCGCCAGCTGCGAACCATCCAGGTGACAGTCAGCGGGGCGGCGTTCGCGCCCGGCACTTACCCCGTCCCGGCCACCGCGACCGCATTCAACGTGCTGAACGCTGCCGGCGGACCGACCGCCGACGGGTCGCTCCGCGACATTCGCATTTTGCGCGGCGGGCGCTTAGTCGGAACACTGGACATCTATCCGCTGCTCGGCGCGGCAGGCAGCAGTCCGAGTGCGAAAAACGGCGATATTTCGCTGCAATCCGGCGACAACATTTTCGTTCCGGGCCGCCTGTCCCGCATCGCCGTTAGTGGCGAAGTCCGCCAGCCGGCGGTGTACGAGCTGACGACCAGCGAGACCCTGCGCGATGCGCTGCGCTATGCGGGCGGCGTGAAAGCGTCGGGCGTGGACCAGAACGTCCACATTGACACGATTGACAACGGCCTGGGCCGGGTCATCAAAGATGTCAACCTGCGCGACAAAGCGCAGGTCGCCAAAGTGAGTGTCTTTGACGGTGATACAATCCAAGTCTCGTCCATCCGCGCCATCCTGACCAACCGCGTCACGATCAGCGGTGCGGTGGACCAGCCGGACGATTACGCCCTGACGCCGGGCATGACCGCCGCTGATCTTGTCGCACGGGCCGGGGGCATCATCTTCGATACCTACCAGGGCCGGGCCGAGCTGACGCGGGTGAATGCCGATAACACGACCACCGTACAATCGTTTTCTTTGGACCAGGCCCAGCTTGTCCCGCTGAAGCGCTTCGACATCCTGCGGCTGTTCACCAACGAAGACGTATCTTATATCGGCCGCCGCCTTGTCACCGTGCGCGGCGCGGTCCAGCGCCCCGGCCTGTACACGCAGAGCCGGAATATGCGCGTCAGTGACCTGCTGCTCGATGCCGGCGGGCCGCTGCCGGATGCGTACACAAACCGGGCTGTCCTGCTGCACCAGCGCGGCAACGGCACTTACGCTTACGAGTATGTCAGCCTCGCCGCGATCATTGCAGGCGATACCGGCATGGATGTGCCTGTCCTGGACAACGATGTCCTGGCTGTTTACAAAATCGGGGAAGCGCATTTCACGCCCGACCACACGGTCAAGATCTTGGGGAATGTGCTGGCGCCGGGTCTTTATGCACGCGGCGAAGGCGAGCGCCTCAGCGACCTTCTGAAGCAGTCCGGCGCGTTCAAGCCCGGCGGCGGCACGCGCGTGACCATCGCTCATGCCCGGCGTCCCGTCACGGACCTGCCCCAGCAAGTGGCCTCCCGGACAGTCGGTGCGATTTCGCCGGTCCCGCAGACCACCGTGGAATACGGCGCGGACCAGACCGTCACCGAAGGAACCGACCTCGCGCTGCTCGACGGGGACGTAGTCGCCGTGCAGGGCGACGGCACCCTGCGCGACCACCCGGCGGTCGTCACCGTCACCGGCATGGTCAACCGGCCCGGTCCGATCATCATTCAGCAGGGGATGCACCTGAGCGACGCCGTCAAGCAGGCCGGCGGGCTGCGCCCGGAAGCGTTCCCGCAGGGCGCCGAGTTCACGCGGACGACCGACGCGCTTGTGACCGGCAGCCAGCTTGATCTGGCGGCATTGATTAACCGCATGAGCGATATGCTCAACCTCAGTCAGTACCAGCGCGAGCGGGCCAAAGCCAATCTCGCGCTGATTCAAGCCGCCGGCTCGGCGGCCAGCGGCTCCAGCTCGTCCAGCCTCATTCCGGGTCTCGGCGGCGCGTCCGCAGGCAATGCCTCCAATCCCAATCTCGCCCCGCTGATCGCAACTCTGCCGCAGAACAACCCGGTTTCACCGGGCCGCCTGCTCACTCCCAGCCAGCTTCGGCCCAACGGCGCGGTTGCGGTGCAGCTTGCTCAGGCCATCAAGCGCCCCGGCTCTCTGGAAGATGTTCTGCTCAAAGACGGCGACACGCTGGTTGTTCCCGAAACCCCCACGACGGTGCAGGTCGTCGGCGCGGTCTTCAGCGCACGCGGGGTCGTTTACCGCCCTGGACAGTCCATTGATTACTACATTCAGCGGGCCGGTGACTTCACGCCGGATGCGGCGAAGGACCGGATCGAAGTCATCCATGCCGGCGGCGGACTGATTCCCGCCAGCAAGGCCGGAGCGCTTCAGCCGGGTGACCTCATTTTGGTCCCGACCAAAGTGCTGGCCGAAAAGATCGGGCGCAGCGGTAACGGCTTTGCCGACTTCTTCCAGGGGCTGGTCGGTTCCGCCATCACGCTGAAAGTCCTGGGCAGCCTCTTTTGACTTTTAGCCCAGTCTTAGACAGAGTGCAGGGGCAGGGCTTGCCCCTGTCCTTCACTTCTGTCCTTCTCTCTTGTCCTTCACCTGCCCGATTTGACAAGAGGAACCACTTTAAGATATAATTGGGCCTAAACAAAACACCTATGCTTTTCCTCCGCCATCTTCATCCACCGTTTTTTTGCACCAAGACCGTCTTGTGCGCTGAGATTGTACAACGTGCCGCAAACCCTTTCGCAAATATCTGAGCCGCATGACAAGGCTGCCCAAGACGAAATCATTCTGGATGGGGCACGTCTGCGCCGGTCGCTGCGCCGCCAGAGTTTGCTCTGGCTCTGGCTGGGACCGCTGGCGGCGGGCCTGCTGTTTTTAGGGCTGGCCGCATTTGTGCCGCGCACTTATACCGCAACCACCTCGGTCGCGCTTCAGCAGCCTTCCAGCGTTTCCCCGCTCGCGCAGCTCACCGGCGGCGGTGGTGCGAGCAAGCGCTACTTAGGAGTTCTAAAAAGCCGTGCCCTCGCCGCCGGCGTCGAGCGCCATGTGCAGCTTCGCCAGCTTTATGGGGCAAAAACTTTCCACACGGAAGAAGACGCGGTGGAGTTTTTAATGAAGAGCGTTAAGCCCGACGATAGCGCGACCGATGGTCTGCTGTATATTGCCGTTTCTCTGCCTGGCCCACCGAAGCTCGGCCTTCATCCGTCGCCGAGCGTGCCGCAGGTGGAAAACGCGGCGGCGGACGTGGCCAACGACTATGCTTTGGCTCTGAAAGAATACTTCACGACCAGCGACACTGACCAAGGTGCGGCGCTGCTGCACGGCGCGGACCGGGAAGTGCGATTGGCCCGCGCCCGCTACGAAGAAGCGCTGGGGCAATCTCTGGACTTCACGCGCGGCCTGAGCCGGGTAGACCCACGCTCCCTACCGGCTTCGTCGCCAGCTTCCGGGATAGCGGGCCCCGGCCAGACCCCAGGCGGCGACATGCCCACGTCGCCCTTCGCCTCTGTTCGGGGCGTAGATGCGGCAACCGCGTCGTCAGGGCTAGCAGGGCTGTATGTGGCACTGAATCAGGTGCAGGCGGAACTAAGCGAAACACAGGCGGTCCGAGCGACCGGGCAGGCACTGATCAGCACTCAGCTCCAGGATTTATCCCGTGTCCCGACCGACGACCCGCTCCTCACCGATGTCCGCAACCGTGTGACGCAGGACCGGATCGCGTTCCAGACGCTCTCCGCGCTGTACCCGCCGGGAAGCGAGGATCAGCACCCTAACCTTCTCGCAGCGCGGCAACGGCTGGATTTCGATGAGGCCGACTTGAACCGGCAGAAAGCTGGGATCAAGCAGCGCTTGACTACGCCGGATGTCCGCAGCGCCGAGACAATTAAGGGTTTGTATGCCCGGCAGGCGAAGCTGCTTGACCAAATTGCCGCCGCCCAGCGGCACCTCGGCACCAGCCGGCAGTTGTCCGGCGAAGCAGGGCGTTTGCAGGCGGAAGTCGGCCTTCAGCTTGGTGTCCTGCAAACGACGCTGAGCGAGGCTGAGAAGGTCAAACTGAACAACGCCTCGTCGCAGAGCCGCATGAGTGTCATAGATACTGCTCTCCCGCCAAAAAGCGGCGAGCCGGGAGCCGCCAAACTGGTGGTGGCCTGCCTCGCGCTGGCGATTGCCGGTTTCCTCATCGGCATTGTCGTAGATTATTCTCGGTCTGCCCCGCCCCAGCCAGAGGCCGTGCTGCCCGGAAGCGGCATAAATGGCAGCGGCGCACTTCCCGCCGAAAACACAGAAGCGGCCGCGCTGCACGCAGCGCAGAAGCAATACCAAAAGTGACACGATGAACGCTGTGATCTTATGAACGTTGTGATCTTAGCCGGCGGCTTGGGAACGCGCCTGGCCGAAGAAACCGAAATCAAGCCGAAACCGATGGTGGAGATCGGAGAGCATCCGATTGTCTGGCATATCATGAAATCGTATGCCCAGTATGGGTTCACCGACTTTTTCCTCGCACTGGGGTATAAAGGCGAGATGGTCAAGCGTTACTTCCTCGACCACTATTCGCTCGGCGGCAGCCTGCGGGTCAATCTCGCCAGCGGCAAAGTCGAAGACATGGAAAAAGACACTGAGAACTGGGTCGTGCACCTCATGGACACCGGCCTTAAGACCCAGACCGGCGGACGGATTAAGCGGCTGGAGCCGTATCTGCGCGGTGAAACGTTTCTGGTGACCTATGGCGACGGCGTGTGCAGCGTGGACATCGGAAAAGTCTTGGAGTTCCATAAGGCGCACGGTAAAATTGCGACCATCACCGCTGTCCGTCCACCCGCCCGCTTTGGCGGCCTTGTCTTTGAAGGTGATTTGGTGCGCGAGTTCAGCGAAAAACCGCAAACCGGCGAAGGCTGGATCAATGGTGGGTATTTTGTGTTTGAACCGGAAATCTTTGACTATATCGAAGGTGATGAGACGCTGCTGGAGCTGACACCACTAGAGCGGCTGGCGCGAGAAGGGCAGCTTGTCGCTTACCGGCACGAAGGCTTCTGGCAGTGCATGGACACGCTGCGCGAGAAAAAGGTTCTGGAAAGCCTGTGGCAGTCGGGTCACGCTCCGTGGAAAGCATAATGGCGAATTTGAGCAGTAATTTTTGGTGCGACCGTCCAACGTTCGTCACCGGCGCGACCGGACTTGTCGGCGGCTGGCTCGTGAAGTCGCTGGTCGCGGCGGGAGCCGACGTTGTTTGCCTGGTACGCGACTGGGTGCCGGACTGCGAGCTGGTCCGGTCCGGCGACTGGGACAAAGTCAAAATCGTGCGCGGCGATGTTACGGACCAGCCGATGCTGGAACGGGCTTTAGGCGAGTACGAGATCGATACGGTCATCCACTTGGCCGCGCAGACCATTGTCGGGATCGCGAACCGTAACCCTGTGTCTACGTTTGAAGCGAACATACAGGGAACGTGGTGCCTGCTCGAAGCGTGCCGCCGGTCGCCGAAAGTCAAGCAGATCGTGGTCGCGTCCTCGGACAAGGCCTACGGCGATCAGGAAATCCTGCCCTATGATGAAACGACGCCGTTGCAAGGCCAGCATCCCTATGACGTTTCCAAATCCTGCGCCGATCTGATCTCCTATACCTACGCTAAAAGCTACGAGCTGCCGGTGACGATCACCCGTTGCGGCAACTTCTACGGCGGCGGCGACCTGAACTGGAACCGCATCGTCCCTGGCACGATCCGCTCCATCCTGCGCGGTCAGGCACCGGTGATCCGCTCCGACGGCTCGTTTATCCGTGACTACTTTTATGTCGAAGACGGTGCGGCAGCGTATATGCTGCTGGCCGAAAAGATGGCGGAGAACTCCAGCCTGCGCGGCGAAGCGTTCAATTTCTCCAATGAGCTGCAAGTGACGGTCCTGGAGATGACGGAGAAGATACTGAAGACCATGGGTTCCTCACTCGCGCCTGACATCCGCAACGAAGCAAGCAATGAGATCAAGCATCAGTACCTTAGCGCCGCTAAAGCCCGCCGTATGCTGGACTGGCAGCCGCTTTACACGCTGGACGGAGCGCTGGAAAAAACTATCGCATGGTATCGTCAAGCGCTGGATCGTCAGTCGCTAGGAGGTGCGAGGTGATCACGCCGATGCCGCTAAGTTCGTATCAGTGCCGCTCCTGTGGAAGCGGCGACCTGTTCTCGATCCTTGACCTGGGCGAGATGCCGCTGGCAAATTCCCTGCTGACACCTGAGCGGCAGGGGCAACCGGAAGAGCGGTTCCCGCTGCATCTGGTCCTGTGCCGGAGCTGCACACTGGTTCAGATCACAGAAAGCGTTTCCCCGGAAAAACTGTTCCGGCAGTATCTCTACTTCTCGTCATTTTCCGATACCATGCTGCGCCATGCAGAGGCGCTTGTCGAGAAGCTAATTCCGCTGCGTCATCTGAACAGTGCAAGTCTGGCGGCGGAGATTGCCAGCAACGACGGTTACCTGCTGCAATTTTACCGCCGGCACGACATTCCTGTGCTTGGGATCGAGCCAGCGTCCAATATCGCTGTGGCGGCGGAGGCAAAAGGTGTTCGCACGATCAGCGAGTTCTTTGGCAAAGATTTGGCGCGGCAGCTTGCCGCGCAGGGTGAGCTAGCGGACGTCATTCACGCCAACAATGTCCTCGCGCATGTGCCTGACCTGAACGGCGTTGTCGAAGGCTTCTCGATCTTCCTCAAAGACGGCGGCATCGTTGTCAGCGAGTCTCCTTATGTCAAGGACATGATTGACCATGTCGAGTTCGACACCATCTACCATGAGCACCTCTGTTACTACTCGCTCACGGCTTTAGACAGGCTGTTTTCGCGTCACGGTTTGAGAATTTATGATGCCGAGCGTCTTGCCATTCATGGCGGCTCACTGCGGATTTACGCCTGCCATGACACGCCGGCCGGGTCGCCCCGCTCCGAAGCGGTCCTTCGGATGCTGGCGGAGGAAGCGGCCTGGGGGGTGGGCAGGACTGAATTCTACAGCAGCTTCGGCGACCAAGTGCTCGCCCTGCGTGAGCGTCTTCTGGCCTTGCTGCATGGGCTGAAACAGGAAGGCAAGCAGATCGCAGCTTACGGTGCCTCGGCCAAAGGCAGTACGCTGCTCAACTTTTTTGGTATTGGGGAGGAAACGCTGGATTTTGTGGTGGACCGCAGCCCTCACAAACAGGGATTGTATGCTCCCGGGGTTGGCCTGCCGATCCGCCCACCGGAAGTGCTGCTGGAGTCGCAGCCGGATTACCTGCTGCTGCTGACCTGGAACTTTGCTGAGGAGATCTTCGCCCAGCAGGCTGAGTATCGCCGGCGCGGCGGCCAGTTCATCGTTCCAATCCCGGACGTGCGTATTGTTTGAAGTGTTCTTCCGGCGCGGCCGGACAAGAGTACACACCGAGAGAACAAAAATGAGGCTGCGATGCGCTGCCTTGTAACTGGAGCCGCCGGTTTCTTGGGGTCGCATCTGCTTGCATGCCTGCTGCGCGACGGTCACTCCGTCACTCTTTTGCTGCGCCCAAGCAGCAGCGTCTGGCGCATTGAGCCGCTCCTGCCCCAGGTCAAAGTTATTCGCTGTGATCTGGCAGACATTAGAAGCGCGGAAGATTGTCTGAACTCAGCCCGGCCTGAAGTGGTTTATCATCTCGCCTGGTTCGGTGGCGGCAGCGGAAAGCATAAAAATGACCTGACACAGATTGGAAGTAATCTGCCGCCCTCGATCGAGCTGTTTCAGATGGCGGCGGCGGCGGGCGCTCGACGCTGGGTCGGCTGTGGGTCGGCTGCTGAATACGGGGCAGTGAATGGTCCTGTTACCGAAGAAGCCTTTCCGGAACCGCACACATTGTACGGAATCAGCAAATATGCCCTTTGTTTGACGACTGCGAAGATGTGTTCGCTCCTGGGCCTGGAATATCTCTGGGCACGGCCATTTGCTTTGTACGGTCCGCAGGATCATGCACAAGGATTAATTCCCTTCGTCACTCGCACCCTGCTGCGCGGTGAACGCCCTGCGCTGACTGCCGGCGGGCAGCGCTGGGATTATCTGCATGTTGAGGACGCGGCACAGGCTCTCGCCGATCTCGCATCAGCTCCTGCGGCCGGCATCTTCAACATTGCGTCGGGTGAGGCTGTGTCTCTTCGGAATTTGATCGAACTCATTCGGGATCTTATCGATCCCACGCTGCCTTTAGGATTCGGCGAAATTCCTTATCCTGCCGATCAGATGATGAGCCTTCAAGCAGACACGTCCAAGCTGCGGAATTTGACGAACTGGCTGCCGCGAGTGTCTCTGGAAGAAGGGCTGAAGCGTGTCATCAAAGAGTACCGAAGGGATGAACCATGTTAATACCGCAGCGCCGGAAAGTATGTGAGAGCCAATGCCTCGACAAAAGTCATTTGACGGTGCCAAACTTGAGGCCCCTCTGAGCTTGATCCGGCGTTTTGGAACCCGGCGTCCTGAAGCTGGTCAGGGATCAGGCATCGGCGAACGTTTTGGGATTGATCGAGCGGTGGCCTTTGCTGTCATGGGCCGCGGATGGGCTGCGCTCTCTGGCCTTGTCACTTTGATGCTGCTGACGCGATCTTTGTCACGGAATGAGCAAGGATTCTACTTTCTCTTCAATGACATTTTGGCGATGCAGGTCTTCTTCGAGCTGGGTTTGGCTTACGTTCTGGTGCAGTTCGCCAGCCATGAGTGTGCCCATCTGAGTTGGACAAAAGAGGGCCTCTTGGAAGGCGACTCTGCTGCCCTATCGCGTTTGGCATCTCTGCTGCGCCTCAGCTTCACCTGGTACAGTGCCGTCGCCTTGCTGGTGGCTCTGGTGCTGCTGCCGGGGGGCTGGCTGTTCTTTTCCCGGCATGATCCCATCGGCACAAATGTCGCTTGGCAATGGCCCTGGCTCTGGATTGTTCTGGTCACTTGCGGTTCCCTCATACTCAGCCCGCTGCTGGCCGTGCTGGAAGGATGTGGGCTGATTGCAGAGATTACCCGAATTCAGGTCGTCCAGAGCATTGTCGGCAGCCTCCTGTTTTGGAGCGCTTTGATGTGTCATTGGGGTCTGGCGACGGCGCCGATTACCAACACGGTCATGTTTGTCGGAAGCGGATGCTGGCTCTTGTGCACGAAAAGACAGGTGCTCTCCAGCCTCTGGCGGCAGGCCTCTTCGCGGCATGTCATCCGATGGAAGGCCGAAGTGTGGCCGCTGCAATGGAAGATGGGACTGAGCTGGCTGAGCGGCTACTTCATTTTTCGATTGTTCAATATCATTGTATTTACCTATCGCGGGCCGGCTGAGGCTGGACGGTTAGGATTGAGTCTTGCTGTGGCGACAGCACTGGGCGGAGTCGCTTTGGCCTGGATTTCGACAAAATCCGCTCCCTTTGGGATGCTGATCGCACAGCGGAACTATGCGGAGCTGGATCGCCGGTTTTTCCCCTGTCTTTGGCAGTCTCTGGGGGTTCTCGTCTCCGGCTGCATCCTCATCTGGTTTGGGGACCTCGCGATTTTCGTCTTCCACTCGTCTCTGCGCCTGCGCGTTCTGGAACCGCTTCCAATGGCGCTTCTGCTCGGTGCGACTGTAATCACGCATATCGTTTTTGCGGAAGCGGTTTATCTGCGTGCCCACAAGCAGGAGCCGCTTTTAGTAGTTTCCCTGGTTTGGGGTGTCCTGGCCGCGGGGGCAAGCTTCATCCTCGGCAGGCAGTATGGGGCGACAGGCATGATGTTCGGCTACTTTATGATGAGTCTTATTGTTGGCTTGGGCGGCGGAACATGGGTATTTGTGAAAAAGCGTGCCTTGTGGCACGCCCCTGACGCGCTGAGTTCAGAGAGTGTCCTGAATTCGGAGAGCGTTTTGGAGAAGTTTTAAGCCATGCTTGCTGCTCATCCTACGGACTCTCCCGTGCTTCCCATTCTTTCTGTTTGTCTGCCGACTTACAACCGGGCCGCGCTTCTGCGGGAAGCGCTGAAGGCGCTCGCGGATCAGGGCGGGGCAGATCTATTTGAGGCAATCGAAGTCCTCGTATCTGATAATGCCTCTGCCGACGACACTTCTGAAGTTGTGCAAGCTATCATAGACCGTTATCCTTTCATCCGGCTGCATTATGTCCGGCACCCGGAAAACATCGGTATGGACCGCAATTTGTATGGCGTTGTTCAACGCGCCGCTGGAGAGTTTGTCCTTGTCGTCTCCGATGACGACGTGCTCCTGCCAGGAGCGCTGGCTACCCTGCTGGCAGCGATCGGAGCGCATGACGATCTCGACGCCATTTGCCTGAACATGCGGACATTTCAAACCGATCCCTGCCAAGAGTCGCCCGCAATACTCGCTCTGGACCAGGACACGACCCTGCCGGAGCGGGATGCCTGCCTGAGCCTCTTCGGCACGTGGATCACATTCCTGTCCATTGTTGCCTTTCGTCGAAGCGCATTGCGTCAGGAAGGCTACGAAGAGTACATCGGGACCTATTTCATCTTGAGCTACTTGTTTTTGGATGCGCTCCGACGAGGTGCGCTGGTCCTTCATCAGCCTTTTCTCGCCGTTCGCGACAACTATGTCGGCGGCTACAGCTTTTTCGAGGTATTCGTCACCCGGTTTCAGCACCTGCTGCAAGCGGCGGAGCAGCGGGGCTTTTCGCGCACAGTGACGCGGCGCGTGTTTAGTCAGCATTTACGGTCTTTTCTTTATCCGTTTCTTCTCACTTTCAAGTGCCGGTCGTCTGCGGCATCGGCGATGAATTATCGTGATGGAGTCAAAAGGCTGCTGAGAGCTTATCCCGGAGAACCGTTCCTGCTGGTTGTGCTGCCTCTGCTGCTTGCGCCTGCTCCTCTTCTGAGAGCAGCCTATGCAGCGCGTCAGTCTCTGAAGACAAAGTCATGACTTTGCCCTCCAAGCCACGTCCATTCAAGCCGCGTCTCTTCACACTGTTCAACCAGTGGTATCGGCTGCCCATGCGGTTTTGGACCCGGTTTTATGCACCGTTTCTCGGCAAAATCGGCCCCGGAGCGCGGGTGCAAAAAGTGGATTTTCTCCGAAATCCACACTGTGTCTTTGTTGGCGCCCAGGTATTTATCGGACACCATGCTCGGATTGAGGCGTTTGAGATGCATGGCGGGGAAAGTTACTCTCCAGTAATTACAATCGGGGATCATACGACAATCGAGCCGTATTCCCATATCGCTGCCGCTTCGGAAGTCACAATCGGTTGCAGTGTACTAATCGCCAGCCGCGTTTACATTACCGACCATGACCATACTTATCAAGACTTGGACCAAGGCATCGGCTCACAGCCTTTACAGGTCGAACCGGTGCGTGTCGAAGATTTTGTCTGGCTGGGGGAAAATGTCATGGTTCTCAAAGGTGTCACCATCGGTCATCACGCCATCATTGGTGCAAACAGCGTCGTGACACGCAACATTCCACCTTTTGCCGTTGCGGTCGGCTCTCCTGCCCGCGTGATTCGGATGCGGTCGCCGGCCGATAGCCGCAGCGCACCCATCGGCAGTTAATTATGAGAAACTCATCCACACCGCTCTTGCCTACACCGCTCTTGCCTACACAGTTTTTTACCATTGTGGCCTGTAACTATCTTGCCTATGCTTACGTGCTTGGTGCTTCTGTGAAACAGCATCATCCTGATGCGGATTTCTCGATCTTCCTGATGGACGATGTGAAGGGAGCTTTCACAGAGGACATTGAAGCGCATGGGTTCCACGCGATTGCCCCAGAACAGATCGCTATCGAAGATTATCTTTCATTCGTGTTCAAGTACAATGTGACGGAGGCCAGCACCGGCGTCAAGCCATTCGTGTTCCGCACCCTGTTTGCCGAAGGAGCAGACCGGGTCATCTACCTGGACCCGGACATCCGCTGCTTCCGGCGGCTGACCGAGCTGCTGGAAGCTCTTGAGCACTCTTCCATCGTTCTGACGCCGCACAGTGTCAGTCCTGTGGAGGACGATAGCCTGCCCGATGATTTCGCGCTGCTCGAAGCAGGCGCTTACAACTTGGGCTTTCTTGCTGTGCGGCGCGGGGAAGTCGCGGACCGATTTTTGACATGGTGGTCAAGCCGTCTGCTTGACTGGTGCCTGGTCCTGAAAGAGCGGAACCTGTTTGTTGACCAGAAGTGGATGGATTTGGTGCCTTCTTATTTCGAGGAAGTGCTGATTCTGAAAAGCCGCGCCTACAACATTGCTTATTGGAACCTGCATGAACGATGTTTGCAAGCAGCAGGGGAAACACTAATTGTCGCGCAGTCCGGTGAGCCGGTGGCGTTTATCCACTTCAGCGGGATTGATACGAAGAATTTGCAGCAGATCACCCGGAACCGGTTCAAAAGCCATTTCGATTTGTTTGAGTACGGGCGTAAGAAGCAGGTGACGATGGCGGACCGGCCGGACCTGGCCGAACCGTTCCGTGAGTATGCGGCGCTGGTGGAAGAAGCTGGTCATGAACGCTACTCCGCTCTGCCCTACGCCTACGGTCACTACGACAATGGGGACCGGATCTCGCCTTATGAGCGCCTGCTTTTTTGGACATTGACACGGCGACCCGCCGTGCGCGTGGTTCCCTTTGAGACTTCTTCTCGCTCTTTCTATCAGCTTTACCGCTCTTCCGGCTTCCGAACAAGTGGAGGTCTGCCCCCTGTCGTGACCCGTGCGGAGACGGGACAAAACTCTGGCCCCGGACTGCTGCTGAGGCTGCTGGCCGGATTGATCCGTCTGACGTTGCGCGGTCTGGTGCGCTTGATGGGTCCAGACTTGTATGTAAAGTTTGCCCGGTACCTAAGCTTTCAGCTTCATCCAATTCATCATCGCTTCCTGCTGAGAAAATAAATTCGCCTGTGCTTAAGCTATGAATACACCTAAGCCATCTGTCCGAGGACGATACAGCCTCCACAGCCAGGACAGGAATAATTAGATGCAAGTCGCTTATTTTGCAGACTCGCTTTACCAAATGCCGACGGCGGGCGGTGCGCGGTACACGGTGGAGCTTGCGCGAGAACTGGCTCGGATGCCCGGTATTGACCTGCGTCTTATGACGCTTTACTCACCCGAAGATGTCGCGGCGAAGGTAAAGGAGAAGGGCTATCCGTTTGCCGAAAGCCTTCCCGTGCCGCTGTCGCGCAAAGTTCAGTATCTGCTGTGGCATTTTGCTGGCCTGTCCGGCTCCCTGGCGCAGGCTGTCGGCGTCGGCGGATGTCCTGCACACGCCCATTTTGATCGTGCCGCCGAAGAAACGTGCTCCGCTGGTCGTGACAGTGTTTGATCTCACTTTTTTGATGTTCCCGCAGCATCACCTCCGCAGTACGCGGGTGTTAGTTGGCTCCGGCTTGCGCCGGGCCGTGCATGATGCGGACATATTCTTGGCAATCTCTGAGAACACCAAGAAGGATCTGGTTCGCCTGACCGGCATTGCTTCGGAGCGTGTCCGTGTGACGCCTCTGGCGGCAGACCCGCTGTTCCGGCCTTCCGGCGACAACGGTACTTTAGTTCGCCTCGGCATCGACCGCCCGTATGCGCTGTATGTCGGCACGCTTGAGCCGCGAAAGAATGTCACGGTGCTGCTGCACGCCTTCGCGGCGCTGGAAGACAAAGAAACACTGTTGGTGCTGGCAGGGGCCAAGGGCTGGATGTACGAGCAGATTTTTTCGCTTGTGATGGAGCTTGGCCTCGAAAGCCGGGTCAAAATGCTGGGGTATGTCGAAAATGATGACCTGCCGGTGCTGTACACCGAGGCGCAGGTCTTCGTGTACCCGTCTCTGTTTGAGGGGTTTGGGCTGCCGGTTCTGGAAGCGATGCAGTGCGGAGCGCCTGTCATCACGACCAATGTTTCCTCATTGCCCGAAGTCATTGGGGACGCCGGCATCATGCTTTCACCTGACGATACGACGGCGCTGACGGCGGCGCTGACACGCGTTTTGTCCGAGCCGGAACTGCGCCAGGAGATGCGCGGCAAGTCGCTTGCGCGGGCAGCACTTTTTTCCTGGCGAAAAACAGCGGAGATGACAGCGGAGGCTTACCATCATGTCAGTCATCACCAATAGCCCGGACGGCGGCAGCTCCGGCGCACGCCGCTTCTCACTGCCCGGTGGGCTTGATGTCTGGCTGAACCGTTTGCTGCTGCTGACAATCGTTGCGGCGATATTTGGGCAGCCGAACGCTTTGTTTGTGTACTTCTCGGCCTATCCCGCTGTTGTGACAGTGCTGATTTTGCTGCTCTGCGGTGTGGCTGCGTACCGCCGTATCGTCGCGGGTGGCCTGCTCTTACCGCGCACGAATCTGACCGTGCCGACATTGGTGTTTTTCGCTTATTCCTTGCTTTCCTTGATTTATGCGCCCGACCCGTTCTACGGCGCTCGCATCCTTCTGTCTGTGATCTTTAAGTTTCTTTTGTTCTTCGCCATCTTGGCTGTTGTCACACATGAAGACAACCTCAAGAAAATTTTATGGGTCGTCAGTGTGTTTGGCGGTTTTTTTGCTCTCCAGGGACTGCTCTACGTTGTCGGATTTGTTTTCCTTAATCTTCAGCCGGGTGATTTTATCAGTTCGGTTCCGGGGTACGGCGCACATGGCTACAATCCCGGCATCAACTCGCTTGGCATCCTCGGATTTGCCAAAGTCACCAACCAGATCGGCAGCATCCGCCTGCCACGCTGCCAGGCGATGTTTTTGGAGCCGGGCTTTTTTGCTTCATTTCTGGAGCTGTCGATTTTTGCTACACTCGGATGTCTTGCGTCGGCGGGCCATTCCACTCGTCGGCTTGGTCAATGGCTTTTGGGCTTGCAGCTCGGAGCGCTCTTGTTTACTTTTTCGTCCGCGGGCTGGTTTGCTATCGGGATCGGCCTGATAGTTTACGGCCTGCTGCGGCTTTTTGCCCGCCCCGGCGCTCTCAGTCGGTCGCGTGTGATAGTTCTGCTCCGAAGCGCTGGGGCGGCGCTGGCCGCAATTATTCTGCTTGGCTTTACCTTCCCCGCCACTGCTGTGGGACTTTACAACACGGTTTACCTCGCCAAGTTTGCCAGTGACACGACGGAGCTGACTTCCGCCTCAGATCGTTTGGCCAAAGCCACCGACAGCATCGCTTTGTTCTCGCAGCGACCGATTTTCGGCTGGGGCAGCAACCAGCTCCCGATCATTTCCGCCAATGGGGCAAGCGTCGGAAATGTGTTTCTGACGGTAGCCACTGAACTTGGTGTGGCCGGCTTGATACTTTACGCCGTCATGCTGTGCGCCATCCTATGGGTTCTGATTGACAACATTCGGCTGACTTACCAGCCCCAAAACAGGGCTTACATTGGTCTGACGGCGGCTTTGACCGGTGGCCTGATTGCGTCTTTCATCCACACGATGTTTGTTGACACGGAGTGGCAGTTCACTTACTGGATCAGCATCTCATTTGTCTATCTGAACCGGAAGCTTCTGCTCGGTTTAATGGACGTAAGCCGCGCTTGATCCGCGGTTTTGGCTTGCGATCAGACCAGCGGGACATTTCAGCTTGGTGAGACATCCCAACGAGGACATCTTATTGCGTATCGGCCTCAACCTCTTGTATCTTCTGCCCGGCATTGTCGGTGGGTCTCAGACCTATGCCGTGTCGCTGATCCGCGCCCTCGCGATCCTGGATACGGAGAACGAGTATGTTTTGTACCTGAACCGGGAAAGCGCAGAACTGGAGATCACAGACGCCCCCCAGGTGCGCCGGGTCATCTGCGGGGTTCATGCTATGCGGCGTCCAGTTCGTTATGCGTTTGAGCAGTCGGCGCTGCCGGGCTTGCTGCGGCAGGACAAGATAGATCTGCTGCACTCACTGGGCTATGTGGCTCCTCTTTTTTCGCCGTGCCCACAGGTGGTCAGCATTTTGGACCTGATTTACCGAGGGCATCAAGTGGCGATGACCGGCAGCAAGCAAAAAGCACTGGAGTTTTTTGTCAAGCAGGCAGCAAAGCGCTCGGCCCAAGTTCTGACCATTTCGGAGAACTCCAAGCGGGAAATCGCTGAAGACATCGGAATTCCGCTTGAGAAGATCACAGTGACATATCTGGCATCGCGTCCCCCGGCCGTGCCCTCTACACCGGAAGAGCGCGTCTCCGTGCTTTCGCGTTACGGGGTCACCGCGCCCTACGTGCTTGCCTTCAGCAGTCCAAATCCGGTGAAGAACATTTCCCGGCTGATGGAAGCGTTTGCCGAGGCCTGCGCGGACCTGCCGCATCAGCTTTTGCTGCTCGGACACGCACCGGCCGGAGCCGACTTTGAAGCGGAGGCCGAGCGCTCCGGTCTCGGCGGGCGCGTTGTCAGCACCGGCTATGTACCGGGGGCGGACATTGGGCCGCTGCTGCAAGGCGCGGACTTGTTCGCGTTTCCGTCGCTCTATGAAGGGTTCGGCCTGCCGGTGCTGGATGCTCAGCAGGAGGGCATCCCGGTCATCTGCTCGACAGCGGCGTCGCTGCCGGAAGTGGCGGGTGACGGCGCACTGCTTTTTGACCCGCACTCAGTCGAGGCGATGCGCGATGCGCTGCGGGCCGGGCTGCTGGACCAGTCGCTGCGGGCGCGGCTGGCGGCGCTGGGGCGGGCGAACGCGCAGAAGTTCACCTGGGAGCGGACGGCCCAGCAGACTCTGGAAGTTTATCGCCGCATTGAAGGAGGCGGGCACAGCTTATGACACGGATTCTTGTGACGGGTGGCTCCGGGTTCATCGGCACCAATCTGGTGCAGCACTTGCTGACGCTGGGCACTGAGGTGCGAAGTGTAGACAGCAGGCCACCGCAGAACCAAGCCCATCAGCCGTTGTGGGCGCAGGCAGACATCCGGGACAAAAGCACACTCACAGCGGCCGTTCGGGAATTCAGGCCGGACTGCCTGATTCACCTTGCCGCTCGCACCGATTTGAACGGGCTGACCGTCGCCGATTACGACACTAACACGGTCGGCGTCGAAAACGTCGTGCTGGCAGCTAAAGATGCCGAGGTTCCGCGCGTTCTCTTTGCCTCGTCTCAGCTTGTCTGCACGCCGGGCTACCAGCCGAAGACCGATGAAGACTACAACCCGCCGAACCCCTACGGCGAAAGCAAAGTGATCGGCGAGCAGATTGTGCGGACAATGGCTGGGGAGGCATTTCCCTGGGCGCTGTTTCGCCCGACCTCGATTTGGGGGCCGTGGTTTCAGGAGCCGTATCGCGATTTCTTCCTGCGGGTGCGGCGGGGCAGCTATGTTCAGGCGCGAGGGGTTCGGGTCGCCAAATCGTTCGGCTATGTCGGCAATGCCGTGCGGCAGCTTGCAGCGCTTACGGGATGTCCGGCTGAACTTCTGCACCGGCGCGTCCTCTACCTGGCGGATTACGAGCCGGTGGTAGTCAGCGACTGGGCAGACATGATTCAGCGTGAATGGGGTGTGGCGCCGATTAAAGAAGTTCCACTGGGCGTGCTTCAAGTAGCCGCGAAGACGGGGGACGGCTTGAGGCGTCTGGGCTGGAAGGGTGTTCCGCTGACATCCTACCGGCTTAAAAATCTGCTGACATCCAGCCCGCAGGACATGGAGCCGTTGCGGGAGCTGTGCGGCCCCGTGCCCTATACGCAGGCGGAGGGAACGCGGCTAACAATCGAGTGGCTTCGAACGCAGGAGACCAAATAGAACACAATAGGAGAGCCGAACGAGGCGGTAAGACTTCGGGTTTTGGGTATAAACTCTAGCAGTCTCGTGCTACGACCTGTCGCCGTACTCTTGTTTATGCACTTGTTGTGTCGAGGACGCGCAGAAAATCGCCAAGTGCCTCCCGAAACACCACATCCTTCATGGAAACAGAAGTATGCGTGAAAACAAGAGTATAATAGACAGCATATTTTGATCGCTTATTTCTTTGAGGTCTTCGGCGTGTTCCGGCTGCACATTCTTCCACTGCGGGAAGAGGCGTAGCGCCGGGGCCTTCGGAAGAAACTGAGACGCCTCCAAAGATCGAAGCCTACTGCACGAGGCAGGAGAGTTCATGCGGATACTTTTCTTAACGATGTACTATCAGCCGGACAGCGCGGCTACCGGCATCCTGATGGCGGAATTGGCGGAAGAGCTTGCCTTATCCGGCCATGATGTCCGCGTTGTCACATCTATGCCCCATTACAGTACAAACGCGATCTGGCCGGAATACAAAGGGAAATGGTTCAAGCGCGAGCGTCAGGGCCAAATTCTTGTTCACCGGGTTTGGTCGTATGTGCCGGTGCATAAAGACCGGCTCCTGCCGCGCTTCTTTTCCTACCTGTCGTTCACGCTGCTGTCGGCGCTGGCCGGGCTGCTGATGCCGCGCCCTGATGTAATTGTCACGCCGTCGCCGTCGCCGCCGCTCACCAATGGCATCTCGGCGTACCTGCTCGGCCGCCTGCGGGGTGTGCCGTTTGTCGCTAATATCCAGGACATTTACCCTGACGTCGCCATTCGCATGGGTGTCATGAAAAACCGCTCTGTGATTGCCGGATACAAAAGGCTGGAACGGTTTGTCTATGCCCATGCCCAGGCGATCACTGTAATTTCTGAAGGCTTTCGGGGAAACTTGAGTGCGAAAGGGGTTCCGGCGGACAAAATCAGCGTTATTCCAAATTTCATTGATTCGGCATTCGTGGCACCGCATCCGCGCCTCAATCCGTTTGGTACCCAGCAAGGCTGGAACGACAAATTTGTGGTGCTGTTTGCCGGAAATGTCGGTATGTCCCAGGGACTGGACACGGTGCTGGAAGCTGCCGAGCTGCTGCGTGACACGCCGAACCTGCTGTTCGCGATTGTCGGCAACGGTGCCTCGAAGCCGGCTCTGATGGCACAGGCGAAGAAGATGGGGCTGCCGAATGTCGAGTTTCTGCCGTACCAGGACTATGAGCATGTCCCGGCGATGTACTCCTCTGCCGACATCGGGCTTATTCCGCTTCGGCGGGGGTTCAGCAATGACTCGGTGCCGAGCAAGCTTTTCACAATTATGGGAGTCGCTCGGCCTGTGATTGCCTCAGTAGACGCCCATTCGGAGACGGCTGACGTGATCCATGCCGGCAAATGCGGCGTGTGTCTGGAGCCGGAAGACCCGAAGGCGCTGGCGGAGGCCATCTTGATGCTTTACAAAGACAAAGCGCAGGCCGCCGAGATGGGCCGCCGAGGCCGCCTGTATGTAGAGGCGCATTACACGCGCACATCGGTCGCGCAGCAGTATGAAGCCATCTTTGAGCGTCTTCTGCCGGTCGCGGATGCAGCGCCGCCTGCTCATAAGCCCGACACGGCCAGCCTATGAAAATCACGCCTCTCCTTCGGTCCCTTGCCGTGCTGCTCCTCGCCGCGTTTGCTGCCCCGTCCCTTCATGCCGCATCGCCGGATGATGTCGTCCCGCAAGGCTCCGGCCTCTATGACGCCGTCGCCCTGCTGTCCGCCCGCCATCTGCTGCCGCCCGGCTCGCCGGATGCGACTGCGCTTCAGGGCGTCACGGCCAGGCTGTACACACGCCGCGAGTTCGCAAATCTGATTGGGGGCGTCACGGAACAGCCGGCTGACCCACGTGCGGCGTCCGCGCTGGCGTTTGCCCGGAACATCCTGGCGTCGGAGCTGACAAACGGCCCCCTCTTGGCTGCGCCGGTGTCTACCCCGCCGGTTTTGACCGGCTTCGGCGAGATTGAGGGCGGCGGACGCAGTCGCGACTCCGGCTCTTCTTCACTCAATAGCCACGGTGACCTGCTGGGTCGGGCGCGTCTCTTAGGTGTCCTGGGCCGCGACGGCGCGTATACCGTCAGCGTCACGAACATCTATCGGCAGACCCGCGATCACACGTCGGTCAGCCTGCGCGGCGACGGCACAAGTTCGGCGGACAACCCGGACGAATTAAGCGGCGTGGATGAGGCGTATGTCACGGCGGTCAGCAGCCGCGGTTTGCGCGTCTCGGCGGGCGAAATCCGCCGCCGCTGGGGCAGCGGCTACTTGGGAGATATGCTGATCAGCGACAACAGCCCGGCCAAGCCGTCGCTGGAGATCGAGCTGCCGTTCTCACTGGGGCACACGCTCGGCGACTACCGGCTGACGCAGTTTGAGTCCGAGTACAAGAACAGCGGTCAGACCCTCTATGAAGGTGGGCGGCGTCTGGAACACCAAGCGGGCGACCGGACCTCCCTTTCTTTAGAAGAAGCGTACACTTCTACTCAGTTCCGTTCTCCCGACATTCTCGTTCTGCCTTATTATGCCTACCAAAAAGCTTATTATCCCGGCCCGAACGAGCCATTTTTCTTCAACTACAACTTCAGCCTCGGTGTCTCGGTCACGCCGCACGGTCCTGGCACTAATCAGCGGGTCTACGGTGAGTTTCTCGTAGATGACTTGCAGGCTCCTAAAGGCCTCGGCAAGGGGAACGTGACGCCTCGCAAGATCGGGTATCTGGTCGGCTACGCGCAGGCATTCGAGCGTTCCGGCACCGATGTGGAATTGGAATACGCGCACACCGACCGCCAGACCTATACCAAGCTGCCGCCGCTGCCGACAAGCTTGGCCTGGTACAGCGGCGATCTGCCGATTGGCTACCCCAGCGGAACCAATGCCGACCAGGTGTATCTGCGTCTCGGCCAAAAGCTGTCGCCGCGTTTGGACCTTTCCGCCGACGGCTACAATCGCCGCCGGGTGTCGGGAGACTTCCCCGCCCCCGAAGGCAAGCGCGGTAGACTTGGCACTCGCCTACCACCTGGGCTTGTCCCAGTCCATCGGCCTGCGCTTCTCCGACTACCGCGAAGACCCCTACCCCGGCGCGGTGCTTCCCCCCGGCTACGGCACCGGCGGCGCAGACTACGGCCAGAACGTTCGCCGCCGCATTCTCGCCGTCAGCTTCTTGCAGGGGTTTTAGCGGTGAATCAAGTTGATTCTACCTCTCCCTCTTCACTCATATAGTAGTCTATATCCAAATCCAGCACGAACTCGCCGCTCCCCAGCCAAGCCTCAACTTCTACCTGAAGTTCTTGAAGGTGCTCCGCGCTGAAGTTTTCAGGATGATCAACAACTTCCTGATAATGTTCCGGGAGATCGGTGATGCCGATGTGAAGCTCCGGCAGATAAAATTGCTTGACTAAAATCGTCTTCGGCGTGACGCCTAACTCTTTCTGCCACTCCTGCGCGTGTGCTGTGAACTCATCGTAGGCCGATCCGGGAGGAGCTTCCGCGAGAGGCACATCTGAGAGATGCCGCTCCTGCGAGATAGCTTTCGTAGATGTTCGCAAATAGTTACCATCTGCATCAAATACGACCATGAAAAGGTCTGGCATCTGCACATTTATCAATGCTTGCATTCCATCTGATAGGTGCCCAGTATAAAAATAGGGAGGGCTGTTCCTGATGTTGTACAAACGCTTAATAGAAATGGATGCAGTTGCGGAGAAGTCTTTCATTTTAGCCCTGCTTTCGCAGCAGATACAGTAGGAACGAATGCAGGCCGGCGAACTTGTAGGCGGGATCTACATATTTCTCAATGACGTAGAAAAAAAAGTAATACAGGCGGCAGAAGGACCAGACCGTGAGGAGCAGCAGGAACGCCGTCCGTAGGGTTGGGCTGTCCAGCAGCAGAGCGGTCATGGATAAGAGGCCGATGACGAGAAAAAGAACCGCTTTCAGGTACATCAGCTTTGTGCTTTGGAGGTCGCCGGTGAGTTTCATTGTTGAAGTCCCTGCCCTGAACGGCAGGGCTTTGAAGTGCAAGCCCCCGCCTGCGCGGGTGAGGAATTAAGAGTGAGAACCTATTTGACATCTTCGCCCGCGCCCCTCCGGGCCTGCCAGTGCAGAGGCGGGGGCTTGCTCTTTTGAAGCACGGGGGTTCAGCCCCGTGTCTCCGCGCGTCTCCGTTTCTATCGCTACACCGCTTCCATCGCGCCCTGCTGCTGATCCACCATGCGGGCGTAGCGGCCGCCGAGGCGCATCAGCTCGGCGTGGGTCCCCTGCTCGGCCAGTTCTCCTGAAGCGAAGACGAAGATGATGTCGGCATTCCTGACGGTAGACAAGCGGTGGGCAGCGAGAATAGTGGTGCGCCCGCGCATCAGGCGCTCGATGGCGTCCTGAATGACCCGCTCGGATTCAGGTTCGACGGCGGAAGTGGCTTCATCTAAGAGGAGAATGCGCGGGTTGGCGAGAAAGGCACGGGCAACGGAAATCCGCTGGCGCTGACCGCCGGAGAGCTTGACGCCGCGCTCGCCGACCAGTGTTTCGTAGCCGTCGGGCAGCTCGGCGATGAAGCCGTGGGCGTTCGCGGCGCGGGCGGCGTTTTCGACCTCGCTGTCCGAAGCGTCGGGCCGAGCGTAGCGGATGTTTTCGGCAACCGATGCCGCGAAGAGGAACGTTTCCTGCTGCACCGAGGCGATTTGCCGCCGCAGGCTTTGCTGGGTGACATCAGGAAGTGCGTGGCCGTCAATGCGAACTTCGCCACTGTCGGGGTCCCAGAAGCGGGACACGAGTGCGAAAATCGTGCTTTTGCCCGCGCCCGACTCACCGACTAAAGCCGCCGTCTGCCCGGCGGGGATACGCAGGGAGAGCGCGTCTAGGACGGGCCGGGTGCCTTCGCGGTAGCGAAATGAGACCTGGTCAAAGACGATCTCGCCGTCAATTCGGGGCAGGTCCAAAGCGTCCGGCGCGTCGGTGACAGAGACCGGCGCATCCAACACCTGAAACAGCCGGTCGGCGGCGGCGGTGCCGCGCTGCACCGTGTCGTTGATCTGGGTCAAGTCGTCAATCGGCCCGAAGAAATATCGCCCGTAGCCCCGGTAGGCGATCAGCCCCCCGATTGTGAACTGCCCGTGCAAAATCAGCCATGCCCCGTAGCCGATGGTGATGGTGTTACCGAATGAGGCAATCCAGCGGACAAACGGGAAGAACGTCGCTCGCAGCTTGATCGCGTCTAAGTTGTCGCGCAGGTAGCGGTGGTTGGTTTCTGCAAACGACTGCTGCTCGGCATCTTCCCGCGCGAATGCTTTGATGACCCGGATGCCTGAGAGATTGTCCTGCAATTTGGCGTTCACTAGGCCGAGCTTTGCCCGTGCACCTTTGTAGATGCCTTTGACGCGCTTGTTGAACAGCTTCAAGAGAACGCCGACTACGAGAATCGGCAGCAATGTCGCGAGGCCCAGCTTCAAGTTCAGCGAGCAGAAGATGATGGACACGCCCGCCAGCCGCAGAAAATTTGCGATGACCGAGTCGGTGCCTTGAATGACGACGTCCGAAACCGCGTCTACATCCGACGATGCCCGGCTCATCAAATCCCCGGTGCGAGCCTCATTGAAGTAGGCCAGTGACTGATGCGAAAGCTTGTCGTACAGCCGGTTTCGGAGGTCGTAGACAAAGCGCTGCCCTGTTGACTCCAAAAGCCGGGTTCGGATCGCCGACAGAAACGTAGAGCCGCCCTGCATCAGTGTCAGGACAAGAACGCACGGCCAAAGCTTTGAGAACTCCCGCTTGATAATGACATCGTCTACAATGACTTTCCAAACTAAAGGCGGCGAAAGTTCTAGGATGACTGAGCCAAGCAGGCAGGTAAAGCCGAGCAGGATGGTCAGTTTGTAGGGGCGCAGGTACGAGAGGATACGAAAGAAGGTAGACACGAGCGTATTGTACCCGACCTACCTCCTTGCTTCGCTCATTCTTCGCTTCGCAGGGTCCTTCCTAAAGGAAGGATTAATAGCAAGAGGGCGCAGCAAGATACAGAGGGCGCAGCAAGCAGCGCCCCTACGTTTATTGTCCGTATCCTTCCTTTAGGAAGGACCCTGCGAAGCGAAGAATGAGCGAAGCGGGTCACCCGATCTCCAGATACCTTTCCAGTTGTGCCCGGCTGATTTTGCCTTCGCGGATCATTCGGGCCGGTTCCACTGAAACGTCTAAGACTGTGCTGGGTGTGCGGTCGGTGGTTGGGCCGCCGTCAAGAACTAAATCAATGCCATCTAAATCTTCTAGCACGTCGGCAGCGGACATCGAAGCGCGCTGGCCCGTGAGGTTAGCGGAGGGGCAGACGACGGGAGCACCGAAGGCCCGGAGAACGCCGAGGGCGACCGGGTGGTCGGGCATCCGCAGGCCGACCGTATCGCCGCCGCCGGTGACAGTAAGCGAGACAGTCGGCTGACGCCGGAATATCAGCGTGAGCGGGCCGGGAAAGAAATCGGCGAGAAGCTTTCGTGCGGCAGGAGATATGTCCTGGGCCAGCGTTTCCACTTCGCTGAGTGCGGCAATCTGCACCGGCAAGGGCTGGCCGTGCGGGCGGCCTTTGGCGTCAAACACCCGTGCGATGCTGTCTACGACAAAGGCGCTGGCCGCGAGGCCGTAGACGGTCTCGGTGGGATAAGCGACTAGGCCGCCTTGACGCAGTATGTCGCCGGCATGGGCGAGAATGTCCGGTTCGGGCGCATTTGGATTGATTTGGAGAACTTCGGTCATGGCTTTGTTACCTGTACCTGGTCAGCGACATACTCGACCCCCGGCACGGCGCGGGCGATGTGGACGGCGCGGACCTTTTGCGCGGCTGTGGTGACACTTCCTGCAAGAATGACAACCCCGTTTTTGGCCCTGGCCGATAAATACTGCGTCGAAACCGAGCTGTCGGCGTCGATCGCATTGAAGACCGCTACGGCGGCGGGGTCGTCTGGCTCAAAGCCGCGCTGGGAGACAATCGGCGTGAGCTTTGCCGGCTTGCCGCCGTAGACGCGCTGCTGGGGATTGACCGGCTGGGATAGCTCCCACGAATCCACCGACGACCGGTTGGTCGGTGTCCCGACATGGTACACCGGCGTCTGCGTGACGGGGTCCCGCGCCGAGCATCCCGCTAGCAGTACGAAAAAACACATTATTGGGAGCCTTTGGAAAAACACGCGCTCACCACCCGTCCAATCTGTGCATAGTCGGCCGTCACTATGACATCGGTATAGCCCAACGTGCGGGCGATTTCGGCGACAAGCTTTGCTTGATTTAAGCCGACTTCCAGCAGCACACGCCCACCGGGTTTCAGAAACGGCGTCGCTTCAGCGAGAATGCGCCGGTGCAGCGCGGTTCCATCTGCGCCGGCCGCATCGCCGAGGCCGGACAAGGCGAGTCGCGGTTCGTAATCCCGCACTTCCGGCTGCAAACCCGCAATCTCATCTTCGGTCACATACGGCGGGTTTGAGATAATAATATCTAGGCGTAGGCCGTTCGGCAACGGGCCGAGCAAGTCCCCGTGCAGGAGCGAGATGCGGTCTGTTAGCCTGTAGCGTACGACATTTTTGCGAGCTTCTTTCAGCGCGTCGGCAGACAAATCCGTCGCCCAAACTTCGGCGTCAGACCGCTCCGCGGCCAGCGTCACGGCCAGACACCCGCTTCCGGTGCCGATGTCCGCGATTTGTGGGTGCTGAATGCCTCGGCAGGCTTCAAGCGCGAGTTCCGCCAGTATCTCGGTCTCAGGCCGCGGGATCAGCACCGCCCGGTTGATCTTGAACGCCCGGCCATAGAACCACGCTTCCCCGGTGATATACGGCAGCGGCCGCCGCAGCGCTCGCAGGCTGACCGCCTTCTCAAAAATTATCTGCTCGCGCTCCGTCAGAACTCGCTCCGGCTCCCGCGCAATGTCTTCCCGCCGCGCTTTCAGCGTCCACGCCAGCAGAAGCTGCGCGTCAAAACGCGGCGTGTCTATGTCTGCCGTCGCCAGTTCCGCGGACGCATAAGCCAGCGCCTCTGTGAGCGTCATGGGCGGGTCAGCACCCGTGGGTCATTGTAGAGTTCGCGCACGGCCTCGGCTGTATTGGCGCTCGTCAGATGATTGGTCCAGACCATGAACCAGGCCCAAAGCGGCTGGCTGTCCAGAACCGCTGGTGTCGGAAGCTGACCGACTTCGCCGAGTGCGACAGGCCGGCCCTCGGCGAGTGCGACTAAGTCGTCGTAGTGGCTTGGGGTGAACTCGCCCCGGTAGACATCGGTTGCGAGAACATCCACAAACTCGTGGCCGGGATAGCACTCCGGGTAGGCGAGAATATGCGGCGCGGGGGCGTTGGCATTCCAGACCCAGAGCAGGTTGTCGAGATGGTGCACATGGACAAAGCGTTCGTACATCTGCATGTAGAGGGCCGCGTAGCCAGTCGGGCCGCCGCGCTTGCCCCACCAGAACCAGTCGCCGTTCATTTCATGGTAGGGCCGCCACAGCACGGGAATATGGGCGTCTTTAAGCTGAGTCAGAAGTCCGGCGATGACATCGGTCTGGCGTACCCAGCGCTCGTGAATTTCGGTGCCGGGCGTCAGCAGGGCTTCCCATTCGGCGTCGGTGACTTTGCCGCAGACATTGTCTTTGAATGTGCCGGGTTCTTCTTCGGTCGGGCGAACCGTGTGCCACATCAGCGTGATGACCGACCCGGCGGCGTGCTGCTTCTTGGCTTCGTCCATGACGCCTTGCCGAAAAATAATGCCGTCCATGTCGTTTGCGTGAAAGCCGAAGTCCTGGCCCCACAGCATTGGGTATTTGCCTGTGATCTCCGCCGCCTGGTCGCTGTATTCGGACATCTGGGCGGGCGTGTTGTGCTGCCCCGCCCAGAGCGAATGCCCGGACATTTGGTATATTTGGGCAAGAAGCGCTTTCGCTTCCGGCGTCGCGTTCGGATTAACCGGCAGGTGTTGGCTTGTCTGTATCATTGTTATTTGCTCCTTCTCTGGCACGTTTTCGCGCCCGGCCCCGGCGCAGGATTGGAGAGACTGCTTCGTAGCCGTCCCGTTCGGCGATGGCTTCCAGCGCCGCAACTTCGTGTTTCCAGTGGGCGGCGCGTGCCGCCAGTGCTCGTAGCTCACCCGAACTCAGCATTCCTTCCGCCTCGCGGCGGCGCAGTTCGTGCCGGGCGCAGGCGGCTTCGTCTTTGGCCCGTGTCAGATCGGGCAGTTCGATAAATCCGAAGCCCCGGTGCCATTCTCCACTGGCGTCGTTCGCAACATCATGGGCGCTGTCGAAAATCGGCTCCCCCAGCTCATGCAGAACATTCATCGCGGACTGCGTCAGCGCCGTCGCGAGGCCAAGGCGCTGCCACTGTGGACGTACAAACAGGAGGTCTAAATTGGGTCCATCCACGTCTTCGACAATCAGCGCCGCCCCGGCAATGCTGCGCCTCGTCGGTGCAACGGCGAGAAATGACGCCGAGTGGAACGCGCCGCGCTTTCCTGCAAAGCAGCTTTGAACGCTGTCTCGCGCCGACTTCCTGATGGCAGTCTGGGTGTAGCCCCAATAATCTACCGACTCCCGAAAAGCGTCAAAGAAGGCAGACGTAAGGTGCGAAGCATCTTCCAAAGTCACCGGTCTTAGGCAAAAGCCTTCCGGCGCGGACACGGGACGGAACGCCGTCTCGCATCGGACAATCGCAACCGAAGGGCGCGGTTCAAGCCGCATCTTGCCGTCCCAGTATTCGCATTTCCAGCCGGGAAGCCGAGGCTGCCGGTCATACTCCTCTACACGCATTGAAACGGGCTTAGTACGCATTTTGGATGCCTTTAGGTACACTTAACGACAGGAGCACAACATGACAACAATCAGTGCAACGGAGGCGCGGAACAACATCGGCAAGCTTTGGATTGAAGCAGCAAATGGCCCCATCACCGTGCTGAGTGCCGGTCAAGCTGTGGCTGTCGTGCTGTCTCCAGCAGAATACGAAAAGCTGACAGCCCGGAAGCGCGGGGTTAAAGCCGGGTTTGCTAAACATCTTTTTCCCGACGTTGACATGAACGCGCTTCTCGCGACGAATGTTGATGCTTTGTTCGAGGGCAGCAGCCGGGATGAGGAAGCCGAGGAGTTGGAAACTCCTCGCTTGGAATGGCGTCTTCCAGACGAAAGATTACGACGCGGACGTTTCTTTTCTTCCGTTCGCTAGGACGCTTGACCTAGCGAGGAGTTTCCAACTCCTCGTTCGGCTCCTCTTCGCCCTGCTGAGTCCTGCGCCTCATAGCTCGCCACAAGTCTCTGATGACAAACGAGCCTGCAAGACCGAGAAGCCATAGCCAATCAAAATCCCTATGGAAAAGACGGTCTATGCCATAGGAGACAATCAGCGAGATGCCGACACTGCCTAAAAGATCACGGGCGAGGCCTCTGTTTTCCATTTACGCCTCCAATTTGTTACGCTTCCACTTCCTGCTTGAGCTTTTCGGCTTGGTCGGCGCTGACGAGGGTGTCAATGATGTGCTGGATCTCGCCGCTGAGAATGGTCGGCAGGTTGTGGACGGTCAGACCGATGCGGTGGTCGGTCAGGCGGTCCTGCGGGAAGTTGTAGGTGCGGATTTTCGACTCGCGGCCTCCGCTGCCGATGAGTGACCGGCGGGTGCCGCCCGCGCTGTCGTTCTGCTTCTGCATCTCGATGTCGTACAGACGGGCTTTCAGGACCCGAATGGCCTTTTCGTAGTTCTGAAGCTGGGAGCGCTGATCCTGACAGGCCACGACAATGCCGGTCGGCTTATGGATCAGACGCACGGCGGTCATGTTCTTCTGGACGTTCTGGCCGCCCGCGCCCTGAGACAGCGTATACTGTTTTTCAATATCTTTTTCTTCATTGATCTCGATCTCGACATCTTCGGCTTCCGGCATCACAATCACGGTCGCGCTGCTCGTGTGCAGCCGCCCGGACGCTTCGGTGGCGGGAACGCGCTGGACCCGATGCACGCCGGACTCGAATTTGAGGGCCGAGTACGCGCCTTCGCCGTGGATTTCGACGACCGCTTCTTTGTAGCCGCCGTTGCCCGTTTCGGACGAGTTAATCAAATCCACTTTCCAGCCGCGCTTTTCGGCGTAGCGCAGGTACATTCGCAAAAGCTCGCCCGCGAACAGCGCCGCTTCGTCGCCGCCTTCCGCGCCGCGCACTTCCAAGATGACATCTTTTTCGTCGTTCGGGTCTTTCGGCAGCAGCATGACTTTCAGATCCTGCTCCAAAGTCGCCCGCTGGGTTTTGAGATCGTCAAACTCGGTCTGGGCCATGTCCCGCAGATCGTCGTCCAAAGAGCCGCGCAGCATTTCCTCGGTCTCGGCAAGCTGCTTCAAAACTTCTTTGTGCTGCCGGTAAGCGGCAATAATCTCGGAGAGGTCGCTGTACTGCTTATGCACCCGCCGGTACTCGTCCATGTCCCCGACCAGATCGGGGTCGGCCATGCGTCGTTCTAATTCTTCGTACAATTCTTCAACTTCGGCTAATTTCTCAAACATATCGTGTTCTTCTTTGTTTTCTTGTTAATGCAGGCGGTGTTCGCCCGGATTGAAATCCGTGTCTTTTGAAGTGCGATTGTCCGCCTGCGCGGACAGAGGAACAGGCTATTTCGTTGACTGTTGAGTCATCTCTGGAAAAGGCCAAACACCTGCAATGCTATAGAGATATATCCTGAGCCAGCAAGCAGTTTCCATTTCGTTGCACTGATACAACGAGAACAGTTCAGGCCGTGGCTCACCTTCACTCTCAAATTGGATGCCTAAACGTGCGTGACCACCATACGCGCTGTCCAAATACTTCCATCCAAAACAAGCTAATAAAGGTCGGAAGAATGATGTATTTGAGAGACGGACGCCTTTCTGCTGGCCTGCGCGACGAGGAGTAAACAGCCATTCTATTTTCGTCGGCGTATCAGAATTAAAATGGCTCTCAATGCTGCCGGGGCCTTGCAGGATGAGTTGGCAAACAAGAAAATCTGCATAATCCTTAACGAACATCGCCCCGGAAGTAGTTGGATCAGGCTCGTTTTCAAAGTTCTTGATCGTTACGATTTTCATGCTGTGCCTCCGATCCCTATGCGATCACCGGCTCCGGCTCTTCGCCGCGCTCGCGGGCAACTAGGCCCATGCCGTCGTGTTCTTTGGCCCAAACGGCATCAAGCGATGCGATGGCGACTTCGAGCTGGCTGTCATCTGGAACGCGGGTCGTTAAATACTGAGTCCAAAGACCAGGAGCGATGAGGGCCTGTGCCCAGGCTTTATCACGATTGGAACCGGCCCATTTGAGTATCTCATATGCGACGCCGGCGACAATCGGCAGGAGCAGCAGGCGAAAGAAAACGGTTTCTAGGACCGGTAGAATGCCCTCAGACAGCGCGTGGCGCGGGACAATCGAAAAGACGGCAATGGACGTGATGAGGACAATGAAAATAAAGTTCGTGCCGCAGCGCGGGTGAATGCGGCTGGACTCGCGGGCGTTTTCCACGGTCATCGGTGCGCCGCGCTCCAGAGTGTTGATGGCTTTATGCTCCGCACCGTGGTACTGAAAGACGCGCTGAATATGCGGCATCTGCGAAATGGCGGCGATATACAAAAAGAAGAAGGCAAGACGAATGCCGCCTTCAGCGAGGTTGGACAGCAGACGTCCGTGATGCGGCAGGAACTTGTCGGTTGCCAGCGCGGGCAGCACCCAGAACAGGCCGAAGCCGAAGGCCAGCGAAAGCACGGTGGTCGCACCGATGGCAATGCCGTTGATGGTGCCGTCGCCGATCTTTGACAGATTTTCTTGGTGCGGCTTTTCGGCAAAGCCTTCGCCCATCGCCAGATTGACGGCGGCAGCGGCAGATGTCTCCGACGCTGCGTAGCCGTCGGTTGCCTGGACATTGGCGGCGTAGGTCAGGGCTTTGATGCCGAGTGCCATGGCGTCTACGAGCGCGAGTGAGCCGCGCAGGAACGGCTTGTTCAGCCACTGGAAGCCTTTGATGTGCTTTTCGACGGGTTCCAGTTGAATGACAATCTCGGAGTCGGACAAGCGGCGGCAGGCGACAGCGAAGAAGCGCGGAGAGCGCATCATCACGCCTTCAACAACCGCCTGACCGCCATACTGGGTGCGCTCGTCCATGGGACTTTGTGGCATAAAAGTTGCCTTAATTAAAATTGCCTTTGGCATAAAAACAGTCCCCTTTCTGCAAGCCTCTTGGGGAAGGCCAGCGGAAAGGGGACTGTGGGGCTGCTATTTCTTCATGCCGTACTTGGTCAGGAACTTATCCACACGGCCTGCGCTGTCGAGCAGCTTCTGCTTGCCCGTGTAGAACGGGTGGCAGTTGCCGCAGATTTCCGTGGTCAGCTTCTCGCCGCCTGTGGACTTAGTCTGGTAGACATGGCCGCAGGAGCCGCAGGTGATAATGGCGTCGTGGTAGTTCGGATGGATGCCGGTTTTCATGGGTGGTCTCTTTCTGTGCCGTGGGAACACCCAGCGGCGGGCCGGTAAAGGGGCCAGTCTTGACGATCTAACTCGTCAGTATACTCTATAAACACCCAATCACGCAAGAGTGTTCCGGGCGAAATTTGGGTAAATCTCTTGACTATGAACGCTATTGACACTGCCCGGCAGACGGTGCAGAACGCAAACCAGACCCAGCCCGCGCCGCAAATCATTCTGCGCCACACTGTCATCGGCGTGATCCTGAGCATTACCTTCACGGTCATCTTTGCCCGGCTGTTTGACTTTGTGCAGGATCACGGGAAGACCATCACACCGTTTGACCGGAGCATTCTCTACTTTATGTACCATCACCGGGCGCACTTGCTCACGGTTGCAGCGACATTTTTGGCGCACATGGGGTCGCCGCCGGTCATCGCGGGGCTGGCACTGGGTTCAGCGATCTTGGGCGTGTTCTGGCATAAAGTGCGCGGGGCGGCGTGGACCCTGCCGATTGCGATCATCGGCGCGGGCGTGATCATCCAGGGGGTCAAGCTGGTGATCAAGCGGCCTCGGCCCTCGTTTTTTGCGCCGCTGCTGCATGAATCGGGCTTCTCGTTCCCATCGGGCCATTCGCTGATCGCAATGGTCGTGTACGGTCTGCTCGGCTACTTTGCGCTGCATCTGTGCAAAAGCTTCGGCGCAAAGCTTGCCGTCCGGGTTTTGACCGTGCTGGTGGTTGTCTCCATCGGCGTCTCGCGTGTGTATGTCGGCGTGCATTACCCGACCGACGTGCTGGCGGGCTGGATCGCGGGCATTCCCTGGCTGATTGCCTGCCTGGGCCTGCATGAAGTGCTGGCCCGCCGCTGGCCATCGTCAGGCGAGCCGGTGTTGACCCCCTAGACATTCGGCCCGACTTTTGTTATAATAACAGCAACTTACGGAATGATATTCTATGGCTGATCCAGATAAGACTCGAATACTCAGTGAGGCGGCAGAAGCGGACCCTAACCGAACCCGCATGACGACTGAGTCCGCCGATCCCAACCGCACGCGCATGACGGAGGCTGCTGATCCGAATAAAACCCGGATGAGCACGGCTCCGGCAGGGCTGACGGCGGGGGGATCGCCCAGGGCACTGGCCTTGACGGCGGTTCCGGGCAATGCCTACGCGCCGGTATCCGACCTCGTGCGCGAGCATTTTCTGTACGACATCCGGGCGGGCCTCGGCGGGCGCGGCGGGGTGCGCTCTCCGCTGAATATCTCGCTGGTGCTGGACCGTTCGGGTTCCATGGAAGGCGAGCCGCTGGAATACGCCAAGCGGGCCTGCGCGTATGTGGTGGACCTGCTGGAACCCGATGACATTCTCAGCGTCATCACGTTTGAAGAGAACGCTGACGTCATCATGCCGGCCCGGCGGGTGGCGAACAAGGCGCTGGTCAAAGACTACATCAACCGGATTTACACAGGTAATACCACCAACATTTACGAGGGCCTGATGACCGCGTGCCAGCAGGTCGCGTCGGTGAAGACCGCGAACACGCTGAACCGGGTGCTGCTCCTGACTGACGGCGAGCCGACCGCCGGACCGCGCGACTTCTCGTCCATTGTCGGCCAGGTGGCGGAGCAGAAGGGGCGTGGAATCACTGTGACTGCCCTGGGCTTCGGCCCGGACTACAATGAAGAGCTGATGGCCGGGATCGCCCGGCGCTCCGGCGGCAACTACTACTATATTGCCCGGCCTGAACTGATCCCCGAAGTGTTCCGGCGCGAGCTTGACACGCTGATGAAGATTACCGCCCGCAATTTGCGCCTGCGCTTGCAGCTCTCGCGCGGCGTTTCCGTCCGCCAGGTCTACGGTCAGCAGCCGCTTCTCGGCAGTCGAAGTGCGGAAGTCACACTGATTGACGTGGAGGCTGAGACAGGCCTGTCGTCGCTTTGGGAACTGGAACTGACCCCCCGGCCTGCCGGGACCTACCGTGTTGCGACTGCCGAGCTGCTTTATGATGACGCCCTGACGGGCCGCCAGGAGAAGCTGACGGCAGACACTGTGGTCGAGTTCACGCCGGATAAAATGAAAATCGGGGCGGGTGTCAATCCGCGCGTCCAGTCCGAGATTGAAGTCGCCCGCGCGGCGCGTTCTCTGGACAAGACCGTCATGGGCATGAAGACGCAGCAGCTTGACCGGACTCAAGTAATGCAGGACTTAAACCGAACCAAGACATTGATGCTCGACCAGGGCAAGCTCGCCCAGGCCCAGCAGATCACCCAAGCCATGCAGGACATTCAGGGCGGCGGGTCGGTAGAAAAGACGCTGATGGGAACGATTTACACGCTGGACCAGGGAAAGACGAAGTAAGGTGGCAGGTCTCTTAATACAAAATTGAAAAACTATTACGCGATATTAGAAGTGCCGGTCGGATGCAGCCTGGAAGAAATCCGGCAGGCGTATCACCGGCTGGCGCAGGCGAATTTAGATAACGAAGCGGTCTTCGGCGAGTTAAAGGAAGCTTACGAGGTCCTGACCACGCCATCGCGCCGGGCGGAATACGACAAAGCAGCTTGGGGAGAAACGTTCGACCCGGCGGCGCAGGCGACCCTTCTGCCGATGCAGGGCGCATCAGGGCGCTGCCCGATGGGGCCGGATGCTCAGTGTCCGGTGGTTCAGGGCCGCACTCTGCCTGCCGACCTGTTCTGCCCGGACTGCGGCTATGGGCTATCGGGCCTAACGCCGGAAACGGCGTTCGACACGGCTTCGCTGCCAGACCCGTCGCGGCAGGCGCGGCTGGAAGATGCCTCCGGCGGAATGCACACACTGAAGCCCGGCTCTAACACCGTCGGCCGGGAAGGCACAGACGTCCTGGTCTTTGACAAAACAGTCTCCCGCACCCATGCCCGGCTGGAGATGGCCGACAGTGGCGCGGTCTCGGTGGAAGATTTCAGCAGCACGAACGGCACACGGGTCAACGGCGAGCGGCTTATGCCGCACGTGCTGCGGTCTTTGGCCGACAGCGACCGGGTGGAGTTCGGCAGCGTGTCCTTTGTGCTGCACCTGCCGGAAGCCGTGCCTTCAATGCTGGACGATGCTGCCGCGCCGCCGGTATCGCCGGTTTTTGAGGCGCTTGCTCAGGTGGTGGAAACGCAGGACGATAACCCACGCATTTATCCGCTTCTGCCGGGCCTGACGACGTTCGGACGCCGCCCGGAGAACATGGTCGTCATTTCCGGTGATTTGTATGTTTCCGGCCTGCACGCGCAGATCAGCGCCGAAGACGATGTGTTCATTCTCACCGACATCGGTAGCACCAATGGGACGCTTCTAAACGGGGCGCGGCTTCCAATCAACACGCCGGTGACTTTGGATGAAGAGGATGTCCTCGTGATTGGAGCCACAGCGCTGCGCTTTGAGCGTCTGACGCCGGGCGCTCAGGCGGCTGATGCCGATAGTGCCGAAGTGGAAGCGGGACCCGTGGAAGAACAGATCGCTTCGGAACAAATTGCTTCGGAACAAATTGCTGTGGAACACACTGCCTCGGAAGATGCGGAAGGATAAGAAATCGCCATGCAAGAGGCTATGACAAGCGCCGGGCAGGAAAAAACGGCCCGTCTGGACCGGGACGCGCTTTCGGAAGGCTGGGCGGAAGTCGCCCGCCTGCCGCGCGTCGTTGCCTCGGTCAAAATGGGCGCAAAGACCGATTTGGGCCGGGTTCGTGACAACAATGAGGATAAGTTCGACTTCTTCGAGCCGGAAGACCCGGTGACGCTGGCGGCTAAAGGCTCGTTCTACGCCGTCGCCGACGGCATGGGCGGCCATTCCGCCGGACAGGTCGCGTGTGAGCTGGCGCTGAAGACCGTGCTGTCGGTCTACTACGCTGACCCGTCGCCGGACAAAGACGCTTCCCTGCGCCGGGCGGTGCTGGAAGCCAATAGTTTGATCTATGACACGGCGCAGGCTATTCCCGACCGGCAGGGCATGGGAACGACGCTGACAGCGGCGGTGCTGTGCGAGGACAAGCTGATGGTCGCGCAAGTCGGCGACAGCCGGGCGTATCTGCTTCGGGGCGGCACGATTACGCAGATGACCGAAGACCACTCATGGGTCGCCGAGCAGGTCCGCCTCGGCACGATGACGCTGGCGGAGGCCCAAGTCTCGCCATTCCGCAACATCATCACCCGGTCGGTCGGCACGGCGGCGGCGGTCGAGCCGGATATCTTTGTCCACGAAGTCCAGTCTGGCGATGTGTTTGTCCTTTGCTCCGACGGTTTGACCGGGCATGTCGAACCGGCGGAAATCCAGGCGATGACCGAGTCGCAAAGCCCGTCCGCTGCCGCGATGGCGCTGGTGGACATGGCGAACGAGCGCGGGGGGCGGGACAACATCACAGCCCTGGTGCTGTCTATCCGGGCGCTGGTCCCGTATGAAGGCGGCCCGGCGGCGGAGATGCCATCCGGTGACGCAGGACCGAAGGAAGAAAAATTGCCCCGGTGGGGACGGCGCAAATAGAGTCAGGAACCCGGCATTGAGTCCCGCAGGGGCTTTCATTCGATAGCAGCCTGGCATTTCAATGCCGGGTTCCAGACGGGGCCGGGTTCGAATTACTGTCACCCACTCAGGAGAAACCATTCGTGGCCGTCTCGTCCAACACCGTTCTCGGCAAATACCGCATCGTTCGCGAGATCGCCCGCTCCAATGACATCGTCTATGAGGCGATTGACCCTAGCATGGCCCGGCGCGTCGCTGTCAAGGAACTGCAGCTTCCGCCGCACCTGGCAGGGGCGCAGAAGCGCGAGCGGATCGAGCGGTTTTACCGGGAAGCGAAGGCTGCCGGGACACTTTCACACCGGAACATCGTGACCATCTACGATGTCGGGCAGGAAAACGACCGGCACTTTCTGGTGATGGAGTATCTCGAAGGCCAAAGCCTGCGCGACATCCTGCAAATGCAGGGGGCGCTGCCGCTGAAAGAAACGCTCGAAATCGCGCTCCAGCTTTGTGATGCACTCGGCTACGCTCACTCGCGAGGCGTCGTCCACCGGGATGTCAAGCCGGATAACGTCCATATCCTCCCCGGCGGCATTGTGAAGCTGACCGACTTCGGCATCGCCCGGATCACCGCCGAGCCGAGCATCACATCGCAGGGCCAGGTGTTCGGGACACCGTCGTATATGTCCCCGGAGCAAGTGGCGTCGCATACCGTAGACCACCGCACCGACCTATTTTCGCTCGGCATCACCCTCTATGAGATGCTGGCGGGCCGGAAGCCGTTTACCGGCGACAGCGTCATCACCATCACCTACAACATCATGAACATGCAGCCGGCTATGCCGGTTGGCGTGCCGGGACCATTGCAGCAGGTCTTGCAGCGGGCCTTGTCGAAAGATCCCACCCTGCGTTACCAGAACGCTGCCGCGCTGGCTGCCGACCTGCGGGCCGAAAAATTCTCCCTGTCTGCGCCGTCTTCCCCGGCGGCGGGCGCTTCTTCCCAAGCTTCGCCGCTGTCGTTCCAGGCGGGACCGCCGCTGACACTCGACACCGGCACGGTTCCCTCGGAAATTTCCGGAATGCCGGCGGCCATCTCCCCCCAGGGGCGGATGCAGCCGGAGCCGACGGAGATGCTCGGAACCTTGACCCCCGCGTCAGCGCCGGGCCGTCCGGCCTCGGACACGGTGGTGCGGGTGCTTCGGCTCGCTCTGCCGGTACTGGCTTTGGTCGCCCTGCTGGTGCTCATCGGCTGGGGGCTTTACACAGTGACGGCGTCGCTGCAAACGCATAAGCAGCGGGCGCAGGCGGTCCAGCTCACGCATCAGGGGGCCGACGCTCTGCATCAAGGCAACTATTCGGCGGCGGCCACCGCCTATTCGCAAGCCGCGGCCGCCGCCCCGCCTGGCTCACACGAAGCCCAGTCCGCGCTGTCGGGCCAATCGGCGGCGTACAGCGGTCAGGGTGCGGCGGCGCTTCATGCCAACAACTTGTCGGCGGCGGCGGATGCTTACCAGAACGCCGTCAGCTATGACAGCAAAAATGCCGAAGCCGCCAATAACCTCGGCAACGTCCGCTGGCAGCTCGGCGATGCGACCGGCGCTCTGGACGCCTGGGGCAAGGCTGCGTCGGCCGACCCGACCGGACCGGCGGGAACGCAGGCGCGGGCGACCGCCGTGCAGCACGCGATGGACCTGGCCCAGGCGGCTTCCACCGCCGGCAATGCCACGCTGGCCCGGACGTACTGGCAGAAAGTGACGGAAATTGATCCCGGCAGCGACGAGGCGTTCCGCGCCGAGCAGAACATCAGCCGCATGGGGCAGTAGCATCCCCGCATTAGGAACCCGGCATTAAGAACCCGGCATTGAAATGCCAGGCTATTCGGAGAAAGCGTCTCCGACGCTGAAGAGCCGTGTGCCATCGGCATTGAGTCCCGCAGGGACTTTCATTCAATAGTAGCCTGGCATTTCAATGCGGGGTTCCTAATGCCAGGTTCCTAATGCCAGGTTCCTAATGCCAGGTTCCTAATTCGGGGGGTACTGCTTCCTGACAGCGTTTCCCCTCCCCACCCGCCGGGTAAATCCACCCTATGACTTTGCCTTCCTCTTCCCTGCTTTCCCTCGGCCTGATCGGCCCGCGCGGGTTCGGCGCATTCTGCACCGGCGCGTACCAAGATGCCGGGGTGGCCCGCGTGGCGGCGTTTGCCGGGCGCGATCCGGCGGCTCTGGCGGTTGCTGCCGCCCAGTACGGTGTCCCGCACACCTATCTCGACTGGCGCGAGATGCTGTCGGACCCGGCGGTGGAAGCGGTGCATATCGTGACGCCGCCGGATAAGCACGCAGAAATGGCGATCTCTGCACTCAAAGCCGGCAAGCATGTCTTTGTCGAAAAGCCGCTGGCGACGACGAACGCCGACGCCGATGCAATTCTTGCCGCCGCAAAGGTCGCCGGCAAAGTCGCAGGCGTCAACTTCGTCATGCGCTATGATCCCCTGTATCAGACCGTGCTTGAAATTGCCCAAAATGGCTGGCTTGGGTCGCTGACACATATCGGCTTTGAGAACTATGCGTCGGATGAAGGTCTCGGCGACGACCACTGGTTCTGGGACCCCGCGGCGTCCGGCGGCATCTTCATCGAGCACGGTGTCCACTTCTTTGACATTATCGGCGCGATTGCCGGTGCGCCCGCCGAGAGCGTTATGGGACGCACTTGGACCCGCCCCGACGGCACCAACAAAGAAGACCGGGTGCAGGCATTGGTGACGTATGCAAACGGCGTGGAAGCGTCGTTCTACCATGCGTTCAACCGGCCGGGCGCACTGGAAAAGCAGACCGCGCATTTTGCGTTCGAGCGCGGCCACATCACGCTCCACGGCTGGATCCCGACGAGTTTAGAGCTGACGGCGATTGTGGATGATGCCGGCTTTGCCGGGCTGCAAACAGTCTTGACGCTTGAAGCTGTGAACGACGGCGACTTCCCATTGACCGTGCGCGGGAACGGCAGGGACTTAGAAGTCACGCGCCGTGTTCATGCCCATCAAAGCCTCGGCGGGCCGACGCCGGTGTATCTGAAAGCCGTGCAGGATGCGATGGCAGATTTCGCGGCGGCAGTGCGCGACCCGGCCCATCGGCGGCGAGTGACGGCAGAAGACGGTGCGGCCAGTGTGCGGGTCGCGGCGGCGGCGCGAGAGTCGGCAAAGATCGGCGAGAGTGTTGTGGTGCGGTAAGCTAGGAACCCGGCCTTGAAAGGCTAGGCTGGAAGCGCACGAAGTCCCTCCGGGACTAAATGCTACCAATCGCAGGCTCTCTTCAGTGCCGGAGGCACTTTGCGCTTTGTTAGCCCGGCTTTTCAAGGCCGGGTTCCTACACCAATCGCCGTATCCAGTCCGCGACAGCCTGCGGGGCTTCCAGCGGGAGCAGATGCCCCGCATCGGGAAGCGTCGTCAGCGCTGCGCCAGAAATTCGGTCCGCGACTTCGCGTGTCAGAGCATCCGGCGAGAGGACGGCGTCATCAGTTCCCGACAGAATATGGGTCGGCACAGTGATCTGAGACGCGAGCGCAGACAAATCCTCACGGCTGCCGACATCTGCCCAGGCTTCCCAGGCTGTGCGTGAGGCCCGCAGGTTGTCGGCAACCACGGCGTCGGTCATTTCAGGAGACAGCGGCAGGCAGGCGATTTTCGTGAGCGTTTTACGCGAAGCGTCGGCATCGCCCCAGGCTGCCCGCATCGCGTTCCGGTCGTCTTCGGTCATCGGTTCGGGAGACAGCGGCGAGGGGGCCGTCAGCAGAAGGTGGGTCAAGCCGGCGGGGGCATTGGTCGCAAAAAACTGGGCGACCTTGCCGCCCATCGAGTGCCCGACTAGAACAAATTCGCCGAGGCCCAGCTCCGTCACGACCTGCCCAACATCTGCTGCCATGTCTTCAACCCGGCAGGCGGCTTCAGACGGGGGGGCGTCGGAGTCCCCCCACCCCCGTAAATCCAGGGCGACGCAGCGAAACTCGGATGAGAGTAAACCAATCACATTTTGCCAGGTGCGGGATGATCCGCCGAAGTAGTGCAGAAAAATCAGAGTTTTTTCGCCGTGTCCGGTGTCGGAGTAGGATAAGTTGAGGCCGTCGCTGGTATAGTTCATACAGCACTTGTACCCGTAATGAGAAAAGAGAACGGCATGACAGATATTTATGACGCGGTGATTATCGGAGTCGGACAAGCTGGAAACCCGCTGGCATCGGCGCTGGCAGAAGCCGGAAAACGAGTCGCGCTCATCGAGCGGGACGCGGTTGGGGGAACGTGTATCAACTGGGGCTGCACGCCGACAAAGACGATGATCGCAAGTGCGCGGGTGGCATACCTGGCGAAGCGCGGCGCGGATTTCGGTGTCGAAGCTGGGCCGGTCAGCGTGGATCTGATCAAAGTGCGGCAGCGCAAACGGGACGTCGTGGAAGAGTTTCGCAGCAGTATCGAGAACAAATTTAAGAAGAGTGACAAGATAGACTTGATCTATGGCGATGCCAAGTTCACCGGCCCGCAGTCGGTGGAGATTGCCCTGCGGAGCGGCGGGATGCAGGCGGTCACGGCTCCTTTAGTGTTCATCAATACAGGGGCGAGGCCGACCGTGCCGCCGATGGACGGTCTCGACACGGTTGATTTTTTAGACTCCACTTCCGTGATGGAGCTGGGTGCGGTGCCGGAGCATTTGATTATTCTGGGTGGCAGCTATATTGCGCTGGAGTTCGGGCAGATGTTCCGCCGCTTTGGCAGTCAAGTCTCAATCATCGAGCGGTCCGGGCGGATCTTAGAGCGTGAAGATGCGGATGTCTCCGAAGAAATGACGAAAATCCTGACCGAAGACGGCATCGAGATACTCACGGGAACAAAAGCGGTGAAAGCCGCTAAGACAACCGATGGCGGCGTGACGCTGACACTCAGCATAAGTAACGGCGGCGAGAAAACGCTGACCGGGTCGCACCTGCTGGTCGCAGTCGGACGGACGCCGAATACAGATAAGCTGGGACTGGATGCGGCAGGCATCGTGAAGAACGACCACGGCTACATTACGGTCAGCGATACGCTGGAGACCAATGTTCCCGGCGTCTATGCCCTGGGCGACGTCAAAGGCGGCCCGGCGTTCACACATATCTCCTACGATGATTTTCGCATCATCGAATCGAATCTCCTCAAGGGCGGCCACCGGGCCATGTCCGACCGGCCCGTGCCGTATACGGTCTTCACCGACCCCCAACTCGGCCGTGTCGGCCTCACCGAAGACGAGGCCAAGAAAGCGGGTAAGTCCATCCGAGTCGCGAAAATTCCGATGACGGAAGTGGCCCGCGCGATTGAGACCGACGAAACGCGCGGCTTTATGAAAGCGATTGTGGACACCGACACGAAGCAGATTTTGGGAGCGGCGATCCTTGCGGTAGACGGCGGTGAAGTCATGGCCGTGCTGGAGGTCGCCATGCTGGGCCATCTGCCCTATACGACCCTGCGCGATGCCGTGCTGGCCCATCCGACGCTTGCCGAATCGCTGAACAATTTGTTTATGACGCTAGAATAAGGCATCTTACCCGGTCGCAGTACCTCACCCGGTCGCTTTGCGCCCACCCTCTCCTTAAGCAAGGAGAGGGTAAAGAATTCTCGGAGAAAAGCTTGCGTCAGGGGGCCGTTTCCTGTCTATCCTTTCTTTGTCCTGACCCTCTCCTTGCTTAAGGAGAGGGTGGGCGCAAAGCAACCGGGTGAGGTTTCTTCACAGGATCAGTTCGAAGCAGGAATCATGCCTTCCTCTGGCGAAACATACTCTATCTTGTCAGTAGGGTGGTTTTTTGTGGCTCAAGTCAGTCTGCATAATCTTTACAAGCGGTTCGGCCCGGTCAATGCCGTCAACAATCTCAATTTAGAGATCAAAGACCGTGAATTCATGGTGCTGGTCGGGCCGTCCGGCTGCGGCAAGACCACGGCGCTGCGAATGATCGCTGGGCTGGAAGAAATCAGCGATGGCGATATCAAGATCGGCGAGAAAGTCGTCAACGGCGTTTCCCCCAAAGACCGTGACATCGCCATGGTGTTCCAAAACTACGCGCTCTACCCGCACATGACCGTTTTTGACAACATGGCGTTCGGCCTGAAGCTGCGCCGGGTCGCCAAAGACCAGATCAAAAAGCGCGTGGATGACGCCGCCGGGCTTCTCGGCATCGAAGCGCTGCTCGCGCGTCGTCCCGGTCAGCTCTCCGGCGGTCAGCGGCAGCGGGTCGCTTTAGGCCGGGCGATTGTCCGCGAGCCGCAGGTCTTCTTAATGGACGAGCCGCTGTCGAACCTCGACGCCAAGCTGCGGGTGCAGACACGCTCGGAACTTATCAAGCTGCACCGCCGTTTGGGGATCACAACGGTTTATGTCACGCATGATCAGGTCGAAGCGATGACGATGGGCGACCGGATTGCCGTGATGAAAGACGGCGTCTTACAGCAGTGCGCCCCACCGATGGAGATCTACGCCCATCCCGCGAATGTTTTTGTCGCCGGCTTCATCGGAACGCCGTCTATGAACTTTGCTCCCGCGACGCTGCAAAAATCCGGCGCAGGCTATGTCGTGGACTGTGGGGCATTCCAAGTGTCCGCGCCGCCGGTTCAGGATGGTAAGCTCGATTCGTACAGCGGCAAAAAAGTGATCTTCGGTGTCCGGCCCGCCGATATCTTCGACAAAAATCTCACCAATCCCATCGTGTCCATTCCGGGCAATACGATTCGGACTACCGTAGATGTCTCCGAGCCGATGGGCGATATCATCACGCTGTATTTGACAGCGGGAACGCATTCGATGGTCGCCACGATTGATGCCGAAACGCAGGCAAAAGACGGCCAAGTGTTAGATGTTGTCTTAGATTTGGCGAAGACACATTTATTTGACGCCGAGACCGAGCAGGCGATTTATTAGGCGCGGAGAGATAAGCCGAGTAATTGAAAACTGCTCGCTCGGAAAGGCACTCTTCGAGTGGAAGAAGCTTTCCGCTGCCCTCTTTCGTCTGAAAGACGCTTCTCCTAGCGAGTAGTTTTCATCTGCTCGTTCTCGGCGGGTGCCGACGATTATTAAGCATTTCAAGGAGACTCTGACTGTATGACCACGCGATCTCTCACGATGACCCGACTGCTGGCGGGCGGCGCTTTGGCGCTCCTGCTGGCCCTGCCCGCCGCCGCGCAGACGCCTGATGCGACGCCGCCAGCGGCACCGACTGCGCCAGTAGATGCAAATCCAGCTCCTCCTGCTAATCCGACACCCAGTACGGCCCCGGTGTCCTCCGTGCCGGACGCGACGCCCCCGCCACCCCCGGATGCGCCGCAGCCGGCAGCCAAGCACCAGAGGCGGTTTCGGATCGGGCCGGAAGTCGGCGTCTATTTTCTGACTTCCGGTAAGGCTCGCAGCCAGTTCGGCAACTCCGCCGTTTCGCTCGGCCTCGGCCTCGGCTCCATCGCGCAGGCATCCACGCAGGGGCGGCTGGCACTGGATTTACAGGTGCAGTACCAGACACGGAACGGCAACCATCTGTTTCTCGCCCCGCTCGGAGTCGCGTACCGCAAGGCGCTCAATCAAGGCACTGCCAACGTTGCGTATGTCGGCGTCACGGCTGACTTGGACTTCGTAGACATCCGCTCCGGCGATTACAATGTCCATTCCGGCGTCCGCACCGCGTTTGGGGCAAGTCCTCTCATCGGCGTCTCGTTCGGCGACAGCGGCTTTTTGGAGGCACGCTACTTGTACGTCTCCCGCATCAAAGGCTTCGACCTGAGCGGCCTAAACTTATCGGCAGGCTATCGGTTTTAGACGGCTTATGCAGTCAGCCCGGCACAAATTGTGCCGGGTTTTTATTTGCCCTTGACTTTTATCAAAAGTGATAACATAATCATCTCATGGCCGAGACACAAGCAGAAGCAATTTTCCACCCGGTACGGATGCGGATTGTGACGATGCTTTCAGGACGAGAGCTGACAACGCAGCAGATCGGAGCGGCATTGCCGGATGTGCCACAGGCGACGCTGTACCGGCACTTGAAGCGGCTGCTGAATGCCGGGGTTCTGCGTGTGGCGGCGCAGCAGCCGATACAAGGCGTCTTGGAAAAAGTGTACGCGCTCTCCGGCAGCGGAACTTCATTCACGCCGGGCAGCGCCGAAGTCAGCCGTATGACAACAGACGACTGGCAGCGAGCATTTGCATCGTTTACAGCGTCTCTGATGGGTCAGTTTGAGGCCTATCTTCAAGAGCAGCCAGATCTAGTCAAAGACGGCGTCTCGTTCCGCACCGCACCGCTCTGGCTGAACGAAGCTGAGACGGCGCAGCTTTTTTCGGACCTGAGGGCCATTATTGTTCCCGCCCTGGCAAACGGTCCTGCCCATGACCGCCGCCGCCGCCTGTTCTCGACGATACTTGTTCCCGAAGCTAAATCTGTTCCCGAAGCTAAATCTGTTCCCGAAGCCGACGACATGATTGGAGACCACGAATGAAACTGCTCTCACTTCTCGCGTTTTCTCTGGTGCTTGCCTTCTTGGCGCTGATGCCGGGTGCTTTCGCTGAAACGCCGTCGGCGATTTCCGGTGCCTGGACCGGCCCCCTGTCCGTCGGTGGGAACACGCTGCATCTTGTCTTCCACTTTGTTCTGAAGCCCGACGGATCGTTGATGGCGACGTTTGACAGCCCCGATCAGGGCGCGGCCGGTTTGTCGTTCAGCACAGCCCATGTTTCGGGACCGGCGGTGCATTTGGAAGCGGTCTCCATCGGCGGCGGTTTCGACGGGACTTTGGACGCGGCGGGGAAGACTCTGAGCGGACACTGGATGCAGGGCGGTGCGTCTTTCCCGCTGACGCTCACCAAGACCGATAAGGTGCCGGTTTTAGACCGCCCCCAGGAGCCGCACCCGCCGTTCCCGTACATGTCAACCGATGTGACCTTTCCTGGCGGCGCGGCGGGGGTGACACTGGCGGGGACTCTAACCCTGCCGCCGGGCGCTGGGCCGTTCCCTGCCGTCGTGCTGATCTCCGGCTCCGGGCCGAATACCCGCGACGAAGCGATCTTGGGCCACAAGCCGTTTCTGCTGCTGGCGGATACGCTGACCCGGAGGGGAATCGCCGTGCTGCGCTATGACAAGCGCGGGATTGGACAGTCCATCGGCTCATACGCTTTGGCGACATCGCTGGATTTCGCCGCCGACGCCTCTGCCGCCGTAACGTATTTGAACACGAGGACAGAAATCAACCCGAAGAAAATCGGCCTGCTCGGCCACAGTGAAGGCGGGTTGATTGCCCCGCTGGTCGCCTCGCAGCATCCATTGGAGATCGCGTTCGTCGTGCTGCTGGCCGGGCCGGGCGTCAGTGGGGAAAAGATTCTGCTGGCACAGGCCGCACTGATTGGAAAGGCCGAAGGGGCAACGCCTGCCGAGACCGCGCAGAACGGCGCACTGCAAAAAACGCTGTTTGTAATTGCCGAACGTGAGCGCGACCCGGCAGTCCGGCAGGCCAAAATGCAGGCGGTGGTCCTCAAGGCAATCGCGGCTCTGGCTCCGGCAGACAAGGCGCAGATCGGCAATCCCGCCGCATACGCCAACGCGCAGAGCCGGGTGGCGGCATCGCCCTGGATGCACTTCTTCCTCTCTTACGACCCTCAGCCGACACTGGAAAAGACACGCTGCCCGGTGCTGGCGCTGGACGGCTCCAAAGACTTGCAGGTGCCGCCCGCTGAAAACCTCGCGGCGATCAGCGCGGCGCTGAAGGCCGGCGGCAATGCCGATGTCACGATCAAAGAATTCCCGAACTTGAACCATTTATTTCAGACCTGCACAACAGGTTCGCCATCGGAATATGCTAAAATACCCGAAACGATGGCTCCCATCGCGCTGACGACCATCAGCGACTGGATCAGCGCTCAAACCCGTTAGGAGAAGTCTCATCATGCCGATTGTCTATGCCTGCATCGCGCCGCACGGCGGACATTTGCTGCTTGGCCTGAACGCGCCGGGGCCGGTGCCGGACGGACGGCGGGCGATGGCCCGGATGCGAGAGTCGCTGCGGGCGTCCGGCGCGGAAAGTGTCGCGATCCTAACCCCGCACGGCATCCACCAGGCGGGCGTGATCACGCTCGGCATGACAGCTGCCGGCTACGGAGAAATAAATGGGGTGCAGGTGGGCATTGAAACGGACAGGGACTTAGCCGCTGCGTGGGCCGACAAGGCCGCGGAAAAGAACATTCCGGTCGCGCTGCTGGCCGGGGAGAAGGAAGCTGAACCCCTGCCGCTGGACTGGGGCGTGACGATCCCGCTGGCGCTCCTGACCCCGCCGCCGGACACCTTGCCGACTGTCGTGGCGTGTCCTGCCCGTGACCTTCCCCGGCGAAGCCTCGTAGACTGGGGTGAAGCGCTGGTGGAAGCGTCAGACGCGCTGGGCAAGCGCGTCGCCCTCATTGCCAGCGCCGATCAAGGCCACGGCCACGCCGCCGACGGCCCCTACGGCTACACCCCCGCGTCGGCGGATTACGACGCCGCCATGCAGGCCGCTGTGGAAGCCAACGATCTGCCGCGCCTTTTAGATTGGCCGGAAGATTATGCCAAGACCGCGCTCGCCGACTCGTATTGGCAGACGCTGGCGATCATCGGTGTCCAGAAGCGCGTCCCGATGTCCGCCCACTTTCTCTCTTACGAAACAGACCACTATTTTGGCCTTCTCTGCGCCGAGTTCCTGCCAGACAGGAACTAGAAAGAAGATCACCCATGCAAATTCGCTTTTTATCCACTGCTGCGCTCCTGCCTTTCGCGGTCGGAATGGCGGCAACCGTTCTGGTTCCACCCGCATCGGCGCAGGGAACGCGGCTGACCGAGCCGGCGGGCGGCTTTTCGTACCTGACGCCGGCAGGGTGGCACATTCGGACGTTTCCGGGCCTCAAGTACAAAATCTGTTACACCACGCCTGCCAATGGTTTTGCGCCAAACATCAATACCGTAGATGAAGTCGCGCCGATGGCGCTAGGTCCGTATATGCAGCTCAGCGTGACGCAGATGAAACGTGCTTATGCGAGCCTGCACGTCGTCAGCCAAAATCCGTTTGCCACGGCGTCGGGTCTTCGCGGCGTTCGCATGGTCACGGACGGGGTGGTTGGCGACAAGCACATGCACCAGATATTCTACGTTTTCCCAGGAGCGAATAACCGCAAGTTTGTCCTGACGGCGTCTTCCCTGGCATCGGACCACAGTAAGTATGACGTCGCGACCGATAAGGCGATGAAGACGTTCAAACTGCAATAAAGAGGCCCAGCATTTGTTGAAACGAACTACGGCTGCGGGCCGTCTCGCGCTGCTTGGGCTGCTGATGGCGCTCGGAACGTCTGTCGGTGCGACTCCGGGAAAAGTTTCCACGGACGGCTTCACCTATGCGCTGCCCGTAGGGTGGCAGCTGCTTGACCTCAAAAACACGCCGTATGCTCTCCGAGTTGCGGCAGGTCCTTCCGGGGACGATGCGGCGACGTTAGCGGTGCAGGACGTGTCTTCCACGCTGCCGCCGGACCGTTATGTCCAAAAGCTGCTGACGGGGCTGAAAGCGGCGGCGGCGCAGACGCATGTTTTCAGCCAGGGGACATTCGTGACCCGCTCCGGCCTGCATGGGTGCCGCGCCGTGTTCGATGAAGCCGCGCCGGGCGGCAGCGTCCACTTCGTCGTCTGCGTCTTTTCCGGTCCCGGCCGCCGCAAACTTCTCGTTGCCGGCCTGTGGCCTGCTTCGGACACAGCAAAATACGAAACGGTCGTAGAGGCGTCCTTAAAGACGTTTGCCGCCAAGTAAAGGCGTGTTTTCCAAGCACATGTCGCCCTCACCACTGCTGCCGCCGCCTGGCTTCGGCGTGGTGGCCTGTACCATTCTGCGCCATGTCACCGGCTGGGCGACCCCGAACCGGGCTGCGTTCAATAGCTGCCTGAAGCCGATATTACGGCGACGCCAAAACAGGGCATTTTTGTCCCCGTCACTGCGTTCCGGTTCGCGCAGGTGCCTCAAGTTTCCTGAACGTTGCTTAGGCGCTTTTGGGACTGAGCGCGTCACGCAGCTTTGATCCGTCGGGGCTGCCGAGGCCGGTGCAGGGGTCCCAGCCGGGGGCAGCCGAATAATCGCCGTTGTTGCCGCTGGTGATGTCATGGAACGCGCCGGTACTGGGGGTAAGGGCGTAAAGCTGGGGGTGGATCCAGCCGAGCTTTGCGCCTAAACTCTGCGCGAGCAGGGCAACAAGGCCCGCCCAGAGTGGGGCGACGGCGGACGTGCCGCCGATGCCGGGGAGCTGCTTGGCGGCGTCGGGAAACTCCTGACCGTCGCATAAAACGCGGTAGCCGCTTTCGGAAGCGGCATCGCCGGAAACGTCAGGAACGCCGCGCATGACTGGGCCGGCGGGATTGACCGCCGGGGGGACATGGGCGTTTTTCTGGTATGACGGCAGGGCGAAGTAGCGGGATACGCCGCCGCCGGTGCCGACGTTTTGGCTGGAATGCCAGACGACTTCGTCCGTGATCGCGCCGCCCGCGACGGTAATCCGCGTGCCGCCGCAGGCCAGGGCGTAGGGACTCGACGCCGGGAAGTCCACATGAGCACCGCCGTCCCAATTCGGGTCGTTCGCGGCGAAGTTTGCTGAACCGGAGTCGCCGGATGCGACACAGACCGTGATGCCAAGATGGGCCGCCGACTGCAATACCTGGTCGAAGTTGTCCTGGAACTGGGCCGTTGTGCCACTGCCCGCGCTGCCATCCTCCCTCCCGGCCTCTGGACCGCCCCAGCTTACCGAAATCGCCGTGAGCGCGTTTTGGGGGTCGTTGACTGCCGCCGTCATGGCATCCAAGAAGCCCTGGTCGGAAGCGTCTTTCGCGAAATACAGCACGATTTCCGCGCCTGATGCGACGCTGCCGGCAACTTCGATGTCGAGTAAGACTTCCACATCCGGGTTTGCGGGGTCCAGTGGGTCGGTGCCGGGTGAGTTGGTCCCGCCGCCGGCAAACGTGGCGATGGTCACTGTCGGCGGATTGGGAACGCCTGCTTCGGCGAAGTAGGTATCCAGGTCGGCCTGCTTGAAGCCGCCACCGAGTTCCACAATGCCGATCTTCTGCCCCTGTCCCGTTGCGTCCGTCGGGAAGTCGTACAGCTTGGCGATCTCTGCCGGATAAAATGCTGTGATCGCTTCTGCCGGCGGTTTGCGGTGCCGCTTCAGGCTGTAGTGCGCTTTGGCAAACGGCCGGTTGTCCAGGCCGAAGACGCCGGCGACAACGCTGTCTAGGTCTTTGGGCACAAAGATCGGCCCGCTGCGCCCGCGCACATCGCCGCCCGGTAAGGCATAGCGGTTCAGTGTCACCGAAAACGCCTGCTCGAACTGCGCCGTCGTGCCGGACAGGAGGACGCTCCGCCGAGCGGCATCCGAGTCGTCCACGGCCAGCCCGAACTGGGCGGCGAACGCCGCGACTTTGGCGAGATCGTCTGCCGACGCCCCATGCTGGACAGTCATCTCGGCCTGGGTCATGTAAGTGCGCTCGGTCGGCGCCTGCGCGGCGTAAGTGTTGAGCGGCGGCAGGTCCGCCTGCCGCCGGACACGGACAGTGATTTGGAACCGCTCCTCCGGCGGCACCGGACCGACGAGGTTTGCGTCCGGCAGGGGGGCTTTGTCGCTCCCCGGCACGGCGATACGATCAAGGTCTGGCATGGAATGCTCCTTTGGAACCCACCCCGGCTCGTTCCTATACCTGCGCCTATTCCCAACTTACTTCTGCCCTTCCCTAACAGGGGAGGGAGGAGCCACAAAGTAATGCCGAAGGCATAGGAACGAGCGGGGGGGTTCTTTGCTTTACTTTACCCAAAATCTCTCGAATTCGTGAAACCGGGTAGAATAATCCCATGAGTGCAATTACTGATGACCCTGCTTACAAGGCGGGCTTGGAGTTTCGCGGGCGCGGCGAGTTTCCCGGTGCGATTGCGGCGTTTGAAGCGGCGTCGGGGCGGTTCCCGGAAGCCGCCGATGGGCCGTACCAACTGGGTCTGACCTACCAGCAGCGAGCGGAGACCATCATGCCGCCCGCGCTGCGCGAATCGGGACGTATCGGCAGCGGGACGGGATTTGGCGACTTGGCTTCGTCGGTACTGGGCCTGGGAGTTTTGGCGGCCTCGAAAGCGCTGGGCAACACCGACTGGATCGTGCAGTACCGGGAAGCGTTCCGCCTCTCGGTCGCGGCCTTTGAGAAGGCTGCGGCGCTCGACGCAAACGACCCGCGTTTTCCCCATGCACGCGCCTTGTCCCTGCGCTACTTAGGCCAGACGGAAGCAGCGGCGGATGCGGCGCGGACGGCGTCGGCCCTGTCGCCCGGCGAGCCGGTGTACCGGGACCGGGCGGCGGCGTTTGATCAGGCCGCAAACCGCGAGTCGCAGTCGCGGGGCGGCCAGGCGGTGCCGGGCGGCGTCACCTGGAACGATGTCATTCTGCCCGCCCGCACCAAGCGCGAGCTGCGGCAGATGCAGCTTCTGCTGGAAAATCCGAGCCTCTCGAAAGACCTCGGCATCGAGCCGCCGACGGGTCTGCTGCTGTACGGTCCGCCGGGAACGGGCAAGACGACTATTGCACGGGTGCTGGCGCATGAATCGCACTGTCATTTTGTCGCGACTTCGCCCGCCGAGATCAATTCCATGTGGCTGGGCGAAAGCGAAAAGTCGGTCAAGAAGCTCTTTGATGAGGCGCGGGCCAAAGCTCCAGCGATTATCTTCTTAGATGAGATAGATGCACTCCTGCCGTCGCGCTCCGGCGGGGTCAACCAGTACAGCGATAAAGTGGTCAACCAGTTCCTGCACGAGATGGACGGCCTGACCAAAAACCGGCGTATCTTTGTCATTGGCGCGACTAACCGCCGGGATATGCTGGACCCGGCGCTCCTGCGCGGGGGCCGCTTGTCCCGCGAGATCGAGATTCCCCTGCCCGACGAGCCGGCCCGTCGCCAGTTGTTTGCCCTTTCGGCGTCCGGCGCGAAGATGGCCGATGATGTGAACTTGGACGAAATGGCCCAGCGCACGGAAGGCTATTCCGGGGCGAACATCAAGGCGGTGGTCAATGAAGCGGGCTTGCAGGCACTTATCCGGCTCTCGGAAGCCGGTCCTGACGTGAAGCGCGTGCTGACGCGCGAGGACTTTGAGGAGTCGCTGGTCAATTTTGCGCCGTCGCCTGCTGAGGAAGCGCCGAACCCGTGGAAGATGTTTGGGCGGTAAGAAGCGAGAACACAAGATTAGGAACCCGGCATTGAAATGCCGGGCTAACGCAGCAAGGAAAGTGCCTTCGTCACTGCGAATCTTGGTCGCGGAGCGACTTTCTGTGCTTCACTAGCCCAGCATTAAAATGCTGGGTCATCAATCTGAAAACTCCCCAATGCCCATCCTTACCCGCCGCCTGCTCCTTGCCGCTCTCTTTGCCGCCGACATCCTCTACGCCGCGTTTGTTGCGCCCAAAGGCGACCCGCCGGCTCATTCTCAGTACGGCCTCTTTGCAGACCTTGCACTTGGACAGGGACCCGCCCGGAACCCGGCGGTCTGGGGCGTCTTTCAGCTTCTCGGCATTGTGCCGCTGATGTACTGGGCGCTGCTGTTCCCCGACGGGCGCGGGCAAAAAGTATGGGCGTGGCCGTTCGCACTGGGAATGATGGCGTTCGGCACGTTCTCACTGCTTCCTTATCTGATCCTGCGTCGCCCCTACCCTGACGCCGCAGCGGGCGCACGGAATTTGGCTGTGCGCTGGTTTGCGGGGCGTCCATTTGCGGTCTTTGCCGCCATGGCTCTGGTGTCGCTGCTTGTCTGGATCATGCTGTTCGGCAACTTGGCGAACTATGTGTACTGGTTCCGCGTGAGTAGTTTCGTCCATGTGATGACGATTGATCTGTTGGTGCTGACGCTGCTATTTCCTATACTGCTGCGCGACGACATGGCCCGGCGGGGCGTCTCCGATGAAAGCGTTTCAGGCCGTGCTGCGCTGGCGTTGCCCTTGCTTGGCCCGGCCTGGTATCTGGTGATGCGGCCAGAAGAAGCCCTCCCGCTCGTTCCTTGCTCCCCTCCCTGGTAGGGAAGGGCCAGAGAAAAAATATGGCCCCTGCTTCTATTAAGAGGCAGGGGCTTGTGCTATCTGTAGTATAGAAATGAGCGGGAGGGGTTCCTAAATCTCCAAATTACTCAGCGTATCCCGAAGCGCTTTTTTAGCAGCGTCGGCGGCGGAACGCTGGCGCTGGGCGTCGGCACGGAGGTTGGTAATCTGCGTTTCCTGCGCTTCCAGCTCATTGACATAGCGCTTGTAAAGCGGCGAGGTGCGGTCGAGCGCAGCCATATTTTTGCGGATGCGGTCCTGCTGGGCGCTGATCTGGTTGACCTGCGACTCGTCGCTTGCCGCAAGCTCGGTCAAGCTCTGAATGTGACGGCGCTGCTTGGCGACATCGGTCAGTGCGGTGCGGGTGGCGGCGGGGATGTCCTGTTCGTCGGCGTAAGACGCGAACTCGTTGAGGTCGCCGTCGAGCAGGGTGACGGTGGAGGAGTCGGGCTTCTCGGTGATAACGTCGAGTGTTGCGGTCTTGCCGGCGGGGACAGGAACGGAAAAGCGATAGACGGTCGGGGTGCGCTCGGCGGAAGCCGTCGGGGTCACTAATTTGGCAGCGGCATCAAACGGATGCTCTACCAGAATAGTCTTGTCCGTCTGCGCCCGGCTCTTGAAGACGTACCGCGTTTTCGTGCGTGAGCGGATTGTGATGGTCAGTGTGCCTTCGTGGATGGCAAGCGTCGTGCGGGTCTCGTTCGCGCCTAAATCCTGGCGCTCGCCGACAACGGACAAATCTACGGCGTAGGAGATCAGGCGCGTGTCGCCCGGCAGGACATCTTCCATGATGGCGTCACCCGCGTAGGTGCCGCCGTCGAAGAGTGTCACCGGGCCGCCTTTGAGGTGCAGGGCTGTGTTATTTTTGAGCCGGACGGCGCTCAGTGGGAAGTGCGGGTCGGTGTCGGCGTTGTAGAGCGAGACCTTGTCCGCGCTGATGTCCTGGGCGATGACCGGGATCATCGCTGCCTCCTGGCGCGGCAGGGTGACCGGCGTCGTGATGCTGTACGCAAACTGCTCCCCGGCGTCGCTCCCACTGGCCTCAGCATTGATTCCTTTGCCATAGTTCAGCAAGCCTTGAGACTGATACAGATTGTTCGGCTGTGACTTTGCTCGATTTTCACCGGCGGCAATGATATTCGCATCGCCTGTAATTCGGAGGCGGTCCTGCTCGCTGGCGACGCCTCCAACAGCGCCTGCACCCGCCGGCGCGGGAGCCATTATCGGCGGTGATGGAGCAGGCGCGTCCACAGCGTCCATATTGCTGTCGTGGGTCTGGGGCGTCGGCGACGCGATAATATCGGGCTGGACGACCGGGCGCGGGAGGTAAAGCGGCTGGTACAAGTCCTCAATGAACGAGACCGGGCGGCCTGATACGAGTGACAGGTGAATGTCCGACCAGTCTTCGTCACTCGTGTTCTCCACCAATGCCCAGCCCTGGAACGCCGCTTTGCCGGCGTCACCGAGAAGCAGCCGGTATGAAATCTTCCACAGCGGTGATTCTGTGATATAGCCGACGCTGACCGAACGCCGCCCCGACCCCGCAAAATGCAGTGTCACCGTCCGCCGCTGATTATCCGCCCCCGATGCCAGTGTCGTCAGCGCCGAGCGGAATTCTTGATCAAGGCGCGAGTCGAGCAGCCGAATTCCCACCACATCATCGAGGCGCACCGAATGCAGGCCATCTGCGCTGAGCAGGTTCAGCGTGTCCACAGTCGAAGTCGTGCTGTTCGGCCCTGTGACGGACCTTGACTCAACCGAAACAATTTGACCCGTCTCAGTCGTCTTGGCCGAAGTCGTGACCGAGACCGACGCGCCGCGCAGCTGGTTCAAGAGTTCCGCCCGGCTCTGCGGGGCCGTGACATCAATCGCAAACGACTGCAAGGTCCGGCCAATTGGGTCGCGGGCACCATAGATGACCGGCTGCACCTGGCCCTGCGAGTCAATCAGGGTCATGGACTTGAGCAAATCGTTGATCTGGGCCGTGCGAAAAGTCAGCGGCACGGCCGCGTCGCCTGTCACCGTGCCGGCACGCTCGATATAGGAGACGCCGGAGGTGAACACCGTCACTTGTTTGATCGGCAGTGGTGAGGGCGGAGCTTGAGCAAAAGCCGGGGCGGCGAAGGTGAGAAGCGTCAGCAGTGGGAGGGTTTGGTTTTTCATAGAGGGTACCGGAAGGACCTACCCCGTCTCGTCCCTCGCCACCCCTCCTTAAGAAGGAAGGGTTAAGAGCTTAGGAAGGAGCTTCAGAAGAAAGCCTTCCGTGTGTACTTCTTACCCTTCCTTCTTAGGGAGGGGTGGCGAGGGACGAGACGGGGTAGGTTGTTAGCGAGCCGGGTAGGTGGGTTCAACTCAAACTTCGCGCCGCTCAAAGATGATCGCCGCAATCAGAATGAGAATAGCCGAGTAGACAATGGCATACAGGACGTTGGTTGCGATAAAAAATGCCTGGTTATTGATGACGAGATTAGGCGACAGAATGTGGTTCTGGCTGTTGTACCGAGTGAAATCGGGGATGACCGCGTGGATGACCTTAAAGACGAACACAACAATCGGGTTCTTCGGGTGCGCCGGGTCGGCGCTTGGGTCCGCCAGCGCTTCCGTTACCGATGACGATAACCCTAAAAGAAAAATTGCCAGTGTCAGGAAGAAATTGACGAACGGGGAGACGAACACCGAAAAGAACATCGCAATCGCGCAGACCAGCAAAATCTGGAACAGCAGCAGCAGAACGCCCTGGCAGGCATTGATTGCTTCATGGCTAAAGCCGCGCTCTTTGATGAGAAACAGCAGAAGAAAGACGGCAGACATGACCAGCGTGGCAGCAAGAACGGTAATCAAGCCCCCTAAAAACTTGCCGCACAGAAATTGGTAACGATGAACGGGTTTGGAGAGAATGGTGTAAATCGTGCGCCGCTCGATTTCGGTCGGCAGCAGGTTAATACCCAAGATGACCGAGATAAAGACCCCGACCAGGCCGATGACGCCGAGGCCGAGGGTTTCCACGACCAGCGTGTCTTTGCCGGGCTGAAACGACGAGTTCGCCGCGCCTATAATCAGCACGACGGCGGCGACAGCGAGAAAGATCAAAAGTGTCCGGCGGCGAATGGCCTCGCCGAACGTGCCGCTGGAAATTAACCAGATGGTGTTCATAATTGCTTGAAAAACTCCTCAGAAGCGGCTCTTCATCGTGCCGCGTAGTATCTTCTGTATGATACCAGAGGCGCAGTGATTTGGCAAGTCAAAGCTTGGGCCTAGCAAGTCAAAGCTCGCGGCGTGCAAACGAATAGTGCGCGGCGTGCAAACGAATAGTTTGTCAGGAATAAAGCAGCCGGAGTGCCGCTTGGAACAACTAAATGGTCGCGGCAAGTCGGGTTCCGGTGTAAGTTCGCAGGCGCAGACCCTCTTTTCGCAGGCGTGCCTGATCCAGAGACACCGCTTGGGAAACCGCGACGGTGAACGTGTTCGGGTCACCGTCGCTGACGAACTTATCGGCAGGATGGGCTTCTAAATAAGCCAGCCAATACCGGATCGTGTTCAGACTGCCGGGCTTAGTCCGGGCGTCACCGGGAATGATGCGCGGAATACGGTACGGCTTGAACTTTTTGGACAGCGGCGAAGGCGCGGGATACCAGCCGGCTTCCATTGCACAGACATGATGGTAGCGCACACCGCCGCTCTGCCCGCTGATGACCAGTTTCCTGCTGCGGGGGTAAACTCCATAGGGCAGGGCCAGTGTCTGGATGTTGTAACCAGGCAGGTAGTGGTGGATGCCTGCAAAGCCGCCGGCAAATTCCTGCTCCACTTCGGCGTCGCCCATGCGCTGCATTCCCGCATAATGATGCAGTGTGTGGTTGCCGATCTCAAAGCCGTCCTGGACCAAATGGGTCATCTTCTCCTGGGCAAACGCATTCTGGTCTGGCAGAGAAGAACCATGCGGCACCGTGAACGGCTTCGGCTCTTTTGGGTCCTCGTCGGTCAGCACGAAGAACGTGGCTTTCAGCGGCCAATCGGGGTGCCTTGCGTGCATGTCTTCCAGAATGCCGACCGCGCAGTTGGGGCTGACTTTGCCCGGCGCGGTCTCGCTGAACTGGCCCACGAGCGCATCATCAAACGTGATAATCACGGGCGACATTCCTGCCGGGCAGTCAATTTTCCCCTGAGCGTAATCGGCCAGCGCGATGGGGCGGTAGCGGTGGGCGTACAGCCATTCCATGTCGTGGCGGAAGTCAGCGGCGGGGTACTCATAGCCGCCAAACTTCTCGGATGCAATCAAGTTGTGATACTCTAAAATTGGGACTTGACCTGCTTCATTAGGCTGCACTTTGGTCAAATCCAGCGGCACAGAATAGAAAGCGGGCTTGACAAAAGGCTTGGACGCACCGGCAGCCTGCCGCTGCCCGTGGCAGCCCGCCGTGACACCCGCGATGAGTGCCAGCACTGGAAAGAAAACAGCAGCGTAACACTGTTGCAGTTTTATTGTCATTTTCTTTTGCCTCCTTCGTCGTTATTGCAGCCCGGCTTTACGGACAAGAAAGTCTGTGACGGCGAAAAGTATGACTCCGGAAAGGACATAAATCGAAGCCAGCCCCTTTTTTTGTGTGCTGCCTGCTGGAATCAACTCGGTCGCCGCCACATACAGCATCACGCCGCCGCCGATGCCCACGGCGATGCCTGCCTGCGCTGCATGGAGAGGCCGGACCAGCAGCGCACCTGCGACCGTGGAAGCGCCGACCAGAGCTGCGCTTCCAACCGCGGCGCGGCGGCTTCCGCCGGCGGAGATCACGACAGACGCGATCGTGGCCCCCACGGGAAACTTGTGCATCAAGATCGCCGCGAAAACCAGTCCGCCGAATGTCGTGGACAGCAGGGCGGCGGCCCCAATGGCGACGCCGTCAAAGAACGAATGCACGATCAGCGCCAGAACGAGCGTGTAGGGCGCGGAGGAGTGCGGCGGCTTGTTCGCCCCCGGTTTCCCCGACTTGCCGAGGATGTACGGCACAATCGTATACTCTACTACATGCACCAGCAGATAGCCCAGCAGGATTAGGGGCGCAGCCCAGACGCGCGGGCGCATGGTGTCAAGAGTCGTCGGCACGAACTCCAAAAGCGCGACAGCAATTAAAATGCCGGCTCCCACCTGGGTCAGCGCTGCCAGCGCCTGACCGGGATGGCCCACCGCGCCCTGGCTGGGCAGGGACCGCGCCACCAGCAGCCCGCCCGCAGCGTTGCCGGTTCCGGCGAAAAGTGCGAGTGCCAAAGCCAGATCTTGTGGCGGCAGAGTCATTTGTGGAGTCGCCTCCATGCCTGCAAGCCAAGCGCGAGAGTGCCGCCGACAATGCCTGCGCCGAGGAAGCCTGCCGGGCAGGCGGACTGGCCGCAAAAAGGACAGGCACCGCCGGCAGCTGCATACAGACCGGAAAAGCCGACCCAGCTTCCTGCAAATCGCAGAAGAGAACTGCGCCGGTGCGCGGGAGCCGGCGGCGGTGGCGCGTTTTCAGTGTCCGTGGGTTCTTCTATAGGAGGCTGTGCAGTGAAGCTGATTTGATGGCTCATGATCTTTCCTTAAATGGCAGTACGATAAACCGACGGCCGCGCATGCGGCGGCAGCCGCCGTCAGCAAAACCAGCAGGATGGCGGCGATTGCCGGTCGCGAGGTCTTTGCTTTCATCGTGATGTCTCATCGTGATGCTTCTTGTCTTCTTTTGCAATGTTAGGATCGCCGGGAGCCGTGTTTCTCCGCCCGCCGAAGGGGAAAAGCGGACAGGAACAGGCTCCCGGCGCCGGATGGCCGCCCAGACGCGGCCAGCCGTCTTGAGGCCGCCGTTCTGCCTGAGCCGCACAAGCGGTCCGGCAAAGCGGCAGCCATATCTTTTATCAATATCAGCCGTGTTTTTTATTTAGGTTCATCGGAAAGCAGGCTCATTTTTTGTCCTTTCCTCTTCCGCTTCTTTGATGCGGCACCGGCACCGGCGGCAGGTGTGGCACAGACGCCGGTTCAGAAAGTGTGACGCAGCGACTGTACAACCGCCCAGCACGACCACCGGGACGGCCCACCGGCCCCATTCCCGTTCTTCCGAGATGCGGCCAAGCGCCAGCAAGGACAGGCCCACGGCGAGAATGACCAAGGCGCGGCGGCTGCCATGCTCCCGAAACCCGAAGCAGAGGGAAGATATGCCGAGCGAGGCCGAGACGGCCAGCAGGCCCCATTCCACCCGCTCGTCCGCGAGGAAAGAGAGGCCGAGCAAAGGCAGCAGTGTCACGACAAGCGGCATGACCGCGCAGTGAACGGCGCAGGCTAGCGAAGCGGTTGCGCCCGCTTTATCCAGTCTATCGGGGTCGGGATGCCGCACAGATACCCGGTCCGAAGAACGAATCGTTTGCATGGGGGCGGCTCCTAATGTAAATCCCACATATTGTCGTCGGACGACTGATAAGTGGCGGCGAACGGAAGTGCCTTGACATGACCATCCGTGAACGAATACAGCCCCCGGCCCGCGTAGCGGTGCGTGTCCAGCGCCGGTTCCCAGTCCGCGCAGTACGGATCGCTGGGGAACAAGGAGCAGGGCGGGAAGATTTTGCCGTGGCTCCACCAGTACGGGCTGGCCTGATCACTTTTCTCGTAAGGGTCTACGCCAAAGTCGAAGTATTCCGAGGTCCAGAACGGGTCGTCAGGCGGCGGCGTCACAGCGGGAAGCGGGGCGGTGTCGGTGACGACATCCCAGTCTTTGGCCCGCAGAGCGCTGTAAATGGTTTCCGAGGGATTCGCGATAGACGCCTCATTGGTGTTGTTACAAGTGAGCAGGCCGTTGTTGATAAACGACCCCCACATATACGGCATGTTCTTAGATGGGTCGGACGGATCCCACCAGACGTTATTTTTATCCACGGTGCCACGCCCCATGCTGATGTAGGGGTTCAGGGCCTGCTGATAGAAGTGGACGGCCTGCCAGCTCACGACAGTCCAGTTGCCGTTGCCGTCGCTAGCCTGGATGCGTGGAAAGTAGCCGTCATAATCGGCGCTGTACATCTGCGTCGCCAGGACGATCTGCTTCATATTGGACAGGCAGACGGTGCGCCGGGCGTTCTCGCGCACTTTCGCGAAGACGGAAAACAAAATCGCCGCAAGCACGGCGATAATCGCGATGACGACGAGAAGCTCAATCAAGGTAAACGCGCGGCGGGGCCGCACAGAGTAGTTTCGCATCGGGTTCTCCTTTTAGCGGGCTTGGCGCTGCCTATTCAGGACAGAGCCAAGCCGCTGTAAACATTAGAAGCTTCCCGTGATACGCACGATGGCCTGGCGGCCCTGCTGGAAGCGGGTGCCGCTGTAGCCGGAATTGAAATTCAGGACACTGACATCGTTGGTGAGGTTCTCGATGTCAAACTCCAGGCCCGCCGGGCCGAATAAGTGCGGCTGACCCAGGCGCAGATTCACAAAGTAGTGCGAGTTGCGCTTCCCACCGCCGAGCGTGTTGGAGTTGCTTGGTCCGATGGGAACCAGCGGGCTGGACGCTTCGCCGCTGCCGTAGTAAGCATCCAAGCCGGCGAACGCCGCCGATTTGAACGTGTAGCTGAGGCCGCCGCCGAGCGTGTTGAGCTGGTCGTGGTCGTTGACAGTCGGCGCGGGTGCGCCGGTTTGGTCCAGTCCGTTCGGCCGAGCGATGGAGTTGGTGTAGTTGAAGTAGCCGTCGAAGCCGGTCTGGCCGCGCGGGACGAAGTTGTAGGACAGCTCGTAGCCGTGCGTTCCCTGGCTGGTGTATTGCAGTGTGGTGTACGCGCCGATCTGGGTGTACGGGATCAGAACGCCGGTGTCAAACTCGTTCCGGGTGTTCTTGTAGTAGTAGGCCAGCTTGAGCGACTGCTGCGGCGTGAAGTTCTGCTGGGCGTCTACTTCGTACAAGTCCGTGGTCTGCGGAACCAAGTTCGTACCGAGGATGGCGCCCTGGGCCAGCGGCGGCTGGGAAAACAGCTTGTCGTAGCTGAGGCGTGCGGTTGTCTTGGGCGTGAACGCATACGCAAGGTTGACGCGCGGCGACAGGTAGTTTTTCTTCACGGAGTCAGGCGACTGGCTCTGCTTGCCGTAATAGGAATCGTAGCGAGCGCCGTAATTCAGCGTAATTTTCTGAGTTGCCCGCCAGGTGTCCTGCAAATACCCGGCATTGTAGTAGCCGGAGCGATGGACAAGGACAGTCGGCGTCGTCGCGCCGGGCGTGATGACGAAGATCGGGTTGCCAAGCGTGTCCAATACTTGATTACCGCCGTCATCCAGTTGATAAGCGCCATTGGGAGTGAGCTGCGGGCCGCCGCCCTGGACCGCCGCTTCGGAGTCCAAAGCGAGTTGGCTTTGCGGAACGATGTTATACAGCTCGTCGCCGGACTGACGCGTCAGCAGCAGGCCGCCTTTGAACGTGTGTGTCCCGCTCGACTTTGACAGGCTTCCCGATATTTCGGTCTGGGCGCTTTTGCGCTGAATGGTCGGGTTGTACTCGATGGAGTTGTCGGTCGTCGTCAGGTAGCCGGTGGTTGGGTCTACTGAGTTCAGGTCAATGGACGGGTTGTTGTTACGGATGTCGAGGCGCGAGGACGATGTTCCCAGGGACAGCAGGCCGGTCAAAGCATTGCCGAAGTTATGGCGGAAATTGAGGGCGCCGAACTTGTTTTCATCGTTCTGGTACACGTCCTGCCCGGCGTCCTGCTGGGATTTGATGGGGAGAACCTGGCTGCCCAGCACCGTCGGGTCGGGTGCCGTGCCGGCTTCGGAGCCGTCGGCATTGCGGGCACCGCCGTAGCCGAAGCCCTGGCCGACCGGGATGAACTTGTCGGGCAGGCCGGTACGGTTGCCGATCTGGGTTTGGGCAGGAGCGGTATTTAGCAGCAGAGAAAAGGTATCGTTCTTGCCCGCCACATAGTCAATGTTGCCGAAGGCGGTCAAGGCGCGTCCGTGGTTGTGGGCGCTCTGGTCACCCGGCTGGGGCGCTTCGACAGCGTTTGCGGTGGTGCGATTGATAAAGTTGAACAAGTAGCGGAGCGGGCCGGACTGTCCGGGCGCGGCCCCGGCCTGCCCGCCAAAGGTCAGCTCTTGATCGAGCGTCGTATAGCCGCCCGCGCCGAAAGTCACTGTCTGGAAAGGTTTGATCGTGCCGGCCCGCAGGCTTAGGTTCAGGACGGCGGCGGTTTCGCTGCCGTATTCGGGCGAATAGCCGCCGGTCTGGATGTCGGCGTTCTGGATAACGTCCGGGCTGAGGAACGGGCCGGCCCGGCCCTGCAAAGCGCCGGGGAGCTGAAAGCCGTCCACATAGATCGCCGTAGAAGCATGTTCGCCGCGCGGGTGGACGACGTTGACCGACGATTGAATAAAGCCCGGCGCGGTCAGCAGCAGGCGCTGCAAGTTCTGCGGATTTGCGCCGGTGGCGGGAATAGTTTTATTAAATTGCTGTGTGCGCTCGGTGGCGGTCGTGGTCTGGTCGCGCGGAACAGTGATCCCCCGACCGGTGACGGAAACGACGCGCTTTTCCAGGACGATGCGGACGTCGGTGCTGGTATCGGCGATAACCGGCAGGGTGCGGACATCTGTGGTATAGGTGACAATTTGCGTGGTGACACGCCATGGGCGGATTTCAAGCGGCGGGCTGAGGGCGACGCCGTTTGCATCCGAAATTGCGTTGAAGTCGGGGTTAACGCCCGCTGTATCATGGAAAATAATGTCCGCGCCCTGGATGGGCTTGCCGGCGTCGTCGTGGACAGTGAAGCGCAGGCGTCCGAAAACGTCGGCATGAACAATGGCTGCGGGAAGCAGGCAGAGAAGGGCGGACAAGCAGACGGTCTGCCTGTGAAGGAACGGGCGAGTCATGGTGAGGTCTTTCTTTTCGTGTCGTGTGGGAGAACGGGGTAGACGAAACGACGGAGACGTGATACAATCACCGTGGCAACGGACGTGACAAAAGTCACTCGTGACGGCATCGCGTTCGCCAGGGTGCGAGGGTATTACCAGTACCCTCGCACCTTTTTCGGTTCCGAACTCGGTTTCAACCCAGGATGGGTTTGAAGTTGTAAAAACAGTGAAGTTTTAAGAGACGTGCGGGGGCGCACGCGGCGAAGTGTGGTCGAACGGGTCGGGGACCTGGGTTCGGATATGAACTAAAAGCAATGACAGGGGGGTCAGCGTGGGAAGCGGAAGCGGCACTGCGGGAACCAGCGGGCTGAACAGGGCGTTCTCCCACTGGCAGGCAAGGCAGGTATCGGCGGCCTGGACTGGAGCGGCGTGAGTCACGGCGCTCGGTCCGGCATGGCCACGCGCAAAGCCCATCTCATCGGAGTGGGCAAGTGTCGTGCCGCCGCTGATGCCTAGGACAATCAGCGCAAAAAGCAGCGCTGTGGCCCGTAGAAATCGTGCTGGCCTGCCTGTACGCAGTCGGTTCACTGCTCGCATTCTACCATGACATCCGCGAAAGTGCAATAATTTTTGCAAAGAATTTTCCATGACTTATTTATTGCTGCGCTCGACCGTGGCAACACTGATTGCGTTTCTCGGCGGCGGCCTGGGCGTGTGGCTGGGGAATGTCGCCACACCTAAGCTGCGGATGCTGGTCTATGCCGCGATGGGTGCATTGCTTGCAGTGACGGTGTTTGATGTTCTGCCGGATGCCAAAGACCTGCTGACCTGGCCGGAGTTTCTGCTGGCAGCGACGAGCGGCTACGCGCTTTTTTGGGCGATCGGTAAGTACATCTACCACCTCTGTCCGGCGTGCGCGGTCGGCGCATTCGACCAGGCGACGACTGAGCGTTTGGGCCAATCGGTTATGCTGCTGATGATCGCGCTTGGCCTCCACAGCGCAATGGACGGGATCGCGGTTGTGGTCGGCGATGAGATTACGGGACGTCCAAACGCTGCGCTGCTGTTTGCGGTCTCGTTCCACAAGCTGCCCGAAGGTCTTGCGCTGGCGCTGCTCCTGCTGGGGGCGGGATATACGCGCTCCCGAGCTTTCTGGCTGACACTGGCGATTGAATCAGCAACGGAAGCGGGAGCGTTGATTGGCTTGCTTGCGCTGCGTCATGCGCCGCTGCTGATTCTCGGATTGATCTTCGCCAATGTCGGAGGTGGGTTTGTCTATCTCATTACCTCCACGCTGGGCTTGTTCACGAAGCCGCGCGGCACAGGGCGCACACAAAAGGGCGCAACACAGTTTGCGCTAAGCAGCGTGACAGCATTTACTCTGACGGCGGCACTGATTTTGACGCTGCATTTCTGGCGACCTTAGCGCACAAAGCAGAAAATAAAGTTGCGCTTTATTTTGACTCTGCTTGACAAACGGTGTGACTTTCGCTAAAATGCGTGTATGGACTCTGAACCCGCAACACCGCAACACGAAACGATTGCGCCTGTGCGCCCCGACGAACAATTTGACTGGCAGCAGCAGCCAAGTCTGCTGACGACCCGCGAGGTCGCAGCGATCTTCGGCAAATCGGCGGCCAACATTCGCGCTCGCGCGTCACGCGGCGACTTTGGCAACACGGTGACGGGGGAAGACGGTCTGCCGCGTTATGACAAAGGCCGGGTGCAGGCACTTTACGAGCGGGTGACTCAGAGGGAAGCGCAGGCACGTGCGGTAACAAACCTGCACGGCACCTCGCCGGTCTCCTACTCAACCAGTCTCTCGCCGATGGTTGCCACGGCGATTGCCGAAATACAGTCGCAGCACCGCGAACAGATTGCGCTCTGGTCAGCACGATTTGAGGATGCTCGCTTGGCCGCACAAAGGGCGCAAGAAGAAGCGCATACGTTGCGGGATTTGCTCCGGGAGCGAGAAGAAACCACTCGCGCAACACTTTCGCACATGGACATGCTCCATGCGGAAAGCTTGAACCAGCTTCGCACGGCACTGACACAGGAGCAGGCGCACAAGATCGAGATCGTTGCGACGAAAGAAAACGAGATTGCGCGGCTGAAGTCGCTGGAAAACAATATGCCGCGCCGCGGTTCATTTTGGCACCGGATGTTCGGCGGATAATCCAATGATACAAAAATACAAAGTCAGCGTGTCGTTCCAGGGAACGGCGGTTCTTGAAATCGAAGCCGGCTCGCCGGAAGAAGCCCGCCTCGCCGCCGCCGACATGACGGTCGGCGACCTCGCCCGCCCCGCGCATTCGGACATCTCGACGCTGAAAGTCATGGCGAAAGAAATCATCCTGGCGTCCTCCCTCAGCGGCGAAGACGAGTCACAGTCTGAAACTCCCCGCAAAGCTCGCCCCTCCGGCTGGTATCGGCCCCACTAATTTCCTGTATTTCCTCTGCTAAAACCGCCAGTTCAGGTCTTCAATCGGGATGCGCCGGTGGGTCCAGTTAAGCTGACGCTCGGTGAGGCGGCAGTCTACGAACCACCAGGGATAGGCCAGCGGGTCATGGATGCGGAACGTCTCGCGGTAGCTTTTGATCGCCGGGAACGCCGCGCAGAAGCCGCAGCGATGCAGGGTGAGAAAGAGCGCCAGCAGACGTATCCGAAGCTTGACGGCGCTGGTATTCTCCAGCGGAATCGCAAGTGTCTGGGAAAGGGCAAAGACTTCGCGCTGGGCCAGGTGCATCGAAACCGTATCAATCCCCTTCAAGATGCCAATTTTGTCGGGCGTTTCCGCCTCGTGCAGACGGGCGGTCAGGGTCAGCACATAGCGCTCGATGCTGTCCGACCAGCCATCTTCCACGCGCCGGGCGATAGAGACCACTTCTTCAAGCTGCGGCGCTTTACCGAGATAATCTCGCAGGTGTGTTTCCGCCCATTCCCAGCGCTTGATTGCTTTTAGCGGCAGGCGCCCCATGTCCTCAGCCCGGCAGAGGCGGCAGATGCCGCCGCGCGTTCCCAAAAGGCGGCTGTAGGCGAACTCAATGCCGGACGCAGAGGCGCGAGGGTCAAGCAGCCCTTCGACCAGTCGGGCGTACCCTTCAATCAAGAACTCCAGAGCGTCATGCGAGATTTCCGGCGGGGCGGACGAGCGCATTTCCCGTGCCATGTCCGCGCAGGGCCGCCGGTCAGCCTCCGTCAGCCCAGCCAGTGAGGCGGATAATGATGCCATAAACGTGGTGTCTCCCCCGCTTATTGTCGGCAGTCTGCGCTGTTTAGTTATCCCGTAGAAATTACGGGAGTCTCAAAAGGAATCATTGGTAGGTGTCTCATTGACGTCTCCGTCCATGATCGGCTCTGCTGGGGAGTGGTCCGGCAAGGCAAAGAAAATTGCCAGTGCGGCAATGGCGACGCAGCAGGCGATAACGCTGACAAACGCCAGCACGAAGGCGACCGCGTAAAGCGCCGGGCCGAGCCGGTACTGGGCGGTGATGTGCCGGACGCGGTGCTGGTCATGGTCATCCGCCAGCAGCCGACCATCCTGCGCGGCATGGTTCCAGAGTAAGTTGAATGCAGACGCCATCAGAAAGTTGAGGCCGCAGTAGACAGCAAGCGCAGTCTTGGCAGACGGGGCTTGAAGATACTCGGCGACAAGAGAAGTTGGGAAGGGGATAAGTGTCACCAGCATCAGCAGGAGGCCGTTCAGCAGCATCAGCGCGTGGTCCTTACGCTGGATTTGCTCAAACAAGCGATGGTGATTTAGCCACATGATGAGAATGGTTACAAAGCTGACTGTATACGCCCCAATCGTCGGCCAGAGCGCCAGCAGTGCCGCGCTCAGCCCGCCCGGCGGCAGGTGATCCCGCGCCGGAACATGGACATCCAGCACCAGCAATGTGATTGCCACGGCAAACACGCCGTCGCTGAACGCCTCAATCCGCCCCGTTTCTTTTTCGGCCATGCGCCCTCGCTTATTCTTTATCCGGCTTGTCCTGCTTCTTGCCGAAGGCGTAGCCTGCACTGCCGCTCGCAATCGCCGTCAGCACGGTAGACGCATATAGCTTCTGTGCTTCTGTGGCATTCGACTTGATGGCGAACAAGTAGACGCCGAGGCTGACAAAGACAAGCAGTAAAACTCCGGCGTAAGTTAGCTTTAAGAGCGCGAGAAGCCGCTCATGCGCGGCATCCGCATTTTCGCGTACTTCGCGTGCTTGACGCGCTCCTGGCGTCTCGAACTTCATCTTGGCTTCGGTGAGTGAGCCTTGCTCTAGCGCACTTGCCATTCGGTCAATATTGACGACATCAAGTTCTTTCTGCTCGTCCATGAGAATCGCTCCTCCAACTTATATGCCGATAATTTCCGTCGTGAGCTGATTGCTGCTGTCGGCCAACCCAAGTTTCTTTCCATTCTTGCGTGCTTCCACGGCGACATCCAGCAAAACCAACGATTTACGCAGAACATCGCTTTTCGTGCCGTGAAGTTCCTGGGCCAGCGATTGTAGCTTCTCGTAAAGCTGGGGCGATATATCAAGGCTTACTCGGATCTTTTCATTGCCTTCTTTTTCGCGGCTGACGGCGTTTGCATCTAACATGGGCGTTCTCCAATCTAACAAGTTGTTACGCAAAATATACCCTGATTTTACACATTTTCTACACATCACAGTAAAGATGCTTGACTCTCCTGCCTACATTCGTCTACAGTGCACTTCAGGCTGCGTCTTGATAGAAATAACTGTCCAAAGGGAAAAAAGATTTGATGAATAACCGTCTCTCTATCGGTCTGCTATGCCTTTGCGCCTTGCTTGCGGGCGGCCTGCTGAGGTCCGCCATCCCGACTGCCTCCGCGCAATCCATAACACCGACACCCGCACAGGCGGAGCGATATAGCATTGCCGCAAGCCCTGACAACCTTTACTTTGCAGATAGCCAGACAGGGCGGCTTTGGTACTACGAGCCGGTCATCAACGGAAAGGGTGGGACTGTGAAGGATACCTGGCTGGAAATACATTCGCCGGTCGCTGCGGCAAGTCAAAAACCCTAGCGTCTCCGTGCAGGGCTTGACTTTGCTTTTCCGCCTGCGCTATACTGCACCTAATTATGGCCTTGATGGGGAAGAGTACGTGGGTTTTAGCTGCATCAGAGAGGGAACGCCGCCGGCTGCAAGCGTTCTCGCAGCAACACCGCCGAAGGTCGCCCCGGAGCCGTCGTCCGAAATGAGTGTCCGCGTCTCACTTTTGCTGAGATGCGGAAAGCAAGGTGGTACCGCGCGTCGGTCACGCTGATTTAAGATCACTGTGAAGCCCTCGCGTCCTTGCGGCAGGTTTAGTCCTGCCGCGATGGGCGCGGGGGCTTTTGTGGTTTCGGCGCGAAGCGGAGAAAAGCAGTATGGGCTACAACACGGCGTCTTTAATGATTGAAGGCGTCTCGGCGGCAGACGCTTTGGCTGTGTTCGAGGCTGCGGATATGTTCGCTCCTGCCGAAAACACAGCAGGCTTTGAGGAGGCCTCTTCGCTGTCTCTGCACCCAAACCTAGCAGTTGGTGACGTCAAAGGCTGGGCTGTGTTCTGGAATGCAAGTGGTCAGATCTTGCGCTCCGGGTTTCCGGCAGAAGTGTCACGCGGCCGGCGGTCACTGAGCTGCCAGTTAAGCAGCGTGGACAGCCAGTACGGGTTCTCCTACTTTGTAGACGGCGTTTGCCGGCGCAGCATTGTCTATGAACTGAACGATGCTATCAAGGAGAGCGGAACCCTGCTTCCTGAAGAGGTCGGCTTCGCCACTTCAAGCTGGGGACCGGATGAAGATTTCGTCTTCGGGATAATAGAGCGGCTGACCGGCATTTCGCTTAACGACTTGCAGGAGGCAAGCTACAGCGTGCTGAAGCTTTATTGATAGAAGGGTGTGTGAATGCTTGATCACAGCGTAAATCCTATGGAGATTTACCTGCCGCGCCTGCGGCAGAAAATTAAAGCGAATGGATATTCGCTGGCACCAGCTCTGTCTGAGGCGGAACTTGCCGCGTTTGAGGCCGCGCACGGGGTTTTGCTGCCAGAGGCATACCGGTTTTTCTTGAAGCATCTCAGCAATGGTGGCGGTGGCCTGGCAGCACTTGGCACTGCTCCTGCTTATGTTGACGGGCCGGAACACTACTGGACCCGCCTGCCCGACATCGGCAAGCCGTTTCCATTTACCTGTGGTTGGCACTGGGAAGTGGGCGACGAGTCGGAAGAAGGGGAAATGGAACAAGTTTCGCATGGCAGCCTTTGGCTGGGCACGGACGGCTGTGGCATGGACTGGCACCTCATTATCACCGGTCCAGAGCGTGGTTGTGTCTGGTGGGTGAGCGGCGAGGGCATACTGCCAACGAACCCGAAGCGAGACTTTCTCCGCTGGTATGAAGACTGGCTGGATGGCATGGAGCTATTGGACTAGAAAAGGGTCCAGTCTGAAAGAGGCTATTATGGAAAAAGCATACGAACCGAAGGATGTGGAGGCGCGGCTGTACCCGGAATGGGAAGCGGCGGGGATTTTTCACGCGGAGCCGACGCCGGGGAAGCCGAAATACAGCATCGCGATCCCGCCGCCGAATGTCACGGGCAGCCTGCACATGGGCCATGCCCTGAACCATGCCGTTCAGGACACGCTGGGGCGCTGGCGCCGGATGATGGGCGATACCGTGCTGATTTTGCCCGGCGTGGACCATGGCGGGATTTCGACACAGACAGTCGTGTCCCGGCAGGTCGAGAAAGAAGGCTTAACGCGCTTTGATTTGGGCCGCGAGAAGTTTGAGGAGCGGGTCTGGGCGTGGAAAGAAGAGTACGGCGACCGGATTGTGTTTCAGCTCAAGCGGCTTGGCTGCGGCTATGACTGGTCACGGCTGCGGTTTACGATGGACCCGGCGTATAACGAGGCAGTCGCGGAAGCCTTCGTGCGCTTCTTTGATGCCGGGCTGATTTACCGGGGTAAGCGCATGGTGAACTGGTCAGTGGGCCTGCAAACGGTGATTTCCGACATTGAAGTCGAGAGCATTGACACCGGTGGCTCGCTGTGGCACATCAACTACCCGTTTACCGACGGCTCCGGGTTTGTAACGGTGGCGACAACGCGGCCCGAAACACTGCTCGGTGATACTGCCGTGGCGGTCAACCCCGCCGATCCGCGCTACACAGACAAAATCGGCAAGATGCTGCGCCTGCCGCTGACCAACCGAGAAATCCCATTGATCGCCGATGACTACGCAAACTTGGAGTTCGGCACGGGCGCAGTCAAGATTACACCCGCGCATGACCCGAACGACTATGAAGTAGGGCTGCGCCATGATCTGCCCCAGATTACGGTCATTGGCTTCGACGGCAGGCTGACCGAGGACGCCGGGGTGCGCTACGCCGGCATGGATCGCTTTGAGGCGCGGGACCTGATTGTCGGCGATTTGGAAGCTGCCGGAGCGATGGAGAAGATTGAGCCGTACCGGCACTCGGTTCCGCACTGCGACCGGAGCAAAACCGTGATCGAGCCGCTGCTGTCCGAGCAGTGGTTTATGAAAATGGCCGGCACCGAGATTGTGAAACGGGCCACGGAGATTGTGGCGGACGGCCAGATTGAGTTTTCGCCCGCTCGCTATGCCAAAACGTATGTGGACTGGATGGACGGCATCCGGGACTGGGCCTTGTCGCGGCAGCTCTGGTGGGGCCATCGCCTCCCCATCTACTACAAGCCCGACGGCACTTATGTCGCTGCCCGGACGCTGGCCGAAGCCGTAGAACGCGCCGGGACCGACCAGCTTGTGCAGGACGAGGATGTGCTGGACACTTGGTTTTCGGCGGCTTTGTGGCCGTTTGCGACGCTAGGCTGGCCCAAACAAACTGCTGACCTGAACTATTTCTACCCGACCGACTTTCTGACGACGGCGGGCGAGATTTTGCGCCTCTGGGTGGCCCGTATGGTGATGACGGGCCTAGAGTTCACCGGCGAGAAGCCGTTCTCCGACGTGTATATTCATGCCACGGTGCTGGACAAAAAAGGGCATCGAATGTCCAAAAGCCTCGGCAATGGCATTGACCCGGTCGAAATGATTGACAAGTACGGGGCGGATGCCCTGCGCTTCTCGCTCCTGCGTCTGGCGTCCAAAGGCCAGGACATCAAGTTCAGCGAGGAGCGCATCCCCGAAGCCCGCAACTTCGGCAATAAGCTCTGGAATGCCGCCCGGTTCGTGCTGCTGAATATGGAACCCAACCAAGCGCCGACCCTCCCTAAACGGGAAGGTGAAGAGATTGAGCAGCGCGACTGGTCACATGTCCTTCACGCTGAAGGCACGTTGCCGGAGCGGTGGATACTCTCGCGCCTGCAAAAGACGATTGCGACCGTGAATGCGTCGCTGGCAACCTACGACATGGACGAAGCCTGCAAGGCGCTGTACGAGTTTGTCTGGGGCGAATACTGCGACTGGTTTGTGGAGCTGTGCAAGCCGTCGCTACAAGGGGAGGACGGAGCGGCAAAAAACTCGGCCCGGTTTACGCTTTACACGGTGCTGGAAACGACGCTGAAACTCCTGCACCCGATTATGCCGTTTGTGACCGAAGAAATCTGGCGGCAGTTGCCCGGCAAGACCGAGAGCATCAGCTTGGCCCCCTACCCCGTCCACGATGAGGCACTGGTAGACACAGAGGCTGAGGCGGCAGTCGGCCTGCTGATCGAGAGTATCACAGCCTTGCGCGGCCTGCGGGCCGAGTTTACGCCAGGCGGGCAGGAGAACGAGGCCGCACGGGCCGCAATGCTGACCCGGAAGCTGACCGTTGTGGCTGTTCCTGAGAACGAAACGGCAGGCGCAACACTCCGCGCACAGTTGCCCGCCCTTGTTGCGCTGGCACGGCTGGGTGACACTGCGGTCACGACGGAAACGCCGACAGACGGCAAGTATGTCCCGGCCGGCGTTTCCGGCGCGGCGTTCTATGTTCCGGCAAGCGAGCTGCTGGATGGCCTGGACCCCGTGAAAGAGTCGGCGCGGCTGGCGCTGGAAATCACGAAGCTGGAGAAAGAGCTGGCAGGTGTCAACGGACGCCTGAACAATCCTAGCTTTGTTGAGAAAGCGCTGCCGGAAGTCGTCGAAAAGACGCGGGCGGACGCGGCGGAATTGGTTCAGCGTCAGGCAAAGCTGCAAATGCGGCAGGGGCTGCTGTAGGAGACCTCACCCGGCAACAAGTTGCCACCCTCTCCTTAAGCAAGGAGAGGGTCAAGAGTTAAGATGAGGAAGACGTTCGACAAAAATCTTCTGGTATTGCTTCCTACCCTCTCCTTGCTTAAGGAGAGGGTGGCAACTTGTTGCCGGGTGAGGTTTGGGGTACAATAGCACGCAATGACCAAGTTCGCCGCGAGTCCCCTGCCCCTTGCTTGCGTGCTGGCGCTCGCGCTGGCCCTGCGGCTTTGGGGCATCACCTGGGGGCTGCCATCGGCGACGCATTACTTCTCGTACCACCCGGACGAAAGTGTGATGCTGGAAACGTCGTCGCTGACCATGAATGTCTTTGCAGGACGCTTGCTGCCGCACTTTTACAATTACGGGTCGTTGCAGCTTTACTTGGTATGCTTCGCGAACACATTGGCTGCTCTGTTCGGCTCGCTGGACATTGTCCCAAAAAACTTCGCTACTTGGTATCCTCAGTGGGCCAAGATGTACCTCATCGGACGTTGCCTCACAGTGGGAATGGGCGTTGGGACAGTCTGGGCAACGTACGCCGTGGGCGCACGGCTTTTCGGACGCCGTGCGGGGTATGTTGCGGCTTTGATTTTGGCCGTGATGCCGCTTCATGCGCAGCAGTCGCACTTTTTGACGGTAGATGTTCCCGCAACGTTCTGGGTCACGCTGTCCTTGTTGTGGTCCGTCCGTCTGGCGACGGATGACCCGAAGCCGCTTCGCGCCGCGCTGCTGGCGGGCCTCTTTGCGGGTCTTGCCACGGCGACCAAATACAATATGGCACTGGTGATCTTGCCGCTGCTGGCCGCGAGCGCCTTGCGCTTCACCTTCTCTTTAGGGAGTGTATCCGCAGGCGGATTATTGCGTATCGCAGCTTGCTGCGGGGTAGGTCTCTTTGCTTCTGCCCTCGCATTCTGCCTCGCCTGCCCCGGCGCACTGCTGGAAACAAGCACGTTCCTCAAAGACGTGCGCTTTGAGGCGGTCCATGTGCAGAACCCCAATGACCCAACGTTTCGGGATACGGGCAATGGCTTTGTCTATCACATCACGCATAACTTAGACGCCGGGCTGGGTCTGCCGCTGCTGCTACTGGCTCTGACGTCTATCGGCTATGCCCTGTACCGGCGTCAGCGCGGGGATGCACTGCTCGCGGCATTTGCCCTGCCCTATTATGTTTTGATCAGCCTCGCCGCTGTGCGGTACGCCCGCTACACAATTCCACTGCTGCCGATCTTAGCGCTGTGGACGGGGCGAATGCTGGCGGACGGCTCGCGCCTGCCGCGTCCGGTGGTGCGGCGTGTTGCGGTCTCTGTTGCGGTAGCCGGCTTTTTTGCTACGGCTGTCAATGCTTTGCTTCTTGTGTTTGCAATGACTGGCCCTGATACACGAGACCAGGCGTTGTCCTGGCTAAACTCCGGCGGGGACATCTCCGTTCCCGCGAGAGTTGGGTTTGCAGTTCAACCGTGGTTTGGAACAGCGCCTGTCAGCCCCTATTTTCCTCTGCCGGGGGTAGGCACATGGCAGGCAGTGACGCCGCCGGAAATCGCGCGGCGGATTGTTTACAGCGGCACAGACTGGGACATCAACGCCCTGAAAGCGCAGAAGCCGGATGTTGTGGTTTTGAGCGAGTATGATTACGATGATGCTCTGCGCCTGCACAATCCAGAAGCGGCGGCATACATTGCGGAGTTGAGACGAGAGTATTCAGCCTTCGTTGAGTTCCCTCCATTGCATTCGCATATCCCGTCGCATCTAGCATCATTGCCTTCAAGAGACTTGCCGCATGACATGACATATCCCTCACCACAAATAGTTATTTGTGTACGAGGGAACAAAAGGATGTTTTGACCAATGAATGCAGAACGCGCACAAGAGATTTTAGATGGATTTGAAGGCAAGCGGGTGTTAGTGGTCGGCGATGTCATGCTCGATGAGTATGTCTGGGGCCGGGTCAGCCGGGTCTCGCCGGAAGCGCCGGTGATGATCGTGGATGCCGACTCGCATACGTTCGTGCCGGGCGGCGCGGCGAACGTCGTCAACAACGTGTGCGCCCTCGGCGGCAAGGCGCTGATTGCGGGCATTGTCGGGGAAGACGGTGCGGCGGCGACGCTGAAAGAGAAGCTCAGGGAAGAAGGCGCAGATGTTGCGGGGCTTGTTGCGGTCAAAGAAAGGCCAACTACTCTCAAAACTCGCGTCATCGCGCACACGCAGCAGGGCGCACAACAGGTTGTGCGGGTAGACCATGAGCGGCGAGATCCTATCAACGCAGACGTGCAGGCTGGTTTGCTGAGCTTCCTGAACGGCGCGGTTGCCGACTGTGATGCGCTGCTGCTGTCGGATTACCAGAAAGGGCTGCTAGGGCGCGACTTGGTCAAATCTGTGGTGGAGATGGGTCGGGCGGCAGGCAAAGTGATGGCGGGGAACTTGAAGCCGAAGGGGATTGGCAGCCATTGCCGTTTAACTATGATGACTTTGAACGTCTTCGAGGCCGGTGAAGCGTCCGGTCTGCTGCTCGGCGACGGCGGCGGGAGCAACCTCGGTACACTGCGCGAAGCCGGCCGAATGCTTTTGCGGAAGTCGGGAGCGGACAATGTTTTGATCACGCGCGGGGCGCATGGCCTATCGCTTTTCTCGGCGGATGGTACTTACTTCGATTTGCCGGCGCATCCGGTCGAAGTGTTCGATGGGACCGGCGCGGGCGACACGACGATCACGACGCTGACACTGGCGCTGGCATCAGGTGCGACCCCCGTGGAAGCAACCACACTGGCGAATGCCGCCGGTGCAGTGGTTGTGCGGAAACTGGGCGTCGCGACGGCGACGCGGGCGGAGATATTGGACTGCGTGCAGGAGTAGCCTGGGCATGAAACCCGCGGCAGCCAAAAGCTGACGCCCTCCGGGCTGCCGAAAGAGAATGGAACTCTTCCACCCGAAGGGCGACTGCTCTTTCTGCCGTGGGTTTCACACCCATGGCTTATGCTCATTGGAGCGCTTACGGCACGGCCGGAGCAGCAGGCGCATCCGCGGCTGTCTTGGGCACACGGATGTGGATGCTCTTCGCAGTCGGCGCGGCCTCATCGCCTTCGGTGGCGATGTTGACCCGCATGTCTACGGTCAGGTCAGCGAAGGTGCCCGTCGGCTGACGTTTCGTGTCATCGGCTTTGAAGATTTTTGTGGTGTCAGGGACGGATACGACAACGGCCTTTTTGCCGTGCATTACGGTGATTGTCTTCGCGGCGGCGTCTAAGGCAGAGATTTTGCCGTTGACATGGGGTTTCTTTGCCGGTGCGGGAGTCGCAGGGTCGGTGGCCGCAGGTGCTGCCGGAGCAGCAGGCGGCGTTTGGGCGAATGCAGCAAGCGGGCAGAATAACGTCATTGTCAGAGCTAAAGGTAAAAAGCGGCGCAGCATGGGTCAGTTCCTCCGAGAGTCTTTGTTGTGATAGCTGCTCAGACGCAGGATTTTGGGCAATGTTCACCGAATAAGAACGTCCACCGAATAAGAAACAACTTCAAGGGAAAAAGCAACGATGACCTACTGTTTAGGCGTCATGACCAAAGAAGGCTTGGTCATGATGTCCGACTCGCGCACGAACTCCGGCTACGACCAGGTGAACGTTTGCCGCAAGATGTACCAATTCGTGCTGCCCGGAGAGCGCGTCTTTATCTTGCTGGTCAGCGGCAGCCTGTCGCTGACTCAGAGCATCATCACGCTTTTGGGCCGGGACTTCGACCGGGGGGTCGGGCTGGCGTCGGCCCCGTCCATGTACGATGCCGCGCGGGTAGTCGGCGAGCAGGTGCGGCAGGTATCCGATCTCGACCGGGCGGCGCTGGAGCGCGATGACTACCGCTTCAACGTCCATTTCATTCTCGGCGGCCAGATCAAAGACCAAGCGCACGACCTGTATTTAGTCTATCCACAGGGAAATCCGCTCCGGGCCACCGAAGACTCGCCGTTTTTGCAGATTGGCGAGCATAAATATGGCCGCCCTATTCTTGTGCGCGGCATTCAGTACGCCGAGACGCCGCTGGAAGAAGCGGCGAAATACGCCCTGATCTCGATGGACTCGACCATGCGCTCCAATGTGACGGTCGGCCCGCCGATTGACCTGGCCATCTACGGCAAAGACGAGCTGGAGCTGCATCGCCGCCGCCGCATGACCGCGAGCGACCCGGACCTCCGCAACATCCATGTCCAGTGGGAGATGGCGTTGCGCCGGGGCGTCTCCGAGCTTCCTGCGATTGACTTTGAGACATTCGGCCAAAAGATTTAAGGACAGAAAATCTAGCATAACATGGCGAAGATGACGATCACCCAGACCTTTGACTTCCCGTTCCGCCGGATCGGGCAGAAGAATGACGGCGAACCCTACTACGCGGTCGGTACTCTGCAAATGGAGCCGCTTGCGGCAGAAGCCATTGAATACGAGGTTGCTGTACCAGAAATGACTTTTATCGGTCCGGCGAGGCCGAGTTTCGCGGAGGCTGTGGGGGCGGGCATCAAGGAATATGCCCAAGAGAATGCAATCGTGGGCCTCCGCGTCACCCTGACGGCGATTGAAGCCAATGAAGTCGGCTCCAGCGACTACTGGTTTCAAGCCGCCGGGTATTCCGCGCTGGAAGATGCGATCAAGGCGCATGGCGTATTCGCAAATCCGGTCACGATTGCCGAGGCGTTTGATTTCCCGTTTAAGTATGTCACAACAGAGCGCTATGCGGCGGGAACACTGCGACTGGAACCGACTCCGAACCACTCTGTCGAATACGCAGTTGCTCTGCCCAATGAGCCGGCGGACGAGGTGCCGCCGGAATGGTGCCGGCCTTTTCCAGAGGCGGTTGAGAAAGGCGTTCGGCTTGCCGCCCAGAGCATTGGTTTAGCTGGGGTGCGCGTGACGCTGACCCGGCTTCTTTGGCATGACGTCAACTCAAGCGCTTTGTCGTATGAGATAGCAGCGAACAAGGCACTCTGCGCCGCCATTGAAGCGCATGGCGTTCCTGCACCTGCTGAAGAAACAGCGCAAGACGGCGGATCAGTACAAAGTAGCAAAAAAACACAAGGTAGCAACGAGGTCCTGACTCCGCCGAAGCGTGCTGGGCATACAAAAAAGAGTCTCAAGTATGTTCTCGTGATGCTTGTCGGCTCTCTGATTTTCGGCAGCGTTACGGCTTACGAGTGGCATACGCGGCTTCAGTCCGGCTACTACTACCCGAAGCTGAGTTTCTTCGCTGCGGCCTTTGCGTTTGGCTTTGCCGTGCTTTTTATTGTCGGCATCCTCTCTCCAGAGCAGACAGAGCCACGTCCGCTGTCTCGCTCCTCGGAAGAAACGCAAGCCCATATCAAGGCAATCCAGTGGAAGTTAGGGGCATTTTTCATCGTCTGTCTCCTGGCCGGCCTACTGAATCTTATCCTAATCAGCCGCTAAACACCGGTACAAGACCCAGTCAGCCTTTTCCGGGTAAACTAGACGTATGACGAACTTATATCTGAAAGCGATTGGAATTGGCACGGTGGCCGGTATGAGAAGCGCGTCGGCACCGGCGTTTACAAGCAGCTTCTTTGCTAAGAATCCATCACTGTTTTTAGATGCTTCCCCCTTAAAAGGTCTGGGGCTGACGGCGACTGCGAACGTGCTGAAGTTCATGGCGCTCGGCGAGTTGGTTGCAGACAAGCTGCCGATGGTGCCGGGCCGAACTGACCCCGGCCCGCTCGGCGCACGGGCGGTCTCCGGTGGCGTCTGCGGGGCGGCGGTGTTTCTGGCCGAAGGCGAGCGGGCCGAAGTAGGCGCGGCGCTCGGTGCGGCGGCGGCAGTAGCGTCTTCATTTTTGTTTATGAACCTGCGGCGCGTAATCGGCAAAGCTGCGACCCTGCCTGATCCGGTGGTCGCTCTGGCAGAAGATGGCCTAGCGCTGGGGATTGGATACGCGGTCTTTGCCCCTGCGAAAAATACTTGATTGTTTTTTGCAAATGCCCTAAAGAACCCCCAATACTTTGCCGAGAATAGATGTGTTACCGGCCAGAGTGGCTAATTAACACCATAAATACAAAACAAACAAGAATCGACAAGGCAAACCCGGCGAAAGACGGGGACGCAAAGCTACCGGGTCTAAGGCAAAGCGACTTGAAAGAGCGCCTGCTATGATCGCCCAGCCGCCGCACCAATTCAGGGGGCAAACCAATGAAAATTACGAACGACGAAGCCATCCGGGCCAGCAGCATTGACCCGATTTCCGCACCGAAGCTCCAGCCGCACACGCCGAAGCCGGTAACGACCGCCGGTCCGGGAGCTGGGCCGGCGGCGCAGATCGAAATCTCGGCTCAGGCAAAGGCGCTTGGAGCGGCAAAGACTGAAGCTGCCAGCTATCTGCCGGCAGTCGCCGCTGCGCCGGACATCCGCACCGACTTGGTGTCGAAGCTGAAAACGCAGGTGGACAGCGGTACTTACCATGTGGCGAGCGCCGACATCGCCGACCAGATCGTGCGCCGAGCGCAGGCCGACAAAATTCAGTAAGCAGTACGCCCTGTCGTACATCTGTTCGTACAATAGCGCCAAACGCAGAAGCATCCGCTTCTGCGTTTGGCGCTTTTTTGCGTTTCCTCGCTTCTGAACGCAGGATTTCTCCCCTCGATGCCGAACTTAACTGCTTCTTACCTCATCCATTCACGGGGGCGAACAAAGGAACACACGTATGGCTTGGACATTAGCGGTCGTCAACCAGAAAGGCGGGGTCGGCAAAACCACCACCGCGGTCAACCTCGCGACTTCGCTCGCACAGGCGGGCCGCCGGGTGCTGCTGATTGACTGCGACCCGCAGGGCAACGCGACCAGCGGCCTCGGGCAGAAAGAAACGGTCGAGCAGAGTGTCTACGACGCGCTCACCGGCGGCGTGGCGCTGGCCGATATTATTTTAAGGGACGTGACTGTGCCGGGCCTCGATTTGGCGCCGGCCACGCTTGACCTCGCGGGGGCCGAGATGGAGATGTTTCAGGAACTATCCCGCGAGACGATCCTGAAGAAGATCATCAAGCCTATCGAGAAGAACTATCAGTACATCTTTATTGACGGCCCGCCGTCGCTCGGCCTGCTGACGCTGAACATTCTGACGGCGGCCGATGCGGTGCTAATCCCGATCCAGTGCGAGTATTACGCGCTGGAAGGCATCTCGCAGCTTATGAACATTGTCGAGCGGGTTCAGCAGCATCTCAATCCGAAGCTTGCTATCGGCTTGGTGATCCTGACGATGCACGATGAGCGGATCAATCTATCGCGGCAGGTGGTCGCGGAAGTCCGCGAGTTTTTCGGGGCTGCCGTGGCGCAGACCATCGTTCCCCGGAACGTCCGCCTGAGTGAAGCACCGTCGTTCGGCCAGCCGATTGCGCTGTACGACCCGAAATCGAAAGGGGCTGTCGCGTATGCGGACTTAGCCCAGGAGATCATTGCACTTGGAAAAGAATAGGTTGATGGAAAAGAATAGTACGCTCATCGAAAAGAATAGCTCGGACAAAGCTAAAGCACCCGATAAAAGCCGTCTCGGACGCGGGCTGTCGGCCCTGATCCCGCCGAGCGCGAAAATCGCCGTTACGCCCCGCGCCGAAGCCCCCAGCGCTGAAGATGTTCCCGCCGCTACGAAGACGCCCGCCCTACCCGCTTCCTCCGCGCTTTCCTCTGCTGCGGAAACCGCTGCCGAAGATGGTGTTCAGCAGATCGCGATTGACAAGATCATCGCAAACACTTACCAGCCGCGCTCGGAGTTTGACCAGGCGGCTTTGGAAGAGCTGACGGCGTCTGTCCAAGCCCACGGCGTTTTGCAGCCGGTGATGGTCCGCCCGCGCGGCGGCGGGCGCTTCGAGCTGATCGCCGGGGAGCGCCGCTACCGTGCGGCCCGCCAGGCGGGTCTGACCCGCATTCCCGCCGTGATCCGCCAGATGACCGATGAAGAGTCGCTGACAGTCGCATTGATCGAGAACATCCAGCGGGAAGATCTGAATGCGATGGAAGCCGCCCGTGGCTACCGGCAGCTTTTAGACCAGTTCGGCCTCACCCAAGCGGAGCTGGCTCGTCAGCTCGGCAAGTCGCAGTCCACAGTCGCATATGCCCTTAGCCTCCTGCGCCTGCCGTCCGAGATGCAGGACAGCATCTCCAGCGGCCAGCTCACCATGGAACACGGCAAAGTGCTTTTGTCCGTGCCGTCGTCCGAACGCCGCCATGCCCTCTGGTCTCAGATGCTGTCGCAAAACCTGACCGTCGCCGAGTCGCGCAAGCGGGCCTTAGAAGAACCGGCAGTCGTTGCCAAGAGCCGCCAGCCAGCAGTGGCTGTCGCGGAAGATGCTGAACCCGTAGAAGACATACACCTTAAAGCGATAGAAGACCGCCTTCGCAGCGCACTGGGGCTGAGAGTCTCCATCCGCAATGGGCGTAACGGGCGCGGCACTGTAACCGTAGATTTTTCTGATATGAACGAGCTGGAGACGATCATAGACCGGATTATGGGTTGAGAACATGCGACTCTTGTGTCGCTTTATGCGGCAGCGCAAGGAACGACTCAAGAGTCGTATAAAAGCTCATGAAGCATATTTTTCCGCGATAGCTTTAAGCCTCTCTACTACTTCTTGACGTAGGCGAAGACGTCTACGCCGTATACGCAGCAGCTTGCAACGATAACATTGTCTGCTTTTGCCCCCTTTATTCCAATGCGTGTTTTCAGGGGTATATTCATGACCATAAGGGCAGTGCGTTTTTTCTTTATTGCCAAAGGTCGCACTGTCACTATGAGTAGACTGTGTAGTGATTTCAAGGTGAAAAGGATTGATGCAGGCTTTATTTTTGCAGACGTGATGTAGGAACTGGTCAGGGGTAAGTGTGACTCCATAAATGAGTTCGCAGCAAACGCGATGAGCACGTCTTGTTTTGCCTCCAATCACAACCGAGCCATAGCCGCCTCTAGTACAGCCACGAGTCCAAATTCAGCATCCATATTGTGTTATGAAGCCGCTCAACAATTTTTGTTTGTCTTCTTCATCCATAGCCTGATGATACCCAAGCAAGCGTACTGATACAGCATCTTTGAGAGCGCAGTGGGGATATGCTCTCCTTGCGCTGCCGCATAAAGCGACACAAGAGTCGCATATCTAAAACGTGTACAGAACTAGAAAGTCCAACAAAAATGAACGCTGAAATTGTTTCGGTCGGAACGGAGCTGCTGCTGGGGCAGATTGTAGACACGGACGCCGTGTTTCTGGCGAAGATGCTCTCTGGGCTAGGCATCAGCATTTACCATCGGTCTACGGTGGGAGACAACCCGGAGCGGCTGAAAGAGACGCTGAAACTCGCGTTTTCGCGAGCGGATTTAGTCATCACGGTCGGCGGACTAGGGCCAACCCAGGACGACTTGACCAAAGAAATGGTCGCCGAGGTGCTGGGAGACACCTTTGTCGAAGATGCGGCACATGCTCAGTGGCTCAGAGATCGGGCGACTTTGCGCGGGTGGGGCAACCTGCCGGAAAGTTTTGCGAAGCAGGCATTGGTCCCGGCGCACGGGCGCGGTATTCCTAATCCGCAAGGAACCGCACTCGGAGCGCTCTTTGAGATGGGCGGCAAGATCGCCATCTGCCTGCCGGGACCGCCGAACGAACTGATCCCGATGACCAACCAGACGGTCGAGCCGTACCTGAGCGAGAAGACCAGTGGCAGCCGGATGGTGATCCAATCCCGGACCCTGCGGATCGCCGGCATGGGTGAGTCGGTTGTAGAAGAACGCGCGAAAGACCTGATGACGTCGGACAACCCGACCGTCGCACCCTATGCCAAAACCGGCGAAGTCCATCTGCGGATCACGGCGCGGGCCAAGACGCCCGAAGAAGCGTCGGCACTGATTGCCCCGCGTGAAGCCGCCCTCAAGGAGAGGCTGGGGGACGTTGTTTACGGCGTGGACAGCGAGACGCTGGAAGGAGCTTTAGTCGGTCTGCTGAAAATGCTGGGGCAGAGCGTCGCCGTCGCCGAGTCCTGCACCGGCGGACTCGTCGCCAAGCGCATCACGGATGTCCCCGATGCCTCTCATGTCTTCGGGCTGGGCCTGGTGACGTACTCGAACGACGCCAAAGTCAAGTATCTAGGTGTCCCGGCAGAAACGATCGAAGCGACCGGCGCAGTCAGCCCTGAAACGGCAAAAGCGATGGCAGTAGGGGCGCGGCTTGCCGGCACGTCTGACCTTGGTATTAGCACCACGGGGATTGCCGGGCCGGGCGGGGGAACCGAAACAAAGCCGGTCGGCACGGTGCATATCGGGCTGGCCTGGGACGGCGGCGTCATCTCCGAGCATCATCATATCTTGGGAAGTAGGGCCGATGTCGCCTACCGCGCTTCGCAGAACGCCCTCGCGCTGGTCCGGCGCTTCTTAATGAACCCAGACGACCCGCAGTTTCGTGAAGGCCGGACAGTATGAACCATTTCTTTGCACTTGAGCTACCACCGAAAATCGGTCAACCGCTCGCGGAATATGCGAGGCGCTGGCGTGAGAAGCTAGGCAACGAGCGCTTCCGTTGGTACGATCCTTCTGATTACCATATCACCCTTAAATTTCTTGGTGGTGTTCAAACAGCAGATGAAGAGCGCTTTGTTACCGCAGCAATGGCTGTCAGCCGACAGTGTGAGCCTTTCAGCATTGAATTGGCCGGACCGAGTGCTTTACCGAACCCAGAGCGGTTCGCTAACGTCCTCACCAATGGTATTTATCCGAGTGGCGGTCTCAGTTTACTGGTCAAGGAACTTGAACTGGCTCTGTCTTTAGAAGGTTTTGCCAAAGAGAAACGACCGTACCTGCCTCATGTCACTTTTGCTCGTTGCAAGAAACGTGAGCAGGACATCCAGTTCCCCAAGTTCGAACATGTGTTCCTGCAATGTTCGATTGACCACTTTGTGCTGATGCAAACACTGCCACCGGAAAGCCGCGCAAACGGGGCGAAAGCAAGGTACAATCTCGTACACACGTTCCCCTTCGGGAACCCGCAGCCGGACGTATCATAAGACAGACAAGTCGCTACCGGCGGCAAGGAGACTCCACTATGGATAAAGACAAAGCACTCGACATGGCGCTGGCGCAGCTTGAAAAGCAGTTCGGCAAAGGCAGCGTCATGCGCCTCGGTGAGTCGCCGCGCATGGCTGTCGAAACGATCTCCACCGGGTCTCTGGCCCTGGATATTGCCCTCGGCGTCGGCGGTGTCCCGCGCGGACGGATCACCGAGATCCACGGGGCGGAGTCGTCAGGCAAGACGACCCTGGCCTACCATATTGTCGCCGAAGCCCAGCGGGCAGGCGGTGTTGCCGCGTTTATTGATGCCGAACACTCGGTAGACCCCGAATATGCCAAGAATTTGGGCGTGGACATCAACAAGCTTTTGATCTCCCAACCATCCACCGGCGAAGAGGCTTTGGAGATCATGGATGCACTCGTGCGTTCGGGCGCGGTAGACGTGGTTGTGCTGGACTCGGTTGCCGCGCTGGTCCCGAAGGCCGAGATCGAGGGCGAGATGGGCGACAGCCATATGGGACTGCAAGCGCGGCTAATGTCCCAGGCCATGCGGAAGCTGAATGGATCTATTTCCAAAACCAATACGGCAGCGATCTTTATCAACCAAATTCGAGAAAAAATCGGTGTCATGTTCGGCAACCCGGAAACGACCCCGGGCGGACGAGCCTTGAAGTTCTATGCGTCCGTGATGCTCGATGTCCGGCGGATCGAGACGCTGAAGCAGGGGACTGACATGGTCGGGAATAGAGTCAAAGTCAAAGTGGTCAAGAACAAAGTCGCCCCGCCGTTTCGGCAAGCCGAGTTCGACATCATGTTCGGCAAAGGTATTTCGCGTTCGGGGTCTATCATTGACATCGGCGTCGAGATGGAGCTGATCGCCAAGCGCGGCGCGTTCTTCTCCTACGGCGAGACCCGCATCGGGCAGGGCCGCGAGAACGCCAAAACGTACCTGGAAGAGCATCCCGAAATGATGGACGAGATCGAGAAAGTCATTCGCGGCAGCGACAAAGCCGCCGAAATCCTCACCGTCGGCGCGGCGGAAGAGTAGGGCAGTGGGACCGGGGTAGGTTTCCGCCTGCCCCGACTTGTGCAAAGTCAAGGAGGATGTATGCGGATTGACCATTTACGATGGGATGACCTTATCATTGACAAGCTTTCCGTCAAGCATGGCGTCGAAGTTTGGGAAGTCGAAGACATCTTCAGGAACGCCCCCAAGTTTCGGTTCCAGGCGCGAGGCCACCGGACGGGTGAAGACCTGTATTCCGCGTCAGGCCAAACAGACGACGGGCGCTATTTAGTCGTCTACTTTATTCACAAACCACCGCATGAGAACCGTCCGTTACGGGAAGGGTTAATCGTGAGCGCCCGTGATATGACAAAACAGGAGCGAAAACAATATGAACGCAAATAAAGAAACAACGAGTGCTGAAGAATCTCGACGGCAAGAACTTGAAGAGGATCTGCGGTTCTTTGCAAAAGAGATTGAACACTTTGAAGCGCACGACATCAGTGAGGAACTTGCAAACTCGCCGGAAGTGCATTTCGAGATCAATCTACCGCCTCGCCGGACTCACTTCTCGATTGAAGCGGTGCTTGCCGCCAAGCTCCGCGAAACCGCCCGGCAGCGCGGCACATCTGCCGAAACTCTGTTAAACGAATGGGTACGGGAGAAGACGGCGGAAACCGAGGCGGTCAACGCGGCGAAATAGGGGAACGCAATGTTATCGCAAGAGGACAAAAGCGAACGTCTGATTGCGGCAGGCGTTTTGCTGGTCGTTGTATCACCTTGCCTTATCGCCTGCGTGTATCACCTTGCGCTTGGGCATCCTCAGACAGCGCTGCTTTACGCTGCGCCTTCGATTTGCTGTGGCCTGCTGTATTTAGGACTCTTGTGGCTCTGGGATTTACGCAGCGCATTAGAGGCCGGACTTTTAGCGTTCCTGATTTGTAATATTTGTCTTATTCTAGTACCGGTAGCAATCAAGTTGCACACAAAGCATCACGCCGACGGTACAGTGACGGGAGGGGATTATCATGCTGCAAGGTCTGCGGTCACAAATCTATCAAGTGTCTGACTTGGAAGCGGCGAAAGCCTGGTACACGCGGCTTTTGGGCAAGCCGCCGTATTTTGATGAGCCGTTCTATGTCGGGTTTGAGGTGAGCGGTTATGAGTTGGGTTTGCAGCCGAGCGACAACCCCGATGCTGGGCAGGCGCGAGAGGCGGTCACTTACTGGGGCGTTTCCGATGCCGAAGACGCTTACGCCAATTCGCTGGCCCTGGGCGCGACTCCGTACCAGGCGGTGCAGGCGGTCGGCGGGGGGATCAAGCTCGGTGCAGTGGCTGACCCATCGGGGAACATCCTAGGCGTCATTGAGAACCCTCATTTCGTTGCAGAAGATTAGAACCAGGCAAAGCTTACTCAGAAGGTGCTTTCCCATGACACGGCTTGAACTTTATCGGGAACTTTACGAATACGAAAAAGACTGCAATGAGAAGATGCTTGCCATGCTCGGCTCCGTCCCGGAAGAAAACCGGGGCGATGCCCGGTTTCAGCGGGCGGTTTCCATTGCTGGGCATGTAGCGGCGTGCCGCGAAAACTGGCTGGATCTGATGACGATGAAGAACCTGCACCCGACGGACTGGTACGACGAACAATACGATTTCGCCGCGCTGCATCCTCATTTCACTGCTTTGGATAGCCGCTGGACGAACTATCTCGCACATCTTGACGAAGCTCGGCTGACGCAGGAGTTCGAGTTCGCTGAGGGAGAAGAACGCTTCAGCCTGCCGGTTGAGGTGCAAATCGTTCATTTGTTCGGCCATGCGTCTTATCACCGGGGACAGGTCGCCCTGCTTGTGGACCAATTAGGCAGGGAAGTGGCACTCACTGACTATGAGGATTGGTGGCGGGCCAATCGCCAAGAAACTAAAGAGCAAGAAATACGATGACGATTACGCTGACGCCCGAACTGGAAAGCGCGGTTGCCGAGGAAGCGCAGAAGCGCGGCCTGACACTACAAGAAATCGTGCTGGACACGCTGCAAAATAAGTTCCTGCCCGGAATGCTGTTTGGGCACACTGAAGACACGCTCGACGAGTGGGAGCTTGAGATCAGCGCGGCTGCCCTACAGGTGGGTCTGGCACCGCCGGATCGTCCCGAAGAGCATCGCTAGGAGATGCAGACAATGCCTGAGATTACCGCGCTGGAACCGCAGAAACGGCCCGGACGATTGAACGTCTTCGTGGATGGCAAGTTCGTCATGGGGGTAGGGGAGGCGGTTGCCGCCGACCTGCGCCTGCGGGTCGGCAAAGAAATGACGGCCGAAAAGCTGCTGGAAGTCGCCGGGGCGGAGGAAGTGCAGAAAGCGCTCGATTCGGCGCTCGGACTGCTCGAAGTCCGGGCACGGGCCAGGCGCGAGATAGAGACCCGCCTGACCCAAAAAGGCTACGAACCGAGTATAATTGAGCAGGTGGTGGAGAAGCTGGTTCGCCTCGAACTCCTCAATGACGCCCAGTTCGCCGCCCAATGGGTCGAAGCTAAAACGCGCGTTGGCGGCAACCGCCCGGTCGGACGCCGCCGCTTGTCGTCGGAGTTATACGCCAAAGGGGTCGCCAAAGACCAGATCGCCGAAGCGGTCGAAGTCGTCACCAATGCCGACGAGCTGGCGCTGGCCCGCGCGGCGGCAGGGAAAAAAGTCCGCATTGTCCCAACCGACCGTGAAGCACTGCAAAAAGAGCGCCAAAAACTGATGGGCTTCTTGCAGCGCCGCGGCTTCGGCTGGGAGACCGTCAAGCAGGTCACGCGCGAAAGCCTTCCCGCACGGGGCAACGCCGAGGAAGACGATGACTTCGACCCGGAAGAAGCCGCAGAAGAAGCAGGACGCTGATGGCGGACTACGATGGCATCTCGGACTTTCGGAAAGCCGCCTCGCAGCGACACGGCGGGCGTTGCCGACTAACTCCATCATTGAAGTCGAAGAAGGGTATCAGGGACGTATACGCGCCAAAGTTATCTCCGGTCAGTTAAATGGGATGCGGGAGCAGGAAAAGCAAAACTAGCTTTGGGACATTCTCCGGCAGGAGTTAGGAACCGCCTCAGACAGCATTTCTTACGTCCTGGCTTACGGGACGGATGAATTATAGTTTTCTGTCGTTGTCTTTCATGGATTTTTCATGTTTCGCCGAAAACCGTGCAGGAAACTCCGCGCACTCTGCCGAATAAATTACCTTTAGGTTTATTAGGGACTTGACGGGGAACGTAGTGTGAGAGAACACAGGTTGTCTTGACAACGAAACCGTCCGCTCAACCTCAAACATGACCGTGCTTGAAGCATGACCGCGCGTGAAGACGGGTTCATGTCAGACTTTGGGGACGAGGGAACGATGAACATATTTCTGGCAGTTCTCGGCATCGTGGCGCTTGCCGCCCTCGCCGGAACCCTACTTTTTTATTCTAAACCACAGCGCGAAGCCTACGAAAAACAGCTTGCCGAACTCGGTGCCGAGCGGGAAAAACTTAAAATACAGGCCGACTCCCGGCAGAAAGAACTGCTGGTGGAAGCCCGCGAAGAGGCCCTCCGCCTGCGGGCCGAACTGGAAGCTGACAATAAAGACAAACGCGCCGAGCTGTCGCGGGTTGAGCGCAAGCTGACTCTTAAAGAAGAAGCGCTGGATGACAAGCTGTCCTCTTTAGATGACCAGCGCGAATCCCTGGCGCTGCAAGAGCGGGCGGCCCAGCAGCACTTGACGGAAGCGTGGGACTTCAAGGAGCAGCAGCGCACGGAACTGGCCCGGATCGCCGGCCTCTCCACTGAAGACGCCCGCGCGGCACTGATGAAAGATGTCGAAAATCAGGCCCGACACGATCTCGCACGTCTCGTGATGCAGATTGAGAACGAGGCCCGGACCGAAGGCGAAAAGCGGGCGAGGAGCATTATTGCGACCGCAATCCAGCGCATTGCTGCCGACCATGTCTCGGAAACCACCGTTTCGGTCGTCCCGCTGCCGTCGGAAGATGTCAAAGGCCGGATCATCGGGCGCGAAGGCCGGAACATTCGGGCGTTTGAAACACTCACGGGAGTAGACGTGATCATTGACGACACGCCGGAAGCCGTTGTGCTGTCGTCGTTCGACCCGGTGCGCCGCGAAGTCGCGCGGCTGGCGCTGTCTGCGCTGATCCTGGACGGGCGCATTCATCCGGGCCGGATTGAAGAAACCGTCGCCAAAGCCCAGGAAGAAGTCGAGCAGAGTCTACGTCTTGCGGGGGAACGGGCAGTGATGGAGTCGGGCGTGACCGGCCTGCACCCGGAGATTGTCAAGCTGCTGGGCCGGATGCGCTACCGGACCTCTTACGGGCAGAACCTGCTGGACCACTCGATTGAGGTATGTCACATTGGGTCGAGCATCGCCGCTGAACTGGGTGCAAATGTCACTGTAGCAAAGCGGGCCTCGCTGCTGCACGATTTAGGCAAAGTCGTGCCGGATTCGGAAGTGCCGCACGCGCTTTTGTCGCAGGAGCTGATGCTGCGCTACGGCGAAAGCCCGGCGGCGGCGCATGCCGCCGGGGCGCACCATGAAGAGATCCCGATGGACACGGTGGAAGATGTCATTGTCCAATTAGCCGACGCGATTTCCGCCGCCAGGCCCGGCGCCCGCCGCGAAATGCTGGAAAGCTATGTCAAGCGCCTGCAAAAGCTCGAAGCCCTCGCCGACTCGTTCCCCGGCGTCGAAAAAACTTACGCGGTGCAGGCAGGCCGCGAGATACGACTGATGGTGAGGCCGGAAGTCATTGACGACGCTTCGGCGCACAAGCTGGCGTATGATGCCGCAAAGAAGATTGAAGAAGAAATGGATTATCCGGGTCAGATCAAAGTGACGGTGATCCGCGAAACCCGCGCGGTCAATTACGCGAAATAGGCAGTACCGATTTAGGAATGAGCGATGGATTATCGTGCGAATACTAATGCTCGGAGACATTGTCGGGAAAAGCGGCAGAGACGCCGTCCAAACAATGATGCCGACGCTGAACGAGATGTACCTGCCGCACTTCGTCATTGTGAACGGTGAGAATTCGGCGGCGGGCCTTGGCATCACGCCGGATATCGCCCGGCGGCTCTTCGGCAGCGGTGTGGACGTGGTCACGCTGGGGAACCATACTTGGAGCAAGCGTGATATAATGGAATACCTGGACCATGAGCCGCGCCTGCTGCGCCCTGCGAACTACCCGGCAGGGACACCCGGTAAAGGGTTTGGCATCTTTCCCTGCCGCTCCGGCGGCGGGCGGGTTGGGGTTGCCAATCTCCTGGGCCGGTCCTTCATGGAGCCGCTGGACGACCCGTTCCGGCTGGCCGACACGATTTTGGAGTCCTTTCGCGGCAAGACAGCCGTGTCGTTCTTTGACTTCCACGCCGAAGCGACTTCTGAAAAGAACGCTTTCGGGCATTACTTGGATGGGCGGGCCAGTGTCGTCGTCGGGACGCACACGCATGTTCAGACTGCCGACGAACGCATTCTGCCACGCGGGACAGCTTACATCACGGATGTCGGTATGGTTGGCCCGCAGCATTCGATCCTCGGCATGAACCCGCACGAAAGCGTGCAGCGCTTCGTGACCCAAATGCCGCATCGTTTCGAGGTCGCTCCCGGCCCGGTCGTGCTGTGTGGGATTGTTGCCGATGCCGACGATAAAACAGGCCGCGCCTCGCGCATCGAGCGCATTCAGATTCGGGACATTCATTAAAAGCAAGGCAGGAGCGGGCGACTTCAATCGCACGGCATCCTTCTGAGACGGTTTTCAAGAGGAACCCAACAATGCAAAAAATGCTTCTCGCTTCCCTGCTGGTATCCCTTTCAGCCCTGTATGGGGCGGCGTCCGCTGCGCCGGAAGTTCCGATTTATGACGGCAAAACGCTGGCGCAGGACAGCCTTTCCGTCGGCAACTGGGGCGGCGGCAGCGCCGTCGAAAGCACGGACTTATTTTTGTTTGGCGGCCACTCACTGAAAGTGACTACACTTGACCCGTATCAGGGCGCAAGAGTTACTCTGCTGACCCCAGCGGCGCTGTCTAGCAGTGGCCGCATGTTCCAGCTCACGCTCCAGCGCGGCCCGGTCACGCTGCACTATGACCCGCAGACGGTTCCAGGCGCAGCACAGACGCCGCAGGGTACGCCAGGCGGCTATCCCGGCGGCGGACGCGGTGGACGGCGTGGCGGCGGCGGCGGTGGCTTCGGTGGACCGGGCGGCTTCGGCGGACCGGGCGGCGGCTTCGGTGGACCGGGCGGTGGCTTCGGCGGACCGGGCGGTGGCTTCGGCGGACCGGGCGGTGGTGGCTTCGGTAGGCCGGGGGGCGGCGGCTTTGGCGGCGGGCAATATGGCGGGCCGGGCGGCTTCGGCCAGGGTGGCCGAGGCGGACGGGGCGGTGGCCGCTACGGCGGACGCAGCGGGCAGCCTGCGCCGCTCATCCCGCTCATCTCCAGCCTGCGCCTTGAGTTCACGCTGGCCGATGGGCGCAAGGCCGACATTTTGGAGCCGATCCCGACAGTCGCCGATACGGTTGCGGGAGAAGGCTGGTACAGCGTCAACGTGCCGCTGTCGGCCCTGAAGTTCGGCTCCGGGGGGGCGCAGATGCTCCAAAGTGTCACTGTGGCCGGGGACCAATTCGGCGTGTTTTATATTGGCCGCATGCAGCTTGCCGCCAATGCCGAGCCGCCTGCCGAGCCGGCAAAAGCCGCGACCGACGACAATGCCGCCCCGGACGATCAGTTCCCCGGCGAGCCGGATAACCGTGGCGAGCAGTTCCCTCCAGGGCAAAATTTCCCGCCTGGGCAAAACTTCCCGCCTGGGCAGGCGGGTCCGCAAGATGGTCGTCAGCCGGGTCCTCCTGATGGCCGCGACAACTAACGATTGAGATTTGATGGCGCTTTCCGAACAACAGCCTGATCAAGCCGGAACCATCGAGTTGCCGCGCCGGCGCGGGCCGGTGCGGGCGCTTTTCGTGTCGCTCCGGCCTAAGCAGTGGGTTAAAAACCTGCTGCTGTTCGCCGGACTGCTGTTCACGCTGGACCAGGGCCACACGGCCCGGCAGTTTGGACAGGTCGCGCTCGGCTTCGTGCTGTTTTCCGCGCTGTCAAGCGTCGTTTACCTCATCAATGACCTTGCCGACCGGGAGAGCGACCGGCGACATCCAAAAAAGCGCCGCCGCCCCATCGCGTCCGGCGAGCTGTCCCCGGCATTGGCTTTGTCCGCCGCCGCTGTGCTGGGGAGCGCGGGTCTCGCGGGAGCATTCTGGCTCGGCTCGCGGTTCGGTCTGGTCGCACTGCTGTATTTTGTGCTGACTGTTGGCTACACGTTCAAGTTCAAGCATGTCGTCATTATAGACGTCCTCGTGCTGGCGGCGGGCTTTGTCTTCCGGGCGGTCGCTGGAGCGTTCGTCATCCATGTCGGTATTTCACCCTGGCTGGTGCTGTGTACGCTGATGCTTGCGCTTTTCCTGGGCCTCTCGAAGCGCCGGGCGGAGCTGATCTCGGTGCAGCTGACAGGAACAGTCGGCACCCGGCGCATTCTCGATGAGTATTCCCCGGCTCTGCTGGACCAGATGATCGTGATTGTGACCTCGGCGTCGCTGATGTCGTACTCTCTTTACACCATTACCTCCCCGATGGCCCAGACGCATCATTACCTGATGCTGACCATCCCCTTCGTCATCTACGGTATCTTCCGCTATCTGTACCTGATGCACCGGCACTCGCTCGGCGAATCTCCCGACGCCGTTCTCGTGGAAGACAAGCCCCTGCTGATCAACATTCTGCTGTGGGGCCTGACCACCGCGCTGATTGTCACCCACACGTTTGACAAGATGCTGCCGCACTGAACCCACCCCGTTCGTTCCTCGCTTCCCCTCCTGCCCTCTGGCTACCCAGAGGGCAGGAGGGGAAGCGAGGAACGAACGGGGTGGGTTCTTCCCTAAAAACAAGGTACAATAACCTCCAAGTTACTGTTCTCGAAAGGCATTCTATGAAAGTCGGTCTCATCGGCCTTCCCGCATCGGGCAAGACCACGCTCTTTAACGCGCTCACGCGCGGCGACTCTAGCCCCGCCGGCGGCGGCAGCGCCGCGCTGGTCTCTGTCGTTCCTGTTCCCGACCCGCGCTATGATTTCGCGATCAACCTCTACCACCCCAAGAAGCGGTCAGCGGCGACCATTGAATTCACCGACGGCGCGGCCCAGTTATCCGGCGACAGCAGCAAGACGACGCAGAAGTTCGGCGCGGACTTCTTTGTCGGCATTCGCTCGGTGGACGCGCTTGTGTTAGTCGTCCGGGCTTTTGAGACCCCGTCTCTGCCCGCGCCCGCCGGGGGACTGAACCCGCTGCGGGACTACCAGGCCATCACCGAAGAGCTGCTTTTGGGCGACCTGACCGTCATTGAGACGCGCCTGGAGCGCATTGATCGGCAGCTTAAGACAAAAAAGCAGGGCGTCCCCAGCCCCGAAGTCACCGAGCGTGAGATTTTACTCAAAATCAAGGCCGTCTTAGACGACTTTAAGCCTGTGTCCAGCATTGATCTCGACGAAGACGAGCGGCGTATCACCAAGAACTTTGACTTCCTCACGGGTAAGCCATTGATTGCCGTCGCTAATGTCGGTGAAGGGGACCTGGCCGCCGGGGCCGACCTGCCCCTGCTCGCCCCCCTGCGCGACCAGTGCGCTCAGGAAGGCATCGAGCTGATTACGCTGTGTGCGTCCGCTGAAGAAGAAGTCGCCCAGCTTGACGCCGCCGACCAGACCGAATTTTTAGACGCTCTCGGCATCGCCGAGCCTGCCGCCGCCCGCCTCATTCGCGCTGCTTACAGCGCGTTAGGCGTCATGTCCTTCTTCACCGTCGGCGAGGACGAAGTCCGGGCCTGGACCGTTCCCGCCGGAGCCAATGCCCTCGCTGCCGCCGGCCGCATCCACTCCGACCTCGCCCGTGGCTTCATCCGCGCCGAAGTCTTGGCGTTCGACGACCTCATCGCCGCCGGCACCGAAGCCGCCGCCAAAGCCGCCGGCAAGTTTAGGTTAGAGGGCAAAGAATACCCCGTCAAAGACGGCGACATTCTGAACATCCGGTTCAAGGTGTAGAACGAAAATGCGAAAACGAACCGGGCTGATCTTTGGGTCTCTGTCCCTCATATACCTCTGCTGGGCGGTCGCCTATCCCGTCCGTGTTCAAGCTCAGGCTGCTATCAGTGAAGTAACCATTCTGCATACCGGCTGTTTCGGAACTTGCCCTGTTTACGAGTTGACGCTCCGGCGTGATGGCACAGCAACCTATGTCGGCTCTAACCATGTCGCTAAAGTCGGAACATACACAGCAAGTATTGGTGCTGCTAGATTTGATCACTTGGCACGGGCGATCACTCTGCACGGGTTTAATCGCTTCAAGCCGAACTATACTATCTCCATTACAGATCAGTCACACGTCATCACGACGGTTGTTCAGGGAGGCCATCGGAAAACTGTGGATAACTACGCCGACACTGGCCCGCAGCCGCTTTGGGAAATCCAATTCATAATTGACGGCGTTGTCGCTGAAGCGCAGTGGAAGAAAGTCAGCAATAGCACGGACTTTCATTAGGAGCAGAACAATTTTCGCTGTCCTGTTCTTCGTCCACGAAGGTGGACGGTGGGCGCCTCGCCCATAGCGCAGGATTTTAATCCCACGCGCTTGACTACGCTTTTACCCGCGCTGCGACATTCTAATTTTCCTCCATGAACTCATTTTTGCAACAGCTTTTTGGGCAGCTTTTCGGCAATCGGGCGGGCGGGTCTTCGTGGCTGGCGGCCCTGTCGGGCATTCTCCTTTTTGCGCTGCTGGACCTGCTGCTGACCTTTCTGCTGCCGGGACGGTTCGCGCACACGACACAGGCGGCGCTGATTATCAATGGTCTCGCCGTGCTGCTGTCGGTTCTGATCGCGCCCTTTCTCATCAAGCTGTTCGACAACATGCAGACGACGCTGGTGCGGCAGAACAGCGAGCTGCGGAGCCTCCATGCCATTGACCGGGCTATTGCAGGGACTTTGGACTTAACGACAATTCTGCAAGTGGCGATTAAAGAAGTGACGCTGGCCGTGGACGGCGAGTTTGGGGCTTTGTGGCTGCTGTCGGAGAGCGAGAAGCCGGAAGCGGTCGCATCGGCGTTTTATAATCTGTCCCCTGGCGTTCAAGGGCCGCTGTCGGAGAAATTAGGAACGGGAACCGCCGATCTGGCCCGCCGCACCGGCGTTACCCAGCGGCGGCATGGGCTGGAAGAAACCTGGAAGACTGACCGGGCCGCCGCGCTCTTGAAGCTGCGGAGCGCCATGGTCGTCCCGATCTTGCAGGGCGAAGTCGTGCTGGGTCTGGTCATGGTTGGCAATCGGGGCGGGGCGCTGAACCCCCTGGCGGGGTTCACTGAGGAGGACCAGACGCTTTTAGAAGCAGTCAGCGCGACGATCGGCGTCGCTGTGCAGAATGCACGGCTGTATCGAGAAACGCTGCGGCGGGACGAGATACTGCGTGCTCTGGTCGCCCGGACTGGGGAAGCGGTTGAAGCGTCATCGGACACGCCGCTGCTCATGCAGATCTTGGCCGACGAAGCCGCGCGTATTCTCACCTGCCGCCGCGTTGCGGTTTACGGCTACGACGACGATTCGCGCCAGTTCGTGCCGCTGGCCGCGCACGATGCCGAAGCGGTGCGCGACGAGACCGAGCGGGGCCGGGCGCTGCGGAACTCGTTTTACGAGAACCCGCTGACCCGCACGGTCGAAGACCTACCGGGGCGGGTGACGCACGGGACACCCGCCGGCGACACACCCGCGTACTATGTCCAGAACGCCGCCGCTGCGCTGGGGCTGGACGCGAAGAGCGCGGCATTTCTCAATAGCCCCGGCTACCTGTTTGTCCTGCGCTCCCGCGACCAGAAGGCCATCGGCCTGCTCTGTTTACTCGATACCGGGCCGCGCCTGCGCCAGAACGATTCGGCGGGCTTTGCGCTGGCATTGGCTGCCCAGGCATCGGTAACGCTGGAAAACGCCCGGCTCTTTGCCGCGCTGCAAGCCGCGCATGATAAGCAGCGCGACATCGCCGAAACTTTACAATCGAGCCTGCTGCCGAGCGTCCCGGCGCGTCTTGGAACAATCGAGTTCGCGCACAAGTATCAATCGGCTTTGGAAGAAGCCTTGATTGGCGGCGACTTCTACGATCTGTTCTCGCTTGGCGGTCCGCTGCTGGGATTGGTGCTGGCCGATGTTTCCGGCAAGGGCCTGAAAGCCGCCGTTCAGACCGCCATGCTGAAGTATACTTTGCGCGGCTTTGCGCTGGAAACGCCCAGCAGTCCCGGCGAGGTCTTGGCCCGCGTCAATGATGTGCTATGCAGTCCTATGTCCAGCCACGAAGGCTTTGTGACCCTCTTTTACGGCGTTCTTGATACAGACACTGGCAGCCTCGTCTATGCCAGCGCGGGCCATGAGCCGCCCCTGCTCCGCAGCATTCAAACAGGCAGCACTCTGCCGCTGCCAGCGGGTGACGGCCTCGCGCTTGGCTGCGTTCCGGGCATTCCCTACGAAGACTGCCGCTTGGCGCTTGCCCCCGGCGACCTGCTGCTCCTGTATACCGACGGCCTGACCGAAGCCCGCGCCGACGACGGCTCCTTCCTCGGCTTAGACGGCCTCGCCGCTCTTCTCCCCGCCGCCGATGTTCCTGCCGAAGCCGCCGTCTCCGCCATCTACGATGCCGTCACCCGCTTCGCCGCCAACGTCCGCCGCGACGACGTCGCTATGCTCGCCCTCCGCCGCCTGCCTTAGCAGAAAGAAAAATTATGCCGCCCCTGCGTTTCTTGATTACGCTTGCCCTGATGCTGATCGCTGCGAGCCCCTTCGCCGTCTCCTGCCATGCCGTGCCGACGCTGACCGTGCTGCATACATTCTCTGCGGGTGGGCCGGATGATTTAGTTCCTTCCCACCATGCTAACTCTGACGGCTCACGTCCTCAAGCGCCGCTGCTGCAAGGCCGCGACGGGACGTGGTATGGGACTACATCGAGCGGCGGCGCGAATGGAACCGGCGTCATCTTCAAGATGAACAGCGATGGGACAGGCTTCACGGTTCTGCACTCGTTCGGCCCGCTGACCGCTTTCTTCGGCAACGACACTAACTCTGACGGCTGCTGGCCGGAGGGCGCTCTTGTGCTTGGCAGCGACGGTACTTTGTATGGAGCCGCAAGTCAGGGAGGTCCCGGCGGCAGCGGGACAATCTTTAAGCTCAACCCGGACGGCAGCAGCTTCGCTCTCCTGCACTCGTTTGAGCCGAAAGGGGAAGGACGCCGCAACGCCGACGGTGCTAGTCCAAGAGGGCTGGCTGTTGGCCCAGACCATTTCCTGTATGGCACCGCGTCATTTGGAGGCAAGGAAGGTCATGGGGTCATCTTCAGGATAACCCAGACAGGCGCAGACTACACCATGCTTCATGTTTTTGGTTCCGTATCTCCTAAAGGTGACCTTAACAATGTCAATGCGGGAGGAGCGCTGCCGAGTGCGGCAGTTATTATAGACAAGGAAGAAACACTTTATGGCACAACAAACATCGGCGGGGCGCAAGGCTACGGCATTGTCTACAGGATGAACGCTGACGGTAAAAACTTTGTCGTGCTGCACAACTTTGGCAGGAAAGGCAGCGATTTCAAAAACAATGGTGCGTTCCCAGGTGGAACGCTGACCCTCGGCCCAAACAATGTCCTTTACGGGGCAACCCGGCAAGGCGGCGCGTTTGATGGCGGCACCGTCTTCAAGGTGAACGTGGCGGGAACTAACTTCACCGTGCTGCACAGTTTCCCAAATCCTAACTTGAGCAACGTAGAGGGGACGCTTCCCGCTGATCCTGTCATACTCGGAAAAGAGGGACGACTTTATGGATTGACCGGCGCAGGGGGAAGAGCCGGAAATGGAACACTCTTTAGTGTCAGCAGCGCAGGAGCGGATTTCGCTGTCCTGCATGCTTTCGGCGTCTCTAGCAACACTGTACCTCACACCGACGACGGAGGCGCACCGACCAGTCCCATGTTCGGGGCTGATGGAGAACTGTACGGCGTCGCAGACGGCGGCGGTGCTAACGGAACAGGAACGGTTTTCCGCGTTATGTTTCCTGCGGCTAAATGAAGCTGTCTATGCCGAACTTTCAGGTCGGTGCCGATCATACCTCTTATGTTGCCTCAAATCATCCTACGTCAGTAGTCAATTTCGCATTTTCCCTTGCGCTTTGGCCTAAAATAGAGTATCATAGGCACAACTTTATCCGATTTTAGAAACAAGGAGCCTCGCCTGTGGCACTGATTGAACGAGAGCTGACCCACGACGGTTCAGACAACCTACGCGCCGAGAACGAATATCTGATCCGGCGGGATGCGCCGCTGTCGGAAGCGGACCCGGACATTTATGCCGCGATCCTGCAAGAAGAAGGCCGGCAGAACGATAAGCTGGAGCTGATTGCGTCGGAAAATGTCGCGTCGCGGGCCGTCATGGAAGCGCAGGGATCGGTGCTGACCAACAAATACGCCGAAGGCTACCCCGGCAAGCGCTACTACGGCGGCTGCGAATATGTGGACCTCGTTGAGCAGCTTGCGATTGACCGCGCCAAGCTCTTGTTCGGGGCGGACCACGCCAATGTTCAGCCTCATTCGGGCGCGTCGGCCAATATCGCCGTTTTTACGGCGTTTCTACAGCCGGGCGACACAATCTTGGGGATGCGGCTTGACCAGGGTGGGCATCTGACCCACGGCTCCCCAGTCAATTTCTCCGGCAAGTTCTACGACGCTCAGTTTTACGGCGTGGACCGCGAGACGGGCCGGATCGACTACGACGAATGCGCCCGCATCGCCCGCGAAGTCAAGCCGAAGATGATCACGTCCGGCGCGTCGGCGTACCCGCGCGAGATTGACTTCCCGCGCCTGCGGGCTATCGCCGATGAAGTCGGCGCTCTGCTTCTGGCCGACATCGCTCATATCGCGGGTTTGGTCGCCGCCGGCGAGCATCCTAGCCCCGTGGGCTACGCCCATATTGTCACGACAACCACGCACAAAACGCTCCGCGGCCCGCGCGGCGGCATGATTTTGTGCGATGAACAGTACGCGAAAGCCATTGACTCGGCGGTCTTCCCCGGCACCCAGGGCGGGCCGCTGATGCACGTCATCGCCGGCAAAGCGGTCGCGCTCAAAGAAGCGCTTGCGCCCGGCTTTACCGCCTACCAGAAGCAGATCAAGCGCAACGCCAAAGCGCTGGCGGCGGGGCTGATGGCCCGCGACTTCACGCTCTTTTCCGGTGGCACCGACAACCATTTGATGCTGGTTGATCTCAGGCCGCAGAAGCTGACGGGCCGGACCGCGCAGGTCGAGCTGGACAAAGTGAATTTGACGACGAACAAGAATGCCATCCCGTATGATACCGAAAAGCCCTGGGTCACGGGCGGCCTGCGCCTCGGTACCCCCGCAACCACCAGCCGCGGCCTCGGCGAATCCGAGATGGACGAGATCGCGGACTGCATCGCCCGGACACTAACCCATATCGGCGATGCCGCGACCTATGACGCCGTCCGCCGGGATGTCAAATCGCTCTGTGATCGGTTCCCTGGCTAACTATGATGAGTGTACGTATGGCTATGAACACAAAATTCCTGCCCCTTTGCGTCTCACTTTGCACGTGCCTCATGGCGGCGAGCGCCTCCGCCGCGCCGTTCATTAGCTCGCACGGCTACAGCCTGACCCCGGCGTCCGGCTGGCGTGTCAACCCCAGCCATTCGCCGGACGATGATGTCGTCATCGAGCACAGGCAGGACGCCGCTGCCGCAGGAAAGCCCAACTTTCAAGTGGATGTCACTGCGCTGGGCGGCCATGTCACTTTGGAAACGCTAAAACCTGTCGTGATTTCCGACTACCAGAAAAAGTTTCCCGGCCTCGTCACAAAGTCCCAGACTTTCTCGTTCCTCGGCGGCGTGCGTGATTTGGACCTTGTGTTTACTCAGACAAGAAGCGGCATCCCGCTGCGCCTGCATCAGGTTTACGTCCTGAAAAACGGCTTGGCGTACATCTTCACTGCCGCTTATCCCGAAAAGACCCATACGAAGTATGATGGTGCAGTCGCGCAAATGCTGGCTTCGGTCCGCTGGAAGTCATAGCTCGATTGGCGGCGGACACGGACACCATGAAAGCACTCTGGCTGGTACTCTTAATGCTGGCAGGAGTCCCGGCAGCCCACGCCGACCGCGGCATCGTGTACGCTGCTCGGTACTACACACCGCCGGGCAGCCACCGCACGAGCCATTTTCATCTCTACCGCATCAACCCGGATGGCACAGGCAAAACGCAGCTCACGTTTGGTACCAGCGATGAGGAAAATCCAACGTGGACGGTGGACGGGCGGCATATTATATTCGTGCAGTACTACCGATACTTTGATGCCGACCAGTCTCCGCCAATGCTTTGTGAAGTAGATGAAAACGGCAAAAAGAGGCATGTGCTAAAGGTGTTAACCGAAGCGGCGGCCTTCCCAAACCCGCCAGCGGTGTTCGGATACCGCTTGGACAATGACGAAACCGACAACGACCGTGCAGCCACCCGCCACATTTTGATCAACCTGAAGACCAACGCCCGTCAGACACTGAAGGTCCCCGTAGATGGCGACGGCAGCGATGTTCTTCTGCCGATGCCGGGAACTGATCTTGTTTATGCAGTCAACAATCACAACAGCACGGTCGGCACGGATTATCTCTTCTATCGGCTAAACACACACATGGGGTCAATGCGCTACCTGACGGAAGGGCAGTTTCTTGCCTGGTCGCCGAACGGATTACAGTTTTGCGTCGCGCCGGGGCGGGATACGACGCCCTATAAGAAGCGCAGTGAGCCGTTCCCAATCCGTCATGGGGCTTCAGCGGAAGAACGGGCTGAGGATGAATATCGCACTGTCTGGTTTGCGCCGCTGTATGTCCGTGCGGCGGCAGGTGGGCCGATGAAACAAATCACGCCGCGCTTGTCGTATGTGACGGGAGCCGACTGGCGGAAAGAAAAGTAAGACACTATGCCTCTTTGGAGACTGCCCTGGCTGGCATTCCTGCTGGCGCTGATACTGAGCTATTTGCTGACGCCGCTGGTCGGCAAGCTGGCAACGCGCTTTGGTGCGGTGGCCGTGCCGCGCGAGCGGGACGTTCACAAGAAGCCGCTGCCGCGCTGGGGCGGGCTGGCGATGTTCGGCGCGTTTATCGTGACGCTCGGTTTGGTCTACTGGTATCACACGCTTTTTCACGCCCAGTATCCCTGGACCCATCTGCAAGTAGAGCGTTTTGTCGGAGTGCTTGCCGCGGCGTCAGTGGTCGCGATTGTCGGGGTCATTGACGACAAATTTGAAGTCTCGGCGATCTGGCAGTCGCTGGCGCTGATCGCAGCGGGCGGGATTTTGGTGCTGTTCGACGTGCGGATTGACGGCATCACAAACCCCTTTGCGCCGGTTCCGCTGCATCCGCCGAAGCTGGGCGTGGATGCGTCCAACTGGGTGCCGTTCCCGTACTGGTTCTCGGCATTTGGAACCATGCTCTGGGTCTTCGGGGTCGCAAAGACCGTGGACTTCATTGACGGCTTAGACGGCCTCGCTGCCGGGGTCTGCGCGATCTGCGCGACGACACTTGCGCTGATGTCGGCGGCGGCGAATTCGCCGCAGTATGAAGTGACAATCATTGCCGCCACGCTGGTCGGCGTCTGTGTCGGGTTCCTGCGCTACAACAAGCACCCGGCGTCCATTATCATGGGAACGGTGGGAGCGCAGTTTTTGGGGTTCACGCTGGCTGCGATCTCGATTATCGGGACGTTTAAAATTGCGGCAACCGTTTCCGTCGCCCTGCCCGTCTTAGTTCTAGGAGTGCCGATTTTCGACGGCATCCGGGTCGTCACCCAGCGCACGATTGCCCGGACGCCTGCCTACCTGCCCGATAAAACATCGCACATCCATCATATCCTGCTGAAGAAGTACGGCGGCTCCCAGCGCCGCGCCGTCTACATGATTTACGCCCTCACCGCCGTCTGCTGCGCCGTCGCCCTTGTCCTATTTCGGCTGTAATGTCAGGTAGAATACCATAGGTTAAATTATGTCTATTGCTTGGGTTAAGCATTGGCTCAGATATGCATTTCCCGGCTGGGCAGTTGCCTCTGCGCTCGCTCTTGTTGTAGAACGCATCGTCTTGTCAAAGCCGCCAACGCTGCATTCGGACATTGGGTATTCATTTGGGGTGCTTGTGATGCTGACACTTATCCAAACAAGAAGCTGGCTAAGAGCGAAAAATGCTTTGAAGGCTTAGTTGCCGTCGGAACCTCACCCGGCAACAAGTTGCCACCCTCTCCTTAAGAAAGGAGAGGGTAAGATGAAGATAGAAAAGCACAGATTAAGATGAAGAAAGGCCAGGGAAGGCGACGACGAATTACTATAACCGGAGTGACGCGATAGACAAGCGGCGGGCGCTGCGGCAGACGGAGACCGCGCCGGAGGCTTTGCTTTGGCAGCGTCTTCGGAACGGTCGGCTGGGGGGTCTGAAGTTTCGGCGGCAACACAGCGTCGGCGTGTATATCTTGGATTTCTACTGCCCTGCTTGCCATTTAGCCGTCGAACTCGACGGTGAAAGTCACGCCTCAGCAGAAGCGCAAGAGTACGATGCAGAACGCACCGAATTCCTATCCCTGCTGAATATCCGCGTCCTACGCTTTGCCAACCGTGCTGTTTATGGTGACATTGATTTAGTCATTCGCAAGATATTAGCCGCTTCCACTTCCTCCTAACCCTCTCCTTTCTTAAGGAGAGGGTGGCAACTTGTTGCCGGGTGAGGTTCCTTCCTGCGGTCCTGCTTACCTTATGCAAAAAGTTCTCTGTGTGTTTGGAACCCGGCCGGATGCGATCAAGATGGCGCCGGTAGTGCTGGAGCTGAAGCGGCGTCCGGCGGAATTCACTGTCAAAGTCGCGGTGACGGGGCAGCACCGGACGATGCTGGATCAAGTCCTGTCGGTCTTTGAGATTGTGCCTGATTACGATCTAGACATTATGACGCAGGGGCAGACACTGTCGCAGGTGACGACGCGGGCACTGTCGGGGCTGGACCCGATCCTGGCGTCCGAAAAACCCGACTGGGTGCTGGCGCAGGGGGACACGACGACGACGTTTGTGGCCGCGCTTAGCGCGTTTTACCATCAGGCAAAGTTCGGCCATGTCGAGGCGGGCCTTCGCACAGGCAACAAGTACGACCCGTTCCCGGAAGAAATGAACCGCTTGCTGACCACTCGGCTGGCGACTCTGCACTTCCCGCCAACCCCGGAGTCCGCCGCAAATCTCCGCGCCGATGGGGTGGGGGACGATGCGATTGTTCTCACGGGCAATACCGTGATTGATGCCCTGCTGACTGTCGCCGCAAAGCCGTTCACGCCAGGCGATCCTCTGCTGGCCGAGATACTTGCCGACCCGCGCCGGATGATTTTGGTCACGACCCACCGGCGCGAGAACTGGGGCGAGCCGATGGCCCGGATTGGGTGGGCCGTCCGGCAATTAGTAGATGCCTTCCCGGACACCGTTGCCGTCGTGCCGTGGCACCTGAACCCGCTGGTTCGGGAAGCGCTGACACCACCACTGGCAGGCCATGCGCGGGTAAAATTGATTGAGCCGCAGGATTATGTGCCGTTTGTGAAGCTTGAGCAGAAAGCCGCCCTCATCCTCACCGACTCCGGCGGGGTGCAGGAAGAAGCGCCGAGTTTGGGTAAGCCTGTCTTAGTATTACGCGAGACGACCGAGCGGCCGGAAGGCGTCGCCGCTGGCACAGCAAAGCTCGTTGGCACGGACACGGGGCTGATTGTCGCCGAAGCCTCCCGCCTGCTGTCCGACACCGCCGCTTACGCCGCTATGGCCCGCGCGGTCTCCCCTTACGGCGATGGCCTCGCCGCCAAGCGTATTGCCGACGCGCTGACAAAAAGCATTATGAACGCATGAGAGAGATGAACGCAGCAGAGATTTGGTTCGGGCAGTTCTGGAAGCTGCTGGTGCGGCTGGCGGTTATCGCGCTGACGCTGTACTTCGTCTGGCGCATCCACACAATTCTGACCGACATCATTGTCGCGTCTATCTTGGCGTTCGCGCTGGTCAGCCCGGTGAACTGGCTCTGCCGGTGGCGTATCCCGAAGGTGCGCCCTAAAGCGCAGCGTCTGGGCGCGACGCTGTTTGTCTTTCTCGCCTTTGGCTACCTAGTCTTCGCGGGCGGCTCGCTGATGGTCTCGCCGTTCGCGGACCAGCTGCATGGCCTGGCAAATAATCTGCCGCTGTACCAGCAGAAAATCGCAAAGTACGCCGCCGTGCTGCAAACTGAGTATGACGCTCTGCCGGCCAATCTCAAAGCGATTTTGCATCGGCCATCGGGAAGCAGTAATAGTGGAGACGGCTTCTCGCCCCTGCCCTGGCTGCAAAACGCCCTGCTCGCGACCGCGACGGGAATTGCCCGCATTGTGGACTTCATTTTGATTCCCGTGCTGGCATTCTACTTTGTACTGGACGGACATGCGCTCCGCAATGAGTTTCTAGCGTTGGTTCCACGCCCGCGCGTCCGCGAAACTTTGGCCCTGCTGCGCGAGTCGTCGGGCATTATGCGGACGTACATCATCGCCCAGCTCTGGCTGTGCGTCATCGCGGGCGTGGTCGTCTACGCGGGGCTGTCGCTGATCCACATGCCGTATGCGCTGATTTTGGGCCTGCTGGCGGGCGTAACGCGGGCGATCCCAATTATCGGGCCGATTTTAGGCGGCATCCCGATTGTGCTGCTGGCGGCGGTTCTGCCGGCAAGCCACGGCGGAGGCTTGGAGCTTGCGGTCAAAGTCTTGGTCTTTTTCAGCCTCCTGCATCTGGTGGAAAGTAAGCTGCTGATGCCCAAATTCATCGGCCACCGGATACACCTGCACGCGGCAGTCGTGATTATCGTGCTGCTGATCGGCGCAGAGTTCTTTGGCCTGCTCGGTATGTTCCTCGCTGCGCCGCTGGCTGCGATTGCCCGGATACTCATCGCCCATTATGTTCTGCGCCCACGCCGCGCCGCCCGGCTTCAGGCACAGGCCGATCAGCTTCAGACTGTTCCTATGCCGCCGCTGGTGATGAAGACGCAGTAACCCACCTCCTTGCTTTGTCATAAGTGACCTCGCAGGGGTTCTTAAGGAGACTTTGCTTTTGCCGCCGCCGACCGACAATTACACGCCCTACATCTCCTACTTCCAGGCCCTGATTTTGGGGATCGTCCAGGGCATCACCGAATTCCTTCCCGTGTCCAGCACCGCCCACATGCGAATATTGCCCGCGCTGCTGAACCATTTCTCTCCTAATTCCTGGCCGAACGACACCGGGGCGGCATTCTCGGCGATTGCCCAGCTTGGGCCGATGGTGGGGATTATCGCCTACTTCCGCAAAGATTTAGCCCGGTATTTGGCCGGTCTCGGACGCTCCTTAAAGCTCGGCCGCCTGTTCCCAAAGGGCGACGAGGATGCGCGGCTGGCGTGGTATGTCGTGTTTGCCACCGTGCCGATCATTTTGGCCGGGCTAGGGCTGGAAAAGAAGATTGACGGCGAGTACCGTAACCTCTACTTTATCGCCGGGGCAATGATCATTCTCGCGCTGTTCTTGCTGGCGGCGGAGATTGTCGGGAAGAAGACCCGGCGGCTGGAAAGTCTGACGCTTGGGCAGGCGGTCGGTATCGGGGTCGTGCAGGCGCTGGCGGTCATTCCGGGAACGTCTCGCTCCGGTGTGACCATCACGACCGGCCTCTTTTTGGGCTTAGAGCGCGAGGAAGCCGCCCGGTTCTCATTTCTGCTTTCGGTTCCGGCGATCACGCTGGCGGGCCTGTATAAGCTGCTCAAAACGCTGTTCCCGAAACAGTTAGGGGACACGGTAAGCACTCACGCGACGGCGGCAGCCGCTGCTGCCCCTCATGTTGCGACTCCGGCTCTCAGCGCCGTCGCCGGCCCATACATCTTTGCCGCTGTCGTGGCGGGCATTTTTGCCTACATTGTCGTTCGCTGGCTGCTGGGCTATCTCAGCGATGAAAAGCACACGACCCTGCCGTTTATCATCTACCGGATCGTGCTGGGAATTGCGTTAATCTTTCTGGTGCACCTTGGCATCGTCGTTCCGCAGTCACACTGAAGAAGTTTAACGAAAGTTTTAGGAGAAGACTATGTTAATGCAGCCGTTTGGACCGGACGCGCTTCCTGTTTCGCGCATCGCGCTGGGGTGCATGGGCCTCGCGGGAACTTGGAATCCGGCGGAGGTCGGGCCGGAGCATCGGCGTAAGGCCATTGCCGCGTTTGAAGCGGCGCTTGACGCCGGGATTACGTTCTATGACCACGCCGACATCTACGGCGGCACGGCTTGCGAGTCTATCTTCAAAGACTGCCTGGAAGCGGTTCCCGGCAGCCGCGAGAAAATCTTCATCGCCACCAAAGTCGGCATCCGGCGCGGCTACTACGAGCATTCAGCGTCCTACATCCGGGAAAGCCTGCGCGGGTCGCTGTCCCGCCTCGGCGTTGATTCGGTTGAACTGTATCAGCTCCACCGGCCTGACCCGCTCACGCACCCCGCCGAAACGGCGGCAGTTTTGGATGAATTCGTCTCCGAGGGCCTGATTAAGTATGTCGGCGTCTCGAACTACTATCCGCAGCAGACGCTGGCACTGCAAAAGTATCTCAAGGCCCCGATTGTTTCTAACCAAATTGCGATCTCTCTGCTCCGCCTAGACCCCATTTATGAAGGTGCGGCGGGCGGCAGCGCGACAAGCGAGGCCGCTGGGGCGGACAGCGGCGACGGCGTTCTGGACCAGTGCCTCGAAATGAGTATCACGCCGCTGGCCTACAGCCCCCTCGGCGGCGGCTGGCTGTCGGGCCGCCGGGATGTTCCCGCCGACGCACGTCCGGCGATTGCTCGTACACTCGCCGCCCTGGTCGAGATGGGACCGGCTTACGGCGATGCAACGCCGGGGCAGCTTGCGCTGGCCTGGCTGCTGGCGCACCCGGCGAAGATTATCCCGCTGGTCGGCTCGAACAGCCCGGAGCATATCCAGGAAGCCGCCGCGGCCGCGGCAATCACGCTTTCGCGCACAGACTGGTACAAGCTTTGGGTCGCCGCACGCGGCGTCGGTGTCCCCTAGCCAAACTCGCGGATTTTGGGTAAAAGACACCTAACAGACTCGGAGGATACCCATGAACGAGACACAAATGATTGAGCGCGGCGACTGGGCCGCTTTTGCCGAAGATTTTTCCAAGCAGCATGCGGGTGAGACCGCGACCCTGGAAATGGTCGGTTCGGATGTCGGCGACCAATACGCCGCTGAAAACCTGCCATTCGTCGGTATGACACTGGAAGCAAAAGGCAGCGCTGCCGGCTCCCTGACCCTCATGCTCGGCACTGAGGGTACGGACCACATGGAGCGGCTGATCGCTGGTCCACAGTCGCTGGAAGTCCATGTCACGCCCAATGGCGAAACAATCTTGCAGATCAAGGCTGACGATGAGCCGACCCTGCTTTTGCATCTTATGCCGCTGACGGCCCTGCCTGCGCCGTAGTCAGTGCTTTACTCTTGACAAGTAGGCCGCAGGGCGGGTATTATCTTTTTCGTGCTAAGGAAGGCCGCATTGAAAGACCGAATACTTGCCCTGCTGGCTGAAGGCAAGACATACAAAGAAATTGTCGCCGAAGTCGGCTGCGCGAAGTCCACGGTTGCCTACCATGCTAAGAACGTGAAGCCGCCGCCAAACTATAAAGTGCATGACTGGGCCGAAGTTCAGCAGTACTACGATGCAGGTCACAGCGGCCGGCAGTGCATGAAGCAGTTCGGTATTTGCGCGGCGGTTTGGTACAATGCTCGCAAGCAGGCGAAGATCGCTCTGCGTGAAGACAAGCCGCTTTCACTGGAAGTTCTTACCGCACAAGGCAGGAACACTTCCCGCGCTCATCTGCGGTGGTGACTGCTCCAAGAAAATGTGTTAGATCCTTGCTGTGCAGTGTGTGGTATAATTGAGTGGCAGAACAAGCCGCTGTCAATGCACCTGCATCATGTCAACGGTGACAGGAATGACAACCGCCTAGAGAACTTGCAGATGCTTTGCCCAAACTGTCATAGCCAAACCGACAGTTACAGTGGTAGAAATGCAGGTCGAACTACAAAAGATGGTGCCGGATAGTTCAGTTGGCACGAACGCCTGTCTCTGAAACAGGAGGTCCCAGGTTCGACCCCTGGTCCGGCAGCTTACAAAAACAGCCCGCGCTTCCTGCGAAGCGCGGGCTGTTTTACGTTGGGACGTGGTCTATAGCTTCGGCAGTAGCCGCCAGACTTGCAAGAGTAAAATCAGCGCATGAGCGGTCCAAAAAAACGTGCGGAGCCAGTTCGTCACCACGATACGGTGGATGGCGGCAAGGTCGAAACCACGCGAAAGCGTGTCGTGGAGGGGAACGGAAACGAAGAAGGTCACGGCCCAGGTGAGGACGGCGCAGGCAAAACCGGCCCAGAGAAAACCCGGCGACAGCCAGGCCGGGCGGGCCAGCGCAAGCAGCCCTGATACACCAAGCTCCGTCACCATCGCAAGAAGTACGACAAAACTGATGGAGCGCGTGTAAACTGCATGATACTCACCCCATTGAGCGGCCCCAATCCGGGCGAACAGTGGGTATTGGGCGACCTGAATAGTCCAGATGACGCCCCACATATAGAGGGTCGCGGCGATGTCCAGCAGAAACAGCGGCGCAAGCAGCGCTCTCGGCACAATCAATGAGGCGTCACCGCATCCACATGGATACTGTGCGAGCTGCGCCCAACTCGGAACGTGACCATAACCTGCTGGCCAAACATCGGCTTCCAATGACTTTCGGGCGGCAGGGCGTAGTAGGCTTGGTGCTTGGCGAACGCAACATCAACACCGTTAAAGAGGCTACCGCCGCCGGACGTCACCGGCGAGATTTGCAGCATCGTCACCTTGCCGGGAACGGTCTGCGCGGTAACCCCAGCAAAATCGGCCTGCTCCCGCCCGTGCAGCCAGCGCGGCAGTACGGACAAAAAGCCAACCAAAAACAGCGCACAGCCGACCAGCACGGCGGCAGCTTTAGCGTCAAGCTGCAAAAATCGCCGCCAGTCCATCGGTTCCAAAGCCGGCATTTCGTTTTGCATAACTTTATTCACAAACAAAAGCGGCCCGGAATGCTCCGGGCCGCTTGAGTTGTTCGCGCTTTCTGAAAGCACTTTGAGATGGAAATAAAAGATGCGGGAAGGACAGGATTCGAACCTGCGGGGCTTTGACACCCACACATTTAGCAAACGTGCGCTTTCGACCACTCAGCCACCTTCCCAGCATCTTTATTCTAGCACACGCGGCAAAATAATGCAAGTGAATTTCCCGAAATCAAGTGGCCGCACTTGGCTCGACTTTACCGCCGTGGCCTTCCACGAAGTTCTTGATAGACTCCAGTGAAGCGATAAGGCCCTCGGTGATGGTCTTATCCCGGCCACCGGTCTGTTCTTCCATCCGCTCGGACTGCTCCGGCTTTGGCTGAAAGGTCAGATGCACCGTCACCTCGCATTCGTCTTCAAAACCGTCAATCTCCAGCCAGCCCAAATAACGGTTTTCGCCATCGGAACCCCATTCCATCCGGTGGTTCGGTTCGTCTAGGCGAAAGTAGCCATCTGAGTCGTAAGCGTGGCCTCCTGCTTCGCCCTGCACCCGGACCCGTCCGCCCGGCTGCGGCTCGGCGCTGTGTGTGGTCGGCAGGTACTTGGGCAGGTTCCCAATGTCGGACACAAAGGCGAATACGGTGTCCGGGGAAGCATCAATCGTCAGCGAATGTTCATAATCAGGCATGAGATTTGGCTCTTTCTATGAAACCTGACATTAAAAGGTCAGGCTATTCGGAGAAGGTGTCTTCGACACTGAGGAACAACACTCTGGAGTCGCGGAGCGACTTTCTCCGAATAGACCGGTAATTCATTACCGGGTCTTGGCTCCGCCCGCAGTATACCCATATCCCGACAGCATGAGCAGGGTATACTCTTGTCACTTAAACATATCAAGGAACCATTCGTTTATGAAAGACCCGCGCGTTGCAAAACTTGCCGACATTTTGATCGGCCACTCTACCCGTGTCCAGCCCGGCGAAAAAGTCCTGGTGGAAGCCTACGATGCGCCCGATGATGTCGTCACCGCATTGGTCGAGCGCATTGCCGGGGCCGGTGGCCTGCCGTTTGTCACCGTCAAGCGCAACAAAGTCCTGCGGGCGCTCTACAAGAACGCCACTGAGGAGCAGATGCGGCTGACCGGCGATCTGGAACGCGCCCGGATGTCCGAAATGGACGCCTATATTGGCCTGCGTGGTGCAGACAACAGCGCGGAGCTATCGGATGTCCCGGACGACCGCATGAAGTTGTACCGCTCGCTCTGGTGGAACCCGGTGCATTCCCAGACGCGCGTCCCGCACACCAAATGGGTCGTCCTGCGCTGGCCGACCCCGGCAATGGCTCAGATGGCAAGCCTCAGCACGGAAGCGTTTGAGGACTTCTACTTTGATGTCTGCACATTTGATTACTCCAAAATGGACGCCGTGATTGAGCCGCTGAAAGCTCTGATGGACCGCACGGACCGTGTGCGCCTGACCGGGCCGGGAACCGATCTGACATTTTCCATCAAAGACATCCCGACGATCCCCTGTACGGGCCGGGCGAATATTCCCGACGGCGAGATTTTCACCGCTCCGGTGCGTGACTCGGTCAACGGCACCATCGCCTTCAACACGGCGACCATTTACCAGGGAACGATCTTTGAAGGCGTCACTCTGCGCTTCGAGAACGGCCAGATTGTCGAAGCGACTTCCAGCGGCGGCACGACGCCTGCTCTGAATGCCATTCTCGACAGTGACGAAGGCGCACGGTATATCGGTGAGTTCTCGCTCGGATTTAACCCGTATGTCCTACAGCCAATGAAAGACATTTTGTTTGACGAAAAGATCGCCGGGTCATTTCACTTCACCCCCGGCGGCGCGTATGACGAAGCGTTCAACGGCAACCGCTCGGTCGTTCACTGGGACATGGTCTTCATCCAGCGCCCGGAGTTCGGTGGCGGCGACATCTACTTCGACGACGTGCTGATCCGCAAAGATGGCTTGTTCGTTTTGGATGAGCTGCTACCGCTGAACCCGGAGAACTTGAAGGAGCTAAAATAGGCATATGGAGCAGCCGATCCTCGAAACCGTGCGTCTTCTGCTGCGTCCGTTTGCGCTTTCCGATGCCGCCGACGTTCAGCGGCTGGCAGGGGTTTGGGAAGTCGCGGACATGACACTGAACATGCCGCATCCCTACGAAGACGGCATGGCCGAGCAGTGGATCACGGGCAGTCTGCGGCTGCTGGCCTCCGGGGAGGCCATAAGATACGCCGTGACTCTCCGGGACAGCGGAGAACTCATCGGCGGAGTTGGTCTTATCATCACGTCGGCCCATCGCCGTGCTGAAATCGCCTACTGGCTGGGCGTTCCATATTGGAACCGGGGTTATATGACTGAAGCCGCCGGAGCGCTGGTTCATTACGGTTTCACCGAAATGAGCCTGCACAAGATCGTGGCCTCGCACTTTGCCCGCAATCCCGCGTCAGGCCGAGTCATGCAGAAGATAGGTATGACTCAGGAAGGAGTGCTTCGTCAGGATGTCCGCAAAGGTGATGACTACGAAGACTTAGCCTTGTACGGCCTGCTGACTGAGGAATGGTCAGAGGGAACGAGGGCGTAAACGCCCTCGTCATAATGCGCTCTGCGGACTCGCAATCAGAGCGCAGTAGGAGCGGGCGCAACAGGCGTTGCGCCGTCCGTTGCGGGCGACGCCGTAGGTGGAGTAGGCGACACGAGGGTCGGCGGCAGGGCGGACGCGGCGGGTAGCTGACCGAGAGGGGCGGCGGGCAGGACTGAGTCGGACGACGCAAGCGCTGTGCGGAGGTTCTTGGCCCAGGATTGCGCGAGAGTGTCCGGCACTTTAACTCCGGCGGCGGCGGCGTCTATCGCCGTTACTGAAATCAGTGGGGTTCCGGCCAGCGCCAGCGTGGCATCATTGTTAGGCTGGTCCGTCACCTGCACGGCTTCCGGGCCGGAGGCACCGGGGTTGTTGGCGAGACGCTTCAAGCGGGCTGTCAGCAGATCTCCACGCTCGGCGGCGGTCATGCCGCCGGTCTGCGGGCCGCGCAGGGCAAGGACAGTTTTGCCGCGCAGGGTCACAAAAGCAGCCTGGCCGCCCACTTTGGCGAAATCAGGCGTAATCAATAGCGGCGGGTTTGCCGGGACTTTCGTCTCCGGGGCATTAGATGGCCGCCAGTTGACGCGCGGCAGGACCTGCTGAAGCCGCTTGGCCCAAAGCGTCGCCGCCTGCAAGGGGGTTTGAATGAGGCCGCTGGCTTTGACCGTCGCCGGGTCTACTGTCACGATGCGTCGCCCCAGTGCGTAAATGACCGGGTAGCGGTTGACGCGGCTGGTCGGCGGTGGCAGGTAAACCACCACATCCGACGGCAAAATCTTCGGATCACCGAGGAGCGGCGTCACCCGGCTTAGTATCACATCGACCCGCTGCGCCGGGTCCATTCCCCCGGCGGTCCCGCGCAGGCACAGTACATTATAGCCGCCTAAAGTCAGATAAGCCGGGGCAGCCGGCGTCTGGGCCGAAGCTGTTCCCATTCCAGCTGTTCCTATCTCAATCGCCGCCATCAGGGCGGCGGAAGCAAACACGCGCATTCTATTCAACGTAACCTCCCATACAAGTTTTCTCGCTGACGGCCGAAGGAACCCCAATGTTCCATTATCGGCAACCGCTGCGTGGCTTTACAGGCCCTTCGACATCATCATGCCGAGGCCGCCGCGCATGATAAAAGGCGACAGCAGGAGGCCGCGCGGCTGGGCGACTTCCACCCGTGCCGTTCCCGCGCCGAGCGCCGCGCCCGCCACCACGTCGGAGGTCGTGTGACGGCGCAGGCGTACCCGCGAATACGAAATCAGTGCCGCGCCCAGATACCAGTACGCGGCCTGGTGCGGGTGAAAATCGCTTTCGACGGTCGCGACGGCAAACGCCGCCGTCGCATGGCCGCTCGGAAAGCTATCGTGCGCGTCTGAATCGGGCCGCTTTTCTTTCACCAAACTTTTGATGGCCTCCGATAAAAGTACGCTGGTTCCGAGCGCATCCGCCACCCGCAGGGCATGGCGGGTTCCATAGCGTCCGTCCGACAGCAGCGGCAGACCGACCCCCGCCGCGAGATACAGAATGTTGCCATCCCCCGATGCAAACAGTGCAGCCTTGTGGTCCGGCGTATCGGCGTGAGTGGGCAGGGCGGTAGGGCCGAGGAGGAGCAGGCAGGCAGCGTAGATGGGCGGTTGAAACCGCCGCAACAAGTGCACAAAGTCCGCCTTCGCGGACTCAGACTTCTGTATTAACCTGCGAAGGCAGGTTTCGTGCCTTTGTTGCCGCGATTTCAATCGCCCGGCCTGTCTTGGGAATAGATAGCGCATAGCCGCTAGTTCGCCAAACCCCAACGGCATTCCTGCCGGGTATAATCTCCCTATGACTCCTGACACCCTTTCCGGCACACCCGAACGCCGCCAGTCGCCCCTCCTTGCCAGCCTGAACGAGCCGCAGCAGCAAGCGGTCCTGCACGACCAGGGGCCGGTGCTGATTTTCGCGGGGGCCGGGTCCGGCAAGACCAACGCCCTGACCAAGCGCATCGCGTATCTCATTCAGGAGCGCTATGTCCGCCCGTACAACATTCTCGCCGTCACGTTCACCAATAAAGCCGCCGCCGAGATGAAGGAGCGCATCGCCAATCTAGTCGGCGACCTTGCCATGCGCGAGCTGTGGGCCGGGACCTTCCATTCCCTCTGTGCCCGCTGCCTCCGCGAGCGCGGGAGCCAAATCGGCCTGGACAAAAACTTCGTCATTTACGACGACGGCGACCAGATTAGCCTCGTCAAAGAAGCTGTCCGCGAGCTGTCTTTAGACGACAAGCAGTACGCCCCCCGCGCCGTCTTGTCCGCCATTTCCAAAGCCAAAGAAACCCTGCAAACGCCCGATGACATCCTGAACGACTTTTCTGCCTCGCCGTATGAGCGGGCCGTCGGGCGGGCGTACCAGCTCTACCAGCAGAAGATGACGCTCTCGAACGCTTTGGACTTCGACGACCTGATTATGAAGACGGTCCAGCTTCTGCGGGAGTCCGACAAGGCCCGCGAGCATTACCAGAACCGCTTCCAGTATGTCCACTGCGACGAGTTCCAGGACGTGAACGACAGTCAGTACCAGTTGTTGACATTGTTCAGCGGCAAGCACAAAAACATCTGCGTCGTCGGCGACGACGACCAGTGCGTTGTGGAAGGCACTCCCATCCTGACACCGAACGGCTATGTTCCCGTCGAGCAGATCAAAGAAGGTGATACCGTGCTGGCTGCCTGCGGCGGCCCGCACCTCGCCCCGGCGGTTGTCGAGAAAGTCATGGTGAACGACTACGCCGGGCCGGTCCGCAACATCACGACGCAACAGGGCGCAACCGTGCGCGTCACTCCCAACCATGTCATGTTTAGCGACCTTGATGTTGATGCGCCGGAAGACATCTGGCGCAGTTTCGGCTTCGAGTTCTACGACTGCCAAGACGGCAGAAATATGAGCCGCCGAGACGACTGTGAGCCGGTGCATTTCACGATGTTCTTTGGCAAGCCTCAGCCTGCCTACAAGATTGACCCAGACATACAGCCGATATTTTTCCGCGTTTGCTCTTATAATGATGAGGCACGGTTTAATAGGCATGACGACGCTTGGACTTACGCCAAGATGCTGCAACGGCGGCATGACTTGCAGGAAGTCAGTGTCACGGCACGAATAGGTAGAAGTAGCTTTGACACAGCGCGGGCGGAGCAAATTACCGAATGGCACAAGCTTCCTGTTATTGTAGAAGTCTCAGACAGGGCGATGAATTACCCGTCAATGCGATCTGCGGCGGACTATCCCGATGACGAAAAACAAATTGCCTATGCCCGCAAGATGCTTGCCCGAACTCCCGAAATGGGTGACTTGACGCCGATGCCCACTGCCATCCCAGACCCGATTTCGATTGTCACCGACAGCCAGATCACGTCCATCACCGACGAAGGATACACCGGCAAGACCTACGACCTCTCCGTTGCCAATCTTCGCAATTATGTCGCGGGTGGGATTGTCGTCCACAATTCCATCTATGCGTTCCGGGGCGCGAATGTCCAGATTATTCTAAACTTTGAGCGCGACTTCCCCGATGCCACGATTATCAAGCTGGAACAAAACTACCGCTCGACGCGGACCATCCTCGACGCTGCCTACCATGTCGTCCGCAACAACCGGGGGCGGGCGGACAAGCGGCTGTGGACGGAGAACCTGGAAGGCGAGAGCATCGCCCTGGTGGAAGCGCCAAACGAAGTGGAAGAAGCGGTCGCCGTGGTCAATGTCGTCCGCGAAGGGACCATTTCGGGCGACCGTAACTACAAAGACTTTGCTGTGCTGTACCGGGCCAACAGCCAGAGCCGCGCGTTGGAAGAGCAGTTTATCAATTATCGAATTCCGTACAAGATTGTCGGTGGGGTGCGCTTTTATGAGCGGCGTGAGATCAAAGACCTGATTGCCTATCTGCGGGTGCTGATGAACCCGTATGATGGCCTGTCCATGCGCCGGATTATCAATGTCCCGGCGCGGGCCATCGGCACGACGACCGTGGAAAAAGTGAACGTCTTTGCCGGGCGCAAAGAAATCGCCTTTTGGGACGCCTGCCGCCGGGCGCATGAGATAGACCTGCCCGCACGGGCCAAAAATTCCATCCATGCGTTTGTGAAGATTGTGGAATATCTGACCGCCAAGCGCGATACCCAAAGCGTCTCCGCGCTGGTGCAGAACATTCTGGACACGACGGGCTATGTCGAAGACTTGAAAAAAGACCGGACCCCGGAAGCTGAGTCGCGGGTGGAAAACGTCGGCGAGCTTTTGTCCGTCGCCAAAGAGTTCGAGCAGCAGCAATCAGGCGAAGACGGCAACCCGTCGCTCTCGGCGTTTCTCGAAAACGTCTCTCTGGTCTCGGACATTGACAGCCTCGAAGACACGGCCAATTCCGTCACCATGATGACCCTGCACGCGGCAAAGGGTCTAGAGTTCCCGGTCGTCTTTTTGACGGGCCTCGAAGAAGGCATCTTCCCGCACTTCCGGGCGATGGGCAGCCAGACCGAGTTGGAAGAAGAGCGGCGGCTGTGCTATGTCGGCATCACCCGCGCCAAAGAAGAATTGTTTATGTCCTATGCCGGGTCGCGCATGATCTTCGGCCAAACCCAGCGCAATCCCGTCTCCCGCTTCGTCTCCGAAATTCCAATGAGCCTGTTTCTCGCGAAATCCTCCCGGCGGGGTGCCATCGAAGACTACACGCCGACCCTGACCGAAGGCAGCCGCCGCCCGGAGTCCGTCACCGCGCCCAAATGGGATGATTTGTCCCGTGATTCCGCCCGCAAAGCCGCTGCCGCGCCCAACTCTAAAGCGATGCCGTTCGCGCTCGGCGAGAAAGTCCACCATGCTGCCTTCGGCGACGGCTTCGTCGTCGGCTTCGACAGCCCCACCATCGTCAAAGTCCAGTTCATGGGCACCGTCGGCATGAAGAAGCTGGATTTGGGGTTCGCGAAATTAGAGAAAGCCTCGTAACGTCACCGACAGGAGAAGACCCATGCTTGAACTGCCGCCCGATTTAGAACACCAGATCCGCGAAGAAGCCGCTCAAAGAGGCCAGGCCGTGGAGAATTACCTGCGCCTCATTGTGAATAATCCGGCAAGCCGGAGCGGAAGTCGCGATGCTGATGGGAATGCGGCCCGTCCGCGCGAGGCCGACCCTACTTACTTGTTGTCCCTGCCGAAAGCCGAGCGAGACCGGATCATGGAAGCCCAAGCCGCTCACGCTGCCCCGCTTTATGAAGCTGATTTAGCCCTGCCGGTGTCAGAGCGGGAACTGACGGCATTCACCGCGCTGGATGATGACCCAATTTTGGAGAATTACCATGCCGGTTAATCCGAAGCGCGGCGAAGTCTGGTGGGTGAACCTCGACCCGACACGCGGAGCCGAGATGCAAAAGACGCGCCCTGCGGTTGTCCTTAGCTCAGACCGTTTGGGGCGTCTGCCTCTGCGTCTCGTCGTACCCTTCACAGGCTGGAATACAGGCTATGCTGGTCTCGCCTGGATGTCGTATGTGGAGGCAACACAGTCCAGTGGCCTGACAAAACCCTCTGCCGCCGATGCGTTCCAAACACGCGGCGTTTCGTTAGAACGGTTCGGCAGCCGATTAGGCGTTCTTTCGGAAGAAGCGCTCGCGCAAATCGCCAAAGCGCTGGCATTGACGGTGGAGTTTGAGCCATGAACATCATCTTAACGTCGGTGGAAGATGCTTTAGCGGATGCCTGGGAGCGGTTCTGCGGGGACTTGCCGTTTGTGTCTGTGCATCGCGGATCGATTTTTGACTTGTCCTGCGACGCCGTGGTCAGCCCGGCGAACTCTTACGGGTTCATGGACGGCGGGATTGATGCGCTTTACACTTTGGAGTTCGGCTGGCAGGTGCAGGATCATTTATAAGCGCTCATCCAAGAAAAGCATCACGGCGAGCTGCTGGTCGGCTCAGCGGAAATTGTCGAGACAGACTATCCAAATCTGCCGTTTCTCATTGCTGCGCCGACCATGCGTGTACCCACAATCCTGCGCGACAGCGTCAACCCGTACCTTGCGGCACGGGCCGCTTTGCTCTTAGTCAAGCATGGTGTCTTCACAGGGGGAACCTATGTTGGCGAGAAGATTTCTGATTTCGTTGACAGCATCGCGTTTCCCGGTCTCGGCACCGGCGTTGGGCGCATCGGCCCGAATACCTGCGCTCGGCAGGTCCGCGCCGCGATTGATGCGGCACTGCTGGGACAGGAGACGTTTCCCACATCCTGGGCGGACGCGCAGCGTCGGCATCAAGGGTTATATACTGATCGGATACGAGATTTGCAGCAGGAGTAAACTATGACAGACTATCGCGTGTTGGGACGGACAGGGGTGCGGGTCAGCCCGCTCTGCTTGGGCTGCATGAACTTTGGGGATGATGCCGATGAAGCGGCGTCGTTTGCGATTATTGATCAGGCGATGGACGCCGGGGTGAACTTTTTGGACACCGCCGACGTGTATTCGCGTGGCGGCTCGGAAACGGTGGTTGGGAAGGCTCTGGCGCGGGACGGCAAACGGGACCGCGTGTTTCTTGCGACCAAAGGCTACAACAAGATGGATGATACGGACCCGAATGCGTGGGGCAGTCATCGGTACCATCTGGTCAAAGCCTGCGAGGACAGTCTGCGGCGACTCGGCACGGACCATATTGATCTGTACCAAATCCACCGGCCCCAATCGGCCATTCCGATTGATGAGACGCTGCGGGCTTTAGATGATCTGGTCAAAGCGGGCAAGGTACGGTACTTGGGGACCAGCACTTTTGCGGCGTGGCAGCTTGTCGAGTCACTGTGGGCATCAAAGGAGCTGCACCTCAACCGCTTTATCTGCGAGCAGCCGCCGTACAATCTGCTCGACCGGCGGATCGAGCGGGAGCTGCTGCCGGCCTGCCGCACTTACGGGGTGGGGGTCATTCCGTGGGCACCGATTGCGGGCGGGCTGCTTTCGGGAAAGTACCGACTGAACCAGACTCGCCCGGCGGGGGCGCGTTATGAAAAGGGCGCGTTCAATAACCGGGACAACGATGTCGCGCTGGCATCGGTGGAAAAGTACGTCGCGTTCTGCGAGACGCGCGGCGTCGCCCCGGCGCAGATGGCGCTGGCCTGGTGCCTGGCGCAGCCCGGCGTGACCAGCCCGATTATCGGCCCGCGCACGACCGAGCAGATGACGGATTATTTGGCGGCGCAGGAGATAGTCGTCACGGAAGACGACAGCAAGCAGCTTGACGAGATTTTTCCGCCCGGAACTCATGTCTCGGATTACTACCGGGCGGACTTCGGGCCGAATGCCCGATGGATCTAGGAACGAGAGGGGTGGGTTCTAAAACGCCCGTGCGTACTGGACTGGAACCGGCGCTTTGTCCTTTTTGTGCAGCTCTGCTGCGGCCTTAATCGGCCAGTTGGGGTCGCGCAGGGACTCGCGGGCGAGCAGGACAATGTCGGCGCGGCCATTGCGGATAATCTCGTCGGCCTGCATCGGCGATGTGATCATGCCGACGGCGGCGGTCGCGATGTCTGCGTTGTGCTTGATCGCCTCCGAGAACGGAACTTGGTACCCTGCGCCGACCGGGATTTGGGCATTCGGCACATTGCCGCCGGTACTGCAATCAATGAGGTCTACACCTTCTGACTTTAACAGCTTGGCGAGGGCAACCGAGTCGTCACTTGTCCAGCCGCCTGCCGTCCAGTCGGTGCAGGATAACCGCACGGTCAGCGGCTTGTGGTCGGGCCAAACAGCACGGACGGCCCGCGTCGCTTCCAGGATGAAGCGGACGCGGTTCTCAAATGTGCCGCCGTACTCATCGGTGCGGTGATTGGACAAGGGCGACAAGAACTCGTGCATCAAGTAGCCATGCGCGGCGTGCATCTCCAGCCAGTCGAACCCGGCGGCGTCGGAGCGCTTGGCAGCGGCGGCGAAGGCTTGAACGATCTCGGCGATTTCGCCGGTCGTCAGCGCATGGGGCAGCCGGTAATCGTCGGCAAATGCCAGTGCACTCGGCGCGACCGGCTCCCAGCCGCCGTCGGCGTCTGTGACGCCTGCGCCCTCTTCCCAGGGGCGAGAGGTGGACGCTTTGCGGCCGGCATGGGCGAGCTGAATGCCGGCCACTGCGCCGTGTGCCTTGAGAAACCGCGTGATTTTCGCCCAGGGTTCAATCTGCGCGTCCGACCAGATCCCAGCATCCCCCGCGGTAATCCGGCCACGCGCCTCGACGGCTGCGGCTTCGGTGATAATCAGCCCGGCCCCGCCGATCGCCCGCGCCCCGAGATGGACAAAATGCCAGTCGTTCGGCATTCCATTCTCGGAACTATACTCACACATCGGCGAAACCCCGATTCGGTTTCGCAGTGTCACCCCGCGCAGCGTGAACTCGTCAAAAAGATCCGGCATAGTTTCCTGTTTCTTTCTCGGTGATTTTAGGGAAGAAGGGTGCTACAATGGACTGACCGCAACCTACTGATAATTTTAACGTTCTGCGCTGCCCGCGTGTTCCTTTGGAAAGGCCCGGTACGAATGCTGCTTTCGCTTTTTGTCGCCGCTCTTGTTCAAGCGCCAGGTCTTCAATCTCCCCCAGTAAGCCACGTTGTGAAAGCCGGTCTGCACTTCACCGTTACGATTCCTGCCATCCCGGCTTTTGGGACGAACATTCTGCCGTCCCCGCGTCCCCGCGCTTTGATCCCCCTGACGGCGACGATGGCGCTCGACCGAGACGCGGAAGCCGTCCGCGAAGAACAGGATTTAGTGGGCGCAATCAATATGGAGCGAACCTCGCGCGGCTTAGGTCCGCTTTCTGTCGATCCGGTGCTCTGCGAGGCGGCGCGTGCTCACTGTCACGAGATGTGCGACTTGAACTATTTCGCACATAAGTCCCCGACACCCGGCGATGAGACGCCGATAGATCGTTACCTCGGCGAGCTGCACACGGACGGCGAACAGCGGCCAGCGACTGCTTTAGTCGGCGAAAACATTTTCTACGCCAGCGTGACCAACGACACCTACGGGGCCGAATACGCCCACCGAAGACTGATGGCAAGTCCTCCTCACCGCGAAAACATTTTGGAGCCGCGTTTCACGAAAGTCGGGGTTGGCTTGTACCGAGACCCTGAAGGCCGCTTCTGGGTCACGGAGATGTTTCTTCGAGACAGCTAGACCCCGTTGGCAGGTTCATCCCGCACCGACATGCCCCAGCCAAAGCCCGATGCCAAAGACGATGCCGCCGCCGATGATGACTTGACCGACTGTTTGCGCGAGCGGGCTTTTCATAAATCGGTAGCGTATATAGGCAATCGCCAGCAGTTCGACCACGACTACCCCATAAGCAATATGCAGGGCGACGCCGAGGGCGGTAATCAAAAAAGGGAGTGTGTGCAGCATTCCGCCGATCGTTGTGGCGAGGCCGGTGATCGTGCCGCGCAGGACCGGCTTGCCGCGTCCGGTGACTTCGCCATCATCGGAAAGCGCTTCGGCCAGACCCATGCTGATACCCGCACCTACAGAGGCCGCGAGGCCAACAAAGAACGCTTTGTGTGAGTCATGAGTCAGTCCGGCAGCAGCAAAAATGGGCGCAAGTGTAGAAACGGAGCCGTCCATGAGGCCGAGCAGGGCTGGCTGGACTTTTTGCAGAATAAACTGCGCTTCGTCCAGCGTCTGGTTTTGAGGATTTTTGAGGTTGGGGTTAAGTTCGGTCGCCATGACGTGCTGCTTTCTCTTACTGATATTTGCGGGGGTGATTTCCCAAAAATGACTTCGACTTATTCCCGCGTTCCCGGCACCGGCAAACGCTTTTTCTGCCTCTTCTCGGCATTTATGTGGCTTGGGGCGGCCTGTCCCGCGTCTGCTCAATCACCGCATAAGATTATTATTCCGCGCGTGTCTCAGAGTGCACTCGGCCACCTCGGCGTTCACACCCACGCGAACTTTCTTCTCTTTAATACCGGCATCCTCGACATCCCTGCTATGCAGCGGGACCCCTCTCAGTTTCCCCGGCTCGCCCTCCGCGCCCATTCCAGCCTGCCGACCGACCGGGCTGCCCTGCCGCCGGATTTGGCGGCGTTCGGCAGCCCGTCCGACCCCCCGCTGCCGAACCCTTATGGCCCGATTGACGGCGGATACGGCAAGCCTGGCTGGACACTTTTGCCAATGCACCGCGGCAGCAAAAATCTCGTCAAGGTTCTGGTTCCCACTCGGTTTGCCGACTGGCTTGCCGCCCAGCCTCTCGCCCGCCGCCGTTTGTATTCTCAGCCGCAGCGTTTTACACTCCAAATCACCTGGGGATAAGGCGCTATGGAAAAACGAACACTTGGACGAACGGGGCTGGAAGTGAGCGCCCTCGGCTTTGGCGGCGCGGAGATCGGGTTTCAGAATGCTTCGCTTGAGACCGTTGAACGGCTTCTCGGCAGTGCGCTCGATGCTGGACTGAACATCATTGACACCGGGGAGTGCTACGCGGGCAGTGAGGAACTGATCGGCCGGGCGGTTGGACACCGGCGTGGTCAGTTCCACTTGTTCACCAAATGCGGTCATGCGTCCGGCCTGCCTTATGAAGACTGGAACCCGCAGCTTCTGCGGGAGTCCATTGATCGCAGCTTAATCCGGCTCGGCACGGATACGGTGGATCTGGTCCAGCTTCATTCGTGTTCGGAGGAGATACTGCGGCAGGGCGACGTAATTGCTGCTCTGCAAGAGGCGCAGGATGCCGGCAAGACCCGCTTCATCGGTTACAGCGGCGACCGTGAGGCCGCCCGCTATGCCGTGGAGTGCGGCGCATTCGATACCCTGCAAACGTCGGTGAACATCGCCGATCAGCAGCCGCTTTCGCTGACACTGCCGCTGGCGGCGGAAAAAAACATCGGGGTCATCGCAAAGCGTCCCCTGGCAAACGCCGCTTGGACCAAGACCGACCCGAAGGCGGACGACTATGCGTATCCCTACTGGACCCGGCTGCACGCCCTCGGCTACGATTTCCTGACCAGTCCGGACGCTGCCTCGGTCGCGCTGCGCTTTACGCTGGCCCAGCCGGGCGTCGCGACGGCGATTGTGGGGACACAGAACCCGGAGCGCTGGCTCCAGAACGCGAAGCTTCTGGATGCCGGGCCGTTGTCCGCCGCTGAGATCAAGGCTATCCAGAGCCGGTGGTCGGCGACGGCTCAGGCAGACTGGGTCGGGCAGCAGTAGACACCAGGAACCCCTCCCGCTCCTTGACTTCCCCCGCCGAAACCGTCATAATGCCAGCATGGAGCAAGCGGCATTTGAGGTAGACCTGCACGCGCATACGACCGCGTCCGACGGCAGCTTATTGCCCACAACGCTGGTGCAGCACGCGCACGCAATCGGGCTGGCCGCGCTGGCCGTCACCGACCATGACACGATTAGCGGGCTGGCGGAAGCGGCGGCGGAGGCGGGGCGATTGGGACTTGACTTCGTGCCAGGCGTCGAGCTTTCCGTAGAAGACAAAGATGGGCGGTTTCACCTGCTTGGCTACGGGTTCGACCCAAACTTTCCCGAACTAGCCGAAAAGCTGGTGGACCTGCGCCGGAGCCGGGCGCTCCGCAATACGCAGATGGCGGACAAGATGGCCGCGCTTGGCCTGCCGGTGACGATGGACGATGTGCGGAGTGCCGCTAAGAAACACGCCGAGGACGGCGAGGAATCGGAAGTCATCGCCCGCCCGCATTTCGCGCAGGCACTCATCGCTAAAGGCGTGGTCGGCTCGGTGCAGGAAGCGTTCGACAAGTATCTGGCGTCGGGCAAGCCTCTTTATCAAGCTAAAGAAGTTTTGACACCTGCCGACGCGATCGCGCTGCTGCACCGGGCGGGGGGTCTGGCAGTCATGGCCCATCCCGGATTGATCCCGCTGTCGAGGCCCGCACTAACCGCCCGCGTGAAGTCGCTGGCCGAAGACGCCGGGATGGACGGGATTGAAGCGTATTATTCGCAGCATTCTGCCGCCGACACCCGGTTCTTCCTGGATTTGGCCCGCGAGCACCACCTGCTTGTTACCGGCGGCTCGGACTTCCACGGGACCCCGAAGCCGCATGTCCCGCTCGGCGTTGTCGTTGAAGGCAAAGCTGCTCCCTTTGAGATACTCGAAAACTTACGTTCCGCGCTGAGGACACGACAATGACGTTTATGCTGGACGAGATACGGCAGCAGCCGGATGTCGTGCGCCGGATCATGCAGGATGAGTTTCCCCGCGCCGAGTTTCTCGCCGCCGAAATCCGCCGCCGGCAGATCGCGTATGTGTATGTCGCGGCGCGGGGGACTTCCGAGAACGCCGCGCTGTACTGCAAATATCTTTTGGAAATCCAGCACGGTCTGCCCGTGGCGCTGGCCGCGCCGTCGGTCTTTACCCTCTATAATGTCGTTCCCCGCTTCGGCCCGAATGCGCTGGTGCTGGGCATTTCGCAGTCCGGCGCGGCTCCTGACGTGATTGAAGTTGTCCGCCGGGCGCGGGAGTCGGGAGCGCTGACCGCGTCCATCACGAATGAGGACGACTCCGAGCTGGCAGGGACCGCTGAGTTCCCGCTCTTCATCGGCGCGGGCGAGGAAGTCGGGATCGCCGCGACCAAAACCTACACCGGCACTTTGGCTTTGCTGGCGCTTTTATCCACCGCGCTTGACGACACGCACCCGGAGCGGCTGGAACACCTGCGCCGGGCGGCGAACTCGATGTCGCAGGCGTTAGAGCTGGACGACGCCGTGCATCACTTGGTCGAAAGATACGCCGACTTGTCCGGCTGCGTCATTCTCGGCCGGGGCTACAACCACGCGACTGCCGCCGACCTCGCGCTGAAGCTGACCCAGACTTGCGGCGTCTCTGCCCAGGCTCATTCCGCTGCCAATTTCCAGCACGGCGCGATTGCTCAGGTCGTTTCGGGATACCCCTGCCTGCTGTTCGCGCCCGACGGCAAGGCGTTCGCCCCGATGGCGCGTCTCGCCGAAAAGCTCCGCGCCCAGCACCCGGCCTTGATCTGCTTCGCTCACGACGCCGCGTTCCTGGCGGGCAGCGAAACCGCCGTCCGCATCCCCGGCGCAGTTTCCGAATGGGTCAGCCCGCTCGTCTACGCCCTCGCCGGCCAGTTCTTCACCTACTGGCTCTGCCTGCTCAAAGGTCTCGACCCCGACAGCCCACGCGGCCTCGAAAAGATCACCCAAACCCGCTGAACATAGACAAGAAAACGCCCGGCCTCACACGAGGCCGGGCGTTTTTTCGGAGCTATGGAGCCAGTGAGCGCGGCTTAACGAAACGGCGTGAGCCGCTCCTTTGCCGCCGCCACAGTCGCGTCATCGCCCAGTTCCACCGCCTTTTGATACGCGGCTTTCTGTTCCGGGGTTCTCTTTGGGAACGCCTCCCCCAGATAGTAGTGCGTCACCGCCGACTCCGGGTACAGCTTGACAGCTTCCTGCATATGAGCGACGGCTTCTTTGTCGCTGCCGAACCCTGTTTCTTCGTGGGCAAGCACGGCATCGGCGAGGGCTTGCAGGTGTTCCGGCGTGTACGGCACCTGAGCCGGCAGGGCGTCGCCCAACGCGATCTCCGGCAGCAGCACTTTCAGATGAGGTTTGCCGCCGTGGTTCTCGCTGTCCTCAAAATCCAGCAGGAAAGCCGCATGATTGTAGCACCGGATGGCTGCCGCAGACTGGCTGGTCTTCACCAGCACCAGGGCGTACTCGGCCCACTCGCTTGCATTGTCTCCTACTCCATTGCCGATCCCTGGCCCAAAGCCTTCAACCAGAACTTTATGAAAGGCTTGGCTGGCTTCCGGCAGTTTCCCGGCGGCGGCGTAGGCTTCCGCCATCCGCCGGTAGGCAAGCCCGTCGTTCGGCTTATAGACCAAGATTTGCTGAAAAGCGTCTACGGCCCCGTTCAGGTCTCCGGCCTGCATCAGCGCGTCGCCGCGTGCGGTGTCTTCTTGCAGCCTCTTACTCTTAGCCGCTTCCACAACCGCTTCCGCTGCCCGTTGGGCCGGAGTACCGTTGCGCGTACTAATCCCAAACCAGGGCATTTGGCCCTCCCCAAATACTGGTATTTTTTGTCCTCCCGGTGTCGAGATCACACCTATCTGTTGCGCTGTGGTCTGCTGCGCTGTGGCCGGTGCGAAGGAAATGCCTGCGGAGACTGCCAAGAGAATCCTGACGGCAGTTGAAATTGATCTGTTCATAAACTCTCCTTTGTATAGCCGCTCAAGTTTACGGCTCTGGTTGTTGCCTTTGCGCCTCCTGGCACTTCTGCATCGGGTTAGTGGGTTACCGTCCACTGCGGCGGATCGTTGATTGGCACATATGTGGGGGTCCCCGCCTGTCCCGCTTTGGCAGGATAGCTGGCTGTGAGGGTGAACTGGCTGGTCTGGGGCTGCCATTTGAGCGTCGCACCCCAAGACCACGAAATCTTGTCTAGCGGTACCCAAACGCCGCCGCTGGGCTGGTACATCACATAAGTAGTAAAGGCGTCGGAAGCGCTGATTTCAGTGAGGCCGGTCTTAAAGAAGAGGGGCTGGTTGGGACTATCTGCATCACTTCCTGTCGCCATCACATTCCACCGGCTGCCGTAATCGAAAAACCCGTCCAATCCCAAGATGCCGTTGTTAGGTACAAGCGGCGTCGAACTACCATTGATGTACGCTATACGGTTTGGGTTGACCAGTTGAGTGAACGTACATTGGCTGTTGCCGGAGAAGGGCACGGGAACATTCGCTGTGACGTTACCCCAAATCATTCCGTTGGTGCTGTTCCCCGTGCCGCTGAGGTTTTCGTAGAGGCCGTAAGTCGAACCGTTTTGAGTGGAACTGGGCTGTACATACCCTTCGACGATATCCCATCCGGTGAGGGTTGGCTTGAGGACGGTGACGGATTTTGAGGTGGCGGTGACAGGCGCAGTGGTTTGGTCGGGAAAGAGGATGGTGGCCTTGCAAGTCACCGTCACGCTGTCTGCCGACTTGTCGTAGCACGAGAACCCCGGCTGGTTCGTATAGGAAGGGTCGTCAGAAAGCAGCACAAGCTGATGACTAGAGGCTGTTTCGTTGTAGGTGTAGAACGTATCCCCACTGGTCGACCACTGGTAGCTGTTGGCAACGATGGAATAGGTACTGCTGCTGGGATCGTTGACGTTCAGCCCCGCTCCAATCGGCTGGCCTGTCAGGTACTTCCAGGAAGTGCTGTCGTTGGGATCAACGGTGTACCCGGAAAGTTGGACGGCTACAGGAGTGGCATGAGCATGATAGCTGACGCTTGCCGTGCCGCTCACTCCTTGATAGGGGACGCCGCCGACGTTACCAGTGAACTGAGCCATTGCGGCGCAGGAGACATGAAAGGACGCACCGCCTGCTCCCACCGAGTAATCCGTGTTGTCGCTTCCCCCGCTTGGTCCGGCGGGAGAAGACACGTTTTCCGGCAGGCCGCTGTCGGCAGAGCCGGTGCCGGTGCCGCCGTTGTAGGTGTTGGTCGTGGTCCACCCGACATTGCAATCCTGTTCCACGATGGCGGCGGTGGGCGGCGGGTCCGTGTCGTCGGTTTGCGTGTCGTTGTCGTGGGTCCAGGTGAAGGTCGCGGTGATCGGCCCCTGAATGGTGACGCTGCATGAGCCAGAGGCAGCCGCGCCGCCGCTGCCGGCGGAGACATCAGCGGCAGCACCGTAGTCGCCGCCGCCTGCGGAGAAGGCTGGTTTTGGGTCGGTTGGGGACTGGCCGCTTGCGGTAATGGTACCGCCGCTATAGGTGACGGTGTAGGAACCGGCGTCAGCCGCGAGGGGAAAGAGGAGGCTGGCGGCAAGGGTTGCCATCAGAAGCAGAGACGACGGGGCGCAGAGACGACGGGGCGCAGGGAGTAAGGCATAGTTCCTCCACACAAAAGCCGTAGCAGCAAGTCGTGCAGCCCATCCTCAAAAAGCGTTAGGAAGCGGCTGCGGACGCCCGACGTTCGGCGTCTATACTATATTGTAGCACAGCGTACCAAATGAGTCAAGCGCTATTTTTATAACCAGGATGTTTTTTGTCTGGAACAAATTGCTACTGCCAATAGTCAAGGAAAACAGCAAGACGGAATGAGCCGAAGAGAGACTAAGAAAGGCTGTTACCATGACACTGACCACAAAATTCACTACGCTCGGATTGATCGTTGCCCTCGCCGGAGCGTCCCTCGCGCCCGCCATGGCAAACGATCAGAGCGATAAAAATAATGCACGGAACCTGGCCCTCGGCGGCGCGGCAGTTGCGCTGTACGGCATCCTGAACCACAACAGCACGGCGACTTTGCTGGGAGCCGCCGGCGCAGCGATTGCCGGCAGCCAGTACGAGAAGGACCGTCAGGATCAGTCTCAGGACAACGGCCGCTATTACCACTACAATCGCGGCGGCTATAACAATGGCTACAACCGGGACGGCTACGATAACAATGGCTGGAACCATGATGGTTACAATCGCGATGGTTATAACCGGGACGGCTTTAATCATGATGGGTTTAGTCGCGATGGCTGGAATCATGATGGGTTCAACCGTGATGGCTTTAATCGCGATGGGTTTAACCGCGATGGACGCGACCGTGACGGCCATGACCGTAACTATCGTGACAACCACGGTAATGACAACCGGAACCACGGCGACGACAACTCGAATCAGGGTAACCGCGACGGCCAGTATACGAGCAATCGCGGGAACCAGAATCAGTACCGCGACAACCAGAACAACTGGCACCAGGATGGCAATAACCAGGATAATCGCGGCAACAATCGTTACTAAGATTGAATTGCAAAAAAGCCCTGCCGAAAAAGCCCTGCCGAAAAAGCTCTGCCAATTTCGGCAGGGCTTTTTTGCCGCCACCCAAAAGCAGGAAATTCCTGGCTGTCCGGCGTAACTCGCGTTTAGCCTCATTCACATTTGCTTTCCGAGAAACACCATGACCTCCCGCCTCCTGCTTTGCCTTTTGCCAACTCTGCTGTTCTGCCTGCCGCCCCTCTGCGCCCAGCCCAAGTCGCCGGAGCTGCTTGCGCCGGACGGCTGGCACCTCGCTTCGCCGCATCCCGGTGACGCCGCTCTTCAGGAAACTGCCGCGCCGCGCGATGCGGTTGAGACGCTGACTATCACGAATCCATCCGAGCCGTTCTATCTTGTGCAGATTATTCGCGGTATTCCCGGCGCCGTGCCGGCGGGGCATCGTTTGGAACTGCACTTTGAGGCGCGGTCGGTGACGAACAACCCCATTCGCGTGACGGTAGAGCAGAGCGGGCCGCCCTACGCCGCTGTGCTGTCGCTCAGCCTGAAGCTGACCCCACAGTGGCAGTCGTTCGACTCGACCGGCGTGTCGTCCGGCTATGGCCTGAACGGTCTGAGCGCTCATTTTCAGGCCGGGCAGCAGGCCGGAACTGTCGAGGTGCGCCGTGTCTCGGTTGTAGACACCGGGATTGACCCGGCCCTCGCGGCAGCCAATGCAGCACTGATGCCCGCCGCCATCCAGGCCCGCATCCGCAAATACCGGATGGGCCTGCTGACTGTGCGGGTAGTTGGCCCGAACGGTCGGCCCCTTCCAAACGCGCAGCTGCAGATCACCCAGACCCGCCATGCATTTCTGTTCGGCTGCAATGTCTTCGGCTACGATCCCGCCGATACGTCGCTATCGCAGCTTGCCTACCAAAAAGAGTTCGCCGCGCTGTTCAACTACGCCACGCTGCCGTTTTATTGGGGTGCGTTTGAGCAGACGCCCGGCAAGCCCGACTATGCCCGGCTGCAAGCCACGGCAGACTGGTGCATTGCTCATCAGATCACACCGAAAGGCCACCCGCTGGTGTGGCATGAGGTTTGGCCGTCCTGGGCACCCAAAACGCCCGATGCGGCTATTCCCCTGCTTCATGCGCGGATTGCCGACCTCGTCCCGCACTACAAAGACACCCTCCACTACTGGGACGTGCTGAATGAAGCGAATGGCGCGGCGGGTCAGACCCCGCCGAACGGGGAAAGCGAGTGGATCAAGCGCGACGGCCCTGCTCCCGTAGTCGAGACTGCACTCGGCTGGGCGCGTGCCGCGGGCGAAGGCCAGACGGAAACGTTTTTGTATAACGACTACGATACCGGCAGTTCCAATCTTGCACTCTTGACACAGCTTCAGCAGGACGGCAAGCTGCCGGATGCTATCGGCCTCCAGTCTCACATGCACGGTGGGGTCTGGCCGCTCACGAAAGTCTGGACCGTCTGCCAAAACTTCTCGCAGTTCGGCAAGCCGATCCACTTCACCGAGACAACGGTTCTCAGCGGCCCGACGCGCGTGGTTGACTTCAGCGCTCCGCCCCCGACCGATTGGCAGACAGACCCGGCGGATGAAGCCGCGCAGGCGGATTATGTGACTCAGTTCTACACGGCCCTGTTCAGTCACCCATCGGTCCGCGCAATTACTTGGTGGGACTTCAGCGACAAGAACGCCTGGGTCAACGCCCCTGCCGGTCTTCTGCGCCGGGACATGACCCCGAAGCCTGCCTACACGCGCCTCCTGAACCTGATTCATCGCACTTGGTGGACGGATACCGCCGGCACGACCGACCCACATGGCCTCCTGTCCAAGCGTGTCTTCTACGGCCAGTATACGCTCACGGCGCGGGCGCAGGGAACGCGGCGGCAAATGTCGGTGTTCTTCCCGGAGGCATCGGGACCGCGCATGGTCACGCTGCGCCTGCCGCCGAAAAAACGCCCTTGACAGAGCAAACATTTGTTTGCTATAATGGCGCGAAGACACACAAAGAACAGAACTACAGGACACTGACCATGAGAAAGACACCCGCGCCCGCGTCAACACCTCTATTGGAGAAAAAGCCCGCTACCAAAACGCCCTTATCGAAGACTGTCAAGCCTGCGCCTCCTGCCGCCGTCGTCGCCGAGACGCCCTCTACCTACTTTGCCGGCACTGCCGGACGTGCCTGGCGCATGAGCGGCAAACACGCCGTTGCTTATGTCCACACCGCTGCCCTGGCAAGCGAGCTGCTGGGGGCCGAGCCGCGCCAAATCGCCGGGTCCGCGATGGCCGTCTATTACGACCGCAAAGGCCGCCCCTTCGCCTGGCAGTTCCGCTTCGACACCGCCCGCTGGGCCGAAGTCACGGGCCGCTTGCTGTAAAGGCAACCGCTAAATCAAGACCATGCGCTTTGTCATTCCAAGCTTGACTGATCCTAACGCTCATCCGCGAGCGGTGCGCCGGGCTGTCGGACACCGGGCGGCTGAAGTTCGTCAAGCCTTGCGTGACCATAAAGAGCGCATCCGGCCTTTGCTGCCGCCTGCACTGCAACAGCTTCAGGAAACTGCGCTGCACGATGCGCTAGTCCGTTCGCTGCGAATTGATGCCCGCAAAAGAACCATGCAGTTGTGCCTGCTTTGCGATGACAAAGACGGGTTTTTTGACCTTCGGCTGGATTACAAAGACATTGATCTTTCTCCGCAGGAAGCAAGCCTGCTGTGTCTTTTGGCTTATGTGGATGCTGAGGTTTATCGAGATGAGATAGATTTGGCCGCAACGGGCCTCTTCATACACCGCATCTCATGGCGGGCGCCTGTTCAGACCGACTATGAGGTGACTGAGGTGAATGCTGACGGGGAAGAACTCGGTCGCCGCTATTCTCTCTCTCCTGAGATTGAACTGCGCTTCGGCGGTCTTGAAATTGAGGCGGTGCGCCGGGCAGACCGTCATCTTTCTCGTGCCGCCGACTTTATCAGGGATGTGCGTGACCCGAACATAATCGAAGGCATGGACGCTTTGCCTGAACCGCCAAAATAGAAGAAAAGAGGGTAGGGGCAAGCCCTACCCTTACAATCTGCCGTGCCTAATCCGTCGCCGCCGGCAGTCCCAAGTACCCGCGTATCCACGGCTCATCGGGCGCGATCACATTGCCCGCCACCAAATCCGCGATCAGCTTGCCGGTAGTTTCAAGCTGCCCGGCGTCCGGCGCTCCCAGCGTGAACGTCGGACAGGCGGCATTCGGGCCGAAGTTGTAGGCGACAAGCGGAGCCAGTAACTGCTTGCCAATCACGGTCTCGGTGAGGTCCCGCTGGAGCTTGGCGACGTACAGGCCCAAGATGTCCTGATGCACCGCGCCGAGGGCGTAACTGGCGCCTTTGGCTGTGCTGTCGGTGGTCAATGTCTGGCCGAGAATGCTCTTGGCGATGGCCCGGTCTAAGTAGTCAATCGCCTCGGCAAAGCCGGCAGACTGGGCGCGGGCAGTTTCCAGCAGGCCGAGGTGCATATCCGACGGCAGCACGACCGCGCTTTCGTTGTGCACCTGGGCGACAATCGCCAATAGCTCCCGCTGCTGGTCCGGCCCGTAGCCACGGTTCGGGTCATACGTCCCCGTGACAGTCGGCATCCCGAACTTTTCCAGGTACTTCGCCCACCATTTGAGTAGCTGCTGCTTGACGAACCACGGCTTGTAGGCCGCGTGCAGGTCGCTTTGTCCCAGCGGACTCTCGTAGAGCGGCAGCCAGGCGTAGCGCAGGAACTTGTCCGGCGGATACGCCGCGCCGTCCACGCCGCGCAGGGCGACGACATTGGCGAACGCATCGGTCTCAAACGTGAACCCGGCAGGATCTTTGCTTTTGAGACTCGCCAGGCCGACCATCCCCGCATACGGCCCGGTCTCGATAAGTCGGTAGTTGATCTCGACGAGGGACACGCCGAATGCCAGCGCGTCCAGCACATCATACAGTGTGTCTAAAACACTGCCCTGCATACCTGAGAGTGCCGACCGGACAAACACCGCGATCTGCTCGTCTTCAGCAGACTCAGACGCCGCGTGGACCACCCATTCCTGCGACAGCGCGGCGAACTTCTTAGTGGACACGCAGGCTTTGACCTGCGGGTCCGCCAGCATTCGCCGGTAAGTCCGGCTTCCGCCCGGCAGGCCGTCCCCCGGCAGTGCGGTCTCCGTCAGTGCACCGAGCAGCGAGACGCCGTTTGCCGGGGCCAGCTCTTCCAGCATTTTATTGCCCAACGGCGGCTTCTCACGTCCGCTCAATGCTTTTACAACATTCTGTAGTTTAAGATTTTGCCATTTCATAAGCGCACCGCCAGTACATACACATCCGTCGTCTCCGCGCTCAACACATGCGTTGTCGCCAGGCGACTGCCCGGCCCATGCCCGCCCCAGCTTTCCAGTGTCCGCCCGTTCCGCGCAAGATAGACATGGCCGATAGCGTGGGCGAGTGATGGCCGGATAAATGCGATCCGTGTCAAGCCGTCCTGCAAGCGGCACGCAGCGAACGTCGAGCGCTTCAATCCCTGCGCCGCGCACCAGTCGTTCTGGTTCACCGAGCCATCCGGTAAAATAGTCTGCCCGTGCGATGCCACCGCGACCGCCGCCCGTACCCACCCAGAACAGTCAATGTGCTCATAGTCCGGCGGCTCTCCCGTCAGGTCGTCAGCCTTCGCGCCCAGCTTGTAGCCGATGCCCCGCGCCATGCAGACGCTCAAATATTGCCGCAGTTTTTCCGGGTCCAGCGGCGCTGAGTGCCACGGATAAGACTGCGTCGGCGGCAGCAGCGCTTCGTGGTTTTTCTCCTGCGTGTTTATGTCCAGCGTTCGTATCATTGTCAAAGCCTTTCTTTTGATGCCTAATCGCACAGGGCCAGCACCAGCAGCGGCGTGCCGGCCAAACGGAAAATCTGCGTCTTGCGGACTGTCCAGAGCCGTCCGTCACGATAAAACAGATCGTTCAGCGCCGGGGGATCGGACCCTGACCCGTCGGCATACAGCGACAGGGCCGGACGCAGCAGGCCGACCGTTTCGTTGCCGTCAAAGTACGTCCCGGTCGCCCCGGCATCCAGCGGCGCGAACAGGCCGAGGCCCGGACGATCCACCCCGGAACGGATCAGCGTAAACGTCTCGCCGTACCGCGCAAACAGCGCAGACACCCGCCGGGTGCGGGAGACGGCCAGCAGATCGGTCATGGCAGGTCCTCCCCAGCAAAGTCCGTATTAATTGCCGTATCAAATGCCGCGCCATATAGTGAGGCCGTGGAAGCACACACGCCGCCGGTGTCCGTTTGGATCAGCAGCGGCGCCTTCGAGGAGCCGTCAGGCTGCCCCGCCGACGCATCATAAGCTATTCGCTTCGCCGCCCGCCCGAATGGCTCCAGGCGCTTCAATCCGAGCGCCCATAGACGCTCGCCGAGCTGGGCCTGGTTGTCCGTCCGCGAGGCTGAAACCGTCAGCGGCCCCAAGTGAAAATCGTCGGTCGCGCCCGGCGCACGCGCCTGCCGCCGTAAAAACTCCCCGGCCAGCGCTTCGGCCACGCCCAGCGTCAGTGTCGCCGCGAGGCCCGCGCTGCCCGCCGAGGCGGCCAAGACGGCAGGATCAAGCGTGTATTCCAAAGCGGCCTGCTGCCCCGCCAGCAAAGCTATAAGGTCAGCGTCAAACGTCGTGTCCGCTGAGTCCAGCGCCAGCAGCGGCTTGAGGTCGGCAATCGTCAGCGGTAACAGCATGATTGGTTCTCCTTGTTGGTATGCCCCCCGCCCTCAGTAATGGGGGAGCTGGAACCCCTCCCGCCCTCCGGGTCTGCCAGCACAGAAGCGGATGGGCGAAGAGTTTCAGATAAGGCATTGGCCTCTGACTCTTCCCCTCTCCGCTTCGGGGAGGGAAGTGAGGAACGAACCGGGAGGGGTTCTGCTCCCCAATGCTTGGGGTTGGGGGCTGCTTTACCCTACCTGCGCCCCGTAAGCCGCCCGCCAGTCGCCGAAGCCGGCATTGTAACGCGCTCGCACCCCGTACAGGAACTGATCGCGCAGGAAGCCGTTCTCAGATGAACTTTCCAGCGCCTGAAACTCGAACTCTTTTCGCATTTGCAGCACCAGCGCCCGCACCACCCGCCCGGTGTCCAGCAGGAACCAGTTCGTCGCCGATGACAAGTACGGCGTCGTCAGCAGGGTCAGCATCCCGCGCAGCGGGTTCGATGCCAAATCCTGCGTGCCGACCGGCGGCGGGTCCGGGAAGAAGCTGGAATTCAGAAGCTGCGTTGCTTCCCAGTACAGCTCCGGCGGGATGACCAGGAGGTTGGGCCGTGTTCCCATCGGCCGGCCCTGATCGTCCGTGAACCGCATCATCGCCGTAATCGCCGACTGCAAAGAAGCGCCCGACAGCGCATCCGTGCCTTTATTCGACTGCGCTGTGGCTGCCTGGAGGTGCGGCCCGAAGAACGGCACGCCGTCATAGCCGCTCGACGTAAAGCCTTCTCCCAGCAGCCCAAAGACAATGCTGTCTAAATGCTGCTTGGCGACCATCGCCATCTGTCGGACCCGCAGCGCGATCTGCCCATACTGATCGTCTTCCAGCGCCGCCCGGTCAATGGACAGCGTGCTTTCCCAGGTCTTGTTCTGGATCGCATACGAGTACGGCTTCAAATCCGCCGGGGAGCGCTCGTCCAAAAACTCGCGCATCCCCGGCAAAGCGCCAAGCCACGCATACTGCTCCGTGTCCCGCTCCGACGGCACCACGGTCGCGATCCGGTCCCACTGCGCGGGCGTGTCGCCAAAGGTCTGAAAGAAGATGGTCTTCAGCCCCGCCGTCAACAGCTCAGGAATGTCCGATTTCACCAGTGTCATAAGTGTCTGCTTCCTTGGTCAAAAACTGCGGGCGAACACCGTTCGCACGCATCGAGAAAGACCGGGCTAAGAAAAAGGCTCGGCTAAGGTTTCGCGCTGCCTTGAAGCGCACCGAGAACGGCGTCCACTTTGCTTTCAATCGCGTCCACCTGCGCTTGACGCTGAGGCGTCTTCCACAGCGTCTTTGCCAGCGAGGCCAGAAGGTGCGTCCCGACGCCGAGCGCAACCAAAAACTGCAAGTCAATGTGCATGGGTTTTCTCTTTCTGCTCACTTTCCATGAGCGCCGCCACGTCCTTCGGGTCCACCCCCAAACGATTTGATAGGAACGTATGTTCGATCTGTGTGAAGCCGTCCAGATCGCCGCCTGCCGGGGCCGTTTCCCCAAACTGCACGACCGGCGGCTGCGCGGCCAGGAACCGCCGGAAGACCAATGCGACCGTTTCATCACCGCCCGCCATGCGAATTGTTTCCCCTCCTTCCGCTCCCAGCAAAGCCCGCGCCGCCGCCTCCGACGCCGGTACAAGCCGCCCCTGCGCCTTCAATGCTGTGATCTGCGCGTCCACTTCCCGCGCCGAAAGCGCCGCCCGCAGGCGTACAATTTCGGCGTTCAAGTTCTCTGCGTTCTGGCGGTCGGCGCTTAGAAACGCTGCCGACGCAACGCGCGGCTTCAGCACCAGCGAGACTTCTTTCAAGGCCAGCGGCTCCCGTGTCAGCCCCACGGACAGCTTGGCTGCCCCGCGCCGGCGGAGAAAGCCCGCCAGATCGTCCGGGAAAGCCAGCATTCCGAGCAGCGCGTTCCCCTCGCGCCAGACCCGGATCACTCGGCCCAGGGGGTCGAGCGGTGAGTCCAGATGCTCCACTTTCACCGGCAGGCCCGCCGTGAACCGGGCGACAATCCCGTCCAGGTCGCTTTCCGTCACCGTCAGCGCTTTGTCCGCGTATTCTCCTGTTTCCAGAAGCCGAGCCGGTCGCTCAGAAGGCATTTCCTCCTCGGTGAATGTCAAAGGCGCGTCAAAGATGACTTCTTTAGTTGGTTCGAGCATGGCTCAGTTCACCTTTCCATCAATGCGGATCTGCACCGACAGCGCATCGGGAACGCCGACTACCACCCCGCAGACGAGGCTGTCGGCGGTTGGCGCAGTAGATACCGTGCCGTCGTCCACCACAAACGCCGCCTTGCCGGTGTCTGCCTGCACGGCGGCAGTTTTCGCGTAGGTGTAAATGCCTGTCTTCAAAACGCGCACCGATTTCGCGCTCGCCGGTCCGCCCGTGTTGTCGCTTTCCTCATACGCGACCCCAACAAACAGCAGTCCGGCGCTGTCCGACGCCGGCTGGACCAGACCTGTGGCCGACGCCACCGCCAGCAGCCCGCCTTTGCGGATATGCATCCCCGCCCCCAGCGGGTACAGGACCAAAGCCCCGTCTTTACGCCGGGCATCATGTGAACTCGCTAAAGCTGTCATTGTTCCACTTCCTTTCGTTTCCCTGACGCTCTTCCCAAGTTTCGCCTGCTCGTGCGCCCAGGCCGGCAGCTTGGGAGAGCTGGGGAATTGCTGCCGGCTAGGGGTAAAATTAGTATACATTTGTTTCATAGGATTGTCAAGCGAATCGAAAACTTTTGTCTACTTATTTTTACCAGGTAAGTTATGTCTAACCGTGCAGGAATGTTAGGCTGACAATGACGAGAGCGGGTGCGAAAAAGTCATTGCAAGTTTCCGTTCGCTCATGGTAGGATAAGATGCCGCCTAGTACGCCACCCATTCTCTCAGCCATTCATCACACTCAGAATGCGCTCGCAGCGAGGCATGACTCGATTTATGACGACCAACGAAGACCGTATACTCCCCTGGCGTTTCGAGAACACGCTTGCCGCTGGCTTCTTTCTTGTCATCCTGCTCGGCCTGCTCGGCTATTTCCAAACTGTCCGAAACATACAGGCCTCGACACGCCGCAGTCACCAGATCGAGTCGCGCGTGGATCAGTGTATTACGCTTGCGAAAGATGCTGCCCTTTACTCAGACGATACAGCTTTCTACACACAGTCCTACGTGTACTCCGGCAGCTCCAGTGACCGGGAACAGAAATGGAAAACGGAAGAAAGCGCCGAGGCCACCTTTGTCGCTTTAGATGCTGCACTGAGATTGCTTTCGGGAAGCGGAGACATGCAGAGGGAGTGTGCCGCCGCTGAGCGCCAAAGCCGCGATATCTGTAGGCCGCAGGAGAAAGAAGAAATTGCCCTCGCCGATACCGGCAAGAAGGCCGCAGCGCAGAATTTGCTGCGGACAGAAGGAAGTGCCAGCCGTGACATCCTAGAGCTTCATCTTCAGAATCTCATCGGGAGCAACATCACCCAGGACCCGGACGCCGCCGCCCCGCGTGGGCTGGTCGCCTACCGCCTTCAAGCGCAGGCCGCCGAAAACCGTATCGCCCACCAAACCCTGCTGACCGGCGAGGCTGTCCAGGGCATCATTCTTCTTCTGTCGCTCTTGATCGCCCTTGCCTTCACCCGCGCTGCCTCTGCCGGAGTCCGCGCCAATCTGCACACCCAGGAGACCCTGCGCGAAAGCGAGGCTCGCTACCGAATACTCTTTGAAGGCAACCCGCATCCCCTTTGGGTCTTTGACCAAACCTCTTTGGAATTTCTCGCGGTCAATGACGCTGCTCTGCGGAGCTACGGTTACACGCGCGAAGAGTTTCTGGCCCTGCGCTACGGAGCGCTGCGGGCCAGCGAAGAACCGCCCGCCTTCCATCTGCCGGCAAAAGCACTGCTGCATGACACGGTCAATGCCGGTGAGCGGCGGCACAAGCGAAAAGACGGCAGCCTTTTTTGGGTCAGCGTCGTCCTACGCCCGCTGGCGTGGAGCGGCCGCTCCACCTGCATGGCGATTGTTCAGGATGTGACCGAGAAACGCGACGCCGAGGCTGGTCTTAACCGCCTCGCCGCGATTGTCAGCTCGTCACACGACGCGATTGTTGGGTGGAATTGGGACAAAGCCATCACAAGCTGGAATCCCGGTGCGGAAAGGCTGTATGGCTGGACTGAGGCCGAAATGCTGGGCCGCTCCATCGCCGAACTCATGCCCGAAGAGCGCCAAGCCGAATCGGAGAAAATCTGCGAGCGTCTGAAGAGCGGCCTGCCGGTTGATCTGCCGGACACACTCCGCCGCCACAAAAGCGGGCGGCTGCTGGAAGTCTGGGTTTCTTCGTCGCCGATCAAAAACGCTGCTGGAGAGATTATCGGCGCTTCTACCATTTCCCGTTCCATTGCCGAGCAGAAGCGCACGCAGGCACTGATCCGCTGGCAGGCGCATAACGACCCCTTGACACGGCTGCCGAACCGCGCCTTCTTCCAGCAGGCGCTGGAAGACGCGATCACGCTTGGTGACCCATTCAGTGTTGTGTTTGTGGATTTGGACCAGTTCAAGCATGTCAATGACAGCCTCGGTCATGCCGCTGGAGATTATCTCTTGCAGGAAGTCGCCGCCCGCTTCGAGCGCTGCCTGGCCGCCGAGGACATCCTGGCCCGCATGGGCGGCGACGAGTTCACGCTGCTTTTGCCCGGCGCCCATGCCGCCGAAGACAAGGCCGCCGCGCTGCTTCAGGCACTGGTCCCGCCGCTGCTCATTGAAGGCCAAGAGTTGCACACCGCCGCTTCCCTCGGCCTCAGCCGCTTCCCCCATGATGGTCGCGATGCCGAGACCCTGCTCCAATGCGCCGATCTTGCCATGTACCAGGCCAAAGAACGCGGACGCGGGCAGTGGCAGTCTTTCAGCCCGGCCCTGAACGAAGCGGCCCGTGAGCGGCTGACGCTGGAAAACAGCTTGCGGAAAGCGATTGAACGCGACGAAATGCTTCTGCTGTACCAGCCGCAGGTCTCTCTCGCAACTGGAAAAGTTATCGGTGCGGAAGCGCTGGTCCGCTGGCAGCATCGAGACCTGGGGATGATCTCGCCGGCCCGGTTCATCCCGCTGGCGGAAGAAACGGGACTCATCGTGCCGCTCGGCGAATGGGTACTGCAAACCGCCTGCCGCCAGGCGGCGGCATGGGAACAAGAGGGGAAACACCTGCGCCTGTCCGTCAATCTGGCAGCGCGTCAGCTTGCGGAAGCCAACCTCGTCGAGCGGGTGCGGCTTGTGCTGGAAGAAACCGGACTGGACCCGCGCCTGCTGGACTTAGAGCTGACTGAAAGCGCACTGGTCGCCCAGGGCGAAGCGGCCGCTGCCCGTCTGACCGCCTTGCGTGCGCTCGGCGTGCGGATTTCCATGGACGATTTCGGGACCGGCTACTCGTCGCTTGCCTACCTGCGCCGTTTCCCGCTGGATACGCTGAAGGTAGATCGGGCGTTCGTCATGGGCCTCGGCGGCGCAGATAGGCACGCCCGGCAGAATGGAGCCGTCGTCCGCGCCATCATCAGCATGGCGCACGCTTTGGAGTTGAAAGTAGTAGCGGAAGGGGTGGAAACTGCTGCCCAGCGGGAAATGCTGCGGCATCTAGGCTGCGACTTTATGCAGGGATTTTTGTTTAGCCCGCCGGTCACGCCGGAGCATCTGGAAAGCCTGCTTCCAGCGGAAGTGCGGGAAGCCCAGGCCGCTTAGGCTATTCCTGCTCCATGCGGTGCTGAAGAAGGGTCTTGCCCTGGTACAGCGCCACTGACCGGACGCGGTAATCGCCGCTGGACACATCAGTCCGGCTCAAAGACACCTGCACACTCTGGTACGAAAAATCATAGGACAGCCGCAGCATGTACGGGTCAGCGGTGCGGATGACATGGCCTGCGCCGCCCGCCGCCTGCTCCACGTCATACAAGGACATCGCCGTACCCACTGATCTGTACAGCCGTTCCGCCTTTGTCTGCGTTTGAACTGCCGCTGGGTGCGGCTTATCAGGAGAGGCACGCAGTCCCCAGCCCAGCCACAGCAGACCGCCGACTAAAGCGACCAAACCGAACGAGCTGGCAAATGACAGCGCAAAAGTACGCAGCGCCGGCGACACCCGCGGCGGACGAGTCACGACCGGCGGCACCAGCATAATGTCAAAGGCTTGGGTTCTTTCCACCGGTGGCGCGGCAAAACGGGTTCGGTATCGATGGCCGCAGGCAGGGCAGGCTAACGCCTCCAGCATTGCTGCCTTTCCACATTCAGGGCATCGCTTGGCACTGACCGCTGTCTTCATCATTTTAGTATATCACGCATTGGCTATTTTCCGACATAGCGCACACGCCAAACCGAATTCGAGCCGTCGTCGGTCACGAGCAGCGAGCCGTCGTGGGCCACCGTCACGCCGACGGGCCGCCCCCAGACATCCCCGTCTGGGGTAACAAACCCGGTCAGGAAGTCGTCGAACTCGCCTGCCGCCTGCCCGCTCTGCCCGACCGGCACGCAAATCACTTTGTAGCCCGCTCTGTGTGATTTGTTCCATGACCCGTGCTCGGCAGCAAAGATCATTCCCTTGTATTTCGCCGGAAACTGTGTTCCTTCATAAAAAGTCAGCGCCAGCGACGCCATGTGCGGCTGCAAAAGCACGTCCGGCGTGATGACCCTCGCCTTTAAATCGGGGTGCGCGTCCGGCAAATCCGGGTCCTGATGCTTGCCCATGTAGTACCAGGGCCAGCCGTAAAACCCGCCGGGCTGAACATGAGTGATATAGTCAGGAACCAAAAAGTCACCCAGCGTGTCCCGCTCATTTACCGAAGTCCAGAGTGCCCCCGTGCCGGGCTGAAAGGCGATCCCGACCGGGTTCCTGATACCTGACGCATAAACTTGTCCCCCGGTTCCATCCGGGTTAAACTCTAGGATGTCTGCTCGGTGGAACTCTTCCGGATGCGTATCGGCGTCATCATGGTTAGAATGGGAGCCGACTGACACAAACATTTTTTTATCATCCGGTGAGAATGCAATGTCGCGGGTCCAGTGGCCGCCGCCGCGCAGGCGACCACCGCCCGGAATGTCCGGCACAAGCGTCTCTGCCGATCCAGACGCCTTCAAATCGCCGTTCGCGTATGGGAACCGTACCACCGAATCGGTGTTAGCGATATACACATATTTCGGGTTCGGCCCGCTGGGATAAAACGCAATTCCAAACGGCTGCGAGAGATCGTCGGCGAACACCGAGACCGTCTGTGGGTGCGCCGCACCATCGGCGGCCCGCAGGATTTTTACCCGGTTCGCACCGCTTTCGGCCACAAAGATGTCGCCATTCGGTGCGGTCACGATCTTGCGCGGGTTGCTCAGGTTCTCGGCGAACAGCGATACCTCAAACCCTGCCGGCGCTTTCGGCATCACGCCATCAGGCCGGGGAACCATATGCGCCCCATTGTCTGCCGAAGGCGTGTCATGCGGCGGCGGCAGCATATCCACGGTCAGCTTTCGCCGTACCCCCGGCGCGTCTGTAGACCAGTCACCAAGCGCCGCCGGCCCCGTCAGCAGCGGTCCCACCGGACTCTTCCCCGCCGGAAGTTGCGAGGCCGAAACCGCTTGCGCCTGCGGCATAGATGCATGATGAAGATACGAGCCTGCGGAGACCAGCGCAGCTGCGACAGGAACAAAAAGAAGTGCTTTCATATTGATTTAAACGCAAAGGGACAAAATGAGGTTCCCAAAAACCATCCGGACAATTCAAAAATAAAAAAGGCGAAAGCCACAAGGCCTTCGCTCTCGTTGGCAACTCCTTCGGAATTGCAAACGTGAGTGTAGTATATCACAGTGGAGGCCGAATGTCAAGAACAAAAAGAGAGACTTCAGCACACGGATTATAAACACGCAGCAGGCCCTCTCCGCATTCTGCCGATATTCTCGCCAAGAAATTAGTGGGGAACATAGAATTTCAGGCAGCGGTTACGTCTTTTGTTTGTCTCAAAAAATGTGTACTTCAGCACATGGCTCTTACTCCCCGCGGATCGTCGTGACCATCGCTTCCGACAGCAGGCCGACGCCGGGGATGTAACGCACACGCGGGTCCGCCGCTAGGCGCACCCACTCAATCAGCGGCGACTCGTCCAGCAGATGCAAAGTCCGGCGAAGCTCCGCCGTCTTTACCAGGCCCTCGCTTGCTGCTCGGTCGCACAAAGCGAGAACATCGTGCGGCACAGCCGGTGGGGCCGCTTCGGGCAGCGCAAACAAGTTTGTCGCTGCCGCCTCTGCCCGTGCCAGCACCTCCGAGGCATCGAGCAGCTTCCGGCCCAGCGGCAGTGACAGCGTCATCTCGTCATTCACTTTCGCCGCTTCACCGCCCAGCATCAGCGCGACTTGGCTTTCCCCGCGCTTCAAGACAAAGTCCGGCAGACAAATTCCCAGCGCCAAGACTTCCGGCTCCGGCAGACGCTTGACCCGCCAGCCGCCGGTCTCGCCCGCCGCCCGCCGCTTCGCCGTTTCTTTGAGCAGCTCTTTGTGCAGCATCAGCCCCGCCTCAAATCGCTTCTTGAACGCCGGGCGCTCGATCCTAGCAGCAGCCGCCGTCTTCAGCGGCAGGCCGAGAACGCGCAGTAAATCTGTCGTCAGCGTCAGACGAAACGGCTTCGCGCCGAGACGCGCCTCGGCATAGCCGCCGGTGCTGCGTGTGCCGTAAGCTGCAATGAGATGAAGTAGGCAGCGGCCCAGACGCCCAGCCCGGCGCGGCAAAATCGAAACCGTGTCGGTGTCCAGAAGTGTCACGGTTCCAGCCGCCGCGCTAACCACGGCCTTCACGCCGAGAGCCTTCGCCAGCGCCCGCACTTCGGACGCATCCTCCGCCGTCAGCGCCAGGCCCAAAAGCACGATCTGCGACGCCCGCTTAAGCACGGTGTCCAGCGAGTGAAAGTTATACAGTGCGACGATGTCTGCCGGGACCGGCACCGCGCCCAGCCGGGTCAAAATCTGATTATCTTCCGAGTCCGAGTGCAGCAGTACGTCCCACTGCTGCGCCGTCAAACAGAACTCCGACGCCAGCGCCGCATAGCATTCCGCTTGCCCCGCCTCGGTCAGAAACCCGCCGTGCCGCTCGTTGACATACGCATAAGTAAATGCCCGGACATGAACGGGCCGGGTCATCTCGGCATCCCGCAGCCGCCCCGCCGCGTCGCGCCCGACAATCTGCCCAAAGTCCGGCGTCTCGTACTTGTAGAACTGCCCCAGGCACGCGACGATGCCCCGTGCCAGCCGGGGATCGCCAAAGAAGTCGGTCATCGCCTGCGCGTCCATGTCCCGCCGCCGCTTGCCCGCTGCCGCGTCAAAGGTACGAATGGCGATCTCTAATCGCGCTATGGCTTTCTTGTCTTTAAGCTGATGCGGGTACACTGCCGCCGGTATCCCCGGCGCACTGCCCTTGCGCGAAGTCTTCTTGAAATCTTCCTGACGAAACGCCATAACTTACCCTTCCGCCTTTTCGACCGGCTTGCGCCGCCGTGCCGTCTTTACTTCACTTGTCCCGCGCGAGACGATCTCGTACAGGTACGCATGGCCCGGCTTCGGGCGCAGCACACGGCCCAATCGCTGAATATATTCGCGAGTCGTGGATGAACCCGATACCACAATCGCGACATTCGCGTCGGGAACATCCACACCTTCGTTCAGCACCCGTCCCGTCACCAGCTTGGAGTAGCGCTGCTGCCGGAACTTATCTAAAATGTCCCGCCGCTCGTCGGCATGCGTCCGGTAAGTGATCGCCGGCAGGCACAGCCGCCGGGACAGATCGTTCACCAGCACGTTCCACTCGGAAAACACAATGACTTTGTCATCTTTATGCGCCGTCAGCAGCTCCTCCACGGCCTTGACTTTCCGTTCAGCATTCATCGCAAGCATCCGCGCTTCCCGGTGCGAGCGCAGCGCGAGACGCGCCGCCGGATCATGCCCCGCACTTCGAATGAGGGCTTCAAACAAGTTCGCCGCACCGGTCATCATCAGCTTGGTGCGATTGGCTGCTATGTACCAGGAAAAATCCGCCATCAGCCGGTCGTAACGCGCCTGCTCGTCGTCGGTCAAATCCACCGACACCCGCGCGACTTTGTAGTCCGCGATGTGCTTGTCCCGCGCCAAAGTTGCCGGCTGACGCTCAAACACCGTCGGCCCGATCAAATTGGCGAGATCGTCATGCCGCCCGTCAGACCGCTCCAAAGTCGCCGATAACCCCAGCCGAAACGGCGCGTCCGCCCGCGTCGCAATCGTCCGGTACGACGCCGACGGTAGGTGATGCGCCTCATCAAACACAAGCAGTCCAAAACGCGACAAATCCCGCTTCGGCATCGCCGCCGAATCATACGTGATGACCGTAATCGGCTTCTCGCTCTTGAAGCCGCCGCCAACCATGCCGACTTCCGCGTCGGTCAGCCCGAACTTCGCGCAGATCGTGTCATGCCATTGGTGCATCAAGTCAATCGTCGGCACGACCACCAGCGTATTAACTCGCATCGCCTCCATGACCATGAGTGCAACCACCGTTTTACCCGCGCCTGTCGGCAGGACGACCACGCCGCGCCCCTGCGCCTGCCCCCACGCCGTCAGCGCATCTTTCTGGTAAGGCCGGGGTGTCAGAGCGATCTCCGGCAGGGTAAACGGCAGCGCGTATTCGTCCGACGCCGCCTCCAGCCACGCCGTTTCGGCGTCTTCGCCCTCTTCCCGCTCCAAATCAGCGGCGAACAAGTCTAGTTCAATCTCGGTGAGTTCCGGCATAAGTGATGTCTTTCCATACAACCTACCCCCGCTCGTTCCTCGCGACCCCTCCCTAAGAAGGAAGGGTGAGAGACAGACACGGAAGGCTTAATTTACAACTCCTACCCTTCCTTCTTAGGGAGGGGTCGCGAGGAACGAGCGGGGGTAGTTTCCTACTCAAACAGCGACAACTGCCCCCAATCGGCCAGACGCTTCGGGCCGACCCCATAAACGCCCGACGCCCGGCCCGACCGCGCGGCCTCCGCCAACTGGGCCGCCGTCTCAACGCCCAGCGTGTCGTGCAGCCGCTGGGCCAGACGCGGTCCGACCCCCGGCGCAGCCATTAAAGCCCCAATATGCGGCGGCAGGTCCGCGCACAGCTCCTGAAAGTAGTCCATGCGGCCCGTCCGTGCCAGCTCTGACAACTTGCTCTGCAAGCGGTCTCCCAAAACTCCCTTGCGCCGACGTAGCTGCTCCGTACCGTCCCGCAGCACCGAAACCGCGTCGTCGCGCCGGCCCATCAACGCCCGTGCGCCCCTCTCATATGCCCGCACCCGGTACGGGTTGTCCTGCTTGTCGCGCAGCAGCGTTGCGATCTTCCACAGCGTCTGCGCCATCTCTTTGTTTGTTAGATTCTGAGGTGTCATTGGATATTTTTGCTTATCGAACAGATGTCCTATTATACCCATATGAGACGTTGTTCGTCTACGTTTTGTTCCGAAAACACGCCTTGACAGACCCCTAAATTCACGGTATCATAATGGAGTAATCGCGGAAGGGAATGCGCACACATGGCAGCACGATTTTGCCCGCAATGCGGCCAGGAAGTCTCGTCCACAGCGAAGTTCTGCCCGAACTGCGCCGCCTCCCTGACGGCGCCCGGAGCCGTGCCCAGCGCCACCACCCATCCGCTCGACACCGCCGCCCGGAAATCACGCTCGCTTTTGTTGCCCGCCGCGATTGCCGCCGTCGTCGTGCTTGCCGCCGCCGTCGCCATTCTCGCGAACGCTCATCGTCAGGCGTCGCTCCTCGTCAGCCCGCCCCCGGCAGTCATTACCGCACCCGCCGTCACCAATGCCCCTGTCCCTGCGCCTGTCACCGCGCCGCCCTTGATCAATGCCCCAACGCAGGCACCGATCACCGGCCCCGCCGTCACCAATGCCCCCGACAAGCCCGCGCCCTCCCTGCCGCCTGATGTTGCTGCGTACCTAAACTTTTTGTCGGGGATTGAGCAGAAGCGCGTCGCCATGAATAACGACACGTCCGGCGCGACCGCCATGCTGGGGGTCGCTCAGGGAATGCAGGGGCAGGGGATGCCGACCGGCGACCCCAGCGAGGCGGAAGACGGGGCGAGCAAGCAGCAGGACGCTGCGAAAGAAAGCACACAAAAACTCTCCCAGGGCTACAGCGACTATGCCCTTAAATGGCAAGCCCTCTCCCGCGAGTTTCGTTCCATGCCCCCGCCGCCTTCCTGTTCGCTCCTCGCGAACCACTATTACACGTTTTTGGGCGACTACACGACCTTGATTACCAAGATGCAGGTCGCCGTCCTGAACCACGACTCGTCCGGCCTGCCAGACATCAGCGCCGTCACCCAGGTTCAGGCCCAGGTCAATACCGATGGCGCTCAGGCCGACACCGCCTTGTCCGATCTCTGCACCCACTACGGCGTCCCCAAGCCCTTCGTCATCGCCCCCGAAGGCGCCGCCCCGTCACTTTTGGGACATTAGGAGAAACCGATGGTCCGACATTTTGCCCCGCTCATGGCACTTCCGCTTTACGGCACCGTCTGCCTACCCTCCCAAGCTGCCCCGCCCAAGACCATTGCCGCCGTCTTTTCCGAAGATGACGCGCAGTTTGCCGAAACGATTACGCTGTACGCCGACGGCAAGTACCAGCAGGCGGAGACAGAAAAGAAAATGGACCTCTACGAGAAGTATTCAGTCTATTCGGTCTCTGGACCGATTCAAAACATATCGTCTCCTGAGCCTTTTCTTCTAAAGTCTCAGCTTGATCCGAAAAGAAACGGCACTTGGCGTGTTCTCGACAAAGAAGGCGGTCAGCCGATTGTCTTCAAGACGCTTACCGATCTGCCCGAAGATGCCGTGATTGAAGTCAAAGGAGCCATGCCCTTCGGCATCACCTGGGAACGGCAGTCCCCTGTCCAATCTCATGGAACCCGAATCCTCCCTGCCAGCGAGTTTCAGGCCGCGCCGCCGGCAAAAAAATAGCCTTCCCCCTCATAGGAAAGACAGATAAGAACCCCGGTCTGGAAGACTAGGGCTTCGATAAAGGACAGAAATGCCGACTGCATTGACGCTCTTTTGTCCGCAGAAAGAGAACCGGCACTGGAAGTGCCGGTCTACTATTGAGTGAAAGTCGAAGCGACTAGGAGATGGGGAAGCGGATGTCTGGTCATTCGCCACAGCCGGGCAAATGCTCTAAGCTCGCCCACAGTTTGCTTTCCGCATGGTGCTTCTTTTGCCCCCGTACATAGCTGACCACAGCATCAAGGTCATGCTTGGCAAATGTCAGGTAAGCATAACCACGCTGCCAACGCAACGAGTCGCTTTGACTATGACGACTGGCAGAATACGAAGAACTGCCCTTAATCAGCTTCACGAAGTCAGACACAGAGATGCTGACGGGAACTGAACAGACCAAATGAACATGGTCCGGCATCCTGCCCAGCGCATAGATAAACGCCTTCTTCTCGCGGCACTTCTGATAGATGTAATCGTATAGCGTCTTTTCGACACTCGGCGTGATCATCACCTCGCGCTTAGTCGTCGCCCATACCAGATGACAATATGCCTCTTCATAAACGTCAGCCACAGCACCCTCCCTGGTCTTCTCCGTATTATCCTAAGTCGCTTCGACTTTCACTCAATAGTAGACCGGCACTTCCAGTGCCGGTTGCTCTGCGCCGTGCCGACGCCAACTACCCCGTCCCATCCCCCACCGTGACATCGCGCCCGCGCAGAGTTGCCAGCCGCCGCTCGGCAATCCAAAATAACCACGCCGCCAGCACCAGCGCAAACACGCTGTTGCCGCCGAGCAGCGCGGCCCATTCTCGCCACTCCGACGGATAGCCTGACACCACATAATTAATCTCAAGATAGGCGCTGAGGCCAAGCACCCCCACAAACAGCAGCGTAGACAGTCCGCGCAGCGTCTTCTGCATCACCGGAAACGATGCCAGAGACGCGCCGAGGCTGACCCCCAGCACGAACAGTGCCGCGACAAACATCTGTCCGCTCGCCCACACGGCAAGCGCCGGACCGGTGCCGACCAGGGGCACCGAAATCACGTAGAGAACAAAGCACGCGAAACTCCCAATGGCCCAAGCTGCGCTGACCGCCGCCGTCTGCCCAAATACTTTGCCCCAAAAGATTTGCTTCATCGAGAGGGGCGAAATCAACAGGAACCCCCACGTTCCCTGCTCCCGGTCCTTGACAATCATCCGCTCGCCAATCGCCTGCCCGCGCAGACCCAGTACCAAACACTGCACCGACAGCAGAACGGACGCCAGTTCCAGTAAAACGCCTGACCGCAGGCCCGAATGGGCATTCAAGTTGAGGGAGGCTGTGAAGAACTTGAACGGCGAGATGTCCGAAAATCCATCAATAAACAGCGGGTAAGTCAGCGCCACGGCAATTAGTCCCGCGAAGCTGGCCGGGGCTAGAAGCAGCCAGTCGAACCAGCGGCCTGACCGTGTCCGCGTCCGAATTTCGTAGGTAAACAGCGGGTTGTCAGTTCGCGCCGTCACCCAGGCCATCAGCGCCGCCGTCTGCGCTTCGTTTCGGGCCGGCATTTGCTTTACCGGCACGGCAACGGCGGTTTCCATTGGCTTCCGCTGCGTCTGCCTGCCAAAGACCGCCATTAAGACCGCGCCGACGATACATGGCCCGGCGACGCAGACCCAAAACGGTGGCAGCGTACCGATGTGCCACCACGGAAACCGGCTGACCAGCCCCGGTCCGCCGGCAAACAAGCGCACCCAAGCCGATGCCGGGGAGAGCGCGGCAAGAATGCTCCCCCCCGGAACCGACAGCGCCGCAAGCGGCAGCGCGTACAGCACCAGTCCCGCCCCCACCGGCCCGTACACCCCCCAATTTAGCACCGCCCGGCGCAGTCCCACCGCCCAGAACACGGCACTGACTCCCGCCAGCGCGACCTCTCCGGCAACTGCGTAAACCGGCGCAGCGAACGGCGACAGGCCCCCAAAGGCGCAGACCAGCCCAAACATCAAAAGCGCAACGCCGAGCGGGCGCGAAGCACGCTTGATCGCCCGCCGCAAGATAAGCCCCGGCGACCGCAATCCCTGCGCTTTTGTACGCGGGTCAGCCGCCAGCGCCCGGCTGTAGACATTCGGCAGCGACACGCCGCCGAGAAGCGTCAGCAGGCCGGCTGCGTTCCAGCCCCGTCCCGACACAAACTGCCCGGCCAGCCCCGCCATGTCCCCCGACTCCACCCAGGCTCGCCAGACCACCGCCAGCCCGCAGAACGCCGCCAGCCGCGCCGTCCACCGCAGCAGCGTCTGCGCCCGTGTCCAAAGCGAAGAGTGCCGCATCTCCTCGAAGTTTCCCGACGACAGCGCGGACGCCGATGACAAAGCCGACCCTGCCCACTGCATCATTATCAGCGGCAGGACATACCACAGCGGCGAGAGTTCCGCATGGAAAAACGGCAAACGGCTGGAAAGCAGCAGCGCTGCGTAGTACGGCCAGGTTAAAAACAGCAGAAACGAAAACCCGGCTGAGATCGGCAGATGCAGAGCCGAAAAGAAATGCGCCAGCCAGCCGCCGCCAATCGCGCCAAGCGCCTGCGCCAGAAACAGAAAACTTAAAGCCGCCGGAAACCCCGCCCCCAGCGTGCCGGTCCGCCGCGCCGTTCGCCGCCCCGACACCGGCGCAAATTGCCCCGGCCCCGCGTCCGGCGTCTGCCCCAGCCCCGACAATGCCGGGAACCCGTAGACCGGCGGCTGATAGCACAGCAAGGCAAACAGCAGATACAAGCACAGCGTTTCAGGAAGCGTCAGCCCGCCGAACTGCCCCAGCAGCCCGTATACTGGCAGACCCGCCAGCGCGACCAGAAATGCCGACCGGGCCGGTCCCACTCCCATCGCCAGCAGCATCTCCGCCCGCCGCAGCGGCGTCATCAATAGGTCTGGCAGCGTCACCCGCCGCGCTTCCTCCGCCAGCACTGTCGCCCCCACCGTCCGTGCGTTAGTAATCAGCAGCACATGGACAAACGCCAGCGCCGCAAACACCGCGCCCGGCAGCGACGACCCAAACAAAAACCGCAGAAAAAGCCGCAGCCCGAAGCCAGACTGATTTTCCAGCGACAGCCCGCCCACCAGCAGCCCGCCGAGAACAACAATCGTCACCGCCAGCCGCAGACTCAGACCCGGACGCCGCGCTTCCGCCCGGCTTGCCTTCAGCAGAAACGGATTATCCCGCAGCCACACGGGCCTCACCGGCCCGCCCAGCCCAAAATCCGCCCACATCTGCCGCAGCAGCCACGCCGCCCGCCGCCCCCAGCGCCCGGCCCGCCGCCCCCGAAAAATGGATATCCAATAACCCAGCATTGAAACGCGATTGTACCCCGCCGCCAGACAAAAAGCCCTAGTCCCTCTCAGAGCGCAAAGCGTCCAGAAAACGCCGCACTTCCTGCGGACTGCGAAGTGTCACCACCTGGCATCCTCCGCCCCAGCGCGTGATGTTCGCCAGCACCTGGTCGCGGTTGTCTCTCGGGTATCGCCAGACCCACCGCAGCAGCACCCAGTTCAGTCGTTCCGGGCAGCCTGCCGCCATGCCGACACGGCTGCGGCTCCTGTTCTGCAAAAAGCGCTTGACCATGCGCCACAAGCAAATCCAACGTGGAAAGTCCAAAAAGAGGATCGTGTCTGCCGCCGCAAAGCGCAGCGGCTGAGTTCGGATGTGATCCCCCTCCACAATCCATTTCGACCCACTGACAGAGTCCGCAATGACCGCTTTTTGTTCCTGTCGCGAAATCCGGACCCAGCCCGGCTTCCACAGCAAACGATCCAAGTGAACTACGTCCAAACTATGTCTAGGTCCAAAGCCGTGCCGATCTGCCTGTGCCAATGTAGACTTGCCGGAACCCCCAGAGCCCGACGATCACAATGCGCTGCATCATATCAGCCATTGTACCACCCAGCAAAAAGTCCCCGTCTCAGTTGAGGCGGGGACTTTTCTTTATCAGCGTCAAGCGACGCTCGGCACGCCGGCGGTGATGTCGGCGGACGGCGGGGCCGCCTCCATTGTCTTGAGCCGTGTGCCGCTTTTTGGCTTCTCGGCTTTGGGCGCGTCCATCGGCTGAAGCGCAGCGTCTAAGACCTCGGCGACGTTCTTGGCGAAGATGAACGACATACCCTTGCGAAGCTCGGCCGGGATGTCTTCCATCAGGTCCTTGCGGTTGCGCTCCGGCAGGATGATCGTCTTGATCCCGGCCCGCTTTGCTGCCAGCACCTTTTCTTTAATGCCGCCGACGGGAAGCACCTTCCCGGACAGCGTCACCTCGCCGGTCATCGCTAAAGCCGGCTTGATCGGGCGGCCCGACAGCAGGGACGCAATGGCCGAAGTCATCGTGACCCCCGCGCTTGGGCCGTCCTTCGGCACCGCGCCCGCCGGCACATGAATGTGCAGGTCGGACTTCTCGTAGAAGTCCGGCACGATGTTCAATGCCCCCGCGTGGGCGCGGACATATGACAGCGCCGTCTGCGCCGACTCCTTCATCACGTCCCCAAGCTGGCCCGTAAGCTGCAATCCCTTGCCGCCGGTCATCTGGGACGCCTCAATAAAGACAACGTCGCCGCCAACCGGGGTCCAGACCAGGCCCGTGACCACGCCCGGCTGCTCCGTGCGCTCGGCCACTTCCTCGTACTCAAAGCGCGGCGAGCCGAGATACTTCTCCACCTGCTTGGCATTGATTGTCATCGGCGACTTGCGCCCATCGGCGAACTCGCGCGTCGCCTTGCGGCAGACCGCCGCGATTTGCCGCTCCAAAGACCGGACGCCTGCCTCGCGGGTGTAGCCGCGAACCAACGCCTTCACACCGTCTTCGGTGAACTTCACCGATGTCAGGCCATGCTCCTCAATCTGTTTCGGCACCAGATGGCGCACGGCAATCTGCACCTTTTCTTCTTCCGTGTAGCCCGACAGCTCGATGATCTCCATCCGGTCCCGCAGCGCGGGCTGAATCGTGTCAAGCTGATTGGCCGTCGTCACGAACAGTACTCTGGACAGATCAAAATTGACGTCCAGGTAATTGTCGCGGAATGTCGCGTTCTGCTCTGGGTCCAGCGCTTCGAGTAGCGCCGACGACGGATCGCCCCGGTAGTCAGCCCCGACCTTGTCAATCTCATCGAGGACAAACAGCGGGTTGTTGCTTTCCGCCCGCTTGATGCCCTGAATGATCTGGCCCGGCAAAGCGCCGATATAGGTCCGGCGATGGCCGCGTATCTCCGACTCGTCGTGCGTCCCGCCAAGCGAAATCCGCACGAACTTCTTGCCCATTGCCGCCGCGATAGACTTGGCAAGGCTCGTCTTGCCGACACCGGGAGGGCCGGTCAGGCATAAAATCGGCTGCCGGATGTCGCCTTCGGGCCGGAACTTGCGGACCGAAAGGTACTCCAAGATGCGGTCTTTGATCTTTTCCAGCCCGAAATGGTCCTCGTCCAGCTTCTGCTTGACACTCGGAATATCCAGGTTGTCCGGCGTGGACTTGTCCCACGGCATGGCAACTAGCCAGTCCAGATACGTCCGGGTCGTCGTGTAATCCGGCGCCCCCGGCGACATGCGCTGCAAGCGGTCCAGCTCGCGGTTCGCCTCTTTCAGTGCATCTTCCGGCATATGGGCGGCTTCGATCTTCGCCCGCAGCTCATCCATCTCCTCGCCGCGCTCATCGCCCTCGCCCAGCTCCTTCTGAATGGCTTTAAGCTGCTCGCGCAGGTAGTAATCGCGCTGGGTCTTGTTGATCTCCGACGACACCTGCGATTGCAGCTTCGAGCCAAGCTCCAAGACCTGCACTTCGGCGGTCATCAGTGTCAAAAGCAGGTTCATCCGCTCTTTAAGGTTCACCGTCTCCAAGATGCGCTGCTTGTCTTCCGCCGAGATCGGCGAATGTGCGGCAATCAGGTCCGTCATCACCGCCGGGTCGTCAATAGACGTCGACAATCCTGCCAGCTCATCGGGCATATTCTGCGACAGCGAAACTGTCTTGCGGAACAGCTCGCCGATGGAGCGCTTCAGCGCCTCGATCTCAACCTTGTCTTCTTCCGCGATCTCGGTCTTGGCGTCCAGGACTTTGACCCGCGCTTTCAGGTACGGCTCTTCGCTCGTGATCTGCTGGATTTGGATGCGGGCCACGCCCTGAACAATCATCCGTATCCCATCAGGGACTTTCGCCATCATGCGGACAATCACGGCCACGCCCATCGGGTAAATGTCGCCCGCGCCGGGGTTCTCGACCGAGGAGTCTTTGAGCGCGACGACCCCGATAATCCGGTCTCCGCCGGACACGGCTTCGTCCACCAGCTTGATGGAGTTCTCGCGGCCCACGGCAATCGGGGCGACAAGCACCGGGAAAATCACGGTGTCGCGCAGAGGCAGCAGGGACAATTCTTCCGGAATCGGCGGATGGCCGTCGCCTTCGGAGTTGATCTGCGAGACGATCTGCTCGGCGACTTCGCCTTCAATCGGCATGTCTTCGGCAATCGCGTCCACATGCGTCGTTTCTTCGTTTATGTTATCGGACATGATTAACTGTTGTCCTCGTTCTCTCTAGTCGTGTCTTCCGTGCTGATCGGAATAATCTGCGGCCCGGTCTGCCCCGCGCTCCGCTTCTTCGGCAGCGTCACCAGCAAAAAGCCTTCTTTGTACGTTGCCTTGATCGCGTCCCGGTCCAGCCGAATGCCGTCCGGCAGGGCGACCGCCCGCTCAAACGGCCCGAAATAAATCTCCATCTGATGGCAGCGGGTGCGCCCGTCCCGGTCCCGTGCGCTTTCCGAGCGCGATCCGCTGATATTCAGCAGCCGGTCGTCGGGCGACAGGGAAACCTGCAAATCGTCGGCCTTGACCCCTGCCAGCTCCACCTTCACCAAGATCGCATCGTCCGTCTCGTGAATGTCAATCGGCGGCTGCCAGAACCGGCCTGCGCCGCCCGCTGGGATCGCGAAAAACCC
>CBDCAE010000010.1:0-288356 GCA_965213825.1 Capsulimonadaceae bacterium
GCTTGCGGTTGAGGTCATACCAGCGATGCAGCGAGTGGGACCCGCAGACAGGGCAGGGCGCAGTCAGGTCCAGTGTCTCCTCGGTGGCCTGGAAGACACGCTGCCATTGAGGTTCGAACTCCAGGGGCACCCCGCGCCAAGTGAGGCAGGACATGGGGGCAAGATCGTCGAGAGTGCCTTGGGAAAAGTCAGGCATCGCCGCCTCCTTCCTCCGGGGCGTCCGTGTAGACAAGACGGTCATTCTCCACCTTGGCATGTGTCACGCCCGGTAAGAGTGGGCCGATCGGGTAAGTTGCCGCCGGGTTCTCGTATAGAACTGCATCATGGGCTTGGTAATCCTGCGGACGAACTCCCTTAACGATCATCACGCCGCTCACCCGGGAGAATATTGTCCCATGCGGGTTGTGCCAGGAGCCATTGCGGTTTCGGGTCCATGTGAAGGTGTTCGTCTCGCTCGGTGCTACTGCCGGGGTGACCCGCAGGCTCTCGTTTCCGAACAGCGCCCACTCGTTATCCCGACGGTCCGCGTAGATGCTAAGAGCGTTTATCGCGACAATGTAGGGCCGGTCAAGTTGACCGTAGCGGGTTGACTTCGTCTTGAGTGCCTTGCGAATTGCTGCCTCCGGTACGATCGGTATAGCCGAGCCAGTTTCGGAAATGCCGTGCATCCAGACGCCAGTAATCCTGTCGCCTTTACTTCCCCGGCAATCGGCTTTTTTCGGGAGCGGGCGAAACTCCACGGTCCACCCGTCATGATGGTATTTCCAGACGGGAACCTCGTCATACTTCTTTGCCACATAGGCAGCCGTCACCTCTTCATGGTCAACACCTTCCAGTTTCTCCTTGAGAAAGGTCACTAAATTTCTCCTGCCGGGGAGCAACTTAGGTACGCCGTGGAGAGTCAGCCCGAGGAAAAAGTCGGGGTTTGTCAGGTTTGCATTGAGGTAATCATAGACTTGATCGGCGATAGTCCGGCCCTTGTATTCCTCGTCCGATTCGTCGGTGGCGAGGATCGCCTCAAGATAAAAGCAGTTCCCCTCTCCGTCCGTCACGCCGAAGTCAGGCAGTTTCGCTGTCCCGCCGACGCCTGGATGGATTTCTACTGTACAGCCCTGTTGTATCAATAATCCGTGGAGGTAGAGTTCAAAGAAAGCCGACAGATGGTTGCGGTCGTCACGACTGCGAAATCGGCTGACCAGTTCCGGCTGTTCCTCCAGGGGATAACGGGTGAACCAGTCCTCCAGAGCGGCCCGGCAGGCTACCAGATGTTCATCTGGCAAACGGTTCATTCGGACGTATAGCGATTCCGCAAACCTCGGGGGGGCGGCATCAATTTTGTTTGGATTGAAAAGCATCGGCATCATCAACTCCTCATAGATTATACCTTGCGTTCCACCGTCTTTCGGCGACGACTCGACCACATAGACAGGCTTGATCGCTGCGGGATCAAGCCTGTATGCCACGAGAGTCTGGGAATCCGGGATCCAGACCATCGCGCCATAAGGGGCCGGTCCACTGCCCTATCCTGGGTCAGCGCCGTTTCCGCTGCCACCAATGTTCACGTCTCCGCACCGTATCCGCGAAGATATTCCACTACCTCCCGCACCCGGTCAGTCTGCCCCGCCTGCGCTAGCCACGAGAGCACCGTCACTCGGTGCGCCCAGGCCAATGCGGACGCCTCCGCACGGAATACTTCTGGCGTGACTACTGGCCCGCCAGCCTGCGCGTACTCGCCCAGATAATGCTGGATTAGCACTTCGCGGCGACTCCTCGCGCCGCTTTCTGATTTGTCCAGAAAGGCGGCGTCTCTGGACCAGTCCGGCACCGCCAGGTAAGGCGCAACATCCGCGAAGCGAGGCCCACAGGCATTTTTGTGCAGGTCGAAAACCACCATCTCTGCACGGCTGCCGAGCCAGCCGACATTATCCGGTCTGAGATCCTGATGAAGCAGCCCACGCGGCTGAGCCTCCACCTGGGTGAACAGACCACGCGCAGTACCGAGAAGCGCTGGCAACTCGTCGTCGCCTACACCGGCCGCCTGCAAGTTGGCCTTGATCTCCGCGTCGTCAGGGAAGGCGGGCAAGGCTGAAATCCACATACCGCCACCAATTTGTCCGATCTGATCGAACTCGCGCAGGTGAACTGCGTATTCAGGCGTGATGGGACAAGCGTTGAACCGGGCGAGCAGCGAAAGCAGGCAGCGCCACTCCGCCTCGTCATTCTGGTGGAAGTCGGTAGCAGTGAGCGGCTCCACGAAGATGATTTCCAGGCCGTCACCGCCACGGAGCGAACCGTAGAGGCGTGGGACCGAGACACCGTGCAAAGCCAGATAATGATAATGAACGGACTCGGCGATACCGCCCCAGACGCAGCGCTTGACGAACAGTTTTGTCTCTCCCATGAGTCCGTCCGGTGTTTGGTAGGTGAAGTCGCACAAAAGCGTGTCGGGCTTGCCGTCCACTTCCTGCCGGGAGAAGCCGAGGAACTCCACACCCGCTGTCTCCGTGACTGCTTCCAGAATGGGGCTTAGGCGACTTGCTTCTATATCGAAAAGAGACTCAAGGTGGGTTTGCATTCCGTATTCCTCTAAACGCTGCCGGCTGCTGGCTGAACCGTTCACCAGATCAATTCAAGATTCCTGCGGATTAAGTCTTCCGCACAACCACTAACCCGGTCACCAGCCGACATGGCTGGCCTTCTCGCGTGCGTGGGCCAGGATGGGCAGCACGATCGCAGCGTCGGTGTTGACGATGGCGAGTGAATATGGAAACTGAAAATGAAGTGTTGGGCCAATGCGGCGAGAATCTTTCGCCGCATTGGTCCGTATCGAGCAGGTGATCTCGCTCATGCCCAAGAGATCATCACCTTGTGGGGCGCGGGTTCATGTGCTCACAAGGGAGGACGGCTCTTCAGCGGCTTTGGGCATTGCAGCCGACCGAGGAGTTTTTCGGCTCCGAGGCACGGCGTTCCGCACTGGCCGCTTTCTCTACGCTTGTCAACTGTGGTACAATTGCGGCATGTCGAAGGTAATCGCAATCATGTCCATGTCGCTGGACGGTTATATTGCCGACCTTAACGATGACGTGGCCGAAGTGCTCGGCTGGTACCTCGCCTCGGGGAACGTCGAAATCCACACCGGAGGGTCGGATCCCATGACGTTCAAGGTGTCTGAGCCGAGCGCCGAGCACCTGCGCGGTCTCACGTCTGGGCTGGGTGCCGTGCTCACCGGCCGACGCACTTTCGACGTCGCCCAGGGCTGGGGCGGAAATCACGCCTGGGGACCAGCCTTCGTACTGACCCATAACATCCCCGCTGGATGGCCGCGCTCCGGCTCGACTGTCCAATTTGTGACCGACGGCATCGAAAGCGCGGTGAACCAAGCCAAAGCCGCCGCTGCTGGGAAATCTGTTGGAGTCCACGGCGCTGACACCACTCAGCAGTGCCTTAACGCTGGCCTCCTCGACGAAATTTCCGTTGACATCGCGGCGGTTCTTCTTGGCTCCGGGGTTCGCCTTTTCGACCACCTTGCTGGCACACCAGCCTTACTTGGCAACCCGACGGTGATCCAGGGCGTCGGTGTGACACACCTGCGCTACCCAGTACATAAGGCGGGTAGCGGTTAAAGCGGGTAGCAGTTCGGGTTGAGTTGTTAGTGTCATGGCTTCATGGTGTCCTAGAGTCTGACCTGCGGCCCCTACGCCAATGCCGACCTTATTCGCTTCGGCAGGAGCGGCAAACGCCGCTACCACTACAAAAAACAACCCCACAGTACGAGGTTTGCCGGGGGGCTGTTCATAAAGGCCCGCTCACGAAACATAAACAATCGACTTTAAGGGGGCGGGAGTGCAGGAATTTAGGATGACGATCGGTGAACAAAAGTAAAACGAGAAACAGGAATAGATAAACGGCTTCAGTATATCTCGGCAGAGACGCCGACTTTGCTGGAAGCGGCGGCGGTTCCCGGCCTCACGATTGCACTCCTTGAAGACGGCACAACCCGCGAAGTGTTCTGCTTTGGCACTACGGAACCACAGGGCAGGGTGCCCGTCACCGAAAAGACGATCTTCAGGTGTGCGTCGCTCTCCAAGCAGGCACTTCTGTATGCGGCCTTGAAAACGATTGAGGCGGGACGGCTGGACGTCGATCAGCCGCTCGCGCTTTATCTGGACAAGCCGTTCGAGGCAGGCGATCCCGATATTGCCCGGATCACCGCCCGCCACGTCCTCTCCCATACGACAGGCTGGCGTAACTGGCCGCCGGATGGCGAGTTGATTACTCGCATCGCTCTACTGGGCGAGCGGTGGACGTACTCGGGGATGGGCTTCCTCTATCTCGAAGAGGCGCTAATTTCCCTCTGGAACGAGCCTGCGGCTGAGTATCTCCAGCGGTTGGTGCTGGGTCCGCTGGACATGCCCCTGAGCAGTTTTCTGTGGAGAGACGAGTACAACAAGACGGCAGTAGACGGGTTTGACCCAAACGGGGCCATTCCCGATCATTGCCGCTGGTATCCGACGGAAGTTGACGGTGCGAGCAGCCTGCATACAACGGCACGGGAGTACGCCCGTCTGCTGGAAGCGTTTCTTGAACCGGGCCTGCGAGGGCGGCAGCCGGACGTGTCTCAGCGGCAGATCGGGATCGACACACGGCTGGGCTGGTCCCTCGGATGGGGCACTGCCGATGACAACATCCTCTGGCAATGGGGCGACCATACTGGCTTTACCGCTTTTGCTGCTCTTGTGCCCGCGCATGGGTTGGGCATCGTCGTTCTGACAAACGGCACGCACGGCCCGCGTCTCTACCGAGAGTGGGTCAGCGCCTGGCTGGGAGCAGACCTACCGGACTTCCCAATACGCGGCGTTTGAGAAGTTCACTGTTGAGCGGTGGTCATTTCTGACAACCCTTTAGTCTCTTAACGTACAACTGTTTCCGCTTCGTGAGCGAACCCAGCAAATACAGAGACTCGCAGGATCTGTCCAGAACAACAGCAGCCCCGGGACAATCCACTACGCGAATCATGGAACGATCATCTTGGCCCCTGCTGCCGTTCCAGAAGCCTCCACGACGGTTTCCTTTGGGGGTGTTGTTGGCACTGGGCGCGGGCGGATTAACGGTCCGCCGGAAACGTCAGTTAGCAAATTGGACCAGTTGAAAATGACAGCCCAGAACGGCCAAATAAGTTCCGGGCTGGCCGGCCGGCCAAGGAGTTTCCCGGAGGAGTTCCTCGGAGTGCCGGGGCGGGTTGTCCTCGGGACACTTCTTGGTGCCGGCTGGTTGGCTACTCTGGGAGTGGGACAAAATGAACATCCTCCTGCCGGATGTGGTGACTGGGGGTTGTTCGCACTGCCGTTTAATCTCGTGTCCACGCTGCAGTTTCAGGGGCATTTTTAGATGGGAATAGCCAAAAAATCAACCCCCCAGCAACCGGGGGATGGCTTGCTGGGGGGGTGTTCATATCTGCGCCCTGGGGCCGGGCTGGGTTGTTTGCAGTGTTGTCGGGCGGTCCGGTTCCATGCTGGTGTCATGCAGAAGTGGGCCAGCACATTATTTGTACATGGCCGCTTTTGCTTCGCTTTCGTTCTCGAACAGTTCACCATGAGTTCCGGCGTCTGCGTCCTCGCCCATGCTGGCCCACTCGATACTTAACTTGTAAAGGGCATGTTCGCGCCCATCCAAATGACGAACGTCGAGTCGCTCTAGCGTTTTGCACTCAAACCAACCTTGGCCGCTAGTACTGGACTTGTCCAGCACGTGTGTGCTGGTGATTTCCTGCACCGTCACCATCATGTTCCATTTTCCGCTAGACCTCCAATTTCCGGAGGAGGCAGCGATAGTCAGGAGCGAAGATGCTGCGTGCGAAATCGCCGCAACCGACGGTTTTTTTGTGCAGGCTGGGAAACCTCGCGTGTTTTTCTGATAGGGCGTATATTCCTCGCCGCGCAGTCGGGCTTGCTCGCCTGCTTTCTCGTCAATGACGGCAAAGGAGTACAATGTCCCACGCGTCAACGTCTGGTCATCCCAGATCATGATCGTTTCGTTGTCGAAACTCGCGGCAGGAACCATGTGAATCAGGCGCACGCCAAGCGCGAACTCGATTTGGTTGAGCGGAGCACAGATGTTGTCTGCGACCCGGAGAATATCTGCCGCGTTGTCTGCCCAATCACGTTGGCCTGGCAGGGCGAAGCGTCCCAAAACGCTAGTTCCGGCCCAGGACGGGATCAGCGGCTCGATGAGGGAGAGGCGCTCGATCGTGGGGGCATAGAGCAAACAAACAGACGACGTAGAGTGTCGTTTCGACGATACGCTAGGAGGAATGATTAGGCCACGCTTGGGGGTGATTTTCAGGTAAATCTTGTTTCGCTCAGGCGTCACGCCGAAGATGTTACCTTCGAACTGCACCCAGTAAGCCGGGTCCGGGTCTTCATCCTTGATTGGAGTGTCGAACAGCGAACGCAGTGGGCTGATGCCAAACACATCATTCAACAGCCGCGCGGTGGCCTCCGTTTGCTTCTGATCCGGCGTCTTACCGATGGCCTCACCGCCTGGCATTGATTTAACCAATGCGAGACGTTCCGGGGTGAGCGGGTAGCGAAGCGCGATTGCCCCGCCCCAGTTGCTGGCACTCCAATCGTCGCCGTCCATGCCATTTTGACTCACAACCCAGACCCAATCGCCGGCTGCTTCGACGAATAATTCCTGTCCCACGCCATACAGTCCAAAACCTTCGCCGACCTTGATTTGTTCGCCGGCCGGCTTCGCGATTTGACCTTGAATATATTCGCCGTCTTTGCGATTGAACAAGCGACGAAAGTCCGCGTCGCGCTTGGTCGCTGCTTGCTTTTCCGATTCTTCTTCCAGAAACCGCGCTACCTCCTCGTCAGTCGCAGCGCGGCAGGCGGCAGTGTAAAAATAGCGCTCCTCGTCATCGAAAACATCGTCGTCGTCGTATTCGCAACACTGACAGTCGACTCGCACAACTGTAACGATTGGCGCGTCAGGTTCCGTCTCGTACTGGCGCAGAGTTTGTCCGACTTTGATGTTAGACTCAGTCCAAATTTCAAAGGGTGCTTCGCTCGTGTCAACATCAAGTTTACTGGGATTAGCGACTTCCCACCCGAACTTGCCTTTAAAAATTTCGGTTCCGGCAGGATATTGAAAATTCCAGCGGGCACATCTGCCTGCGTACCTTGCTATCATAATTTCTCCTTGTTCCAGGAGGCGCGAAAACAATCGCGCCTCCTAAATTCTTTATCGTTACTTTTGCCACAGGATTCGGCAATTTTTTGCACGAGCGTTCTAGCGCCCCGCCCAGTTTTTCCTTCATTCTTATGTTGCCACAAATCGTTTTTTTTGGAAACATTGAGGTAGATCGCTTCAATCCATTCAGTGCATCCGCGCTGACCAGATTTTGTCCAAAGCGGTCAAATACTTGCAGTTAGGTCCAATTACCACAGCGTGGCCTTTGATTTCGAGCCAGTACGTTCCTTGTGCATCCACCAGGGCGCGGCGTGTGTGGTTCCGCTCCTTCTGCCAAAACGTCACCAGCAGTTCGCCGGCATACGACTTGACTGTGGCCGACATGGTTTCTTCGCCGACTTTACCGGTGCAGAAATGGAGGCCGTCCGTGTCTGGGTCCCGGTCGTGGTCGCCCAGATATTCAATGTTGTCCATCCGGTCAACACGAATGTCCGTGGACGTTTGCGTGAAGCGCAAGAGGTCTTTTGCACGGCTGACTGTGCGCTCGTCGATTTCGTTCTTCATGGCTGTGCTAATCATTCGCGGGGTCATGGCGGCGTCTCCGTCTTTGTCTGTGTTGACGTCATGATTGCATCGAAGGACGTGCGGAGTAAAGTATTTATCACGCATTTATAACCTATTTTTCAATTTAGTATGCACGTTGCGACACGGGATTTTTCTGGTATACTGAGGCATGGAACAGCGTGGCAACACAGAAAAAGTCATACGGAAGCGCGGTCGTGGAAGCATGGGAATCCACACGGAAAACTACACGGTCCGGCTGGAACCGGACACGGCTGAGTTCGCCAAGGACTTACCGGGAGGCTTGTCACACATCATTCGGCAGCATCTGAGAGAACTTTATGTAAAGATGGACGGAGCCGGTAGCAAAGAAGAAGAGACGAAGTCGGCGGGGTAAGGTGCAAAGTTCAGTGCAGACTTTAGCACCGAAAAAGGTGCAGGCTTTGGTGCAAAGAATGATGCAGACAGCCTCAAAGAACCCTCTGGTGCGCCCAGCCGCCAGCCTGGGTTCGCGCGGAGGAGTATCTTTTGAAATCTTATCTGATCGGGGCAGAGGTGGAGGAATCCTATGACTTCTGACGAGAGACGCGGGAGAACTGAACTTGCCAACGAAGCCTTGGATCATATGGTCGCCCACGAAGTCCTCCATGTTGCCAGTACCCTTGGCCGACGGCGGGCACAGCCACTTGTGGAAAACTTCGTTGCCGGTAAAATTCGGGAACGACGGCGATTCTTGAAGATGTCCCAGCGTGAGTTGGCGGCAAAGATGCAGGTGAGTCCATCGCTGGTGTCACAATGGGAACAGGCGAAGACGCGGGTTCTCGCTGACGACCTGGAGCGGCTGGCGGGAGCACTGGAGACCTCCCGAACGGAACTTGTGGGCGGGCCGAAGGTGGTGGATTCTTACCAACTAAAGGAACGCTATCGGATTAGTACGGTCATTCCAGACACCACCATCGTAACGAGTCTTTTTGACAAGCGTGACCGGCAGGAACAGTTAATGATGGATGTGTTCCGAATGCTCAACGAAGACCAGCAGGGGTTACTGATTCGTCTTGCACAGGAGATTATCTGCGAGAAGCCTTGATGTCGATGCTGTTACTTGAAGTTGCCTCTGCTTAACGAGCGTGCTGTTTTGGGTTGTTTGTAGGATTTTCGCTTGGGTCTTGACAAATCCCGTTGGGGTGGGGTACTGTCAAGTCACACAGTTTTTCAGAGTCAGTTCCTGGCCGGACTGCACTCAGCATGATCTGAAGCCACTTTCCTGTTTTCGTTATTGGTAGGAATACCTGTTTCGTAAACAGCAGGTCCGCGGTTCGAATCCGCGTGTCGGCTTTTCAGTTCGTCTGGCCGAAGTCTGTCAAACCAGGAAAATCCTCAGCACCCTTATACCGGCGCTGAGGATTTTTCGTTTCTTCCCGAGTATGGCCTCCATCATATCGGGCATACCTCACAAATATACCAAGGGAAACAGCGGAATAATATCGAAATAAGGCTTTTGTTTTACTGGAAGTTTGAGTATAATAAGGGCAGAGATTTTCGCCTCCTTTTTTATTTGCACTTCTTTGCCTGTGCCGTCACGCTTTTGACTTTCTCTCTGGTTTTAGAAAGCCTCCGCCATGTCCATCACTTCACTTTTGCCGTCGGATCATAACGGCTCCGGGCCGCCTCGATCCAGGGCGAACTCGTCAAAGCTGGCTGCGTTCTGGGAACGGCTGGACAAGCCCGACTCGGCGGCGCTCCATGGGCTGTTTTCCGGCGCGTTCTGGATCGTGATGACGACCATTTTCGGGTTTGTCATGTCCAACGAGCTGACGACACCGGACATCTTTTCGGGCATCCCGCAGCTTGTTTGGAGCCGCCTGCGGCCCGCGCACATTGCCATGGGGCTGTTCGGGATCTTCTCGTCGGGCATGTTCGGCGGCTGGTACTTCATCGTGCCGCGCCTCTGCAAGACGCCCCTTCGCTCGAACCGAGCGGCGAATCTGCTGCTCTTCTTCTGGAACCTGACCGTGCTGCTCGGCGTCGGCGCGATCCTGAATGGCGACACGCAGGGAAAAGAGTACACGGAGTTCCCGTGGTGGATCGACTGGCCGGTCTTCGTGCTGATGTGTGTCAACGCAGTGATTATCTTCCAGACCATCGCCGCACGGCGGGAGCCGAAGATGTATGTGTCGCTATGGTACATCGGCGGGTCGGTAGTATGGGTCGCGATGATGTATTTCATCGGCAATGTCATGTGGCACCCGTTCAGCACATTCTTGGATGCGAAAGGGGCCTCGCACATCCTATGGAGCAACGATGCTTCCCATCTGCCGGATGGTGCGACGCAGTTCCAACGAACTGGGTCTTTGATCGGCCTGAACGACGCGGTTTGGAACTGGTTCTACGGACATAATCTATTCGGTCTGTTTATCACGACCGGCGGCATTGCACTGGTATATTATCTTGTGCCGAAGCTGTCGCGCCGCCCGCTTTACTCGCACCTCATGTCGTTGGTTGGTTTCTGGTCCATCGCGCTGCTGTACTCCAATACAGGGCAGCATCACCTGCTGCAAGCGCCGATCCCGAACTGGCTGAAAATTATCTCGATTGTTGGTTCGGTCGGACTGATCATCCCGGTATTTTCGTTTAGCGTCAACATCTATATGACAATGCGCGGGCAGTGGGGGCAGATGCTGGAAAACATTCCTCTGCGGTTTGTTCTGACCGGCTCGTTCTTCTACCTCGCCGTCTCGTTCCAAGGCACGGTACAGGCGTTCATGACAGTGAACCGCTTTGTCCACTTTACGCAGTGGGTCATCGCGCACTCGCACCTGGCATTCCTCGGCGCATTCGCGTTTATCTCGTCGGCAACCATGCTGTACATGGTACCGCAGATTGTCCGCAAGCCGCTGTGGAGCCGCAACCTTGCCGACACGCAGTATTGGCTGATGCTGATTGGGGTCAACGGCTACTTCTGGGCGCTGACCGGGGCGGGTCTGGCGCAGGGAAGTGCGTGGGTGACACTCGGCGAGCAGGTGGTGAAAGCCTATCCGATTGTGAAGCCATACTTCCTGCTGCGCTCAGTGTTCGGCGGTATGTATATGATCGGCGTGATCATGCAGTTCATCAATCTCTACATGACGGTCAAGCAGAAAATGCCGTCTTCGGCCGAGAAGCGCAATTCAGGGATCGCCGACTTGCAGGAAATTGGTGCGCCTGCGACAGAGTTTGACGACCGCGTGGCGGTTGTTGATTAGGAAAGAAGCAGACCCCCAACCCCGAATATTGGGGGCTGGGGGGAGCTTTCAGTGAGTTTTAGAAATACGTTTCGTCCATGAAAATGACACCGCTGACAATTTTGTTCGGCTCGCTTTTTGTGATGTTCAGCTGGATCGTCGTGATGGCGATCCTGCCGGTTCAGGTCTTCCATCCAAATCCGACGCCGAACGCGCAGCCATACACGGCGCAGGAGCTGAAGGGCCGCGAGATTTACGTCAAGAACGGCTGCGTTTACTGCCACTCACAGGACGCTCGCCCCATGGACTGGGGCGAAGGCAGCGGGCTGGCCTCCCAGCCAGGCGACTATGCTTACGATTCGCCGCATGAAGTGGGGTCTTCACGTAACGGCCCGGACTTGTCGCATGAAGCCGGCTACCACCCGGACGACTGGCACTGGGCGCACTTCCAGAACCCACGCTATACCCGGCCGCAGTCGTTCATGCCGTCGTTCTCTTATATCGAGGGAGAAGATCGCACCAACCTGATCGCTTACCTTCAGTGTCTCGGCGGCAGAATGGGAGCCAAGCGAGCAAAGCAGCAGGCGGACCTCAAGCTCAACCTGATCAAGTATTACCAGAAAGGTCCTGGAGAGAATGTCGCGTATCTCAACTCGACTCTCCCGACTTCGTGGCTGGTGATGCCGAACCCGGAGCCGGTGACCGAAGGCTCAGTGGAGCGCGGGCGTGTTCTCTATGTCGCCTACTGCGCGGGCTGCCACGGGGAGCATGGTGATGGGCGCGGACCGTCAAAGCCGTACCTGAACCCGCCGCCGATGGACTTCACGCTGGTGCAGGCGTCCGGGGCTAATCCGCAGGGCGGGCAGCCGGGAGACCATTACGACTACCGCAAGAACGAAGTGTCTTCAATTTCGAACGGGGACATTTACCTTGTTGTCCTATACGGTATTCCGGGAAGCGCGATGCCGCAGTTCAAGGGACAGCTCCCATCAGAGAAGATCTGGGACGTTGGCAACTACGTCGGCTGGGCCTTTATGGGCTGGAAGATGGAGCCGTATTCCGGGCGCATTGAAGAACTGGCGCAGCAGCCCTGGGAACATACTTTTGAAATGGGGCAGAAGAAGTTGGCGTCGGCACGATAGTTTAGGATGCCCAGGATTAAAATCCTAGGCTGAAGGGCGCTCCGCGCCAGCTGTCCTGCGGACAGAAGACGATAATTATAACGCGGCTTATCTTCTCTTTTGTCCGCAGGACAACCAGCCGCAGTCTCCTCACCCTCACAAAGCCTTAGCCCAGGATTTTACCCCTGGGCATCCTCCACCAAATCATGAACCCACAAACACTCCCTTGTGTTCGCTCTCTGTTTGCGATTATTGCGCTCCTGTTCACCTTCACGCCGCTTCACGCACAAACTCCGCCCATCTACAAAGACGCGCACGCGCTGCTGGAAGCGCGGGTCACTGATTTGTTCGGGCGGATGACCCAGGACGAGAAGCTGGGCTTTCTGACGGGAACCGGCTTTACGACCCAGCCGCTGCCGCGCCTCGACGTTCCGGCGATGGCGATGGCGGATGCGGGGCAGGGGGTGCGCGGCGGACAGGACAGCACGCAGGGACCGGCGACGCAGTTCCCATCAGGAGTGACGATGGCGTCATCGTGGGACCCGCTGCTGGTGAGCCGTATCGGCCAAGCGATTGGCGAGGAAGCCTTAAACAAAGGCACAGGCGTCCAGGTGCTGCTGGGTCCGGCGGTCAACATTCAGCGGTCGCCGCTCGGCGGGCGGAACTCGGAGTATTTCAGCGAAGACCCGTTTTTGGCCGGGCGGCTGGCGTTCGGCTACATTCAGGGGATGCAGAGTACGGGCTGCGCGGCCTGCGTCAAGCATTTCGACGCCAACAACGAGGAAGTGGATCGGTTTGGCGTCAATGTTACCGTGGACGAGCGGGCGCTGCGCGAGATTTATTTGCCCGCGTTTGAGACGGCGGCAAAAGACGGTCATGCCTGGTCTGTCATGGCATCGTACAACCGTGTCGGCGGCTACTACGCGACGGCAAACAAGTACCTGCTGACCGATGTTCTGAAAGACGATTGGAACTGGGACGGACTGGTCATGTCCGACTGGGGTGCAGTGCACGAAACGGCAGGCACCATAAGCGCCGGCAACGACTTGGAAATGCCGGGCGGGGCGTATCTGACGCATGACAAAGTCGCGCGGGCGTTAAAGAATGGGCGCATTACGCAGGTGCAGATTGATAACTCGGTCAAGCGCATCCTGCGGACTGTCCTCCGGGTCGGCCTGCTAGACGGGCCGCGCACGGTTGACCACAGCCAAGTCAATTCGCCTGCTCATCAAAGGCTGGCGTATGACGCCGCCTGCGGCGGCATGGTCCTTCTCAATAACCAAAACGCCATCCTGCCGCTGGACGCCGCGAAGATAAAATCCATCGCCGTGATCGGGCCGGGCGCGAAGGGGATGCAGTTCGGATCGCAGGGCAGCCCCAGCGTTCAGCCCTTTTACTCGATTGAGCCGCTTGACGGCATCAAAGCGCGGGTTGGCAGCAATGTCACGGTAAACTACGCGGCGGGTCTTGCAAGCGGCAGTCCTGTCCCTGCTTCTGCGCTGTCGGCGGCGGGAACGCAAAGCGGCCTGCGGGGGGAGTATTTCGCTAATCGGAATCTCGCAGGGCAGTCTGCGCTGACCCGTATTGATGCTGGGCTTCAATTCGACTGGTCCCATACTGTCCCGGCACCCGGCGTACCGCGCACGGAGTTCAGCGTCCGCTGGACGGGAACGCTGGCGGCACAGGCGGCGGGACAGTACGGGCTGACGCTGTCGGGAGATGACGGCTATCGGCTATTTCTGGACGGCAGACAAGTCATAGATCACTGGTTTGAGGGCGGCGTCTCGACGCAGACAGTCGAGGCTGATTTTGCCGCGAACTCCAAGCACAGCCTGCGGGTTGAGTATTTCCAGGCGGGAGGGGATGCGTCCCTGCGCTTTAGCTGGCTTCTGCCCGGCCGGTCGTCTTATGAGGATGCCGTGGAGGCCGCTCAAAAGTCTGATGTTGCAGTGGTCGTCGTCACGACAGCAGGGACGGAAGGGGAAGGGCAGGACCGGCCTTCAATGGCGCTGCCGGGCGACCAGGATGCGCTGATTGCAGCGGTCGCGGCGGCAAACCCCAAAACCGTTGTTGTCTTAAACAACGGAACGCCGGTGCTGATGCCCTGGCTGAACCGAGTGCCGGGCCTCGTGGAAGCGTGGTTCCCCGGCGACGAAGGCGGTCACGCGCTGGCATCCATTTTATTTGGCGACGTGAACCCCAGCGGCAAGCTGCCGACGACACTTGCGGCCCGCCGCGAAGATTATCCCGATTTCGGCCATTTTCCTGGTGTCAATGGTCAGGTCAACTACGCCGAAGGGATTTACGTCGGCTACCGGCATTTCGACAAAAAGCGTGTTGCGCCGCTGTTCCCGTTCGGCTACGGCTTGTCGTATACGACATTTAAGTATGGCCCGCTGCGGCTTTCGCAAGGAACGCTGGAGCCGGGTGGCACCCTCACCGCCAGCGTTGCCGTCACGAACACCGGCAGACGAGAAGGCGCAGAAGTGGCGGAGATGTATGTCCATGACCCCGCGCCGAAAATTGACAAGCCGCTGCGGGAGCTGAAAGGCTTCGGCAAAGTGGATCTGCTGCCGGGCCAGACTAAGACCGTAACCATCACGCTTCGCCCGCGCGATCTAGCCTACTGCGATGTCCGGGGCAGACAGTGGAAGGCAGACGCGGGGGTTTATGATGTCCAAATCGGGTCGTCTTCGCGCGACATCCGTTGTCAATCTCTCCTGCGTCTAAGCCGCACCTATACACAGCCGATTCCGCTTTTAGGCGACGAACCCGCCCCGCCGGTCCACAACCCAAACGATTTAGCCTACAAGCGCCCTGTGACAGCTTCGTCGGTGCAGGAGGCCGATACGCCGGCGTCCAACATCGCCGACGGCGACGACAGTACGCGCTGGAGTTCAAATTTCTCGGACCCGCAGTGGGTCGCGATTGATTTAGGAAAATCTGTCACGATTGACCATGTCAAGCTGCTGTGGGAAGATGCCTATGCCAGTGCCTACTTGGTTCAAGTCAGCCAAGACGGCACGGTGTGGACGGACGTTTATCATACCGACAGTGGCACCGGCGACCTGGAAACAATCAAGTTTGCGCCGACGGCGGCTCGTTATGTGCGTATTTACGGGACAAAGCGGGCCACGAAGTTCGGCTATTCGCTGTTCAGCGTCGAAGTCTACGCGCCGGGGACATAGCAAGAACCTCACACCGGACTTCGACCCGCCCCTCTCCTTGAGAAAGGAGAGAGTAGGCGCGAAGCGACCGGGTGAGGTTCCTTCCGGCTGACCAAAAGTCCGGCAGGGGTCATTTAGGCGGCGTCGAAACGCTTGGCAACAGCGTCCCAGTTGACAGTGTTCCACCAGGCCGCCAGATATTCGGGGCGGCGGTTGTTGTATTTCAGGTAGTAGGCATGCTCCCAGACATCGTTGCCGAGAAGCGGCGTGTGGCCATCGGTCATGGGGTTATCTTGATTGGCAGTCGAGACGACGGCCAGCGTGCCGTCGGCGCTCTTGACCAGCCAGGTCCACCCGCTGCCAAAGCGCTTGACGCCGGCATCGTTGACGGCAGTTTTCAGGGCATCCACGCTGCCGAATGTCGAGGTGATGGCCTCCAGCAGTGCACCGGTCGGCTCGCTGCCGCCGGGTCCCATAATTTCCCAAAACATAGTGTGGTTGACATGGCCGCCGCCGTTGTTGCGGACCGCGACTTTGATGTCTTCGGGGATCGCGTTCAGGTCTTTGATCAATTCTTCGGGCGACTTGCCGGCAAGCTCCGGGTGCTTGTCCAAAGCGGCGTTCAAGTTCGTGACATATGCCTGATGGTGCTTGTCGTGGTGCAGGTGCATCGTCGCTTCGTCAATGTGCGGCTCTAGTGCGTCGTAGGCATAGGGCAGGGCGGGGACTTCAAAGGCCATGGGGTGTGACTCCTTCTTCGGTGATGTTCAATCTAGTTCGCGACGGCGGCGTGTTTGTCCTTCTCTGGTTTGTCTTTTTCGGCAGTTGTGTCTGCAATCATAGTTTCCGCAAAGAATGTTTCCACTTCGGCGAGGTCGTAAACCCGGCGGGCAGGGGGCAGGAACTGCAAAAAGCGCTGGCCGTAGGTCTTGCGGACGAGCCGGGTATCCAAAATGGCGACAACCCCCCGGTCCTGGGAGGTTCGTATGAGACGGCCAAAGCCCTGCTTCAATCGAAGCTGGGCCTGCGGGAGCGCGAAATCATTGAACCAGTCGCCGCCGGACGCCGTGATTTCGTCCACGCGGGCCTTGTGCAGCGGGCTATCCGGGACGGCAAACGGCAGGCGGTCTATGATGACTAAACGCAGATCAGCTCCGGGAATGTCCACGCCTTCCCAAAACGACTGGGTGCCGAACAGCACGGCGTTTTTCTCGCTCTTGAACGTCTGGATCAGCTTCGGATTCGGCATCTCTCCCTGGCGCAGAAGCGGGTAGGGCAGGTCCGACTGGGTGAGATGGTCGTAGGCCGCGTTCATCGCCCGGTAGGACGTGAACAGCAGAAACGCACCGCCCTTCGAGGCTTCCAGAAGAGCAATCATTTCATTGGCGGCATCGTAGGCATAGCCGGGGTCGTCGGATGGCATGGGCAGGTGGCGCGGCAGATACAGAAGACAGTTTTTCTCGTAGTCGAACGGCGAGCCGACAATGGTTTCGGTGACATTCGGGTCAGTCGGCGAGAGGCCGAGCCGCTTGCGGACATAGCCAAAGCCGCCGTCGGTGGAAAGCGTCGCCGAGATAAGGGCTGCGCCGATTGAGCGCGGCTGTTTCCAAAGGGCGGCGGACAGAATGGGCGCGACCGATACCGGAGTCCAGTTGATGGTGGCCGACGGCCCGCGCCGCCCGGCCCGGCCGAGCGACCCCCAGCGGACAAAATTGGAATCATCGCCGCCAAACGCCAGCGTCAGCTCTTCTTTTGCTCGAACACACTGCCGGCGCAGGCCGTCTACGCGGTCTTTGAGGGCCGGCTGGCCGCCAGTGTCCTGTTTCAACAGCTCGGTGGCGGTGGAGTCCAGCAGGACGCCGATGGCGGCGGCCTGGGCGCGGGCGGACTCTAAAGCCGGTTCGCCTCGGAGTATATCGGAAACGACAAACTCGGGGCGCCCGCCGTGCAGGAACGGATCGAACAGCGCCGACGAGCTGTTTTCAATAGCTTTCAAGCGGTCGGTGTTCATGTCGAGAACGCGGGCTGTCCGGCGCAGCTTGTCCATGAGTCCGGGCAGGCGCGACGACGAAAAGGCGATGCCGAACGCGGCGGCGGCGGCGGTTTCGAGATGGTGCGCTTCGTCGAAGACCACAAAATCGTAATCCGGCAGCAGCTTGGCGTCCGGCTCGCCGCTGCGCCGGACGGCGAGGTCCGAAAGAAACAGCGCGTGATTGACCAGCAGAATTTCGGCTTCCTGGGCTTCCCGGCGCATTCGGTAGTAAAAGCAGCGGTCATAAAACCGGCATTCCTGAGACTTGCAGGTGTCGGTGTTGGCCCGAATTTCGGCCCAGCCAGGATAAGTAAAGTCCAGCTCGGCGGCATCGCCGGTTCCGGTTGTTTTGCTCCAGCTTGCGATTTGCTGAAACTGCGGGTCGCCAACGGTCCATAAGTCGCCGCGTGCGGCATCATAGTCCTGCAAGCACAAATAGTTGCCCCGGCCTTTGACCACGGCCGCTTCACCAGGCATCTTCCAGACGGACTGAGCCAATGGTACGTCTTTTCCAGCAAGCTGCGACTGCAAGGCCAGCGTGTGCGTGGAGACGACAACCCGGCAGTTCGGCTTCGCGTGTTTGAGCGCCGGCAGCAGATACGCCAAAGTTTTGCCGACGCCGGTCCCGGCTTCGATCAGCGCGATACCGCCCGGCACGGACATGGCGGAATCAATCGCCGCCGCGACGGCCTGCTGCTGCGGACGGGGAATAAAACCTGGCAAAGCACGCTTGAGTGTGCCATTTTCGCCGAGGTATTGCTTCAGATAAGTGCGACCAGCCATGAATTGTAAGTTCTCTCAATGAAAATTATACCGGTAATACGGCCAGGAGTGTTTTATTTTCGCCGGTTCGCAGGTATAACAAGGCAGAACTTGACCGAAACCCGCTTGGGTCGCCTGCGTACTCTTGCAGCCGCCCAAGACGGTCTTAGTAAATCTTGAGACGGTTTTAGTAAAAAGGAGCTTCCCCATCCATGTCCACTCGAAACACATTGAACCGCCTGGCGCTTGTCAGTGCCGTTGCCGCCATGCTGGCCGCCGCTGCGCCTAATGCTTTTGCACAAGCGGCTGATCCGACAACCCCGACTATACCGGCAGCCCCGGCTGGCGGCACGACAACCCCGCCTGACCCAACGGCCCCAACGGCGGACTCCGCGAACCTGCCCACAACGCCGCCCGCCCCGGCAACTGGCACGGACTCAACTGCGGCCGCGCCCATGTCGGGCACCACATCTTCGATGCCCATGTCCGGGATGTCCTCGCCGAATGTTCCGACCCCGCCGATGAACCTGCCGACTGACTACAAGGTTCTGAACAACCGCGTTTTTGATGCGACTGACCTGGAGCAAGCGCGTGCTCGTGGTCTTTCCGACACTCAGATTGCAACGGTTGTCAAAATCAGCAGGGAGACAGCAATCCCGTTCGGCCAGGTCTGCGGAATGGTCGAGCGCGGAGAAACATTCCCGGCGATTGCAACTACCTATGGCCTGAAGCTTAGCGACGTTTATAACAACGACAAAGAAAAGCAACAGGTCTCCGACTACGACGCGCTCAACAAATATGCGGTGTCTCTCGGCAAAAGCGACAGCAGCATGATGTCCATGCCGATGGGCGGCTCGACTCCGATGACGCCCTCGACCCCGCCGATGACTCCGACCGATTCGACAGCACCAATGTCGCCCGGAACGAGCCAGCTTGACATTGTCGAGACAGCCATGGCGGCGAAGAACCTGACGACATTGGTGAAGGCGCTCCAAATCGCCGGCCTGGTCGAGACCCTGAAGGGGGCCGGTCCGTTCACCGTCTTTGCGCCCGATGACAAGGCCTTCGCCAAGCTGCCTGCCGGCGCTCTGGATGCTTTGGAAGCCGATCCCGCCAAGCTGAAGGCAGTGCTGACATACCATGTCATTCCCGCGAACATCATGGCAGCCGATGCAATGGCAATGACTTCGCCGACTTCGCCTCCTACAGTGGAAGGCGCAACCCTGCAAGTCACCAAAGGCAGAAAAGGCAAGCTGAAGATCAACGATGCGACTGTAGTAAAGGCTGACATCAAGGCCAGCAACGGCACAATCCATATCATTGATATGGTGCTGATGCCTCCGACAACAGACGCGACAGCGACGCCGCCCGCAACCCCCGATACTTCGACGCCGCCCGCCGCACCGATGGATGCGACACCGCCCGCCGCGCCTGCGACGCCTGACGCGACACCCGGTACAACAGCGACGCCGCCTGCTGCCCCAGCCACTCAGTAGACTACTCGGCTATAAGGTTGGCCTCCCGGCTCTGGATGCTTCCAGAACTGGGAGGCTTTTTTGTGTCATTGCCGCAACCCATAGCAGCGTCATAAAAATGGCACCCGCAACGACGCCGGCGTCATTGAGCAGAAGGCAAGCGACAATGCCGACTGCGCCTGCCGCCCGCAAGGCTTTTTCGGAGCTATCTACAGCAGGTATTACCTTCCAGAGCCGAACTGTGCACAGCAGGCTCAGCCACAGCAGCGCCGCCCAGGCACTGTGGTAGGCCAGCCGCCCTTCCACGGCCAGCTTGCGCCGGACAATATCCCAGGCTTCTCCGGGTCCTCCGGTTGCAATACGCTGCACTGCCTCGCCGACGTGGGAATGCGCCCCTCCATGAAGGAATGCATCACCAAACGCGGCGATGGACATTCCGGTGAAAACAACGGCAACAAGCAGCAAAATCATCTTTGCCGTCCAGCGCCGGCCCGCGGCAGCGAGCAAAAATGTACCAAAAACCGCGAGCGAGACAAGGACGCCGCCCGCTTTTGCGCCTGCTGTCCCCAGTAAAATCACAATTCCTGCCATTGCGCCGAGCAGCGCGAACCGTAAGAACTTGTTTGGCTTCCAGAGCCGGGCGACTGCAATAAGCGCCGCGCCGAGCAGCAGGCCCATGGCTTCGTTGCCCACACCGTAATAGCGTGCGCCTTCCAGCACTGAGTAGCCGAGCAGACTTCGGTGCATCAGCGTGTTCCCAGTGACCGCGTCGGCACTAACAGTCAGGGTGAGGAAGGCGCTGATAAGCATCACCGCGGACGAGGTGCCGACAGAGCGTGAGGATAACGTAAGCGCGGTCAGCAGTGCGGCGAGAAGCAGACCGAAGGCAACGGCAGATCCAGCCAGCAGTGCGGCAGTCACCGTGGCAAGCGGCACAAGAAGCACGGCTGCGGGGACAGCGAACCGTGCCGCCAGAAAGGTTATGCAGGCGATCCACAGGCCCAGGCCGGCGGCAATATAAGGCAACAGACGCATCCCCTGCGACTGCCGGACGGCTTCTCTCTCAATTTTGTCGCAAGTACCGACGGCATCTGCCTCGCCTTTGGGGGACCAGGCGAACCCGAACGGCGCACTTTGGAACTGTGTGCGGGGAATGCCGAACAGGGCCGCCACGGACGGCGCAAAATCTGTGTTGGTGACAAGCCCAGGGCGGCGTGTAGACGGTGAGTGGAGCAGCCCGGCAGGGATGTCTGGTCCCCAGACCAGTACCGGCGCAAGCTGTCTCTGACCAGAAGCGCCAGAGGATGGCGACAGAACAATTAAATAGTCCTGCGGAGCGGCGACTTGTGCAACGGCATGAGAAAGGATCTTATCCGCCGAGGCCATGTCTGGCCCAGCGTCCCAAATCAGGCAGCGCCCCGCCGCAGCATGGAGAACAGGGGCAGGCTGCACTGTCCCGTCACTGCCTGCCGCGAGCCAGTCAGCATTCGGTCCGCCGCCGGATACGGCTGAAATGCCGTGTGAGGCCAGCGTATCGGCTAGGCTGCCGAGGCGCAGATCGTAGCCAAGATTTTGGTTCGCGGCGAGAACGGCGGGCCAGTCCAGGCAGACGGAATGGTGTGGCCCAGCGCGGGTTCCCGTGCGGCGCTCGAACAGTGCGGCGGCGCTGACGCCAATGCCGGGCGCAAGCAAAGGCGTGGGCGAAAAGCCGGAGGAGGGGAAACCGGCGGCACGTGCCCCAGCGGCAAGCGTCAAAAGAGCGCTTTGCGCCGTTTCCTGCTCCTGATGGCCTGCCTGATGGGCGGTGCGTGTGTTCATCACGCCGAGTGCGCCTGTCTGCATCAGCCGGTGCAGGGTAGGAGCGTCGGCAGCCTGCCAGTCGCGCAGTGTGGCCGGGGGCAGCAGCACGATGACGACGGCAGGCGGAGCCGCAAGGCAGGGCAGAGAAAAACCGGGCAGGGTGCACAGCAGCGCAGAAAACAGCAGGGCAAAAAGAAGCCTCATGAGCGGAACAAAGCCGCGTCGAGTGCCTGCCGGACGGTATCAACGCCGATGACGTTGAGGTCCGGCATCCGGCGGAGGCCCGCTTTGTTCCGGGCGCAGACAATGGCCTGCTTGAAGCCCATGCGGGCCGCTTCCCGTAGTCGAAGCTCGACATGGCCGACCGCCCGGACTTCGCCGCCAAGACCAACTTCTCCGGCAAAAACAGTGGTTGGGTCTACGGGCCGCTCCTGGAAGCTGGATGCGGCAGCGACGGCAATGGCAAGGTCGGCAGCCGGCTCGTCGGCCCGGACGCCGCCGGCCAGATTGACAAACACATCCTGCGAGGCAAGGCCCATGCCGACGCGCTTTTCCAGCACGGCGAGAATGAGGCTGACCCGGTTTTGGTCAACGCCTGAAACCGTCCGGCGGGGGTTGGCGAGAAACGACGGCGCGACAAGCGCCTGCACTTCGATCAGCATGGGGCGCGTGCCTTCGACCGTTGCCAAAATCGCGGACCCCGCGGTGTTCTGGGTTCGCTCCGCCAGCAGCATTTCCGAAGGGTTTGGGACTTCAACCAGGCCCTCTTCGTGCATCTCAAACAGGCCCAGTTCATCGGTCGAGCCGAAGCGGTTCTTGACGGCCCGGAGTATCCGGTAGGTATAATTCTTGTCGCCTTCAAATGTCAGCACAGTATCCACCATGTGTTCCAGCACGCGCGGACCGGCCAGAGTGCCTTCTTTGGTCACATGACCGACCAGGAAAATGGGGATGCCTTCCCCTTTCGCGACCTGAGCCAAATGTGCGGTCGCGGCGCGTACCTGGGAAACGGACCCCGCGGCGGATTCAATGTCGGGATGCTGCATGGTTTGGATGCTGTCAATGATCGCAAACGCGGGCCGCTCGGCGCTGATCGCCGCCGCAACTTGCATCACATCGGTCTCATTGTGCAGCAGAAGCTCGCCGCCGGTGATACCGAGGCGCTCTGCCCGGAGCTTGATCTGCGTCGCCGACTCTTCCCCAGAGACATAGAGAGTTTTGCCGCCCCGCATCGCCGAGTAGCCTGCCACTTGCGTCAGCAGGGTGGACTTGCCAATCCCAGGATCGCCGCCGATAAGGGTCAGGGCGCCGCGCACAATGCCGCCGCCGAGGACGCGGTCGAACTCGCCGATTCCGCTTTGGATGCGTCCTTCCTGAGCAGGCGAGGGGACATCGCCGAGGCGCTGGGGCTTGCTTGCGCCGACAAGCGAGGGAACGGCGGTGCGCGTGCCAGGGGCTTTCGGGGCCAGAGCCGTGACCGTTTCTTCGAGGGTTCCCCATTCATCGCACGCGGGGCATTTGCCGAGCCACTTGGCGCTTTCGTGACCGCACTGGCGGCAGACATATTTAGTTTGCGCTTTTGGCATGGTTTCATTGTACCTGATTTGTCTGCGCCCCGATTTGACACGCTCCGCCGTTTCTGCTAAAATCAAAGTCAAGGAGCGAAATCATGCCAAGCGTCCCGGAAACTTTGACGGCACTGTACGCCGTTCAGCAGATAGATACATTGATTCAGAGGGCCAAGCGCTCGCAGGTGAACCTGGACAACGGCACGGCGGCGGGCACGGCAGCAGCGGCGGCCGGCAGCGCCGCACAGGCAAAAAAATCCGCGCTGCACGCGCTGGCGGGGGACTTGAAAGACAACGAGCTGAAGCTTTCGACTGTCGAAACCAAGCGCAAAACCTACCAGCAGAAGCTGTACCAGGGAAGTGTCACGAACGCTAAAGAGCTGGCGAACATCGAAAGGGAAATCGAGGCGCTGGGGCGTCAGCAGTCCGATCTCGACGGGCGGATTTTGATGCTGATGGAAGAAGTCGAGCAGGCGCAAGCAGAGTCGAGCGTGACAGAGGCGCAAGCGCACACGGCGGAAGGGCATCGGGCCGAAGTGGTCGCGGCTTACCGGTCGCGCTATGACGCACTGTCACTAGAGATTGGCGACCTGACTCAGCGCCGGGAGAGCACAGCCGCGGGAGTCGAAGACAAAGCCGCGATGAAGCGCTACAACGACATCCGGGCGAAAGCTGGGGGCATCGGGATCGCGAAAATCGAAGGCGACACCTGCGGCGGCTGCCACATGAAACTGTCGTCCACACTGATCAAGGCCGTCAAAGAACAAGCGCAGATGCAGACCTGTGAAAACTGCGGCCGTCTGCTGCTGATTTGAGACTGCTGATTGAGGGCGGCGGGTGCATTGACGCCGCCTCAAATGCCGTGCTATAATCAAGTGAGGTTCGCTGCTCCCGCCATGCCGCACATTATGCCGCCCCAGCCTGATCCTGCCAGTCCCGGCACGCCCCCGCCGCCCATCCCCACGATGCCTATGCCGTCGCCGGGCGAGTTCGAGCATATTTTGAAGCGTCTAGTGGACCGCATCGGTAAAATTCTACAAGCCGAAAAGTGCGTCTTTTTGCTGCATGATGTGGACTCGGCCCTGCTGTACGCCGCGCCTCCGGCGCTTGGGTTCAGCCGGGAGGAGCTGCTGTCCTTGGAGCGCCCTGTCGCGGAAGAAGGTGTCTCCAACGAAGTCTTTCAAACAACAATGTCTTCCATCACTTATGATGCCGCGCTGGACCCGCGTGCAGCGTCGGAAGGGCTGGCACGCTTCGGTATTCGGAATGCAGTTTCCGTGCCGCTGATTGTGGAGAAGCGCGACGAGGACAACCGTGTTTTAGACCGAACTACGGTGGGTGTTCTGCATGTTTTCAACAAAAAATACGGCGGCGTGTTTGCTGATGAAGACGTGCGGCTTTTGGAGCAGCTTGCGCGGCAGGGCGCAGCAGTTATTGCGTCTGCCCAGATCTACCGCGAAGTGGTGCAGGAAAAGCAGGAGCTGCTGCACACGATTGACAGTCTTTATGCCGGCCTCTTGATGGTCGGCAACAATGGGCGTCTGGTACAGATCAATCCATCGGCCCGTGCCATCCTCGGTATCTCCCCAGCGCTTCCTGTGATTGATCTGCCGTTCGAGCGGGTTGTCACCGACTCCCGCATCCGTGCGATCCTGAACCGCGCCCTCAGTTCCGGCCATGCTGAAGTCGCCGAAGAAGTGTCGTTTGCGATTGACGATGCTCCGCCGGAGGCGCAGTTTCGTGAGCGCATTTATCAGGTGCAGTGTGCGATGGTGCGCGATGACGACGGGGAGCCGGCGGGAATTGTCGCGGTCTTCAACGACATCACGGAAATTCGCGGCGTCGAGCAGATGAAGACGGCGTTCATTTCAACCGTCTCCCACGAGCTTCGAACGCCGCTCACAAGTATTAAAGGCTTTATCTCCACGCTGCTGACCGACGAAGAAGGCTATTTTGACGACGCGACCCGGCGTGAGTTTTACGGGATTATCAACTCCGAGTGCGACCGCCTTAACCGGCTTATTTCCGACCTGCTGGACATTTCGCGCATCGAGCAGGGCAGCGCGATGCAGATCAACTGGCAGCCGGTGGATGTCATGGCGCTGACCGAGAAAGTCCTGGCGGCGCAGCGGGCGTATGCGAAGGATCACATCCTGGCGCTGGACTTCCCTGCCGATTTCCCCCCGATTGACGCCGACCCCGACAAGATAGACCAAATTTTGACGAATCTTGTCAACAACGCCATCAAATACTCGCCGCAGGGTGGCACGGTGCGCGTGTCGGGACGCATGGCCGGGGGCGACCCTGAAGCGGTTGTTCTGCGCGTGTCCGATGAGGGGATGGGCATCTCGCGCGAACACCTCCCCAAGATTTTCGAGAACTTTTACCGGGTAGACAACCGAGATAACCGCGAGATTGGCGGAACCGGGATTGGGCTGGCGCTGGTGAAAGCCTTGGCCGAAGGGCATGGAGGCTCGGTGGACGTGGAAAGTGAACTCGGCAAGGGATCAACATTCATTGTGACGCTGCCGGTTCGCCGGTCCGAGGAGTGACTGCGGCAATGACTTTGCAGGTCACGATCCAGCGTGAGCCGGACGCTTTAGACTTGCCGCTGCCTGAGTATGCGACGGCGGGGGCAGCGGGGCTTGACCTGCGGGCGGCGGTTGAGGCGGAACTCACGCTTGCGCCGGGGGAGCGGGCTTTGGTGTCTACGGGGATTCGGCTGTCGCTGCCGGAGGGCTATGAAGGCCAGGTTCGTCCCCGGAGCGGACTGGCGTGGCGTTATGGACTGGCACTGCTGAATGCGCCGGGGACGGTGGATTCCGATTATCGGGGTGTCATCAAAGTCATCCTCGTGAACTTAGGCCAGGAGGTGGCAAGGGTGCAGCGAGGCGACCGAATTGCACAGCTTATCGTGTCGCCGGTCAGCCGTGTGATTTGGACCGAAACAGTGGAAGCTCTCACAGCGGAGTCAGGCCGAGGAGAAGGCGGATTTGGATCTACGGGTAGGTGAAGCCGGAACAGAGGCAGGTGTGCCCGAAGATGCAGCACTGCCGCGCGAAGCGTATGCACTGCTGGCGCAGGCTAACCTGCATCGAATGCGGGGACAGTGGGACGATGCTGCCAAAAAGTGCATGGCTGCTCTGCGCTTGGCCCCGGACAGCGCTTCGGCGAACAGTCTGCTCGGCGACATTTACGAAAACCAGGGCCGTTACGATGACGCGGCTCAGTGGTATCGGATGGCACTTGATGTGAACCCGGATAGCTTGGCAGATCATCTCAAGCTGGACCGCCTGCGCCGGCGTGAAGATGCTTTGTATGTTCACTCGCCGCTGCCCCGCGTGACAGTGCCTGAGTCGCCGGCAAAGCCGTCTGCGCCCGGCCTGCTGCACCGGCTGAAGCAAGACCCGGAAATTGTCCTGCGGCTCAGCGCGGCCTTCGCGGCCCTCGGCCTCGTGCTGGTTGTGCTGATCGCGTACAGAGCCATTCATCCGGGCGCCTCGCTGCGGGCGCTTGGGCTAGGCGACTCTGTGGTCAGTTCGAAGCCGGTGATCGTGCCGCCGGTGGCCGGAACTCTGCCTGCCGACCCGGATGGAACTCCCGCACACGATCCCTCCGAACAAGCTCTGCTGACGGCACTGCAAGGGGCGCAGGACCTCAGGCGGCAGGGAATTGCCGTGTATGATGTGCAGGTGGATCCGCGCGTCAGCCGCATGACGGTAACGTTTGGCCTTCCGGCGGCGCCGGGCATGACGCAGACGCAGATTTCTCAAAATGCGCTGCATGTTTTGCAGGAGGCGGCAGCAGGCCAGGCAGCGGATACATTCACAGCCCGATGCCTTCTGGTCCCGGCTTCGGGCGGCGCTGCGGCGCTAGTTTTTGTGGGGGATACCTCCCGTGACGCGCTGCAAACGGCAGCGTCCCCTGCGCCGAATGCGGGGGACGCGCAGGCATCCGCGGCGTTCACGAATACTTGGTGGTCGGCAACGGCGGACATCCGGGCCTAAACAGATCTATAAGCGTAAGGTCTCCGGGCTTGACGGTCAACACCGTTCGCAGTATAATAACTGTGAGGAAATTCACAAGCGGTTCCTCGGATAGAGAACAACTCCGTGACTAGCCTTATTCCCAAAGTTCCCATTCCCACGTTAGAGCGTCTCGCGACCTATTTGCGGTACTTGATTGATTTAGAGGCCGCGCAGGTGGAAACGATTTCGTCCACTGATGTGGAGAGGCAGACCGGCATCAATGCCGCCCAGTTTCGCAAAGATTTGTCGTACTTCGGGGAGTTCGGTAAGCCAGGTGTTGGCTATAATGTGGTGGAGCTGCAAACACGCATTGCCCGAATCTTAAAAATTGATCAGATGCAGCCAGTTATTGTCATTGGCACGGGCAATCTTGGCAGCGCCTTGATCGGCTATCCTGGTCTGCGGGAACACAAATTCCATATTGCGGCGGCGTTTGACAGCGACCCGGCAAAAATCGGACGTCCGCAGGGCAGCTTGGTCATTCAGGATGGGACGCTGCTGCGGCAGGTCAATGCCCGGATCAATGCCCGCATTGCAATTATCGCTGTTCCCGCGTCGGTCGCGCAGGCGGTTGCTGAAACGGCAATCAGTGCGGGCGTCCGGGTCATTCTCAACTTCGCGCCGATACTCTTGAAAGTGCCGGAGCGGATCGTCGTCCGCAACGTCTCCTTTTTGCAGGAACTCGCCGTGCTTTCCTACCATCTTTCCAGCGAGACGAACAAATAATTTATGACAACCACACGCATTGAAAAAGACTCGATGGGCGAGTTCGAAGTCCCGACAGATGCCTATTATGGGGCACAGACCGCGCGGGCGGTGGCGAACTTTCCTGTGTCCGGAGTACGCTTCCCGCGCCCATTTATCCAAGCGCTTGGTGCAATCAAGCGGGCGGCGGCGGAGACAAACGTCGAGATGGGGCTGCTTGCCGCGGAAACTGCATCGCTGATTTATGATGCCGCCGATGAAGTAATTGCGGGAAAGCTGGACGGCCAATTTGTCGTGGACATCTACCAGACGGGTTCGGGAACGTCCACGAACATGAATACGAACGAAGTCATTTCCAATCGCGCGATTGAGATTTTCGGCGGGACCATCGGCTCAAAAGTACCCGTGCATCCGAACGACCATGTGAACAAAAGCCAGTCATCGAACGATGTCATTCCGACGGCCATTCATGTCGCGGCGGCGACCGAGCTGGAGTTGCGCTTGCTGCCCGCACTTCGGGGGCTGCACACCGCGCTGAAAGCCAAAGCCGGCGAATGGGACGGTATCGTTAAGATCGGCCGGACGCACCTCATGGACGCGACTCCGATTCGCTTAGGGCAGGAAGTTTCCGGGTGGGCACGGCAGACCGCTCTTGCGATTGCCCGTCTAGAGTCTGTTAAGCCACGCCTGTATGAACTTGCCATCGGCGGCACTGCGGTCGGTACCGGGATTAACTCGCCGGTCGGCTTTGGGGCAAGTGTTGCCGCCAAGCTGGCGTCGCGTTTTGACATGCCGTTTGTCGAGGCTGAGAACCATTTCGAGGCGCAGGGCAGTCAGGACGCTGCCGTTGAGCTGGCAAACCAACTTTCGACTGTTGCCACATCCCTGCTGAAAATCGCAAACGACATCCGTTGGCTATCTTCGGGACCGCGCTGCGGCCTGGGAGAATTGTCCCTGCCCGCGGTACAGCCGGGGTCTTCCATCATGCCAGGCAAAGTCAATCCAGTCATGTGTGAGCAGCTTATCATGGTCTGCTCGCAGGTGATGGGTAATGCAGTCACAGTCTCCATCGCCAACACGCACGGCAACTTGGACTTAAACGTCATGCTGCCGGTCATGGCCCGGAATGTATTGGAGAGCATCACGTTTTTGGCAGGCTCCGTGTCGGTGTTCACCGAAAAAGCTGTTTCGGGCCTGACGGCAAACAAAGAGCGGGCGGAAAGCCTCGTCGAGTGGTCCATGAGCATGGTGACGAGTCTTGCACCTGTCATCGGCTACGACGCCGCCGCAAAGCTGGCGAAACGGGCGGTCGACGAAGGCCGAACCGTGCGTGATTTGTGCGTGTCTGAGAACATCCTACCGCTGGACCAATTAGATGATCTGCTGGATGCGCGAAAAATGACCGAGCCGGGCATCGGTACCGGCGGCGAATAGACGGCTAAAAGGAATCAAAATGGTAAGGGACGCTTGCCCGAAAGATGCGCCATCGGTTTGTGAACTTCTCAAGCGATCAGTCTTGGAGCTATGCGCTGCCGACCATCAAAACGACCCTGCAATTTTAGCACGGTGGCTGCGTAATAAGACGCCGGAAAAAGTCCTTGCTGAAATGCTTCTGCCGGGCAATTTCATGCTGGTCGCAGTCGAGAACGCTTCTGTTGTCGGTGCCGGCCTTGTAGATGACACGGGCGAGATCCACTTAAACTATGTTGCGCCGGATGCGCGGTTTCGTGGGGTCAGCCGCCAAATCATGTATGCTCTGGAAGCCCGTGCGCGAGAACGCGGCAATGTATGCTGTACGCTGACCAGTACGGAAACTGCCCGTCGATTTTATTTGTCCGGCGGTTACATAGAAGAAGGGAAAGTGCTGCTGCGTTTTCCCGGCGATTGTCCCGGATACAGAATGTCTAAGTGCCTTCTGTAAGTTGATTACTTGTCAAAGGAAAGAATACCATGCCTGAAAATCCGGTGCGCGTGTTAGTTTGGGACGAAGCGCCCCATCATGCCCCCAAGTCTGTTTATCCCAGCAGCATCAACGGCGCGATTGCCGAGGGTCTGAACGAAATGGGAGGCGGTATCATTGCCGCGAAAACTGCCAATTTGGATGACCCGGAGCAGGGTATTACTGAGGCCGCACTGGCGGAGGTTGACGTTTTGATCTGGTGGGGCCACGCCCGGCATGATGAGCTGGCGGACGACAAAGCCGACCTGATTAAAGCGGCGGTTCACAAAGGCCTCGGTTTCATTCCGCTGCACTCGGCCCACTACTCCAAGCCATTCCGCAAAGTGCTGGACTGCACCGGGCACTTGTACGGCGGCTGGCGGGAAGCCGAACCGGCGGATACGGAAGAGCTTCGCGTCTGTGCGCCAAAGCACCCGATCACGCAGGGAATCAGCGACTTTGTGCTGCCTGCGGAAGAAATGTACGGGGCACCGTTCGGCATCCCGCCGGTGCAGACCGTGATCTTCCAGTCTTATTTCCCGCTCGGCGGGGAGTATTTCCCTTCCTTTGTGACAACGGTCGGCGACGGGATTGACCCGCAGTTTACCACCGGCAGTGGCAAAGGTGCAAATCGGGGCTTTGGCGCAGGCCGCGTCTTTTACTTTCGGCCCGGCCATGAAGCGTTCCCGACCTATTACGATGCCAATGTCAAGCAAATCCTGCACAATGGCGTCCTGTGGGCGGCGGGGCGTTCCTAAGCATGGCGACCTGGAACCGGGCGATCATCGTAGGAGCATCTTCAGGCATCGGCGAAGCGCTGGCGCGTGCGTTAGCCGCCGATGGCTGCCGCGTGGCGCTGGTTGCCCGGCGCGAGGACAAGCTGCGGGCGCTGGCAGCGGAGCTTGATGCGCTTGCTGGGGAGCCTTCGGCACGCTACTATGTCCACGATGTCACCGACTGCCGAAGCGCGGCGGCGCTTTTTACGATTATCACACATGAGATGGGCGGCCTAGACTTGATCATCTATGCCGCCGGCATCATGCCGCCGGTCGGCCCGGACGAATATGACATGATCAAAGATGCCGGCATCATCACGGCGAACTTCACCGGCGCAGTCGCCTGGCTGAACGAAGCTGCGCGGCGGTTTGAGGCGGCAAAATGCGGCACGATTGTCGGCATTTCAAGTGTCGCCGGCGACCGAGGACGGCGCGGCAACCCCGTCTACGGCGCGACAAAAGCGGCGCTGAATGCGTATCTAGAGTCGCTGCGGAACCGGATTGAGCGCAAGGGCGCGTTTGTGGTGACCGTGAAGCCCGGTCCGGTGCGAACACCGATGACTGAGGGGCTGAAGATGCCCGGCATGATAGACGCTGACCAAGCCGCCGCCGAGATACTCCTGGCGGCGAAAGACAAAGTGCGCGTCGCGTATGTTCCGGCGAAATGGAAGCCAATCATGGCGGTCATCCGAGCCATTCCCGCACCCATTTTCAAGTACCTTAACATTTAGACACGGAACCATTTGGGGCTATGAAACTAGAACGAATCGAAGGGTGGGGGATGTCGTCCTCCGCCCTCAGCTATGTGTCGCGCCCAGTGAACGCTGACGGTATCTGCGCCGTCTTTGACGAGGCGCGTCAGACAGGCCGCTCGGTCGGGATGCGCGGGGCGGGGCGCTCCTACGGCGATGCATCGCTGAACGCTGAGAACATTTTGCTGGACTTGACCCGGATGCGGCGCATTCTTGCGTGGGACCCTTTGGCGGGGGTTATTACCGTAGAAGCAGGCGTGACTATTCAGCAGCTTTGGCACTATGTGATTGAAGACGGCTGGTGGCCGAGCGTCGTTTCCGGGACGATGTTCCCGACACTTGGCGGTGCGGCTTCGATGAACATTCACGGCAAGAATAACTTCAACGCCGGCCCCATCGGCGACTGTATTCTAGAGTTCGTGCTGATGACACCGTCAGGCGAAGCCAAGTTTTGCTCGCGCACCGAAAATAGCGACTTGTTCTTTGCTGCCATCGGCGGCTTTGGGATGCTGGGCGTAATTACTCAGCTTACGCTGAAGCTCAAGAAGATTTATTCAGGTCTGCTCCATATAACGCCGGTTGGGATTAAAAATCTGGACCACTTGTTTGAAGTCTTCGAGGAGCGCCTGCCCCAATCGGATTACCTCGTCGGCTGGCTGGACTGCTTCGGCGCAGGCGACGGGCTGGGGCGCGGACAAGTGCATCAGGCCAATTATTTCGCCCCTGGCGAGGACCAAAATCCAAATCAGACACTGCGGGTCGAAAATCAAGAGCTGCCGGACAGTATTTTGGGAATCGTGCCGAAGTCGGTTATGTGGCGCTTTATGAAGCCGTTTGTCAACGACCCTGGAATAAGGCTGATTAACGCAGCGAAGTATTTGAGCGCAGTAAAGCTCGGCGACGGCCATCGCCATACGCAGTCGCATGCGGGCTTTGCGTTTCTGCTGGACTACGTGCCGAATTGGAAACACGCCTACAAGCCCGGCGGCCTAATACAGTACCAGAGCTTTGTTCCCAAAGAACACGCGCGGGAAGTATTTGCCCGGCAGATCACTTTAGCCCAGGAGTACAACTTGGTGCCGTATCTAGGTGTCTTCAAGAAGCACCGGCCTGACGACTTTTTAATGACCCATGCGGTTGACGGCTACTCGCTGGCGCTTGACTTTGCGGTGCGGCCGGAGAAGCGTGGCGGTCTGCTCAGCCTCGCCGCTGAGATGGACCGGCTGGTGCTGGATGCCGGGGGGCGGTTCTACTTCGCGAAAGACAGTGCCCTGCACCAGATGTCTGCGGCGGAAGCGGCGGGGCCGGAACGAACCGCGAAGTTCCTAACGCTGAAGCAAGCGACCGATCCTGAGAACCTGCTTCAAACAAACCTCTCGCGCCGCTTGTTCGGATTTTAACATATTAGGTCTTTTGACGGAATAATATCTCAATCGGTGAAAGACCGCTTTCAGGATGCTCTGAGGAAGCGGGCCGGCTTTGCACCATGTTCTCGACTACGGCATCTTCCATTTGGCGGTAGCGCAGGATCTCCAGCTCATATTGCCCGATTCTCGCCTCTGCCTGTTCCAATTCCTGGGTCAAGCCGCTGATATAGCGTCCAAGCTGGGCCAGCGCTTCCTGCACTTCGGCAGGATCATATCCCTGAGCGGTCGTCCGAGAGAATGTCAGTGTGCGGATATAGTTTTGGGCAGTTTCTGGGGAGGTTCCCAGCACGCTTCCCGAAATGTCGTCTCCTGCGGCGCTTGTATCGAGCCGTGAGGCCAGCATGTTGGCGGCGACGTGGCCCGGCGCGTCAGAGAGCAGAAGGCGCAGGGTTTCCCGCGCCGCGCCGCGCCGCCCGGCAGCAAGATAGGCATGAGCTAGATTCATCAGCAGGTCGGCAGGCGGGACGGCTGAGGGTGAGAAGCGGAACGCGGCTTCGAAGGCGGTCAAAGCCTGGCCTGGCAGGCCAAGCGCATACAGCGCAGCCCCGGAGTAGGCATACGTCTGGTAGCGTACCGCCTGTGAGACGCTCATCTCAGTCTCGTCCTGCGCCGCTTGAAGCCGGTCGGCGGCTTCCCGCATCCGGCCCTCGCGATACGCCTGTATTCCCATCTGCCATTCTGTCATACGTTAGGAGTTTCAGCCATGGGCGCTTCCGCCATTGGGATGCTGCCGAGGCGACGGGTGGTCGCCTTGATGCGCTTGACGCGCGATGGATTTGAGGCAGCATCGCCGAGTTCGGCGAGCTGACCTTCCATTTCTTCCGCGAGTGCCGTTTCGCCGATCTGATGGAGCTGGCGGGTAGCTGCGCCGAGTTTCTCGCGGGCGGTTTCAAAGTCGCCTTTGTCCTGCGCTCGCTGCGCTTCCCGCTCATATTTGTAGACAGCGTAGCGGTCAACCAGGTCCTGCACGTCAGCATGAGTTTCAGCGAGAGCATCTGGATTGTCGGTAAAGCTTGCTGTGATGAGTGAGCGGTCGTTACCGGGAACAGCGGCATTTGTCTGATCCAGCATATTCCAGGTCAGCAGCGTTTCAACAATGGCGCGTTCTCCAGCGGGCAGCAGGGGTGGAGCAATTTGGACCATGACGCCGACCGGGGCGGCGCTGGATACGTCTCCAACCCTTGCCCGCAGCCAGCCGTCTTCGGTATGCACTTCATCAAACATGGTCATAGCCGGCCGGACTAAAAAGATGTCCTGAACAACGGCGCCGTCAAGGCCCCGCACGGCAAGATACAGGTTAGTGACTGTTGTGGCCTCCAGGGTCGTGAGTTCCTGGGATAGCCGCTGTGTAATTTCGTTGATGTCAGCAGCGTAGTAGTACTCGCCGCGCGAATTATCCGCGACTTTGACCAAAAACTCCTCATCAAACTCGTCGCTGACACCGAGGGTGGTAATAGCATAACCGTCGGCTTCGATCTGGCTGATGGCCTTTAAGGTTGCTTCCTGGTCCTGCACGATGCCGTCGGAGATGATAATAAGGCGATTAATGCCGTGCGCCAGCGAATTCTGGCTCAGGGCGGCTAGCGCCTGGCGCAGCGCGTCAGCCATGAAGGTCCCGCTGCCGATGTCTACAGGAAGACGCCTCTCTTGCAGGGCGTCCATCTGGGTCAGGCAGCCATCTGGGAAATTCGCCCAGTCCTGCTGGTTGAAGACAGTGTGCGGGCGGTCAGCGAAGGCAATCACAGCAACCTGATCAACGGGGCGGAGGGTCATCAGCAGGTTTTTGATGGCTTCGGTAACCTGAGCCATCGGCGTGTTGGCAAGCGTTTGCATTTCGGATAGGGTCTGCCCGGTCCAGTACATTGCGTCTGCTTCATCGGCTTCACCCCGTTCCAACTCATCACGGGAAATGGCAACTCCCATCCAGTATTCTCTTTCTTCATCGGAAAGCTGAAAATGGTGCATACTGGCGGAGGAGTCCACCACCAGAACGAGGTTGAGGGGTGGGCGAGCACCGGATAAAGCTGCTTCCGGCTGGATTTCCAGCAGGGCATAAAGGGCATCGTCCAGGTACCGGCTGGACGGAATTGCGGGGCGGCTGAGTGAAGTACTGACTTTGAGGCTGCCGTTCACAGGGGGCATCTCCTTAGATGTTGCGCTTAGAAAGACGAAAGATAGATGCTTATTCGGCAGAAGTGTCGAAATTCCTTCTTGTATGCTATAATCGTTTTGTAAATAAAATTTTTGCCAGCAATGGTAAATCAGATCAGTGTGACTGGCGTCTGCGGAGAACAACTTCGAGGGAGCGCTGATCCGGCTTAGCCGTCCGCCTGGGCACCCGAAGGCGCTTGAAACCTACTCTGTCTCAAGCGTCGGGGTTCCCAGGCGTTTTTTTGCCTGCTTTGATGTTACGCAAGCACAATTCATGCAAGCATGAAAGGAAAAGAAGATGGCACAAATCAAACGGGCGCTGTTCAGCGTCTCCGACAAGACCGGGCTGGTTGAGTTCGCGCGCGGGCTCAATGCACTCGGCGTAGAACTCGTTTCGACCGGCGGCACGGCGAAAAGCCTTGCAGAGGCCGGGCTGCCGGTCATGAACGTTTCCGACATCACGCATTTCCCGGAAATGCTGGATGGTCGGGTCAAGACGCTGCACCCGGCGGTGCATGGGGCGCTGCTTGCGGACCGGACCAAACCGGAACATATGGCAACGATTGGCGCACATGGCATCACGCCAATTGATTTGGTAGTGGTAAATCTGTACCCATTCGCCGAGACAATCGCAAAACCAGGCGTCACGCGCGAGGAAGCGGTTGAGAACATCGACATCGGTGGGCCTTCCATGATCCGCTCCGCCGCCAAAAACCATGCGTCGGTAGCGGTCGTCGTTTCTCCAGGTGATTATCCGGCAGTGCTGACCGAGATGGAAAAAAGTGGCGGCGAATTGTCGGCACAGACACTTGCGCGTCTCGCGGTGCAGGCTTACGCGCACACAGCGGCGTATGATGCGACTATTACAAATTACCTCAGTCAAGGCGCGGAAGGCACTGAAGAGGCAGGGCAAAGGTTCCCGGAGCTGCTCACGCTGTCGTTCACGAAGGTGCAGGATTTGCGGTATGGCGAGAACCCGCATCAGAAGGCAGCGTTCTACCGCGAGCCGAGCGTATCCAGTGGCCTTGCCAATGCCGATAAGCTGCACGGCAAAGAACTGTCGTTCAACAACATCTATGATCTGAACGCCGCGTATAACTTGGTCTTGGAGTTCTCCGATCAAAGCACACCTGCCGCCGCGATCATCAAGCACACCAACCCCTGCGGCGCGGCGATTGCAGGCACTCTGGCCGAAGCGTTCACAAAAGCGCGTGAAGGTGACCCAATCTCCGCCTTCGGCGGCATTTTGGCCGTTAATCAGCCCCTTGATGCAGAGACGGCCAATCTCATCACGGGCAAGAACACGTTCTTTGAGGCAGTTATCGCTCCAGGCTACAGCGAAGAGGCATACACGATCCTCACGACGAAGAAGCAGTGGTGCGCGAACTTGGTGCTGCTGAAGGCCCAGCCGGTCAGCGGCACAGCGAAAGAAGAATACGATTATAAGCGCGTCAGCGGCGGGCTGCTGGTGCAGACGGCAGACACGGCGATGCTGAAGCCGGGTGACACAGAAACGGCGTCGGAACGGCAGGCGACGGCGGCAGAAATGTCCGATCTCATGCTGGCTTGGAAGCTGGTCAAGCACGTTAAATCCAATGCGATTGTGCTGGTCAAAGACCGTCAGCTTGTCGGCGTGGGCGCGGGGCAGATGAACCGGGTGCAGAGCGTCCGGCTGGCAGTCACTCAGGCCGGTGACAAGGCTAAAGGGGCAGTGCTGGCGTCCGATGCTTTCTTCCCGTTCCCCGATGGCCCAGAAGCGGCATTACAGGCAGGCGTCACGGCAATCATCCAGCCAGGCGGCTCCAAAAAAGATGAGGAAGCCATTGCGATAGCCGACCAATATGGTGCCGCGATGGTGCTGACCGGACGGCGGCATTTCCGTCATTAAATGAAGATTGCACTCGCTCCACGTTTTGAACGTGGAGCGGGTGTTAATACGTTTTAGCTTTTAAGCATCAAGTTTTTTATTAATTTATATTACTGACCTGTGACTACAATCGTGCAATAATGATAGAGTGAAAGCGGCTGAAATACGAGTTGTCGTGGTCAGTTTATCCGCGATGGTTACTACTGAGGCGTTGAACTTAATCAACGAAGGGTTCCTGATGGTGGTGTTCCAGGATCCGCATCATCAAGGACTGTTCACATCTAAATATATGCTAAGTCTAAATATATACCAAGTCTTCTTCGCTGGTTCGAGAACATACAGGGGTATGCGCGTCACGCGGCATTAGGCGAGGCTATAAGGGGCAATTATACGATATTCCGACGTTGACAGGTCCTATCCCGCTTAATATCTATTATCGGAACCAAAAGTGGCAATAGAAAAGAGGCTGACGGGGTGCGAAGAACGCACCCCGTCAGCCTCTGCACAGTCCTATCATCCTTGTCTATTCGGCAGGCGCTGCAAGTCGGATTCTAATTGACTCATGCGGGACTGGCACGAGCGCAAAATGTCGTTCACATCGGTCAGCGCCTGATGAGCCGCCTGCTGTCGCGCAAGCCATACTGCATAACCACCTGTGGCCACCATCGCCGCCGCACAGGTAATGCTGAGGGTTAGGAAGACCAAAAACAGGTTGCTTTCTCCGGTGACCTGAACCGGCGCAGTATCACCCTCTGGCCGGTTTGGAAAGTAAGCCGCCGGATCGTCGTCCGGGCCGCTCTCCACCAGCGTCAATTTGTTAAAGCGTGTACCGTTTCTCATCCGCAATTCCCTCTTCCATAGAAAAAATGCGCTTGACGAAAGCAATCAATTCCATCGGATTGAACGGCTTGGTCAGATAGCACTCGACTCCCGACTGCCAGCCGCGCAGCACGTCGGAATCCTGAGCACGAGCGGTCAGCATGATGACCGGAATACTTTCCGTTTCCGGGTCCTTTTTCAGCGCGTCCAGCACCTCAAAGCCGGTCATCTCTGGCATCATCACATCCAATACAATTAAATCTGGGCGATCTTCTTTGACCTTCTCAAGACACTCCGCGCCATTGAACGCTGTAATGACCTCGTAGCCTTGCCGTTCCAGATTAACCTGGATCAAGCGCACAATATGTTTTTCATCGTCGCAGGTCAGTATTTTGCGTGCCATAGCGGGCGTCCCTCACTCTCTCCACTGCTTACTCTCTTCGCTATTAGTATATCATACCGGAGAATCGGTGTCAATCGCTCCCGAGACCAAAAATGTCTGCTGGAACTCGTTTTTCAAGTGCTGCAGAAACAAACTCCGGTCGCTCAGAATATCGAGCGGCAGCGACATCTGCTGCAAGAGAGCGGCTTCTTCGCGGCGTTGTGCGCTTCCGACCAGCTTTTTCCCCGTGTGGCTATCAATCAGATCGCACGCTGCCGACAGCTCGAAGCAGTTGATAATGCCGCTCTGGCTACCGATGGCGCAGCCGCCGAAGCAGGCTTCTAGACCGAGCGCCGTCAAAGCTTGCAGAACACTGCCCATGATAAGGTGATGGGAGGCCAGCACAGAGCGGCTGTCTTCAGGCAAGCATTCCAGGCGGGCGGCGACGGAAACTGTCAGGTCATCTCCGTGCAGAACGGCCCGGCCACCGGTCGGACGGCGCACAATCGGCAGGCCGGGGTAAAGAGCATGAACAGGCACTTCGCCCTGCAAGCGGCCAATACTCACTGCTTTTTGGCTCCAGGTGTAAACACGCACCGCCGGCGGGCCTGCCAGACCGGCAAGCTCTGCCAGCAGAGCAGCATCTGCCGCCATATTATGCTCTGGTTCCCCCGGAGCGTCATCTACGAGCCAGCGCATCCTACTCTGCCGGCCCGGTCCAGCAAAGACACGGCTGGCGAGCCGCCGTGGCTTCGTCAAGCTTGCGGACGGGAGTGGTGTGCGGCGCGGACTTGACGATTTCAGGATTTTCTTCAATGTCAATGGCGATCTGGCGCATGGCAACGATAAACTTATCGAGGGTTTCTTTGCTTTCTGTCTCAGTCGGCTCGATCATCAGGGCTTCGGGGACAATGAGCGGGAAGTAGATGGTCGGCGGATGGTAGCCAAAGTCCATCAAGCGCTTTGCGATATCGAGTGCTTTGATCCCGTGCGTTTTCTGCTGGCGCTTCGCCGTAAATACGCACTCGTGCATACAGATCTCGCTGAACGCAACGTCAAACGAGTCTTGAAGCTGGACCCGAATATAGTTTGCGTTGAGAACTGCATTTTCAGCGACCTGTGCTAGCCGCTCTTTTCCGTAGTACATGATGTAAGCATACGCGCGGAGGATGCACAAAAATGAGCCGTAGTAGCCGTGGATTTTGCCTATGGACTTGGGCCGGTTGTGCTCTAAGCGATAACCGTCAGCAGTTTTGATGACTTGCGGGACCGGCAGGTACGGCTCTAAAATGGACTTGATGCCGACCGGGCCGGAGCCTGGACCCCCACCCCCGTGCGGCGAGGAAAACGTCTTGTGCAGGTTGAAGTGCATCACGTCGAAGCCCATATCGCCGGGCCGGGCGCGTCCGACCAGCGCGTTCATGTTCGCGCCGTCGCAGTAGATGAGGCCGCCGGTCTTATGGATCATCTCGCAGATTTCGGCGATGTCGTCTTCAAACAAGCCCAGCGTGTTTGGATTCGTCAGCATTAGCCCCGCCACATGTTCGCCGAGCAAGGTTTTCAGATGCGATAAATCCACGCGGCCCCGGTCGTCCGATTTAACTGTGACAGTCTTGTAGCCGCAGCGGGCCGCCGATGCCGGGTTGGTGCCGTGCGCGGCTTCCGGCACAAGAATCGTGTCTCGGTGGCCCTGTCCGTGGTCGTCATGATAGGCTTTAATCAGCATCAGCCCCAGCAGCTCGCCGTGAGCGCCGGCGGCGGGCTGAAGGCTGACCGTGTCCATGCCGCCGATCTCGGCAAGAATGTTCTGCATGGAATACAGGACTTCCAGTGTCCCTTGAACCGCCGTATCCGGCATCTCTGGGTGAACCCGTGCAAAGCCCGGCAGCCGGGCGATCTCTTCGTTCAGCTTCGGGTTATATTTCATCGTGCAGGAGCCGAGCGGGTAAAAGCCGGAGTCGGTCGAGTAGTTGCGCTGGGATAAGTGGGTGAAGTGCCGGATGACTTCCGGCTCCGACAGCTCCGGCAGAGGCAGCGTTTGGCGCCGCGCAGCAGAAGGAATCAACATATCCATCGGAAGTTCAGGGACATCGCAGGCGGGCAGCTCGACGCCCAGGCGTCCGGGGCGGCTTAATTCAAACAATAACGGCTCAGGTTCGTTGATCATGTCTTTAGTGAATACTTTCTAACACGGAAACAAGCGCGTCTATTTCTTCTTTGGAGCGCTGCTCGGTGACGCACAGCAGCAGGATGTTTCCGATCTCCGGGTACAGATCGTTTAGGGCTAAACCGCCGATCATTCCCTGCTCCATCAGCTTGTTGTTGATAATATCGGGGTGAACCGGCGTCTTGACGGCAAACTCCTTGAAGAACGGCTGATCAGGGAACGCCAAAGAATAGCCGGGCAGTTTGGCGATCTCGGACGCCGCGTAGTGGGATTTTTGCAGGCAAAGGTCGGCGACTTCGGTTAATCCTTGTTTGCCCATTGTCGCTAAATAAACCGTTGCCGCCAGCGCGAAGAGCGCGACATTGGTGCAAATGTTGCTGGTGGCACGCTCGCGCCGAATGTCCTGCTCGCGGGTGCGAAGCGTCATCACAAATGCCCGCTTGCCGTCGCCGTCGGTGGTCTGGCCGACGATGCGGCCCGGCAGACGGCGCATGAACTTGGTTTTGCAGGCGAAAAAGCCGAGCAGCGGTCCGCCGTAGCCCATCGGGCAGCCGAGTGGCTGGCCCTCGCCGACCACAATGTCGGCGTCATATTCACCGGGCGGCGTCAGCAGGCCAAGCGAAATGGGATCCACGCAGGCGATCAGCAGAGCACCTTTTGCGTGTGCTTCCTCGCCAATGCGCTCCATGTCTTCCAGGGTCCCGAAGAAGTTTGGGTGCTGCACAATTAACGCCGCAGTCTCCTCAGTCACTTCCAGTGCTTCTGAGTTTGCCGCAACATCAATGCTGATATTCATGTGCCGCAAATATGTTTCCAGCACTTGCCGATACGAAGGATGCACGGAGTTCAGAACGGTAACCCGCTTACGGCCGGTCAGCTCGGCGGCCATGATTGCGGCTTCGGCCATCGCAGTCGCAGCATCGTACATAGAGGCATTCGCGACATCCATCGCGAGAAGCTGACAGAGCAGCGTCTGGAATTCAAAAATGCTTTGCAGCATTCCCTGGCTGACTTCCGGCTGGTACGGGGTATAGGAGGTATAAAATTCCGAGCGGCCTGTGATTGCGGCGACGGTCGGCGGTACATAATGGTCGTAAATGCCAGCGCCGAGAAAGCACGGGAACGCTTCGGCATGGACATTTTTTGCGGCGAGCTTCCCCAGATGCTTTGCCAGCGTGATCTGGTCCATTCGACTTGGGATATCTAGTTCCTGGTTGTATTGCAGGTGCTTCGGGATCGGGGTAAACAGATCGTCAAGCGTCTCAACTCCAATGGCAGAAAGCATTTCAGATCGGTCGGCATCGGTGTTCGGAATATAGGCCATTCGTGACTTCCTAAGCTAGTTTTCTAAAGCATTGCGTCATAATCGGTGCTGCTCAGCAGTAATTCCGCATCGGCGGGCTGAGTCATCCTGATTTGGAGCATCCAGCCGTCGCCGTAGGGCGCATCATTGACTTTCTCCGGTGCATTCTCTAACAGTGTATTGGTCGCCGTGACTTCTCCGCTGATAGGCGCATAGAGGTCCGAGACGGCTTTGATGCTTTCGATCTCGCCGAACTTCTCCCCGCGCTGCACCATCAGCCCGGCTTCGGGGAGCAGGACCAGCGCGACGTCGCCGAGTTCTTCCTGCGCGTGCTGGCTGATGCCGACCGTGGCGGTGTCGCCTTCAATGCGGACCCATTCATGGGTCTTGGCGTACAATAAATCCGTCGGCTCAGGCATGGCAAACTCTCTTTCTGGTTAAACGCCGTTTCGGTAGAACGGCAGCGTGACGACTTTCGCGGGGGCTTGGCGGCCACGGATGTCCACGAAAACGTCGGTGCCGGGCGCGGCGGCGTCCGCACTCAGCCGGGCCATCGCGATGCCGGCCTTAATGGTCGGTGACCAGGTTCCGCTGGTCGTTTCCCCTACCCTGCGGCCTTCGGCGTCGGTGACGGCGTAATGCTCGCGCGGGATGGCCCGGCCTTCCATCTGAATGCCTGCAAGCTGCTCGGCTTGAGAATTGGCTTGCAGGGCGTCGCGTCCGATAAAGTCACCTTTCTTCATCTTGACCGCCCATCCGGTTCCCGATGCCGCCGGGAAGTTCACGGCGTCAAGCTCATGGCCGTACAGTGGGTACGCGGCTTCCAGCCGCAGGACATCGCGTGCACCCAGCCCGGCGGGTGTTGCGCCCGCATCCGTCAGCATCTTCCAAACCGCCGGCGCTTCATCCCAAAAGCAAAGTATCTCAAAGCCATCCTCGCCGGTATAGCCCGTGCGCGAGAATAACCCGCCTGGCATGGCCCGCGGCCCACGCAAGCCTGTAGCAGCAAAACCGAAGCGCTTAAGTTCACTCACTGCACTGTCGTCAGCTATGGAAGCGGCGATCTTAACCGCTTGCGGTCCCTGCACTGCAATCAAGGCGTTCAGGTCGCTGATGTCCTTCAGCAAAACATCCGGTCTGCCGAGAGCCTGCGCCTCTAGCCAGTCCCAATCTTTGTCCTTGCAGCCAGCGTTTAAGACGATCATATAGTCGCTTGTGCCTAAGCAATAGACAATGATGTCGTCAATAATACCGCCGTGTTCGTTAAGAAGCAGCGAGTATTGGGCTTTGCCGGGGGCAAGCTTAGACACGTCGTTCGTGGTGACGGACTGCACGAAGTCAAATGCACCATCGCCTTTGACTGTCACTTCGCCCATGTGGGAGACATCGAAAATGCCTGCCGACGTGCGGGTGGCGGCGACTTCGCTGACGGTTCCGGCGTAGGAGACGGGCATCTCCCAGCCGGCGAAGGGAACGAGGGTTGCACCGGCGGCTTTATGGGTTTCGTAGAGTGACGTTTGTTTCATAGGTCAATAAAACTTACTCGCCGAGATACGCCTTCTTGACAGCATCGTTTGCTAGCAAAGCTTTTGCCTCATCGGCCATGACGATAGTGCCGGTCTCTAAAACATAGCCTCGGTGGGCGACGCCGAGGGCCATGTGGGCGTTCTGCTCGACCAACAGCACCGTAGTTCCCTGGGCGTTGATGTCCCGGATGATTTGAAAGATGTCCCGCACCAGGAACGGGGCCAATCCCAGCGACGGCTCATCTAAGAGCAGAAGTTTTGGGCGGGCCATGAGCGCCCGGCCCATTGCCAGCATCTGCTGCTCGCCGCCGGAGAGTGTTCCGGCGTTCTGCCCGATGCGCTCCTGTAACCTCGGAAAAAGCGTTAGAGCACGGTCGAAATCCTGCTTAATGCCCGCCCGGTCGTTTCGAGTATATGCACCGAGTTCCAGGTTCTCGCGCACGGTCATATTGGCGAACACGCGGCGGCCTTCGGGTGAGTGGCCAATGCCGAGCTTAACGATCTTGTCGGCGGGCAGGAGCGTGATGTCTTTGCCTTCCATCATAATCCGTCCACTGTTTGCGGGAACGAGACCAGAGATCGCCCGAAGCGTCGTGCTTTTCCCCGCCCCGTTCGCGCCGATGAGCGTCACGATCTCGCCCGCGTTAATCTGAAGCGAGACATTCTGCAAGGCCCGGATCGCGCCGTAAGAAACTTGAACATCGTCGAGAGTCAGCATTACAGTACACTCTCGGCCGCATCTGTCCCAGCAGCGTCGGCTTCGCCGAGATAGGCTTCAATGACTTTTGGGTTACCGCGAATCTCGGCGGGTGTTCCCGACGCGATGATCTGGCCGTAGTCCAAGACCAAGATGCGGCGGCAGATGCCCATGACGACTTTCATGTCATGTTCAATTAAGAGAATGGTCAGGCCGAAGTCTGTTCGCAGGCTTTCGATCTGCTGCATCAGATCGTTCTTTTCCTGGGGGTTCATTCCGGCAGCGGGTTCGTCCAAAAGCAGCAGCTTGGGTTTTGTCGCGAGCGCCCGCGCGATTTCAAGGCGGCGCTGCTCACCATAAGCTAAGTTGCGGGCAAATTCATGTTCATACTTCAGCAGGCCGAAGCGGTTCAGCAGATCACGCGATTCGTCCAAAGCCGCCGTTTCGGCGGCGGCGAACTTCGGACCGCGCCAAACGGCGCTCCAGAGCGGCGGCGTATAGTGCATATGCCCCGCGGTGCGGACATTGTCGAGAACAGTTAAAGTTGGGAACAGGCGGATATTCTGGAACGTTCGAGACAGCCCGGCGGCGGCAATCTGGTACGGCTTCAGACCCGCAAGTGACGACCCCGCGAACTCAATTGACCCGGAAGTCGGAGCATACACTCCGGTCAGCAGGTTAAATGCCGTCGTTTTCCCTGCGCCATTTGGCCCAATAAGGCCCACCAATTCTCCCGCGTCTAAAGACAGCGTAAACTCATTGACAGCGGTGAGGCCGCCGAACTGTTTGGTGCAATTCTGGACATCCAGCAGCGGCATGGACGTATCATACCCGAAAATCCCAAGCAGGACAAGAGGGCTTTCACGAGGCGGCACGGCTTGACAAACATACTGGAAAGCCGTTATAATCGGAAATCCTCACGAAAGACAAGCAAAGTGACTGTTCAAGTTGAAAGCCTGCGTTGAAGAAACATCACTTTCCTGGTCGGTACACCTGAGCGCCGGACAGCCGAAGCGGCAGGCGCAGATCGGCCTAGTCCTGCTGGCGGTTTTTGTCTTCGGTATTGCGCTGTTTCACTCGTTCTGGCTGGGCCTCCTGCCGATGCTGGCACTCTTGTTTTCCTTGTCAGAATACGTTTTTCCCATTCGCTACACGCTGACGGCGCAGTCGGCTTCGGCTCGGTGCGGGCTGTCCGTGCTGGAAATCCGCTGGGCCGATGTCCGCCATGCGTATCTCGCCGATAACGGCATCAAGCTCAGTCCGCTGTCGGCCAAGAACTCCCGCTTTGAGTCCCTGCGCGGCGTCTTTCTGCGCTTTGGCGGAGACAACCGGGATGCAGTGAGCAGCGCCGTTCGGCAGTTTCGCTCTGAGGCGCTTCATGTCTAATGCATTTGGCCTCATAAATTTTGATTGGAGCGAGCCGCTCTCCGATGATGAGCGGGATGCGATGCTGGAGAAAGCCGTTGCGGTTATCCGCAAGTGGCGGCTGGAAGTGCCGGCAGTTCTCTTCTTGGAGTCTACTGGGCCGCTCGGCCATGTCGCCGGGCAGGGCGTGGTCGCCTTTTCGCCGTTCGTCGCGCCGCTGCTGGCGGGCGGCCTCGGCGGCGTCCAAAAGCTGCACGCGCTTTTGGAAGACCCCAAAAACGTCCGGCGTTTGATTGAGCTACTCACGGAAACGGAGACGGATGCAGCACGCAAGTGACAACTGGTGGGTGAGCAGACTGGTCCTGCTGATTTCGCTGATCATTATCGGCAAAATCTTGTCGGCGCAGCGCGGGAAGCTGCCGTATATCCGGCGCATTCCGGGCCTGAACGCGATTGACGAGGCCGTCGGCCGGGCGACGGAAATGGGTCGCCCGGTAATGATGGTTCCCGGCATCAGCGGCCTGGACGTGGTCACGCTGCAAGCCTTGTCCATCTTCAGCTATGTCGGGCGGGCGGTCGCCCGGTTCGGCAACAAGTCCATTATGGCGACGATTGACCCGATTGTCACGGGCGTGGGTGAGGAAACTCTGCGCGATGCCTACGCCGACGCCGGGCGGCCAGAGCTGTTTGAGGAAAGCGATGTTCGCTACCTGACCGGCCAGCAGTTTGCGTTTGCGACCGGCGTGGCAGGGATACTTATTCGGGAGCGTGTCGCAGCCCAGTTTTTGTTCGGCGCGTTCTTCGCCGAGTCGCTGATTTTCGCCGAAGTGGGCCAGCAGGTCGGGGCGGTGCAGGTGGCAGGAACTACGGAGACCAACCAAATCCCGTTCTTTATCGCCGCCTGCGACTATGTCATCATCGGCGATGAGTTCTACGCGGCAAGCGCTTACTTGTCGCGTGATGCGACCCTGCTCGGCTCGATCGTCGGCCAGGACTACTGCAAGCTGCTCCTGCTGGGGATTATCTTGGTCGGCGTCATTTCGATCAGCCTGCTCAATATCCCCGGTGTGGCCCATTCCGGCCTTGCTGCTTTTCTGCATCAGATCGTAGACGTTCTCAAAGTTAAGTCTTAAACTAAGTCTCAAAATTGCATTCACTTCAACAATTCTTTGCGCCTGTTTCCCGCCATCACGCGGCCTCTTATTTTGGGCATCTCGCGCTGGGCCTGCTGTTCATGCTGGCGATCCTCGCCGGACTTCAAGCCGCGCCGCGCCGCTCGCGCAAGACAATTATCGCCGTCTTCACGTTCTTGGGCGGCCTCTACTTTGTGACGGAGTTCTTCTGGCCGACCAACCATGTCACGAACTCAAACCCGCTGACGCCCTTTGAGCCACTCGTCGCCAGCATCGCGGCGGTTATCAGCTCATTTGCTATCGGCCTCGGTGTGGTGTCGCTGGTACAGCTTCACAGTCGCAACATCTCCCGTCGGCGCTCCGGCTGGGGCTTCAGCGTGGTCCTGCTGGTTTCGTTCGCCGCCATGTTCACGTTTGGTCTCCTCAACGCTTACTACGCGAAAATCACCATCATTCCTGCCGTGCCGGGCGCGTGGGCGTCGCAGAACGCGCACGGGATGTACCAATTTTTGTTTGTCGGCGGATTGTCCAACCTGACTTCGGCGACATTTTCCATTATCGCGTTTTATATCGCGTCGGCGGCGTACCGGGCGTTTCGTATCCGCTCGCTTGAAGCAACTCTGCTGATGGCGGCAGCGCTGATTGTCATGCTCGGCTCGGTGTCGTTCGGCACCTGGTTCACGCACAGGATTCCGCCTCTCTCGCCGGACGGGACTGAAAATCCGTGGGCAAACTTCCGCATTGAAAACATCGCCCAGTGGCTGCTGCTGGAAGTGAACACGGCAGCGCAGCGCGGCATTCTGTTTGGCCTGACTTTGGGCCTTCTCGCGACTTCTCTGCGCTACTGGCTGAGCTTGGAGCGCGGCGCGTACTTTGATAAAGAGCTATGAACACTAACTTTTGGGACCGGCTGCAAACCATTGACCGGCGGGTGATTTACGCTATCTTGATTGGCGTTATCTTGATTCCGCTGTTCCTGAGAAACTTGACCCTGCCAACCTATCCCAGCAAGCAATCTACAGACTTTTATAATACAGTAGAAACCGTCGCGAAGCAGTCGCCGAATAAAATTGTCATCGTAGACGGGCAGTGGTCGCCAAGTACGCGCGGCGAAAACCAATGGCAGGCTGAGGCTATTGTCACCCATTTAATGATGCGCCATCTGCATTTTGCCATTTTGTCGTTTGACACCCAGAATAACACAGTCATGCAGACGCTGGTGGTCGCGCCGCTGGCAAAGAAGTACGGCTATGTCTATGGGCGGGATTATGTCAACTGGGGGTATCGCCCGGCGGCTGTTTTCGTGCCGACACTCAAGGGTTTAGTCGTGGACATTCCCGGCACGATCAAAAAAGATTACAAAGGGACCCCAATTACGCAGTTTCCGGTGATGCATGGGATTAGGACACGCGCTGATGTCGGGGCGGTGGTAGAAGTGACACCCACGGCGAGCGCCGATACCTGGCTGGGATTGTTCGAGCAGAACAACACGCCGCCGTTTTTGTTTGCGCCGACGGCGGTTATGGCCCCGACTTATTACCCGTATGTGGACACAGGCCAGATTTCGGGGATGCTGACGGGGATCAAAGGCGCGGGCGACTACGAAGGATTACTGCACACACATAGCTTCGGAACACGCGCGGCCGGGGCGCTGTCGCTGGTATATGGCCTGATTATCCTGCTGATTATTATCGGCAATGTCGGCTACTATGCGTCGCGGGCGGCAGCCAAAAGAGCGGGAGGGCAATAAGCGGCATGACGCAGTATCTGCACCATTTGTTCAACCCGATCCTGCTGTTCTCCGCGCTCGGCACGGTCGCGATTTTGTCGCTTGTCTTCAAAGAGAACAAGCTGTACCGGCTGTTCGAGCATATCTTCTTAGGGCTGGCACTTGGCTATGATTTGGAGCTTACCTGGACCACAGTGCTGCGGCCACAGTTCTGGGACCCGATAGTTGTGGACGGCCAGTGGGTCTGGATTATGGCTGTGCCGGTCGGCCTGATGTTTTACGGCATCTACACCCAGCGTTTTGCCTGGATGAGCCGGCTGGTCTTCGGCATTTTCTTTGGGCTGAACGCCGGGACGATATTCCAGGACTTTAGCAGTCGGTTCATTCCCCAGGTCACGAAATCGTTTTCGCCGTCCAAGTCACTCATCCCGCCGCCCCCCACCCCCGGCGACACGCACGCGGCCCTGCACTCGTTCTCGTTTGTCCTGAACAACGTGCTGTTTCTCGCCATCTTGGTCTGCGTCCTGGTCTACTTCTTGTTTGCGTTTGAGCAGAGGAACCGCGCCGTGCGTGGGACGGCCCAAATGGGGCGCTGGGTCTTAATGTTCGCATTCGGCGCGATTTTCGGCTCGACCATTATGACCCGCATGGCGCTTCTCATTGACCGAATGTACTTCTTGTTCCACGACTGGCTTCAGCTTGTCAAAAGCTAAAGTTGTGAACAGCTAGATGCTAAGCTGGTCGGGCGGAGACGGCATCCGGGAATGCAGACGAGCCTGACGCTGGGCCATTCGCAGGTCGCGAGCATCTAGAAATCGCTGCCACCAGGAAGTCAGTGCTAAAGCCAATTTGCGCGGACCGGAAGCCGGGCGGGTACTGCCGAAGTCACCGACTGGCCGGGTGCGGCGGCCGGTGACGTGTTCGATGCGAACACCTTCGTAGCGGGTCTCCAGACGCTGCCAGGCTAGTGCAATGGTCTTCAAGTCGCAACTGAAGCGGCCACGCCAGCCGCAGGTCCAGCATTCCTTGTTTGCGTCTAAATTCAGTGTGCCGCAAAGCTCGCAAAGCTTGACGGATTTCGGGCTGAGAGGCGGGAACGGTCGCTGCACCGGCATGAGAGTGTCCTTCTTTTCTAGGCAGACGCTCGGCATTGAGTGCATCTACCTCGTATTTGTACCCGTTTTTGCAAGAGTCGCAGCGGGTGGGCCGCGCGATTCTTGTTCGGTCCTGCCCCTATTATTGACAGCTTGCTTCGATTTCTCTAGCGGTTTTCTTCCGTCGCTTGACTTTTGCCTTGCTCAAGAAGTATACTTTCCCTCGCGTCTATTTCTCTCTGTTCTGTTTTTAGACAAATTCTATTCTCGATTCACTTTTCTATGTTTGAGAGTCTCGCAGATAAATTACAGGATGTCTTCAAGCGCCTCCGCGCCAAAGGGCCGCTGACAGAAGCGGATGTGGCGGAAGCAATGCGTGAGGTGCGTCTTGGGCTGCTCGAAGCCGATGTCAACTTCAAGGTTGTCAAGGACTTCACGGCGCGGGTGCGCGAGCGGGCGGTTGGGACTGAAGTCCTAGAAGGGCTGCACCCGGCCCAGCAGGTCATCAAGATTGTTGATGAGGAGCTGACTGGGCTTCTCGGCGGGGAGCAGTCTCCGCTGACGTTTTCACCTAAGCCGCCGACAGTGATCATGCTTTGCGGCCTGCAAGGGGCCGGCAAGACAACGCACGCCGGTAAGCTGGCCCAGCTCTTGAAGAAGCAGGGCCGAAACCCGCTTCTTGTCGCTGCGGACATCTACCGTCCCGCGGCAATCAAGCAGCTTCAAGTAGTCGGCGAGCAGGTTAAGACCCCGGTGTTCACGCTTGACGGCGCGAAGCCCGAAATGATTGCCCGTGAAGCCGTCGCCGAAGCCGGACGCAAGGGCAACGATGTCGTTATTCTCGACACGGCGGGCCGCCTGCAAATTGACGAAGCGCTGATGTCGGAATTGGAGCGGGTCAAGGCCGCAACTTCCCCGCACGAGATTTTGCTGGTTGTGGATGCCATGACCGGGCAGGAAGCGGTCAATGTCGCGCAGGGGTTCAACGAAAAACTCAGTGTGACGGGCTTCATACTCACGAAGCTTGACGGCGACACGCGCGGCGGCGCGGCCCTGTCCATTAAAGGTGTCACGGGCCTGCCGATCAAGTTTGTCGGTGTCGGCGAGAAGATGGATGCCTTGGAGATCTTCTACCCGGACCGGATGGCCTCGCGCATCCTCGGCATGGGCGACGTGCTGACGCTCATTGAGCGGGCCGAAGAAGCGATTGACCAAAAAAAAGCGGCGGAGCTGGAAAAGAAGTTCCGTGCCAACAAGTTTGACTTTGAAGATTACTTAGACCAGATGCGCCAGATGCGGAAGATGGGGCCGCTGGAGCAGATACTGAAGCTTATTCCGGGCCTCGGCAATTCGGAAGCGCTGAAGGGCATGAACATTGACGAGAGCCATCTGTCCCAGATAGAAGGCATGATTTTGTCCATGACGCCCGGCGAGCGTCGCGACCCGAATTCAATCAACGGCAGCCGGCGGCGGCGGATCGCGGCAGGCAGCGGGCGCACGGTCCAGGACGTCAATCGGCTGCTGACTCAGTTCGAGCAGATGAAAAAGATGATGCGCGGCTTAACGAACATGGATGGTGGCGGGATGCCGTCGCTGGCCGGCATGGGCGGGCGTCACAGCGGAAGCGGCAAGAATGCCGTAAAAAAGAACAAACGCAAGCCGCCGCCGAACTTCAAGCTGCCATTCGGACGCAGCTGACCCATCATTTTTGGCACTGTGACAAGGGAACAGGCTCGCTCTGTCCGCCATGACAGGGCAGAGCTTGTTCCCTTGCAATTTCTCAGAGCAAATACAAGATACTTATACTACTACAGGAGCAACATTCAATGTCCGTGAAGATTCGACTGCGCCGCATGGGCGCGAAGAAGCGCCCGTTTTACCGCCTCGTGGTCGCCGATAGCCGCCGGGCGCGGGACGGCCGCTTTATTGAGACGCTGGGTTACTATAATCCCTGTGTCGAGCCGGCCGAGCTGAAGATCGATGGCGACCGGGCTGTTTACTGGCTCGGCTGCGGCGCACAACCGTCGGATACCGCTCAAGCCCTCTTGAAAAAGCAGGGCGTGTACGAGAAGATCGCCGCCGGCAAGACTGCCCCGGCCACGGAAGCCGCCGCTTCCTAGCGCTCGACCGACCAGCATTCGACCGAAATCCGCAGTAAAAAGCACGACCCCTTTGTCCGCCGTCAAGGAATGGACAAAGGGCAATAGTAGGAGCAGTAGCACGTTGAAACCCATGATCGAGTATCTCGTCAAGGAATTAGTGGATGAGCCGGAAAACGTCACGGTGACGGAAATCCCCGGCGAAGACTCAACAACTTACGAAGTCCATGTCGCACCCGGCGACCTAGGAAAAGTGATCGGTAAGCAGGGGCGCATTGCAAACGCCCTGCGGACTGTGACAAAAGCCGTGGCGATGAAAGCCAAGAAGAAAGTCTACGTCGAGATTATCGCTTAATCTCATTCCTCTCATGCCGGAACAAACAGAAATAGATGAATACTCGGTGCTTGCGGCGGAAGTCGCAGGTGCACACGGAGTCAGCGGCAGCCTGCGGCTGCGGCTGATCGGAGCTTCAGCCGCTGATGCGACTTCGGACGCCGCTGTGCGGTCGCTTAAAATCGGGCGCGTGGTGCGTTTGGTCCGAGCAAGCGATGCGTTTCAGACCGAGCTGACCCTGCTGGCAATGCGTCGTCAGCCGAAGGGTGTCTGGATCGCCCGGTTCAAAGATGTCACCGACCGGAACGCCGCCGAAGCGTTTCTGGGCTGCTCGGTTTTAATCAAGGAGAACGAGCGGGCGGCGCTGCCGGATGGCGAGTATTACGTGGATCAGCTTTTGGGGCTGGACGTTGTCGCCGACACGGGCCGCTCGTTCGGTACGCTCTCCGACGTTTTGAGTTCACCCGCACATGATGTGTATGTTACCAGCCTCGGCGCGATGATTCCTGTTGCCGGGGATTACATCATTGACATTGATTTAGACGCTCGCAGGATCACTGTTCGCGACGTACCGGGACTGGTTGATGACCCGAACGAGAAGCCTGACACGGCCTAGCCATGCGAATTGATGTCATTACGATCTTCCCGGAGATGATCGAGCTGGTACTGGGCTTCAGCATTCTGAAACGCGCTCTCGACGCCGGACTGGTCGAGATATACGTCCACAACTTACGCGACTTTGCGCCGGGCGTCCATAAAAGCACTGATGAAACTCCTTACGGCGGCGGCGCAGGAATGGTCATGCGCCCCGGCCCGCTCTTTGATGCCGTTGAAAGTCTGCCCCGTGCGGACGGGTCGCGGATTGCGCTGCTGACGCCGCAGGGCCGGACATTTGACCAGCCGATGGCGCGGGAGCTGGCACTCTGCCCGCACTTGGTCCTCTTATGCGGCCACTACGAAGGATTTGACGAGCGTGTCCGGCAGCATCTCGTGACCGATGAAATCTCCACCGGCGATTATGTCCTGACCGGCGGCGAGCTGCCGGCGCTGGTGATCATAGACGCCGTGACCCGCCTGCAATCCGGTACGCTCGGAAATGCTCAGTCCGCAGAAGACGACACATTTTCGGAAGGACTGCTGGAATACCCGCATTACACGCGCCCGCCCGATTTTCGGGGCTGGCGCGTCCCTGACGTTCTGCTCTCCGGCCACCACGCCGAGATCGCCAAGTGGCGACGCAAGGAGCAGTTCCGCCGCACGCAAGCGCGTCGGCCCGACCTCTGGGCGGAATTTATCCCGTCTAAGTCCGACCAAAAGCTGCTTTTGCAGCTTGGAGAAGAGGAAACAGATGCATCCGTTAATTCAGGAAATTGAAAAAGCCCAGCGTAAGGAAAGCGTCCCAGACTTCGGGCCGGGCGATACCGTCCGTGTCTCCGTGAAGGTTATTGAAGGTGGCAAGGAACGCATTCAGATCTTTGAAGGCACCGTCATCTTCCGCAAGCAGGGTTTGTCCCGGTCGGCGTTCATGGTTCGCAAGATCTCGAACGGCTACGGGGTCGAGCGCACGTTTTTGATCCATTCGCCGCGCATTGACAAGATCGAAGTCACCCGCCGCGGTTTGGTCCGCCGCGCGAAGCTGTTTTACCTTCGCAAGAAGGTTGGTAAAGCCGCGCGTATTAAAGAGAAGCGGAACTTCTAGTCCAGTTGTCCGCGTAAGCACAGTCGCCGGAACCCTCCGGCGACTTTATTTTTTGAGAACCCTCCATGCAGCCTACCTTGACGGAAACCGTTCCCACGCCGAGTCTGACCGAGACACTGGCAAACCTGAATATCTTGTGGATTTTCGGCATCATTGTTGCTCTGTCGCTGATACGGCTGGCCTTTGTTTCCTCCAAGTCGGAGACGGCGCGGTCTATTTCTGAGATACTCGAATCCGGCATGATCGCGGTTGCGCTGGTATTTCTGATCATCCGTCCCTTTGTGGTGCAAGCCTTTTTTATCCCCTCTCCGTCAATGGAGCCGACTCTCATCGGCAAAAACAACTCTGGTGACCGGATCCTCGTCAACAAGTTCGGCTACCGGCTGGGAACGCCGCACCGAGACGATGTCGTCGTCTTCCTGGCTCCTCCTGCCGCGATGGCCGGTGACCCGGAGTTCATCAAGCGGCTGATCGGGCTGCCCGGCGACAAGATTGAAGTCTTCGCGGGCCATCTCAGCATCAATGGCATCCAGCACACACACACGGATGTCCGGCAGAAGCTCACTGAGCTAGGAGTCTGCGGCCCGGAGGCGCAGGCGGACATTGCCGATGAGTCTCAGCTCCAAGCCGACTGTCACGTCAAATTCGTGCCAGATGGTGTGCAGGTCTCGGACAATGCTCATCACACGCAGCTCATCACCAAAGAGCGTTTGGCCGAAATTTACACGGGTCAGAAAGACCTGCCGGTTACGATCCGCCCCGGCTACACCGTTCGGAACGGCGAGAAACTGGATGAGCCGTTTATTGCTGAAGACCCCGACTATGACATGCGAATGTACGACGGCGAGCCGCTGAAGCACTTGTATGGGCCGTTTGAAGACTACCGCCTCGCGGGGATGTCCATCACGCCCGCGCAGTATCAGGCTGAAGTCGTCCACCCGACGGAGCCGCTGCCTGCCGCCCACTACCTGATGATGGGCGACAACCGCAACGACAGCAGTGACGGGACGCAGTGGGGTCCGTTGGAAGCGCGGCGCGTGGTCGGGCGAGCGCAGCTCATCTTCTGGCCGCCATCGCGCATCGGCGTCATCCATTGACAGGGATCACAGTGACGGCGAGTCCATTGAATCTTTGGCAGCATGAGCAGCTTGCATGGAGCGCGGGCTTTGTGCGGGTCGCGGGAATTGACGAAGTCGGGCGCGGGCCGCTGGCCGGTCCGGTGATGGCAGCCTGCGTTGTTTTGCCGCTAGGATTCGCTTTGGACGGCATTCGTGACTCGAAAAAGCTGTCGGCGCGTCAGCGGGAAAAGGCCGAAGCACGTATCCGGGCGGAGGCGGTTGCTATCGGCATGGGTATTGTCGAGCCGGAAACGATTGACCAAATCAACATTCTGTCGGCGACGCATGAAGCGATGCGCTTGGCGTACTCCCAAATTAATCCCTGCCCCGATTTCGTCCTCATTGACGGCCAGCCCGTGCGCGTGTTTCCCTGTGAGAGCCGCAAAGCGCTGGTGCAGGGCGACTCCCACTCGGTCTCCATTGCCGCCGCGTCTATTGTCGCCAAAGTCGCGCGTGACCGCCTGATGTGTGCGTATGACGACGTGTACCCTGAATATGGCTTTGCCGGGCACAAAGGCTACGGCTCACAGAAGCACATGGACGCTCTACGCGACCATGGCCCCTGCCCCATCCACCGCCGCTCATTCGCGCCCGTTGCGGCGCTTATTCATACGGCCTCCCAAGCCCGCTGAAGCGTTTGCAGTGCTTCGGCAGCCTGCGTTTCCAAGCTGTCCCACTGCGCTTCGATGCTGATGCGCCCGCTGTACCCTACTTCTTTCAGCACGACAAAGTACTCTCGCAAGTATTCGTAGTCGGCGGCATTCGGGGCACGTCTGCCGCTGCCCGCGACATGGACATGGCGCAGCATGGGCGCGGCGTTGCGCGTTTCGCGGTAGCTTTGTCCGTCATAAGTGACATGATACAAGTCACTGAGAACGCCGACGGCGGGATGACCGAGTTCTTCCACGACCAACAGCGCCTCAGCGACAGAGTTGAGAATGTTGCATTCGGAAGAGTTCAGCGGCTCAATGACGACGCTCATGCCATGGCGATGAGCGGCATCGCCGCACCGGGTCAAAAACGCAGAAATCTGCGTGTAAGCGTCTTCACGCGGCCAGCCATCGGGGACACGCCGCGCCCCCCCGCTGCCGAACACGGCAATCTGACCACCGAGCTGCCCAGCCCGCCGGAACGCCTCTTCCAAGTACCGCTCCTGGCGCTCCGTGTCGGTATCGGGACCGGCGACTTTCAAGTCACCCGGCAGCAGCAAGTTGTAGGCTGCCGGCTTCAGCCGGGATGCCCCAAATCGCGCCAGCAAAGACGGCATGACTTCCATGTCGGGCTGCTCCGGCTGGAGCATTCCAACGACTGAAGGCTCCAAATAATCGTACCCCGCAGCAGCAACGCTTTCCAGCATGCTCGGCGGGGCGCAGATACCAAATTGCATGGGTAAAACCTCCTCGAACAAAAATTGGCCTACATTTAGTAGGAGTCGCATAAATTGTGGCATAGATATAGTGAAAAAATCTCGTAAATTGCTTGTCAAATGGCAACAACTGTGCTATAATCCAAAAAAGCGCGAATGGGATAGAATAAACCGCAGTGACGCCAAATATACGCCAAAGCTTTCGTGACGAACTTGCGGCACTCGAACAAGAGCTGCTGCAAATGGGAACGCTGACCGGCGCAATGCTCGGTCAGGCCGTGGAAGCGATTCATCAAAATGATGTGGCGTTGGCGGAAGCTGTTCTTGCTCAGGACGACGCCGTGGATGAGATGGACCGCCGGATTGAAGCCCAGTGCATCCGGCTTCTCGCGCTCCAGCAGCCGATGGCCCGCGATTTGCGTCAAGTGGAAAGTGCCCTCAAAGTCATCACAGATTTGGAGCGCATCGGCGACCATGCAGTAGACATTGCCAAAATTGCCCGGAAACTGACTCAGGAGTTCTCGCTGAAAGCTCCGCTCGTGGATGTGGGTCCGCTGGCACAGATGGCCCGAACCATGCTTGGCCTGAGCTTGCAATCGCTGGTGCGGCACGATCTGACACTGGCAGTTCAAGTGTGCGACGATGACGATCTGGCCGATGAAGCGTTTAAATCTTTGCGCGAAGAGCTGCTGGAGCTGACGCAGGCCGAGCCATCGCGCGTTTTCCCCGCGTCGTATCTGCTGCTGGTGGCTGTTTACTTGGAGCGGATCGCCGACCATGCGACAAACATTGCCGAGCGGGTTTACTACATCGAAACCGGCGACCGTAAACCGCTCGGACGGCGCGAGGCGCGTCCGCCGGAATGAGCGAAATTACTGACAACATTCGCCGTGTGCGTGAAAAAATTGCCGAGGCGGTGGAGCGAGCCGGACGCCAGGCCGAAGAAATCACCCTGGTCGCAGTCACAAAAAAGAAGCCGGCAAGCGCCGTTCGGGAGGCGCTGGCGGCAGGCGTTTTCGATGTCGGCGAGAACTATGTGCAGGAGACTACCGAGAAGCGCGAGCAGGTCGTGGAAGGCCGCTGGCATCTACTCGGCCACCTGCAAAGCAACAAAGCAAAATTGGCTGTCTCCCTATTTGACTTGATCGAAAGCGTGGACAGTGTCAAGCTGGCGCAGGCGCTCAGCCGGCAGGCAGCCGAAAAGCAGCAAGAAATTCTCGTGCAGGTGCATCTGGGCGACGAGGAAACGAAGACCGGCTTTGCGCCGGACCAAGCGCTGGATGCGGCGGCGGAAATCATGGCCATCCCAAACATCCGGCTCTTGGGGCTGATGGGGATTGCACCGAACGACACAGACCCCCGCCCGTACTTTCAGCAGATGAAGCGGCTGTTCGACCGGCTGCCTGCCGAGAACCGGCAAATTCTCTCGATGGGCATGAGCAATGACTTTGAAGCCGCGATTGAAGAAGGCGCGACCTCGGTGCGCGTCGGCACGGCAATTTTCGGAGCAAGATAACATTTTTTATTTTGATGGGAGGCTTGACGAGACAATGAGCAATAGCAGCGCAGAAGCGGAAGATTACGGCGAGGCACCAGCCCACGAAAATGGCGTCTTTGGAAGGTTTTTGAGCTATTTCAAGGGCCATGAAGAAGAGACCGATGACCGGGAAGAAGTGACGGCTGAGGCGCATCCCCAGCCGCAGCCGGCACCCGTGCCGTCACGGGCTTCCGGCGGTTCTTACAATCCCCTGCGGCGGGGAGGAACAACCCTGCGTATGGACCAATCGCGTCAGACACACATCACGGTTCGCCGGGCCATTCAAACATTCGACGACGCCCGCCGGGCCGCCGACGGCCTGAAAGACGGCCAGCAGCAGATTGTCAACCTAGAGCAGACGTCCAGCGATATGACCGAGCGTATTATAGATTTCCTCAACGGCGCGACCTATGCCCTGGATGGCAGCGTCGAGAAAATCGGCGAGATGGTTTATCTGTTCACGCCAGCTTCGGTCATCATTGATATCGAAGACAAGCCAGCGACTCCGATTCGCGCGGCGGCCTACGACCGGGACTAATTCATCTTTATGCTGCGCGATAAAATACTCGCGGTTCTCGGCACCGGCATGATGGGCGGGGCGCTCGCTCGTGGCCTTGTTCATGCCGGTGCGATGCCGGGTTCCGGCCTGCGCCTTTTTGACACCCACGGCGCAAAAGCGGCGGCGCTCGCAGCGGACCTCGGCTCTGATGCTCTCGCATTGGAGTCTGCGCTTTCAGCCATTGCCGGTGCCGATATTATTTTAATCGCTGTCAAGCCGCCGATGGTTGCCGAAGTACTGGCAGAAATTGGTCCCGCCCTCTCCCCCACACAGCTTGTGGTTTCCATTGCCGCCGGGGTGCGCCTTGCCAAAATGGAAGCAGTGCTGCCCAGCAGCATTCCCGTGATTCGCACCATGCCCAATACGCCTTGCCTTGTCGGCTGCGGCGCGACCGCTCTCTGCCGGGGTATGGCGGCGACTGAAGAGCATCTTGCCCTCGCCCAAAGCCTGTTCGCATCGGTTGGTCTTTCGGTGGAAGTCCCCGAACGGCTGTTAGATGCCGTGACGGGCCTGTCTGGCTCCGGCCCGGCGTATGTCTACCTCATGATCGAAGCCCTCGCCGACGGCGGTGTTAAAGAGGGCCTGACTCGCGACACGTCCCGCCTCCTTGCCGCCCAGACAGTCCTTGGTGCGGCTCAGATGGTACTGTCATCGGACCAGCACCCTGCCCAGCTTAAAGACAACGTCACCACCCCCGGCGGCACGACCATCAACGCCCTGCACGTCCTGGAACGCGCAGGACTTCGTACCGCCCTCATCGACGCTGTTGGGGCTGCCGCCGAGCGATCCCGCGAGCTGTCGTAATCTCCGTCCGCAAAATCTCCCTCCGCGAAAAATTCAAAAACATTTTGGAACAAATGGCTTAAAAGCCGTGTTCGCATGGTATAACATGACCAGAATAACAATTCAGTCATTCGTTCAGCACGTGAGGAACTTTTATAATGACACGGCACGGGGATGTGCGGCAGAAAATACTGGATGCCGCCGAGCAGCGGCTCTGGCACTATGGCTTCAAGAAGACAACGATTGATGAGATCGCGTCGGACGCAGGAGTCGGCAAAGGCACGGTGTATCTTTACTTTGATGGCAAAGAAGAGATTGGGCTGGCGATTGTTTCGGAATACAAGCGCCGTGGACTGGAAGAAGTTGCGCGGATCGCACAGGACCCGAACAAATCGCCAGTGCAGAAGCTAACGGAGATGCTGCAATACCCGGTTCAGTATGTCTGTCAAAGCTGCCGCAAGTCGCCCGCGATGCAGGAGATGATTACCGCGATCAAGCCCCATATCCGTCGGCACGTTCAGCCGCAGACGGAGCAGGAGTATGCGCTCATTGCCGGTGTTTTAGAAGAAGGCAACCAGCTTAACGTCTTTGATGTGCCGGACACTCTGAGCGCGGCACGAACACTTAAAATGATGACGATGGGCTATATGCCACCCTACCCCAGTGTTTCGGAACCGGACGAGATTGAGGCTGAGATCGCCGCCATTGTCGCTTTAGCAGTACGAGGACTTCGCAAAATATGACAAAGCTTACATGGAATACAGTGGTTGCCGGGGCAATGATTAGCCTCGCGGCACACCCGGCTATTGCCGCCGATGCCCTGCTCCCCGGCCCGATCTTTATCGGTCAGGCCGCAGGCGGCATGGGTGGCGGCACCGGGACCGGAGCCGGAAACGGTGCAGGGACTGGTAACGGAGTCGGAGGCGGCAACGGTGCCGCCGCAGGCAACGGTCCCGGCGCAGCCACCGGCAGTGTCGGCGGCACGAATGCCGGGAACGGTGGCGCGGCAGGTACCGGAGCGGACAGCACCGGCGGCAATGGTGCAGGCGCGACTGCCGGTGGCAACGGCACAAACGGTGTCGGCACCACCAACGGGAACGGAACCAACAACGCCGGGACTACCAGCACGGGTACGACGAACAGCGGCACGAACAACAATGGGACTAACGGAAATGGCACCAACAACAACGGTGCCAACGGAAACACTGGCGTTGGCAGCAGCGGCGCAAGCGGGAACGGCGGCGTAGGCTCCGGTACAAACGGCTCCGGTCAAAGTGCGTCCGGTACATCCGGGTCGCAGGGCAGTCTGCCGCTTCCCGGTGCAAGTTCTGCCCCGCAAGTTTTTAGTCTGGGCCAAACGATCCAGGCCGGCGTCCAAAGCAGCGCGGATGTCCAGACAGCAACCCGCAACGTTCAGATTGACGCCAAGCGTGCCGACGAAGCCGCCGGCGCCGCGCGGCCCAATGTCAACGCCAGCGGTCAAGCGACGCGCTTTGACCAGAAAACGTTTGTTGCTGTTGGCAACGGCCCGCCGCTTCAGGTGACGGGAACGCATCTCGAAATTCTGCAACTTAACTTGACCGACCGACTAGATTTAACCGGACAGATCGCTGCGTCTACCGACCAGTTCCGGCTGCAAAGCCTGGCCGATACGTTTATCCTAGGCCAAGTCCGCAATGCGCGGATCCTGCGGGCGCAGACTATTTATTTCAATACACTCCGCGCTCAGCATCAGGTGGACGTGGCAAACGCCGAACTCGCGAACGCCCAGCGACAGCTCACCGATGCCACAAACTTGAACACGGCTGGGGTTGGACAGCGAATTGATGTCTACCGTGCCCAGACGCAAGTCGCGACTGCCGAGCAGGATGTGGCGACAGCCGAGAACAATTACGGTGTTGCGCTGGAAAGCTTTAATGACCTTGTGGGACGACCGCTGAACGCACCGGTCATCTTGCAGGATGCCCCCGGCGTCACGATTGCTCTGCCCGTGACAGACTTCTCTCAGGTCGGTGCACCCGATGCCAAAGCCGTGCCGCCTTTGCCGAATGCGCCGGGCGAAGTCGCGGCGATCAACATCAACAATGCCTTGCAGTACGCAAACCAGCAGCGGCCGGAGGTCTTGCAGGCACAGGTGAATGTTCGGGTCGCGCAGACAGGTATTAAACTGGCACGCGCAGGATTAGAGCCGACGTTTAGTTTAGCCGTCGCAGGGGATTATTACCCAGATACGAACTTTCAATTCCCGCGCAAGCGGACGGCGCAGATCACGGCCAACTTAAACATCCCGCTGTATGACGGCGGCGTGACGCGGGACCGGGTGCAGGAATCCCGGCTGTCTACGCAGAACGCGCAGACTAGCCTCGCGTCCACCCGCTCCGATGTCGCGCTCGATGTCCGGCAGTCTTATCTTAATCTGGCGACGGCGGCGCGGCAGATCGGCGCAGCCAATGCCGCCCTGCAATCGGCGATTGCGGCCCGGCAGCTTGCCGAGCTTCGCTACCAGGGCCAAGTTGGCTTATACCTTGAAGTCACCGATGCCCAGGCGGCATTGGTCCAGGCGGAAAATAACCAAGTAGACGCCGTTTATAATTATTTAGTGGCCCGCGCCCAGTTCCAGAACGCCATCGGCGCACCTCAGACACGATAAACGCAGATTTTAGACGCGATCCTTAGACGCAATGTAGGAAGGCACACACATGGCAGACGATCCTCAGCAGAAAACGCAGGACCAATCCCAGAGCGGCAGCAGGCCGGACGGTGCGAACGGTACTAATGGCCACAACGGCCACAACGCCGCGCAGTACCCCGCCCCAAAAAATGGCGTGGAAGTTCTCCACGAAGGCAATAAGTACGCCGAAAAGAAAGAAGAACCGAAAAAAGACGACGCGAAAGAGGGAGCAAAAGACGATGGAGGCGGGCCTCCCCCGCAGCCGGACAAGAAGCCGGTTAGCCCGCTTCGACGCCTCATCACGTTTGCCGTGATTGCGGCCGTCGTGATTGCCGCCGTGATCTACGGCCTGTCGTATTACAACTACGCGCAGAACCATGCTTCCACCGATGACGCCTACATCACGGGGAACCTCGTCAATGTCAGCCCGATCATCAGTGGGACACTAAGCTCGCTGACTGTGGAGGAAGGCAGCCCCGTCAAGAAGGGCCAGCTTATCGGACGCATTGAAGACAGCGGCCAGAAGGCATCGCTTGCCCAGGCCCAGGCCGCTTACCAGTCGTCTCTTAGTCAGCTTCCGCAGGCCGAGCAGAACCTCGCTTACCAGCAGCAGGCGACAAACGCCGGGATTCAAAAAGCCCAGGCCGAGCTGCAAGCCCAGCAGGCCAAGACCGCCGGAGCGCAGCAGCAGGTTATTCTGAGCCGCAACCAGACCGAAAACCAGGTCGCCCAGGCCCAGAGCCAGGTCAGCCAGGCCCAGGCCCAGGCCGCCCAGTACGCCGCCCAGGTGCAGACAGCCCGCTCGGCGGTTGCGACCGAGCAGCAGAATGTCCGCACGGCCCAGCGGGCCGCTGATGCGGCCGACGCCCAGATTCGCGGCACTGTGGCGACTTACGAGAAGGACCAGACTGACGAGAACCGCTACAAGAAGCTGGTCGTTGAGGCCGCCGTTACCCCGCAGCAGTACGACTCCGCGCGGTCGGCAACAATCAACGCAGCGTCCCAGCTTGACGCTGCCCGCTTCCAGGCCGCCCAGGCCCATTCGGCGGTAGACAGCAGCCGGGCCACGGTGGCCCAGGCGCGCAACCAATTAACCGCCGCTCAGCGTGCCTACGATGCGGCTCTCCAAAACGTGGATGTTGCCCGCGCCGGCCTTGGCATTGCCCGCGCCAACCTGAGCCAGATCCCGATCCAGCAGTCGAATGTTGTTAATAACTTGGGCCAGAATGCCAGCGCCCAAGCGGACCTGTCCACGGCTCAGGCCGGCAGCACGCAGGTTAAGCTGCGGCAGGCGGAAATCGTAACCGCACGGGCCAATGTGAAATCGGCGCTGGCCCAGCTCCGCAACGCGCAAATTATCGAAGGTGACACCTACTTGTATGCGCCGAACGACGGCACGGTTGTCAAGAAAGCCGTCAACACCGGTGCGTCCCTGTCACCGGGACAGACCATTGTAACAATTACGCAGGGTGACTATGCGTATGTCACGGCGAACTTCAAGGAAACTCAGCTTCAGAACGTGAAGCCGGACGAGGCTGTGGAAGTTGACGTGGATACCTATCCTGGCCTCGTCTTCCAGGGCTATGTTAAGAGCATTAATGAAGCTACCGGCGCGACTCAGGCGCTTCTGCCGCCGGACAATGCGACCGGCAACTTCACCAAAGTCGTTCAGCGCATTCCCGTTCGGATTGAGTTTCGCGCCGCCAAGCCAGGCGATGACAAAAAGTTCGCTACGGCAGCCGATATTGCCAATCTGCGGCAAGGTGAGTCTGTCACGGCGACGATTGACACCAGTACCGGGAAGCACAGCAGCAATTAAATCCCTCCCGTAGTTGAAGGACAACCAGTATCACCGGTGCCGGTTGTCCTTTCTCCGTAGAACCAGGTGTGTTTTCATGTCTACGCAAGTATTAGACCATCGTGGACGGCGGCCTATGCCTCCGTCCAATGGCAGCGGCAGTAATGGGTCTGGTGGCGGCGGCAACGGGTCCGGCGGCGGCAAACCCGGCGGCGCTCCGGCGGCGGCTCCGGCCACGCTGAACCCGCATCGCTGGATTATTTTGGTTGGCCTTATCACAGCGGCGATTATGGAAGTGCTGGACACGACCATCATCAATGTCGCCCTGCCCCAGATGGCTGGCAACCTCAACGCCACAATCGAGGAAATCGCCTGGGTCTCTACCGGCTACATCCTGTCAAATGTTATTGTCCTGCCGATGACCGCCTGGCTCGGCCAGCGCTTCGGACGCAAGCGGTATCTCGTCTTTTCTATCGGCCTGTTTATCTTCTCATCGTTCTTCTGCGGCACGTCTAAGACGCTGATCGAGCTTGTCTTTTGGCGCATCTTGCAGGGGGCGGGCGGGGCGGCTCTGCTGTCCACGGCGCAGGCGACGCTGCGGCAGATCTTTCCGCCCGCGCAGCAGGGCCTGGTGCAGACACTCTTCATTCTGGGCATCGTTGTCGCCCCGACTTTAGGGCCGCTGGCGGGCGGCTATATCACCGACAACTACAACTGGCCCTGGGTCTTCTTCGTCAATATCCCTATCGGCCTCGTGTCGGCGTTCCTGGTTGGGAACTATCTGCATGACGCGCCGGGCGGCCCGAAAGCGGGCAAAATTGATCTCGCGGGCATCGGGTTTTTGACCGTCGGTCTCGGCTCCTTGCAGTACGTTTTGGAGGAAGGCCAGCAAGACGACTGGTTCAGCAGCGTTGCGATCACTCGGCTCTCCATACTGGCGTTCGTCAGTCTCTCCGCGATGCTGGTGTGGGAGCTGTCGCCGCGCAACAAAGCGCCGGTTGTTGATTTCAAGGTACTGAAGAACAAGGACCTTTCGGCAGGGCTGATACTGTTTCTCGTGCTTGGCTTCGGCCTCTACGGCGGACTGTTCATTTTTCCGCAATTTACGCAAAACGTCCTACAGTTCTCGCCAACGGCCACGGGTCTGGTCCTGCTGCCGGGCGGTCTTGCTACCGCCATTGCGGCTATGCTTTGCGGCCGGATCAACAGTCTGCCGGGCCGGCCGGTTGACCCCCGGCTGCTGATCGTTTTCGGCATGGCGATTTTCATGGTCTCTATGTGGCAGCTTGGACACCTCAGCACCGCCTCCGGCGAACCAGACACGCGCATTGCCTTGATCATTCGTGGCTTCGGTCTCGGCTTTCTGTTCTCAACTCTGAACGGTGTTGTGTTTGCGTCGCTGAAGCCCCAGGAAGTTCAGCAGGCATCCGGCTTAATCAATCTGGCTCGCCAGCTTGGCGGGTCGTTTGGAATCGCGTTCCTGAACACTTACATCTACAACATGGGCGCTTACCACCGGGTCAATTTAGTGTCTAACTTTTACGCCGGCAACCCGATCTACGACCAGCGGGTTGCGGGGGCGGCCGCGCAGCTGGTCGCAAACGGCAGCAGTGCGACGGACGCGCACATGGGAGCCTTGCGGATACTCAACGGCACCGTCATGGCGCAGGCCTCCACCATGTCCTACAACGATGCGTTTCTGCTGCTCGGCATTTCCTTTGTGGTTGCTGTTCCCGCCGTGTTTTTGCTGCGGAAGCCCAAAGGCGCTCCTGCCGCCGGCGGCGGCGGGCATTAAGATCTCACCCGGTCGCAGCACTCGCTGCCTAGAAGGCTCCGCGTACACCCTCTCCTTAAGCAAGGAGAGGGTCACTTTTTGCCTGCAACTTTTCACACTTTGATATATCTGATGGGATAGGAGGCAGCCGGGATGCCGTTGACCAGCCATGACCTGATTTTTATCGGTCTGATAGCCTTTGCTTCGTTTGTCGGTGCACGTCTCGCGTCACGCGGAAAGCCGGATGTTGCTGGGATTGCCCGCTTAGAGCAGAAGATGGATGCGCTTCTCAGTCATCTTGGCCTCACAGGCTATGATATACCGACGGCGAACGCTCCCATAGTCAGCAGTGGAGGCACTTTTTCCGCTCCGGTCGCTGAACAGATCGTCAATGAACTGCGCCGAGGCCGCAAAATCGAAGCCATCAGGCTGTACCGAGATCAGCATCAGGTGGGGCTGAAAGAAGCCAAAGACGCGATTGACCGCCTTGAACAAACTCTTCGCTGAGACCCCGCAACATTCGTGCCGACTTCTGCGTATCAATATCAAATAGAGATGCTCAAAGGATACTTCATGCCATATCGTCCGCTCTTGCTCGGCGCGACTGCCGCCGCTTTTCTCATTTCTGCCGCAGCGCAGGCCGCGCTTCCCGCCAAGACCGTCGTCTCCCCTTTTGACGTGTCGGCGACGGAGCTGGTGAAGACCGCACCCGCAGCGGCCGCTTTCCCGGATGCGTCGGCGATGACCCTGCGCGACGAAAGCGTGACAACGCTGAACGCCGACGGCACTTCCACCGATATCACGCACGAGACGTTTAAGATCTTTAACCAGAGGGCGCATGACAAGGCGGAGATTACGATCCCGTTTGATGCCGGCACGGAAAAGATCACGAATGTTCATGCACGGACAATCAAGCCGAACGGAACCGTGCTGACCGCTGCTGGCGGAGACATTCATACCAGCGCTCCCTACTCCGAATTTGCGATGTATGACGATGCCAAAGTCACCGGGATTTCCATGCCCGGCGTCGAGGACGGCGTCATCATTGACTACGTCTACACCCGCACAACGACCAAGTCGTTCCTGCCGAACCAGTACAGCGAAACGTGGACATTCCGGGACGGTGTAGACCCGGTCAAATACAGCAAGATGACACTGGACGCCCCGGCGTCTATGCCCATCAGCACCCTGCCGCAGAACACGGCGGGCATGACCGCGACGGTCACGCCGTCGGCGGATGGCAAGCGCAAGACGTATGTGTGGAAGATGACGGACCTCAGCCCCATTATCCCAGAGCCGATGATGCCGCCAACCTACACGTTTATCCCATCGGTGGAGATTTCGACCATTCCCTCCTGGCAGGTGATTGCCCATTGGTATCAGGGCCTTGCCGCCGGGCAGATGGCCGTCTCGCCGGAGATCAAAGACGAAGTTACAACGCTGACGGCGGGTAAGACCACGGACACCGAGAAGGCCCGCGCGATCTACTACTGGGTCGAGGGCCAGACCCGCTACGTCGCACTGGAACTAGGCTTGTCCGCGTTCCAGCCCCACCCCGCCGCTGATGTCTGCCGAAACCGCTACGGTGACTGCAAGGATATGGCAACGCTTTTAATCACGATGCTGCACGAAGCCGGAATTAAGTCGTCCTGGCCGGTTCTGCTCGGTGCGGACAGCAGGATGCCGGTGCAAAACTATTTAGCAGCCCCAACCTTTTTCAATCACGCGATTGTCCGAGCGGACATTGACGGCAAACCATATTGGTTCGACTCGACGGCAGCGATGTGTCCATTTGGCCAGATTCCCGGCGGCGACCGGGGCGTTCATGCGTTTGTTATTCGAGGCGGCGTAGGTGCGTTTGAGACGATCCCGGTGGGAACACCGGGCGAGAACTGCGAGACCACGACAACTAAAGTGGATCTGCACGCTGACGGCTCGGCAGAGTGTTCGACGAAAGTCGATCTCAGCGGCGACGACGGCCTCGGTGCCCGTTTGTCGTTCCGGGGGCTGCAAACCGCCCAGCTCAAGCCTGGATTCCAAAGCATGGTCAATAATCTGAGTCCCAATGCCTCGCTGCTGGATTATTCGCTGTCGTCCGTGGCCGACCGAGACCAGCCCGTGGTTCTTGGCCTGTCGTACCACGCACCGCTTTGGGCGACCCGCACCGGCCATTTGCTGATTATTGATGGCAAGGATATGACCAGCGCTCCGTACGACCGGGCCTCGCGCGTATATCCCATCTACGAGAGTCAGACCTCCGAATCAGTGCAGGATTTGATCGTCACTCTGCCGGCCGGGTACACGCTGGAGGACAAGCCCGACCCACTGCATGAGAAGATGCCACTCGGTGACTTTGACCAGACTGTCACACTGACCGGCAACACGCTGACTGTGCATCTTGTCGTGACGACCCACCCCGGCATTATCATGCCTGCGGATTACGCGGCGGCAAAAGCCCAGTTCGCCGAGGTCGTCACTCTTCGCAAGCAGCCGATTGTGCTGCATCTGGCGGACGCCAAATAGAACGTAGGGGCAGGGTTTACCCCTGCCCTTTTGCATATTCCACAACACGAGAAAGGTTCTTCTCGAAGCTTTCAGCCGTATCAATTAAAAGATGCGGCATTGACCACTCTTCATAGTAGGACGATACGTTCTGAGCCTCCCCCCAATCTGCCGGAGTCCAGCCGGCCACAACCGAGCCGCGATTTTCCACCCGTGTCCGCCAAAGATCGCGGTCACTGCATTGACAGACCACGGGAAACAATTTGGCATTCCATCGCTGACTCATTTTTAGGGCAAGTGTACGAAACTCCTCTTTCGGGAAAACGGCATCCAGTATGATAGAGACGTTATTACGGAGATTGTCCTCAGCCAAGTCCAACATCAGATGGTAGGCTGCCGTAGGCGGAAAACCTGTGAGACCGACAGACTCTAGTGTTCGGTCAAGGCGATCTATCGGCAGTAAAGCCCATCCTGTGCGCCGGCTCAACTGAGCGCTCAAGCTGCTCTTGCCGACGCCCGGAGGGCCGCTAAATAACACGAGGCTGCTCATTGATCCCTGTCCTCTTCTTCGCTGCTCTTCTTTCCTGTCTACACGCCTGTCGGCTACAGCACCCCGTCGCCCTCTTCGCCAGTGCGGATACGCCGCGCCTCGGACATCGGCAGGATGAAGATTTTACCGTCGCCTTCCTCCCCGGTGCGAGCCTGCTCTAAAATAATCTGTATGACCTCGTTCACGTCCGAGTCGCGCACGGTCATCTCCAGCTTTACTTTTGGCGGCAGGCGCAACACATAGGCTTCGCCGCGAAAGTAGTCTAAGCGCTGGCCGCCCGCCCGGCCGCAGCCCCGGACATCGCTGAGGGTCAGGCCGCTGAGGCCCGCCTCCGCCAGCGCAGTTTTCACCGCTTCCAGCCGCAGCGGCCGGATAATCGCCTCGATTTTCTTCATGCTGCTTGTCTCCTGCCGTCTTTGCCCCGGCTATCGGGTAAAATAGCGATGTAAATTTTACAGTCACTGTGTCCGCGTGAGACGGCACGAAAGGAACACCCTTCTATGCATCGCCAGACCCGATGCCTGCTTTTTGCCAGTGTCAGCGTTTGCTTTATTTCTTCTCTCTGCCTGATTCCCCATACGGTTCTCGCGCAGACCGCGGACGCTCCGGCTTCCCCGGCTCCGGTGGCGAACAATCGCCTCGCCACGCGGATGCGGCTTGGTGACGGACACCAGACTTGGCATCCGACCCGCAAGCAGATTGGAGTCCGCTACGCCGCAGGAGGCTCAGACTCCAGCGCTTACGGCGGCTTTAAATTCACGGTCAACCGAGCCGTGCTGCGCGGATACCTAAACAGCATCGCCCCGTATGTCCGCCGTGCCCCAAAAGATGCGAAAGTTATGGTTGCAAATGTCGGCAATGACCAGGGTATGGGCCAGGTTCCGGCCCGCGTCATTCCCGGATACGACGGCGCTGTCTTAGATGTCACCGCCGCCGTGGACCAGGTCCAAAAGGCGGTCGAGGCCAATCCGGGCGCTGTGCATATTATCCTGCCGGTCAAAGTTAAAAAAGGCGGTCAGTCGGCGTCTGACCTCAAGGGCATCAATGCCCGAATCGGCTATTTTGTGACCCGCTTCAATCCCGGCGATGAGGGCCGGACTCAGACAGTGCGGCTTGCCATCAAAATCATTGATGGCACGGTGGTTCCGCCCGGCGGCGTGTTCTCAGTCAATGATGTTGTCGGGGAGCGGACGGCAGCGCGGGGCTTTGGCACCGGCCATGTTTTTGTTGATGGCAAAATGGTAATTCAACAGGGCGGGGGCATGTGCCAAGTGGCAACGACCCTCTTCAATGCAGCCATGCTGGCTGACCTGAAGATTGTCGAGCGCAAGCAGCATATCCGTACGATTCCTTATGCCGATCCGGGCCGGGATGCGACGGTCTACTTCGGCCAGAAAGACTTCAAGTTCCAGAACAACACGTCCGCCCCGATTTATGTCTCGTACAAAACAAACCGCAGCCACGCGATTGTTTCCTTATTTGGTAAAGCGACGCCGGGTCTGAAGGTAAAGCTGGTGGATCACTATCAGCGTCTCGGCGAGCGGCATTACACGGCGAGTTTCTACCGAGTAGTCTATCAGCCGAACGGAACGGTCCGCAAAGACCCGGCCTTCTTCAGCAACTACAAATGGACTGAGGCGCTGGATTTCAACCGATAACAGCATCGTCACAAAAAAGCCGAAGAGCGATCAATCGCTCTTCGGCTTTTTTGTTTTTGACGCACCCTTTCGTGATGACAGGTGAAACTTCAGCATTTGGCGGTACATCTGCATCCGGGATGCCGCGCCTTTGGCCCAGCCGAGTTTTTCTTCCTTCATCGGATGACTAACCCCGCGTAGGGTCACGTCCCGGCGCAGTAAGCCCTGCTGAGAAACGTAGTCATTGATGGCAAGTTCAATGCCGTAGCCGACCGACTCTAAATTAGGGATTTGCAGAAAAATGTCTCGGCGGATCGCCCGCTGACCGGTGATGGCGGGAGCGAAGAACTGGGCCATGTCCGTCCAAAGCCGCCCGCCGCGAAAGATGCCCATGCTCATCGCAGCTTCCCCGGCGCAGACCGGCGCGAGCAGGTCCTGGACATGGCGCGGCTTTAGTCCAGTCAGGTCGGCGTCGAAGAACAAAAGGACATCGGCATCGACGTGCATCGCCCCCGCCCGCATCGCACCGCCTTTGCCCCGGTTTCTCGGCAGAGTCAACACTTCAACTCCCGGCACGGCGGACGCAGCAGTGGCGGTGCCGTCGGTCGAGCCGTCGTTGACGACTATAACGGCATCGACGATGCCGGCTGCTAGTACGGCATCCAGGACAGCAGCGATCCGATGTTCTTCGTTATAAGCCGGAATAATCGCCGCGATCGTGACCGGCGGATTGATCACCGGGGGCTGACTGTTCTGCCGCAGGCGGCCAGCGAAGTTGGTAGTGGGGGACCGATTCACTGAGGAGTTCCCTGAGCCGTACTTGCTGGCGTCGTGCTGGCCGGTGTTGGCTCTGCCGGCGCTGTGCTTGCGGGTATCGGATCGGAGTGATCGCCATCCCGGTGATGCCGCTCCGTCACGGTCGGCGCTGTCTTTGCCGCTGGCAGCGGGGCCGGGATGTTAGTGGAGAGCACCAGCAGATGGTAGTCCAAATCATGCTCTTTTGCGGCGATTTTGTCACCGTCCACTTCATACGCTTCCGAGACATAAGTGCCGTGGTCGGCTCGCAGTTCGCGGAGCTGTTCTTCCACCCGCAGAATGCGATTTTCGTTGATCGGGTGATCCTGTGCGTAGCTCGGCTCGCTGTTGCCGCCGTCTTCCATCTTCTCGAATGTCTGGAACGTTCGGACCATGCCGGTCGGGTCGTAGCCGGCATTATAGGCAAAGCGCTCACCCCACCGGTCCGCTTCGAACTCGGCGGCGCGGCTATAGTGAAGCTGGTCCAGCTCAAAAAGCGCCCCGCCGAGATTGCCGACCGTATTGCTGCGGCTTAACAGAGTGGCGAGGTCAACCAGGAACCCTTTGTTCTCGGAATCTGAGATGGACTTCACGACATGGCGACGGACGACATGCGCCGACTCGTGGCCGATGATACACGCGAGAGCGTCGTCATCCGGCCCAATCTTATTCAGCAGGCCCTGATAGATATAAACATAGCCGCCAGGGATGGAGAAGGCATTGACTTCCGGGCTGTCAATGACGCGGATGCGGAACGAGACATCCGGCGCTTCTTTCTGAGCCTGGGCGAAGATGGGTGTCGCAATGTCCAGAACACGACGGTTGGTCTTGCCATCCATAACGAACTTTGCCTCAGAGTCGATCTCGGAGGCATATTCGCGGCCCAGAGCATTTTCCTGCTCGTTGTTCATCACGTTGTTGTGGATTTGGCCGCTCTGACATCCGGCGCTGACCACCGCAAGACCGATGGCGGCTCCGGCGGCGGCGGTGAACTTCAGACGGCGTGTGAGAGAATGAGAGAAAGAATCAGAGAAAGATTTCGAGATTGACATAAGACAACACTTTCTTGCTGGTTGACCGGAGGGCACCGGCCTGATTCTGCAAGCGCTTCCATTGCCCTTGCAGGGAATAAAGATGAGAGTGCTCTTCGGGAGCGCGGGTGATCACCAGAGTTCGCTTCGGCTGCGCCGCCTGCGCTTCCAGCGCCGCCACTTGCGCTTGCAGCAGACGGGTCTGCATCCAGTTGTAGACGCACCCGGCGATCAGAGTTAAGACGAAAAGGCGCGTGAGAAACCGTCGGATCAAGATTTTTTGCTATTTCTTCTGCACTACTATTTCTTCCGCATCCAGGCTTTGCCGCGACGCTCAATGGTTTCTTCCAGTGCTTGTGCCTGCCGGGCTAAACCAGCAACGACAAAACCGGGCCGGGTGACAATGCGCCGCAGGTTGCAATGGGAAAGGCTCGTCCATTTCGCCTTGTACGGCTCGTCGCCGCGCAGGAAGTCAAAGACTTCGCGCCCTTCGGCAATCGCAGTCTGCATCGCCCGCGCGGTCAAAACGGTCCCCAGACTGAGCCGGGCGAGGGTCGGCTCAAAGCCGCCCTGGTAATAACAAAGACGGTCACCGTAGCCGAAGCAGTAAAGCGACGCCTGTGTTTCACCATCGAGCCGCAGGGTGAATAGCCGAAGCCACCCCTGGCGCAGAAGGCGTCTGGCGGCGTCCCGGTGGAATCTCTGCACCGACTGCCGAGAAAAAACACCTGGCAGCCAGCGCTGATTCCAGCGCCGCGCGTGCAGCACGAACAGGCGGGTCAGCTCGCCGTCAAGCTCGGCTTCCTCAGTCACCGGGCTGATTTCGACCGCGTAGACTTTTGCCAGGGCGCGGTCGTAGTAGCCGACGTTCGCGCGGGTCTTTTTGCCGAGTCCGCGCAGAAGCATGTCCCAATCGGACGGCAGCGGCAGAAACGGGCAGGGTTCGCCGAGCGCGTCTAGCACGACAAGCCGGCCTTCCGGCGGCTGGAGATGCCCGCGCAAAAGGCTTCCGGCCCGGAGCTGCTGGAAGTCGGCGATCTGCCAGCCGCCCGTGTTTTCCAGATAACTATACAGGGATTGGACGACTTCGTGTTCCCGGCCAGGCGCGGCGAGGATATCTAAATAATCGGAAGTACCGGTTCCGAGAAAAGACAAGCGCCGCAGTGGGGTCACATACCAGAACGACGTCATCAGCGGCGCGAGACCGACAAGCGCTCCTGCGGCGTCGCGGAATAACACCAGCCGCAGGCGTCGTCCTGCTTTGCCGAAATGCTTCCACCACGCCGCGTTCCATTCCCATGTTTGGAAGACCGTCGCCGCGGTGCAGGCCGCCGCCAGCGCCTGCCATTCGGCTTCCAGCGCAGCTAGGCCCGCCGCCGAGCGGACGTCCGCCGTCTGCAACCGTGCCATTCCTGTTTGCATCATACCGGCCCAAGCCACGCACTTATTGTAGCACAAAGACGCCCAAGTGTAAAGGCGGAGCAAACCGTAAAGCAGGACTCTTCGGGCAAAACCGCCAATAGGACCAGCAGTTCAACATCGGGAGGTACTTTCTCATGGAGCGTTTGATCAAGTCGAAAGTTGAGAGTGGGCGGGTGGCGATCCAGTGGCTCGGCCAAAGCGGGTTCGCGCTGAAGGCGCACAGCGGCGATGTGCTTCTCGTAGACCCCTACTTCTCGGACAGCGCAAACGGCGACGGCGGCGCGGTCCGTTTGGTGGATGTTCCAGTGCGCCCGAAAGAAGTCCGTCTGGATTATCTGTTCCTGACCCATGATCACATAGACCATTTGGACCCTCTGACCGCACCGGCAATCGCCCAGGTGAACCCCGAAGCGCCTATCATCTGCCCGCCGTCGGCCTGCCGGCACCTGACCAAGCTCGGCGTCCCGTCCAGCCAAATTACGGTAGCGATGCCGGGCCAGAGCTTAGAATTCCCCCACTTTGCCGTCCATGTGGTCGCCGCTCAGCACACGGAAGACTCGGTTGGCTTCGTGTTTGAGTTCCAAAACGACGGCAGCGCGACCGACACGGTCTCGGTCTATCACACTGGCGACACCGAGTACAACGACGCTTTAGCGGCCGCCGTCGAAGAATATGGCCCAGAAGTCCTGCTGGTCCCGATTAATGGCCGCTGGGGCAACATGGACGCCGCCCAGGCCGCGCGGCTGGCAGCACAGATCGCCCCGCGCGAAGTCATCCCGATGCACTACGGCATGTTCGCCGCAAACACTGCCGATCCCGATGAGTTTGTCAGCCTGCTCGCCGCCGCAACGGACTCCGCCCCTGACATCGCCGCCGTCGTGATGAAACACATGGGCTGCCATGTCTACTGCCCGGAAGAGGCGGTTCAAGGCAAGCACGCCAAAGCCGAAGCCCGCGCTGCCCGCGCCAAAGCCGCCCGCACCAGCCACCAGCACCAGGACGGCCAGCGGACGCCGGGGGGCGTTCGGCGATAATATGCCTCCATTGCCGGGGCTTTAGTTCTAATTGTAGCCCCGGCAATACAAAAGCGCGGGAGTAAACTCCTGCGCTGTAGGGCGAAGCGCCGAGTGGCCGCCTACGCGGACAGGGAGTCAGAGAAGAAGGGCCGCACAAGAAAATATGCCTCAAAGAGATAAAGCGGAGTCGTGGCAGTGGATGATAACGTTTTACGAGAAGCTAATTCAACGGCAAGGCCCACTCTTTGAACCGCTGTTAAGCTTGGTTGCAGCCATAGCGGCGACTGACGATGCTACAGTGTTTCGGGCAGGACAGTCGCTCGACGCACTCATCATTTCTACGACATGTTATCATGGACTGAAACAAAAGGATGCTCATGTTTTCGTGCAGGCGCAGCAGACAACGGATCTGTTTCTCGTTGAGTATTGGCGCGGACAGAACCAAGATGACCGCTTGGCGACTTTTGTTTGTGCCGCCGACGAGCTTCCAGGTACGGTGTTGCTGCTTATGGAACGTCTTTGGCATAGTATGCAAGGCACACGTCTATAAAATACTTTACACCCGTCTGGCACAGAGGCGATTTAGACAATGAAGCTTCTGATCGAGTTTGGGGGGATTATCAGCACCATCTGGCCGGTCTGCTTCCCGACCTGCCGCTGGAAGTGCAAACCCTGGCGACAAGCACCAACATCCACGACGGCTTGCTCTGGAAAACGAATGCCAACCCGGAACAGGATTCGCTACGGCTTGTGCTGCGGTGTGGCGATCTACAGGTCGGCTATTTTGACTTGGACCTAGAATACCAGCAGGTAGAGTTCTACTCGGAGAGGGCTGAAGATCTGCGGAAGTTATCAGTCGTTCGGTTAGAGCAGCCTTCAATACCGTACCCCAACGAAGCCTTGTACGATGAAGTAGACCAGGAAGGCGATATTCTCGTCCATCGCATCTTGTTTTGGCGTGAGGATCGGAGGCATCGGCAAGCGGGGCGAAGGCTGCGCCGGCAGCGGAGGGATGGCCGACGACAAAAAAAGTACTCCCTACGGCTAAAGGGTAACTTCTATCAGGAGCTAACTGTTAGATTTAAGGGGCTACAACTGTCAGCAACACCCCGTGGAAGTCGCCACGAAGTGGTCATCACTTAGTTAGCTTCAACCGTCTCCGATAAGGTAGCAAGCTTCAGCTCGGCATCGGCGTAGAGGTCCAAATCGGGATTGCCGGTGATCTTGCGGAAGATGCCCTGGATTTGGGCGCGGCCTGCTTCCAGGAGGAAGTCGCCGGAGGGGAGAGACTTTTCGCCCAGGGTGTAAAGGCCGATTTCCTTGGGATGGAGGGCGCGTTCCCAGGTCTGCACGTCGTGGCGATAGCCGACATTTGAGACGACGGCATCTACTGTCAGGCGGCGGGTTTCGTGGTTGACTTGCAGGGTGACATTGAAGCGGTTGTGGGCGAGGGAGTACTGGATGGCTTCGGTCTGGGTTACGGGACAGTATTCGAAGCCGGGGGCGTGGGTTTCAACTAACAAATTGGCCTTTTTGAAGAGCGTGTCCCGGAGTGGGAGCGGGTCGTTAGGGATGATCTGATGCGGCAGCGCCGAGCGGGTGGGATTGACCCAAAGGACGGACGTTTCCGGGTTCAGCGCGTGGACTTCGGCAAGGGCAGCGGCGGTCGTCGCGGCGGAAGCGCCGTCGCCGATGAGCAGGACACGCTTGCCGAGAAAGTGGATGCGATCCCGGCCTAAAACGTCCGGGACTTGGTGGAACATCTGGCGGAAGCCGCCCATCTCTCCCATCGCAGGCAGGCCGCCGGTCCCAGCCCAGCGAGGGGTATGGGTGATGCCGGAAGCATCGAGAAGGTAATCCGCCGTGAAGACACGCTCGTCAAGGGGCGTCCGGGTCAGAAGGCGGAAGCGGCGGTTCGTGCGCTTTGTGAGGTCGTCCGCATGTTCCTCGGCGAAGAGAAACGAGCGCCCGGCGGCGGCGACGCGGGTCTCAAGATGAACGGACGTGCCGAGGAGTGCGGCTAGCGGCTTCAAGTAGCGGTCCAAAAAACGCTCGCCGGTCAGGTGCAAGCCAGGAGCGGGCAGCTTGCCGATCTGACGGTCTTTCGCAGCGGCATCTTCGCGCAGGGCCAGCTCGCCAAGGGAGCTGCGGCTCGATTGCCAGTCGGTGAACATGGTGACATGGCCCCAGGCGCGGACATCCGGAGCGACTTCCGGCTCGCGCTCAAACAAAAAGACGGTGTGGCCGAGTGTCTTAGCGTACAAAGCGGCTTCCAAGCCAAGCGGCCCGCCGCCGATGATGGCAGTGCGGGGCGGCTCTTCCAGCCGTTTTCGGCGGTGGGCGAGCATCGGCTCGGAGGGCGTTTCATTGGGGGTTTCGAACGGGATTTCTGGGTTCTCTGGGTACATCCCTGTTATGATACCATACGCCGAACCACTTTTTGCTTGACTTTGACGCTGAAAACCGCTTATAATCTGTGGGTTTAGAGGAGAGCAATTTTTGTTTTTTGTACGCTTATTGGCCGCGCTTCTGTGCGTGGCGTGTTTTGGCATCGAAACTGCCGAGGCCGCGCCGTTTCTGCCGCGCATCGGCGCAAAGTCTTACACCGGGCGGCATGGGGTGATCGGCGCGGTGACGGTCAATGACCAAGCGGTCGCAACGCTGCACACAAATGCGGGCGGGCTGAACCCGGCGCAGCGTGCTTTGAACGCGAAGCTGCGCTTGACGGATTTGGTGGCGTCCGGGCTGAACGCGGGGCAGATCGCGGCGACGCCGAGCGGGCGCGGCGTTTGGGCGGTGACGGGGAACGGCCAGCCGCTCCTCACGGCGACCTCCGGGGAAGCGGAGGCGCAGAAGCAGTCGGTGCGGCATCTCGCGCAAAGCTGGGCGGCGAGCCTGAAGCGCGGTCTGGCCGAGCCGCCCCTCGCAGTCTCGACGCGGCAGTTCGTACTGCCGTTTGGCAGTGCGCGGACCCTCACGATCCGCGGCGCGGCCTTGTCCCAGGAGATTGCCGTTTCCGGCGGCGACCCGCGCATTGTGGAGATCAGTTACGACGCGCCGGCCCGGCGGCTGGTCGTGCGCGGTATCGGCGCGGGAACGGCGCAGATTACGGTCAAGTCCGGCGATGCGGTTTTGCCTATTGATGTCGCGGTACGCAAGTACGCGGCATTTGTACAGCCAAGCGTCACGGTGCGGGTGACGGGCCGGCCCGATGCCCCGGCAAGCCTCGTCCAGAACGCCCTATATCTTGGCCTGAAGCTTGCGCTGAACGCGACGCCGGGGGCGCAGGTACGCCTGCTCCAGACACCGCGAGCGGCGGGAATTCTGCGTCCGGGCGCGTCGCTTTCGCGCCGGATGCAGGTACGTGTCGCCGGCAGCAATCTGCTTCCGGTCATTGCCGCACCGCTGATTACCGTGGTCGATCAGCTTTTGCCTGCTATTCCGGCGGTCGCGCTGTACTATTCTAATAATCCTGAACAAGTGCGGGATAGCATGAAGCTGTTCACGGCACCGCTGTCGCCGGGCCGTCCCATTCGGCTGGACTACCACCACCAGAACAGCAGCGGCAGGCCGCTGGTGTTCCATTCGGACGTGGTCAATGCCAGCGACAAGACCATCTCGGTGTATCTTATGGAGGGCGTCGCAAAGCCCGAAGTGGACACGGTAGCAATCGGACAGAAGGCGGGTGTCGCCTTCCTGAACGCGCTGGACAGCGGGACCGGGCTGGTGCTGCCTGTGCCGCCCCACGCCCGTGTGCCGCTGGTCGTGCAGGCGTTCGCGCCGCGCCTGACAGTCAGCGGTATTTTGGAAGTGCGGCAGCTTGGCGGGGACGACGGAGCATTGTCGCTGTCGGTGGCGGCGGACGATGATCGGGAAACACTGGCATCGTCGCCGCTCTCGCTCGCGCAGGCGGTCGAGCGCAGCGGCAGCACGGATGCGCGGCTGGTGTCGGCCCCGGCCGCACCGCTGGCATCCGGGACTGTCGCGGACACGTCGCCGTATGTGTTCGGTGCTCCGCGCGTCTCTTTGGACTCGTCTTACGCGGTCGGTGGGCAGTGGGCGCATCTGCGCCTGGGAAATGCCGAGTCACTCCGCAATGCCGCCGGGACACAGACGCTCTGGGGCAACTACGGCGTCTCGTATTTCGTCACGCTCCACCTCTCGAACTCGACGACGGCGGCCCGGACAGTGACGGTTCTATTTGCGCCGGAAGCGGGCCTTGCGGCGGGAGTGTTTGAGGTAGAGAGCCAGCCTTTGCTGCAATTCCCGCCGATGCCGCCGCCGACCGAAGAAGAAGTGCTGCGAGTCCGGCTTCAGCCGGGCGAAGTACGCACGGTGCGGGTGCGGACGCTGCTGCTGAACGGCTCAGCGTACCCGGCATCGCTGGTTGTCCATGCGCTTTAAGTAGGATTTAGAGTGGCACTTGCGACTGAAACAGCAGCAATACCGGCACGAACATTGCGGCTTCCCGCGTGGCTGCCTGCGGCGCTGCTGTTCCTCGGCACTGCCTTACTCTACTGGAACACGCGCACATCGGCGAACACTTTTGACGCGGTCTCTTATGCGAATCAGATTGCCCATCTGTACCCGCGGACGGGCGATCCGCACTGGCTTTTTCACCCTCACCACCTGCTCTTCAACGCCCTCGGCTACGTTTTGTGGCGCATCGCGGGTCTTCTTGGCTTCCAGGGCGGCTCGCTGGTCGTTCTCCAAAGCTTGAACGCTGTTCTGGGCGCGTCTGGCACCGTCCTCTACTATTTCACCCTGCGGCGGCTGCTTCAGCGCTCGCACGGGCTGCCACTGCTGATCGCTCTGGGTCTCGCACTGTCGTTCGGGTACTGGATCTGCGCGACCGACGGGCGGGTCAACCTGCCGAGCCTCTTTTTGATGCTGACCGCGTTTGCTGTGCTGACCCGCATGATGGTCGCGCCTCGTATGTCCACCGCCGCCCTAATCGGGACGCTGGCGGGCGGAGCCGTACTGTTCCATGAGAGCGCCGGATTGTTTGTAGTGGTTGGGTTGGCGGGCATTTTGCTGTCGCCTGCGGATTGGAAACAGCGGCGGCAGGCGGCGCTGGCCTATCTTGCCGCTTGGGGATTGACGGCTGCTCTGCCCTATCTGGTCGTCGGCGTGTTCGTGCTGCATTTGCATTCGCTGTCCGCGTTTCATGCATGGAGCGCCGAGTACACCGAGCTTGGCTGGTGGTGGGATTTTCGGATACTGCACAATCTCGGCAGCGACTTTTATGCGTTCCGCCATGCCGGGTTTGCCGAGCCGGGCAGCCGGGCCAGTACATTTACGCTGGGCGGCCATTCGCCGCTGTTGCTTTTGGGCCTCTACTGGCTCTCAGTCGCGGGCTGGCTTGCAGCGGCCTTTCTGGTGCTGGCGACTCTGCCGCAGATTTGGCGCTCCCCAAGTCGGAGCCTGGCGATTGTACTGACGCTTTGGATTTTGGTGTATGCTGCGTTCTTCACGGTCTGGTCGCCGGGCTACTTTGTGTTCTGGGTTCCTGTGCTGGTTCCGACAAGCACCCTGCTTGCGCTGACGCTGGCGCATTACCGGGCGCGGCGCGGGGGCGTTCTCGCGAACTGGCTGCTGGGGGGCTGGATTGTCGTCTACGGGGTGCTGAACCTAGAAGTCAGCATTCTGCCGCATCTTGCGCCGCCTTCAGACCCATTCCGGCGCATCGCCGCCGATGTCCGGGCGCATACGCGCTTCGGCGACGTGGTGCTAGTCGCCGGCGCGGGCGACGGCGGCCCCTGCGAAGTCGCCCTGCCCTACTTTGCCGACCGCAGCGTGATTTCCCTCCACGGCCTGCTGACAAAAAAGCGCGACGACAAAGCCGCCGCGCTTTCAGTGGCCCAATCTGAAATTACCGACACGCTTACGGCAGGCCATGCCGTTTACGCGCTGGATGAAGTAGTGCCAAGCCACAACGAGAAGACGCTGGCGGCGCTTTCGGCCAAGCACGGCCTGACCGATGCCGATCTCAAGATGCTGCTGTCGCCGTATGTGCGGACGCTCGCGTGGCAAAGCTCGCGCGGTCCGGTGTGGCGGCTAATGCCCAAATAGCAAATACTGGCAAACATGATCAACCGGAGGCTCTTACGAGGACATGAATATCCTTGATTGTGCAAAAAATGGGATATGGTTCATTTTGTTCAGATCACCGCTATGAGTCCGGCAGAATATCATATAGGGTATCCAGCCAATAACCAATGCTAGTCGAAAGGCGGAAGATTTGTTCTAGTTTCTTGATCCTATCTTCCGGCACACCAAGAACGCTTTTGAAAACGCTAATTCCTCTAAGTTCGGGACTAGCACCTTGAAAAGCGACATCATCGTAGGTGTTTTCTTCGCTCCCTCCCAACGAGTGTCGGCCAAGACACTCAGTCATCATCAATAGGAATCTATCGCGTTCTTCAGCATTGCTGTAATAGAAAACAGAAACGGGATATGAGGCCTTGAGAGTTCGCATTTCGCCGAGCGTGCTGACCGGGATCAGCCCCAAATACATCCCTTTGCAGGCGGCGGAGGATTGGAAACGTTCAGCTTGATCGAAGGCATTTTTGCAAACACCCCCGCTAACATCAAGATAAGATTTGATGATCAATTTGATGCGGCTTCGGGCATCCACTTGCAAATTTTCTGGCAAGTCATGGGCTTCTCCCTGCTGACATGCTGCCAAATACCGTTTGATTTCTTTATCAAGAGACTGAGCTAGGGTAACTGCCGCTGGGTTACTTTTCTTGTCCAAGCTTTTGAGATTACTAGCCAGCTGCTCTGCCCATTCATACCCGACTTCTTGAACTGAGAAAATAAAAGAACGTTGGATGGATGCTCCTCTGCTGGCAGCAAGCGCCGTTGCAGTGAAGTATCTGCCGTCTAGTCCTAATGCAGACCCTTGCCACATTCGAGGGGTTGTGATGCTAAGAAAACTATCTCCTGTTCCCAAACGTTGAAACAGACCGAGTAATGCCAAGATAAGACGTTCCCGTGTGTCTCCTAGACTGACAACTTCGTTTGAAAGACCTCTAATCATCCACTGAACTTCGTTCAGTCTTTGCTCAACAATTTCTTCCAAGAAAGGGCTTATACCTGAACCGCGGGATTCACTTTCTGCTTTAACCTCTTGCCATGTCTGATCTAACCTCTTAAGACCATCTGATATATTTGGTAACGAACGGGACGGATTGCCAATGTCAACATAAGTATTTAATGCTCTTGACACTTCGGTCATCGTTGGACGATCAATTGGGTCAAGGGAAAGGCATTTACAAATGATATCTACTATAAATGGATTATCGTTGGCTATTTCAGGGTTGCGCTGAGCAAATCTACTTTTTACAATCTCACGCCGCTCATGCCCTCGGTACTTCGCAGACAAAATCGGCTCCTCGCCAATTGCTAAATGAAGTAACAGCTTTCCGAACGAATAAACATCTGCCTGCCAAGTGACAATGCTTTGAGCATCTTTCCTTTCAGGCGCACGATAGGCATGATCGCGTTGCTTTTGCGGATCGCCTTTAGGTTCAATTGGAAAGGATTCGCCAAAATCGATGAACACTACAGCAGGTTTTTCATCTGCCTCGTTCTTGATGAATATGTTAGGAGGCCAAATATCTCCATGAACCACCCTACGTTGGTGAATGTCAGCCAATCCTAGAGCAATGCATTGAGCTAACTTTAACCAATGGTCCGGGTTATTCATGCCTTTCCAATTGTCAACGGGTATGCCTCGTTTACTTTTGTAAGGTGCTAGTCTTTGTTTTGTATTTAGTAGGTACTCATCGAGAGATACCTTGTCATGCAGTAATAGCTGGGCTGTGACTGGCATAGGCATGAGTTCGCTCAGATATGTAACATCTTCGACGACACTAAAGTCAAGAATGGGGTTTGCAAACTCGCAGTGATGCAGGCGACCACGTGTTAATTGCCATTCTCGTCCACATTCTTCGCTTTGGCGTCGTAGAAACTCCTTGACTTGATCCGAGGTGTACAAATCCGTATTGAGATTCGGAATTTTGAGAACAATATCTGGAGTATCAATTAAACGGTTTCCATCTTTATCTGCAACAAAGCCCTTGTAAGCGACAGCTCTGCCACCCTTTCCCAACTCTGATTCTATCCCGTAGTATCTCTCACCGACGAGCCACGGCATATCGCGTTTGTCAGCTTCACTGAACATCAACCTACTACCAAAGCGCAAGGGCAGAGGAATACTACAACCCAGAAAAGTGATGAATTTGAATGACATCGCCATATCTCCTGATTGAGGCGTACTTTCTCAGCTCCGACGAATGATTTTTTGTCAACTTGATATTTCCGTTGCTATAAGCAAAAGTTACTCGTTAAACAATCGGAAGTGCCGCCATCTGCATGCTTCTATGCCACGGATATTATAATCGGCTTAAGCTTCAGAACAGCGAGCATTAAGTTGATATCTATTGGAGACGGTTCACAAACAACAGTCTCCAACAATCATAGAATCCAAATCATATTGCACAGCGATTGTATGGGGTGATATAACGGCATGGTGGAGCAATGGTAGCCGCAAATATAAAATACTCTATCAGAAAACCTATAGTTTGTCAATAGTATGTAAACTATTTTCCGCATATATCCAAGATGCTGCTCTGATCTGCAGCAATGGCATCAAGTCTATCTCCGCACGAGAGAGTCTGTTTCAATCCCTCGATTTTATCTTTGTCCCCCGGACAAGCGGCAATTTCAGTTGCCTCCAGCGAGTGGCTTCAGTTGCTTATCTCACTATTCTACTTGTTCGCCACTTTCGACGCTCCCGGATTATCACGTACCGCTAAATGTTCGCGGTCTAAAGTGTAGTGCAGGAAGGCGATGCACATTTCGTCAGTGGTCTGCTCGCCCCAGGTGGTGGTTTTAGGAGGCGAGTTCGGATTGCGCGGGTTGTGGACCGAGTTGTCGTAAGTCGCGGTCATCATCACGCGAGTGCCTTTGGGGAAGGCAATCGGCTTCTTGTAGAAGTACGTCGCCTGCCAGTTGAAGTCCCAGTCGGACACCGAAATCAGTGGGACTTTGGCGCCGCCCGGCAGAATGGCAGTCAGAGCCATTTTGCGGCCTAACAGGTGCATGTGGGGCGTCACGGCCAGCAGATGAAAGTCTACGGGAGATGGGACGCCGAGCGTCGTCACCGTGTAGTGGCTGTCGCCCGCCGGGATGTTCAGGCCGTGGATGATTGGGATGATGTGCAGGGTTTTTTGGACTTCGGTTTTCGCGAAGTACAGGCCGATGCGGGAGAAGTCAGTTTCCGGCTTACCGTCTTTGTGGTAGTGGACTTGCAGCACAATCCGCGCCCCGGCAGGAACTTCGGTCGCGACACCGTCCGGCAGGGCATGAGCGGTGATGCCGGGTGCCCAGCCGCCAAGCGAGCCTGTCGGGGCAAAGCCGACGCCGCCGAACGATGTGTAGCCGGGTTCCTTCTCGTGGCCGTCCAAGTTCGCCGACGCGCCGGAGCCGTCAATGAAGGCGATGACGTGGTGGACAATGGAGCGGTTGCCGGGCTGAACATCTACCGCCGACACATAGCGGTCATGGGTGAAGTCGGTCGGGATGACGTAGCAGCGGTAGACATCAGAGCCGTCGGCCTCTAAATGGTACGGGCGGCTCGGCTGAAGCACCAAATCGGGCTGACCCAGCGGCCAGCCGTCATGGAAGTGCGGCGGCGCGGGCAAGTCTTTCGGATCGCCTTCCGGCGCACCGGCATCGGCCCATTTCGCGAGCGTCGCGATGTCGTGCGGGGGCAGTGTTCGCGCATCTTGGAAGTCACCGCAGTTCGGGTCGGCCTTCCAGGGCGGCATCTTCCGGTCTGAGGTCCACTTTTTAATATCCCCGCGCCACGCGGCGGCTTGGGTGTACGTCGTCAGCGGCATCGGCCCGATCTGCCCTGCCCGGTGGCAGGTTTCACAGCTTCGAGCCAAAATCGGGGCGACATCGCGGGCGTAGGTAATCTGCGTGGACGCGACAGCCGCCGCCGGACGGCGAATAATGCAGCCGAACGCGGCAAGCTTCGGGTGCAGCACCGGCTTTCCGGCCAGCACCGCCTCTATCGCGGCCTGCAAATCATGGTGATGCACGGCGCTTGAATCGGCGTTGTCGTCAATTCGCCCTTGATACACTGTCTGCCCCGCCGCGTTCACGACAAACGCCGAAGGGGTCATCGTCGCGCCATATCTGACGGCAAGTGAAGCGTCGGCATCCCGCACAATCGGGAACGCAAACGCATGGCTTTTGGCAAACGCCGCGACTTCTGCCTGGCCTTCCTGAATGTTGGAAAAGACGCCGATCAGCGCCACCCCGCGCTTGCCGTAGGCCTTTGCCAATGTATTGAGGCGGGGCGCATAGACTTTCGAGACCATGCACTGCGTTGACAAAAAGACATACACGGTTGCTTTGTGCGCTGCTGCGACCGTTGCCGGCGCGTCGGCGCGAACCGACGCCGGCCTCGGCATGGGCGCGGAAAACAATCCCGCCAGCACTGAGAGCGCGGCGACTGGGGCGAGAAGCGAGAATATATGAGCCGTTTTGGACGCGAGAGGTGTCATTGAAATATGCCTTCTAAACATCTAAGCCTTTGCGTTTCCGAAATTCGCTGAGAGAAACAAGCAAATATTTTGCATGTTCAGGCAAGACACTTGCTTCCAGAGCGTATGCTTCGCCAAGCTCCATGCTCACTTTCGGAACGGTCCGGAGGAGTGCCTTGCTCAGTGCCTGAGAAGCAAAACTCATTTCGGCGTATTTATGAAGAAACTCTTTCCACGGCGCTTCCGTGTTCAGAAGAAGAGTTTGTGTCGCTTCCGTCGAGTTTGCTCTTAGCTGCGGCAGGTCATCGTCATTTGGGTGTGTGGCTTGTTCCATGTGGCTTATCCAAAATGATTCCGCTGGATGATGAGGGCGTGAATGCCCTTGTTTTCCGGCAGCGGTATTGCTCCTGTAATGATAGCCGAATCAGAAGGCGGTCGTCAAGTGCGCCGCTGGTTATTGCGTTGACATTCACTTACGCGGCGGGGTACACTCAAACGCATTAAAGTACCCGTTTTCCCCAACACGCCTCAAACGAACTCGCGAAAACGCAACATCTAAATAGCACACAGGAGCAGCACCCAATTATGCAGGTGACCAAAGAGCCGCTTGACCCCTGTCAAGTCGCCCTCACGATTGAAGTGGAATCGGACAAAGTTGTCCAAGCCGTAGACAAAGCCTACCGCGAATACTCGAAATATGTGTCCGTTCCCGGCTTCCGCAAGGGCAAAGCACCCCTCAGCTTTGTCAAGCAGCGGGTTCCCGAAACCGATGTTCGCCAGCGGGCGGCGGAGCTTCTCGTCGAGCCGGCCTATGCGGCAGCGATTGAGCAGGAAGCCGTCGAGCCGTTTGCCCAGCCGAAATTAGAGCTGATGCAGCTTGAGTTCGCGGAAAAGCCCTTTATCTTCAAGGCAATTGTTCCCCTGCGCCCGGAAGTCGAGCTGGGACCGTACACGGGGCTGACGGTCGAAAAGAACAAATACGAGCTGTCCGATGAGAATGTCGAGACCCAGATGCAGCGGATGCGTGAGCGGGCTGCCGAGTACCCGGTCGTCGAGCGGGTCGCCCAGATGGGCGACTTGGTCGTTGCAGAACTCTCCGCGCTGGTAGACAGCCGGCCTGAAGCAGCGGAAACGCGACCGACAATGATTGAAATCGGCGCGGATAACATTCCCGGCTTCGACGAGCAGCTGACTGGAATGGCTAAAGGCGAGGAAAAGACGTTCCCGCTGACGTACCCTGATACTTACCCGGACGCGGAGCTTGCGGGCGAAGAAGCCGAGTTCACGGTCAAGATCAACGAAATCCACGAAAAGAAAATCCCGGAACTAGATGACGAGCTGGCTCAGAAGCTGTCGAGCGGGCGCTACCAGACGCTGGACGAGTTCCGCACGGAGCTGAAGGCGGATATGGAGAAGTCACTGGTCGCGAACAGTGAGAGCGAAGCGGACAGCAGGCTGATCGACCAGATCATTGCCGGATCTACGATCAAGTACCCGCCGGTGCTCGTCGAAGCCGAAGTGGACGACGAAGTCAAAGCCCTGCTGGCGCGGCTTGAGCAGCAGCAGGTAGAGATTGACGATTACTTGCAGCAGGTAGGCAAGACCCGCGAGCAGCTTGTGTCTGAATTCACCGAGGGCGCGAAAAAGCGCATTGAAATCGGTCTGCTGTTAGGAAAAGTCGCCGACGCCGAGAGCCTGATGCTGGTGGACAGCGATGTCGAAGCGGCGATTGCCGAGCGGGCGTCGGAAGAGCGCACGTCCCCGGCGGCGGTGCGGGCAATGCTGGAAACGAACAACGGAATGGACGCGCTGCGGAACCGGGCGCAGGCGAAAAAAGTCCTGGATTTTCTGCGGGGATCGGCCATAATGGAAGAGAAGGTCGTGAGCGCCGATGCGACGGGAATCCAGGCAGATGCCGCAGATGAGGCAGCCGACGAGGCTGCGGACACGATTGAGATGTCAGGTGAAGAGCCTGACGCTCCTGTGACGACAGAACCCTCTGTCACCGTAGAAGCCTCTTTACCCGTAGAAGGTGGTACCGAATGACCTGGATTCCGACAGTTGTGGAGCAAAGCCCGCGCGGCGAGCGGGCCTATGATTTGTGGTCTCGTTTGATGAAAGATAGAATTGTCTTCATCGGCGACCAAATTCATCCGACAATGGCGAATATCATTGTCGCCCAGTTTTTGTTTCTGGAAAAAGAAGACCCGGACAAAGACATTGAAGTGTACATCAACTCCCCTGGCGGCGACGTTATGGCGGGGCTGGCGATCTATGATACGATGAAGCACATCAAGCCTGACATTGCGACCACCTGCGTCGGCATGGCAGCTTCGATGGGAGCCGTGCTGCTGTCCGGCGGCACGAAAGGCAAGCGGGCAGCGCTGCCGAACTCCCGAATTATGATCCATCAAGGCAGCGGCGCGTACCAGGGAACGCCAAAGGACATGGAGATCTCCATGCGCCTTCATATGTCGTTTGTCGAGCGTCTGACATCTATTATCGCCGACAACAGCGGCCGCGAGTTTTCGCAGGTTTCGCGCGACATGGACCGTGACTACTGGATGACTGCCGAAGAAGGCGTCGAGTACGGCATCATTGACACGATGTTGAGCCGATAATCAATTCCCGGCCTTGATTATCGAGTGACCGAAATCCAGGCCGGAAAAGGACACACATGGCGAGAATTGGGAACGAGCGCAACGACAGCCGCTGCCTCCTCTGCGGCAAGGGACGGGAACAGGTCAAAAAGCTGATTTTGGGCCTCCACGGCGGCGTCTGCCTGGAATGTGTGGATTTGTGCAAAGAGCTGATCCGCGATGAGACCCAGAAAGAGGAAGATTTTTCCAGCGTTGGGGCAGTCCCGAAGCCGAAGGAAATCTACCGCATTCTGTCCCAGTACGTCGTCGGCCAGGAGCAGGCCAAGCGGACCCTCTCGGTTGCCGTTTATAACCACTTCAAGCGCATCAATTCTCAGTCGTCGGATGTCGAGCTGCAAAAATCCAACATCCTGCTGCTTGGCCCAACCGGCAGCGGCAAGACGCTTCTCGCTCAAACGCTGGCGAAGATACTTAACGTCCCGTTCGCGATTGCCGACGCGACCTCGCTCACCGAAGCGGGCTACGTCGGCGAGGACGTGGAAAACATCCTGCTGAAGCTGCTGCAAGCCGCCGATAACGGCGAGAATATCCAAACCGTCATCAAGAACGCCCAGCGTGGCATCATCTACATTGACGAGATTGACAAAATCACCCGCAAGTCCGAAAGCCCCAGTATCACCCGCGATGTGTCCGGCGAAGGTGTCCAGCAGGCCCTGTTGAAGATACTCGAAGGCACGGTCGCCAATGTCGCGCCGCAGGGCGGGCGCAAGCACCCCCAGCAGGAATATGTGCAGATTGATACGACCAACATTCTGTTCATCTGCGGCGGGGCGTTTGAGGGCATTGAAGACGCGATTGAGCGGCGCTTGAACCAGAAGTCGCTCGGCTTCCGCGCCTCTATTGCCTCAAAGCGGGACCGCCGGGCCGGAGACATGATGGCTCACGTCCTGCCTGAAGATCTCCTGCGTTACGGCCTCATTCCGGAGTTCATCGGGCGTTTGCCGGTCGTGACTACTTTGCGTTCCTTAGACCATGAGGCTTTGGTTTCCATCTTGACCGAGCCGAAGAACGCCTTGACCAAGCAGTACGCCAAGTTCTTCGAGTTCGACGGCGTCGAGCTGAAGTTCACCGACGACGCGCTGCAAGCTATTGCCGAGGAAGCCATCAAGCGCTCCACCGGGGCGCGTGCCTTGCGAACAATCATCGAGCAGGTCATGCAGGACATCATGTACGAGATCCCGTCTGACCGCGACATTCAGAAAGTGGTCATCACCGCAGACACCGTCCGCCAGCACATCTCCCCGCTGCTGGTCACGACTCCGGAGCTTAAGGCATCGTAGCAGCATCTTGGATCGGTTTGGAACCATGCGTTGAAACGCACGGCTAAACGGCGCGGACGCCAGGAAGTGCCGCTTCGCGGGACTCAGATTTCGTTCTTTCAATTCTGTTCCTAACCCCGCGAAGCGGTGTCTTGTGGCGTCCGCGCCGTTTAGCCGTGCGTTTCAACACATGGTCTTACGTTTATGCAACAACCGCAGCCTACCGTCAAAGAATACTGTCTCCAACAACATTACTCGGATAGAGTTATAGACGGCGGTATCCTTTATTTAGTTGGCCTTTGGGAGTTCGAACCGCTGCGCGTGTCGTAGATTACCGCCATTGGTGTCGGGATGATTACCTGAACGATTTGGATGCCCGTCAGATTTTTGCGGAGTTACTGCCTCTGGCAACAGAAGCGGAACTTGCCAAGATCAGGAACCGAGTAGCGTCTGCTGACGCAGAGTTCCTCGCGCATAGTGTGGATGCTCCCTCATGTGTTTGGGGCTTGACGGCTGAGGCCAAGCATCAATTCACACGCCAACAACATTGGTGGTATTACCGGATGCCTCAACAAATTGGCCTAGGCTGGTAATCACCGTGCACGATTTCATTTATCCTTCGCCGCACATAACAATTTTTCACAAAGGTATTTTACTCTCTTATGGCCCGTACCCCTTCCACCGCGCCCCGCGCGAAGAAAACCCCGACGAAGCGCACCCCGGCAGAGACGCCGACGCCCGCGCCGTTCCCGAACGAATTGCCGCTGCTGCCGATCCGCGACAATGTCCACTTTCCCGGCATCATCTTTCCGCTCTTTGTCGGACGCGAGAAGTCCGTGCGGGCATTAGACGAAGCGATGGCTGGGAGCGAGCATATCCTGCTGATGGCCCAGAAGCAGGTCGCCACTGAGGACCCGGAAACGGAAGACCTGCATGAGATCGGCATTGTCGCTGAGATCATCCAGATCCTGAAAGTCCCTGACGGCACCGTGCGGGTCATGCTGGAAGGCAAAGAGCGGGTCCGGGTGACGGAATGGATGCAGACCGAGCCGTACTTCCAGGTCAAGATCGAGCGTCTGCCGGCCGCCCCGATTGCGCCGCTGGAAGCCGAAGCCCTGATGCGGTCGGTGATGGGCCAGTTTGAGCAGATCGCCAACACCGGCAAGAATATCCCGCCGGAGGTGGTGGTCACGCTCCTCAACATTGAAGAGCCGGGGAGCCTGGCCGACCATGTCGCCTGGCACCTGCCGTCGCTGCGGGTGGAGACCAAGCAGGAGCTACTGGAGATATTGGACCCGCTGGAGCGGCTTCAGCGTCTCAGCCTGCTGCTGACCAAAGAGTTTGAAATCCTGCAAATCCAGAAAAACATCCGGTCGCGCGTGGAAAAAGAGATGGGCGAGACCCAGCGCGAGTTTTTGCTGCGGGAGCAGATGAAGGCGATCCAGCAAGAGCTGGGCGAGCGGGACGAGCGGCAGAGTGAGGTGGACGACTACCGGGCCAAAGCCGTGGAAGCCAAGTTGCCGGAGGAAGTCGCCGAGCGGGCGTCGAAAGAGATTGACCGTCTCGAAAAGATGCCGTTCGGGATGCCGGAAGGCGTCGTCATTCGCAGCTATTTAGACACGCTGCTGGCCCTGCCCTGGTCGGTTATCTCGGAAGAAACGCTGGACGTGGGCGCTGCCGAAGACATCTTGAACGAAGACCATTACGGGCTGGCAAAAGTCAAAGAGCGTATTTTAGAGTTTCTCGCCGTGCGCCAGCTTGCCGGCACACTCAAAGGCCCGATTATCTGCTTTGTCGGGCCGCCCGGTGTCGGCAAGACCAGCCTCGGCAAGAGCATTGCACGGGCATTGGGCCGGAAGTTCGTGCGGATCTCGCTCGGCGGCGTGCGGGACGAGGCCGAGATACGCGGCCACCGGCGGACCTATATCGGGGCGATGCCGGGGCGTATCTTGCAGGGATTGAAGCAGGCGGGAACACGGAACCCGGTGTTCATCTTAGACGAGATTGACAAGATGGGATCGGACTTCCGGGGCGATCCTTCCTCCGCGCTTCTGGAAGCCCTGGATCCGGAGCAGAACGCCGAGTTCTCCGACCACTATTTGGAAGCGCCGTTTGACTTGTCGGAAGTCATGTTCCTGACGACAGCAAACTTGTTAGACCCGATTCCCCCTGCCCTGCGGGACCGAATGGAAGTGATCTCGTTTTCGGGCTACACCGAAGACGAGAAAGTGCAGATCGCAGAAACATTTCTCATCCCGAAGCAGATCAAAGACCACGGGCTGACTGATGCCATGATCTCCATCCCAACCGAAACCGTGCGTAAAATTATCCGCGAACACACACGCGAAGCCGGGGTACGGAACTTCGAGCGCGAGCTGGCGTCGGTCTGCCGCAAAATCGCTCGCCGCGTCGCGCAGGGCAGCACTGACCCCGTGGTCGTAGACGAGGCCGAGCTGATTAAACTGCTCGGCTCCCGGAAGTACCACTACGGGGTCATGGAAGAGCTGGATGAAGTCGGCGCGGCAACCGGGTTAGTTTACACCGAAGCCGGCGGGGATGTGATTGCGATTGAAGTCTCGCCGATGAAAGGCAAAGACGGACGGCTTATCTTGACCGGCCAATTAGGCGACGTGATGAAAGAGTCCGCCCAGGCCGCGATGTCCTACGTCCGCTCCCGCGCCGAAATGCTGGGCCTCGCACCCGACTTCAACGAGCATTTAGAAATACACATCCATGTCCCGGCAGGCGCAGTCCCAAAAGACGGTCCTTCGGCGGGCATTACGCTCGCGACTGCGCTGGCGTCCGCGCTGACCGGCCGCCCCGTCCGCAAAGACATCGCCATGACCGGCGAGATCACCTTGCGCGGGCGCGTCCTGCCGATTGGCGGCCTGAAAGAGAAAGTCCTGGCGGCGCACAGGGCCGGCATTCGGACCATACTGCTGCCCGCTGAAAACGAAAAAGATTTGGAAGACCTGCCGGAGAATATCAAAGCCGAGATGACCTTTGAGCCGGTCTCTCACGCCGACCAGGTGCTGAAACTAGCTTTGCTGGAAAAGCCGTCGTAACTCGGTATAATGGTCCCAGAGGTGAACCCGATGAACAGCACATTGACCGTCGACCCGGATGTTGAACCATCGCCGGAAGAGATCGCCCGGATGAGAGCGGAACTGGACGAGATGTACCTGGAAGCAGAAAAGACGCTTGCCCGCATGGACGATCACCGCCCGGAGATCGACCGGATGCGGGCAGAGACAGAAGTTACTCTTGCTTCCATCGAACGAATGCTGAGGCGCTGATACCATTATGCCCTGGTGGCAAGATACCTACAAGTATGCCAAACTCGTTATGTCGCTCGTCACAAAGACTGACCGGCACGAGGTGGACATCAAGGCCCTGCAAGCCGAAGTTCAAAGATTGTCTGACTCGTTGCAGGACGTGATTTTTGAGCGTCAGCGCGACCGGGATAATGCAGAACATGCGCGGCAAATGGCTCAGTTAGAACATGAGTTGCTGTTATCGCGTCTGCAAACTAAGTTATTGAGCTACGAGCGCGGCCTGCCGCCGCCAAGCTCGCAAGATGTTTTGTAGGACGTAGGGCTTGCCCCTACCCTATTAGTTCCAGTGCCGCGAAGCGGTAGTTTTCAGCGTCTGCGCTCCATAGACGTGCCGTTTACGGCATGGTTCTTATTTTGCTTGGCCTCAGCAGCCTTCAGCATCCAATAAATCTTATCCTGACGTTTGCGTCTATATCACGCGGAGTCTGCCCGTAGCTGTCTTGTTTGGGTCTGCCCCGGCATCGAGAAGGGTCTTAACGATCTCCGCTTGGGGATTGAGAACGGCCAGTCCAAGCGGAGTCAGATAGAGATCAGGTGCCTCTCCTCCATGAAAAAGACGCCAAATTCTGGGAGAGACATCCTCGATCTGCCCTTGAAATGACGCAGGCTGCTGTCGGCAATTTGGGTCAGCCCCTCGGCGAAGCAGGTCGCGAACGGAAGCAGTACGCCGGAACATAATCGCGTCATAGAGGGCATTGTTTAGCGTCTGCTGACGGCGCTGGACGGCATCAACATGGCTTTGGTGAATGGCAGCCGCGCCAATAGCGAGAAGCAGCAGAACGGCGGCAAGAATGTTTCGCGGCCTGCGCTTCATGCCCCTACCCTCGGCGCAAAATCTTTCCTGACAGCACATCGGTTTGGACGCCGTTTTGCTGGGCCAGCCGTCCGTTGACCAAAACGTGATGGATGCCGGCGGGGAATTGGTGCGGGTCGGCGAAGGTGGCGCAGTCTTCAATGGTCAGCGGGTTGAAGACGGTGAGGTCGGCTTTCATGCCGGGCTTGATGACGCCTCGGTCGGCAAGCTTTAGACGCTGGGCGGGGAGGCTGGTCATGCGGCGGACGGCTTCGGCAATGGAGAGGACTTCGCGGCCCCGAACGTAGTGCGAAAAGACACGGGGGAACGTGCCGTAGGTGCGGGGGTGGGTCTTGTCCTGGGCCATTTCGCTCGCGGGGTCGTTCGCGACGCCGTCGGAGCCGATCATGGTGTGAGGGTCGTTCAGGATAAACTCCACGTCGGTTTCGGACATGGCGAAGTGAACGGCGGCGACAAAGCCTTCTTCGTCGGAAAGCAGGTCTATCGCGGCTTCGGCAGGGGTCTTGCCGACGTGCTGGCCTAGCTCGGTGAGGGTGAGACCCTGGGTATCCCGGCGGGTGCGGGCGATGCCGATCTGGACCGTGTCCCAGTCCCAGGGTTCGGCGTTGATCTCGGCCAGCATCTTTGTCCGCGCTTCGGGGTCGCGCAGGCGTCCTAGCGTGTCTTCCGCCGTGCCGTCGTTGACCCAGCGCGGGAGCAGGATGACGGACAGACCGGTCATAAATGCGGTGTAGGGGTACTGGTCGGTCAGAACGTCCAGCCCCGCCGCGCGGGCGGCGGCCATTATCGGCAGAGTAATCTGCGGCTTGCCCCAGTTGGCCCGGCCTTCGGATTTGTGGTGGGACAACTGAAGCGGAATGCCGGTGGCTTCGGAAACGTTGATCGCTTCCTGGATGCTTTCGACCAGCGTGTCGCCTTCATTGCGAATATGGGTGGCGTAGAAGCCGCTGGCGTCGCGGGCAACAGCGGCAAGAGCGGCGACCTCACTGTGCTGGGCGTAGCCGCCGGGAAGATACTCCAAGCCCGTGGACAGACCAATTGCGCCGTCGTCAAGCGCCTCCGTCAGCCGCGCCTGCATCTGGGCCAGCTCATCCGAAGTCGGCGGGCGGTCGTCAAAGCCGAGAACGGATTTTCGGATCGTGCCGTGTCCGGCCAGCGTCGCGACATTGCAGGCGATGCCGCCATCTTCGACCCGTGCGAGATACTCGGATAGCCGGGTCCAGTTCAGCTCGGTGCCGCCACGCTCGGCCCAGCGGCGCTCCTGCGCGAAAACTTCTTTCAGGGTGACTAATCCAATGCTCGTGCCGCAGTTGCCGACGACTTCGGTGGTGACTCCCTGCGCGATGGAGCTTCGCATGGGGCGGTTGATCAGCAGCGAAAAGTCCGAGTGCGTGTGGATGTCAATGAAGCCGGGCGCGGCGGCAAGGCCCGTGATGTCGAGGGTCTGCCCGGCCTGCTCTTGGGACAAGTCCCCTACTGCCGTGATAGTCTCGCCGGTCACGGCGATGTCCGTCATAATGCCCGGCCCGCCGAGACCGTCGTAGACTATGCCGCCGCGCAAAATAAAGTCAGTCATAGATAAATAGTAGCATCTTAGGCAGCCGATTGTCAACGCAGTTTTAGGCCAGCTCGACGCCCGGTGACTTCAGCTTCAGCAGCCGGTCAGCGTTGATGTGGGCGATCTTCAGCTTGTCATCATAGGAGAGCGGCGCTTCTTCCAAAAACCTCCGGCCAATACCCCCGCCGCCATACTCAAACGGATAATCCGACGAATACATCACCCGGTCCACTCCCAGTACCCGGATGCATTCCAGCAGATAGGGCGTGTGATAGATACCGCTGCCGGTGACATAGAAGTTATGGCGGAAATAATCGGCGACCGGCCGCTTCAAGTTGTCGGCGAACATGGACATCTTATCAATCCGCTCTAAGTAGAACGTGATTGTTTCTCCCCAGTGGCCTAAAATAATTTGCAGACTGGGGATTTCATCGAAGACACCGGCCATGATCAGCCGGAGCGCGGTGATGCCCGCTTCAATATGCCAGCCCAGTCCCGCAGACGCAAAGCCGATGCTGACTTTTTCACTGAAGCCGTCGTAGTAAAGCGCCCGCACCGCACGCGGCGCAATCTGCGGATGGATGTAGATAGGATAGCCCAAATCTGCCGCTTTTTGCAGCAATGGGCGGTAGTCCGGGTGATCCAGATACTTGTCGCCAGAGCGTCCGTTGATCATCGCACCGAGAAAGCCTAGCTCCTGTATACAGCGCTCCAATTCCAGTACAGACATCGCCGGGTCGGATGTCGGCAGGGTCGCGAAGCCTGAAAAGCGATCGGGATGCGCCTTGATGGCCGCCGCCAGCCGGTCATTGGCCTGCCGTGCCAGAGGGACCGCCTCAGACGGCGGCAGGATTTGCGTCGCGGGGGCCGTGACTGAAATTACCATCCGCTCCAGCCCGATGTCATCCATCTGACGCAGGCGCTCGTCACCTAAGTCCAGGAGGCGCGACTTGATCGTCTCCGATGTTGACATCATCTGGCTGTCATCGCGCTGGTCCGGCGGCAGATCTTGCAGGGCCTGAGCAATCTCTGGTGTCGTGAAATGTTCTTCAAGGGCGATTATACGCATGGTCGCTGTGTTCGCTTTCTGGTTTTATGACGCGGTTTTCCCCGTCTTGCGGCTGTGCTGAAACACCGGGGCTTGTGTTTGCGCTTGCTTTTGCCGACAATGACGCCATGAAAACACTGCTCGTAAAAACATCACTGACGACAGCGCTTGCGCTCATACCACTTTTGGGGACGCTCGCCGCTGCCGGCGCACAGACACCGCTGGGTTACACGCTGGCACCGGGCTATGACCGGCCTGCGTCATATCCGGCCCATCAGCACGTCGTCTACTGGAATGACAGTTTTGACCATTATGACATGACCATGCAGACCGCCGCCGATGCGTATTTGGTCGGCGATTTGAGAGAGAAAAAACGCGAAAAGCCAGAAGCACAGTACCCGCACAAAACGCCGAAGCATCGCTAACAGAAAAGCCCCGCAGTGATTATATCACTGCGGGGCTTTTCTGCTGAAGAGGCAGATTAGGCTGCCGACGGGGCGAGGCGCTGGACCGGGGAGGCCAGAGCGCCGGAAACACGCTTGACGGAAACACGCTTGAGTGTCGCGGACAGCGGGAACCGGGTCGGCGCGAGCAGGACACGCTTGGCGGACGCCGCGCAGGCGAGGCCGCCGGGAACGAAGCGGGGCCGTCCGGTGCGGCCCGTCGTGCGGGAAGTGTGAATTAAGGCCATGAAGGTTCTCTCCAAGCAGCGTTAAAAGCCGGCTAAGCCGGCGTGTCAGTCATGGACGGCAACCGCGCAGTATTCGTCCGGTAGGCGTAAGATGAGCGTTCTGGACTCTCTTAGTGCATAGACCATGCCAAGTCGGCGGATTAGGAGATGGTTTTATTAGGAGAAAGCTTTTAGCGGGCTTTCGGCATTGGATCCGGCACTTCAGTGCCGGGCTACCATCAAATGGAAGTCCCTCCGGGACCGAATGCCGATAGCTGGGAAGTTGCAGGTATAATAACCCGCGATGTCTGTAACACTTTCTCCTTCCTCAGAACCCCAGAGCCAACCGCTTCAGCGGGACTGGCGTCTATTTTCGGCGGCTGTCTTTTTGTTCGGCTTTGGGTTCGCCGTCTACGGGGCGGTCTTTATCAACTTCATCACGGAAACCCTCGGCATCCATGCGGTCAAGATGGGCGGGTTAGAGTCAACGCGGGAAATACCGGGGCTGATGGCGGTTGCAATCGCAGCGGTATTCGCGCGGTTCGCCGAGGCACGGATTGCGTCGCTGTGCTTGTGCCTAAGCGCCCTGGGCGTTGCGGCGACTGGGTATGTCCATGACTACGGCGAGCTGGTGCTGGTGACGGTGTTCTGGTCGGTGTTCATGCACCAGTGGTTTACGTCGTCGTCGGCCATTCCCCTGGCCCTGGCATCGGGCCAAGAAGGCGGACGGCATTTGGGGCGGATGGGTTCGGTCGGGGCGGGCGCGGCGGTGCTGGCGTTTGTGTTTGTGCGGCTTGGCGTCGGCCATGTCTCTTACCGGTTTTTTTTTGATCTCGCCGCCGGATTCATCTTCGCGGGCGGCGCGTGCTTGCTGCCGATGTCGGGGGCTTCGACCACCCATAACCGGCCCCGGCTGCTGTTTCGGCGGGAATACGGGCTGTTCTACGGCCTGACGTTTTTGGAAGGCTGCCGGCGGCAGATTTTCACGACGTTTGCCTTGTTTGCGCTGATTGAGCATTGGAAAGTGCCGGTCGGGCAGATCGCAACCCTCATGCTGATCAACGCCGTTGCCTCGTTTGCCGTCGCCGCGCCGGTCGGACGCTTGATTGACCGCATCGGCGAGCGGGCATCCATGTCGTTTTATTATTCGGCGATCGCGCTGACCTTTGCCGGGTACGCGCTGGTGCAGAGTGTCCTGGTCCTGAAAGCGCTGTGGGTACTGGACAGTGTGCTGTTCTCGTTCGGGGTCGGCATTACGACTTACCTAAGCCGCATTGTCCGGCCCGGCGAGATGACGCCCAGCCTCTCAATGGGCCAGACGATGAACCACGTCGCGGCGGTGGTCATTCCCGTGGCCGGCGGCCTTCTGTGGCATCGGTTCGGCTACCATGCGCCGTTCTGGTGCGGAGTCGTAGCGGCACTGGTCTCCCTATTCGTCACGCAGTCGGTGCTGCCGCGCACCCGGTCTTCGGCAGTGCCAGCTTAAACGGCCTCCCAGCCCCCAATAATGGGGGCTGGGGGGGCCATTTCTGGCTTCCTCTCATTAATGCAAAAATAATTTTTTTGTTCCCCTTGACATTCACGCCATTTTTGGTATAATACGTCATGCGTATACGAATACGCAAAACGTTTAGCTTCCTTTGTCCGAGGCGCTGATATGACCGTAACGGCGAAAACCATTGCTCGCGAGCTTCAGTTGTCCCAGCCGACCGTCTCGCGCATTCTCAGCGGCGATCCTCGGCACCGGGTCGCGCCGCTAACCCGGCAGCGGGTGCTGGACACGGCCCAGCGGCTTGGCTACCAGCCGAATGCAGTGGCGCGGTCGCTGCGGCGGGGACGCACCGGGATTGTCGGTCTGTACACCAATCATGATTACGATGCCCGGAATAATTTCCTCGGCACGATCATCGGCGCATTGCAGCGCTGCTGCGAAACCAGGGATTTGGACTTGTTGCTGCACAGCGGGCGCGGCGGGCGTTCGGCAGAAGAGATCTACGCCAAGCTGCGGGACGGGCGGGTAGACGGGCTGATTTTGCACGCGAATGCCGACGACCCGCTGGCGGAGATGCTGAGCCGGTCGCCGCTGCCGGTCGTGACCATCGCCGACCGGCTGCCGCGCCTGCCGGCCGTGACCTGCGACGATGCCGGGGGCATTCAGATGGTAATGGCTTATTTGCGGGAGCGCGGCCTGCGCCGGTTCGTGTTCCTCGCGCCCGAAGAGCAGCTCACTTCGGTGGAGCGCCGCCGGGAAGCGTTCGAGGCCGAGATGGTGCGCTGCGGCGTTCCTGCCTCCGATTGGATCGTTCTGCGGGTAGCCGAAGACGGTTACGAGGCGGCTCTGACCCGGATACAGGCATTCCCGCCGCCGTGCGCGGTGGTCTGCTGGTGTGACCGGGCAGCATATCGTCTGCTGTGGGTCTGCCGACGCTTAGGAATCGCCGTGCCGGAAACGTTATCCGTGGTGGGCTTCGATGGCCTGCTCTCGGATACGGTCCCGGCCTGGGATTTGGTAACGGTTTCATGTCCGTGGGAGGAAGCCGCCGCCGAGGCACTGGATTTGCTGGTGGCACTGGTTGAAGACACGTCGGAAACGCTGACGAAACGAGAGGAGATTTGCCTGCCGGTTCGCCTTTGCCTGGGAACTACCGTTCAATAAACACGGCTTTGCCCGCCTTGCTTCTTGTTTTCGACCGCTCGGTGCCTGATTTCGGTTCGACTTTCTTGACGAGTACCACCTTTCGGAGTATCAAAGAGGAGAAATGTTATGCCTACACCGTCATCCCGCGCCTCGCGCGGCTTTACACTCATTGAACTGCTCGTCGTCATCGCAATTATTGCGATCCTTGCCGCCATCTTGTTCCCGGTCTTCCAGAAAGTGCGGGAAAACGCCCGGAAAACTGTCCTGCTCTGTCCAATGACCAAACAGCTTGCGACTTGCGACCATGCAGTACGTTCACAGGATGCATGATGAAGACTGTACCCGGAGCTCATTCAGCGAGATACGGCGGTTCTGCCCGACGAAATTGCGTCTGTCGGCAGCGAACTGGCCTCGACCAGTCTACGCCTGTGTCAAAAGCAGTGCAGTAGTGAACTGCCCTGATGACTCAAGAACGGTAGCAAGACCCAGCTAGGTGCCAACACGGGCGTCACTTGAGCTGACCGGAGGTGTCTGAACTGTCCAGACTTCCCCAAGCAGGATGCACCCCGACAGTATGGCATGAACGAGGGGATCGGCGGTGATACCAGTCAGTTCGCAACTCAGTTCAACCTCGGCGTTAGGTACAAATCAGCTATTCTAGCCGAGATTCCTAACCCTTCCGACAAAATCTTGATTGGCGAGAAAGGCTACATGGGAGCGAACGGCAGTGCCAGCGACTGGTCAGACGTTCGATTTGAAAGCGTTGAGTGGAATTGGGCTAACAATAACTTTGACTTGAGCCAGGCACAATCCGCTGACAACGATCAAGGTTCCTGGACGAGCAGCTCCCCTTTGTCCGGTGCGGCTTTGAAGGTTCCGCCACAACGGTCTCTGCAACGTGGTATTCGTTGTGACGGACATGTTAAAGGAATTCGGCTAGGCCAACTTGGCTATGGCGCCAAAAACGCAACTGGTGCAAGTACATCTGATGATGGCCTGCCATGGCAAACGGCTGCTACCCGCTGGTATCCTTACGCCCACAGGCTCGGTGTTCCTGGTGGAACTCACTGCACTGTGTCGCAGTATGAATAGCGTATCGCCTCCTGTGACACACGTTGAACAAAAAGACTAATCAAGAAGACAGCACGTTGTCATATGAACCAGTGGATGGCTGTGGCGTCCTACAGTCACTCTCAGTATTGCCTGTCCGGGTGCCATTCTTCCGACTCTTCAAGTGCTTCGGGCGATGTGCTAGCCATCCCGAAGCCCCAGACGGCGCTGGAGCACCGTCGCCAGCAGTCGGTTTCGATGCGGTCCATGAACAATCCGCAAGGGTGTCCGCCGGAAGCGAAGGCACATATCACTGCCCAAATCCAGGCGGCAAGGGGCGCGGCCTCCGGGGCCAGAGGCATCCGTAAACTTCATTGCCTCGCTTTAAGCACAAAATGTTGGAAGCGGGGCAGTTCTTCCGCATCGGCGGGTACTTTTTATACAGAAATGCATTCTTACCTACACATTTCGCGCACTATAACTTGTCAGGAGAAAGATTTCATGTCCGTTACGTCATCACGCGCCCCTCGGCGCGGCTTCACACTCATTGAGCTGCTCGTCGTCATCGCCATTATCGCGATTCTCGCGGCCATTTTGTTCCCCGTCTTCCAGAAAGTCCGCGAGAACGCCCGCCGTACCTCTTGCTTATCAAACCAAAAGCAGATTGGACTAGCGACTATCCAGTATGTGCAGGACAGCGACGAGTCCTTTCCACCGCTTGCAGGCTACCTCAACGGCGATGTCACTAAACCCGGCACTGGCGTCGGGACCTTTACCGAAGCAGACGGCACAAGCAGAACCGGAAACGGCGAGGCTCATGGCTACTTTGACTTCATTCAGCCTTACCTGAAGAGCATTCAGGTTCTTCACTGCCCGGATGACCCGACCCCGCAATTTGCTGATCCAATCTATACTGGTCAGAACGGATATAGCAAAGGCGCTTACACAAGCTATTTCTACAACGCTTTGCTTGGCGCTCCATCAGGCTTTCCCTACCTGAACCAGTACAATACCGCAGGTGTCACTCTTGCTCAGGTTGTTCAGCCGTCCAGCACGATTATCACCGGCGACAGCAGTGCCTACGATTCGGGCAATGGCTATCCTTACGGAAACGGCTTCTATTGCCGGTTCCATGTCACCGATACGGCGCTCGACCCTAACTGCCAGTTCCCGACAGCAGCCAATGGCTACCAGTACGGAACCTTGGGTGCGGATGCCTCGCATCGCCATGTAGATGGAGCAAACTACTCGTTTGTGGACGGACATTCGAAATTTACTCGTGCCACCTCGATCTGGGGTTCACAGTCTACGATTGCAACCGGCCACTTTGCGACTTACAACGCAGGCATCTCCGGTACGGACCCGACGTTCAACGTAGTTCAGCCATAGAGTCTGATGGCACGGTTTAGGAACCTCACCCCGCCTCTTTCCTCGGCGGCCCTCTCCTTAATCAAGGGGAGGGTGGGCACGGAGCGACCGGATGAGGTTCTCTTTTTGTCAGAAAGGTTGAGCAATGAAAGTGAAAGCGCGGCTGAGGATGCGCGTGTGGCTGGCCTGCGGCGCGGCGGTGCTGGTGTCGGTCGGTGGGCTGGCGGTGCGTCAAGCCCCCGTGCAGGCCGACGCTGCCGGGCCGGTCCCAGTGAAGATCGTCAAGACGGCGACCGGCGACCAGCTTTTGCGCGGCGGCAAGCCGTACTTTATCAAAGGGGCGGGCGGCGACGGCTCCAAAACAATGCTGAAAGCCGACGGCGGAAACTCCTCGCGCACCTGGGGCGTCGGCAGCGATACGCAGGGGAAGCTGGATGAGGCGCAGACGCTCGGCATGACGGTAACGGTCGGTATCTGGCTGGGACATACGGACAACGGCTTCCACTGGAATGACGCGAACGCCGTTGCGGCGCAGAAGGAGATGGCTCGCAAAGCAATTTTGCAGTATCGCAGCTCCCCTGCCCTGCTGGTCTGGGCACTCGGCAACGAGATGGAAACCGGCGGCAATGAAGATAACACGGCCATGTGGAATGCGATTGAAGACATGGCGAAGATGGCGCACGCGCTGGACCCGAACCACCCGACCATGACGGTGGTGGCGGAACTGGGCGGCGACAAGATCGCCCAAATTAATGCCCACTGCCCGGATATTGACATCATCGGCCTCAACACCTACGGCGGCGGGCCGTCCATCGGCTCACGCTACGTTCAAGCCGGCGGCGTCAAGCCCTACATCGTCACCGAATATGGCCCGCCGGGAACCTGGGAAAGCGGCAAGAACGCCTGGGGCATCGTGCCGGAGCTGACAAGTACCCAGAAAGCCGCCCGCTACGCCGCGACGTACCAGAGCGGCATTTTAGGTCAGCCGCTCTGCCTGGGATCCTATGCGTTCACATGGGGCAACAAGCGGGAAGCAACGGATACCTGGTTCGGGCTGCTGCTGCCGGACGGCTCCAAGCTCGGCGCGGTAGACACCCTGACCAAGCTTTGGTCCGGCCATGCCCCCGCATCGCTCTGCCCGGCCATTGCCAGCCTCACCGTAGACGGCACCGGGCAGGCCGTGGCCGGCGATGTTGTCCACGCGGCACTTGCCGCGTCCGACCCGCAGAACAGCCCGCTCACCGTGCAATGGGTCCTGGAAGCGGACCCGGACACTTACCACACCGGCGGTGGTCATGAAGACGCGCCTCCGACATACCCGGATGCCATTCTTGCCGGCACGGCACACTCCGCCACGGTCAAGATGCCGGCGGCCCCCGGCGCTTATCGCCTTTATGCCTATGTGCGTGATGCCCACGGCGGCGCGGCGGTCGCAAACGTTTCTTTGGACGCCGTCCAAAGTGCGACGACGGCGGCGAAAAAGGCCGTTTTGCCCCTGACCCTGTATGCCGAGGACGGCGCGGCGCAGCCGTATGTCCCGGCCGGCTATATAGGAACCACAGCGGCGATCAAGATGGACCCGGCCTGCACGGTCCAGCCGCATTCAGGGAAGACGTGTTTACAGGCGCAATACACGGCGGTCAGCAACTGGGGCGGGGTTGTGTGGCAGGACCCGGCCAACGACTGGGGCGACAAGCCCGGCGGCCTGGACCTCACCGGGGCCAAGCAGTTGTCGTTCTGGGCGAGAGGCGGTAAGGGCGGCGAAGTCGTCGGGTTTGTGTATGGCCTGCTCGGCTCCGACAAAGCCTACCCGGACAGCAGCACGGGCAAGACCGAAGTGACGCTGACCAAAGACTGGAAGCAGTACACGGTCCCGCTGGCCGGCAAGGATCTGTCGCGGATTAAAACAGGCTTTGCGTGGACCCTCGCCGCAAACGGCCATCCGGTGACGTTTTATCTGGACGATATTCGGTACGAGTAAGAGAGAACCCCTCTCGTTCGTACTTCACTCCCTTCCCTGTTAGGGAAGGGCCAGGAGAACGAGCAGGACAGAGGTCGCTCGCCGTCAGCCCTTCCGCGTTTGGCTCTTTCCCTTCCCTAACAAGGGAGGGAGTGAGGTACGAACGGGAGGGGTTCTTGTCCGGCTCCCGCTCCTTAAGGAAACCAATATGAACAGAAACTTCCTGTCGCTGCTGGCAGGCTTTGCCCTGCTGGCGGGGAATGCCGCCCACGCAGACGCCGTAAAAAAAGCCGCTCTGCCGCTGACGGTATATGCCGAAGCCGGCGGACCATCGCCGTTCATTCCGTCGGGCTATATGGGCAACACGGGCGCAGTTAAGGTAAACCCAGCCTGCACCGTCCAGCCGCATTCAGGGAAGACGTGTTTACAGGCGCAATACACGGCGGTCAGCAACTGGGGCGGGGTTGTGTGGCAGAACCCGGCGAACAACTGGGGCGCAAAGACCGGCGGATACAATCTGGCGGGCGCAAAATCGCTGTCGTTCTGGGCCAGGGGCGACAAAGGCGGCGAAATCGTAACATTCGTGTACGGCTTGGTCGCGAAGAAGCCGGACGGGGACACCAGCACGGGCAAGCTGAACAGCGTCCATCTGACGAAAGTCTGGAAAAAGTATACTATCTCGCTGGCAGGCCACAACATGAGCCATATCATTACGGGCTTTGCCTGGACACTGGCGGGGCAAGGCAAGCCTGTAACGTTCTACCTGGACGACATTCGCTACAGCTAAAGAAACCTTCCAAACGGACTTCTTGACAGAGAGGCGTGGGGCATTGTATACTACAAAGCGTAGGCAATGCCGCCGCGCCGTTTTTGTTTTTACTCCAATTGATTTCCAAAATTGATTTTTATTTACTCTTGCGGCACAAAAAGAGCGGCTGCCGACGTATCCAAACTGAACTTCTTCACTCACATCTCCGTTTGGCAAAGGAACGCAGACATACATTATGGCAAATTCTTACCCTGTTCAAGCTTCGGCCTCCCGCAGTGGCGCGGACGCTTCGGGCGGCTATTCTAAAGCGATTGAAATCAAAAACCTCGTCAAGCAGTACAAAAAAGTCACGGCTGTCAACAATATCAGCCTGGACGTGTACGAGGGCGAGATCTTTGGATTTCTCGGACCGAACGGTGCGGGCAAAACGACGACGATTAAAACACTCCTCGGCCTCATCTTCCCGACTTCCGGCGAAGTTCTGGTGCTGGGAAAGCCTGCGGGCGACATTGACGTCAAAGAAAAGATCTCTTACCTCCCGGAGTCGCCTTACTTCTACGAGCATATGACTGCAAACGAAGTCGTCGGCTTCTACGGCAGCTTATTTGGACTGACCGGAGCGGCGAAGCAGAAGCGGGTGGATGAACTCCTAGACCTGGTTGGCCTCAACCAGACCGGCAAAAAGCCGCTGCGGTCGTTCTCAAAGGGAATGCTCCAGCGCGTCGGTATCGCCCAGGCGCTCATTAATGACCCGAAGATTTTGTTTTTCGATGAGCCGACATCGGGGCTGGACCCGGTCGCCCACCGGGACATCCGGGACCTCATCCTCCACCTGAAAAGCCAGGGACGAACCATCTTTTTGTCGTCGCATCAGTTGTCTGACGTGGAGCTGGTCTGCGACCGAGTCTCAATCCTGCATGGCGGCAAGATACGCCGATTAGGCCATGTGGACGACTTGATTGCCGGCGGCAATGTCGAGATCGTGGCCGAGCATGTGAACGCAACCGACGCCCAGAAAGCGCAGTTGTCTCAGATCACGACGAAAAACGAGCAGATTGGGGAGACGCTGATTTTGATTACAAGCGCATCCGCCGAAAGTAAGAACAAAGCACTGGACTGGGTGCGAAGCGCGGGCGGCGACGTGATCTCGATGACTCAGACCCGGCGGACACTGGAAGACATCTTCTACGAAGTGGTCCATCAGGGCGAAGTGGAGAGCGGCACGAACTTTGCGGTGCCGTCTACGGCGGAAGCGATGGAGGTCAAGTCTTGAACACGATTTGGCTGCTCGCTTACAGCACTTACGAAGAAGCACGCCGCCGCAAGATTCTTTTGGTCTTCTTGTTCGGCGGCCTCGCGATCATGCTGATGGGTATGGCGTTTGGGGCGCTGACCCCGACTCGCGACCTCAATGTCACAAAAAGTCTGGGCCTCGGCGTGATCTCTCTCGCCGGCGTCTTTATCTCCATTATCTTGTACATCACCCTGATCCCCGCCGAGATCGAGCGCCGAACCATCTACAGTATTTTGTCCAAGCCTGTTCAGCGTTACCAGTATGTGACGGGCAAGTTCCTCGGCGGCTTGATGACGGTGCTGACCAACATCGCATTGATGGGCGTTATCTTTCTTGCCATCCTAACCGCCAAGCTTCACCAGTACGAGCAGCCAATTTGGCCGACTGATTTGGCTCTGCTGAAAAACCTGATGATGATCTTTCTGGAACTGACGCTGCTCGGTGCGGTTGCCATGTTCTTTTCGGTGTTCCTGCCGCCGGTCGTCTCGTTCTTCGTGACGTTCGGTGTCTGGCTTCTGGGAACCAGCGGCCTGCTGGACCAGGGCGGCGCACTCGGCTTCCTGCACCTCCTGGTGCCGAACTTCGGCAACTACGCGATCCAGAATCCGTTTATCAACCCCAGCGTTTCGGTCGCCCACGAGCCGGCGTACATCGCTCTCACGGTCGTCTATGCACTTCTTTATACCGCCCTGCTTCTTATGGCAGGTACGGCCATCTTCGACCGCCGGGAGGTCTGATCTCATGCACACACGTTCAAACCGCATCACGCTGCTCGTGGTCGCACTTTTGCTTTTTATTCCGATTGCCCTGCTGCAATCCCGCATTGACCCAATCTACCAGAAGAACTACGCGCCGGACAAGAAAAGCTTGGCGGAAGGCAGCAAGAACCTGCCGGTGGAGTTTGCGCTCGGCGCGTTCACCGGCTTCCGGGAAGCGATTGCCGGAATGCTTTGGGTACGGACCGACGAGTTTTTTCATAACGGCGACTATGCCGCGATTATGCCGCTGATCCGCGTCATTACCTGGCTCGACCCGCACCAAATTGATGTCTACGAGACTGGCGCATGGCACATGGATTACAACTTCACCGACTCGCAGGAGCGTTCCGACCGGCGCTACATTCCGCTGTCACTGGCGCTGATCTCCGAGGGCATCAACAACAACCCCGATGAACCCGACTTGTATTCGGATAAGGCGTTCGTCCATTACTTCCGTAAGATCGGCGATTACTCTCAGTCCGCCGATACGTTCCGCGATGGCTGGAAAGTCGTCACCGACGCTTCGCAGGACATGAGCGACCCGACCGGCACCAATTTCGCCAAAGTAGACAAGGGCGTCATGACGGTCGGTCACGGCTACGCGCACGCGCTGGAAGCTGAGGGGAAAATCCCAGAAGCACTGGCTCAGTGGCAGCAGTGCCTTGATATTCATCACCTGCTGCTGCAAAAGAAGGGCGCGAGCGACTTCGCCGAGCAGCAGGACCTGCAAATCGCTGAGAAGCAGCAAAAGGAGCTAGAAGGACGCCTGAAGTATCGTCCCACTGACGACAAAACGCCGGTCAACATGGACTTCCAGCCGGAATTAGTGCGCGTTGCCCCAAAAGTGTTTGTCTTGAAGGGCCGCGTCAACGTCCAGGGCGCGACCAAGTTTGTGCTGGAAACCGGGGAGCGGACATTCGGCCCCGTAGACGGCGCAAGGATCGAGATTTACCTGTGTGACAAAGGCTACATCCGTCCGGTAATTACAAACTACACGCTGTCGAGCGCGGTAGACCCTGGCGTTACGATTATGCAGGATGCGGTCTCGGTGCGCGGCGGCAAGATCGGCGGCGATCAGGGCCGCAAGATTGACATGAGCCAGGACCCGGACATGTACTCGTTTAAAGCGCCCGCCTACACGGTCACGGTATTTTTCATGCCGAACAACCCGAACGACACCCCGATCCAGGTCCAGGACCGCATCGGCTGGAAGGGCGAAGGCATTACCGACCCGCATTACCTCATGGTCTCCGACGGCACGACTCCCCTGCCCTCTCAGATCACAGCCATTCCGGGCCTGCGTTATCTGTCAAAGACCTACACGCTGAACCGCGACGACATTCTCGGCAAAGGCGAAAAAGAGTTTCACTAAATTCCGCCCACTGCCGGGTATACTACCGATTGATGGACTGCTTCGGCGGCAATGGACGGCAGCCGAACCTCGTCAGGGTGGGAACGCAGCAGCGATAAGGTGCGCCGCCCGTGTGCCGTCCGGGGCAGTCCATCACAATTTTAATGATAAGCAGCGCCCCTGGGAAGTAACAACTTTCCAGGGGCTTTTTGCTGAGTAGGTGTGGGAGTGAACTCCTACGCTGTGGGGCGAAGCGCCAAGTAGCCGCCTTCGCGGGTACAGAAAAAGACCGCTGTTTATTGTCCTGTTCCTTGCCCGCGAAGGCGGCCAATGGGCGTCTTCGCCCCACAGCGTAGAACTTCAGTTCCACGCTCAGAACGCTTCTATACTCACACAAAAGGTAAATCAGTGAACAATAAACTTGACTTAGCCCGTGAGCGAGTGAGCGACCAGGTTTTAAATGCCGACACTCTGCAAGAGATTGAAGCCGCTAAGCAAGTCCTGCGCGAGTGGATGCAGACGCACCCGGAGGAGCAGGGGATGCGCGACGGGTTTGAACTGCTTTACACGATCCAGGAGATGATTGAAGCCGAGGAAGCCGAGCGCGGACAGTCCAAGCGTGAGACGGTCGGAGCGGTGGGTTGAGGTGAAATGAGAGGCCGGGAAGCAATCCCCGGCCCTTTCGTTTGGGAACCTCACCCCGGAACTGCGTTCCGACCCTCCCCTTGCTCAAGGAGAGGGTGGACACTTATGGCTGGGTGAAGTTGTCACTTTGCGGTGATTTGGAAGTTCTCAATTTTTGTTTGTCCTTCGGCAACTTCCAGATAGCGGTTGTCGATAATACCTGTTTGTGTGGTGAACGTATCCGCTTCGTAGACGCGGCTGCGGCCCGGTGCAACGCGCAGGCGGTAGGTTCCTGTGCTGTCTGTTTGGGCTGAGATGACCCCGGCACTTGATTCAGGCCGGTGCGGCCCGTAGCTCATCACGGTTGCTCCGGCAATGGGGCGGCCTGTGGCTTTGTCGGTGACGGTTCCGGTGATAATACCGCCGGGGGTCAGCATTAAGTCGGGAACAGTTACTGTTGCCCCTTTCGTGCCGGAGACGCCTTCAGCGGCAGCGGCAACTAAACCCGTATCAGAAGGATTAGGCGTCATCAAGTCTTTCGGGACAATGTAAATGTTATACTTGATTCCCTCACCGACATGAAGCGTATAAGTGCCGTCAGGCCGCGTATGGGCGAAGCTTCCTGAAATCTCCATTTCTCTGGCACTTGCCGTCTGCGGTGTACTGGAAGAACCGGGCTGGGTGTTAGAATTGATGAGTTTCATCATCTCCGCGTTTTGCATCTGGGCACTGAGAGGGATATTGCCGGCGGGAGCGCCGTCTGCGCGGCGTACCTTCCCGGACAGAGCAACAGTCCGGTATTGGGACGGCACACTATCCGCCATCAGCTTCTTAATCAATGCATCTTGGGCAGGCGTTCTAGCCGGCGGCTGCGGGTTTGGCGCGACTTGGATGGGTGGCAGCGGCTTGCCGGTAGAGGCGAGGCCTCGAGCGACGCCGTAAGTAGCGGCAGTTCCAAGAACAAGGGCGGTGGTGACACCAGCAGCGATTTTGAGCTGAACGATTTTCATGGCTTTAAGTGTTCCTTCCGAGAGTTGATAAGCGTGCAAGCCGGTCAAGGCTCCGGTGGAGTGTCCGGTGAGGATACCGGCGGTTAACTTGGCAATTCCTGCCTGGCAAGCGGCAGGGGCGGCTTTGGCGGCGTGGGCGGTCAGCAAAACAGGCAGGGCAATGGCCGGGACGATGACGCCATTTTTGGTGATAAACCGGCGCATCTTGTCCAGTGACCGGGTAACACGCTTGCGGGCGGCGTCTTCGGACAGGCCCAGAGACGCGCCGACTTCAGCGAAAGTAGCGCCCTGGAAGAAGCGCAGCAGGACGCACTCGCGCTCCCCGGCTTTCAGGACGGCGAGGGACTGGTTCAGCAGAGGCTCGATTTCGGCCCAGTGTTCGTCTTCGGTCTGTGTCTGCTGCTCCATCATCGCTTCCGCCGCTTTCTGTTCGTAAGCCGCCCGCCGCTGGGCGGTGAGACGTGCGTTTTTGGCGGCGAACCGGGCTGTCTGGAACAGCCAGCCGGAGAGGACAACGCTGCGGCCTAAGCTCGGCGCTTTGCGGGCGAGAATGAGAAAGACAGCCTGAGTGACATCTTCGGCGTCGCCTACGTCCTCTAGTTCGCGGCGGCAGACGGCGTAGACGAGGCTGACGTAGCGAGCGGTCAGCGCGGCAAAGGCTTCCTGCGAGTGGTCTTTGACGAAGCGTTGCAGCAGCCTTCGATCTTCCATAGTGGCTTGTGATTGCCCCTTTCACTCTATTATCTACGCCCCAGCGGAAAAGCGGACAGAACGCGAAAAAAATCTTCCAAAAATCTTTCGGGGGCGGCTTGGGGTATACTAAGGGAGTATGGCTTATATCTCTTTGTACCGCAAATACCGGCCGCAGACGTTTGAAGATGTCGTGGGGCAGGAGCATGTGACGACGACGCTGCGGAACGCGATTTCCGCCGGGCGGGTGGCAAGCGGCTACCTGTTTACGGGGACGCGCGGGACGGCGAAGACGACGTGTGCGCGTATTCTCGCAAAAGCACTCAACTGCATCGGGCCTGACGGCGATCTGACAGCGCCGACGCCGGAGCCGTGCGGGGTCTGCGGTCCATGCAAGTCTATCGCCTCGTCGTCGTTTGTGGACGTGCTGGAGATGGATGCGGCGTCGCACGGCAAAGTGGACGACGTGCGCGATTTAGTGGCGTCCATCAAGTTCCCGCCGATGGAAGGGCGCTACAAAGTCTATATTATTGACGAGGCCCATCAGCTCTCGCGGGACGCGATGGATGCGTTCCTGAAAACGCTGGAAGAGCCGCCGGACCGAGTGGTTTTCGTGCTGGCGACGACCGAGCTCGAAAAGCTGCCGATCACGATTGCGTCCCGCTGCCAAGTCTATGAGTTCAAGCGCGGCTCGGTCGCACAGATCTCGGCGCGGCTGAAAGACGTACTAAAGGCCGAGGGCGTGAAGGCCGATACGGCGGCGGTGACGCTGATTGCCCGCGCCGCCGACGGCTCGTATCGGGACTCTCTTTCGCTGCTGGAACAGGTCTTGGCCTACCAGCGGGTGCAGGTTACGGTGAAAGACGTGACGGTGGTCCTCGGCACGATTGACGAGGACGTGCTGCGGCAGGTCGTGGAGCTGATCGCGGATTCGGATGCCGCCGGGGCGTTCGGGCTGGCCGGGCAGGTGCTGGAAAGCGGCAAAGATGTCCGGCAGTTCCTCAAAAGCCTGGCGGACCGGTTTCGGGATATGCTGTTTGTCGGGGTCGGGGCCAAAGCGGCCTCGGCAGGTGACTTGGACGACAGCGCGAGCCTGCGTACCCAGGCGTCCCGTTTTGCCCCCGCTGACCTTCTGAAAGCACTGGAAGTCCTGACGGCGGCGGAGCAGGAAACGAAGCGGAGCAATCAGCACCGGCTGATTTTGGAGATGTCTCTGCTGAAGTTGATGCGTCTGCCTTCGCAAGCTGCACTAGTCCCAGCCCCCCCCGCCCCCAATTTTGGGGGAGCCGGAGAAGAGCGGATCTGCGAAGAACCCGTAGGGGCGCTGCTTGCTGCGCCCCCGGCGAATGCCGCGCCCTTTGTCCCTGCGCCCTCGGCTCTTGCTCTTGATCCTGCTCCCCCAGAATTGGGGGCGGGGGGGGCTTCTGACCCAAAGCTGGAGGCGGGGGGATCGATCCCCTATGATATGCCGCCGCCGCTGGCAGATGCGGAGCTATCGGACCTCGCTGAAGACGAGGACGACAGCCCAGTGTACGCGCTCATGCCGGGCGACGAAGACTTAGACGATCTGCCGAGCGCGATAGTCACGTCCGAAGATGATCGCGTGCTGCAAGAAGAGCTGCCGGAAGAGGATTTAATGCAGGTCCAGCAGGTCGCGTTTGAAGCGCCAATCCCCATGCTGGTCAAGCCGGTCCAAGCACCCGATGCGTCGCCGGAGCTGCTGCGCCTGCAAAAGTCGTGGCAGGAAGTCGTCAATCTTACCGGCGCGAAAAGCAAAGCGGCGGCAAAAGACATGAATGAAGCAAAGCCGGTCGACATCAGCGGCAATACGGTCACTTTAGAGTTCGCGCATCCGTTTCATTATGAGCGGGTGCAGGGTAAAGAACCGCTCCGTGAGTTCATCGCAGACAGCATCTGCCGGACGCTGGATGTCGAATTAGGAACCTACCGTGTGAAGTGCATCATGGCCGGACAAATTGTTCCGCAACGCCCGTCGCAAAACGGAGCGCTTCAGAACAAAGGCACGCAAGGTTCCCTCACTCCGGTGCGGCACGATAGCCCCTTGACCGACACGCCCAGTCCATTCGTACAGAAGGTAATTGCAGTTTTCGGTGGCGAACTGTTAGACGATGATGCAAAATAAAGAATTGAGAGGATAAAAATATGGCAAATAATCCCTTCGGCAAGATGCCCGGCGGCCTCGGCGACTTAATGAAGCAGGCCCAAAAGGCAATGGAAGATGCCCAGCGGGTCGAAGCCGAGCTGGACGAAGCGCGGGTGGAAGGCCAGGCCGGCGGCGGCTTGGTGAAGGTCACGGCAACCGGCAAAGCGGACATTCTGACCATCAAGATCGCCAAAGAAGTCGTTGACCCGGAAGATGTCGAATCGCTGGAAGATTTAGTGACGCTGGCCGTGCGGGAGGCCGTGGACAAAGCCAACTCCATGCGCGAAGAGCGTTTGAAGAGCGTCATGCCCTCCGGCATGGGCGGCGGCAGCGGGCTAGGCGGGCTGTTCTAAGTAACTGTTATGGCTGTCTATTATCCTAAGCCGCTGGCGCGTCTCGTTGGTGAATTCGAAAAGCTGCCGGGTATCGGCCCAAAAACCGCGCAGCGGCTAGCGTTTCATGTCATGCGCCTGCCGGAAGAAGAAGCGCGGGCGCTGGCCGATGCGCTGGTGACGATTAAAAGTAGCATCAAGTTTTGCCGCATCTGTCACAACTACTCAGAAGGCGACCTCTGCGGCATCTGCGCCGACCCGCGGCGGGATCATGCCAAAATCTGCGTTGTCGCCGAGCCGCGCGACCTGATTGCGATGGAGAAGACCGGCGAGTTCAAGGGCGTCTACCACGTCTTGCAGGGCGTCATCTCGCCGATGGACGGCATTGGTCCCGACAAGCTTCAAATCCGCGATTTGCAGCAGCGGGTCGAAGACGGCGAGCCGAAAGTCGAAGAAATCGTTCTCGCGACGAATCCGACCGTCGAAGGCGACACGACTTCTCTGTATGTTGCGGGTCTTCTAAAGCCGTTCGGCGTCCGCGTCACCCGCATCGCCCACGGAATGCCCGTCGGCGGCGATCTGGACTATGCCGATCAAGCTACGCTCATTCAAGCTTACGAGTACCGGCGGGAGTTGTAGCTGTTGAGAAAGAAGCGAGGGAGTAAACTTCTCTCGCTAATTAGGGTCGTCCTTCGGACGAAGAAATACTGTACGTTCGGTTCCTCATCATCCGAAGGACGTGTTTAACAGCGAGAGAAGTTTACTTCCTCGCCCTTTCACTCCCTGATCGTCTGCCCGTATTCCAGCCGCCCCAAATAAATCAGTCCTTCTAAATCTTCCACGCCGTCTACCAATTCCACTTGAACGACGCGGCGTGTTTTGGCAAGCGTTGCCTCGTCCGCTGCGCCCAAAACACGCGACAAATCGCCGATGTCTATGGCGCGTCCGGCCCGCATCTTCATCAGCACTAGGTAAGGCAGCGCAATGACTGGCAGGCCATTCGGCGCGGACGCAGGATTGGCGATAGCCTCTGCCGCCCATACTGCGTCTTCCTCCAAGACATCTAAAGCCATTCCATCGGGCAGCCTCCAATGGCTGCCGCCAATGGACAAGTTACCGAGCTTTTGGCAGCCGCCGCCGGTCAAATCAGCAGCCAAAGCATCCGCGTTTTTGGCTTCAATAAGTATGTCCAAGTCATCAGTGACACGCTCTGGGGCATAAAGCCGAGTGGCAACGCCGCCGATGACGACGAATGGGACTTTAGTAATAGTGCGGAGGTCAAACACGTTACGTCTCCAAGTTCTGGCCCAGAGGGTTTCCGGGCCGCTGCCGCTGCCGGGGCGGACACGGTTCTTTGCCATCTGGATATAGAAGTGCCGGCGGGCCGCCGGGTCGCGCAGGTCAAGCGCCATGAGTGGCCTCACTTTTCGGGAACAATGTTTCGGGTTTACCCAGAAACTTGGGGCGTGGATGAATGATCACTGCCTGGAACCAGGCGACTTCGACGGCGGCGATTTCGCGAAGATCAAAACTCCACTGGCCGACGTAATGACGTTTGGCAGCGTCCACGCCGACAGCATCCTCAATGCCGAGGCGGCGGGCAAGGAACAAAGCACGAGGCAGGTGGTAGCGCTGGGTGACGAGAAGCGCCGATGTGACGCCGAAGATGGCATGGGCGCGGTACACGCTATCGTAGGTGCGGAAGCCGGCGTAGTCCAGCACGATGTCTTGAGCAGGGACGCCTTCGGCAATCGCCTGTTCTTTCATGGCTTGCGGCTCGTTGTAGCCGTTTCGGCTGTTGTCGCCGGTCATCAGCAGCTTTTTGACCTTGCCGGCTTTGTAAAGCTCGACGCCGGTGGAAACACGGTCGGCGAGAATGTCCCCGGCGGCGCCGAAGACGATAGCGACGGGGCGATGAGGGGCTTCGGCGACGCTTGCACAGATGAAGAAGCGCGAACGCTGCACGTCGGCGTAGATCAGCAGCAGAGCGGCGAAGAAGACAGCGAAGGCGATCCAGACACCCCAGCGTCGGCGCTTCTGCTTTGCGGTAAAAATCTGCTTTGGGATGCGGCGCATAGCGTCTTATTCCCGTCCGTGTAGACTAAGTCCTGCTTGCTAAGAGCAGCGGCTTTCGGGTAGAATATCAGACAGCGTAACTCGTAGATTTTAGAAGGACGGCACCGGATATGATGGAGCAGAATACAGGGGAACAGAAATCAACGTGGCAGACCAAAGTGGGTTTGTCGGAGATGCTGAAGGGCGGCGTCATCATGGACGTCATCAACCCGGAGCAGGCGATTATTGCGGAAGAAGCGGGCGCAGTCGCGGTTATGGCTTTGGAGCGTGTCCCGGCGGACATCCGGCGTCAGGGCGGGATCGCCCGGATGTCCGACCCTAAGATGATCAAAGAGATCATGGATGTCGTGACCATTCCGGTTATGGCAAAAGCGCGGATCGGCCATTTCGCGGAAGCGCAGATTTTGCAGGCGCTCGGCGTGGACTTCATTGACGAGTCAGAAGTCTTGACCCCGGCGGACGACGCTTTCCACATCAACAAGCACGATTTCAAGGTGCCATTTGTCTGCGGCTGCCGCGATCTCGGTGAAGCGCTGCGCCGCATCGGCGAAGGCGCAGCCCTCATCCGCACCAAAGGCGAGGCGGGTTCCGGCAATGTCGTCGAGGCCGTGCGCCACATGCGGACGCTGCTGCGTGATATTCGGCGCATCCAGGTTCTGCCGCTGGAAGAGCTGATGACTGAAGCGAAAAACTTAGGTGCTCCTTACGAATTGGTGCTGGAAGTCCACCGCACGGGCAAACTGCCCGTACCGAACTTCAGCGCAGGGGGGATTGCGACCCCCGCAGATGCTGCTTTGATGCGCCAAATTGGGGCGGAAACGGTCTTTGTCGGCTCCGGCATCTTCAAGTCGGGCGATCCGAAGCGCCGGGCGAAGGCGATTGTGGATGCTAACACGCATTACGACAACCCGGACATTCTGGCCGAAGTGTCCAGCGACATTGGCGAGCCGATGGTGGGCATTGACATCAGCACTCTGCCGAGAGAAGAGCTGATGGCAAGCCGAGGCTGGTAAACCTTCGGTTTCTTTTGAGCAGGCGGCATCCCCCGCCGCCTGCTCTCTTTTTGCCCGCCGCAAGTCAGGACCCTCTTTGCTTATGTCCCCTTCTTCCGCTCCCCTTTCTTCCCCGCCTCTGGGAGATGTCGCTCTATTCATTGACTGGGAAAACTTCAAGTACAGCCTGTACGAGGTCAGCCGTCTGCCGAACATCGCTGCGCTGCTCGATGCCGTTCGCCAGCGGTATGGCCGCCCCGTCATCGCCCGCGCGTATGCCGACTGGCAGGATTACTACCATCGCCGCTCGTGGGACCAGATGAGCCTCTACGGCGCGGGCATCGAGCCGGTGTATGTGCCGTCCCGGCGCAGCCCTTATGGGCAGGAGCGGGTTAAAAACAGCGTAGACGTGAAGATGAGCCTAGACTGCCTGGAAGTCTCTTTCACCGAGTCGCACATTCAGACATTTGTGCTGGTCACTGGGGACGCTGACTTTCTGCATATTGCCGCGGCTCTGCGCCGCCGAGGAGCCGCCGTCGTGATGATCGGCGTATCCAGCAGCACATCGGACCGGCTCGAAGGCATCGTGGATGAGATCGTGTTCTACGATGAGGAGATAGATCGAGCTGAAGCACCCGCGAAGCATGTGCCTGCCCCAGAAGTTTTGACACCAGAGACCCTGCCTAAAGAACCGGCAAAAGCTGAAGCCGCCCCGCCTGCCGTCAGCCGCCCCCTCCGTTCGGTGCTGCCCGACACGACCCTTGAAGAGGCTCAGGCGATTTTGCTGCGCTTGTTACGAGAACAGCGCGAACTAGAAGACGGGCGAAACTACCCGCCGCTGGTGTCTTGGCTCAGCCTCCAGATGCCGAACCGCGCCCCACGGTTCTACCCAGAAAAGCATGGGCTGGATGGTTTCAAGGGCCTGATCGCCCAGACCGAAGCATCAGGTCTGCTGCTGGTGGAAGCCCTCGGCATGACCAAGCGTGTTTGGCTGCCGGAAGACGAGTCGCAGGTGACAAAACCGCCGCCGCTGCCGCCGGAAGTTGCGGCCGCCCTTGCCGCGCCGGATAACGTCCCTGAAATGATGCGCCGGGATCTCGCCGACATCGTGCTGACGGCAGACGACATCAATAACAGCCACCGAGATTACATGGCGCAGGGCCTGCTGGCCCGTTTTTTATTCAACAAAGGCCACTGGGACCCCGCCGACCTGCCGCCCCAGGCCGCCCCGCCCCGCTCCGATGCCTGGCGTACCCGTGAAATGCGCGAAATCCATAAGCTTGTCGAAGACGCTTTAGATTTGGGCGTCCTGCTCCGCATCACCCATGTGGACCCCTACAGCGGCAGCGAGATCCCCGCGCTCGACCTCAACAACGACCATCCTTTCGTCCGCAAGACCTTCGCCGAAGAAGACGCCCGGTGACAATGCAAAAGAGCGGCCCTCAGAGGAAACTCTGAGGGCCGCTCTTTTGCATTATGTGATGGCAAAGTCGCTCATCAGCGCGGGCGCTGCCGTGCTGAAGCCGACCACATCCAGCATTCCCGCATCGTCAGGATCGGCAGGGACTGCTTGATGCGGACAATAACCATAATATGCATAAGCGGAATTGCAGTTGTGGCATAATATTCTGTAGCCTTCAAGAACACAGTCTGCTTTGAGCAACTTGCGGTACACCCCATTTGGGCTTAAAGTTTTACGCTCAACATTTCCTCCGCCATTGATGTGGTCAACCACTAAAAACTCGATTGTTGTTTCTGAGCAACAAGCGCACTTGCCGCCATAGTTGGCAATAACGGTGTGGCGCGTAAGCCTATTTCTTTCCCTATTTCTAGCGGCGATTGTTTCCAGATTTCGCTCTCTGTAGTTTGTACACGCGAGTTTATTTGCAGTTCTATAATTTGCATCGCTTGCCCACTTCGCCCTTCGCTGCTCATTTCTTTTCGCATCGCAACGCTTCCAGCACTCACGGCGACGCTTCAGGTAACACTCGTGGCAGCATTTACGTCGTACCAAGATGCCCTTCCCGCCTACAGGAAAGGCATCTTGCGGCTTATTCTCAAGGCAGTCAGGGCAAACGAGCAATTTCGTCTCTGACGAATCCATTCATTACCTCCGGCGAAGCAGTATCAAAACCAACTATGTCGATCATACCCCGATCATTCGGGTCTGCGATAGTAAAGTTTGATGACACCATGCCGCAGACGATGAGCTTGGCGGGAATGCCCATCTGGTCCCGGTACTGACGCAGGGCCTGCACCGGCTGGATACCCCCCGCCCATGTCTCCGAGTCGGTGTAGACGACGAAGACATCGGTCTTAACTTTGTTCTTCAAGGCCCAGACCATCGGCAGGGCGCAGTCGGTTCCTGAAAATGGCAGGTTATCTACCATCTTCAGTACGTCGTCGAGCCGCTGACGCGGCGAAACCGCCAGTGGCATAAACGTCGTCGAGAACGCCATGAACCGGTGCTGTGCTTCGGTCCCCGCCGTAATCAAAGCCATCGCCGCACTGGCGACGCGCGGGGTCAGGCCAGGGACACCGGCGACTTGCCCGCCGGTCATCGAGCCGGACACGTCGAGGGCCAGCAGCCAACGCTTGCCGGTCGGCGTGACGTTCTCGAAAGACGCATAGAACGCCGCATCCAGCGCATCTACCACGGATTGCACAGGAGTCCAGGTGCTGCTGCCGCGCTCGCCGTGGCCCTGCGCGTAGGTTTTCAGCGCAGCTAAGACCGCGATGGGATGTACCCGCGCTTTCCGCAGACGGTCTGGGTTCGTAACTTCACCGATCACTTTCCGCGCGGCGTCGCTGCCCAGCGAAAGCAGGCCGACGCGCGTCAAAGTTGCGAGGTTGCGGATCAGTGCCGTCATCGGCATCTCTTCCAGCAGGGCTTCCCATACAATAGGCTCCTTGAGCCACTCGGTCGGAACCGCCTCACGCGGCAGCCGGTAGTCCCGGATGAGCGCGGCGACCTCTGCCGCCGACCCCGCCGTTTTCGCCCGCTCCGCCGCCCACACCAGCCGCAGGGCCGGGTCCGGGTGTGGCGCTTCGCCGACCCCTTCCCACCCCTGGGTCAGCCAGTGGTAAAGCGCGAAATGCTGCTCCGTTTCCGGCTTCGGGTGGGACAGGCGCAAGAGGTCCCGGTGGCTCCAGCCGTCCCGCTGGCCGTACTTGACTGCCTGATAGGCCAGCTTGTCGGCAGGCATCTGGGCATACCAGTGGCCGACCGCCTGACGCAGACCGCGCCCCCACCCCCGCATCCCGTCCACGTACGCGGCGAAGTGGAACAAGTGCGTTCCGATGCGGGCGACCGACGGCAAAGACGCCAGCGCCATGCGCCGTGTGTCTTCGTCGCCGAGCGCCGCGCACATTGCCAGCGCGAAAAGAGCCGGGTCGTTCTTCGGCGCACGCCCTGCGTCCGACACGGCGACGATCTCCCGCACGACGCGCGACCCATCAGCGGCAATGCACCGCTTCACGGCGTCCGCATTGTCCAGCGACAGCGCCTTCTCGGTCGCATAGAACGAGCCGCCCTCACTTCCCAGCACCAAAAACCGGGCCAGCCGCGTCCAGTCGTCCACGGCGAACGTGTACCCGCCCGCGCTGTTCGGCACCATCGCCGAGCCGGGAATCGGCTGATCCTGCGGCGTCTTCTTCTTGTTCATTACCGTCTTCAGATAGTTCATTTCGTTTTCCTTTCGGCCCCTTCGGGGCAAGTGCCGGACAGGCAAGGATCGCGTTTGGATATTGGCTTGTGAATTTGCTCATTGAGCCAGCCAGTTAGGAAAATGGTAACCCAAATACTTCGGCCCGTCCGTGTCACAATTTGTACGCTGTCATAATTTGGAGAGCGGCAGGAGTCGAACCTGCGTCTTTCAGGTCTGAAGATAACCATTTTCCTACGGCCCGCGCTGCGGACAAAAATCGGAAATGGGAACCGCCTTTCGGCGCCCGATGTGCTGCCGTTACACTACGCTCTTCATCGCGGGTTTAGGCAAATCTGCAATGGGGTTGGAACCAGCCCAAAGGCTGGTGCAGTTCTCCCAAACTGCCGTGTCCAGAAAAGTGGATAACCCATAGGCTCCGGCCCAAAACCCGGTTATTATTCCGTTGTCATGGAGGCAATCGGATTCGAACCGATGACCCGATAATCATCATCCTGCGGCCCAAAATGGGCAAGATTACGGCGATGAAACTGCTCTACCAACTGAGCTATGCCCCCATCAGCGGCTCAGGCAAAATTTGCGCCTGGGGGTGATCTTAAAAGGATAACCCAGACACACCGGCCCGAACCGGCTTCTGCCTACTAGAGCGTATCTCATAAATAATGGCGTGGTACGAATATGCTTGAATCGACCACTTATGGACGATAGCCATACTCTGAAATTGCCGCTCTGAACAGCATAAAAAAGGCGCGTCGAAGAGCCTTGATTGTTTATGAGATACGCTCTATTCAGTTGTGGTGGAAAGCGGGAGGATTCGAACCTCCGATCACGTCAGTGAGAGTGATAACCATTTTCCAGCGGCCCGCGCAATTTCACCGAAATGATTTCGTGCAGGCAAAGGTCGGAAACGGATCGTGCTTTAGCCACTAAGCTACGCTTCCCATATTGAATTTTAGTCGGGGGCGGCAGGACTCGAACCTGCAACATCGCCTTTAACAGAGGTAACCATCTTTCAGCGGCCCGCCAGTTTGAGGGGCAGGCAAAGGACGAAAAACGGAACGCGCTCTTCCAATTGAGCTACACCCCCAATAGTGATTCTCATCAATAGTTCGGGCGAACGTGTGATAGGAAGTGGAACAAGTTCCGGTCTGGACAGAAAATTGTTCAGCCGGATAGTGTTCAGAAAGACGTTCAGGCAAAAGGCGTCCCGGGATCAACCCGTTTCCGGGCGTTAGAGTCGAACTAATTTTCCAGATAACCCAGAGACAACGGCCCGAACGTCTTTCTCTTCTCTCCTTGCTGCCGCCTAGAACCGGAAGGCGGCGATGCAGCCGATCACGCTGACCAGCAATAATAGCAATAAGAGAGAGTCAAAAGCTCTCGCCATGAGACTCTTCCCACGCCGTTTTACCGTCGGTTCCTTCGGCGGCGGGGCGAAACTTAAGATAATCAGATTGCCGTCCCGCTCGGCGATGTACCCGATGCTCGGCGGCGGCGGCCCCTGTCCCGTCGCTCCGAAATAATGCACGAGACACAGCGGCGGAGAGCTGTGATCGCTTTGGGGTGTGTCAAATAAATCTCTGTCCTGTGTCATGGCTATATCCTCTTCGATACGCGACAAAAAAAGACGCTCCCTGCGCGGCTTGCTGGCCTTCGCAGGGAACGTCTTTTGCTCACAGGACTTCAATAGTGAGTGTTAAGAGACGCAGCCTCCATCGAAGGGAGCGGCCGGCTGGTAATTGGCGCTGACGAGCGGCAGTCTGCGGCCTAAGTGGTCGGACTGGGTTCGCTCGGCGGTAGTGACTGATGTTGGATTGAATTTGCGCGTAATCATTGTCCTCGGCTGCTCCTTTCGTATTATTGGTGTGTTAATTTTGGTAACGGGGGCAAGTTTACCCGCACGTTTTAGAGTTTGTCAAGCCTTTGGCAGAAAGATTTACAAATTGTTTTTCGTGAACGCCTGGGCGTAGATGCCGCCGCGCAGAGCGTCGGACGCCGCCTGGGCCAAAGTTGCCGCCGTTTGGCCGGGATGCAGGGCGACATCGGACTGCGAGATTGTGATGAAGGGCCGGTTGGAAAGCAGGACTTCGTTGCCGCTGGCTTCCACCTGATAAAGCTGAAGGCCGGTGTCCAGTGAGTTATTGAACTTGTTGACAATCGCCGGAACACGGTCGCCGTCAGGGTCGGCCAGTGTCGGCAGCGTATGGTGATTGAACTCAATGTCAATGCCGCCGCTGGGGTCTTGATGCGCGACCGCGTGTGGTGCCCCTGTTACTGCGCGGAGATCTTTGGGGGTGATGGGGATGTGCATCTCGGCAAGCTCAGTGCTGATGGCAGTAACCCGGTCAGCGGCTTCCGGGTGGTCCTGGAAGATGCCCATCTCGACTTTCGGACTGGCGTTCTCAAAATCACCGAGGCGCTCCATAAAGGTCAGCATTCCAACTGGGTCGAACCCTGCCTTTGCCATCATAATCGTTCCGCCGTGGTCGGCGTCACTTTCAGCGGGCTGGCTGTACTTTGTGTTCATAATGCCGAGTGCGGTATACTGCGCCCCAGCGGCCAGATTGCCGATGTCGCTGGCGGGGACATGAGCCAAAATCGCGGCGAGTAATCCTGCGGCCATCGCCGACGACATTTTGCTCTGCTCATGGGACAGCGCCTGGATATGGTGGTGGGCGCTGTGGGTCATCTCATGGCCCAAGACCCCAGCCAGCTCGTCGTCGGAGCGGACGGCTTTTAGCAGGCCGGTGTTGACGAAAACCTGGCCGCCGGGCAGGGAAAAGGCATTGATGGATTTATCTTCGATGATATGAAAGTGCCAGGTAAAGGGGTAGACACGGTCATTGCCATATCCTTGCGGGATTTGAACGCTGTCGGCAATCGCCGCAAGCCGCTGGCCGATACGGTTGACCCGGTCGTTTTCAGGCCCATCTTTAACGATCTTGCCTGACTTGGCGATCTCAGCGACGGCGTCCTGCCCTTGCTTAATTTCGTCGGCCATTTGCCGGCGGTCCTGGGCGGACAGCGGCGGAGGGGGCGAAACCGTCTGAACTGAAATGGGGTTGCCACTGTCGGCCAGCGCGGCGCGGCCTAAGCAAAGGCCGAGAAAGGCAAGCAGCGCGGCGTCGGTGAGTTTCATGCTTGGGATTGCCTTCCCAAAGAGTCTTCTTTGTGTCATAATGGCGCTATGTTTCGTGTGTTTGTCTGTCTCTTTTTGTGTCTGCTCGTTTTATGCCTGCTCACGCCCTCTGTGCCCGCAGCGCCCGACCTGGGAAAACTGGTCGCAGCGCACCGGGCCGAGCCTCGTTCTAAAGTCTCGACACAGGCGCTGGAAGATGCGGTTAGCACTGGGCTGCCGCCCTACCTTGATCCATCCTGGCTACCGGATCTGCCGGTGGATGCCGCTCCTTTACCATACGACTTGGGAACGCTGGTGGTTCCCAAACCGTACCTGCCGACGGAAATGGCCGAGCCGCAGCACGGCGCAAAATTCGGCAAAGTTTCTTATCTTTATACCCCCGGAGCAGGGGTATTTTCACAATCGCTTTCACTTTTATGCGCCGTACATTACTCCTCGGAGTCAGACGCGCCGCTCGCGAACCGCATGGCGCGGCTGCTGGCACTGGCTCACCACACGCTGGTCGAAAGAACTGGGCGCGAAGCGGCAAACGGCGCGGCCCCGTTTGATGTCTGGCTCTGCACCGGCGGCGGGGGCGGGGGCGAGCAGTGGCGCTCCAATCTGTATCTGTACAACTTGGAAACGCCCCGCTCATCCATTGAGTGGATCCGCGAAGTCGTCCACGAGTATTCCCATCTGGCTCTGCCGGCGATTGGCGGCTATGAGGCACCCGAATACTGGGCGAATGGCTACCTCGGTGAGCGGCTGCTGGTGCGCTGGCTGATGCGAGAGCCGAACGGTCCTGCGGAAGTGTCTGCGCTGTGGGGCGACTTCAGCGGCGCTTCGAACTTCGAGCGTCTACTGATCGCCCCGCCGCTCACTTTGTACAAGAAGATCGGCCCCAGCCCAAGCTGGCTGGCGCGAAAGGACGAACCTGGCATGCGCTATTTGATCGGGCAAGCACTGACGTTTGATGACAAATACGGCTCCCGCAGGCTCGGCGACGCGCTGTCCCGTCTGCCACGCTTTCAAGAAGCAACAGCCAAAGATTTTGCGTCAGCGCTGACCCAGTCTCTTGCGGCATCGGCACGGCAATGAGCGCCATTATCCGTGCCGCCCATGCAAAAATCAACCTGACCCTCGATGTTGGCCCGCGCCGTACTGACGGCTACCACGACATCCGCTCGGTGATGCAGACGGTCGCGCTGCATGACACGCTGACGGTTACGTCTGTCCCAACGCCCGGCGTCCAGCTCAGTGTTGCCGGAGACGAAGCGAACGGTGTCCCCGCCGATGAAACAAACTTAGTCCACAAAGCCGCTGTGCGCCTGCAAAAAATCGCAGCAGCGCGAAGCGTCCTGGCAGGCCATCAAAGCGGCCTGCGAATTGATCTGCATAAGCGCATCCCGTCGCAGGCCGGCCTCGGCGGCGGCAGCAGTGATGCCGCTGCCACGCTGCTGGCCGTCAATGACTTGTTCGGTCTGCACTTGTCCCTGGCCCGTCTTCACGCGATCGGCGCGGCGCTAGGGGCCGACGTGCCGTTCTTCCTGACCGGCGGCACAGCTTTAGCGGAAGGTCTCGGTGAGAAATTGTCGCCGCTGCCGCCGCTCGACCCGGACTGGCCGCTCGTAATCGTCAAGCCAAACGTCGGCGTCTCGACGGCAGCCGCTTACGCCGCGCTCGACGCCGTTCCGAACCGCCCGCCGGGCAATGCCACGCAGCGCTGGCTCCAAGACCGGCAGACGCTTTGGAACGACTTTGAGGCCGTGATCCTGCCTGCGTACCCGGAAGTCGCGGCGGCGTATACTCTACTTTCTCAGACAGCGGAAGCCGGCAAAAGTTTCAAGCCGCTGCTGTGCGGCAGTGGTGCGGCCCTGCTCCTGCGGGCTTCAACTCCAGATGCCGCCGAACAAGCAGCCACGCAAGTTCGGGCGTCAGGCGTCGGCAAAGCGTGGGTAACACAAACGGCGGGGGCGGAAAGCAGCGTATGACAACAAATGCAGTAGTGCTGGCTGGCGGGCAGAACAGCCCAGAAATGGCGGCGGCGACGGGGACTAAAAACCGGGCGCTAACCCGGATTGGGGAGCGGACCATGCTGGATTATGTGGTGTCCGCCCTCAGCGAAGCGCCGTCGGTCGGGCAGATCCTCGTGGTCGGTACGGTCCCGCAAAGCGAGCACTACACGCAGATTGCAGCCCATGATACTCTGCTGGCAAACTTGCTGGCAGGGCTGGACGCCGCAGGCGATGGGGAGCGGGTCTTGGTCAGCACGTCGGACATCCCATTTCTGACGCCGGAAGCCGCCGAAGATTTCGTCGTCCGGGCTTCGGCGACTGGGGCGGACTTATGCTGCTCCTATGTGCCGCTGGCCGTCTGCACACGAAAATACCCGGAGATGAAGCGGACGACGATTAAGCTGGCGGAAGGCCAGTTCACCCTGGGGAATGTGATGCTGGTCAACCCTAGATTCCTGCAAACCAAGCAGGAGGCAATTTCGGCGGCGTATGCGGCCCGGAAGTCGCCATTGCAGGTTGCAAAGCTGCTGGGTCCTGGCCTGCTGGCACGGCTCCTCGCGGCGCAGCTTGTTGCGCCGGGCTTGCTTTCGGTGCCAGGGCTGGAAGCCGCCGTCAGCCGGGCACTAGGCGGCCGCGCCGCCGGGCTTTGCTCCGCCTACGCCGAAATCGGCACTGATATAGACAAGCCGGAAGATGTCGCCTTCGCCCGCCGCCTGCTGGCGGGCGGCTAGTTTGCCGAATTCAGTCTCCTAAATCAAGCTGCGGCAGGTCTTCTGCGAAGTCCGCCGGACCTGCAGACAGGCGCGGACGCACCAGGCGCCCCGGCGCGGCGCGGCGGTCGTCCTCTGAGGTGGTGTAGCGGCGAACTTGGTTGCCACCCGCGCCTTTGGCCTGGTACATAGCGGTATCAGCGAAGTCAATCAGCTCGGTCATGCTCCCGGCATCATCCGGGCAGGATGCGATGCCGATGGACAGCGAGATCGGCAAGTTAAGGTCCCGGCTCATGTCCCGGACCAGTCGGCGGATGCGGTCAGCAACGGCGACGGCGGCTTCGACTGAAGTGCCGGGCATCAGCCAGGCGAACTCGTCACCGCCATACCGGGCGGCGATGTCCGTGTCCCGTGCCTGCCCGCCGAGCAGACGTCCTACCTGGCGCAAGGCCAAGTCCCCCATCACGTGACCCAGGCCGTCGTTGACTTCCTTGAAGCCGTCCAAGTCAATCATGGCAACGGAAAGCGTATCGGTGCGCCGCTTGGACTGCTCAATACGGGTCCGCAGGACAGCCTCAAAATGGGCGCGATTGAACAATCCGGTCAGCGTGTCGCGCTTGGCGGCTTCCAGTACGTCTTCGAGCTGGCGGTTCAGCCGCAGCAGTGTCTCCCGGACGGACGAGTGCGACAGGTCGCCCTGCCGGTAGCCATGCTGGGCCAGATAATCGGGCGTGGCGACCAGGAAGCGGCAGTCGGGATCGTCATTCGCCAGGCAGCTTGTCTCGACGCAGTCCAGCTCGCCGGCGGGAAAACTTCCGCCTTCGGCGGGCAGCGACTCGGCAATGCCGCGCAGCAGGCCGCGCAGGTAATCGCACGCGCCGCCGGTGCGTCCGGCCCGCCCGCGCATCAGCGACCCCTCGGCGCTGTTTTCGGCGCGTATCCGCAGCTCGCCTGGCCGCTCCTGCCGCGTATCCAGCCGCAGCACCCCATACCCGGAAGCGGTCAGCTTTTGAAGCGCCGACTCCAGCCGCTGTCGTCTCTCCGCAGCGGGGTTTTCCTGAGCAACGTTCGCCATCAAGACCGCTGCTCCGGCGAAGCCGGCACGGTACAGAATGTCTGCCGAGAATTCCTGCCCCATTTCGCGAACCATCTGCTCGCGCAGCATGGAAAATCCGCCGTCGAGGTCCATTACAAAGGCGCGGGTTCCCCAAACATCTACTGTTCTAGTCGGTACAAGCTCTTTTTCCATCGGTTGGGCGTCGTCGATGGGACTGATCGGATTCATCCCTGGTTCGTACTTCCTAAGACTTTTACTACTGTCCGTGATTAATACCATAGCAACTAGCATAAACCATGCCAACCGTGCATAATTATTCCATATGTATTTGCTGTTTTTTGAGCTTTGTTAACGGGCGGCTGAAAACCGCAGGTCTTTCATTACCCGAAGCTGATAAATCGTAAAGCCGACGAGAAGCGCTCCCATCACCCACGCCGCCGCCGTTGCGTAGCCAAACTTGAGGAACAAGAAAGCGTTGTACCAGATTTCCAGCCCCAGCGTCTGCGTCGAATACAGTGGGCCGCCGGCGGTCATCACGAGAATGTTGTCGGTCGCCTGGAACGACCCGATGACCGCGCCGACCAGATTAATGAGTATCAGCGGCTTCAGCGTCGGAAGAGTGACTCGCCAGAACTTGGCCCAGACCCCCGCTCCGTCCAGATCGGCGGCTTCATACATTTCCTCGGGAATAGAGCGCAGGGCGGCTTGATAAATGAGGCTTCCTGGCCCCGCACTTGCCCAAACACCAGGTAGGATGACCGACACCAGGGCAATCTTCGGGTTGTCCAGCCACTTGACGGGGTCAGAATGCAGATGAAGCACATTTGCGCCTGAGATAATCAGGGAGTTAAAGAGGCCGGCAGGTGTGCTGTCCTCAAACCACTTCCACATAAACGTAATCGCCAGTGACGCCGTAATGGCAGGCAGGTAATACAGTGTCCGAAAGAACACTTTGCCGCGCGGCACCTCAGTCAGTCCAATGGCAACGATGAGCGGCAGGAAGAAGCCCAAGGTTAAGCTGATGCTGGTGTACAAGAATGAGTTCAGCGTAGACTTCCAAAACGTCTCCGCCGTGAACAGCTCGATAAAGTTGTCCAAGCCGACATAGCTAGCCCCGCCAAGAATGTGATAGTTCTGGAACGCCATGACGAGGCCGCGCCCTAGTGGGTAATAGCGCCAGACCAGGATTGTCAGGATTGCCGGCAGCATGAACAGCCAGATGATGGTGTGAATCGAGAGGCCGAGGCCGGCGGGGCGCGATGAATGCACCCGGCTTTCGCGCTGCGCCTGACGCCGCCCCAGCCAGAGCCGCGTCTGCCAGTAGCCGTAGACCGCAAGGCCGAGCAGAAGCACACTGAAGATGCTCCACGCCCCGGCCCGCCGCTGCCGCTCGATCTCCGGGGGAACGTAACCGGTCAGTTTAGCATCCACCGCCGCCGCCGCCCGGTCCAAAAGCACCTTTGGGTCGGCGTTCGGGTACTGCTCGATCTCGCCGAGCGGGACGCCGAGCAAGTTATAAATCTGGCTCATGTTCTCGCCGTACGGCTCCGGGTGGCCGTTGGCGAACAGGGTTTTATTGGTCTGAAGCCAGACTTTGGACTGCGGCGACGTGTAATCGGCGTAGCCGTACTTTTGCAGCGCGACAGGGTTGACGGTGTTGCCGAGGCCCGCTTCGACATAGGCTTTGGTGCGGATGCGGTCGGCGGCGTCGCTTGCCATGAACGACGCGAACTGCCAGGCGGCGTCCCGCACACGCGGGTCTTTGATCTGGGACGAGATGCCCCACATATAGGCGTTGGTCTCGTTTGCCGTGATGCCTGTCGGACCTCGCGGCATGGGGGCGATACCGACGACGCTGGGGCTGATCAAGGTAGCGTCGGCCTGGTTCGCAATGATGTTGCTCTGGTACTGGAACCACATGGCGACTTTTGATGCCGCCCGGTCTTCGCCGAGGGTAGACGAGTGGGTGGCGACCCCGACGTACCGCTTGCCGTCCTTGCCGGTCCAGGGCGCGGTCATCAGCTTGCCGTAGAACTTCAGCGCCGTGACCCCGGCGGGCGTGTTGAACGCCGCCTGCCACTGACCGTTCGGGCCGCGCTTGATGACCTCGCCCCCAGCCTGCCACAAGAAGTTAATCCACCAGTACGCCGATGCATCGGAGTCGGTGCCGAACTCGAAGCCCCAAACCCCTTTCGGCTGATCGGTCAATGCCTGCGCGTCTGTGTAAAACTCGTCCCAGTTTTTCGGTGGCTTGTTGGGGTCAAGCCCCGCCGCCAAGAACATATCTTTGCGGTAGTACAGGGCCTGCACGGCGGCGAGAAACGGCAGGCTGTAGATGTGTCCGTGTCCGGCGTCTTTGAGGATCGGCAGCAGGGTCGGCTGGATATGGGCCAGCACGGCGGGATCATGTTTCAGATAATCGTCCAGCGGGATCAAAAATCCCTGCTGAATGTAGGACGCCGACGACCGGAAATTGACATAGACCACATCCGGGGCCGTACCGCCGGCAAACGCCAGCAGCAGATTCGACTCCGCGCCCGGCCCGCCGATTTGCAGGCCCTGGGCGCTTTCCAGCCGAATGCCCGGATGTGCCTTCTCGAAGGCTTCCACAATCGCCCGGTTCGCCCGCGAGTTCGGGTCGGTCGCATTCTTGTCCGGCAGCTTGAAGCCGCCCGCCCCGCCGACTCTTAAAACGAGCGGTGTCTGGGCGAACAAAGGGGAAGAAAGGCATAAAAGGAGCGCGAGGATAACGAAAGCAGGAGAAAATTTCATAAAAGCAGCTTAAGCGGCGAAGTCTCGTTAATGATACAAAATAAACGGCTTTTTGTCAAGAAACTGCGGCCGAAGGACCGCAAAGCTGACCGGAACGCTGTGCCTCTTGAATCGGGGCCGCTTTTCATGGTATACTTTGCGGGCGGAAATTCCAAAATCACACTCGCCGGGACGCGCTTTGCTTGTGCCTATCAGGTTGCAAAGGCGGTTGATCGGCGGGGACGCACACAACGACCAAGGAGAAACGATTTGTCCATTCTCGCGATGAAGGACCTGCTTGAAGCAGGCGTCCACTTCGGCCACCAAACGCGCCGGTGGAACCCCAAGATGAAGCGCTACATCTACGGCGGGCGCAACGGCATCTATATCATCGACCTGCACCAGACCTTGAAGCTGTTCGATGACGCCTATGCGTTCATCCAGGAAGTGGCGTCGAACCACGGCAAGATTTTGTTCGTCGGCACGAAAAAGCAGGCGCAGGAGGCGGTCGCCGAAGCCGCCAAGCGCTCGCATTCGTATTATGTCAACTCGCGCTGGCTCGGCGGAATGCTGACCAACTACCGGACCATTTTGACCCGCATTGCCCGTCTGCGTGAGCTTGACCGGCTCGATGCCGAAGGTATTCTGGATTCCCTGCCGAAGAAGGAAGCCGCCGATCTGCGCGAAGAGCGCGACCGTCTGGAAAACTACCTCGGTGGCATGAAGGATATGAACGGGATGCCCGATGCCATCTTCATTGTGGATTTGAAGAAGGAAAAAATCGCTGTTCAGGAAGCCCGTAAGCTCGGCATCCCTATTGTCGCGATTGTGGATACAAACTGCGATCCTGATGAAGTGGATTATGTTATTCCCGGCAACGACGACGCCATCCGGGCCATCAAGCTGATTTCCAATAAAATCGCCGATGCGATCATCGAAATCCGCCAGGGCGAGTGGCAGGATACGGAAGTCGTCGAGTCCGAAGAAGACGCCCAGAAGCTCGGCGAAGCGTCTGATGCGGCGATGGTTGCCGCCCAGTGGGAAGCGCTGGAGAAGCGTGTCACCGGCGGCGCTCAGGTTCCGGCAGGCGTGTTTGACCCAAGCCTCGGCGCAAGCGGCATGACTGATGCCGGCAATGCCGGCGGCATTTCCCGCGCCAACGCCGCGCCCGGCGGCGAAGCGATGACAAACCCTGCCGAAATTGCACACGAAGTCGCGGAAGAAACCGGGCAGACGACGGCGCAGGGAACAGATTAAAGACCTCACCCGGTCGCTCCGCGCCCACCCTCTCCTTCCAAAGGAGAGGGTCAGCGCTTGCGCTGGGGTGAGGTGCATTTGCAAAGGACAATTACTATGGCAGATATTACCGCCGCAATGGTCAAAGACCTGCGGGACAAAACACAAGCCGGCATGATGGAAGCAAAGCGGCTTCTGACCGAGGCGGGTGGCGACATGGACGCAGCGATTAAAGCCTTCCGCGAGAAAAACGCCAAAGCGACCGTCAAGGAAGGCCGCACCAGCGCCGAAGGCGTTGTCGAAGCGCTCGTGCGTGAGCATAACCGTCTTGGCGTCCTGATTGAGATCAACTCCGAAACGGACTTTGTCGCCCGGAACGAAGAGTTCTCCGCACTTGCCCGCGAGATGGCGAAGCACGCGATCGAAAACCCCGGCGCATCCACCGTAGACGAGCTTCTGGAAGCCACTCATACCGAGACCGGCAGCCCGGCCAAACTTCGTATTCAAGACGTGTTCGCGAAGATGCGCGAGAACATCATTTTCAAGCGTTTCGCGGCCTACCAGACCGAGGACGGCACGGTAGATGCTTACATTCACATGGGCGGACAGATCGGCGTCCTGGTTGAGCTGACCGGCGAAGGCATGGAAATCAAGACACTGGCCCGCGAGATCGCCATGCACATTGCCGCTGCGAAGCCGAAGTTCCTGAGCAAAGATCAAGTTCCGGCAGAAAAAGTTGCGGAAGAGCGGGATATTGTGAAGACCCGCGCGATGGCGGACCCAAAGAACGCCAACAAGCCCGCTGAGATTATGGACAAAGTCATTGAAGGCGGCGTCGGGACATTCTACAAGGAAGCGGTACTCTTGGAGCAGCCGTATATCCGGGAGCCGAAGCAGACCGTCGCGCAGCTCATCAAAGGCAAGACCGAAATCAAACGATTCGTGCGCTTTGAGATCGGCGAGGCGTCTTAATTTTGGCCGAAAATGCCGAAACGAACCCAATCAAGTGGCCCCGCGTGCTGCTCAAGCTCTCCGGCGAAGCGTTCGCCGGGGACGGCAGCCACGGGGTCATTGACTACGCCGCCGTCGCCGGCATGGCCGCCGAAGTCGCCCATCTTCAGACCAGTGGCGTTCAAACGGCCGTCGTCATCGGCGGCGGCAACGTCATGCGCGGTCAGCTCGCTGAAAAAGCCGGCATGAAGCGGGTCACTGCCGACCATATCGGGATGCTCGGAACCGTCGTCAATGCTTTGGCGCTTCAAGACTCTCTGGAGCGTCTCGGCATTGATACACGGGTCCAGACTGCCATGCCGATCCAAACCGTCGCCGAGCCGTACATCAACCGCCGCGCCCTGCGGCACTTGGAAAAAGGCCGTGTGGTTATTCTCGCGGGCGGCACCGGCAACCCATTCTTCACCACCGACACCGCCGCCGCGCTCCGGGCCACCGAAGTCCGGGCCGGAGCGATTCTTATGGCAAAGAACGGCACCGACGGCGTCTATGACAAAGACCCGCGTCAGTTTCCCGACGCCGTTAAGTTTGATAAGATTTCGTTTGCCGATGCAATCAACCGCCGCCTAAAAGTGATGGACCTAACGGCGATGGCGTTCTGCATGGAAAACAACATCCCGATTGTGGTTTTCGACATCAACGTCCCCGGCAACATCCAGCGCGTCGCCGAAGGCGCTTCCATTGGAACGCTTGTCTCCAAAGATGCGTAACTCATGATAGACTTCGTTGCACCCGTAGAGAAGTTCTGTGACTATATCTTCAAACCGGGTGCAACACATGGCAAAGACCACGTTTTTCGCTCACTCGGTTACGACGACAGCCATTCAAAGGCGCTTTCTGAGTTATACTCCTCGCAGGCGGCAAGTAAGTATGTTGTGGGTGACTTTTCGCTCGGCAAAGCCGACGGGTATGGTCAGCGGATAAACATCGTGATAGAGCTGGCTGGCAGAGGCGATATTTCAGGGTACACAAGCCGCCTTATCTCTGGTTGGACGCTTCGCGCTGACGGTACAATCACATTGAACACACCCTTCAGTGGGTTTGCCGGATGAGGAACAGATGATGTTAGACAATTACACTCGTGTTCGCCTGATGACAGATAAGTACAAGCCGCAAGGCGCTTCCTGGTTCGACGTTGGCTATATCATTGAGGTCTATTCAGAAAATAAGTACGAAGTAGAATTCTCAAATCCCAGTGGCATCACGACAGCGCAGATTGTTGCGAGCGAAAGCGAGCTTCAAGAGGCAACAGAAGCGCCGCCTGCACCTCGTCGTCCAGTACCGATAAATCAAATAGAGGAGCATAAGAAATGAGTTTAGCCGATCTCGCCAAAGACGCCGAGCAGAAGATGAAGAAGACCGTGGATGCGACGCAGCATGATTTCTCGACAATCCGCACGGGACGGGCAACGCCGTCGTTGGTGGACGGCATCTCGGTGGAGTATTTTGGGACACCGACCCCTCTGCCTCAGCTTGCCACGATCAGTGTCCCCGATTCGCGTCAGTTGTTGATCACGCCCTATGATCGGAGCATGACGGCGGCGATCGAGAAGGCGATTAAAAATTCGGACCTGAATATCAACCCGGTCAACGACGGCGTGGCGGTCCGACTGACGATACCACCGCTGACGGAAGAGCGGCGCAAAGAGTTCGTTAAAATTCTGAATAAGAAGTCGGAAGAAGGCCGGGTCTCGATCCGTAATATCCGGCGCGATGTCAATGACCAGTTTAAAGCCCTGGTGAAGAAAAGCGAAGCCTCCGAAGATGACTCGAAACGCGCTCAGGATGGCCTGCAAAAGCTGACCGATCGTTACATCGTCGAGATTGATAAAATCACCAAAGCTAAAGAAGCTGAACTGCTTGAAGTCTAACACCTATTGAAGTCCGATACTGCCGGAATTGAGGCTTTAAAAGCGCGGCTCGACCCGGCGCGTCTGCCGGCCCATGTCGCGATCATCATGGACGGCAACGGACGCTGGGCGCACGCACAGGGCCAGGATCGTCTCTACGGCCACTGGCAGGGCTACCGAACGCTGAAAGAAATTGTCTCGGCTGCAGATGTGCTGGGCGTCCAAACACTGACCGTCTTCGGCTTCTCCACCGAAAATTGGCGCCGGCCCGAAGCGGAAGTCGGTGGCCTCATGGCACTCATGCAGGCGGCGATGCAGGCGGAGATCGAGGAGCTGATCGAAAGCCATATTCATATCCGCGTCACGGGACGTCTAGGCGACCTGCCGGAGTCTCTGCGCGAGACATTTGAGGGCGCAATGCTTCGGACTGCAAGCTTCACCCGCATGACGTTCAACTTGGCGATCAATTACGGCGGGCGGGCGGAAATTGCCGATGCCGCGCGGGCGCTGGCCACAGCGGTTCAGCGCGGCGAGCTAACGCCGGACGATGTCACGGAGGACACTCTCGCGGCGCTGATGTACGCGCCTGATTTGCCCGACCCGGACCTCCTCATCCGCACAGCAGGCGAGATGCGAATCTCTAATTTCCTGCTCTGGGGAATCGCCTACTCCGAAATCTGGGTCACGCCGACCCTGTGGCCGGAGTTCACACCGGCACTCTTGACCGACGCGCTGGAAGATTACGGGCGCCGAGTCCGTAAGTTCGGTGCCGTCGTCCATCCTGATGTCCAACCCGAACATTCATCGTGAAGAGCATTGTCATCTTAGGCGCGACCGGCAGCATTGGTACACAGACTTTGGACGTTGTTCATCGCCTACCGGACTTCCTGCGTGTCGTTGGCCTCTCGGCCTATCGGAATGAAACTCTGCTGCGTCAGCAGGCCGCCCAGTTCGGTGTCGCGTCTGGCAATCTGGCGTGGGGCGATGCTGCCGATCTCGTGCGCTTGGCGACGCTTCCTGAAGCCGATCTCGTCGTCGTCTCGGTCGCCGGAGCTGTCGGCACGGCGGCGACTGTCGCCGCGCTGTATGCGGGCAAAGATGTCGCACTGGCGACCAAAGAAGTGCTGGTTGCGGCAGGAGAGATTGTCACTGCGGCGGCGCGAAAGAGTGGTGCGAAGCTGCTGCCGATTGACAGCGAGCATTCAGCGATCTTTCAATGCCTGCAAGGACAAAAGCCGGAGTACGTCAGCAAGCTGTGGCTGACGGCTTCCGGCGGCCCGTTCCGGGAGTGGCCGGCGGAGCGCTTGGCGACGGCAACGCTTGCGGACGCGCTGAACCATCCGACCTGGCCATCTATGGGCCGCAAGATCACGGTAGACAGCGCGACTTTAATGAACAAGGCACTGGAAACCATTGAAGCCTGCTGGCTGTTTGATGTGCCGATAGACAAAGTCGGCGTGGTGGTGCATCCCCAGAGCGTCATTCATTCATTGGTGGAGCTATGTGACGGCTCGCTGCTGGCACAGCTTGGCCTGCCCGACATGCGCGTTCCGATTGAGGTGGCCCTGCTGTATCCTGAGCGGGCGAATTTCGGCGCACCGAGGTTTGACCTGCTGACCCAAAAGACGCCGCTGACGTTCGAAGCGCCGGACGAGGCGCGCTTTCCAAGCCTCAGCCTCGCCAGACGCGCGGCGGAGGTCGGCGGAACACTGCCGGCGGTGATGAACGGCGCGAATGAAGCTGCCGTCGCGGGTTTTTTGGACGGCAAAACAGCGTTCCCACAAATTATGGGCTTGACCGAGCGCGTCATGGACGCGCACACAGTTCAGCCGTCGCCGACGCTGACGCAGATCACGCGGGCGGACGAATGGGCGCGGCAGACAGTCCAGCAGTGGTTGTAAAGTCCGGGCTTGATGTAAGGAGAGTTTGGCGTGGCAATATGGGAGAATATCCAGCAGACGGTGACGCTGCTGATCATTTTAAGTATCTTGGTGGTCGCGCACGAGTGGGGACACTTCATCGTCGCCCGGCTCTGCGGCATTCGCGTGGACGACTTCTCCATCGGCTTCGGCAAGCGTTTGTTTCGAATCGGCAAGCGTGGTGACACAGAATACAATGTCCGTATGCTCCCGCTCGGCGGCTTCGTCAAGATCGCCGGCATGGAACCCGACGAAGCGCCGATTACTCATGCCAAAGACAAAGTTCTTGGGCAAAATCTGGGCAGTGACCCTGATGCCGGCGAAATTCCGCTGTTAGCAGAAAATCTTGGCGAACATGTCCCCTACACCGGTCCTGACGGCTTCTACAGCAAGCCCCTCTGGCAGCGCTCTTTGGTCATCTTCGCCGGCCCGCTGATGTCATTCCTGCTGGGTTATGTCGTCTTCTGCCTGATGGGGGTCACGACCGGCATTCCAACCGGGAATACTCTTAACAAAGTTGCAATGACTGCGCCCGGCGGCGAAGGCCAGCGGATCGGTTTGCGGATCGGCGATGTCATCACGGCTATTGAGGGTAAACCGGTTTCCAGCGGCGAACAGATGATTGACCTCATCCACGGCAGTGCCAACAAGCCGATCACTTTGACAATCCAGCGCGGGGACGAGACGTTCACGAAGACCGCGATCCCAAAACCTGCTCTTGACGACGATAAAAAGCCAGTCCTCTCGATAGACACACTGAAGCCGGGCGGATTAGCGGGTCTGGGCTTGCTGCCAGGTGATCAGATGGCTCAGGTCAACAGCGTGGATGTAGCTTCGGCAAGCCAAGCGGAGACACTGCTCCGTCAGTCTGCCGGTAAGCGAGTGGATGTGACCGTGCTGCGTCATCTAGAAGAAACACATTTGAAGGGTATCCTGCCGGCGACAGTCGCACGGAACGCACCAACCTTCCAAGAGAAGCCGATTGGTCTGCTGAATATCATCCCGGTCAAAGAAATTAAGCGCGTGAGCCTGCCGGCCTCAGTCGTTTATGGCAACAAAATGATCGGCGACACGTTCTTTGGGCTGGCCTACCTCATTCATCATCGGGAAGTGCAGAAAGCCGCCGGCGGGATCATTTTTATGTATCAGGCGACTGGCCTTGCGGTGAAAAGCGGCCTGCCGGATGTGGTTTCGATGATGGCGAGCCTGTCCATCAGCCTGGCAATCTTCAATCTGCTGCCAATTCCGGTGCTGGACGGCGGGCATCTGCTGACGTTCTTTATTGAATGGGTGCGGCGTGGCAAGCGCTTGACCGATCAGCAGCAGCAGGCGTTCCTGATGACCGGCCTTGCCATCATTGGCGTTTTGTTCGTGCTGATCATGTCGAACGACATTTTACGTACTGTTCATCACCAACTGCCGCAGTAAGAACCTCACCCGGCGCTCCGCGCCCCCCCTCTCCTTCCGAAAGGAGGGGGTATTTGTTAAAGGACCCCATGCGTTTCACACAGTTATTTGCCCCTACCCTGCGCGATGCGCCCTCGGAAGCCGAGATGGTCAGCCATAAGCTGCTGCTGCGCGGCGGCTTTATCCGGCCCCTAGCTTCGGGCGTCTACTCCTACCTACCGCTCGGCCTGCGGGTACTGAACAAAATTTCGGACATCCTGCGAAGCGAGATGGACAGCGTTGGCGGTACGGAGTTTCTCATGCCGTCGCTTGTGCCGCGTGCACTGCTGGAAGAGTCGGGCCGGGATAAGATTGACGTGCTGTTCGCGGTTCCCGCCCATGACTATTTTCTCGGTTTCACGCATGAGGAAGTCATCACGAGTATTGCCAAGAACGATATACAGTCGTACAAGCAGCTGCCGTTCCTGCCGTACCAGATCCAAACCAAGTTCCGGGACGAGGCCCGCCCACGCGGCGGGCTGGTGCGCGGGCGCGAGTTTTTGATGCTCGACGCCTATTCATTTGACCGGGACGAGGCCGCCGGGGAAGCCGCCTACGGGCGGGTTCGTACAGCGTTCGGTCGCATGTTCACCCGCTGCGGGCTGGCGTCACTGTCAGTGGAGGCCGACTCCGGGGCCATCGGCGGCTCGCAGAGCGAAGAGTTCATGGTGCTTTCGGACGACGGCGAAGACACGGTCCTGCGCTGCGACAAGACCGGCTACGCCGCCAATGCCGAGCGCTGCGAAGCGGTTCCCGCCCCCGCCGAAGACCCCGATGCCGAAGTACCGGCCAGGGAGCAGGTCGCGACGCCCGGCGTGTCAACCATTGAAGACGTGTCGGCGTTTCTCCAAGTTCCCGCGACGCGGCTCATCAAGACGCTGATCGTAACCGCGCCTGACGGGACGCCCGTCGTCGCACTTGTGCGTGGCGACCGGGAGCTGAACGAAGCCAAGCTTGCCAAGCTGCTCGGCGGCCCGTCGCCGCTGGCCGATGCCGCCGTTGTCCAAAAAGTCACCGGAGCGCCCGTCGGCTTCGCCGGGCCGGTGGATCTCCAAATGCCCGTGCGGGTAATCGCCGACCGCGAAGTGGCAATGATCCGGGACGGCGTCACCGGCGCAAATGCCGCCGATGCCCATCTTGTCCATGTCCTGCCGGGCCGGGACTTCCCCGCGCCGGAGTACCACGACCTGCGAACCGCCGTTGCCGGCGATGTCAGCCCCGCCGATCCCGAAGGCCGCTTGTATACTCAGCGCGGGATCGAAGTGGGCCATGTCTTTAACTTCGGCACGCGCTACTCGCTGAAGATGGGCGCGACCTTCACCGACGAAACGGGCAAGTCGCAGCTCATGCAGGGCGGCTCCTACGGCGTCGGCGTATCCCGCACAATGGCGGCGGCGGTGGAGCAGCACCACGACGCCGCCGGGATGCTCTGGCCGGTCTCCATCGCCCCGTTTGAGGTGGTGGTGGTGCTGGTAGACCCAAAGAACGACGCCCAGCGAGATGCCGCCGAAGCGCTGTATGCGTCTCTTCTCGCGTCCGGCGTAGACGTTCTGCTGGACGACCGTGACGACCGCCCCGGTGTCAAGTTCAAAGACGCTGACCTCATCGGCTTTCCCGTCAAAGTCGTCGTCGGCAAATCGCTGTCCGAAGGCACGGTGGAAGTCAGCCTGCGCCGGGACGCGGGCAGCAAAGAAGCGGTTGCCGTCAGTGATGCGGCGGCTCATGTGGCGGGATTAGTGAATGAGCTGAAGGCGGAGTTGTAGAGAAAAAGAAACCCGGTACTGAAAGTGCCAGGCTACTATTGAATGAAAGTCGAAGCGACTACGGAACAGAATACGCTTTCGAAGTCGTGTCCTTAGTCTTAATCTTCAGTCGCTTCGACTTTCATTCAACAGTAGCCTGGCACTTTCAGTACCGGGTTTCTTTTTTTGGCTACATGGTCGGGTCTTTCGTCAGGCGGCGCATGTTGAGGAAGGAGGTAATGAACGTGACAGACATGACAGCCAGTAAGACACACAAAGTAATGTCGCTTCGCGGTGAGGTTTGATGCGGCGGGTCAAAAGCGCTGCTAGTCAACCATGTACCGTAAAGGGTGCAGAGGAGCGAAGAGTAGAGAGACTTTCGAGCCTCGTAAGTCTTGAACTTCTTCCTCTTTGTCGCCGCGAGTAAACTGATCGTGAGAAGTACCGCGCCTAACCCACTGGCAAAAATCCCAAAACAAAGATGACCGAAAGAATAAATCTGCATGATTTTCTCTCCAACTCTCGCTCTGACATGAGCTTGTCTACATGGTTGGGTCTTTGGGCAGCCTGAGCGTAATCGTCGTTCCCTGCCCCGGCTCGCTCTGCACCGATGCGCGGCCTCGGTGCTGCTCGACGATGCGGCGCACGATGCGGGTGCCAAGGCCGGTACCGCCAATCTTTGTGGAGTAGGCAGCGTCGGTAAACAGCTTCGCGCGGACCTCCGGCGGCATTCCCGCCCCGGTGTCGGCGACGGCGAGGGTGTACCAGGCGGGGTCGGGATCTGGCGCGACGGCAAGGGTGATGGAGCCGCCGGGCGGGGTTTCGGGCAGCGCGTTGTTGACGAGGTTAAACAGGGCATTATAGACGCGAGACTTGTCGAAGACGGCTTCTAATTCATCGTCCCCTTCAGCCCGCAGAGTGACGCCCGCCAGTGCCGCCGCTCCGGCGAGGGAACTGATAACCCGCTGCACCGTGTCAAACGGTCGGCCCGGCAGGAAGTCCAGCGGGGCGACTTCGCCCTTAAGTGCACCGGCAATCTCGCGGGTCCGAGCCGTCACCTGCCCTACCCCTAAAGCGACGCTGTCCCGGACTTCGGCGTAGAAGCTTTCCAGGTCGTCGAGGGCGTTCGGCTTGCCGGCGCGGACATCGGCGATGCTGCCTTCCAGCGTCTCCACATACGGCAGGACGTGCGTGAGCATGTTGCCGATGTCGTGGCTGATCTCGCCGACCGACCGGGCAATCGCGGCAAGGTTGGCCTCGCGGGCCAGGAGTGCGTTCTGGGCGCTCATGGTGACGAGGCTGGAGACAATTTCAATGACGGCCATGTCGGCGGCGTCGAACGTCCCGACACGCTTGTTGACAAGCTGGACCACGCCGAGGGGCGCTCCGCCCTGCGTGTGCAGCGGCACGGTCATCAAAGAGTGAGTTTGATACCCCGTTCGGGCATCCACAGTTCCAATGTGGTCAGCGTCAGCCCCGACATCCGCCGTGACACGCCCCTGCCCCGACGCGAAGACCTGCCCAGCAATCCCTTTGCCGAGCGAGAGATCCAAACTCGTTCCGACGAGGCTCTCGCCGACCGGCCCAATCGCGTGGCGGAAAACCAGTGTGTTCTCGGCGGCGTTGAACAGCAGGATCGAGCCGGCGTCGGCATCCACCACATCCATGCTGGTTTCCAGCGCCTGGCGCAGCAGGGCGTTCGTGTCCGTGATGGAGTAAAGCGCTGCGCTGACCTGCTGGACAGCTTCAAGCTGCCGCCGTGCCAGTGCTAATTGTTTGTCGCATTCTTCGTGCATAATCACTCAGGCGTGTTCACTCAGCCAGCGGCAGAAATCGGTACAGCTCTTGCTGCCGGACATACGCTTCCACCGGCTCCGGGGTCAGGTACTTGATAGAGCGGCCTTCGCGCACGCGCCGTCGAATGTCAGTGGACGAGATCTCCAGCCGCGGGATCGGCAGGTAATGGACACGGTCCAAAAATGAGGCGTCTACAATCTCCGGTAGGCGCTCCAAGACAAAGCCGGGACGGGTAACGGCAATAAACTGGCACTCCTGCGCCAGCTTGTCGGCCTCGTGCCAAGTGAGTATTTCCAGCACCGCATCGGCCCCGGTGATGAAATACAGCGCGTCCAGATCCGGGTATATTTGGCGGAACTCCCGCAACGTGTCAATCGTGTACGACGGGCCGGGCCGCTCAATCTCAATGCGCGAGGCCGAAAAGCAGGGGTTCGACCCGGTCGCCAGCAGTGTCATCGCGTAGCGCTCTTCCGGGGACGACACCAAATAGGCTTTCTTATGCGCGGGCCGTCCGTTTGGCACAAACACCACGTCATCAAGCGCGAACGCTTGGCGGGCTTCTTCTGCCATCAGCAAATGCCCGTAGTGGATCGGGTCAAACGTCCCGCCCATGATGCCTAGTCGCCGCATACTGTACCTTTTTGGTGTTTACCCCTACTGCCCGGTTCCATTTGAGAGCGAGGCTCCATGCGTCAGCGAGGCAAGAGCCACCTGAATAGCGATGCCGAACACAATGGCGACAAGGAATATCCAAACAGCCGGCGAGGTCCACCGGGAAAGCTTGCCTTCTGTGACACGGCCCGGCAGAAATGTCTGAATGTTCTGGACGAAAGCATCATACGTGGCAGGGTCAGGCCGGAACGTCAGCGAGAACGTTTTCGTAATGCCTTTGTAGTTTGGAGCATCATAGACCAGGCAGATGCGGCGCTTATTGGGAACCAGAGTGACGCCGCGCACATCGGCCCATGGAATGTTCGCAACGGCATCACCCCGGAACGCATATTCTAGCAGTGCGTAAACAATGATAAACCCCACCAGCAGCGCAGAAACAATCAAGATTGGGACTTGGATCTCGTAGCGCGGCACGGCTTTTCCCTGGATGGAGACGCCTTCCGGGTAGAGGGACACCGTACCGACGCGAAAAAGCGGAACGCTGCCCCCAGCGGTGTAGAATTCTGTCTTGAAAGGAAACGTCAGCGCCTGCGGCTGGCTACCCAGAGCTGGCGCCGGCGGCCACACGCCAGGACTCTGGCTGGGCAGCTCGCTCGGCGGGTACAGGCTGCCTTGCGGAGACGAATTGCCGGGGTTGTACGGATTGCCAGGATTGATCGGATTCATCCGTCTTTCTGTCCTTCTAACGGCGCGTCTGACCATTGCCGCGCACAATGTATTTGTAGGTCGTCAGCTCTTCCAGGCCCATCGGGCCGCGTGCGTGCAACTTTTGGTTTGAGATGCCGATCTCCGCGCCGAAACCGAACTCAAAGCCGTCGGTAAAGCGCGTGGACGCATTGACATAGACGGCGGCGCAGTCTACGCTGTCGGTAAATGCCTGGGCAGCGGCGTAGTTTTCAGTAATGATCGCTTCCGAGTGCTGGGTTCCGTACTTATTGATATGGCTCACAGCTTCCTCTAAGCTGCCGATGACTTTCACGGCGAGGATGAGAGCATTATACTCCGTAATCCAGTCTTCTTCGGTGGCGGGGAGTGCAGCGGAAAGAAAGGCACAGGCCGCGTGGTCGGCACGAAGCTCGACCCCGGCCTCCGCCAATTTTCGCCCCACGAGCGGCAGAAACGCGGCAGCGATGCTTTCATGCACCAGCAGCGTTTCCGCGCTGTTGCAGACAGAGGGACGCTGAACTTTGGCGTTGATCACGATGCCCACGGCCATATCGAAGTCGGCGTCTTTGTCTACATAGATATGGCAGTTTCCGGTACCGGTTTCGATCACGGGAACCGTGGCGTTCTCCACAACAGTCTTGATCAGCGACGCCCCGCCGCGCGGGATGAGGCAGTCTACAAAGCCGTTCAGAGTCATCAGCCGCCGGGCGGCGGCCCGGTCAGTGTTTTCAATGAGCTGAATAGACGTGCGCGGCAGACCAGCACTTTCGAGTGCATTCTGAAGGACATGAGCGAGTGCGATATTAGAATAAATAGCTTCCGAGCCGCCGCGCAACAGGGCAGCATTACCGGATTTGAGGCAGAGTGCGGCAGCGTCTACAGTGACATTGGGGCGGCTTTCGTAGATAATGCCGATAACGCCGAGCGGAACGCGCGTCTTGGTGATTTGCAGCCCGTTCGGACGCCGCCAGCCTGACAGCACTGCGCCAACCGGGTCCGGCAGAGCCGCGACCTGCTGCAATCCCTGCGCCATTTCGGCAACGCGCTGAGCATTTAGCGTCAGCCTCTCGACGAGGTGCGCCGTCATGCCCTTGTCGCGGGCAGCGGCAAGATCGCGGGAGTTGGCGTCAACAATAGCCTTTTGGTGCAGGACCAGCGCGTCCGCTATTGCCGTCAGCGCGGCGTTTTTGGCATCGGTCCCGGCCGTCGCCAGCATCCGGGCAGCGGCTTTCGCGGCTCGGCCTTTTTTTTCGACTTCGGTAATCGCCGCTTCATTTTCAGGCGTACTCATGGCAGTCATTCTAGCCGAATAGGGAGAAGTTGTCAAGACGCGGTCCGGCACCGGAAGCGCCGAGGCTTTCACACATCCAGCACGAGGTTATCTCGGTGGATGATCTCATCGCCGAGATGAATGCCGAGGCGTGGCAGAATCTCGGCGGTCCGGCATCCCATGATCTTGGCCGTCTGAGTATGGCTGTAATGGACAAACCCCTGCGCGAACGGCTCGTCATCGATCCCGGCAAGGCGCACGAGATCGCCGGGCGCGAAATGGCCTGCAACGGACAGGATGCCTGCCGGAAGGAGGCTGCCGCCTGCGGTCAGGATGCTCTGCTTCGCACCGTCGTTGACAGTCACCATGCCTTTCGCAACAGCCCCGTAGGCGATCCAGCGCTGGCGGGAGCGCAGGCGGGTGGGCTTTGGGATAAACTGGGTGCCGCACCGGCCCGCGAGCGCGTCGGCGACGACGTCGGGGCGGCGGCCATCGGCAATGAACATACGGACGCCGGTATTGGCGCAGATTTTGGCGGCCTGGATTTTCGTCGCCATGCCGCCGGTTCCGAGCAGGGTCTGGACACCGCCCACGCCGGCTTCCAGCGCCTGATCAATCGTCTCAACAATAGGAATAAGCTGGGCGCTGGCGTGCCGAGTTGGGTCTTGGTCATATAGCCCCGCGACATCGGACAGCAGCAGGAGCGTGTCGGCTTCAATCAGCGATGCAACTAATGCCGCCAAAGTGTCGTTGTCGCCAAACTTGATTTCGTCTACCGAAACGGTGTCGTTCTCGTTGACAATCGGGACGACCCGGTGGGCAAGCAGCGTCTCGAATGTATTGCAGGCATTCAAGTAGCGCCGCCGGTCCTGCAAGTCCTCACGGGTCAGCAAAATCTGGGCGACCGGCACCGAATGCGCCCGGAACGCCTCGGCGTAGGTGTGCATCAGCAGCCCCTGCCCAATCGCCGCCGCCGCCTGCTTCTGCGGGATGGAACGGGGGCGGCCCGGCAGATGCAGCGTGTCCATGCCTGCGCGGATGGCCCCGGACGACACCAGGACAACGCTGCACCCGGCGTCAAGCAGCGCTGACGCCTGCGCTGCCAGATCGGCGATATACGCCGTGTCGGGCGGGCCGCCGCCCCGCGTGAGCGTGCTGGTGCCGACTTTAATCACGATTTTTCGCGTTGAGGACATGATGGGGAACCTACCCCGGCTCATTCTTCGTCACCCCTCCCTAAGAAGGAAGGGTGAAGAGCAAGAGGCAGAAAGCAACGCTCGCAGTCTTGTTCTAATCTCTGACCCTTCCTTCTTAGGGAGGGGTGACGAAGAATGAGCCGGGGTAGGTTCCTACTCCTCTTCCTCTTTTTTCGCCGGTACATCAAGCGCGTTCTCGTCGAAGAAGTCAAACTCGGCCTTGCCGATCCGCACGGTATTACCTTCCTGAGCGCCAAGCGTCCGCAGCTTGTTGATGATGCCCGTCTTTTCCAAAGTCCGCTGCAAGCGGCTCAGGGCGTCATCATTGGTGAGCTGAGTCATCGCAATTAGGCGCTCGATGCCTGCGCCGGAAACGACATAGACTTGGTTTGCGGCGTCATAATGCGCCTCCCAGCGGCGGTCGGGACGCCTGCCCTTGACGGTCTCCGGCGTGATGCGGACAATGCCGTCGTCGAACGGCATCGGCAGGGGCATCTCGGAGAGCCGCTGGGCGAGATAATAAACCAGAGGCTCCAGGCCCGACCGCGTTGCCGCCGAAATCACAAAGACCGGCTTGTCTTCGGCGGCAAAGTCGGCCCGCAGCATTTCGACGATCTCCGGGTCGGCGATGTCGGTCTTGTTCAGGACGACCACTTGCGGCAGCAGCGCCAGCTCTTCGTTATAGTTCGCCAGTTCCCGGTTGATGATCGCGTAATCGTCCATCGGGTCCCGGCCCGACGCATCGGACACGTCAATCAGGTGGCACAGCAGGCGGGTGCGCTCGACATGGCGCAAAAACTGATGCCCCAGCCCGACCCCTTCGCTCGCGCCTTCAATCAGCCCTGGAATGTCCGCGATCACAAATGTCCGCTCGTCGTCCACACGCACGACACCGAGGTTCGGAATGAGCGTCGTAAACGGGTAATCCGCGATCTTGGGCTTCGCGGCGGACAGCGCGGCAATCAGCGTGCTTTTGCCGACATTTGGGTAGCCGATCAGCCCGACATCCGCCAAGAGCTTCAGCTCCAGCGTGATGTTTTTTTCTTCCCCCGGCTCGCCGTTCTCGGCAAACTTCGGCGCTTGGTGCGTCGAGTTCGAGAAGTGGGCATTCCCCCGCCCGCCTTCCCCGCCCCGCGCAATCATGGCTTTCTCGCCGTGCTTGGTGAGGTCCGCGATAATCCGCCCCGTCGTCGCATCCGTCGCCGTCGTTCCCACCGGCACTTTCAGGGTCAAGTCGCTTGCGTTCTTGCCGTGCATGTCCCGGCTCGTGCCGTGAATGCCCCGCTCGGCCTCATAATGCCGCTGATACCGGAAGTCCAGCAGGGTCGAAAGGTTCGAGTCGGACTCGATATAAATATCGCCGCCCTTGCCGCCGTCCCCGCCGTTCGGCCCGCCAAACGGCACAAACTTTTCCTTGCGGAACGCCACAGCCCCATTGCCGCCATCCCCCGCCTTCACATCAATTACCACTTCATCTACAAATATCATTTTGTTACCTACTGCTAAATCTGCTACGAGGCGTAGTCCGATGCTGTAATAGTCTTATCACCAAACGGCAGTGGACCAAATTCACAGAAAAAATTTATGCTTCGATGTGTTCGCTCTCCCTGTTGTCCCACCCCAGCATTTGCAACAGACTTCCATTAGGCTGTGGCAGGTAGAATGCTTCCAATTCAAACTCTCCGGGCCGGAAAGCCCAAGCCTTCTCGATATGACCTGTCCGTATTTCAATGGCTGTGCCACCAATTTCCGTCTCACAAAATGGGCAAGTATGCGGAAGCTGGCACAATTCGCCTCGAATATCCGTGACCGTTATATTCTCAATAGCCGGCTCACCGATATTGCAACCATAGCCGTTAAATGACATCCACCCATGTACTGTACCATCTTTGCTAGGTCGCCATCTGATGGCGTCGCCAAGCTGGTAGGGTTCAATGGGTACACGCGAGGGGCAGCTACCCCACCAAAACTTGACGTACTGTGTCCAGGGTTGCGCCTCTATTCTGAGACTATTGCCGCATTCCGGGCAAGGAATGTCATCATTTTCAAGGTAAGCATAGACCGGCATTCTGCTGTCCTTCTCACCCCGGCGGCAGCACCGGCTCGGCATCTGCCAACTTCCAAGTTCCCGTCGAGAACTGTGAGGCAACCCAGGCGCCGAGCGTTCCGAAGGCCAGCGCGACAAGCGGGCTATACAAAAAGTAATGGATCGCGCCACTGTGAACGGCTTCCGGCGACACCAGCGGGATGCGCCAGAACGGATGGACGAAGCCGATCACGCAGAACAGGCCGAAGGCGGCGGCGGCGACGTTTAGCCCCTGGGTACGGGCAATGAAGCCGACAGGCAGGCCGCCAAGCAGCGACGGCAGGAGCAGGGTCAACAGCGCCGCCGAGCCGTCGTACAGGGCGTCGGACTCGAAGACGGTCCCGTTGAGCCACGCAACGCCGAGGGCGTTCAGAAGGAACGTGAGCGCGAGGCCGGACACGCCCGCCAGCAGCCAGACGAACGGCGGCTTCACCCGGCGTCTCCTTCCATAATCAGAACCTGCGACCCGGACGGTGTTTTCGTCACTTCAATGCGGTTGGCAAACGCATCTTTCAGCTCGTCAATGTGGGTGATGACAATAATGCGCTTGAAGTCATCTTTGATGGCGTTCAGGCACTCAATCAGCTTTTCGCGACCTTTAGCGTCCTGCGAGCCGAAGCCTTCGTCAATGATGAGCGTTTGCAGGCTGGCCCCGGCCCGGTGGGCCAGCAGCTTGGACAAGGCGATCCGCAGGGCGAACGCCGCCCGGAAGCCTTCGCCGCCCGAATACATTTCCAGCGGGCGCGTGCCTAAGTTGTCGCTGACTTTGATGTCCAAAGTCTCAATCGGCGTGTCTTTTTTAGACTTGGCCTCTTTCAGCGTCTCAAAGTACAGGGACATATCGCCGTCGGTTAAGCGCTCCAAAAGGCGGTTCGTCTCGTCGGCCAGTTCCGGAATCGCGTTCTCGATAATCAGTGCCTGAACGCCGCGCTTGCCGAACGCCCGCGTGAGCTGTTCATGGACTTCCTGGTCGTACTTGGCATCCGTCAGGCGCTTCGCTTTGTCGGCGCGAACGACTTTCTGCTCCTCTAAACGGGTCAGCGTTTGCTCGCGCCGCCCGATGTCCTGCGAGACCGCCGACTCTTCTTGGCCCCGCGCGGCCTCCTGTTCTTTGATCTGCTGCCGTGCGGCGTCTAATCTGGCAAGCTCCGCGCCGACATCGGCCAGCGCGGCAAGCTGCTTTCGAGCCGTCTCCTGGTTTGCCTGCCGCGACACCAGCGTCTTTTCGCCGCGCTCCCGGCCCGCTTCGGCGGTTCGCAGGGCGACTTCGGCGTGTTCAAGCTGGATGTGAAGCCGCTCGGACGGCTCCAATACGGCAAGCTCGGCTTTGACCGCCGAGTAGTCGGTTTCAACGTGGGTGAGCTTTTGGAGTGCTGTTTCGTACTTGGCGATTTTGGCCCGAACGTCCGGGGCGAAAGTGGCATCTGCTGAAACCCGCTCGGCGTCCTGGCGGACTGTCAGCAGGTTCGGCAGGGTCTGCCGCGTTGCTTCCTGTTCCAGCAGTAGCTGCTCAATCTGGGCCAGCCGGGTCCGGTCGTCTTTGGCGCTGCGGACGTCGGCTTCCAGCGTGCGGAGTTCGTTTTCGCATTTTCCGATCTCTGCTTTCAGCCGTCGCCGCGTCCGTCTTGATTTCTTTCTGCTTGCCCTGCGCCAGCGTCAGGGCGTAATTGTAGTTCGCTTGAATGGAGTCAACTTTGCCCGGCGGCAAATCGGACGCGCAGACATCGCACTGCCCCTGCTGGGCAGCCAGGGCTTCCGACTTGCGCTTCCAGTCGCGAACTTCGTAATCTAGTGCTGCGCTCTGCTCCCGCAGGCGGCTAAACTGCTCATTCCACTCAGCGAGAGCGTCCCGCAGCGGACCGATTTGCGCCTCGCTTTGGTCGGCCGCCGCAACACGCGGAGCAAGCCGGCCCCGCTGGGCCGCCAGCACTTCGTAGTCTTTGACCTTGACCAATGCCTGCTCATGGTCGGTAATCGCCCGTTCCAGCCGCCGCTGAACTTCGTTTTCCGCCGCCATCAGCTCTTTGTCGGCGGCGGCCAGCATCACAGTTCCTTTGTGATACTGTTCGAGCTTTTGTTCCAGTTCGGTAAATCGCGCCCGTGCTAGAGCTAAGTTCGCGTAATTGGTGTTGATCTCGTCCCGCCGCGACAGCAGCGCCCGTGCCGTGTCCGCCGCCGCCTTATGTCCCGCAAGCTCTGCCGAGACTTCGCGTATCTCGCGGTCCCACTCGGCAATCTGCGCCGTCAGCGTCGCCGCAAGCTCCGCCTGCCCTTCGAGCTTACTTCGTCGGTCTTTGTTGGCTTCCCATTCCGCTCGCAGTTCACGGTTACGCTCTTGCAGTGCCTCTAGGCGCGTGTGCAGGCTTGCGAGCTGCTCACGCAGAGCCGGCTCGGCATTCAGCTCGGCGTCAATCCCGCTAATGTCGCGCTCTAAATCGGTGGCGTCTGCCTGTGCTACCTTCGCCCGGTCACGGGCTTTGGCTTCGAGCTGATCATAACGCGACAAATCGAGAATATCGGCGAGTATCTCTTTACGCTTGCCCGGCGTCTGCTTGACAAACTGGTCGGCCTGCCCCTGCCGCAGATAGGCGGAGTTCAGGAACGTGTCATACGACATGCGTAAGAGCTTCTGAATGGCGGCTTCCGTGTCCCTATCCGTGTTGCCTGTCAGCGGGTGCCAGCCGATGCCGAGGCCCTGGTCCGGCGTCTCGGCCTGCAACTGCCACAGGTTGCCGCCCGCTTTTTTGGACCGCTTTCGCACGACCCGGTAGCGCTGCCCGTTCATCTCAAACGTAAAATGGACGCTCATTTCGTCCGCCCCGATACGGACCAGCTCATCGTGCTTGTTCTTGCCCGCCCGGCTTTCGCCCCACAGCGACCAGGTCATCGCGTCGAGCAGGGCGCTTTTGCCGTGGCCGTTCTCGCCCGACAGGCAGAGGGTGTGCATCCCGGAGAAGTCAATCGCGGGAACATCCGCGCCATACGACATAAAGTTTTTAAGTTCCAGCCGAATAGGAATCATATCGCTCTTAGTATACCAGAAAAGCGAGTGTCAGCGAATGGCAGCGGCTAAGAGTGAGGTACAATCAGGCTATGGACTACTCAAAACGCATCACGCTCAACCCGCGCGTTATGGGCGGGAAGCCTTGCATTCGCGGGATGCGCGTGACCGTCGGCACGGTTGTGGGGCTAATCGCAACGGGCGTATCTGACGAGAAGATATTGCAGGCATACCCCTATTTGGAAGCCGAGGACATCCCGGCTGCCCTTAGCTACGCTTGCTTCATGGCTGGCGGACTTTGGCGATTCGGAGGTAGCCGCTACTCGCCGCATTGAGAGCTGAGTGCGTCCGTTGACGGATGCAACCTGCCGTGTAAGAATGGGTTCCGGAGCAGGAACGAAAGTATTCAACTCGTTATCCACTCGGACTGTAAGGTTCGGCGTGACATTGAGTCAGCCACATCTTTACCTGTCAGCCGAGGCACCCACGGCTTAACGGAAGACAGTGTAAGCGCCGGACTCGGTCATATCGTAGAGCCGGCTGACAAGAACTTTGAACTTTAACGGCTGATGCGCTGGGATGAGCGGTGCGGTTGCACCCAACTGGACCGGACCGTCTAAGCGGATTGGGCCGCGATAAGGATGGTAGCGTCTGCGTGAAGTCAGGGGCAACATAAGTTTCTGCTCCATAAGCGGTCAAAGGAACCGGCTTCTAGTCATGCTTCTGAACGATGATGTTCAGCATTGTTTCGACGCCGTTGGGATATAGCATCTGTCGGGGTTGATCCGTAAGATTTTTGATACTCACGTCGAGCCGCACCGGCTCGCCCGCCCCATAGTGAGAACTCTCCGATGAAAGCGTTACTTCTAAGCCTTCTATGCTTTGGCTCTGAACTTGGTTCACCGGATGAGCGGCCACTGTCTGTGCGTGTATCGGAAGCAAAAGCCCCAGAAATACAATGTTACAAGCAGCGAGGGTGGCATACAGCCTAAGATTCTTCATGGGCAGCTCCTCCGATAACGGAAAGCGGCCCCTCTTAATGAGGAGCCGCTTTTCTTTGTCTTTATCTGTCGGTTACTTAGGCGTGAACGAGGTGCCGCAGCCGCAGCTCTTTTGGACGTTGGGGTTGAGGTACTTCCAGCCGCCTTCCAGGAGGTTCGCGGTGGAATAGTCGAGGGTCATGCCGGAGATGAACTGGGCGCTTTTGGGGTCCACCATGACGGTGATGCCGTCTATGTCATAAACGGTGTCGCTGGGGCGCGGGGCTTCTTCCAGACCCAGAATATAGGACAGGCCGGAGCAGCCGCCGCCTTTAACGCCGACGCGGAGCTTCAAGCTGTCGTCGCCCTTTTTAGCGATGAGGCGGCGCACCTGGGCGACGGCAGAGGGGGTGAGCATCACGGGATGCGGGGCAGTTTCGGTCATCGGTTCGAGTGTGGCTGTGTTGCTCATTTGTATTTCCTCTAAAAGAAGCCGAGTTCCAGCTTGGCTTCCTCGCTCATGCGGTCCATGCTCCACGCGGGTTCCCAGACCAGCTCGACGCTGACGTCGGCGACGCCGGGGACTTCGCGGACTTTCTGCTCGACCTGGCCGGGCAAAATGCCGGCGACGGGGCAAGCCGGGGAGGTGAGAGTCATCTCGATGTCCACGACGCCGTATTCGTCCACATGGATGTCGTAAATCAGGCCCAAATCGTAGATATTGACGGGAATCTCCGGGTCGTAGACTTCCCGAAGGGCTTCCTCGACTTCCGCTTCAATCATCAGCGGATACACTTTGTTTTCTGTCGCGGGCATAGGTTATTTCTCACTTTCCGGCGCAAGGGCGCGGGCCGCTTCCTGCTTCATGCGCCCAATCACAGACAAGAGGCCATTGGAGCGCGACGACGAGATATGCTTGCTCATGCCGATCCGCTCGATGAAGTCCGGCGGCGTTTGTGCAATCTCTTTTGGGGTCCGGCCCGAATACAGGCGCACGGCGAGGGCAATCAAGCCCTTTGGAATGGCGGCATTGCTGTCGGCGTCAAAGAAGAGACGGTCTTCATAGTGGTTCGTATGCACCCAAACCTGGGCCTGACAGCCTTTGACAATATACTGGTCCGTGTGGAACTCCTGCGGCATCGGCGCAAGCTTGCGGCCGAGATCGATGATGTACGAGTTCCGCATATCGCCGTCGTCGCCGAACAGCTCGAACTCTTCCACAATCTCGTTCTGTGCTTCGTCTATTGTCATTTCTGTTGCCGTCATGCAAACATCTTTCGGACGCGGGCCAAACCCGTCACAAGCGCGTCAATCTCTTCGCGCGTGTTGTACAATGCCAAAGACGCGCGGGCAGTTGCCGAGACGCCTAAACGCTGCAAGACCGGGTGGGCGCAGTGCTGCCCGGTGCGGATGGCAATGCCCTGTTCGTCCAAAAGCGACCCGATGTCATACGGGTGGATATCGCCCATGGTGAATGAAAATACGCTGGCTTTTTCCCGCGCCGTACCGACCATCCGCAGACCCGGCACCGCCAAGAGCGATTCTGTGCCGTAGGCAGTCAGTTCATGCTCATACGCCGCAACTCGGTCCATGCCCAACTCAGTCAGATAATCTATCGCAGCACCCAGCCCAATCGCGCCGGCAATGTGCGGCGTTCCTGCTTCAAACTTGTACGGGATCTGGTTAAACGTCGTGCCTTCGGTAAACGAAACCGTTTCAATCATGTCCCCCCCGCCTTGCCAGGGCGGCATCGTTTCCAAGAAGCTACGCTTGCCGTAGAGGACGCCGATGCCGGTCGGACCGTAGAGCTTATGACCTGAGAACACCAGAAAGTCAGCGTCAAGTTCCTGAACGTCAATCGGCAGATGATACGCCGACTGGGCCGCGTCTACCAGCACCGGGATACCCCGCACATGGGCGAGCGCGATCACATCTTTGACAGGGTTCACCGTGCCGAGCGCGTTGGACATATGGCAGATGCCGACGAACTTTGTGCGGTCGTTCAGCAGGGACGCATACTCGTCCATCAGCAGTTCGCCGTCATCGTTGATCGGGATAACCCGGAGACGTGCACCCTTTTCGGCACACAGCATCTGCCACGGGACGATGTTGCAGTGATGCTCCATCTCCGAGACCAAAATCTCGTCGCCAGCCTTGATATTCTGCCGCCCCCATGTCTGGGCGACCAGATTGACGCTTTCGGTAGCGCTGCGCGTGAAGATAATCTCGTGTGACTCCGCCGCGTTCAAAAAAGACTTGATCTTGACTCGTGTACCCTCGTAGCCGCGCGTCGCCAGCTCCGCCAGCAGGTGCGACGACCGATGGATATTCGAGTTATAGCTGGTGTAGTAGTCCGTGATCGTGTCAATGACGCTCTGTGGCTTCTGCGTCGTTGCCGCGTTGTCAAGATAAACTAAGGGCTTGTCATTGACTTCCCGGTGCAAGATCGGGAAGTCCTGCCGAATAGCCTGAACATCGTATGCGTCTGTCATAGTTGTGGTTTCTAAAGGTTCGGAACCCACCCCGCCGCAATCGGCGGGGTCGGTTCCTACAGCGCGATCCCCTGCAAGGCGCGGTCCGCCAGCAAAACTTGGTCGAGCTGGGCGCGGATAGCGTCAATCTTAATGCGGCTCACGATGTCGCTGGCGAACGCATACGTCAGCAAGGCGCGGGCGTTGTCCTTGCCAATGCCGCGGGCACGGAGATAAAACAGGGCTTCGTCAGACAATTGCCCAATAGTCGCCCCGTGCGTACATTTGACATCATCGGCGAAGATCTCAAGCTGCGGCTTGGTGTCAATCTGCGCGGTCGGCGACAGCAGAAGTGTCTGGTTGGTCTGCTTGGCATCGGTCTTCTGGGCGTCTTCGCGGACGAAGATCTTGCCGTTGAAGACGCCGCGCGAATGGCCGTCCAAGATGCCTTTGTAGATCTCGTGCGAGTTGCAGTACGGCATTGCATGGTCAATCTCGGTGTGGTTGTCAATCAGCTGACGGTCATTGCCCAGATACACGCCGTTCAGCGTACATTCAATCCCTTCGCCGCCGAGATAGGCATTGGCATCGTTGCGGACCAGCAGGCCGCCGAGGCCGACGGAGTGCGAGGAGAAGTTTGTACTTTTCGCGAGATGAAGCTGCATCGTTGCAACGTGGTAGGCCTTTACGCTTTCACGCTGGACTTTGTAATGGTCTAGGACAGCATTTTCGGCGGCGACAACTTCCGTGACGGCGTTGGTAAAGTAGACCGCGTCGGCAGTCCCCGAATAGCTTTCGACAATCGTGGCCTGCGTATTCGCTTCCGCGATAATCAGCGTGCGTGGGTGCGAGACCGTTGGGCCAGCGTTTGGCGTGGACAAAAACAGCAGATGGATTGGCTCTTCCACAACGGCGTTGCGCTCTAAATGCACAAATGCGCCGTCTTCCAGCGCTGCCGTGTTCAGGGCGACAAAAGCCTGAGTCGTGAACTTTGCGTAGCGTCCAAGCTGCGCTTCAATCAGGTCCGGCGCTGCTTCCATCGCCGCCGCCAGGGTGCTGACGGTGACGCCTGCGGGGAACTCCCGGCTCGATAACTCTGCTTGGAAATGGCCATTGACGAAAACAAGCTGTGTCCCGCCCATGCCGTCATAGGTATAGCCGTTTAGCGTCTCGGCGTCCATCGCGCTTTCGGTCTTGGAGGCCAGCGTGAACGGCGTCTCGGCAATCGGCGAGACATTCGTAAAGCGCCATTCTTCATTGCGCCGGGTCGGAAATCCGACCTCAGCGAAGCGAGCCGCCGCCGACTGCCGCAAGTTCAGCAGCCATTCCGGCCCCGGTGCCATGCTGCCGTTGTTGCTGCCCGTAAAGTCGCGCAGGTAGCTATTTTCGGTGGTTGTCATCGTTTCAGTCATAGAAATGTTCATCCTAAGCCGCAGCCGGCGTCTGGCCTTCTTCTTTTTCTTCCAGCCAGCCGTAGCCTTGTGCCTCGAGTTCCAGCGCCAGCTCTTTGCCGCCGGACTTCACGATCTTGCCGCCTGATAAGACATGAACAAAATCCGGGACAATATAGTTCAGCAGACGCTGGTAATGCGTGACTACGATCACAGCTCGCTCCGGGCTTCGGAGAGCGTTGACGCCGTCGGCAACCACTTTCAGCGCGTCAATGTCTAAACCGGAATCGGTCTCGTCCAAAATAGCCAGCTTAGGGTCAAGCACCGCCATTTGGAAGATTTCGTTGCGCTTCTTTTCGCCGCCCGAAAAACCTTCATTGACTGGGCGGTTTAAGAGGCTAGGATCAATGTGCAGGACTTTCATCTTCTCGCGCACCAGCTTCAGGAATTGGGCGGCGTCCAGCTCTTCCTCGCCCCGGTAGCGGCGAATGGAGTTCAGCGCAGCTTTGAGGAAGTAGGTATTATTGACGCCGGGGATCTCAACGGGGTACTGGAACGCGAGAAACAAGCCTTCCTGCGCCCGCTCTTCAGGTTCGAGTTCAAGTAGGTCTTTGCCCTCAAACAGCACGTCTCCACCGGTCACTTCGTAAGCATCGCGCCCGGACAGAACGCCCGCGAGCGTGCTTTTGCCGGAGCCATTTGGCCCCATGATCGCATGGACTTCGCCAGCGTTCACCGACAGGTTGATGCCTTTAAGAATTTCTTTTTCCGCGACCCGCGCGTGCAGGTCCGTCACTTCCAGTAATGCCATAATCTGCTATTCTCTCTTCAATTCTTCTAAGACACTTTGCCTTCGCCGACAATAATCTTGATCTCGCGGGGATGGCCGTTCTCGTTCTTGCCCTCCCAGTGGTAGTCTTTGCCATCATGCCGTCCGCCGTGTGCGTGCATGGTGACACCTTCAGCATTGCTCATTTTGACCAGCTCTTCGGCTCGGACCTGGGCTTCCTGCTCCGTGTGCAGCGTCGCATCGTGATGCTGCGGCCAGCCCTTGATCTGAATTACATACTTACTCGCCATTGTGTTGTCTCCTCATAAAGACGCCACGAGCCGAAACTCGTGGCGATCTAGTGTCTATCTCATGCCTAGCCGACGCTGCCTTCAAGGCTGACGCCGAGCAGCTTTTGGGCTTCGACGGCGAACTCCATCGGCAGCTCGCGGAAGACTTCTTTGCAAAAGCCGTTGACGATCATCGAAACGGCGTCTTCGGTGGAAATGCCGCGCTGGTTGCAGTAGAAGATCTGGTCTTCGCCGATCTTGGACGTGGACGCTTCATGCTCGACCGTCGCGGTCGGGTTCTTGACTTCAATGTACGGGAACGTGTGCGCCCCGCAGCGGTCGCCGAGCAACAGCGAGTCGCACTGCGAATAGTTGCGGGCGTTCTCCGCGCCGGGGTTGATCTTGACCAGGCCGCGGTAGGTGTTCTGGCCGCGTCCCGCCGAAATGCCCTTCGAGACGATGGTGGAGCGCGTGTTCTTGCCGAGGTGGATCATCTTCGTGCCGGTGTCCGCCTGCTGCATATTATTTGTCAGCGCGACGGAGTAGAACTCGCCGACGGAGTTGTCGCCTTGCAGGATGCACGACGGGTACTTCCAGGTGATCGCCGAACCCGTCTCGACTTGCGTCCAAGAAATCTTGGCGTTGTCGCCCTTGCAGATGCCGCGCTTGGTGACGAAGTTGTAGATGCCGCCGTTGCCGTCCTTGTCGCCGGGATACCAGTTCTGGACCGTCGAATACTTGATGGTCGCATCTTTCATGGCAACCAGCTCGACGCAGGCCGCGTGAAGCTGGTTCTCATCGCGCATCGGCGCGGTGCAGCCTTCCAGGTACGAGACGTAGCCGCCTTCATCGCAGATGATCAGCGTCCGCTCAAACTGGCCGGTGTTGGCAGCGTTGATGCGGAAATAAGTGGACAGTTCCATCGGGCAGCGGACACCTTTGGGGATGTAGCAGAACGAGCCATCAGTGAAAACCGCCGAGTTCAGAGTCGCGAAGAAGTTGTCCGAGTACGGGATGACCGAGCCGAGATACTCGCGCACAAGCTCCGGGTGGTCGGTGACAGCTTCCGAGAACGAGCAGAAGATAATCCCCTGCCGGGCCAGCTCGCCCTTGAACGTGGTCGCGACCGAAACGCTGTCAAAGACGGCGTCCACGGCGACGTTGGACAGCCGCTGCTGTTCGGCGAGCGAGATGCCGAGCTTATCGAACATCGCCAGCATTTCCGGGTCCACTTCGTCCAGGCTGTTCAGAACCTTCTTCGGCTTCGGCGCGGAGAAATACGCGATTTTCTGGTAATCCACAGGCTTGACCGCGACATTGTGCCAGAGCGGGTCGCTCATGGTCAGCCAATGCTTATAGGCTTTGAGGCGAAACTCCAACAGCCATTCTGGCTCGTTCTTCTTTGACGAGATAGTCCGAATGACGTCTTCGCTGAGGCCGACCGGGATGGTATCGCTTTCGATCTCGCTGACGAAACCATATTTGTATTCTTTGCTTGCAAACTCTTCAATTGTGTCTGTTGCTGCACTCATGGGGGATTCTCGCCATTCTAAGAGGTCAAAATCTTAAATCGAAATTGGAATTGCCGACTGGTTTAGTCGGAAATAGTATACCCATTCATGCCGGGGATTGTCAACGCCGCGCTCCGGGCTTTCTCCCCTGCTGTGTGCCGACCGCAACAATACCGGATTATGTCGCCTAAGCCGCTCCGGCCCTCTAAAACCTGCGTGTTTCCCCGAAGATAAAAGCATCACTTTGGTGCGTTCGGGAGAGGTCAAGCGAAATGGTAGGGTCACTTCTGCTGGCGGGGTTGGTTTGGGCGGCAGGGAACGCTGCGCCGCTGGTGCCGGTGGCGCTGCCGGCTCCTGCGATCCGTGTTGCCGCTGTGCGCCTGGCACCGAAAGTCTTGCAGGCATCTTCTGCCCTGGACACGGGCGCCGCACAGGAAGCGGCATTCGTGCTGCGGATCAACGCGGAGCGGGCCGAGCGCGGCCTGTCCACACTGGCGCTTGACCCAATGCTGACGGAGACGGCCCGCGCTCATTCGGAAGAGATGTGTTCGGCAGACTACTTTGATCATCATTCGCCGACGCCGGGGCTGTCGTCGCCGATGGACCGCTACCTAAGTTCAGCCCGGCAGCTCGGCCTGCCCCAGCCGGAGTATCTCCTGGTCGGCGAGAACATCTACTATTGCAGCGTGTGCAACGACATTTACAACGTAGACTATGCCCACCGGGCGCTGATGGCAAGCCCCGGCCACCGGGCAAACATTTTAGAGCCGCGCTTCGCGAAAATCGGCGTCGGCGTTTACCGCAGCAGCAAAGGCGAGTTCTGGGTGACGGAGATGTTCAGCCGGGACCGGAATCCGTAGGATCCCACCCCGGTTCGTTCCTCACCGACCCTCCCGAAACGGGAAGGTGAGGAGCAAGACAAAGAGCAGGAGGACGCAGCAAGCAGCGCCCCTATGCCCTCTCCGAAACTCTTGACCTTCCCGTTTCGGGAGGGTCGGTGAGGAACGAACCGGGGTGGGTTCCTACATCACCCCATTCAGCGTGTCCGCGAGTCGCAAACCTGCCAGGGCAATCTGCTGGTCGGCGACTTTGTGCGCCGCATACAAATAGCCCGCAGGCAGCGTCACTTCCGCCTTTTGATCGCCAGTCGGCGTCATCGGCAGCGTTTCATTGACATACACATACTTTTGGGCCAGCACATTCCCCTCCAAGACCCACTCGTGAACGTGCTTATGCGCGGCAAGCTGCGGGAACGTGCTGCGGCCATACGCGGGCGTTTCCAGCGGCGCGGCGATTTTCTGGATGTCGGTCGGATCCTTCGCCGCGCCGAGCAGGTCGTCCCACAGCGCATGAAGCCGGTGGGGGTTTGCCGCCGATTCCAGCGGATCGGCGTCTACCGCACCGTCCGCCAGCGACTCATCGTTGCCGCCTTTGTCGCCTTTCGGGAACTGGGCGGAGAACAGCGAGACCGTGTGCAGGGGCTGGTGCACATCCCCGATCAGATGCTCCACCCAGCAGAGTGCGATGGCCCGTTCAGGGTCGGTCGCGCTTTTCGTCGTCAGCAGCGCCGTTTCCGCCGTAATCTGCGTTTCGGCGTTCGGGGTTACAATCAGCAGCGCCGCCGGGTCCGGCGTGTAGCCAGGCGCGATCACTGGCAGGTCAACATAATGCCAGATGGGCCGATCTTCAGGCGTCTTGCGGATGTCGTCGGGCCAGGTCGCCGCCTTCATAAACGCAAAGCGCCCTTTGTCCGTGTACCCCGCCGGCATTTCGCTCATCCACAGCCCGTAATCCCGTTGCTTTTGGAGCAGCGTATCCACCGCCGCTTTTGTCTTCGGCGTCAGGTTGTCATAAGCAATATCCGCCACCACCATATGCCCCGTCCCATTCCAGGCGTGGGCGCGAGGCGCGGCGAAACCGAGTAAAGTCAAACCGGCCAGCGCCGGAAGCAGTCGTTTGATGTTTTTCATGGTGCCTAGTTTACCCACGTCGCCTCGAAATCTTGTCATATAGTCCAGTTCTAAATGAAATTAAGAAATGAAGTGACGTATAATAAAGGCTAGGGGTATCCAATGGCATTTAATAGAACCGAAGCGGAAAATCTAATAGTGCAAACAGGGCGAAGGTGCTGCATCTGTCACCGACTACATGACGTTCAGTTACATCACATCATTCCGAGCGGAGAAGGTGGAAGCGATAATATAGACAATGCCATTTCTCTTTGTCCTAACTGCCACAACGAAGTGCATATCGGTAGCACTCCGGGTCGTGTGACACGAAGATATACACCGCCCGAACTGAAATTACATCGTGAACGAACCATCGAACTAGCCAAAAATGCCATTCTCTGGCAGCCTGGAAACTCAATCGCAAATCAGGATCAAGAGCTAATCTTGTTCTATGCTCAGTGTCTTGACCGCCCGGCTTTTCGCACCCACTTTACAAACGAAGACAGCTTCTCTGATTTCGATAGAGCTATGGAAGATACGTTGATTGCTATCAATACCGGCTATGCTCGCCTCAAAGATGGGACGGCTATTGAGCGGGCAAAGGGCAAAGTGCATCTTGTTCGCTCCGAATGGCGCGAAAAAATAGATGAGATTGCTACAATCATTGAACAAATTCGCAGTCAATTTCAGCAGATGCTTGGTCTGGACGAAGATTTGATGCACTATTATCGGCGAAGTCGCCATGATGCTATTGACTGGCACATGGAGCAGGTAATAGGTAAACAGATGAGGGCCAGTGTGAGCCTGGAAGCCTACATGGACAACCAGCGTCGAGAGGCGATAGCACTGATAAATACTGTTTTAGCTGAGATAGGTCACCCTAGTCTTCGTGGGATTTGAACGTCACCTTGTCGAACTTACAGCAGTTATGTCATAATCAAAGCTTATCGTATTATGGAGAGAACGTGCTCTGAATGCATTTAACATACAAATCTAAACGCCGTGCTATAATAGCGCATGATTTTAGCCATTGATGCGGGCAATTCCAATGTGACATTCGGGGTGTACGACGGTGACGTGCTGCGGACGTGCTGGCGGATACGGACGGAAACGGGGCGGACGCACGATGAGTACGCGGCGTTTCTGGGGGCATTGTTCGCGCAAGGCGGGCTGGCGTGGGGGCAGATCACGGGGATTGCGCTGGCGAGCGTGGTTCCCGGCGCGACCCCGGCGCTGAAGCGGCTGGCCCGGTCGGCGTTTCACTTGGACGCTTTGGAGATTACGGCAGGAAGCGATTTGGGGCTGGAAGTGGCGTACCTGCCGCCGACCGATGTAGGAACCGATAGACTTGTGGACGCGGCGGCGGCGGTCCATAAATACGGTGCTCCCTGCATTGTGCTGGACTTCGGCTCGGCGACGACGTTCAACGCGGTCGCGGCCCCGCAAAAGCCGGGCGGTCTGCCAGTGTATCTCGGCGGGGCGATCTGTCTGGGGATCGGCCTGTCGCTAGAAACGCTGTTTGCGAAAGCGGCGAAAATCCCGCGTGTCGAGCTGGCCCCGCCGCCCCGCGCTATCGGCAGCAGCACCGTCCACGCCTTGCAGTCGGGAATCGTGCTGGGGACGCTGGCGCTGGTGGATGGCATGATCGCCCGGTTCCGGGCCGAAATGGACGCGCCGAACTGCCCGGTGATTGCGACTGGCGGCTATGCGTCGGAGCTGCTTGCGACCGGCACGAGTATCACGCATTTGGAGCCGAACCTGACGCTGGACGGCCTCCGCCTGCTGTTTGACCGCGCCGCGCCGGGGCAGAGCGTTTGAGTCGTCTCATTCTCCTGCTAGCGGTCTTCTTGGTCAGCACGGCGGGCCTATTCGCCCACCAGGCGCTGTCCGAGGCGACGCCGCTGGCAATCGCAGCCTGGCGTCTGGGACTAGCTGCACTGTTCTTTGGTGGTCTGTCGCTCCTTCCGAAAGGCGAAGCGCGGGCCGGGCCGCTGCCGAAGGAAGCCCGCTGGCGTTTGGTGCTGGCAGGGCTGTGTCTCGCCGCGCATTTTGTGACCTGGTTTGCGGCCCTCGACCGCACTTCCGTCGCCCGCGCGACGCTGCTGGCCTGCACGACCCCACTTTGGACCACTTTAGGCAGCTTTCTGCTGGGCCGGCGACGCCCTACCCCACGTGATCTCGCTGCGCTTGCTGTTGCAGCGGTCGGCTTGTGGCTGGTGACGCAGGCGTCGGCACAGACGGCCACCCGCGCGACATTTTTGGGCGACGTGTTCGGCCTCAGTGCGGGGCTGCTGTTTGGTAGCTATCTGCTCTGCGTCGAGGGCCTGCACCAGAAAATCTCCTCACAGCGGCAGGTGACGCTGGCCTACTCTGTCGCGGCGGGCCTGCTCTGGACCGTACTATTAGTGCGCGGCGGCGCGACATTCTCCTATTCCCCAAGTGTCTGGAAAGCCCTGCTCGGCATGACGCTAGGGCCGCAGATTTTCGGCCACACGCTTCTCAACTGGTCCCTGCGCCACTTCTCGTCGTCCCTGGTCGCCTTCTCCATCTTGCTGGAGCCAATCATTGCCGCCCTGCTCGCATGGTATCTGCTGCATCAGACTCTGACGCTGATCCAGCTTTTCGGCGGCGTTCTCGTGCTGGCGGCACTCGCGCTGGTCATCGGCCAAAAGACCACGGCGGAGCGTGTCGAAGCCGAAGCCGTCGGGTAGAGCGGCTGTGGTATAATCATTGGGTTATGACAATTCTAGCAAGCAAATTGAGGCCCTTGCAAATTGGGCCGATTTCGATTGAAACGCCGCTGGTGCTGGCACCGATGGCGGGAGTGACTTCCCATGCGTTCCGGCTGCTCTGCAAGAACCACGGTGCTGGGCTGGTGGTGACGGAGCTGTTGTCGTCGCACGCCATCCACTATAAGAATGCCAAGACGTTTGGGATGTTCGACTGGTCGGATGCCGAGCGGCCCGTGTCGGTGCAGCTGTTCGGCGGCGTCCCTGAGCTGATGGCCGAAGCCGCGCAGGTGGTGGAAGCGGCGGGGGCGGACATCATTGACCTCAACATGGGCTGCTGGGTGCCGAAAGTGGCAAAGACCGGCGCGGGAGCGACACTCTTAAAAGATGTCTGCCTCGCGCAGTCAGTCGTCAAAGCGATGGTGGATGCAGTCAAAGTCCCGGTCACTGTTAAGATTCGGTCGGGGTGGGACCCGTCGCAGACGACTGGCATTGACTTCGCCCGGCGGGCGCAGGATGCGGGCGCGGCGGCGATTGCGGTTCATGCCCGCTATGCGTCGCAGGGATTCACCGGCTCGGCCGACTGGACGATTATCCGGCGGGTGAAAGATGTCGTGACGATCCCTGTGATCGGCAACGGCGATGTGGAAACGCCGGAGGATGCCAAGCGCATGATGGAAGAAACCGGCTGCGATGGGGTCATGGTGGGCCGGGCCGTGATGGGAAACCCGTGGCTGTTTGGGGACATCAAGCATTATTTAGAAACGGGCGAGAAGCGTCCGGCGGCGACTCTTACCGAGCGGATCGACGCCGCACTCTTCCACTTGAAGACAATGGCGGCGAATCCGGCGGTCGGCGAGGAGCGGGCGGTCAAAGAGATGCGCGGGCAGCTCACACACTACTTCAAAGGCTTCCCCGGTGTTTCCGCTCTGCGCGGCCTGCTAGTCACAGCGACAACGATTGTTGAGATCGAGGACCTGCTGCGGCGCGAGAACCATTCGCGGCGCGAAAGCGAGTGTGACTGATGGCTCCCATGCCGCTGACAGCAGCGCCGGCATCCCCCGGCAGGCGCGGGGCAGGACGCACGGCCGGGCTGGCGCTGCTGGCCTATTTGGGGTTTAATCTGCTGCTGCCGCTGGCACCTCCCCTGCCCTTTCCCCTGCTGGCGGTTCTCAGCGTTCTGTCTACCGCCGTGTTTATGCTGCTGCAACTGTGGCTGACTCAGTCCCTGGTGAACCTGCGCCCCCGCCCTCTGATCAGTCTCGCGCCGATGCTGCTTTTCGCCGCGCTGTTTCTGGCGTCTCTCTTCTTCATCTACCCACACAGGTCATGGGCGGCGGCGGTCAACGCACCGCTGTTCATAGTGACGCCGCTCCTGCGCGGCCTGACAATCACACTCAGCTGCGCGTTCTTCGGCATCCTCCTGTCTCGCATCATCCGCGAGCCGAATGTTCTGCTGCCGGTGGCCCTCGTTGCCATGCCGATTGACTATTTGGGGGCGATGACGAGTATCGGCTTCACGCAGAATGTCGTCACGCAGAACCCGCACTTGGTACAGGCGCTTTCCGTGCCGGTTCCGGCCATCGGAAGCAGTCCGCAGCATCACGGGGCGCTTCATGCGGTCGGCTTCATCGGACCGGGCGATGCGCTGTTCATGGCGTTCTTTTTTGCCGTCGTCCTGCGGCTCAATATGAACGTGCGCGGGACCTTCTGGTGGATGTACGGCCTGCTCACGCTGACCATGTTCATTGTCTTATCCCCGCTTGGGTTCAACATCGCTGCGCTCGTGCCGATGGGCCTGGCTGTCTTGATCGCCAACTTTCGGCACTTCAAGCTAAAGCGTGAGGAAGTCTTTGCGACCCTCTATGCCGCCATTCTGATCTTAGCCCTAGTCACAGGCTTCTACTTTTACGCTCATTCTCGTTTCGTTCGCACCGATACTGAAGGAACTACCGATGCTAAGCCAGTCACAACTCCAAGCTCCGCAGCTTCAAGGCCCGCGCCGGGTCGTCCTGCTGCAAACCGATGAGCGGGCGGGCCTCGTCGCCGCCCTTGCTGCCCTTTGCGCCGCCGAAGACGTTTCGCTCGACATCGTCACCGGCCCCAGCCATGTGCTGATTACGTTCGACACCGACGACGCCACGCTCGCTGCCCTCCTGCCAAAGCTGTCTGCCGTCGGGGGCGTGGTAGAAACGACACCGTACACGGTGCTGTGACTTCCGACGACCTACCACCTTGCTTCGCAGGGTCCTTCCTGAAGGATATGGAGAAGAGGCAAACCTGTCACCACTATCTTAATCCTCCCTTTAGGGAGGACCCTGCGAAGCAAGGTGGTAGGTCCGAACCCAAGCCGCTGTCTCTTGCGTTCTATTCTCTAAACGCTTTTCGCTGAGGAGAACGACCATGCCCCACCGCCTTCTGCTGCCGACTGCTTTGCTTACTTTTGCCTGCCTTGCCCTGCCTGCCGTCGCCGACCCCGCCTCTCCCCCGTCCCACTCGTCCAGCCTGCGCTCCGACATTCTCTACACGCACCGAGGCGAGTTCGTGCAGGTCAGCCCCATGCGGGCACTGACGCTCAATGCCCACGTTGAGCAGTTCGCCTATGACCCGCTCGGCCTGGAAATCGCCGTCGTCGGCTCCGAGACTTCTGGCGTTCAGACAGCCCATTTCGTCAAAACTTTGGACGCACACACGGGAAAAGAAATCAGCCGCTTTGTCATCACAGCACCCGCCGGGGACAAAAGCGTCAGTGTCTTTCTGACGGGCTGGAGCCAGAGCGGAAAGTACCTGCTGATGGAGCGGGAAACAGCTGTCCTGGAGAATGGCGACAAAGTTCTAGATGAGAACTTGCGGTGGGACCTGAGTGCAAGCCCCGCGACCGTGTCCGCCATCTCGCCGGCTGCGCTGCTGCCAGCAGGCGCGGAAGCCGCCGGAAGTATTGATTATCTTTCTCCCACTGGGAGATGGCTGGCTTTTCAGCAGCTCTACACCGGGGGCGACTCAGTGCTGCACAATCTTTTTGTTCTGTACGACCCGGAGCAGAATAAGTTTCTGCCGCTTCCCGGCAACAGGCGTATCTTACGCTGGCTCGGCAAGGACGAGCTTGGCCTGTTTCACCAGGAAGGAGACCAGCGGTTTTATTCCCGCTACAATGTCGTTACAGGGAAAGAGACGCCGACCACAGAAGAAGCGTTCACTTCACCTTCAAGTAATACTTCCTCGGTTTATCCTGACCTCGTTCTGGACACGCAGACACCCGATCAAACCGACGGGCAGCACAGCGGCGGTTCCCTGCCTTCTTATGTGATTTGGATCAAGCGTACTCCATTAGGCACACTGCCGTTAGGAGCCGCCGCCGCCGGACTGATGCCAAACTACCGGGAAGAAGGCGCTGGCTCCGACCCGCAAGCGGCCTGGTCCCCGACCGGCAAGCAAGTTGCGTTTGTCGCCAACCATGACCTGTGCGTTACGGATGTCGCCGCCGCTACGGGCTTACTGCCGGCGGAAAAGATAGCGGTCGGCTTGAAGCTCTCGTGTCAAGAAGAGCAGGACTTGGCAGTCTCGAACTTGAAGCAGATCGGCCTCGCGATAATCCAGTATACACAGGACAGCGATGAGAACTTCCCCGTGGCGGATGGCTGGGTCAAGACGCTTACCCCATACCTTAAGTCTACGGATGTGTTTCGGGCGGATGGTCACGCGGCGGTCTACGAACAGCCTGCCGATCTTGCCCTTGCCAAGATGGATGCCCCAGCGGAAGCCGAGCAAGCCTACATAGACCTGCCCTGCGCCCGCGTCGTGCTGTTCTGCGACGGCCATGTGAAGGTGTTTGCGAAGTAGGGACGTGGAGGAGAAAGAAGCGTGGGAGTGAACTCCCACGCTTCTTACAATCCTACGCCCTCCCGTTCCCTACAAACCACGCCCTACAAGATCACTTGCATTTCGACGCAGTCTTCCCACTGGCCGTGACGGAAGCCGACTTCGCGCTGGGTGCCGATGATCTCGTAGCCGCATTTGCGGCACATGGCGATACTCGGCGCGTTGCCGGACCAAATACGGGCCAAAATGACGTGGTGGCCGAGGCGTTTTGCTTCCTCTAAAAGCGCCCGCATCAGCGTGGTGCCGAGGCCGCGTCCCTGGGCGCGGGGGTCAAGGTAGAGAGAAGACTCAGCGGTGTGGGCGTATACAGGGGTATCGAACCACTGAGATAGCGAAGCGTAACCGAGGAGGGTTTGGCCGTCATCGGCGACGAGAATGGGGTAGCGCGGGTCTTGATGCGCCTGCCACCAGGGGCGGCGGTCCTCTACGGTCAGCGGCAGGAGATGGCCGGTAAAGGCCGTTTCGGTGACGGCGGCGTTGTAGATCGCGGTCAGTACGGGCAGGTCAGCTTCCCGTGCGACGCGAACCAGCAAGTTGTCAGAGTTTGAGTCCATTGCCTTGTGTGATGATAAGAAACACTTCCCAGAAAACGACCAGTAAATAGACCAAGCAGCCGACAGTGACGATAATCCGGGAAACGCGGATGCTCTTGATGGAATAACCCTCGCAGGCCAGCACAACGACCATGACGAGGCCGAACTTGAAAATCGCGAATGCCTGCGGGCCGCCTTTGGCATAAATCAGTGCAGCAATGCCGTTGGCTTCCATCCCGCCGATCTTGAAGATGTACCGGGTCAGGAACAGGTCAAACATATTCAGCAAAAGGAAGCCTAAATACTCCTGGGCCAGCAGAACATCGCGCTTGAAGAACACTGCTTTTTCCTATCAAAGCCTTACCCGGCAGACAGCATCTCGCGGGCATGCTGCACGACCGCTTCCGAGCGGCGGGAGCCGCCGAGCATCCGGGCAATCTCGTCGATCCGTCCTTCGGAGTCCAGTGGGGCGACCGACACCGTGGTGCGTCCGTCCGACACCTGCTTTTCAATGAAGAAGTGGGTTGCCGCGCGGGAGGCGATCTGCGGCAGGTGCGTGATGCACAAAATTTGGGCGTCTTTCGCCAGCGCTTCGAGCTTGTCGCCGATGGTCTGCGCCGTGCGCCCGCCAACCCCGACATCAATCTCGTCAAAGATCATGGTCGGAATAGTCCCCGACTTCGCCAGTACAGACTTCATCGCCAGCATGATGCGGGACATTTCGCCGCCGGACGCAATCTTCGCCAGAGGGCGCAGCGGCTCGCCAGGGTTCGGCGACAGCAGGAACTCGATCCGGTCCGCGCCTTTACCCGAAACGGCCTGCGGCTCAAGTGCGACCTCAAACTTGGTTGCATTCATGCCGAGATCGGTCAGCTCGCGCGTGATGCCGGCGGCAAACTTGACGGCGGCTTTTTTTCGCAGCGTGGTCAGTTTGGACGCCGCCGCCGTCAGCTTGCTTTCCGTGTTTGCAATGCCCGTGGTCAATTCCTCTTCGCGGGCTTCCGAATGCTCTAAGTCGTCCAGCTTCGCCGTCAGGTCCGCCCCGTAAGCAATGATCTCTGCCAGCGTCTCGCCGTACTTACGCTTCAGGGTCCGAATAAGGTCCAGCCGAGTTTCGATTTCTTCCAGACGCTCCGGGTTGAACTCGACCGTCTCTTGGTACACGCGCAGGCCCCGCGCGGCGTCCTCAGCAAAGACAACCGCGCTTTGAAGCGTCTCAATCAGCGGTGCGAGGTTCTCATCCAGCCCTGCCGCGTGTTCCACGGCAGACAGCGCAGCATTCAGCGCGTCCAGCGCCCCGCCGGAGCCGCGCTCGGCCCCGGAAAGAGTTGCATAAGCGTCAGTCGCCGCCGCGCTCAGTTTTTCGCTGTTGGCAAGGCGGCTGCGGTCGGCGACCAGCTCTTCTTCCTCGTCTTCTTTTAAGCTCGCGCCAAGGATCTCTTCCTGCTGGAAGCGGTACAAGTCGAGCATTCGGGCGCGTTCCCGTGCATCCGTTCGCAGTTTTTCCCGCTCCCGCTTCAAGCGGTTGACTTCTCCCGACAAGTCCGACACTTGCTGCCGGAGAGCCAGCGCGTCTTTGCCGCCCCAGTTGTCGAGAATATCAATATGCCGGTCGGCGGCGAGCAGTGACTGATGCTCGTGCTGCCCATGCACGTCTACCAAACCCTCGGCGATTTCTTTCAGCACGGCGACCGGCATGAGCCGGCCGTTGATCCGGCACGACGACTTGCCGCCCTTTGCCAGCTCGCGGGCGACAAAGAGCGTGTCGCTATCTTCCCCGCCGTCTTCCTCGTTTAACCCGGCGTTCACCAGCTTTTGCCGCATCTCATCGGGAGCGTGGGTCAGGTCAAAGACCGCTTCGACCGTCGCTTTGCCTGCGCCGGTGCGAACCAGATCATGTCCGGCCCGCTCGCCGAGCGCAAGACCGAGGGCGTCAATAATGATGGACTTCCCCGCACCGGTCTCCCCGGTCAGGATGTTCAGCCCCGCGCCGAATGACAAATCCAGATGGTCAATCAGCGCAAAGTTCGTCACATGGAGTTCAACTAACATGAGTTTAGAAGATGCCGACCTACCTCCTTGCTTCGCAGGGTCTTTCCTGAAGGAAGGATACCGATAGTAAATTTAGGCTCATTTCGCAGTCCTAATCCTTCCTTTAGGAAGGACCCTGCGAAGCAAGGAGGTAGGTCTCTTAGTACAGCGTCTCGCCCCAGTGGAGCTTGTTTTGCAGTTTGTCGTAAAAATCCGCGCCGCCGACGGACAAGAAGCGGGCGGGGTGCGGAGCGCAGCTGATGTGGATTTCGTCGCCGGCCTGCAAGGGGAAGCCGAGCTGGCCGTCAATCGTGACCCGGACCGTGTCGTGCGGGTCGCGCTCGACCACAACGGTGACTTTGGCGTCCGGCGGGATGAGCAGGGCGCGGGCAGTCAGCGTATGCGGGCAGATCGGAACCACAAGAAGCGTTCGCAGGCTTGGATGCACGAGCGGTCCGCCCGCCGACAGGGAGTAGGCCGTGGACCCGGTTGGAGTGGCGACAATAATGCCATCGGCGGCATAGGTCGTGACGTATTTTTCGTCAATGGAGGTTCGAAGGTGCAGCACGCGGGAAAGTGGGCCATTGGCGATCACGACTTCGTTCAGCGCCAGCCCGGAGTCTTGAAGTATGTGGTCCCGGTGGGTCTCGCACCAGAGCATCAAGCGCTCTTCTTCGGTATAGCTGCCGGAAAGAAGTGCATCAAGCGCAGGCGAGAGGTCTTCAGGAGCCACGGCGGTCAGGAAGCCGAAACGGCCGACATGCACCGGCAGCATCGGCGTTCCGCGCGGGGCGCACATCCGGGCTGTGGCGAGAATAGTCCCGTCGCCGCCTAACACCAAAACGGCATCGGATTCGGCGACGGCATCGTCAGACATCCCGCGCCCTTCGAGGCCGAGCGCTTCGGCGACGCGGGTTTGCAGATTAATGGTCACGCCGCGCGGGCGCAGATACGCATCCGCCGCCGCCGCAACTTCCAGCGCCGCCGGCTTACCGGCATTCGCCATGATGCCGAGGGTTTTGATCTGTCTCTGGGTTCGGGTCTGAGGAGAATTCATTGACTCCTAGTGTACCCGAATCGCCAGCTTAATAGAACGCAAGAGGGAACGGAAAGAAGCGTGTTGTTCCACGCTTCTTAATGATGAATGAAGTTATTCTTGTGCCTACTGTCCGCTGAAGCGGCTCAAGTTCTGCCGTGCCTCAGCAAGCTGCGGGTTCAGCGCCAGCGCTTTCTTGTAGGCGGCAATCGCCAGCGGACGCTTGCCGAGCAGCTCATAAACGACCCCGATGTTGTTTTGGACCTGGGCATTGGCCGGGCTGAGGGCAGCAGCCTGCTTGAACGCCGTCAGCGCTTTCGGGTACTGCTTCAAGTTTTTGTAGGCGACCCCGCGCTGGTTCTGGATGGCGGCGTCCGAGGGGCGGACCTGACTGGCCAGGTTGTACTGGGTCAGCGCACTGACATACTGGTGCTGGGTCATGTAGGAGTCCGCGAGTGCGACGCGGGTATCGGTATCGGCGGGCGCGAGTGTCAGCGCTTCAAGACGGGCCTGATTGGCATCCGGGTAGTCTTTTTGCTTAGCGTACAGGTCGCCGAGGCGAGAATAGAACGGTGCGGCCTGGGCGGTTTGCGGCAGCTTGGGGATGCCGCTTGCCAAAAGAGAAACGGCTTCAGTAGTGTCGCCCCGGTCGGCGAGCAGAACGCCGAGGGCGGTCTGGGTTTGCGGGTTGTTCGGGTCTTTAGCCAGCGCCGAGCGGTAGGAAGTCTCGGCGTCGGCGCTCAGGCCCGCCTGCTGCTGCAAGACGCCTTTGTTGTAAAATGGCGCAGCGTTCTGGGGCTGGAGCTGAGACGCCGTATCGAATTCTTTGATAGCCTGCGGACGGTCGCCTTTTGCGGCGTAGGATTCACCGAGGGCGAAGTACGCATCATATTCGGCACCCGGATCGAGCTTGGGGCTGACGCCTGGGCCGACGGCCTGGGTCAAGCTGGCAATGGCGCTGTCGTACTGGCCGGACTTTGCGAACAGCTCCCCGGCGGAGAGCGACGCCGACGCATCCTTGGGATTTAGCGACGCCGACTTTTGCAGAGCGGCGGCGGCATCGGCGCTGCGTCCAGCCTTTTGCAGGAAAAAGCCGTAATTTTTGTAAACACCTGCGTCGGCCGTGCTGGACGCGGTCAGCTGGCTGAACAATGCCAGCGATTCATCAAGCCGGCCGGCCTGTCCCAGCACGGTGGCGAGGTTAAGCTTGACCCGCGCGGGGTCTGGCCCATCGGCGGCGGGATGGTCCACAATATACTGGTACTGGACCGCCGCGGCATCATACTGATTGGTCTGACGCAGGGCGTTTCCCAAGTTGTTGTGGGCATCCAGATTGTTCGGAGCAAGCATAACCGTCGTTTGCAGCTCCGGGATGGCTGCCGCCGGATTTGCCTGGGTCAAATACAGGTATCCAAGCAGATTGTGGGCAGTTGGGTCGTTGCGGTACTGTGGGGTCAGGGTCAGCGCCTTAAGTTCGCTGACTGCTGTCTGAGTTTTAGCAGGGTCCTTGCCGCTCGTGGCGGCATTGAAGTCATTGATGGCCTGGTTGTACTGAGCGGTGTTCGGGTCCGCGGCTTTGGCGGACGGAGCGGCGGCAAGCGGCGACGCCCCGGCAAATACGGCAAGGCAGCACATCATCGAGTACCATGACGAGAAATTTCTCATGATGAAGGGGTCTCCAGAAGGATAGATCCGAGAAGTAGTTTTGGCCTGTTGTAGTACAAAGGCGTTTCGCACTATTATAGCACAAAGGCAGAGACAAGTAGGCGAAAAGATATGAAAAGAAGACAGGAAAATACCTGCCTGTCCTCCTTGACAGGACCCGGCTTTTTTTGTATACTGTCGCTAGCATCGGCGGGTGCAATGGAACACAGGCGTTCCTGAGACAGCTTCCACTCAGTGTCCCTACAGGGATTTTCACTCAGGAATTATTGCCTAGGAGAAAACAATTGAGTGTGACATTTGTCACAGGGGCGCTTTTTTGCACCACAGCCCGCTTTTACTTCTTACCTCTTGGAATTCACTCAAGGAGATCACGCTTCTCATGGCTAAAACCGCACAAGACGTCTTGACAATGATCAAAGACAACGACGTCAAATTCGTTGATGTTAAGTTTGTTGACGTTCCCGGCACCTGGCAGCACTTTACCCTGCCCGCCCATCGGTTCGAGGAAGAAGTCTTCACCGTCGGCCTGCCGTTTGACGGCTCCTCGGTTCGGGGATTTCAGACGATTGACGAATCGGACATGCTGCTGGTCCCCGATGCCGACACGGCTGTCATGGACCCGTTCACCGAGAACGCAACCCTGTCCATTATCGCCGATGTCGAAGACCCGATCACCCGCGAAAAGTATCCCCGTGACCCGCGCAATATCGCCAAGAAAGCGGAAGCCTACTTGCAGTCTACGGGCATCGCCGATGTCGCCTACTTCGGCCCGGAAGCCGAGTTCTATGTCTTCAACGACATCCGGTACGGCCAGTCCGCGAACTCCGGCTTCTACGCTATTGACTCCGACGAAGCGGCGTGGAACTCCGGGCGCGACGAGAAGCCCAATCTCGGCTACAAGATGCGGACCAAAGAAGGCTATTTCCCGGTTCCGCCGTCCGACACGCTTTCCGACCTGCGCTCCGAGATGGTGCTGACGCTGCTTGAAGCCGGCATTGAAGTAGACGTTCACCACCACGAGGTCGGCAACGCCGGCCAGTGCGAGATCGGCATCAAGTTCGACTCGCTGGTCTCAATGGCCGATAAGCTTTTGATGCACAAGTACATCGTCAAGAACACCGCCGCCCAGAACGGTTACACGGCGACGTTCATGCCGAAGCCGATCTTCCAGGACAACGGCTCCGGAATGCACTGCTCAGTCTCGATGTGGAAGAACGGCACGAACATCTTCTACGATGAGAAAGGCTACGGCGGTCTGTCTGAAACCGCCGTTTACTACATCGGCGGCATCCTAAAACACGCGAATGCCCTGCTGGCATTCGGCGCCGCCTCCACCAACTCCTACCGCCGCCTCGTTCCCGGCTACGAAGCGCCGATTAACCTCGTGTATTCAGCCCGCAACCGCTCCGCCGCCGTCCGTATCCCGATTGCCGGCTCCCCGAAGTCCAAGCGCGTCGAATTCCGCGCCCCAGACCCGACAGCCAATCCGTATCTGCTGTTCTCAGCGATGGCTTTGGCCGGGATTGACGGCATCCAGAACAAAATCCAGCCGCCGCCCCCTATAGACAAAGACATCTACGAGCTGGCCCCGGAAGAAAAAGCCGGCATTGCTCAGACTCCCGGCAGCCTGTCCGAGTCCCTGAACGCGCTCGAAGCCGACCATGAGTTTCTCTTGAAGGGCGATGTATTCACGGAGTCTCTGATTCAGACCTATATTGACTACAAGCGCGTCCGCGAAGTCGAAGGCGTGGCCCTCCGGCCTCATCCCTACGAGTTCTTCCTGTACTATGATGCCTGAAATCGCTTCGCGTGTTGACAAATCGCAAAGTGATATGCTATAGTTGGCAACCGTTTAGTTAGACAGGGTTGTCTGACGCCAGCTATGAAGCCACGGGCTAGATGCACCCTTTTTGATGGGAGGCATTTAGCCCGTGGCTTTTCTTTTCTCTAGCATTTCACACCCTTAGAAGGAGAAGTTCTCATCGTGAAGTCAACCACCGGACGGCAGGAAGCGATTTCCGCAGTCATTAATTACAAGCCCCTCGTCAATGCCATTGATTTAGAAGGCGAGACTTCCCGGTCTCTCTATGGCACAAACGTCTTCAACGACAAAGTGATGCGTGAGCTGCTCCCCAAGCCCATCTACAAGGCACTTCAGAAAACGATTGAACGGGGACAGAAGCTTGATCCCGATATTGCCGACACAGTCGCGGCGGCGATGATGACCTGGGCGCTGGAAAAGGGAGCCACACACTTTACCCATGTCTTCTTCCCGCTGACCGGCCTGACGGCGGAAAAGCATGACAGCTTCTTCGACCCGGACGGCGCGGGCGGTACGATCGCCCAGTTTTCCGGCAGCGCGCTGATTCAGGCGGAACCGGATGCCTCAAGCTTCCCGTCGGGCGGAATCCGTTCCACTTTTGAGGCTCGCGGCTACACAGCCTGGGATGTCACCAGCCCTGCCTATATCTACGAGAACCCCAACGGCAACACGCTCTGTATCCCAACGGCGTTCATTTCCTGGACCGGAGAGGCACTGGACCACAAGACCCCGCTTCTGCGTTCCATGCAGGCACTCAACGCCCAGGCACAGCGCGTCCTCAAGCTTTTCGGGCATAGCGATCCCGGCATGGTCACTGCCTCGGCAGGGCCGGAGCAGGAGTATTTCCTGATTGACCGTAACTTCTTCTTCGCCCGCCCTGACCTGCTGAACGCCGGACGAACGCTCTTCGGGGCCAAGCCGCCGAAGGGTCAGGAGTTTGAGGATCATTATTTCGGCGCGATTCCTGAGCGTGTCCTCGCGTTTATGATGGAGGCTGAACACGAGTTCTACAAGCAAGGCATCCCGATCAAGACTCGACATAACGAAGTCGCGCCGGGTCAGTTCGAGATCGCGCCGGTCTACGAAAGCGCGAACTTGGGCCATGACCACCAGCACATCATCATGCAGCAGCTCCAGCGGGTCGCCACGAAATACGGCATGGCCTGCCTCCTGCATGAGAAGCCGTTTGCTGGGGTAAACGGCTCCGGCAAGCACGTCAACTGGTCTCTTGGCGGAAAGGTGGGCAACCTGCTCGATCCAGGCGATACTCCGCACGACAACGCTCAGTTTCTGGTCTTCTGCCTTGCCACGATCCGGGCGGTGCATAAGTATTCCACTCTGCTTCGGGCATCAGTCGCCTCGGCGGGAAACGATCACCGTCTCGGAGCAAACGAAGCGCCTCCGGCGATCATGTCCATCTTCCTCGGCGAGCAGCTTGAAGACGTCTTTAACCAGCTCAAGGTCGGTAAAGCCGGCAGTTCCAAGAAGTCGGGAACCCTAACGATTGGGGTAGATACAATGCCTACCCTGCCGCGCCATGCCGGCGACCGGAACCGAACCAGCCCGTTCGCGTTTACCGGCAATCGCTTCGAGTTCCGCGCCGTCGGCTCCAATCAATCCATCGCCTGGCCTCTTGTGGTCATGAACTGCATCGTCGCCGAGTCGCTCGATTTCGTCGCAACTGAAGTTGAGAAAGAAATGGCAGGTGACCCCTCCAAGCTGAATGAAGCCGTGCAAAAAACGCTTCAGGGGATTGCGTTAGAGCATGGGGCAATCGTCTTCGGCGGGAATGGCTATTCGTCAGACTGGCATGTTGAGGCGGAAAAGCGCGGTCTGCCGAACCTGCGAAACACGCTGGACGCGCTGCCGGCGCTGACCGATCCGGCAAATATCGCCGTGCTTGGGAAATACGGCGTTCTGTCCGAGCGCGAAGTCCAGAGCCGATACGAGATCTTGCTGGAGCGTTACTGCCTGGATGTCAACACGGAAGCACAGCTCACGCTGGAGATCGCCAAGACTTCCATCCTGCCTGCCGCGCTGACCTACCAGACCCAGCTTTCGGCACTTGCTATCAGCCTCAAGACAATCGGCAAAGAACCGAGCACCGCGCTGCTGGACAGCGTCCTCACGCTGACCTCTGAGCTGGAAACAGGCATTACGACATTGGAACACGCGCTGGCTCATGAAGCAAGCGGCGATACTAAGGCCCATGCGCTGCATTTCCGCGATCAAGTCCTCCCAGCCATGCTCCAAATCCGCACGGCTGCCGACGCTTTAGAAGGTGTCGTCGCCGACGAGCTGTGGCCTCTGCCCACCTACCAGGAGATGCTGTTCATCAAGTAACTTTGTTACCTTTCAATTCCTCCCCCACCCGGCCCCGCTTTCTCTGCTTATCCCCAAGCAAAGGAAGCGGGCTTTTTCTTTAGCTTCGGGTATGATGCTTGCATGCCTGATATTTCGCATCTTTCGCTGCCGCTGCTGCTGCTCGTATTCGCCGCCGCGGCGGCTGCCGTTTGGATCGCCGGGATTTATTTGTCCAGTTCCACCGACGCTTTGGATGACCGCTGGCATCTCGGCGAGGCGCTCGGCGGGCTGATTTTGCTGGCCCTGACGACAAACCTGCCGGAGATTGCGATCACGGTGACGGCGGCGCTGCACCATGATATCGGGGTTGCCATCGGGAACATACTGGGCGGCATTGCCCTGCAAACAGTTGTCTTGGTCGCGCTCGATTTGAGTGTTCCCGGAAAGCGGCCCTTGACCTGGCAGGCGGCGTCACTGGTCTTAGTGCTGGAAGGCGTCTTGGTGACGGCGGTACTGGTCGTTGTGATGATGGGAACGCAGCTCCCAAAGTCACTGATTTTCTTTCGCTTGACCCCCGAAGACCTCGCGCTTACTGGATTATGGCTGGCCGGCTTATGGCTGCTGAAGAAGGCGGGGACAGACTTGCCCTGGCAGAATAAAGGCGATGCGCCCGGCGGCGAGCAGACCGAGTCAATGAAGGCTCGCAAGAAAAAAGCGGCGGAGAAGAATAAAGGACAAAGCACGGCAAAGATCGCGGCAATTTTCGGTGCGGCGTCACTGGCAACACTCGCCGCCGGCGTTGCGCTGGAACAAAGCTCGGACGGTATTGCCCGGCACCTGCACATGACCGGGGTTTTGTTCGGAGCAACCATTCTCGCGGCGGCGACTTCTCTGCCCGAATTGTCAACAGGGATTGCGTCCATCAAGAGCGGCGACTACAGCCTGGCGATCTCGGACATCTTCGGCGGTAATGCGTTCCTGCCGGTCTTGTTCCTGCCGGCAACCCTGCTGTCGGGGCAGGCGGTACTGCCGCAGGCGCAGAAGACCGACATCTATCTCGCTGGCCTCGGCGTCCTGCTGACAGCCGTGTATGTCTACGGCCTGATCTTCCGTCCGGGCCGCCTCTTTTTTCGCATCGGCGCGGACTCGCTGGTCGTACTGATCTTGTATGCGCTCGGCGTCGTTGGCTTGTTTGCGATTTCCGGCACGCATTGAGTGGCTAATTTGCGGAAAGGAAATGCACCTGGGTTTGGGCGGGGTCGGGCGCGTCTATCTGAATAGCGGCAACAGTGCCGTCGGCCTCGCGGGCGACTTGAATCTGGGTCGGGGCGGGAATAGTATGCGAAATCGCAGTATCTGCGCCGGTCCCGGCAATGACGGTGATGCTGCCGCTGTCGCTGCCTTTGGTGTCAAGCTGAATGCCGAGCAGGGGCAGTTCGGTAATCACCGGCGCATTAGAGAGGCCATCGCCGCTGACGTCCACGCTGACCAGACCCGACTCAAATTGTCGGCTCAACTCGTCTAGGAACGATCCCCATTCGGCTTCGGGAAGCTGCTGTGTGTCCATTGTGTGTCTCCTGTAAGTTTCACTTTACCCAAAAGACAAAGAACTCAGCGGCTGAACGGCACGGTGGCGGCGGCTCGTGCTTGACAGTGCGCCGCCGTTTACGGTAAACTTTTAGGACTATGCCCACTGCCGCATTTACGAATTTAGGCTGCAAAGTCAACCAGTACGAAACGGAGCGGCTGGCCGAAAGCTTTGAAGCACTCGGCTTTACGCTGACTGATTTCAAGCAGCCTGCCGATGTCTATGTCATCAATACCTGCTCAGTGACGGCGGATGCCGACCGGAAATCGCGTCAGGTCGCCCGCCGAGCGGCGCGGCAGAAAGAGGGCGCGAAAGTGGTCCTCACCGGCTGCTTTGCCCAAATGGCGCTGGACACAGGAGAAGCCGTTGACGGCGCGGCCCTGCTTGTGCCGAACTCGGACAAGATGCGGACGGCGACTCATGTGCTGGCCGCGTTCCCCGACCTCATCCAGTATTCCTCGTCGCCCGCGACGGAAGAAATTCCGTTGGCGGTCTTTCCCGAATCTGCGCCGGGCGGCCTCATCGCGCTGGAGTCACTGGTCAGTCGGCCCGCGCACCGGACACGGGCGACTCTGAAAATCCAAGACGGCTGTACTTACTTCTGCGGCTTTTGCTCTATTCCCTACACGCGCAATGTTATGGCAAGCCGCCCGTTCGAGGCCGTTCTCGCCGAAGCGCGGCAGATGGCGTCAGCCGGAGCAAAAGAGATTGTCGTCACGGGTGTCTGCGTCGGTGCCTATGGCCCGGAAACCGGCAGCGGCGGGGCGGTACTGACCGATGTGCTGTCCCAAGTCGCTGATATTAACGGTATCGAGCGCGTACGCCTGTCGTCGGTGCAGCCAGTCGAAATTCCCGATGCGCTGATTGCCGCGATGGTCGCGCATCCAAGCATTGCACCACATCTGCACTTGTCGCTGCAATCCGGCGACGACACCATTCTTAAAGCTATGAACCGGCCTTACGACACAGGCTTTTTCGCCGAGATTGTGGGGAAGCTGCGGGCCGTCATGCCGCGCATCGGCCTTACGACGGATTTGATCGTCGGCTATCCCGGCGAGACCCGCGAGCTGTTCGAAAACACGCTGCGTTTTGCCGAGAAAATGCAGTTCGCCCGGACCCATGTGTTCCGGTACTCGCCCCGGCAGCGCACGTCCGCCGCCGAACTGAAAGATGACGTAGCGTATGAGGAAAAAGAGCGGCGTCACCGTGAGCTGACCGCCGTGTGCGCTGCGTCGCAGGAAGCGTTCGCAGCGGGCGATCTCGGCAAGACGGTGGGCGTGTTAGTGGAAGCCAAAGGCGCACAAGACGGCTGGCTGTCGGGGTACACCGGCAACTATATCCGGGTGCAGTTCGTAGCCCCAGCGTCCCAACGCGGCCAGATTGTCTCGGTAACACTGACCGACGTTCTGCCGGGCGGTGATGCGTTCGGCATTTTGGAGGCCGTGTAATGGCCGAGACGATCTTTGCCAAAATCATTCGCCGCGAAATCCCCGCTGACATTGTCTATGAAGACGACGATGTGCTGGCGTTCCGCGACGTGTCCCCGCAGGCTCCCATCCATATTGTCATCATTCCTAAAAAGCCGCTTGTGAATCTGCTGGATACGCATCCGGGCGACACGCTGCTTTTGGGGCAGCTTATGTCGGCGGCAGTCCATATCGCCCGGACGCTCGGCCTCAGCGAAACGGGCTTCCGGGTCGTGGTCAACGTCGGCCCCGACGGCGGACAGTCGGTAGACCATCTGCATCTGCATCTTCTTGGAGACCGTCCGCTAGGCTGGCCGCCTGGATGACGGCAGCGCAGCGTTCCTGGCTCTGGTTCTCGGCTCTGGTCCTGGGAACGGCGGTTCTCGCGCTCTGGTCACTCGGCAGCCTGCCCTTGATTGACGTGGACGAGCCGGTCTACGGGCAGGTCGGCAAGGAAATGGCCCATGCAAGCCTTCCGGGCTGGCTGTCGCCGCACTACGGCGGACAGCTTTGGTTCGACAAGCCGCCGCTATTCTACTGGCTGACCGCGCTTTCCATGCACCTCTTTGGAGAGACCGAGTTTGCCGCCCGCCTGCCGTCGGCGATTCTCTCGGTCGGCCTTGTCGCCGCGACATTTGCGCTGGCTCGCCGTGCCTTCCCAAATGCCCCCAAAGCCGCACTCTGGGCCGGGTTCGTGCTGGCGACTGCCGTGCAGTTCTTCACGCTGGCCCGCGCCGCCGTCACGGACATGACGCTGGCAGTTTGTTTGACGCTCGCGCTGTACGGCCTGTACGCCTGGATCCAGACCAATCAAGGCCGCTGGATGGCGCTGGCGGGGCTGATGACCGGACTCGGAATGCTTGCCAAAGGCCCGGTTGCCCTAGTGTTAATCGGCGTCCAAGCCATTGCCTACCTGCTGCTGACCCGGCAGGCCAAGCGCCTACTATCCCCCGACCTTTGGGCCGGCTTCGTGCTTTGCCTCGCCGCCGGCCTGCCCTGGTTCCTGCTGATGATCCATCTGCATGGGCAGCTCTTCATCAGCGGCTTCCTGGAAGCAAACAATGTCACGCGGTACCTCACGGCGGAACACAAAGAAACCAGCCCGTTCTGGTTCTTTGTGCCCGTTCTCCTCGGCGGCTTCTTCCCCTGGTCGCTGGCCCTGCCCGGTGCGCTGATAACGGCCTGGCATCAGGGAAAATCCGCGCAGGCCGAACACGCCGCCGACAATCCTACGCTATTTTTCGGCTTCTGGACCGTGCTTGTTTTCGTCTTCTTTTCGCTCTCGCAAAGCAAGCTGGTAACATACATCTTCCCGCTCTACCCAGCCGCCGCCATTCTCATGGGATATTGGCTGGCAAAACGGCCTGAAACTTTCCGGCGTTTCAACCCTCTCTGGATTTATGCCACGCTGAACATCGCGCTTGGCATCGCGCTCTGGAAAATCGCCCCGAAGTACCAGGTCGCGCCCGTGACGCTTTCGCTTTGGCTGCTGACCCTGCTTGGGGCAGGACTGCTGGCCCTATCCAAGCGCGGCGGATGGATGGCGGCGGGTATTGGAACCGGCCTGTTCCTTCTCCTCGCCTGGTGTTCGCCGACCTGGAAGGTGCGGGAAGCGGACATTTCGGAGCGGCAGACCGCAATTTGGGCGTCGCTGACTACGCCGCCCGACGGCATCGTTCATGCGCTGGGATTAAAGCACCCCAGCCTCCGCTATTACTGCCTCTGGCCTGTCGTTTACACCGATGACCACCCGGCGGCGGCGCGGGACATACAAGCGCATCCTGGCGTCATCTACGCCCTGCGCACAAAGGGGCTGGACGAACTAAAAACGAAATACGGGGTAAACAAGTACGAGGAATTGGGACGCACGACCCAAACGGTCCTGATTCGCGCGACTAAATAGGGAGCGACCGATGTGACAGAAAAGAAGCGTGGAACTAAAGTTCTGCGGGGCGAAGCGACACATGCGAAGTAATGCCGCAGGCAGAGTCTCCCCCCGCGTGGAGGAAGAACAAGATTTCGTTCCTGGTCGGCTCCTTGCCCGCGCCTCCTGCTCACTTCGTTCGGCAGCGGGGTGAAAGGCGGTCACTTTTTTCAAGGAGAACTCGACATGAGACTCTGGCGCTGCGGCTTTACACTGATCGAGCTGCTCGTTGTCATCGCGGTTTTCGCACTGCTTGCGGCGGTGCTGTTTCCGGTTTTCAGCCATGTGCGAGAAAAGGGCAGGCAAAGTGTCTGTGTCAGTAACCTGCATCAACTCGGCCTGGCGCTGTCAGCCTACACAATTGATTATGATGAGCAGTTCCCGACCTCGAAAATCGCGACCTCGGACGCAAGTAACATCGCCTGGGCAGGCCAAGTGTATCCGCACCTCAAGAACACGGATGTTTTCCGGTGCCCAAGCGACAGCACGGCAAGCAGCGGTCCGTCGGTTGTCTCTTATGGCCTGAACGCGAACTTGGCGGCGGCTTCATCACTGGCGGCTTTGATCGCTCCGGCGCGAACGGTTTTGCTGTTTGAGGTCAGCGGTGATACGGCTCAAATTACGGACTATGGGGAAGGCCAAGAAGACAGCTCCAAGCCGCCGCAGGTGTCTGCGTCAGGAAACGGCGACAATGGCGGCCTCGCGAACCTGACTGGCTTGGGAGCCGAAAGCGCACAGTATGCCACGGGGATCTTAGACAATTCAGCGGCATTTATCGTTCTGCCGCCTGACTTAGACCAATATCAAAATCCGGGCCGGCACAGCGGAAACGCGAACTTTCTTCTGGCAGACGGTCATGTCAAATGGACGCAGGCCAGTCAAGTCAGCGCGGGCGGCAATGCCGTTGCTGCGACGAATGAGCAATCCCGCTCCGGCTGCCAGTACAAGGGATTAGGGGCAGGCGCGTTCCCCTGCGCCGAGGGAACCGGTAACGGCAAGCACACGCTGACGTTCAGCGCACAGTAGAGGAAGCATCTATGAGAGGAATTATCTATGGCAGACAGCGGGCAAGATATGACGACGGCGCGGCTGCCGGGGCTTTCATTTGTGTTCCCGATGTACAATGAGATCGGCAACATTGAAACGTGCGTCGCCGAAGCGCTGCGGGTCGGGCGCAAGATCACGGACAATTTAGAAATTGTCGTCGTAGACGATGCTTCCACCGACGGCTGCGGCGCTCTCGCGGATACGCTGGCGCTGGCTCACCCGGAGGTGAAAGTCATTCACCACGCGAAAAACCGGAAGCTTGGCGGGTCGCTGCGGACGGGCTTTGCGGCGGCAACCAAAGACTGGGTGCTGTATATTGATAGCGATCTGCCGATCCAGATGGATGACGCGCTGCTGGCGATTCCTCTGACGCAAAGCGCCGATATGGTCATCGGCAACCGGCAGGGCCGGGCGGAGGGACCGAAACGGGAGATCATGTCGTTTGTGTATAACCGGCTGATTCGCATCTTGTTCGGCCTCAGCGTCCGGGATGTCAACTTTGCGTTTAAGCTGTTTCGTCGGGCGATCTTGGAGCAGATCACGCTGCAATCCGAAGGCTCGTTTATTGATGCTGAATTGTTGATCGAGACGCACAATGCCGGGTTCACAATCGCCGAAATCCCATTAAAGTATTATGAGCGTGTCGCGGGCGTGTCTACTCTCGCGTCAGGATCGGTCGTCGTCAAGATACTGAAAGAAATGGCGGACTACCGACGGACTGCCAAGAAGCGTCCCACCCGCAAGGCTGCCGCGCCGGGACGCTCGGCCCGCTCGTGAGCGTTCAAATTATTGTTCACGCTGACGATTTCGGCCTGCACCCGGCGATCAACGCCGGGATTGAAGCTGCCCACCGGGGCGGCGTTGTGTCGTCAGCCAGTGTCATGCCGACCGGACCGGCCTTTGCCGACGCCGTCCGCCGCGCCGGGAGCCTGCCATTGCTGGATTTGGGCCTGCATTTTGCCCTCGTCGGTCTTCCGGACCTGCCGCCGACCCTCGGCGCGTTTTTATCGGCGTATGCTCGCGGCCAGTTCCCCAACCGCGTTTTGGAAGACCACCTCCAGCGGCAGTTTGATGCGCTCGGCGGGCTGCCCGTCAGCCATATTGACTCCCATCAGCATCTGCACGCCCTGCCAAGCATCATGCGCGTCGTCTGCCGGTTTGCGGCCAAAAACGGCATTCCTGCCGTTCGCCTGCCCATTGACGGCCCTGCTTATGCACGAGTATCTGCCGGCCGCCGCGCTCAAGCCGCCGCGCTTGCCGCCGCGTCTCACCTGTCCCGTCGGTACATGGACGCCTACGGTCTTCGCACATCGGACCACTTTTCCGGCATGGCCGTGTCCGGCCATTTGACTGCCCCCACCCTGGGCGTATACCTGGCGAAAGCTCAACCCGGCCTGACCGAAATCGTCTGCCACCCTGGTACGGACAACCGTGCCTTAGCCCAGACGTTCAACTGGGGCTACGACTGGTCGGGCGAACTTGCCGCCCTCTGTTCCCCTGAAGCCCGCGCTGCACGCGAAAACTGCAAGATTATCTTGACGAGTTGGCGCAGCATCAACTGAAAAGGCACAAAAAACTCGCGGCACTTGACAAGTCTGCCTGCTTTCGTGTTATACTGCGTGTAGACGAAATCTATACGAATGATCGCATCCACGGAGGGGCAACGGCATGACGACGCTACGGATTTGGCAGAAGTTTTCTGGGTACGGCAGCAGGCCGGAATTCTGGCTTGCTGCGCTGCTGCTGTGGGCGCTGGTGTCGGCATGCCGGAGCCTCGGAACACCATGGGCGGCGGCGGCAGGAACTGAGGCGCTGCGGTGGACGGCGGGGATCGGCCTCGCTCTAGCGCTCGGCTGGGGACTGCGGCGGACCGAGATGGCCGGACAGTTTGCCGTGCTGCTCCTCGGCGCGATGGCCCTGATCGGAACTCTCGGCAGTGGGTCGTCGCAGGGCAACCTGACCGGGCCGTACCGGGACCATCAGCTTTACGGGTCGGTGCTCCTTCTTCTCCTCCCTTTGAATGCCACTGTCGCCCTCTCAGCGAAATTGCCGTCGTGGCGCTGGGGGGCGCTGGCGGCGCTGACTGCCGGGACGCTGTGCCTCTTTCTCAGCGAGACGCGCGGGGCCTGGTTCGGGCTGATCGCCGCCGGGCTGGTGTTCAGCGGGCTGCGGCTGAGACTGCTGGCGGCCCCGCAAAAACTGTCGGTCAAAGCGCTTCTGGAACAGCGGGCCGCGCTGGTTCCCCCTGTCATTCTCCTCTTCGGCCTCCTCCTCGGCCTGCTTTCCATCTGGCTTCTTTCCAGCCCGCCTGACCAGAAGGCCGCACTGTGTGCGCGGGCGGCGACTTTGCTGGCCCTCAGCCATGATGAAAGCTGGCAGACTCGCCTTCAGCTCTGGCATGGCACAGCGCGGCTCATTGAGGCTCACCCAATGCTTGGCATCGGCCTCGGGCGCTATCCCGGTGCAGAATGGCGCTGGACCCATACCGGCGGGTTTCTGCTGCCGACCGAGCATCCGTCGCTGACCAACGAAGCCCACTCGTTCTACGGCCAGACGGCGGCAGAGATCGGGCTGCCCGGCCTTGGACTGTACCTCACGGCGCTGGCGGTATTCGCCACGCAGGCGCTGCGGCGACTGGTTCCAAGCCGGCGGCGGCACCCATTCCGCGGGAACAACGCGCTGCTGATTGCGGCAATCAGCGCCCTGGCCGGACAAAGCGTGGATGCGCTCGCTTCGCCGTCGTGGCAATTCCCGGAAGCGTCGCTGCTGCTTTGGGCCGTGCTGGGACTGGGGCTGGCGGCGCTGCGGCGCGAGACGGCTCCTGCCGCCGAAGCTTTTGTTCCCGCTCCCCTGCGTCGGGCAGGCCGCTGGGCGCTGTCCGGCGGTCTGGCCGTGGCGCTGGCCGCCCAAATCCTGCCGATGGGCCTGCTGCTGACCCCAGTAGAAGCCTATACATCCCCCGCAGGCTGGACTTTGGTTTCGCTTACCGTAACACAGATCGTCAGCCCGGCTGGCAATTTGGCCGCCGGCAGTGTCGTCCAGTTTAAAGTGATTGCGAATTACAAGGATGTTCTCCAGAACCCCGTTTCCGTTGACGTTACCACAGACTCAGGCACAGCCTACAGCGCAGCGATTACACATCCAACGAAAAGTTACACGATTGCTTCTTTCAACCAGGGCGCTTTTACAGTACCTACGACAGTGACCTATACTGCCGGCAGTACACTGACAGTTACCATCGCTTATTATGACAGCCGCACTGGTGCCGGCAGCAAATTCTATACCAGTCCGGCAATGCCCATTCAGCCGACGTAAGCGGCATGTGTGAAATTGCGGGTTTCCAGCGGAAGGCAACCGGGTAACACATGTGAGTATCGTATCTTTCGCAGCATTAGAAAAGAGACAGCGATGTTTACACGCATTGACAAACTTCAGCTTGATTTCCCTAAAAACACCGAGCCGGACCCGGCGGCGGCGGCAGCAGTGCAGGAGCTGATGGGCGGTCGCTTCGGCGAGATGTCCACCCTCAACAACTATATGCACCAATCATTCACGATGCGCGGGCGGGGCGACATTATTCCGTTTTATGATCTGGTCGCAAGCATTACGGCGGAGGAGTTCGGCCACGTCGAAGTGGTCTCGGCGGCAATTAACCTGCTGCAAAACGGCGGCGAGCCGGACGACGCGGAGCCGAAGGATGCGCCTTTGGAAACTCTGAACAAGGGCAACGGCATTCGGCACCAGTTTATCAATAACGGCAACAGCGCCCTCGTCGCAAACTCGATGGGTGCACCCTGGTCGGGCGACTATGTGTTTAACAGCGGCAACCTCATCTTAGACCTGCTGCATAACTTCTTTCTGGAAAGCGGCGCACGCATGGGCAAGCTGCGCGTTTACGAAAGCACAAGCCATCCAGTTGCCAAGCGTCTCTGCGGCTACCTGCTTTGCCGAGGCGGGGTCCACCAGCTTGCCTACGCCGTTGCGTTGTCCAAGATGACCGGCGTAGATGTTCCCAAGATGCTGCCGATCCCGGACATTCGCACGGACAAGATTCCGGAATGCCGCGAGTTCATCGAGAAGGGAATGCACCGGTCGCTGTACCGCTTCAGCACAGACGACTATACGCATTTGGCCCAGGTCTTCAACGGTACTCACCCGGAAGACGGTCAGCCTCTGGAAGTGCGCGACGGCACCATTCCCGGCCATCCGCTGGCTGACCTGCCGCCCGCCCCGGCGTCTGGCATCCCCTCGTTCGACATGGGCGAGCTGAAGGAAATCACTGCCCGACTGATGAAGAATATGTAAGCCTCTTGCTTGTGAAGCCCGGCGCGAAATGCGCCGGGCTTTTTTCTTGGCCCTAAAATCGGGTAACATAGCGGCAACTTATTTCTAGGACCCCAATTTGCCCACGGACAAGACTTCTCATAAGACTTTCTATATCACGACTCCCATCTACTATGTCAACGGCGTTCCTCATGTCGGCTCGGCGACGACGACGCTGCTGTGCGATGCGATTGCCCGGTTCCACCGGCTGCGCGGCGACAAGACGTTCTTTCTGACCGGCACCGACGAGAACGCGCCTAAAGTCGCGGCGGCGGCGGCTCAGGCGGGAGTAGAGACGCTGGCGTTCGCTGACGGCGTTTCCCAGCGCTATCGTGACTGCTGGCAGTACCTGCACATCTCAAACGATGATTTTATCCGCACCACTGAGCCGCGCCATGCGGCCGTGGTTGACGAAGTATTTCAGCGATTGCAGGCACTCGGCGACATCTATGTCGGCAAATACGAAGGCTGGTATTCAGTCAGCGATGAAACATTTTTCCTGGATTCGGAAGTCGAGAATGGCCGGGCGAAAGAAAACGGCGCGGCAGTGGAATGGGTTTCGGAAGACAACTATTACTTCCGCTTATCCGCGTACAACGAACGACTGCTCGCGCACATCGAAGCACGCCCGGAGTTCTTGCAGCCGGACACGCGGCGCAACGAGGTCCTGGCGTTCGTTAAAGGCGGCCTGCGCGACGTCGTCATCTCCCGGCGCAACACCGGCTGGGGCATCCCGGTCCCCGGCGACGACACGCAGGTCATTTATGTTTGGTTCGACGCCGTCATCAACTACTTGACCGCGACGGGCTGGCCGGATAACGCCGCGTGGGAGACGGTCTGGCCTGCCGACGTGCATCTCGTCGGTAAAGAGATTTACACGCGCTTCCACGCAACGCTGTGGCCCGCGATGCTGATGGCATTGGAGCTGCCCCTGCCCCGTACGGTCCTGGGACATGGATGGTGGCTGATCGGCGGCGAAAAAGGCTCCAAGTCCAAAGGCAACATTCCGACCCCGCAGGAAGTGGTCGCGCAGATTGTGGAGCGTAGCGGCGCGGACGAAGAAGCCGCCAAAGACGCCCTGCGGTATTACCTGCTGCGTGACATCTCGTTCACATCCGACGCTGAGTTTTCAATAGACAACTTGGTCGAGAAGCGCTACAACCCCGATTTGTGCAACAAGCTCGGCAATTTACTCAACCGCACGCTCAAAATGCTGGCCCAATATGCCGAAGGCATTGTCCCAAACGGCAGTGCCGAACGTACCGCAGACGGCGTCCTTGCCTCGCTGTCCCGCGAAACGACGCAGGATCTCGAGCGGGCGATGCTGGCACTCGACCCCGCCGGCGCTTTAGCCGCAATCTGGAAGCTCATCGAAGCCGGCAACGGAGATATTGACACGACCGCGCCGTGGAAGCGGCACAAAGCGGGTGATGCGCAGGGAGTCGCCGACGCGCTCTATGCCGCGCTCGAAACCACCCGTATTGCCAGCGTCTATTTGACCCCGTTCCTGCCGCACACGGCAAGCGTCATCCGCCGCCAGCTTGGTCTCGGCGACGCGCCCCTGACGGATTGGGACGCCGAGGCGCGCTGGGGCGGCCTGCCCGGTGGCACGCGCACCGAAGAAGCCCAGCCGATCTTCCCGCGCATTGACACAAAGAAGCAAACACAAGCCCCGAAGAAAGAAGCCAAGCCAAAGATGGAAAATACCCCCCCCCCGCCCCCAATTCTGGGGGAGCCGGAAGCAGCCGCGCCGGCAACGCCGACAATTACGATTGAAGACTTTGCTAAAGTGCAGCTTAAAATCGGCGAAATCAAGACCGCTGATAGAGTAGAAGGCGCAACCAAGTTGCTGCGCCTCACCGTGGACATCGGCGAGGACACGCCCCGGCAGATCTTGGCCGGCATCGCCGAGTCCTACGCGCCCGAAACCCTGCCCGGACGCAAAATCGTCGTCGTCGCAAACCTTGCTCCCCGCAAGCTGCGCGGCTTCGAGTCTCAGGGAATGCTCATGGCCGCCACCGACGCCGAAGGCCACGCCATCCTGCTCCACCCCGCCGACCCCGACGCCGTCCTGCCCGGCGCTCAGGTGCGCTAAGAAAGTCAGCAATCTTGACCCGAATTCTGCTGGCGCGCCACGGTGAGACCGAATGGAATAAGATTGGGCGGGTGCAGGGATGGACCGACATTGGCCTGAGCGCGAACGGGGAAGCGCAGGCGGAGCGTCTGGCGGAGCGCCTTCAAAAAACCAACCTCGTGGCGGTCTATTCCAGCGAGCTTTCGCGGGCGGTGCAGACCGCCACGCCGATTGCCGCCCGGCACCACCTGGAAGTGCAGACACTGCTCGGTCTGCGCGAAAAAGGCTACGGCCTTTGGGAAGGGCTGACACGGGAAGATTTGGAGCGCGATTGGGCCGAGCGGTGGCATCAATATCATACGCTGCGCGTGCTGGAAACGGTCGTGCCGCAAGGCGAGACCTGGCCGGAAGTTTGCCTGCGGACCGCCGAAGCGCTGCAATTCATACTCGCCGCGCATCCGGGGGCTGACGAAACCGTGCTGCTGGTCGGACACGGCGGCTCGGCCCGCGCCCTGGTGCTGGAAGCCTTGCAGGCCCCTCTCCCGACTCTGCTGCGCCTGCACCTGGACAACGCTTCTCTCAGCCGTTTGGATTTCGCCGCCCTGAGTGACAGCCGGGTCGTCTTCCTGAACGATACCAGCCATTTGCGCGGGATGGCGTCATGACAAGCTTTGTTTTGGGACTTGATGGCGGCGGGACCCAAACCCGCGCGGCAGTGGCACCTGTGTCCGGCGGAAGCGCCGGGAGCGGAACAGCCGGCGCGTGCAATCTCGCCGCGGTTCCGCCCGCCGAAGCGCTGACCAATGCTCTGGCGGCTGCCGATTGTGCGCTGGCGGAGGCTGGCACAAGCCGGGCGGAAGTTGTCTCGGTATGCGCGGGCATCGCCGGGTTCTCCTACCCCGACCGGCGGATACAGTTCAACCACGGGCTGCAATCGGCATTCCCCAATGCCCAAGTCTTAGTGGAACCAGACTTTGTCATTGCGCTGGCCGGGGCCACCGGCGGCGCACCCGGAGTCATCGTCATCGCCGGAACAGGCTCCGCAGCCTACGGGGAGAACGCAGCGGGAGAAAGCCACCGCACCGGCGCGTATGGCTACTTGATTGACGACGGCGGCAGCGGCTACGGGGTCGGACGCGGGGCGATTGCCGCCGTGCTGGCAGCGGCGGACGGCACCGGGCCGCCGACCACTCTTACGCGGCGTGTCTTACCTGCGCTGGGCCTGACGTCAATCGTGGAAATCGTTCCCGGCGTCTACGGCGACGGCATCAGCCGCGTCGCCATTGCGGGCCTGTCGCGTGTTGTGGCGGAAGCAGCGTCGGTGGACAACGACCCGCCTGCCCGCGCCCTGCTGATGCGAGCCGGCGGCACACTTTCCCAACTTGTCCAGGGCGTGACCCAGCGTTTGTTTACCAGCGGCTCGCACGAGTTCCCAGTGGTGCAGATCGGCGGCCTCTGGTCGGCGGGTGAGGCTCTGACGGACGTATTTGTCCGGTCCCTGCGCCGCTTTGCGCCTTCAGCGGTCATTACCGCGCCGCAGGCATCTCCCGTGGAAGGCGCCGTTCAGCGGGCGCAGACGGCGGCAGACCGTGGGCAAAAAAATCTCCCCGCCTCTTGACATCCCGTTTGCCGCCGGGTATACTATCTCTCGTAAAAGCGCCTCCCATTCAGGGTTTTCGACATGGGGGTGTAGCTCAATTGGTTAGAGCGCTGCCCTGTCACGGCAGAGGCCGCGAGTTCAAGTCTCGTCATCCCCGCTTTTACGAACAAGCCTCCGTCATCAGAACAAACTGTTGACGGAGGCTTTTTTCTGTAGTGCTAGCCCTGAAACGCTTCTGAGAGGAGTTCATAAGAACGCAGGCAGGCAGCATGGTCATGAACCATTGTCACTGCCATCACCTCAGTTGTCTCGGCCAGGCTCGACAGCGTACACAGCTTGGCCCGCACCGTCTGCGGGCTGCCGGCGATAAGCCGCGTGCGCGTGGTTTGAACCTGAGCACGTTCCGTTTGAGTGTAGGGATATGCCAGCGCTTCCTCCACGCTGGGAAACAAAGAGGGGCGGCCCGTGTAAAGCCGCAGCCAGGCCAGATCAAACGAGGCGGCAAGCCGGTCGGCTTCGGCGTCGGTTTCGGCGCAAATCACCGAGGCGGTCACGATGGCCGCCGGCTCCGGCAGCGCTTCGGAGGGCTGAAAATTTGTCCGGTAGAGATGCATGGCTTCTTCCACGCCATAAGGATTAATGTGATGGGCGAACACAAAGCCCAGCCCTAACGCCGCTGCGACCTGGGCGCTGTAGTCGCTTGATCCCAGCAGCCAGACCGGCGGCAGGCGGACACCCATCGGAACGGCGGAAACCGACTGAAAGGGATGTCCCGCCGGAAACCCGCCGCCGGAAAACCTGAACAGGTCAGAAAGCTGCGCCGGCAGTTCTTCCGTTTGACCCGCCCGGCGCAGAGCTAGCGCCGTGCGCGGATCGCTGCCCGCCGCCCGTCCAATACCAAGGTCAATGCGTCCGGGAAACAGCGCTTCCAGCGTCTGAAATGCTTCCGCGACATGGAGCGGCGTATGGTTCGGGAGCATCATGCCGCCGGAGCCGACCCGCAGGTTCTTAGTTTCGCGGGCAACCTGTCCAATTAAAATCTCTGGGACGGACCCGGCGATCCCCGGCATATTATGATGCTCTGCCAGCCAGAACCGGTGGTAGCCGAGCGTGTCCGTCCACCGGGCAAGCTCCACCGTGTTTTGCAGCGCCTGCGCCGCCGTCATGCCGGAACTGACCGGGGACAAATCTAAAACCGAAAGTGTCAGTGCCATTGAATGTGCCTCATGCTTTCAATGCCGGCACCCCTGCCGAAGTTCCATATGAGTTTAAGGAGAACCCCATGATCCCGATAGCGCAGATTGCTGCCCAGCTTTACACGGTGCGTGACTACACCAAATCCGCGAGCGGCTTTGCCGAAGCACTTCAAAAGATCAGCCAGATCGGCTACAAAGCCGTGCAGGTCTCCGGGGTACAGGCAATAGCGGGCGACACGCCGGAAGTCTCGGCGAAAGAAGCCCGGCGAATGCTCGACGACGCTGGGCTGATTTGTATTGCAACCCACCGCTCGTGGGACGACCTGCGAAGCCGCACGGCTCAGGAAATCGAGTTTCACCAAACGCTGGGCTGTAATTTCACGGCGATCGGCAGCTTGCCAGGCGAGTATCAGGCGTCAGGGGTGGACGGATACATGGCGTTTGTCCAAGACGCCCTGCCGGTCATCGCCTGGCTGAAGGAGGCGGGCATTCGCTTCGGCTATCACAACCACGCCTTTGAGTTTGCCCGCGCCAAGGGCAGTCTGAAAACTCTGTATGAGACGTTTGTGGAACACGGCGGCCCGGACTTCCATTTAGAGATAGATGTCTACTGGGCCGCACACGCTGGGCTGAACCCGGAGCGGCTGATGGAGCAGTGCCGGGGACGTGTCCCGGTCATCCATGTCAAAGACAAAGAGATGACCGGACAGGACGCGGTCATGGCCCCGGTTGGTGAAGGCAATTTGGACTGGGCGCACCTGCTGCCCGCCTGCGCGGCGGCGGGCGTCGAGTGGTACGCCGTCGAGCAGGACGAGTGCCGCCGGGACCCGTTCGACTGCCTGCGCTCAAGTTTTGAGTTCCTCAGCGGAGTAAAATAACGCGATGGAGATTGTCATCCCGGCGTCCGTCGACTTTTCGTTTCTCGAAACCGTATCCGCCCACGGCTGGCGGCGATTGCAGCCGTTTAAGTGGGACGACGACACGCAGACACTTTGCCGCGCCGAAGTGTTCGGCAACGGGAGCGTTGCGGCGCTGGAAATCAGCGCCCATGCTGACGGGGTACAAGTTCACGCAGACACCGATTGCGACCGCGCGGAAGTCACGGCGCGGGTCACAACCATGCTTCAGCTTGATTTGCCGCTGGCCGAGTTTCATGCCTACTGCCGCGCTGTTCCCGTTTTGGCTTCCCTCGCCGAGTGCCGCCGGGGCCGCCTCCTTCGCAGTCCAACACTGTGGGAAGACACCGTGAAAGTCATCGCCACGACCAACACCACCTGGGCGCAGACCATCGCCATGACCGCTCGGCTCGTCCGTGAGTTCGGCACCGAAAGCCGCGCCTACCCCACCCCCGCACAAATCGCCGCCGTGCCGTTTGACGAGTTTGCCGCCAAAGCACGTCATGGGTTACCGCGCCGCTTATGTTCATGCGATTGCGACGGCGGTTGCCGAAGGCCGCTTGGACTTGGAAGCCTGGCAAACCGAAAATCTGCCGACGGACGCTCTGCGAAAGCGCCTCTTATCCCTGCCGGGCATCGGGCCTTACGGCGCAGCTTGTTTGATGCTTTATCTCGGCAAGCCCGCCCACGTCAATTCCGACTCCGTCGCCCGCGCCGCTCTCGTCGCAGGAACTGGGCCGCCCCGTCACGGACAAAGAAGTTCATGCGTTCTTCGAGGCTCACGGGCGAGTGGCGAGGGCTGGTGTATAATTTTTATCCGTGGAAGCAGGAGTGACTTGTACTGATGAAACTTGCGATCAATTACTCCCCGCAGGCCAAGATGCTCGCGGATCAGCAGAAGATTGAGCTGGACTTGTTCAAATGCCCTGCCGCCTCAGAAAATGCTGTCAGAGAATACGCGCCTACTCTTCTGCAAGACGCCCGCGCCTGCCGCCCAATCTATATTCACTTCCCGCTCCACGCGGGCAACGGTAGCATTGCAGCGTCTAATTGGGATGAGATTGAGGAAGCACTGGGCCAAACGGGAACGCCCTGTATCAACGTGCATTTGCAGGCGCAGACCAAAGATTTTCCCGAAATGACAGCCGACACGCAGGCTCCCGAAGATGTGGCGCGTTTGACGGACAGTTTCCTGAAAGACATCACCGAGCTGACAGAGCGGTTCGGGTCGGACCGGGTCATTGTGGAAAACGTCGTCTACCGGGGCGCAGAGGGAAAGGTTCTTCGTCCCTGCGTTGACCCGGCAGTTATCAGTTTCGTGGTGACCGAAACAAACTGCGGGCTGCTGCTGGACACCGCCCATGCCCGCTTAACTTGCCTTGCGCTTGGCATGGATGTCAAAGACTATATTCGGGAACTTCCGGTTTCTCGTCTTAAAGAGCTGCATGTGACCGGCGCTCAATTTGATGGTGATCGTGTCCGCGACAGTATGCCGATGGGGCAGGAAGACTGGGAAGTGATCGAGTGGGTCTTGCAGCAGGTGCGGGAAAAGCAGTTTTCTGCCAAGCCGTGGCTGCTTGCCTTTGAGTACGGCGGGGTTGGTCCTGCATTTGAGTGGCGAAGCGAGGCGGATGTCATTGCCGAACAACTGCCTCGCCTGCACGAACTCACCGAGACAATTTAGAGATTAGGGATTTGCCAGTCAATTTCTTCGGCGTGCCATAAGCCTTTAGCGCCGCGTTGATTTGAGAAAAGGGGCGGCTGCCGAAGAAGCCGTTTCGGGCGGACAGCGGCGACGGATGCACGGATTGGATGACCGTGTGGCGCGTCGTATCAATCAGCGGCAGCTTTTTTTGGGCGTAGCCGCCCCACAGCACGAAGACGACGGGATTGGGCTGGGCGTTCACGGCACGGATGGCAGCGTCCGTGAACGTTTCCCACCCTTTGTTTTTGTGCGAATTCGCCGTGTGCGCCCGGACTGTCAACACGGCATTGAGCATGAGTATTCCCTGCGTCGCCCACGGGACTAGGTAGCCGTTATTGGGAACAGCACAGCCGAGATCATCGCGCAGCTCGCGGTACATATTTGCCAATGACGGCGGGGTCTCAACGCCGGGCCGCACCGAGAAGCACAGCCCGTGCGCCTGCCCCGTGTTGTGATACGGGTCCTGTCCCAAGAGAAACACGCGGGTTTCTTCCAGCGGCGTGAGCTGAAACGCCGAATACACGTCACTCTCCGGCGGAAAGACCTGCGCCTGCTTTCGCTCCTCCGCGACAAACTCCTGCAATTTAGCCCAGTACGGCTTTTCGAATTCGCCGGCGAGCGCCTCCAGCCACGACGGCGGCAGGGGCGGCGGGGCAAAGCAGGAGTTTCGTCGGCAAACAGCGAAAGCATATCGTCATTCATGCCGTCAGTGTACCCAGTTTGCATGACAAGCAGAAAGGCAGAGCCTCATGCCGTTATGCCAATCGAAGAATACTGTTTCCATTTTTAGTGCTGCTGTTTACGACATTGGCTTTTACGCTGGTTCTTTTCAGCGGCTTCCTCAGCAGCGCCGGTTTATTTCGCCTGCTGCAAGGACCGGCAGCCTCGTTTTATTCGCTGCCTTTTTGGCTCCGCTATTGCCTGCTGCACCCGCTGCTGCTGAAAACGCTTGCCAGAGTGGGATTTGGCGTTTCGCTGCTTGGCGCGATGCTCACGCTCTTTCTACTCTTGAAGACTGAGCCACCGAATGTAGCATATCAGCATCTTGCTGGCATGGGCTGGGCGGTGCTTCTAATGACGATGATTCCATTCGGCATCGTTATCGGGACGTTGGTACTTTCCGTTGTCAGCCGCTCCCTATCTTGGGGCGGACTGGCCGGTCAGTTGAGGAGTCTTCTGCCCGACTTGCCGAAAGCCGTGGTCAGCCTTTTTGCCTTAAGCTTCGTTGTCGTGACAATACCGTTTTCCCTCAGTCAAGATTATCGGGCGCATCAGAGCTTCCATACCGGCCCGTCAGCCGCCCCATGTGCTACAATAAGTCTATGGATTTGTTTGACGACACGCCGCCTGCGCCGGAAACCGCCCCGAACACGCCTCTTGCGGCCCGGATGCGGCCACAGACTTTGGAAGAGTTTGTCGGGCAGGGGCGCATCCTCGGCGCGGACAGCCTTCTGCGGCGGGCGATTGAGAAAGACGCGCTGACCTCGGTGATCTTCTTCGGGCCGCCGGGGGTCGGGAAAAGCACGCTGGCCGGGATCATTGCCCACCGGACACAAGCGCATTTCGAGAACTTTTCGGCGGTGACGCAGGGCATTCCCGATCTGCGAAAAGTCATCGAAGCGGCGGCGCTGCGGCGCAGAATGTACGGCAAAAAGACCGTGCTGTTTATTGACGAAATTCACCGGTTCAACAAGTCTCAGCAGGATGCGCTGCTGCCCCATGTCGAGAATGGAACGGTCGTGCTGATCGGCGCGACCACCGAAAACCCCTACTTTGAGGTCAATGCCCCCCTCCTGTCCCGCGCCCGCGTCTTCACGTTTGAGCCTCTTTCTGATGAACAGCTTGGGGACTTGTTGGACCGAGCCGTCGCAGACACCGAGCGCGGGCTAGGCTCTTTGAGAGTCGTTCTGGAACCTGACGCCCGCGCTCATTTAGTAGATAAAGCAAACGGTGACGCCCGGACGGCTTTAAACGCTTTAGAGCTTGCGGCCACCACCACGCGGCCTGAGTCACGCAAAGCCGACGCCGTGCGGCGGGTCACAAACGCCATTGCCGAGGAAGCCTTGCAGCAGAGAGCTTTGACCTATGACAAGACCGGCGACACGCACTATGATACGATTTCGGCGTTCATCAAGTCCATTCGCGGTTCCGACCCCGACGCCGGTTTATACTACTTGGCCCGGATGCTGTCCGCTGGGGAAGACGCCCGCTTTATCGCCCGTCGTTTAGTCATCTTAGCCTCCGAAGATGTCGGCAACGCCGACCCGATGGGCCTTCTTATTGCCAACGCCGCCGCCCACGCGGTCGAGTATGTCGGCCTGCCCGAAGCCCAGCTTAATCTGGCCCAGGCCGTGACTTATCTGGCCGCCGCCCCAAAGTCCAAAGCATCTTACATCGGGCTGAAGCGAGCGCTCGCCGATGTCGAGACCGAGCGGGCCAATCCCGTTCCAAAGTATCTGCGGGACAGCCGCAGCGGCACCGGGCGAGCCGCAAAAGGCGACACGCCGTACTTAGACCCCCACAACTATCCCGGCAGCTATGTGGCCCAAGCCTACCTGCCCGAAGGAGTCCAAACCCAGCCCTATTACGAGCCGACGGAGAACGGCTTGGAAGCCGCCATTAAAGCGCGAATGGCTGGACGCAGAGTGCAGGCGTTAGAGGAAGAAGAGGACGCAGATGTTTAAGTTCAGCATATCTCGGACGCCACCTTCAACCACCGAAAGGCCATTTGGTCTGCAAGAAACTGACCCGGACACTACGGTCTGGCCGCCCGCAATCGCTCATCAAGTTCCACTGACGCAGAAGAAGAAACCGATCTTCAAGGAACCCGTGTTACAAGGCATCATTTTCTTGTCTGCGCTAGTGATTTTAGCAATGGACCATTTTCATGCGCCTGACAAAGTCATGGTGACCACAGCCTGTTTCATCATGGTCTTGGATATGGCTTTGGTATTCGGGACTGTTTGGAAAGCGGTGCGGGCAGAACGAAGATGACTAACCAACCTTTCTCAGCGGAACAAGAGCAAATCGCGTATTACCGCGCACGGGCCGAAGAATACGATGAATGGTGGCTTCGCACAGGCCGCTACGACCGGGGAGCGGAATGGAACGCGCGGTGGACAACGGAAATTGCCCAGGTAGAACAGGCGCTGGCGGAGTTCAAGCCATCCGGCGACGTATTGGAGCTTGCCGGCGGAACTGGGCTGTGGACGCAGCGACTTGTGAATTTCGCCGACACGCTGACGGTTGTAGACGCCGCCCCGGAAGTGCTGGCAGTCAACCAAGCAAGACTTGGCACTCAAGCTGTCCAATATGTCCAAGCGGACTTGTTTGCGTGGCAGCCCACCCGGCAGTATGATGTCGTCTTCTTTAGCTTCTGGCTGTCCCATGTGCCGCCGGAGCGGTTTGACGAGTTCTGGAACACGGTGCGCCGCTGCCTGCGGCCCGGCGGCCGCGTCTTCTTTCTGGACTCGCAGTATGAGAAAACGTCTACCGCCGCTGACCATCAGCTTGAAGGGACGGACGCGACAACCATTCGGCGGCAGCTCAAAGACGGGCGTGAGTACCGGATTGTGAAAGTGTTCTATGAGGCCGACGAGCTGACACGGCGCTTAGAAACGCAGGGCTGGCAGGTCAAGGCACAGGCAACGCCGCATTATTTTCTCTGCGGGTCGGGAACGCTCACGCCATGAAGCGTTCTTGGTATTGGGGCGCAGGTTTTGGGGCCGCTCTGCTTGCGGCCTACTGCTGGTGGCTGGAGCCGGCCCGCCTGCACCTCACCCGGCACGACATCGCCGGTCCTGATCCGCTGACAGACCCCGTGCGTGTGCTGCTTCTGACCGACTGGCACTTAGGCCGTTTCAGCCGTCCCCGCGCACTGCAAGCGAAGATGGACCGACTGCGGCGGGAACACGCCGCGCGGCCCTTTGATCTGGTCCTGCTCGGCGGTGATTATGTAGACGAAGAGCCGGACTATCTGGACCTGCTCCGGCCCTGCCTGGTAACCCTGGCGGGCTTCGGCGTGCCGCTGTTTGCCGTGCTGGGGAACCATGACTACACCAGTTTCGGTGGCGACTGTCAGCCGGTGATGGCCTGTTTAGAAGACGCGGGTGTCACGGTTCTCAAAAACCAAGCGGCGGCGGTGACAGTGCGCGGGCAGCGGCTTTTAATTGTCGGGCTGGATGATTTGCAGGAGTCGCGCATTTATTACGACCCGGCATCTTACCGAGCGCCCGCCCAGTACAAAGTCGCGGCGGCCCGGATAGGCTGGTATGCGAAGTTTGATGATGCCGAGCCGGAAACGCCGCGCTTGGTGCTGTCTCACAATCCCGATGCCGTCTACCTGCCGGGGCGAATCCCGCTGGCCGTGCTGTGCGGGCATACGCACGGCGGCCAGATGATGCTGCTGGACTGGGTCAGCCGGCCTCTGCACCGCTGGATTCACCCACACCTGCCGCCCGGCAGCGCCGTGACCTGGGCAGGACGCCGGATCGCAAATGGCCGAACCCTCATCGTCAGCCGGGGCATCGAAGGCTCGGCAATCCCAGTCCGGCTGCTGCGTCCACCGGAGGCCATCGTTGTTACTTTGCATTAAGAGACCTCCCACTTTTTATGGAGCAAGGCGGGAGGCCTCCCATTGACGGCAGGCCGCTTTTTGTGGATAATCAGTGAGCATTACTTCCCCGGCGAAAGAACAACTTTGGATAACTACACCGACCTAGACACACAGCTTTCTGCATGGATTGACGCCCACCGTTCCGAAATTGTCGAAACGACCCAGGCGCTTCTGCGTATCCCTAGTGTGGAAGGCGAGGCCGCGCCAGGCGCACCGTTCGGCGTTGAAACCCGGCAAGCGCTTGACAACGCTCTGGAGACCGCCGCCGGGCAGGGGCTGACGACGAAAAATGTGGACGGCTACGCAGCCCATGCCGAATGGACCGCGCCGGGCGTCGCCGCCGATGCACCGATTGTCGGTGTGCTGGCCCATGTGGACGTGGTTCCGCCCGGCACCGGATGGTCGCATCCGCCGTTTGGCGCAGAGGTCGAGGGCGGCAAGATTTATGCGCGCGGCGCGACTGACGACAAAGGCCCGGCGATGGCCGGGCTGTGGGCGATGGCCGCGCTGAAAGCCTGCGCCGTGCCGCTGTCGCACCGGGTTCGGCTTATTCTCGGTGCAGACGAAGAAAGTGGCTTTGGGTGCGTCAAATACTACTTCGCCCATGAGGAAATGCCGGTGACAGGCTTTACGCCCGACGCCATGTTCCCATTGGTGTATGCCGAAAAGGGCATTGCCAATGCAGTTTTAACCCGGTCCGCCTGGCCTGAAGGCGAGCGGATTCATATCGTGTCGCTGACGGGCGGCGAGCGGCCCAACATGGTGCCGGATACTGCCGAAGCCGTGCTGGAAGGCTCCCTGCCCCGTGCCGCCGCCGCCGCGCGTCTCAATGCGATTGTCGGGATTACGACGGAAGAAGTCGGCGACGATAACCGACTGCATGTGGTCGCCAAAGGCATCTCGGCACACGGCAGCACCCCCGACAACGGCGTCAATGCCGTCGCCGTGCTGTGCGACGCTCTTTTGATGCTGGACCATCAGGAAGACCAAGTGACGGTCATCGAGCAAATCCAGAAGTGGGCGTCTGACACAAAAGGCGAGCGCTTAGGAATTGCAGGGCAGGATGACGTCGCCGGGCCGCTGACATGCAACCTCGGCGTCGCAGAGATCGGTGCGAACCGGGCGGCGCTGACATTCAACATCCGCTACCCCGTGACCTGGAACTCGGACACGCTTCGAGAGTGTTTAACTACCAGGATTGACGGCACTGGATGGACTCTCGAAGAGCTGACCGATCAGCCCTCGCTCTATGTGCCGCAGGACGATCCGCTGGTCGCGACCCTGCTGCAAGTCTACCGGGACGAGACCGGCGACATGACTGCGCCGATGACGATGGGCGGTGGTACTTACGCCCGCGCGATGACAAAGGGCGTGGCTTTTGGAATGATGTTCCCGGACCGTGATCCCGCAGACGGCAGCGCTCACGAGAAAGATGAGTGTTTATCAGTAGACCATCTCATCCGGGCGACAAAGATTTATGCCAAAGCGCTTGCGCGGCTGGCGGCTTGACGACCTACCACCTTGCTTCGCAGGGTCCTCCCTAAAGGAAGGATACAGACAAAGAACGCAGGAGCGACGCTTGCTGCGCCCTCTTGGCCTTCTCCTCATCCTTCCTTTAGGAAGGACCCTGCGAAGCAAGGTGGTAGGTCTCGGAACACATTATGTCCAATACAAAGCAAACAGTGGTAGTCGCGATGAGCGGTGGTGTGGACTCGTCGGTGGCGGCGGGCCTGCTGCTGCGGCAGGGCTACGACGTTCTTGGTATCACCATGCAGATCTGGCAGGAGAGCGCGACCGAAACTAAAGGCGCGGGCTGCTGCTCCCTCGGCGCGGTCGAGGATGCCCGGCGCGTCGCTGCAAAGCTCGGCATTCCGCATTATGTCTTGAACTTTAAGGAGTTCTTCGCCGAGAAAGTCATTGACAACTTTGTCGCCGAATACAAGCGCGGGCGGACGCCGAACCCGTGCGTCAACTGCAATCGTTACGTCAAGTTCGACGCGCTGATGGCAAAAGCGCGAGGGCTTGGCGCGGAGTTCCTCGCGACCGGCCATTACGCCCGCACGGAGTTCAACGAAGATACGCGGCGCTGGACCCTGCGCCGGGCGTTGGACCGCGACAAGGACCAAACCTACGCGCTGTATCGGTTCACGCAGGGCGAGCTGGCACATACCATGATGCCGCTCGGCGCGGTCACGAACAAGGCCGAGACGCGGGCCATCGCGGCAGAGCTTGGCTTGGCCGTCTCCAACAAGCCCGACTCTCAAGAGATCTGCTTCGTCCAGGGCGGCTCGTACACGGACTTCCTCGCCGAGCGGGCGCCGGAAACGGTTCAAGTAGGCGATATTGTGGACACCAGCGGGCGGCGGCGCGGGGCGCATGACGGCATTGCGTTTTATACCATCGGCCAGCGAAAGCGGGTCAACGTCGGCTCCCCGATCCCGCTGTATGTTGTCGGCATTGATGCTGAGACAAACACAATTACGGTGGGCGGCAACGAGGACTTACTGGCGGACGGATTAGTAGCCGACGATATTAATTGGGTCGGCATTGAAGGCGTGCAGGAATCGCGGCCTGTCCTGGTGAAAATACGCTATAACATGGAACCTGTCGCCGCAACGGTACAAGAAGGCGTGAATTCCGATGAACTTGTCGTTCGTTTCGACACACCCCTGCGGGCCGTCACGCCTGGTCAGTCTTTGGTCCTGTACGATCTCAGCGGCGAGACGGTGCTTGGCGGCGCGACCATTCAGCGCCGGATTTAGGACCAAGACATGGTTCTGAGGCTTTCTCTTTCTTCACGATGACCAGTCCTGAGCGCCCCAATTTAGCAATGTTTGTCGCTGCTGGCATCAGCGCGGGTGCGCTGACGGGCCTTGTCATCGGCCTGCTGGTGCGCCGCCCGGTGCCGCCCGAACAGATGAGCGAGACGGTGGACGATCTCAAGCGGCGGGCCGAGCTGATTTTGTCGGAATTATCCAAAGACCATGTGCCGAGCGGCGGCGGCTCTCTCCCGAGCGGCGGCGACAAGGCGTAAGAAGGTACACAAGGAGATCGTATTTTGAACCTCACGATGAACACCCGCACCCCGAGCGAAACGACCTGCGTCTTAGACATCGAAGGCGAAGTGGATGTCTATACGTCCCCGCAGCTCAAGCAGGATTTGGTGCAGATCGCCGAGCGAGGCGTCAAAAAAGTCATTATTAACCTTTCGAAAGTCGAGTATCTGGACTCAACTGGCCTCGGCGTCTTGATCGGCGGCCTGAAGCGTCTGCGGGAAGCTGACGGCAACCTCGCGCTGGTCGGGCCAGGGATGCGGATCCAGCGAATTTTTGAGATTACGGGTCTCAATAAAATCTTCGATATCTACGAGACCGAGGCCGAAGCTGCCGCAAAAGAAGGGGTGACTCTATGACCGGTTCGCAGAGTCCTAGTCCCCAGATAAGCGACGCTCCCCGCACGGAGACCGTGCAGCTTGTCATCCCGTGCCGGGCCGAGTATGTCGGGGTCGCGCGGCTCGCCGTGCTGGGCATCGCCAGCCGAATGCCATTTTCCTACGACGAAGTGGAAGACGTGCGCCTTGCCGTTGGTGAAGCCTGTACCCATGCGGTCGAGCGAGCCGGGACCGGAGCGGCGACACTCTCCATTATCAGTACGATTGATGCACACGCGCTGACGATTGAAGTCAAGGACGACGTGGCCGAGGCAGACATGGCCGCGCCGACGGAGGAAGCGAAACTGCTGGAAGAAGCAGGCGTCGATCAGGAGGGCCTCGGTGCCCTGCTGATGGAAATCCTCGTGGACGAAGTCAAAATCGAAACATCCCCGACCGGTACCCGTGTTCTCCTGACCAAGTACGCGCCCGAATAACAAGATAACTTAGAATGCTGGGACCGGAATGACCCTCATGACACAAAAAAAGGCGACGGATTGGACACAGGACGACGCCGAAACCCTGTTCGCCCGCTATGCCCGCACCCGCGACACCCAGATACGTGACCGCCTGGTCGTGATGCACCAGAACTTGGTCCGCTATCTGGCCGGTAAATTCGTCAACCGCGGCGAGCCTTTAGAAGACCTCATTCAGGTCGGCACCATCGGCCTCATCAACGCGATTGACCGCTTTGACTCCGGGCGCGGCACGAAGTTTTCCACTTACGCGACTCCGACCATCGTCGGCGAAATCCGGCGCTACTTCCGGGACAAAGCCTGGAGCCTGAAGGTCCCGCGCCGCTTGCAGGAGCTGAACCAAACGGCCTCAAAAGCCCAGGAAGCACTAAGCTCCAAGCTCGGCCGGCCGCCGACGATCCAGGAAGTTGCGTTGCGCATCGGCGCGACTGAGGAAGAGACTCTCGAAGCGATTGAACTCGGTAATGCTTACGACACAGTCTCGCTTGACTCCAAAATGATGCACGACTCCGACAGCGCTCCGCTGTCGCTGGCCGAGTTTGTGGGCGCGGAAGACGAGTCGCTGCTTTCTTTGGAAGCCTTCGGCGACCTAGACTATGCGTTAGAAGCGCTTGACCCGCGCGAGCGTGCCATTATTATCCATCGGTTCTTCAAAGACATGTCCCAGGCCGAAGTCGCCAAGCAGCTTAACATTTCCCAGATGCACGTTTCCCGCCTGCAAAACCGTGCCCTCAGTCAGCTCCGCCGTCTGATGGTCAGTGAGTAGCAATCTCTAGCAAGTAGCAATCTCTAGCAAGTAGCAGCCTCTCGAAAGCAGTAAACCCATGTCCCCCTCCCCTGACCTCTTCACTCTGCTTGCCGAACAAGGCGTTACCTTCCGGCGCAATCTTTCGGTCTCGGAGTTGACCGAGGAAGCTGTCAAACGCGGCGAGGCGCAGATTGCGGATACTGGAGCGCTGACGGCACGGACAGGGCAGTACACAGGGCGGTCACCTAAAGACAAATATCTGGTGGACGACCGCGAGACGCACGAGCGGGTAGACTGGGGCAAGACCAACCAGGCGCTGCTGCCGGCGAAGTTCGCCGGGCTGCTCGAAAAGATGACGAAATCCGCCGCAGGCCATGAACTGTTTGTCTTTGATGGCTTTGCTGGGGCTGACAGCAGCACGCGGCTGGCAATCCGTATCATCACCCGGTATGCGTGGCACTCGCAGTTCGCGCATCAGCTTTTCCTTCGCCCTACCCCCGCCGAAATCGAAAACTTCACGCCGGAATTCACGCTGCTGGACCTGCCGAGCTTTCACGCCGACCCGCAGCGCGATGGCGTGCGCTCGGAAACCGTAATTGCGCTCGATTTGACACAGAAGATTGGGCTAATCGGCGGGACGGAATATGCAGGGGAGATCAAAAAGAGCATCTTTACGGTGCTGAACTACCTGCTGCCCCAGTCGAACATCTTTCCCATGCACTGCTCGGCGAATGTCGGGGCGGATGGTTCCACTGCGCTGTTCTTCGGACTATCGGGAACCGGCAAGACAACCCTGTCTGCCGACCCGGAGCGGCGCTTGATCGGCGACGACGAGCACGGCTGGTCAGACACCGGCGTCTTCAACTTTGAAGGCGGCTGCTACGCCAAGTGCGTCAAGCTCAGTCACGCCACCGAGCCGGAAATCTGGGATGCCATTCAATTCGGCACGGTTTTGGAAAACGTTGTCCTTGACCCCAAGACTCGCGCTGCCGATTATGACGACGTCTCGCTGACCGAGAACACGCGGGCGGCGTACCCGATTACGGCTATCCCAAACGCCCTCATCCCCGGTGTCGGCGGGCATCCGAAAACGATTTTGTTCCTGACCGCCGATGCGTTTGGTGTCCTGCCACCGATCTCCCGGCTGACCCGCGAGCAGACCCTGTACCACTTCCTCAGCGGGTATACGTCGAAGCTGGCCGGCACAGAGCGCGGCGTCACGGAGCCGGAACCAAACTTTTCCGCCTGCTTCGGCGCTCCTTTCTGGCCCCTGCCGCCGGTGCGTTATGCGGAGATGCTGGGCGCGAGGCTAGACCTCCATGGCGCGGACTGCTACCTCGTGAACACCGGCTGGATCGGCGGACCGTATGGCACAGGCCACCGAATTGCGCTGGACCAGACACGCGCATTAGTTCGCGCCGCCCTGTGCGGCGATCTGCGGGACACGCCGACCGTCACAGATCCGGTCTTTGGCCTGCATATTCCAGTCTCCGTTCCCGGTGTTCAGAGCGAGTTACTACAGCCGCGCTCGACCTGGGCAAATCCCGCCGATTACGATGCCGCCGCGCGGGCGCTCGCCGTCCGCTTCCACGAAAACTTCGCCCGCTTCCCACAAGTCTCGGACGAAATTAAAGCGGCCGGGCCGAAGGCGTAAAGAAGCCCCCACCCCCAGCCCCTCCCCCGCAGGCGGGAGAGGGGAGCCAGACAAAGAGCAGAGACATCGGCGTCTTCTTACTCTTCTTCATGCTCCCCTCTCCCGCTTGCGGGGGAGGGGCTGGGGGTGGGGGCTTCTCCTAAACCGTCGCCAGCAGTTCCTCCCTCACCTCTTCCCCCGACGCTTCCTCAAACTGAGCCGCATACAGGCGGGCATACGCGCCGCCGGACTCCAGCAGAGATTCATGGGTGCCGCGCTCGACGATGCGGCCATGTTCCAGGACCAAAATCAGGTCGGCAGCCAGAATTGTGGACAGCCGGTGGGCGATAGCGAACGTTGTCCGTCCGGCCATCAGTGGGACCAATGCCGATTGAATGAGGCGCTCGGACTGCGTATCTAGCGCTGAAGTTGCTTCGTCTAAGATCAAGATGCGCGGATTTTTGAGAATGGCCCGCGCGATCGCGACCCGCTGCTTTTCGCCGCCGGACAGCTTGTAACCCCGCTCCCCGACCACCGTGTCGTAGCCGTCGGGCAAGGAGGCGATGTGATCGTGGATCGCGGCGGCGCGGGCAGCGGCGACAAGCTCGGCATCGGTCGCGTCCGGGTTGCCGTAGCGCAAATTGGTCTTGATGGTGTCGTGGACCAAGTAGGTCTCCTGCGTGACGACGCCGATAGCCTGCCCCAGCGACTCCAGCTTGATCTGCTTCACGTCATAGCCGTCAATCAAAATGCGCCCGCTGTCGGCATCATATAATCTTGGGATGAGCGAGGTCAGCGTCGTCTTTCCGGACCCGGAATGGCCGACAAGGGCTACTAATTGCCCCGGCCTTGCGTCAAACGAGATGCCGTCCAGTGTCGGCGCGGCCTGCGACTCGTCGTAGCGAAACGTCACATTGGAAAATGCCACCTCGCCGCGTATTTGATTGGGCGAAAGCGCGACAGCATCGGGCGCGTCTACGATCTCCTGCTTCAAGTCCAAATACTCAAAAATACGGTCAAACAGGGCGAGGGCGCTTGTCACGTCCACCTGAACGTTCAGGAGGCCCGTCAAGGGGAAAAAGAGCCGGGCTTGCAGCACGGTGAACGCGACAATCGTGCCGAGCGACAGGTGATGATCGCCGTGCGAGACCACCAGGTCTGCCGCCAGCCAGTAGACCAGGGCCGGGGTCAGTGAAAACGTCAGGCCGATGAGGTTAAAGAAGACCCGGAAGACCATAGACTGCTTGATCTGCGCGTCGGTCAAGCCCTGGTTCTCGCCCGCAAACTTCGCCAGCGACAGGCCCGCCCGGCCGCTGGTTTTGGACAGCAGGACACCGGACACCGACAGCGTCTCCTGCATGGTCGAGTTCATATCCGCCAGCCGGGTTTGAACCTCCTTGCGGATGCCCGCGCCCCATTCCCCCACCCACTTGCCGACCCACGCGAACAGCGGCAGGACCCCCACCGACAGCAGGGTCAGCCGCCAGTCCATGTAAATCATGGCCCCCAGCGTCGAAAGGACAATCGTGGTGTTGGACAGCACAGTCGCCGCCGTGTCCGACAGCACCGACTGCACGCCGCCCACATCATTTGCCAGCCGGGACTGGATTTCGCCGGTGCGCGTGTCGGCAAAGAAGCGCAGGGCCATCCCCTGCAAATGCTTGTACAACTGGTTCCGCAGGTCCCGCATGATACGCTGCCCGACCAGAATACTCAAATACCCATAGTACAGGGTCAGCACCGTAGACACTAGCGTCGCCAGCAGCGTCAGGCCGATGTCGCGCGTCACCAGCCCCATATCCCGCCCCAGCAGCCCGTGGTTGATGATGGCTTTCAGCAGAAACGGCGGGAACAGTCCCAGCCCCGCCGCCGCCAGCACCGTCACCGCAATCAGCGCCATCTGCTTATCGTAGGGCCGGAACGTCTGCACCACCCGCCCCAGCGTCCCCGCCTTCAGCGGCTTCTTTTCCCGCCCGCCTTGTCCCGCCCCACCCCCGCCACGCATTGCAACAGCCACGCTTAATACCCTCTGCCGTTATTGTACCTGTTCGCCGCGAAAACAGGCTTGACAGAGCGTGCATCCGTTTGTTACACTAGGTTCATTATGCTCAAAACCATCACAAACCTTGTTGCTTTGCCGCTGCTGATTTCGTTGGGTTTGATCTGTTCTACTGTTAAGGCAGATAGTCCGTCCGCTGACCAGACCCAAAGGTTGCATTATATGCCGTATACCCCGATAAAATACGGGTCCAATGTTGGACAGCCTCTCATTCAAGTGACAATCAACGACACCCAGAAAGCCACATTTCTTGTAGATACGGGAACGTCAGAGAGCGTAATCAGTACTGAACTTGCTAAACAAATGAGTCTTCACTTAGAACCTGCGGTAGGAGCGGATGGCAAGCCGCTTTTGTTCAACGGCTCCCGGTTGATGACCACCAAGATCTCGGTATTGAGTTTTGGCACACTCAGGTTTACAGATCTGCCACTAATTGTTTTAGACAATCAAGCTATTTCATTGTTGCCCCATAAAACTGACGCGATACCCTACTCTGGCATTCTCGGCAACAGTCTGCTACAACACTTCGCAATCTTCTTGGATGGTGCGAAGCATCAGTTTGGTATTTGTATACCTGGTGGGCTAAGTCTGCGCCAAGTGGAAGCACTTAGGTTTACTCAGCCTTCTATTCTGTCTATTACGAGCAGCGGTATCCAGAACAAATGGTTCGTTACAGCACAGTTTGTTAATGGTAGCTTGAAAGGAAGCGAGGATATGCTGCTGGATACTGGGTCGGATGCTACGGATGTTTCTGAGCAGTTGGCGCAGAAAATTAATCTTAAGCCTCTCGGCCAGCAGGGAGCGAAAACAGCCTACGGTACTGTTATCGTTACTACCGCCATTGCTGATGAATTAGATTTAGGTGACTCGAAGATGCTGAATTATCCTCTGGTAGTACGCCCCGTATCAGATAAGTTGCCTCCGTTGCTTGGCATGAACTTTTTTGCTGACCATCGTGTGCTGATAGACTTCCCCGGCAAGAAGATGTATTTGCAGCCCAACACGCCCAGCGTGAACATTACGATAGAGCCGCAGACGCCGGGCGAGGCGGCGGGGAAGTAGAGGCGATATGCGAAAGCTCATGCGCCGATGCCCCGCCGCGCAGCCCCCGCCGTGAACGGCAGGTCTGAGGGCCTTCGGCCAACCGCCCTGCGGGCGGAAGAGCCAGAGCATAACAAAAGGCAGCATTCTCGGTCGCAGACCGATTGGCGTCCGCGCCTTTAGACCTGCCGTTCACGGCGGGGACTTCCGGCGTCTGCTCGCCCTTACCTGCTTCAGCCACGACGACGGGAAATTATCGTTCGGCTACTTGACCATCTCGGTCAAGTTTTCAGTACCGGAGCCGGTGCGCGGGAGCATCAGCAGGTCGCGCTCGCGATCGGCGGGATTGCCGGGGGCGTTCGGGGCCGGGTCGCCGTTTGAGGCCGCCGGAAGCAGCGGAAAGACGCCTTCGGCGAAGCGGTAGGCTTCCTCTAAATGCGGGTAGCCGGACAAGACAAACGTGTCAATTCCCAGCGCGGCGTACTCCTGCATCCGGGCATACACGGTCTGCGGGTCGCCGACAAGCGCCGTTCCCGCCCCGCCCCGAACCAGTCCGACGCCCGCCCACAGATTTGGGCTGATTTCCAGGGAGTCCCGTCTGCCGCCGTGGAGCGCCCGCTGACGACGCTGGCCTTCCGATTCTGACTGGGCTATCGCTGCCTGCGACGCGGCCAGTGTCGCGTCGTCCAAGCGGCTGAGAAGCGTGTCCGCCGCCTCCCAGGCGTCGTCGGTCGTATCGCGGACAATGACATGCAGGCGGATGCCGAAGCGCAAAGTCCGGCCCTCGGCGGCGGCCAGCGCCCGCAGAACGGCGATTTTCTCCGCGACCATCGCCGGCGGCTCCCCCCAGGTCAGGTACACATCCACATGCTTTGCCGCCACCGCCAGCGCCGCCGGGGACGAGCCGCCGAAATAGAGCGGCGGATACGGACGCTGATACGGCCCAAACTGCTGCCGGGCATTCTCGATTTGAAGATGCTTCCCGTGAAACGTCAAGCTTTCGCCGAGCATCAAGGCCCGCCAGATGGTCAGATATTCGTCCGCGTGGGCGTACCGCTCATCATGGCTTAAGAAAACGCCGTCGGCTTCCATCGAGCCGCCGCCCGCGACGATGTTCAGCAGGACCCGCCCTTCCGAAAGATGGTCGAACGTCGCCGTCATCCGCGCCGCAAGCGCCGGCGGCAGGAGCGAAGGCCGGTGCGCGATTAAGAACTTCAGCCGCTTGGTTGAAGGGATCAGAGCCGACGCGATCACCCACGGGTCCTGCTTCGCGCCCGTCCCGATCAGCATGGCCTCGTAGCCGAGGGCATCCACCGCCTCGGCAATCTGTTTGAGGTACGCAAAAGTCGGCGCACGCTGGCCTTCGGGCGAGCCGAGATACCGCTCATCACCCTGCGTCGGCAGATACCAAAAAATGTGCATGGGTTAAGTCCTCTAAAGCTGCGCCTTGACCCACGCCTCTATCGCAGACGCCGGGCGGGCACCAGACGTCCGGGCGGCTTCTTTGCCGCCTGTGAAGACGGCCATGGTCGGGATAGCCTGGACGCCGAACCGAGCACCGAGACCCGGCAGCGCTTCCGTGTTGATCTTGACGATCAGCCATTTGCCGGCAGAGGACGCCGCCACTTTTTCCAGCTCCGGCGCGACCTGGCGGCACGGTCCGCACCAGGGCGCCCAAAAGTCTACGACCACCGGCAGCGGGGATGCAGCGACAAGCGCAGCAAAAACGCCCTCACTGGGAATGTCGAGCGGCGCAGTGATGTTCGGTAGAACGGACTGGCACTGGCCGCAGGTGCCGGTTTCGGGGAGCTTGGCAAACGGCACCCGGTTCCGGCGTCCGCAGTGTGTGCAGGTCTCGATGATGCCTTTGTCGTCAAGCGTGGGCTTATTCATGGCGGGTGATCTCTTTCCAGTAGCGGTTCGCAGTCTCGGTGTGGGTCGAAAACGCCAGTTCCATCGGCCCATCTGCTGCCATCGCGGCGGATGTTTCCGAGGACGGCTGGAAGCTCGGCAGAATGGCGGAGGATTGGGGCGGCGCAAGGCCGAAGACTAAGAGTGTGCCATCGGGCGCGGAGCGCGTGTCGAACAGCGTGATTGCTGCCGGGTCAACCGTAAAGCCGGTCTCCTCAAAGACTTCTCGCGCTCCGGCTTCCTGCCAGGTTTCGCCGGTCTCAATGAAGCCGCCGGGCAGCCCCCATTTTCCCGCCGCCGGCTCCTGTATACGCTTCACCAGCAGCAGGCCGCCGGGGTCAATCGGCAACAGGACAACCGAGACTGGCAGCGGGTTAGAGTAGGTTGTATTGCTGCACTGGGCGCACCGGCGCGGGTACGGGGCGTCGGCGGCGAAAGGGGTGCCGCAATAGGAGCAGTGGGAGTTTTTCTGGTACGCTTCGGGCATAATACTGTGTTATGCCCCAACTGACCGACATCGCTAACCACATCGTCATTTTGACCGGCGCAGGCGTTTCCGTCGGCTCCGGCCTGCCGGCCTACCGAGGTCCCGGCGGCCTCTGGGAAAGCGCGGACATTGCGAAACTTGTCGAAGCGCGTTATCTGCCCGGTAGTCTGCCGGGCCTCTGGCGGCTGTACTCCGAGCGGCGGCGTGTCTCGCTTGCGGCACAGCCGAACCCGGCGCATCTTGCCATCACGGCCCTGCAAAACGCCCGCCCCGGCGCGGTGACGCTGCTGACGCAGAACGTGGACGGCCTCCATCAGCGGGCCGGCAGCCCGCAGGTGACGGAGTTGCATGGCTCGGCGTTTCGGACCCGCTGCACGAACCCCACCTGCGATCTGCCGCCGTTTGACGACACGCAGAGCTACGACGCTGTTCCGTCCTGCCCTCGGTGCGGCTCGCTGCTGCGCCCGGATGTCGTGCTGTTTGGAGAAACGCTCTCAGAAACGGTGCTGCGACAGGCGCAGACCGCACTCGACGCCTGTGACTTGTTTCTTGCCGCCGGAACATCCGGCTTCGTCTGGCCCGCCGCCGCATTCGTGCAGATCGCCGCGCAGGCGGGAGCGCATACAGTCTTGGTGAACTTGGAGGCAGGCGACGCGGCAGAGGAATTTAACGAGGTGCTGCTGGGACGCGCCGAAGAGGTGCTGCCGGAGATGCTGAAGGGGTAGGTCTGAAGGGGTAGGTCTGAAGCGGGTCGTTTACCGAACGCTCCAGGCCGGCTCAGGAGCCGAGCGGTCCTGCTCCAAAACGACGATGGTGCCTGTCGGGCCGGTCAGCAGCCAGAGACGGTCTGTGGCTTGCAGCATCATCTTCAAGCCGTGCCCTAGCGTTCCGGCGGTGGTAAAGCCGCGAGACAGCGCGGCGCGGGGCAGGTTTTCCATGGAGATGCCCTGTCCGGCATCTTCCACCCGAATCTGGATCGTGCCGGAGTTGTCGAAGCAGATCAGTGCTACCCCTTCCCCGGCATGAACAATGGCGTTCATGCCGGCTTCGTTGGCGGCTGTGACCAGATCGTAGACACGCTCGTCCGTAAAGCGGTTTGCTTCCGCCGCGGCGGCGGTCCGGCAGCGCAGGTCACGCAGGCCATCCTGGGGCGTCAATGCAATCGCGCTGCCGTGAAGACCGCCCCGCAGCGGCGGCAGATCGCCGGCATCGCTGCACAGCAGCAGCTTGCCATCGGTGACATTTGCCAGGGCGTCCCGCAGGAAGGAGCGCTGCCAGCCGGAAACCTCCTGCAAAGCTGCATTCGCATTGGCGAGTGCTTCAGTCCGCTCGGTCACCCGCTGTTCGAGGCCGTCCCGGACCAGGCGCAGCTCTTTTGCCTGCTGGCGGGCTGTTTGGGCAAGAAAGACCGCCCCGGCCAGCAGAAGCGCCAGCAGCAGGCCGCCAAATAAAGCGCCGATTGGGATCAGCGGCTGGAGGGACACCGAGGGGGGAGAGGTCAGCCGACTGGAGGCAGCAAGGCGGCGGACAAGAGCAGTCTGTGCACCTTCTTCCACGACCAGCGCCTGCCAAAGACAGAGCGTGACCGAGGCCGCCGTGGTCCCGGCGAAGATCGGCAGCCAGCCGGGCGTGTTCCGGTCCTGATCCCTGTGGGAAGATTGCTTATTGACAGAAGCCTGCTCATTGGTAGAAACCTGCTCGTCTCGAACAGCCAAAGTCAGCAGACCTACGCCCAGCAAAATAAAGCCCACCGCTGTGTGCACCGCCATCCGCGTGAACTGTCCCCAAACATAGCTCTGAACGATGCCGGTCAAGTAGCCGGAAAGAGCCACGAGACCCAAGCCAAGAATGGCTGAGGCGAACGCGGAAAGGAGCAAAGGCCGCGCCGGAAAGCGGCGGCTCTGCACCAGCAGCAGCGAGAGGCCACTTAAAGAAAAGCAAAAGGCCGTACAGAACGCCATTCGCCCAGGCGCCGTAATTCCGGACCGGATGTAGGAATGCATCAGCAGCTCGTCAATTCCGAAGTTGACAGGCAGCAGATACTCAATCAGTGTCAGCAGGCCGATCAGCGCGGCGGCAGCCCCGGCAATCCCTGCGAACCACCGTACCGAACGCCGTGAGGAAGAAGACGCCAGAAGCCCCGCTCCGCTGAGAAAAAAACTGAGGGCTGCATTGTAAGCCATCGCGACAAACGCCGGAGAAATCCGCAGCATCAGCAGGTTGTGACTATACCAGCCGATCAAAACGATAAGCCCCATTCCAAGGCTGAGAAGACCGGTGATCCGGCGCAGAAGAAGCCGCAGCGCCGGTTCAGCCGAGGGGTGGAGTTCCGCTGGCATGACAGAGTTAATCATCTTCTGCTTTTTACCACAAAAACCGTCAAAAATGAAGTCGCAAAAGAATGCGTTCGTGAAGTCATGCAGGCTATTCGCCCGTAATTCTCAGCACGTCCCCGCCGTATTTTTCGAGCTTGGCGGGGCCGATGCCACTGACTTCCAGCAGATCATCGGATGATTGGGGGCGGGCGCGGGCGATTTCAATCAGCGTTTTGTCGCTGAACACGACATACGGCGGCACGGCGTCTTTGGACGCCTGAGCGGTCCGCCAGAGCTTCAGCTCGCTTAATATATCGTCACTGCCGCCATCGGTATCGGCGGCAGAACGCGGAGCGTAGCCGCGCGGAACTTGGGCGCTGATCGGCAGCCGGTCCTGCCAGGAAGCCCGGCCCGGTGCGGTCACGGTGCAGACGAAGTAAGCATCTTCATCGCCCTGGTGCATCAGGCCCTCGGCAAACAGCGACTCCAAGAACTTGTCCACGACGGCGACGGTGCTGCCGCGAAACAGGCCGTTCAGCGGGCTGCCCGGCGCGGTGGACTTGTCGCCCATCGCGCCGGCCCCACGCAGCAGCTTATTGAGACGCGCTTTGCCGACGGCGGGGCGCAGGGCATCAAGGCCGTGCAGGACGGAGTATATGTCGCTGGGGTCAAGCTGGGTCGGCATGGGGACGGACGGCAGGTTCTTCCCGGACACGGCCTGCGGCCCCACGGGCGGCTGGTCGCAGTTGTCGCAGCAGAAGGAAGAAATGGGCGGCTCCTGGCGGTCGCCGAAATAATCCAGCACCGTGCGCCGCCGGCAGTATGGGGTCTTGCAGTAGTCCACGATCTCGTCGAGGCGCCGCAAACGCTCGGCCCGCTGCTTCGCCAGCCCAGCGGCGATAGAGCGCCGGGCGTCTGGGGGGAAGTCCATGCGGACCAGCGTCAGCACAACGGCGTCTCCGGTCTGGGCGACGCGCTGAACTAAGTCGCCGCGCTCCAGCTCGCCGAGCGCCAGACGCGATTTCATATCGCTCCAGTCCAGCGCCATGCCCCAGGTCTTCGGCAGCCGGGCCGTTTTTTCCCCCTCATTTTTTTGGGCATCGGCGAAGCGGCGAATGTGGTGAAAGGCCCGCTCGACATCGCCAACCGTCATAGCCTCGTTGTCAATAAACCACTCGCGGGTGCGGCGGTCGGCGAAATGGTACAAAATCGTGCAGCGGCTTTTGCGCCCGTCCCGCCCGGCGCGGCCCGCTTCCTGGTAGTAGCTTTCTAAACTATCCGGGCAAGCGCAGTGGATCACAAAGCGGACATCGGGCTTGTCAATCCCCATGCCGAAAGCATTGGTCGCCACTAAAACCTGCCGGTCGCCTTCCAGCCAGTCGCGCTGCATCTGGTTCCGAATGTCGGCGTCGAGGCCCGCATGGTACATCCCCGCCGTCTGACCGACTTTCGCGAGTGCGTCCCCCGCCAGCTCAAAGACCTGCTCGCACTGCTTGCGTGTCGCGACATAAATGAGACCGCTGCCGCCCAGCGCCGACAGCTTCGGCAGGGCGCGGGTGAGCTTGTCTTCCCGCTCCGACTCGCTTTTGCACCGATGCACCGAAAAATGGAGATTAGGCCGGTTGAAGCCACCGACCAAGACCAGCGGGTCGCGCATTCCGAGATTAGCGACAATCGACTGCTGCACCCGCTTCGTCGCTGTCGCCGTCGCGGCTAATAATGGCGGATTACCCAAAGTCTCCACCACTTCGCGCAAGCTCAAATAATCCGGCCGGAAATCATGCCCCCACTCGGAGATGCAGTGCGCCTCATCCACGACAAACCGAGCGATCTTCACACTCTTCAAGGTGTCCATGAACGCGCCCGACCGGAAGCGCTCCGGCGCGACATACACCAGCTTGATATGCCCCTGTTTCATCTTCCGCAGAACATCATACTGCTCTTCGGGAGACTGCAAAGAAGTCAAGGCCGCACAGCCAATCTCCTCAAACGCAGGCCTTCGGTTCAGCGCATCCACTTGGTCCCGCATCAGCGCAATCAGCGGCGAGACCACTAGTGTTACGCCCTCGGACAGCGCCGCAGGCAACTGGAAACATAGCGACTTTCCCGCCCCCGTCGGCATGACGACAAGTACGTCCCGCCCCGAAAGGGCCGCCTCAATCGCCTCTTCCTGCTGCGGCCGGAACTCGCCGTACCCAAAATAAGTTTGCAGTGATTGAGTGATGTCGGGCATACCATTATTATACCCTGTGCCACTCCCGTAGGCGTAGAGCTTGCCCCTGCCTTCTTACGCGTTTGAAGCTTCCTGCTGGCACCACCAAGGGCAGCATACTCAAAATCGGCCTAAGCCGCAGTGTCAAAACCAACAACGCGACCGTCACCCAGACCGACATTAAGTGCGGTACCAACGTCGCTAACGTCATTGGTAATGTCCTGCTTCCCGACCAGTTTTTCAGCAAAAAGCCCCGATGTTACTGTCACCGGGGCTTTCTTGTGAACCGTTACTCATGCTTCTGCGCGTCTTCGCGGGCTTCTTTGGCCTGATCGGTATTTGGCACGAATTGATGCCCTTCAGCGTCTCCCTCGTGCTTCTTCGCGTCCGTGGCGGCTTTTTCTTCGGGCGAAAGCTTGTCCCAAGCCTCTTTCGGCAGGTAACGGTGCATCCCGTCTTCCTGCGCGGCGGGCTTGCCGTCTGCCGTGGTCCACTCTTCTTCGGTCCACTCGTGCAGGTGCTTTTGTTCGTCGGTCTGCTTGTCTTCTTTGTAGCCGCCGCCGGCTTTTTCGTACTCATGCACGAGAAGCTGCGCTTTGCGGGCGCTCCACTGGCCGGGCCGCCCGCCTTTGTCGCCAGCGGTGATTTCGTCTTTTAGCCGCAACCGCAAAGCCGGGTCGGTGTAGATGTCTTCGGGTGCTTTCTTTGCCATTTGGTTATGCTTTCTAACCGTAAATCTTCGTGAGCATTTGGTCGAACGTCTGCGGGTTGATGTTAAACGTTTCTTTAACGGCAAGGCTGGTCGTGATATTATCCAATCCCAAGTTTTTAAGCTGATCGCGCGTGACGGGCGGCTTGGACAGAATTTTCTCCATGACTGTCGCGGCGGCGTACAAAAGCGGGATCGGGGCGTGGAGCAGCGGCTTTTTTGGTTTGTCCAGCGAACGCGCGAAGCCTTTCAATAGCTCGTTAAACGAAAGCTGAGTCGCGCCGCCGACTTCGTAGACCTGGTTGATCGTATCACCGCGTCCCAGCGACTGCACGACGCAGTTCACTAGATCGTCAATCCAAATCGGCTGGAATAAATTGAAGCCGGGGCCGGGAACGGGGATGACCGGGAACGGCGCATTTCCGCCGAGGCCGCCGTGCAGAACCAGGTCTTTCATCTGAGCGACAAACTCGCCGTCGGCACCAATCACGAGCGAGGGCCGAAAGATGGTATACGGCAGCTTCGAGCCGATTACAATCCGCTCGGCTTGGTACTTCGTTTGGGAATACACCGACGGCGAGTTCATGGACGACCCGATGGCGCTCATGTAAACAAAGCGGCCATCAAAGTTTGCTCGCAGGGCTTCATCTATCACATTGCGCGTGCCTTCGACATGCACCCTCTGGAACGTCTGCCCCTTGCGCGGCGCTTCCTGAATAATACCGACGAGATGAATAATCGCTTCAGCATTCGCAAACATCTCCGGGGTCAGCGAGATGGCTTCTGTGACATCCACGCCCCGGATATATTCCACCCCGTCCACCCGGTTCTTGCGGACAGGCACCTGCCGGACCAGTCCCCGCACCGGATGCCCCGCTTTGACTAAGCCTTCACAAATATGCCGCCCGACAAACCCGGATGCCCCGGTCACCAATACCGTCATATGCGCCCCGCCTTTTGTGTCACAATTTTGTTCAATCTGCCGCTATGATACCCTACTCAGCGTCTAAAGGAACTGTGTCGGCAGGCAGCGCAGCGGGTCGAGGCGCAAGAAGCAAGCATTCAATCAGACGGAAGAGGTAAACTAGAAAAGACAGCCCGTTAGAGAGGCTGTCTTTCCCAAATTGGGCAGAAAGGAGGTGATCCTTATGTCCAACAAAGTGCGGCGGGCGTTCAATCGAGTCCGTCCCGTCGCTCAAACCATCGCAGCGGTTGTGTCGACAATCGCAGCGATTGTGCGAATTCTTAAAGCCTTTGGCTTTTGAGGTTCGCTAAGAAGAAGGGGGCCGCTGCCAGGCGGTTCCCTTCTTTTTGCTGTGGGCAGTCCAGCAAACCGTACACTTGCACTTCTATCTTGACATATCGGCAGGACGTTGTCAAGACTTGAACTGTGTGGCTCGCCCTGCCCCTTCACGCCCCTGTTTCCGGCGGCGCAGACGGGATGTCAGTCAGGAAATCAACCTGTCGTATTCCGCGTGTGTGCCGATCCAGAACCAAACCACCCCTTCCGGCTTATCCCGCCCCAAAGCCCGGTAGTGGTCGCCGACACGAACAGACCAAAGCTCCTTGCGCCTGCCGACTTTCTTGAAGTGCAAAGACGCATGAAAAGGGTCAGACTTCAGCCGCTCGTAATTCTTGTCGGCCAATTCTTGCACTGCCACAGGCAACTGCTGGTAATGCTGCCAAAAGCGCGGCAGGGTCAGGGGGTTCATAAAGGACGCGCCAGACCCGCTTCATATTCTTTATCGACTTCCGCCAGCAGCGCATCCAGCCGCCCTGCCTCCAAATCATCCTCAATTTGCTTGTCCCAAAGCTGGGCGTGATGCTCTGAAAGCCAGGACATCAGCTCGGAAACTTCCCTGCTCGGCAACTGAACAATCGCTCTCTCGATTTCTTTGACACTCATAGCCGTATTGTACCAGATTACGCCAAATTGCTTTACTGGGCCGAATTGCTTTCGCGTTGTCAAGGCTTCACCAGTGCGGCTCGTCTTACTTAATTTAGCTGTGACACAGCAACGGCCTATTGACAAAATACCGATTTTGGTATACTATAGTTAGCATGGAGAAAACCACCGGATACACTATTTACAGCGAGCAGGCTAAAGCTAAGACTAAACTCAACAGAATGCCGAACTTCTATCCCAATTTTCCTGAAGCGGTGTTTGATATTATTTATGCTGATCCCCCATGGGACTACGGTGGGAAGCTTCAGTTTGACAAAAGTAGCAAGAGCGCAGAGGAAATTGATCTCGACAAAAACATCTTCATCAGCTCGGCTTCGTTCAAATACCCTACGGTAAAACTTGAAGAACTCAAACTGATGCCCATTTACAAGATCGCAAAGGAGAATTGCTTATTGTTTATGTGGGCTACAAGTCCTCACATGGCACAGGCGATTTCGCTTGGGGAGGAATGGGGCTTCAAATACAGAACCGTTGCGTTCGTCTGGGACAAAATGGTGCATAACCCCGGACAATACACCTTGTCAAATTGCGAACTTTGTCTAGTTTTCAAACGTGGAAAGATACCGCAACCCAGGGGGGCAAGAAATGTTCAACAGTTGATAAGAAGCCCGCGACGGGCACACAGCGCAAAGCCTGATGAGGTGAGAGAAGCTATAGAAAAAATGTTTCCTTCGCAAGACAAAGTTGAGTTGTTCGCCAGGCGAAAATGTAGCAACTGGACAGTTTGGGGACTGGATGTACCAAACGAAAATCCAGACGATTTTAGGTTAGTAAGTCCTTGAGCCTTTCGTCGAAGTGTCTAAGCAAAGGAATTTTGTCTTGGGTGTTTCTCCAAAAAAAGAAGTGGTCTTCGCAACCCTTGTACCAGAATGTTACTTCACGAACTCGGCAAGGGTCTCGTGTTATATCCCCAATAAACACAGTCCAGAAGGGTATCACAGTGTCTGGATGACCTCCTTTCTCTCTTAGTAATGCTAACAAGCCAGGAGTGAAAAACTTGCATGACCTTTCGTGAGCGTTGCCCCTCCCATCGGACCGCTTGCCTCCCTCAACCCAGCCGTCTTGCCTTTTCACTTCTACATATAGCGTTTTCTTCGTCAGAACATTGTCTATCGCATAGTCTGGGCTGAAACCGTGTCTATTTATCTCATCTACTGGATTGTGTATTTCTTGAAGTACGCTCGGTGTAAGAACCACGCTTTTGTAGGTGTTGTTGAACTCACTGGGTTTGGATCGGACTCGAAACGATGTATCTTCAAAGGCCGCCAAGAAAACATTGTAGAAGCTTTTTTCTGCAACAGATGCTTTCGCTCCGCTTACATCTTGCCAAATTCCTCTGCCTCGCAGGTTTTCTCCGGCCAATATATCATTCGCCTTTCAGCAAGTCACTTATTGTTACACCAAGAGCGAAGGCGAACTTCTGAATGTTGAGTAGCGTAACATTCTTTTCGCCTCGCTCTATCATTCCAACATATGTGCGATGCACACCGGCACGGTCAGCAAGTTCTTCTTGAGAAATTCCAAGAGCCAACCGCTTTTGCCGCACAGCACTTCCAAATCTGGATAAGATATCTGAAGTCATGGATAGTATAGAATAACGGATTCGGCGGAACGGGTCTACATACTATAATTAGCAACTGATGGTTTATGCTCTTGTATGTCTCCGTTTCCCATAGTTTTTCTCCCCTACTTCTTCTTCCCTTGACATCCTCACCCCGTCCCTGCCATACTAGTAGACATAAGTTTTTGCTTGGGAGAGCGGAACAGGAACACGACCATGCCGACGACGAACAGCGGACCGACGACCGACAGCGGACCCAGTAACAGCGGACCCAGTAACAGCGGACCCAAAACCGAACACGGCAAGGCCATCGCCAGCCGCAACGCCACCACCCACGGCCTCTTCGCCCGTGATGTCGTCCTGCCCGCCCTCGGCGAAGACCCCGAAGGCTACGCACAGCTTCAAGCCGAATGGACCCGGCAGCTCACCCCGCGCAATCTGCTGGAACAGCATTACGTCGAAAAGATCGCGGCGGCCTCCTGGCGTCTGCGCCGCCTCCACCGCTGGCAGGCCCAGCTCTTTGAAGACGACACGCTCTCCGAAGCCGAGCGGCTGGAACGGCTGAACGCCGTCCTGCGCCACGAGACCGCCCTCCACCGCCAGATTGACACCGCCGTGAAGCTGCTCGGCAAAGACGTTCCCCAGCTTTATCAGCGCCGCCTGCGCGAGCAGGTGCTGGAAGACCTGCACGTCTCCGAGCGCGAGTGCCGCGACGAGCCGGAAACCGACCTTGCCGTCTCGCTCGAAACCGGAAACCTCCTGTACCAGCTCCGCAAAGCCACGACCCAGGCCGCAAACGAGCTGTCCGAAGCGCCCCTCGACGCCGCACACGCCGAAATTTGTCAAAACGAACTGCCCCCCAATCGGGAGGGGTTCTTTACGCGGAACGGGCCATTAACCCCCAAATTTGCCAAAACGAACTCGCTCCGCTCGCCCGGACGAAAAGGCCGCCGCACCCGCCGGTATTAAACGTTAAATCAGTTTTTTCTCGTGTTTTTATATAAAAGGTTGAACTTACGGGTTCGGATATGGCACAATAGCAAGACAGGCCACGGTAATCTCAACAGGAACACACCTATGCTGCAAACTGTCACTGACTTAATTCGTCGCAGTGCCACGCCGAAACGCAAGCACACGCGGCGCGACTCGCTCGCCGAAATCCGAATGCGGAACGCCGACGAGTCCGTTCGGGACCCCAAAAAAGAGCGGCAGGCGATGCTGCGCTTCCTGGCGTACCTGACCCCCTACCTGCCGCTGTTCATCACGGCCACCATTTTCGGCATCATTAACTACACGGTTGGGGCCGTCGTGCCCAGCATCACGGGGTACGTCATTGACCGCCTGATTATCGGCAATACCCAGACCCACACCGGCCATACCAACCGTCTGTACCCTGTGCTGGATCATCTGCTTCGGCACTTCGCGCCGGGGGACACGCCCACCGAAAAGGCGAATGTCCTGCTCGGCGCGGTCATTGTCTTTCTGCTGAGTATGGGCCTGGTCATCTTCGGACGCGGGTATCTGGTCGGCATCGGCGGGCAGCGGGTCATCTTTAAGCTCCGCAACGATCTCTACGAGCATATTCAAGGGCTGTCCCTGTCGTTTTTTCAGCAGAACCGTTCGGGTTCTATCGTGTCCCGGCTGACTTCGGACATTGCGCTGGCCCAGAACTTTATTGGCAATGCGTGTACCCTGCTTTGGATGGACTCCATCTCGGTAGTCGGCATTATCATCTGGCTGTTTCTGCTGTCCCCGCGCATGGCCGCCGTCTCTTTGATTGTCCTGCCGTTCTGGGTGTTCAGTGTCCGGTTCTACGGCCAGCGCATCCGCAAAGCCTCCCATGCCGTGCAGGAAGGCTTGTCCGAGCTGTCTGGCCAGGTGCAGGAGAAGGTCGCCGGAGCGACGGTCGTGCAGGCGTTCGCCCGCGAAAAGCGCGAAACCCGGCTGTTCCACCGAATGCACCGCTCGCTGTACGACCGGCAGGTCACGACCGTGCGCTACCAGGCGCTCAACATGGCGACATCGAACGTCTTGACTTCGGTGGCCCCTATCACGGTTGTCCTGTTCGGGGCGCATGAAGTCATCGCCGGACGCATGACGACCGGCATGATGATCACGTTTTGGACAACTTTGGGCCTGTTCTATATGCCCTTGCAGCGGCTGACCGACATGGCTGCCGTTATTGCAAATGCCGGGGCGGCGATTGACCGCATTTTCGACATCTTCGACATCGCCCCTGACATCGCCGACGCCGACGGCGCGATTGCTCTCCCGGCAAAGATTGAAGGCCATGTCGAGCTGAAAAACGTCTCGTTTGGCTACGACCCCGACGTTCCCATCTTAAAAGGTCTCAATTTAGACATCAAGCCGGGTGAAGTCATTGCGTTTGTCGGCCCCTCCGGCGCAGGCAAGTCCACGCTCGTCAACTTGGTCCCCCGCTTCTACGATGTCACCGGCGGCCAGATTCTCGTAGACGGCCAGAACATCGCCGATGTCAAAGTGAAATCTCTGCGGAACAATATCGGCATGGTGCTTCAGGACAATATACTCTTTACGGGAACCATCAAAGAGAACATCCTTTATGGACGCCCCGGTGCGACCGACCAAGAGATTGTCGAAGCCGCCGTCGCTGCAAACGCCCACCACTTCATCGAAGCCTTGCCCGATGGCTACGAGACCGAGATCGGTGAGCGCGGCACCAAGCTCTCCGGCGGCCAGAAGCAGCGCCTCGCCATTACCCGTGCGTTCCTGCGCGACCCGCGCATCTTGATCCTGGACGAAGCCACGTCCGCTCTCGACAGCGAAAGCGAGAAGCTCATCCAAAATGCCCTCAATAGGCTGATGGTCGGACGCACCACGCTGATTATCGCCCATCGGCTTTCCACCATCATGCACGCGGACAAGATTGTTGCGATGGCCGACGGCAAAATTGTCGAAGTCGGCAGCCATACAGACTTACTGGCAAACCGGGGCCTCTACTACCATCTCTACAAAGCCCAATTCGAACACGCCCTCTCCATGCCCATGCCCGAAGAATGGGTTCCCGGCAGCAGTACCGACGCCAGCCAAGACCGCCTGGCACGAGCCATTCAGTGAGACACATAATGCAAGCAACTTCTTCCCAGCGGCGCGGCTTCACTCTTGTTGAAATGCTCGTCGTTATTGCCGTGATTGCGGTCATCGCCGCGATCCTTTATCCCGTGTTTCAGAAAGTACGCGAGAGTGCACGGTCGTCGGCCTGCCTGTCCAACTATCATCAAATCGGGCTGGCAATCCACATATACGCAAACGATGCCGACGGTGAGACGCCCCCCAACGGCGGCTCTTTTGGCGGATTGATTGCCGACTGCGCCCCCTACACGCACACGGCGGCAGTCTTCACCTGCCCCGACGACTACGACCGTGTTCAAGAAGCGCGGCCCGGCAGCTACCGCATGGCAAGCTTATATCAAGGTCTGCCGATTTCCTGCGGCTGGCAGGACCCCTATAATCCTTCCGTCACCGCCCAGCCGGCCCAAACGACGCTGGCCTACGAAGCCGAGCAGGACTTCAGCCAGGCCCCCATCGTGACAACCTTCCGGCATCGGGGCGGCACCCAAATACTCGCCTTCGACAGCCATACCCGCTGGGTCCGGGGCGTCTCGAAGGACGCCGACGATTAGGAAGATGCCATGAGCTTGCCGCTTGCCGCCAGTGACCTGAACGAGCACCTCTGTCCCGACGTACCGCGCCGGCTACTTGTCTCCAGCCGGGGCGCAGGCTGGAATGGGCTTACTTTGGAACAGTACGAGGCTGCGCCCGGCGAGAAGTACCAGCCGCCGCACCGCCTGCATTATCTCTGCCTGAATCTTGGGGAACGCTGTGACCTCTGGCAGCAGCGGGACGGACAGTCCCGCCATCATATTCAGCCCTATGGCGACGCTGTCCTCATGCCGGCCGGGTATGAGAGCCACTGGAAATGGACGACACCGTCCTCTGCCCTGTATCTGCTTGTTGAACCGGAGCTAGTCAGCCGCACCGCCGCCGAGATCGGCAGTTCTGCCCCGGAGCTAAGGAACAGCTTTGGCGCAAGCGATCTGCGCCTGCTGCATCTTGCACTGGCGCTCAAAGAAGAAGCTCAGACCGGCGGCGCAAATGGCCCGCTGTTCGCTCAGTGCCTCTCCACCGCCGTCGCCGCGCACCTGCTCACGCAGTACGGCAGCGCACCGCCTGCCGGTGCCGCAAGCACTCCTGGCCTCTCGGCACCTCAGATAAAGCGTGTCACCGACCACGTCCGCGGCAATCTGAGCGCAGACCTCAGCCTTGCAGGAATTGCCGCCGTCGCCCATGCCAGCCCGTTTCATCTCGCCCGTCAGTTCAAGCGGGCCACGGGAAAGACCCTGCACGAGTTTGTACTAGACTGCCGCGTTGACGCCGCCAAGCACCTTTTAAGCGGCGGCGAACGCTCCATCGGCCAGATCGCCGGGGAAGTCGGCTTCGCCCAGCAAAGCCATCTTGCCGCCCACTTCAAGCGGACGACCGGGCTGTCCCCGCTTGCCTTCCGCCGCCGACTAAGAGCAGAGAGACTGGGAGCAGAGAGATTAGGAGCGCATGAATTTGCTCAAAACGCGCAGGAATGTGACTGACAGCTCTTTCCTACTCGTGTCATACTCACTGCATTACTGACCACGAGGAGAGAAACAAAATGTCAACCAAAATCGCGCTGATTACCGGCGCAAACAAAGGGATCGGCAAGGAAATCGCCCGGCAGCTTGGGGCGCTGGGAATGATTGTTCTGGTCGGCGCACGGGACACTCAGCGCGGCGAAGAAGCCGCTGCCGAACTGAAGGCAGAGGGCTTAGATGCCCACGCTGTCGCCCTGGATGTCACGGACCCGGCGATTATTGCCGCCGCTGTCGCCAAAATCGAAAGCGACTACGGCAGGCTAGACGTGCTGATTAACAACGCTGGTATCGCGCTCGACGGCGGCCCTTCCACGACACTTGAACTGGCTGACCTGCGCCGCACCTACGAAACCAACGTTTTCGGCGTCTTCTCAGTCACCAAAGCCTTTGTGCCGCTTTTGCAGCACTCTGAGGCGGGCCGCATCGTCAATATGTCCAGCGGCCTCGGCTCGCTTTCCCAGAACAGCGACCCGAACTGGGATTTTGCCGGTGTCAAGCCGCCGGCCTACAACTCGTCGAAGGCCGCGCTGAATATGCTGACCGTTATTTTCGCCGCCGAGCTAAAGGATTTTCCGATGAAAGTCAACGCTGCCGACCCCGGCTACGTCGCCACCGACCTCAACCAAAATCGCGGCTTCCGTACTGTCGAGCAGGGTGCAACAGTTGCCGTTCATCTCGCAACGCTTCCCGACGATGGTCCTACCGGTGGTTACTTTGACGAAAATGGGGTTGTGCCGTGGTAGCCGGCGTGTTCGGTTTTGCGACAAAAAGCATGAGGTTTTCCTCGTGCTTTTTGTTTTTTGTGCCGCATTGAAACTATTTTTTCTGCTCTTACTCACAGTGAGCAGAATTCGCGCCCGCCTGCGGTTTGTCGGGATAAGTTCCGGGGTATCTTGCTCACGAGACGCTGAGACGAAGAGCGCCGACCTGAACACATATAAACACAACCGGTAAAGAAACCAGGAGAACGAAGATGTCAAAAACAGTGGTGGGACTTTTCCCGCAGTCCGATGATGCACAGGGCGCAATGCGCGATTTGGAAGCGATGGGCATTCGCCGCAATAGTGTCCAGGTAATGGCAAGCGATGCACGTGATCGAGTACTGAACGCGCTGACAACTTCCGGTGTGCCGCAGGATGACGCCCATCTTTACGCTGAAGGGGTCCGGCGCGGCGGGGCACTGGTCGTCGGTACCGTGGAAGACAACCAGGCTGACGAGGCCGTGGCAATTCTGGACCGTAACAACACCATTGACATTGACAAGCTCGGCTCCCGCTACCGTGAAACCGGCTACACCGACTACAATGCGGCCTTGCCCGCGTACACCGAGCCGGACTTGACTTCCGAGCGTGATCTTAACAAGCAAATCACCATCCCCGTGGTGGAAGAGCAGCTCGTGGTCGGCAAGCGTGAAGTGCAGCGCGGCGGGGCACGCATTCACACATTTGTCACTGAGCGTCCTGTCGAAGAGTCGGTCAGCCTGCACGAAGAGCATGTCTCGGTCGAGCGCCGTCCGGTGGACCGCGTAGCGACGGACGCTGACTTCCAGAGCAAAGATATTACCATGACCGAAACCGCCGAAGAGGCCGTTGTTGGCAAAACCGCGCGAGTCGTGGAAGAAGTAGTTGTCGGTAAGACCGCAACAGATCGCACCGAGACGGTCCATGACACAGTGCGCCGTACGGATGTAGAAGTGAGCGACATCACTGACGACACCACCCAGCGCTAAACACGGCAGAAATTCACTCGCACAAGGAGACTTAAGACAATGGCTGATACGATTAACAACATGAACGACAACCTGGATACGACAACGGATGCGGCGCACGGCACGGAGCCGGCGACAAAGCATGATGTAACCGAAGGTGGCGTCCTCGGCGCTGTCGGCGGCGCTGTCGTCGGGATGCTGGCGGGAGGCCCAATTGGAGCCGTCATCGGTGCGGTCGCAGGCGGCGTCGCATCGGCAGGAGCTGTCGGTGTCGTGGACAAGCATGACCATGACTACGACCGGACCGTCGGGACGGACGGCGCACACAACAGCATCACCGGCTTGCCCTCTGACAGCAGCGGCACAGCCTACAACACAGGAGTGATTGCTGCCGCGCCGAGCAGCACCTACTCAGACACGACGAACACCGGCATCATCGGCACGACCACAGGCAATGCGGAAGTTCTCGGCACGGCTCCAGCGTCGTATAATAGTAACCTAAGCCAGAATACCGGCACGACGGCAATGGGCGGCGAAACAGTTATTCCTATCGTAGAAGAAGAGCTGGTTGTCGGTAAGCGCGAAGTGCAGGCCGGCGGAGCACGCATCCGTACCGGCGTCATCGAAACTCCGGTCGAGGAGACAGTAAACCTGCACGAAGAGCATGTCACTGTGGACCGTCAGCGCGTGAACCAGCCGGTTTCCGACATCGCGAACGCCTTCCAGGAAAAGAGCTTTGAAGTCACCGAAACCGCTGAAGTTCCGGTGATCTCGAAGGCTGCCCGCGTTGTCGAAGAAGTGGTTGTCGGTAAGACCGCAACTGACCGCGTCGAGACAATCCATGACACGGTCCGCCGCACGGACGTGGAAGTGGATGAGCTGACGACAGACAATATCAAGAACCGTTAATCCAACTGCCGGCGCCGGCATTGCCGGCGCCGGTTTTTGTTTGGCAGGCAAGGAGCAGTTGATGAACGATGATGTTACATTTGCCGATGGGACGCGCGGTACGCTAGTTGCATTGCCGGTCCCGGACGATGCCGACGGCATGGCGGAAGTTTTGCTTGACAGCGGCCAAACCCTCTTTGTCCCAATCAGTGTCTTGATTGTCGATAAAGATAGCTACAACATTGCTGCGCATCCCGCCGGATTCGAAACAACCAAGACGCGCGGCGATGAAGTCGTCATTCCTTTAGTGGAGGAAGCGCTGAGTGTCAGCAAGCGCGAAGTGGAGACGGGCCGAGTGCGCTTTTCGACAACAGTCACCGAGCGTGTTGAAACCGTAGACGAACCTTTATTTAAGACGGAAGTAGAAATCAAGCGGGTTGCTGTCGGTCGGTTTGTGGACGCGCCCCCCGCCGTGCGCTACGAGCAGGACGTAATGATCATCCCCGTCATGGAAGAAGTCTTGGTCGTTGAAAAGCGGCTCCGGGTTAAAGAAGAAGTCCACGTTTCGCAAAAGCGGGAAGAATATCGCAGTCCGCAGCAAGTGACGCTCCGAACGGAAGTTTTGTCCGAAGAGCGGCTCTATTCAGCCGTCCAAGAGTAGAAAGAGTAATTATCAGCAACATGGCCGATACGCAGACAGCACACGTTTATTCCGAACCTCCCCAAACCATTCCGTCACTCCCCGTACAGGTCAGCCACATCAACGATGATCTAGAGAGCAAGACGCCATTTTCGCAGTGGCTCCGGCTGCTGGTTACGACAACGACGTTGCTCATGCTGATCGTCTTTGTCGGAGTCGTCGTCCGGCTCGGCTTGGCCATCCATCACACGCTGCTGCTGTTCGCGCTCGGCGGGCTAGTCGCTTATGCGCTGGATCCGCTGGTAGAGCGTCTGCGTCATCCGGTGCATGGCAAAGCCGCCGACCAGAGCAAGGGCCTGTCCCGCAAAGCCAGTGTCGCCCTCGTCTTTGTCGGCCTGCTGATTCTGCTCGGTATCGGGTTCTGGTCACTGGGCGGGCATCTGGTGGGGCAGGTCAAGACATTTCAGGAAGACGCCCCGCAGTACCGGCAGCGGGCGCTGGACCTTGCGGGGAATGTAGACACTCAGCTTGCCGCCCATCACATCAACTTCAGCGTCACGAACACAATTCAGCACCCACCGGGGACTGCCGCCAACATCGGCAAGAAGTTCGGGGCGGATGCGCTGGACTTCCTGAAGCACTTCGCGACTGATACCGGCGAGTCGGTCATCGTGCTGCTTATCGCGCTGTATTTCCTGCTGTTCGGGGCGGACATGAAGGAGAAGTTCAATGCCTTGCTGCCTGACAACTTGCTGAAACACGTGGAACCCTGGCAGGCGGATACTAACCGCATTCTCGGCGGGTTCGTGCGCGGACAGGTCATTATCGCGGTCGTGATGGGCGCGGCAGCGGCTTTGGGCCTGCTCCTCATCGGCGTCCACTTGTGGCTTTTGATCGGCCTGATTGTCGTCGTTGCCGCGCTGATTCCCGTCTTCGGCCCCTACCTCGGCGCGTTGCCGGCGATTGTGGCCGCGCTGGTCGGACCGACCCACATCCACAGCCCAGTTTTAGCTGCCGCTGCTGTACTGGTTTTGTTCATCGTAATCAACGAAGGCGGCTCGAAAATCCTGTATCCGAAGCTTGTGGGACAGGCCTTAGGCCTGCATGAAGTGCTGGTGCTGTTCGTGCTATTTGCGGGCCTGGAGATAGACGGCATTGTTGGGACGCTGTTCGCTGCCCCAGTCGCCGCACTTGCCATTGTGACGATCGTTCACCTGTACCGTCTGTGGATGGGCCTGCCGGAAGATGCGCTGGCGAATGTCGCGAAGCGCGATGGCCCGGAGCAGGCGAAGGCCAAGCTGGCATAAGTCAGCGGAAGACCCGGCGCAAGTAATCCAAATAAGCGTTGTCCCTGCACATGGTCTTGCCGGGACTGTCGCTGAGTTTTGCGACCGGCCTGCCGTTGCACGAAGTCATTTTGATGACGATGGACAGCGGCTCAAACCCTAAGTCGTTGGTCAAGTTCGTGCCGATGCCGAACGAGGTCCGAATGCGCCCCTCGAAGTGCCGAGCCAGTTCAATGGATTTCAGAATATCCAGGCTGTCGCTGAACACGGCTGATTTCGTGGTCGGGTCAATGCCCATCTTTTGGTAGTGCGCGATCAGCTTTTCCCCCCACTCCACCGGATCGCCCGAATCGTGCCGCGCTCCGTCGTAGGCTTTGCAGAACAGCTTGTCGAAGTCGCGCAGAAACGCCTCCATGCCGACCACATCCGACAGCGCAATGCCGAGATCGCCTCGGTATTCCTGCATCCAGGTATCAAACGCGAACTTCTGGAAGTCCGGCAGGGCGACAAGCGCCTGGCACGCCTGCAAGAACTCGTGTGCCATGGTGCCGAAGGGCCGAAGACCGAACTGCTTAGCGGCAGCGACGTTGGAAGTCCCCAGCAGTTTCGTCCCTAGAGACTGCTGCAAGCTGCTAATCACTGTCTGCTGCCACTCCCGGCTGTAGCGCCGCCGTGTCCCGAACTCGATCAGGCCGACCGTGACCGGTGATTGATTAAGCAGCACCGTCTTCGCTTCCAACCGCCGCCGTCCCTCGGCTTCATTCTTTTCCGTGTCCGGCTGCGTATGCCGGAAATACACTTGATTGACAATCGCCAGCAGCGGCACCTCAAACAGAATCGTCTGGAACCAGCTTCCGCTGATCCGTATTTCGAGGCGGTCTTCAGGCGGGGCATCGGGAACGACTTTGATTTCCACATGAGCCGGGTTCAGCGTCAGGTCCACCAGCGCGTCTATATAGCTCGACTTCAAGTAGGGAATGCCATGCAGAAACCCGGCTTCGTCTGCCGTTAGCTTCAGGCAGCAGTAGGCTTCGAGTTCCTCGCGGATTTCGCCCGCGTAGGGTGAGAGGTCAACGCCGGTCGAGCGGCATTTGAAGGCATACTCCACTTGAGCGTTCGGGAAGTGGCTCCAGACCACTTCCTGCATCGTGAACTTATACAAATCGGTGTCAAGCAGTGAATTGATAATCATGATTTTTCTAGAAGGCGCTCATAGTTGTGGCGCAGCAGCATCAAGGCTTGGGGAACATCTTCGACGGACTTCACATCAAAACTGATCCAGGCCGACCGCGGGAAGATATGGTGTGGCCGGGCAAGCTTCGCTTCCACAATTTCGTCGCGCAGCGTCCGCGTGAACAAAATGTCGAGTAACCCGTGGCCGTGCAGGTGGCCGATTTCTTTGTCCCCTACCCGGAACTCTGTTCCGCCGTAACGGTGAATACCGCTCGTCACCCCCGGCCAGTCCAGCGCTTCCGCTTCCAGGACGTGCATCGCCCGCGCCGTTCCGGGACGACGCACCACCGTATGCGCCAGCAGCGCGGTGTCAAGAAGCTGCGGCAGGACATAAATGCGGCGAATGACGCCGAACTGAGCCAGCCAGGACAAAATAGGCATTATTATGAGCTTGTGGTATCAGGGTTGCTCTCGTCAGGCGGGTTGCGCGGGAACCTTCGCATCTTCTCCACCCCAAGCTCGCGAAGAAGCTGATAGACATATTTTGTGGTCCAGATAGTGACATGACCTCGTGGATTGATTTGCATTGCCACGAATTTATCACCCGAAAAAGCGAAGTCTTCTTCCACTTGAATAACTCCGCGCTGCTCTACTTCTTCACGGCTGTACAGGAGCAGTTCAGCAGCGAAATGTGTCTTGAAGCGGATCGCATTAGATGTATCGAGGCGTTGGGCTTCACTGCTTACCTTCTCTGTGTCACAGTGGATTACAAAATTGCGCCACTCGCGATACAGGGCCATAGTTTCCTCACTTCATCAGGCTGGCTTGGCTTCTGCCGTTTCGGACAAGTCTTTGATATGGTCCATTACGCGCAGATGGACCTGACGGGCGATGGCGCTTGCCCACAAATCGTAATACCAGGCGGGGAAAACGTACAGCTCGTACCAGGAGGTGCCGACAAGGGTGGTCGTGCCGTTGTGGTTGTCCCGCAGAACAAACTGACCGCGCTTGACCCGTGCATGGCCTAAAATCTCCGGGTCGCGCGGCTGGGCTGTGACATCGAACGTCAGTCGGTGGTCAGGTTCCCAGGCGACGATTTTCTCCTGAAAGACGCAGTTTTGACTGAAGACGCACTGCCGGGTCGCGCCGACACCCTGCCCATTGACGGTCGCATGAGTCGGGTAGGGCAGGCCCATTCGGAACAGCCAGTAGTCCGGCTTTTCGGGAATAAGCGGCACCGCCGCCAGATGCTTCCAGACCTGCGCGGGCGGGGCATGAATGACGACAGTGTCCGAGACGGCATTCGCGTAATGGTGCGGCGAGAGAACGTCCGCAATCATCAGCGCCACGGCCAGCGGGATGAGCGAGAAGTTCAGGTGGTTATTAGAGCGCTGGAACAGCCAGTGGCCGCCCAGCTCTCCGAGAGATACAAACCCCAGCAGGAGCGGCGAGACAATCAGCAGGCAGATGACGCCTTCGCCCATAAACACGCCGCCGGAGATCAGGCCGAAGCCTGTATTCGCCAGCGTGTACAGGAAACGCTCCATCTTGGTGAGGCGCAAATCCTTCCAGAAGAACGCCGCGACAAGGCCCATGACTACCGGGACCAGAACAAAATCCGACGAGATCAAAACACTGCCGGCATTGTCTTGATAGCTGTTAAGAGTGGACTGCCCCAAGTTCGAGAGCAGCAGGCTGAGGCCGATCAGTCCGGCGGCGGAGACATTCGCCGCCAGCAGCCCCCACCCGATTTGAGCGCGTCGTTTTTTTGTTTCGGGCGAAACGGCGGAGGAGTCTACCACCGGCGGCTTCCATTCCGGGGCCGTTGCGATGACGACTGTTTTGCAGAACGGGCATAGAATAGCATCAGTCGGGATCGCCTGCCCGCAGTGCGGGCAGGGCCGCTCGGCTTTTGCGATGCCGACGCTAATCACTTGGTCCATAAGCGGTTCACTTTCGCACGAAAACGAATAACAGCAGGGCAAGTGTCCAAAGCGCCGCAACCCCACCCGCCGACAGCAGCAGACGTGTTCCTGCACCTTCACGGCAGCGGCCCGCCGCGACGGCCTGCCAGGCGGCCAGCGGCAGAAAGACCGGCGGGGCGCAGCAGAGGCCCAAAATCAGCAGACGCCAGCCCTGGTACAAGAACTCATCCGCCGGGTCGCGGTCCGGCTCGGCCACGGGTTCCGGCGTCCGTCCGGCAATCGGCGGCGGCCAGGAAGTGTTTGATTCCGGCGGCTCTTCCATACTCAAACTATACCATAAACTCGCGCGTTGACGAAAGCGTCATGCCCCGCGCCGTCAGCTCAGCGATGAAGTGGTTTTGGTAGTCCCCGAAGCCGCCAACTGGAGAAACGGCGTCTTGCAGCAGGACAATTTTCGAGACCAAGCGGTCGTCGCCGAAGCTGTCCGCGAGGTCTCGCACAGTGTTTGCGACGCAGTGGCTCCCCGCTTCCCCAGCGACAACAACAACATCTGCAAATCCCAGCGCGGACACGAGGCGTGTGTTGAGCTGGGTGCTGGGGTCGGCGGGGTCAGGAACATCGGCTTTAATTGCCGAGTAATGCTCGGTGTAGACATTGCTGCCTTTTTCGACATAGTCTACGACGCGGTACGGCTTCTCCCAGCTCACCAATGCCTCAAACAACACGGGCAGGACGGCATGGCCCCGGCTGCCGAGGAGGCAATGGGGAGGCCAGACGCACAGGGGATAGCGTCCGTGCGCTTCCAGAGACGACACATACGCCGCCGCCCGTTCCCGTGCGGCGGGGTCCGACGCCGTCCAGCGCCCTGCCTGCACATCTTCCGCGCTGATGATCGTAAATGGCTCCGGGTGCTTGCCCGCAGAGTCAATCCAGAAAACCGGGTGCGCGATATGGACCCAGTGATGCGAGTCGAGCGTCACATGAATTTCGCTGAGCTGTCCGCCCAGCCGGGCCACCATCTGCGCTAACCGGTCCATGTCGGCATCCGCACCGGCAACTGAAAGCGCCCCGGCAGGGTCGCAAAAGTCTATCTGTGGGTCTATGATCAAAAGTGCTGTCTGCATCCATCCCGCTCCCTTCGCTATTAGTGTTTATCTGACACTATGAGTATACCTAAACTCTTCTGCTTTCTGCAAGCAGGAACTTTGCCGTGCGAGTGCGAATCTGCCAGTACAGGAATTTCGCATGAACCCTTTTTCCCAGACACCGCAGGCGCAGGCATTTTTAGACGCTTTACTCGCGCACGGGCCGGTCGGCTACGGCTTTGTCAACACCGCATTCCGCTTTGAAGCAGTCAATGACCGGCTGGCAGAGATGAACAGCCTGCCGGCGGCGGCGCATCTCGGCCGGTCGGTACAGGAAGTCCTCGGCCCGGAGCTTTGGGAGACTCGGCGCGGATACTTCGAGCGGGCGCTGGCCGGGGAGGAAAGTGCGGATTTACCGCTGCCGGGCCGGGGGCGTTCTCTGCTGGTCTCGTATTACCCGGTGCAGGTTGAAGATCAAATCAGTGGCGTGGCTGTCATTGTCCGTGATGTCACTGCGCGGACACAGGCCGAAGAAGCGCTGGCCCTTCGGGAGCAGGAATACCGACTTGTTTTTGACGCCAACCCACAGCCGATGTGGGTGTATGACCTCGCGACGCTGCGATTCTTGGATGTCAACGCCGCCGCACTGGCCGCCTATGGCTACTCCCTCGACGAGTTTTTGGGCAAAACAATCGCTGAAATCCGTCCTCCCGAAGATGTGGCGCTCATGGTGGCATCGGTGCAGAAGCCGCGCTCCGGCGCATCGAGCGACGGCCCTTGGAAGCATCTGCGGCGGAACGGAGCTGCGTTCTGGGTCGAAATCACCGCCACAAACCTAGACTTTCACGGGCGTCCGGCCCGGCTCGTTCTTGCCCGTGATGTCACCGAACGCCTCGCGCTGGAGCAGGAACGCCGGGAAACAGTTCACCGGGAGCAGCAGTTTCTGCGCGATGTGCTGGCCTCTGTTACCGAAGGCAAGCTGCGGCTGTGCGCCTCCGAAAGCGATCTTCCCGTGCCGAGCGAGGCGCGGAGCGAGGCGGTAGACCTGACGCCCGGTGCGGGCCTGTACGCTTTGCGGCGGCTTGCTGAAGGCGTCGCAGGGACGGCGGGCCATAGTGCCCTGCGGCAGCACGACCTGATGACGGCGGCATCGGAAGCGGGCATGAACGCGATTGTTCATGCGGGCGGCGGCATAGGCTATGTGTCTGTAGACATTTTCGGCACCGTGCAGGTGCGCGTCGTGGACCACGGCGATGGCATCACTATGGAAAATCTGCCGCGTGCAACGCTGGCTCGCGGGTTCAGCACAGCAGCGACGCTGGGCCACGGACTCAAAATGATGCTGGAGACTGCCGACCGCGTATTTCTCCTGACCGGCCCGACCGGAACCACGTTGGTTCTGGAGCAGGACCGGACTCCCCCAACACCAGCCTGGCTGTAACTTATGACCTGTATCTTTGCCCTCTTATGCCTGCTGACATCAGCGTTATTCTTCCTCCCCGCTGTCTCGGCGCAGACTGCTGGGACCGGCACGGCGGTGGCCAAGCCCACGCTGCTTGCGCCCACCAGCGCCGCGCCGGTCGAGATGAACAACCAAATTTTATTCTCGGTGCATACGTTCGGCGATCAGGCCGCGCAGGACCGGGCAGATTTGGCGGGCCTGCGCTTGTCCCAAGCCCTGCGCGGACTGTTTACGGCGCGAGACTCCGACAAAGCGCCGCAGGCAACGGTTGGGTCGCAGCAGGGCCAGACTGTGCTGCTGCTAGATGGCCAACTGGTGCTGACCGTAACGCAGGCAGATGCCGACGCAGCGGGTAAGCCGATTGCCGTTGTGGCTCAAAACTGGGTGGATGCCATCAACAAAGCCTTTGAGCAGGCAAAACGGGAGCGGCAGCCGGCGTTTTTGCGAAAAGCCTTTGAGCAGGCAGGGCTGATTTTACTGGGGGGGATCGTTATCAACGGCGTGCTGTGGTTTGTGTCACGCCGGTTCGGGCATCATCCCGGCTGGCCGGTACAGACTCTGCTCTGGCTGCTGGTCATCCGGCAGATCGTAGTTTTGTTTCCGCAGACCCGCCCTTACTACCTTGATCTCGTCACCGGCCCGCTGCGCCCGCTCGTGCTGTGCATTATGGTCGGCTTGCCGACGGCGCTTCTGGTCCGGCTGTGGGGGATCGCTCTGCGCCGGCTCTTTCCACCCATTCCGAAAGACCTGTCGGTGGAGGACCGGACTCAGCGCACTTATCAGCGGCGCGTGACCTTGGCACGGGTTGCGGAAGTCACCGGCGTGACCGTTTTGTGGGTCATCGCCGGGTTTGTCGTCATCACCTCCATCGGCCTGAATTTATCGGCCCTGCTTGCGTCTGCCGGACTCATCGGGGTTGCCATCAGCCTGGTCGCGCAGGACTCGCTGAAAGATTTAGTGGCGGGGGTTTACATTCTCGCCGATGACCGGTTCGGCGTCGGCGACACCGTGCAGACCGGCGCTTATACCGGCAAAGTGGAAAAGCTGAACCTGCGGGCAACCCAGCTTCGGGACATCTCCGGGCGGCTGATTACCATTTCCAATCGCAACATCGTGGAAGTCGCTAATCTCACCGCCCGGTGGGCGCAGGTAGACTTCCAAGTCGGCGTGTCATACTACTCCGACCTCGCCGCCGCCCAAAAGCTGCTGGAAGACACGGCAAAGGCGCTCGCCGAAGAATGGCCGGAGCGCGTTTTGGCCCCGCCGGAAATGCTCGGCGCGGATGAGTTCACCGACCAAAGCATCATTCTTCGGCTGACCATTCGTACCCCGCCCGGTGATCAGTGGGCTGTCGGGCGCGAGCTGAGAGCGCGGGTCAAAGCGGCTTTCGACGCCACCGGCATCGTGATCTTGAACAGCCTCTACACGCCGCCAACCGCCCTTACCCTCGCGCCGGAGGCGGCGGCTCAGTCTGCTCCGGCCCCTACCCCTATGCCGGACGGCGCAGTGACGCCGGACTCGACTCCCGCCCCACCGGTGACGCCGGGAGCGCCAGCTCCATCCCCCGACTCCTGAGCACCATCCTCCGACTCCTGAGCCAAGAGCCGCAGGGCTGCCGACACGGTGAGCAGGGCGCGGCCCTGATGGTAGCCTTCGGTCCAGCCATCGCTTTTGACCCGTCCCGGAATTAGGTCGCCGTTTTCAGCCACTTCCGAGTACCACCCGCCGCGCGTGTGGTCCACTTGGTGGTTTTTAATAAACTGCCACTGCGCCATGAATGCTTCCCAGTAGCGGCGCGTTTCGCCGCCAAACTTGCCATCTATTAGAAGAAGCGCGTTGAGGCCCTCGGCCTGCACCCACCAAACCTTTTTGCGATCAAAGACGTGCCCGAAGACGCCGCCGGCATCGTAAAATCCGCCGTTTGATTTGTCCCAGCCGAAGTCAAGGGCATGGTCCACAATCCGCCGGGCCAGCGCCCAGGTGCGCGGGTCATCAGGCATTCCCAATGCAGCGGCGGCTTCGACAAGCAGAAACGCCGTTTCAACATCATGCCCAAACGAATCGTGATCGGGCAGCGCCCGCCAGTCCGGTGTGAAGTACAAGTTCAGGCAGCCGACCGCCTCGACCGCGACTTTGTCCCGGACGAGCTCGAAGACTTCAACCAAGCTGTCCCGGAGATGGGGGTCAGGCCAGACTTCATAGAGCGCCGACAGGCTTTCCAGCAGGTGAATATGCGTGTTCATGGACTTACAGCCGTACCGGGTACTGATGGCGTCGCGCCCAGAAGCTGCCGCCGGGCCTGAAATCGGGTCGCCTTGCCAGGTCAACGCTTCATGCCAGCCGCCGTTTCCAGGATCATGCGCGTACTGTTGGAGCCACCTAAACGCCGATTTTGCCAGTGCCAGTGCCTCTGCATCCTGCCCGGAGGCAAAAAGCGCGGCCAAAGCATAGATCGCAAACGAGATGCCGTAGACGTGCTTCTCGCCATTGCGGCCAGGCGCTCCATCCGCGCTCACAGACCAGAAAAAGCCGCCGTGTCTCAGGTCCCAAAGCGTCTCCGTCAAACAGCGCAGGCCATGCCGGGCGTAAGACAAGTAGGTCGCCGACTGGGCTGGAAACCGTGCTGCCGCTTGCGATGCCAGCCAGGTCAGGCGCGACTGGTACACGACCGAGCGCTCGCCGCCCGGCAGACGGGACCAGTCTTCGGCATAGTTCTGGTGGAAACCGCCGGCAGGGTCAACCGCACGCGGGAACCACTGTTCCAGCACATGACGACGCAAATTGTCTTCGACTTCTTCAGCTAATTGAAAATACTCACCAGTTGACAGGGTAGACATTAATTCCAGTGAAGGCTCCTAACGCATCAAAAAAACCGCCGCCTAAAATGTCGCCGGCGATAAGACCCAAAAAAAACGGCAGGGACTTGCGGTAAAAGCCTGCGCCGCCGTAGCGCAGGGCGAGTGACTTGAACATCCAGGCCAGAAAAAACGGCATCCAGGTGGAAGTCATCGTGTCGGTGTTGGCAATCGCGTAGCCGACCGGGTGCAGCGGCCACCAAATGAACTGAGTTCGAAGCAGCATGAGCGCGGCGGTCACCACAAAGCCGGCGGCAAGTGCGAGGATGCCGGTTTCGTCGGGACCTGTGCGGTTCCGCAGAATGTCTACGAGATTGTCGAACGGCACCCGCCCCTGCGCGGTCCGCCAGGGTTCCGTGCCGCCTTCCGCGCCGAAGCCGTGCCACAGTGTCAGGGCAATCAGAAACGAAGCAAAAAGGCCAATGACCGTGGAAACAGCAATCGCCAGCACCAGCGGGCGGCGGGGCAAGTGCACTTCCGAGGCCATCTTGAACGCATCCATCTGGTGCGGCATCGTGATGCAGCGCAAGTCGAAGTTTGCAATAGCCGGGCGCAGAAACGCCAGAATGGTCAGGTCATGCGCCCCCAGCAGGCTTGTCCCAAATGTACGGGTCATCAAAGTGCTGACATCTACATCGGGGCCGAACAGCCAGGCATTGCCCGTTTCGGCCCGAATGCGGGTTGCCGCAACCATGTAAATCAAGCCCAGAATAATCACGGTCAGTGCGACAAGCGGGTTCATGCCCGCCGCCCAGCAGAAGCCGACCAGCGCCGCGACGGCGAGGCCGAGGCCAATTAGTGCCCACCGATAAGGCAGCGGCTCATCCGAATCATCCACGCCCCCCCGCCGCCCCAGCGCCGTCGCCCAGACTTCTTTCAGATAGCCGCGCGAGAGCCAAAGCGAAACCAAAGTCAGCGCGAGAAACGCCCCCGCACCTTGATGCCCCAGCGCCGGAAATGTCGCTTGGTTGACTCCGACCGCGCCGGTCCCCAAGTTCAGCGCGGACCCAACAATCCGCTCGACCCGCGTGACGATGAAAAAGAACCAGCAGGAAAACGTCACGTCTGTTGGGATCAAGTACGCGATGCCGACCACAAAGGGATAAAACGACAGCGGTGTGTAGCCCATCGCGTTCCACGGCGGCGCGGTCAAATACTGGCCTAAATCCGAGTCGCTGGTGGCCCGCAGATTGAGGATCGGCACCGACGGAATGTTCAGCGCAAGTGTATTGAGGCACGAGATGAGAAATGGCCCAGCAGCTCCCAGCCAGAACAGCGGGCGGCGCAGGAGCGGTGCCTCCGGGTCCACAACGGCCAGCGGCAGGGCGACTGTCGGGAAGGTCAGCCGCTCCCGGTCCACCCACTGCCGCCGCAGGATCGAGACAATGCACAAAGACGCCGCCGCAAGGGCCAGCATGAAGCCGCCCCATGCCCCGATCTGCGGCAGCCAGCCCATCAGCGGCAGCGCCGTGTGCCCTGCGTAAAAACCGTGCAGGACAGCCGGGTCGGTCTGAGCCATCCAGTGCGGGACGTAGCGCTGCCAGGATGCCGCCCAGCCGTTTTCCACCGTCGCGTAGTGCCAGCCTGCCGCGACGGTGGGGATGATAAAATGAAGCTGACCCGACGACGACAGCACAGTAGAAGTCGTCATCATCACATAGACGACCAGCACCTCCTGGGCCGACATCGCCAGACTCGGCAGGATGGCCCGGCAGAGAATGTTCAGGCCCATCAGCGCGAACATGACAGAGAACGCGCCGAACGGGATAGAGGTATTCGCGAGCGCGGTGTGTCCCTGCCGCCCGCCCATGATCAGCTCGGCCCAGTGAATCCAGAAGTCCACCAGCACGGTCAGGAGAATGCCGAGGATAAGCGCACGCGGCGTCAGACCCGCCGCCTGCCGGGCGGTCGGGGCCTTATCTGTCTGGGATGGCTTTGCGGCTGTTTCCATGGTTTCGTTACGGTGGATGACGCGCGTTGAGGACCATGCCATAAATGGCACGGTTTTTTTATTTGCAAGGCGCTGTTTATCTTACGGAGAACTGATACACCGTCGTTTGCCGGTAGGTCTGGCCCGGCTTCAGCTCTGTCGTTGGGTAGCGTGGATGGTTCGGCGAATCCGGGTAATGCTGGGCTTCCAGGCAGAACGCTCCCCGGCGTACGTACACGCCGCCGTTGCCGCGCAACGTGCCGTCGAGGAAGTTTCCTGTGTAAAGCTGTATTCCCGGCTCTGTGGTGTAAGCAGTTAGGACACGCCCGGTCTTTGGGGCGTAGACGCGGGCTGCCAGCGCAAGGCCCGGCCCGTGACGATTGACAATAAGGTTGTGGTCGTAGCCGTGGCCGTAGCTAAGCTGTGTGTCGGGCTGATTGATCCGTGCCCCGATGGGGGTCGGGCGGCGAAAGTCAAACGGTGTCCCAGCGACCGAGCGCGGCTCGCCCAGCGGAATGGAAGTCTTGTCCACGGGCAGGAAGCTGCTTGCATTCAGCATCATTCGGTGATCCAAGACAGTTCCGCTGCCCGCTCCGTTTAAGTTGAAGTAGGAGTGGTTCGTGAGGTTGACCACCGTGTCTTTATCCGTCGTGGCTGTGTAATCAATTTTGAGCGCATCGTCATCGGTGAACGTATACACGACTTTGACCGTCAACTTGCCAGGAAAGTTCTCGTCGCCGTTTGGGCTGACCACGCGCAGGGCAAGCGCCGCGCCGTGCGGGACTTTCACCGGCGTCGCCGACCAGACTTTCAGGTTGAACCCAACCTTGCCGCCGTGCAGCGTGTTCGGGACGTTGTTGATCGCAAGCGGGTAGGTCTTGCCATCAACGACAAGGTGCCCTTTGGCAATACGATTGGCGTACCGTCCGATCAGCGCCCCAAAATAAGTGCCGCCAGCATTTGCCATGTAATTTTTCGCGCTGCTGTAGCCCAAGACAACGTCACTAAGCTTTCCGCGTCGGTCGGGGACATTGATCGCCGTCACCGTGCCGCCGAAGTTCGTGATCTGTACCGAAGCGCCGCGTGCATTTGTCAGTGTATACAGCGACACTGCCTGCCCATCGGCAGTCTGCCCGAAAGGCTTCTGCGTGACCGTATCCATTGCCCGCGCTCCGCCCGCTGCCGGGATGGACAGCATGGCAATACTCCCAATCAGCCCGCCAATAGCCCAGGCACGGCCCGTCGCCAAATGTTTCAATGTCATAATCGCGCGTGTTCTCCTTGTGAGTGCAGTGAATATGTCTCGGAATATGTCTCGGAAGCCGCCGCGGTTGACCGGCGGCTTCCCAAGTCCGTCATGGGCCTAGAGGGATTCGAACCCCCAACCTACCAGTTATGCTTCCCACTTCGGCTTTCGCCGCCCCTTTCGGGTTCGTGGTCTGGACTCTCTCTTCACCCGCGTGGGGTGCCTCCCGTAGAGCCTCTACGCCTTCGTTTCGACCAGTTCGTTTTGACAAAAAACACTGCATCAAAAACGCTTGGTTCGGGATTGCCACGCTCTGAAAAGCAGAGGTTTCCCCGACTTTGAGAAGTGATTTGCCGGCGGGTTGCCCCGCCGGTCGCCCGTTCGGATCGGCGCATATCCCAAAGGACACAGCGCCGCGCCGCTTAAGCCGGCAGCTCTAACCGTTGAGCTATAGGCCCTCAACGCCGTTATTATAGCACATCCGCTCCAAAGTGGCTAATGCTTCCCGAACTTTATCCCAATCCTGCTGATCCCGGACCTGCACAAGAGCCGCTGCTAACTGCAAAGGCCGCTGCTGCTCATCTTGTGCCAGATAGGCAGGATTGACGGTGATGTCCGGGCGCAATGCTCCTGCGCAAACGGCTTTGATCCGTTCGGTCATTTGAGACATGAGACGGGCATCAAACGATTTAACTTCTTCCACGAACTCGGCAACAGGCATGGTGAATACGCCGTGTGTCGCTTCCCAGGCCGGCACACCATCATCTTTAACATCGCGATTATCCCAGCGAATATGAAGTGTGTCGCCCTGAGTCCAGAGCCAAATTTTCGGTGGACAGCGTAGATAGCCAGAGTTCCAGCCTCGGTTCCACAACCAACGGAAAGCTAACTCTTGTAAATCCCACGCCGATGCGTCGTTTTTGTCGGCAGCCCATAAAAAAGCCTTACCATTCAAAGCCTCCAGTTCCTCGACATCTTCTATACGTTGGGCAAAGTCATCCGGCAAAGAGTCTAAAACATCTGGCAGACATGCCAGTAGATCCTCCCAAGTACGCGATATTTGATAATCCACATAAGGCGGGTCTGAAGCAAGTTTTGGATACTCGCCTGCCCAGCGGTCAAGCCAAACTTGGCTATACCGAAAGAGCTGCTGCGAGCCGACATTCCACCAGCACCAGCCGTCGGTCAAGCCGAACCAGTGCAAATTAGGCTCGTCACCGCCCCACGGCTGAACTTCTTCTAGCGGACGCAGAATGAACTCAAAAAGCATAGATGTTACCAGACGCGCTTGGCCCAGCTCACGACGGCGTCGGCGACGGAGTGGGTCAGGCCGCCGAGGACAAGACCGATTATGGCACACATAGCCCAGGACGGATGGGCGTGGGTCCAGTCGGTCGTCAGGCCCCAGAAGCCGCCCAAAACGGCATCGCGATCTAGAGGGACACCCGCGCGTCCCAGCAGCCAGAGGCCGCCGGTTAGGACGGCCCAGAGCATGACCAGGAAGTAGGCGACGCGGAAAATCGGGCCGAAGCCGATGCCGTGCGAGACCCATGACCGATGCGGCACGGCCTTTTGGTACGGCCACCAGAGCCAGCGCAGCCAGCCCCAGCGCTTGTAGGACAGTGAATAGGTGTCTAAGTCGTCGGACAGCAGGAAGCCGGAGAACAAATACGCCGCGAGACCGAGGGTGAACCCGGCGATGTCCCGTGTAGACGACTCCCACCACCACGCCGGGACCGATGCCACTGCCGTGACGACCGTGATTTTATCGTGTGTACGCCCGCTCGGCAACGCTTACCGTCCAAACTTTCGATCTAAATCGCCGTTCGGCAACTCGATGATAATCGGGCGTCCGTGCGGGCAGGTGTACGGGTTTTCTGATTTTAGCAGGTCGGAGACAAGCGCGTTCATTTCGTCAAAGGTCAGCGGGTCGCCGGCTTTGACGGCCATCTTGCAGGAGGCTGTAATTAAGACTTCCTCGGCGGGCAGGAGCAGGCGGCGGGAAACAGTTTTCTCCACCAACTCGTCTACAATCTGCCGCAGGACTTCTTCGGGACCGCCCTGGGATTTCAGCTTCTTCTCGGCAACGGACGCCGGGACGGAGCGGACGACAAACGAGTCGCCGCCGAACGGCTCTAAGTCAAAGCCCGCCCGGCGCAGGTCTTCCAGGCGCTTTTCGATGACCAGCGTTTCCCGGCGGCTCAGTTCCAGCGTAAACGGGATCATCAGGCGCTGGGTCGGCACCCCGCCGCCCGCGCCTTCCGCCCCCGCGAGAAGCTGCTCGTACAGCACCCGCTCATGGGCGATGTGCTGGTCAATCAATACCAGCGCGTCGTCGGTTTGGGCGAGAATGTACATATTGCGGGTCTGGGCCAGCACCCGCAGCGAGTCGAGATTGTGTTCGCGGTAGTCGGTTTCGGAGGAAGCCCCCCCCGCCCTACAGTCCGCTCCGCTCTTGCGAGGATCCAATTCTGGGGGAGCCGGAACAGAAAGAGGCGGGCTAAAGCCACCCTCAAACGGGTCGTCATCGAAGCCGTTCTGGGCGCGTTCTTTGTAGGCATCACGGAAGGCCGTCATATCGCGCGGCTCCTGCCGCGTGTTCCCCGCCGGACGCGGCGGCACCGACAGCAGGGCTGCCTGTTCTTCATGCTGGACTCTGGCACCCCCAGAATTGGGGGCGGGGGGGACTAACTTCTGCGTCAGCGTCGGCACCAACCCGCCGGCCATCAGCGCTTCTTGGACGGCTTTGTAGACCGCTGAATACACGTCGCCCTCGCTGGTGAACCGCACTTCCGTCTTGGTCGGCGAGACATTCACATCCACCTGCGCCGGGGCGATGTCAATCATCACGACCGCCGCCGGGTAGCGCGTCCCATGCAAAGTCTGCACCGCTTTGTAGGCTTCATCTAAGGCCCGCGTGACGGCTTTATTTCGCACAAACCGCTTGTTCACAAACGTGTGCTGGGCCGACCGGCTGGATTTCAGCGCGGCAGGCGTGCCGATATAACCCGTCACGCGCAGGCCCGACGCCTCGTAGTTCAGCGGGACCAAGTGCCGGGCCGTCTCGCGCCCGAAGACATGGACGCACGCATCCATCGCCGCGCCGCCCCCGCCCGACGCGAAGACTTCGCCGCCGCCGTGGAGCAGCCGGAAAGAGACATCGGGCCGGGCCAGCGCAAACCGCTGCATCAATTCCACAATATGGTTCAGCTCTGTAGACGACGACTTCAGGAACTTGAGGCGGGCAGGGACATTGTAAAACAAGTTCTCGACTGTAATGGATGTCCCTGCCCGCGCTCCGACTTCCGAGACTTCTTCGAGCAGGCCGCCCGAACACTTGATCTGCACCCCCGCCGCCTCATCATCGCCGGTCACTTTGGTCGTGACGCTCATCTGGGAGACCGATGCAATGGACGGCAGCGCTTCGCCCCGGAACCCCATCGTCGTAATCTGGAATAAGTCGTCCGCCGAGCGTATTTTGGAAGTCGCATGGCGCTGCAAAGACAGCACCGCATCTTCTCGGCTCATCCCGCTCCCGTCATCGGTCACGCGGATCAGATACTTGCCGCCTTCGTCCAGCTCCACCAGTATCTGCCGCGCTCCGGCATCCAGCGCGTTCTCCACCAGCTCCTTCACCGCCGCCGCCGGGCGCTCCACCACCTCGCCCGCCGCGATCTGGTTTGCCGTATTCTCATCTAAAACCTGAACCACTGCCATGTCTCGCTACACCTTTTTCTTGTCACCTAACGAATAAACAAATTCGGACAGAGTCCCAGCGGGACAATGACATCAAGCTCGTAATGGTCTGAAGTCACAAGCGTTCCGCCAATTCTTCCGGCTTCCTGCCTATGTTGACAGCCGCCGCCGTCAACGCCTTTTCAATGTCTGGGCTAAGTGTCAGTGTCATTGCTCAATTTCTCCTTGACCGCTCTTGCCTTTTTGTTGTTCGGGTCCCGCGCCAGCGCGATTTCGGCCAACTGGCCGGCGTCCGTCTTTTCACCCAGTTCCCAAAACAATTCCGCCAGCAGCGCCGGCGCACGGACGCCGTTATTCAGCGTTGCCGCCGCTGCCAGCGGCACAATCGCCTCCTGCGGCCTGCCGAGCGCGATTAGGCACTGCCCCAGCAGCTCCAATGACTTGAAGTGCGGATGAGCGTCTATGCTCTGCTGAAACAGCCCGACAGCCGCTTCAAGCTGCCCCGCATCCATTGCTTCCCGCGCCTGATAATAGAGTTCACTGTGCATCGCGTCTGATACCATCACTCCTCATTTGCGATACGTTGATTTATGAAACTCATCGCTTCCTGAAATGATAAATTGATTGAGTGAAGTTTTAAGCTATCAGCAATGCACTCAAAAGTATTTTCCTTGAACTGGAAGATAAAATGTTTCCAGCCGTAGATGTAGGCTTCACCTTCTGCTACATTGTATGCTTTATTGTAGTGGTCTCCATGAATCCTCCGAGCCGAAGCAGTCCTTTGATCTGCAAGGGACGCCGCCCAGGAAGAGTTAATTACTTCAACAATCCCGTCTGCATCGCTCAAACCCCGCTCATACAGTCGGTGTTCGGGCAGACCTTCATCGTTTGGGTAGCCGAACTGGGTCAGGTTGCATCTTACGCATTCCACGACCGCAAAGCCTAAATTGTTATAGCATCCATCCACGGACAACTCGGTGGAGATCGCCTGGAACACAACCAACGTCAACTTTTCCGTTTGCAGTACCGTTTCAGCGGAGCCGGAAAAACTCGGCTGGCAATCAATGCCAGCGGAAACAACATACTCAGTGGCATCTTGGGCCATATCAGTAAATCACTTTGTTCAGCGGGTACTCCACCAAACCTTGCGCTCCGGCGCGGCGCAGTTCGGGCAGGATATGGCGGACGGTTTTTTCGGGAATGATAGTTTCTAGAGCGACCCAGTCTTCTTCGTCTAAGGGCGAGACAGTCGGCTTACGCAGGGAGGACAGCAGGGCGGTGACGGCGTCTAGGTTGGCTTTGGCGACGTTCATTTTGAGGCCGACTAAACTATCGGCGTCGAGTGCGCCCTGCAAAAGAAGCTGGATATTTTCCATTTTGGTGCGCTTCCAATCGTCTTCCCAGGAGCGGTGGTTAGCAATCAGGCGGGTGGTGCTTTCGAGCAGCGTGTCCACGATTTTAAGGCCGTGGGCGGCAAGCGTGGAGCCGGTCTCGGTGCCTTCGACGATGGCGTCTACGAGGTCCGGGACTTTGACTTCGGTGGCGCCCCAGCTAAACTCGACATGGGCGGTGACGCCGTGCTTTTCTAGGTAACGCTTGGTGACGGACACCAACTCGGTCGCGATCCGCTTGCCTTCTAAATCTTTGGGGCCGGCAATCGTAGAATTATTCGGGACGGCCAGCACCCAGCGGTAGGGGCGGGACGTCGCTTTCGAGTAAATCAGCTCGGCGACTTCGTAGACATCGGCTTCCGATTCAACCACATTGTCATGGCCCGTGAGACCAACGTCTAGAACGCCCATCGCGACGTAGCGCGGGATTTCCTGGGCGCGGAGCAGGACAGGCTCAAGCTCGTCGTCGTCCACAACCGGCTGGTAAGAGCGGGTGGAAACGCGGAAGTCCCAGCCGGCTTTCTTAAACAAAGCAAACGTTGCGTCTTGCAGGCTGCCTTTCGGAAGGCCGATGCGAAGTTTCTGGGTCACGATATTTTCCTTAGAGAACAAGTGTTTTGTATTTTAGTATGGCAAATTGGGCGCTGCCAAGTCAACTCTGGGCCATTTATGGTGTAAAATAGAGGAAAGCAATCAAAAGGAAAGAACACAATGAAAAAAAATAATTTGAAGATTGGGGCGACAGTTGGTGTGGCCCTGGCACTCGCGTTCCTCGGCGGGGCGGCGGGCGCACAGACGCCGGGTGATAGCAAGGGAAATGGACAGAACCCGCTGGACCAGAACGATAACGGACCGGAAGCTGTCACAACGTACCACGGCAACAGCAGCGACACCCTGGTGTATAACACGGCGATGGACGATTACAGCCACAAGAATTACAAAGATGCGGCGTCCGGGCTGAAAGATTACCTGAAGAACAACCCGAAAGATGCCCAGGCGCACCGGCTAATGGCAGACATTGACGTGGCCCAAAAGGACATAGCCGCCGCCATTCCGGAGTGGGAAGCGGCCGTCAAGCTGGACAAGAAAGACAAAAGCTCCCAAGTGAACCTCGGCGTGGCGTATATGCAGACCAGCAATTATGCCAAGGCCGTGGACATTTACGAAGTCGCCGTCGCCCACAGCCCAAAGGATCCGCAGCTCAACATGCAGCTCGGCGCAGCCCTAGACGCTTCCGGGCAGCATGGCGAAGCTGTCACCGCGTTTGAAAATGCGGCGGCGCTCGACCCGAAAAGCAGCGCGGCAGCGCTATATTCCGGGCTGCTGAACCATCAGGCTGGACACGACGACAAAGCGGTCCCTGAACTGAAGACCGCCATTGCACTCGGCACGACCGAAAAGTTCCAGGCTTATGCCGCCCTCGCGGAAGCGGCCGCCGCCGCCAAGCAGAACGACGAGGCGATCAAGGACTACACGCTGGCGGCCCAAGCCAAGCCTGACGATTTTACGACGCAGTATAATCTCGGCATTTTGGAACAGAATTCCGGGAAAAAGGCCGAGGCTGAAGCCGCTTATCAGAAAGCTCTCAGTCTGAAGACGGACGACCCGAAGGCGCTGGCCGGTGTCCGCTCCAATCTGTCCCTGCTGCTGATTGACGACGGCAAACTCGACGAGGCGGCATCCCAACTGGATCAGGCCACGAAGGCGGACCCAAAGAATGCCGAATACGAGAACAATCTGGGCCAGGTTTACGAAAAGCTAAACAAAAAAGACCTTGCCATTGCGGCGTACACCAAGGCCGTCCAGCTCGATCCGACCCAGACCGGGGCGAAAGCCAGCCTAAGCGAACTGCAAAAGTAGCCAGGCAGAGTGAACCTCGTGCAGTGTTCGTGCTATAATAAAGCATGAACACTGTGTACGACGTTGTTGTCTGCGGCGCAGGCCCAGCCGGGGCCTGCGCCGGGTACGAAGCGGCTTCGGCGGGCTTAAAAGCGCTGATCCTCGAAAAGCGCATTCTGCCACGTTACAAGACTTGCGGCGGCGGCGTGCCGCTTTCGGTCGAAAACGACCTGCCGAAGCTAGTGCCGGAAGCATTTGTCGAGGCCACAGTCACGCATCTGCGCCACTCATGGAACTTCAAGGACGCACATCTCGCTCCCCTCAACCCCAATCCCGATGAAAAGCCGATGAGCCTGTGGATGGTCCAGCGCTCGGTCTTTGATAATGCCCTCACGCAGCGGGCGGCCCACGCAGGCTGCGAAGTCCGGGACGGCATTTCAGTAAAGTCGGTCGAACCCGACGGCGACACGCGGGTCAAGATCACGACAGCGGACGGAGAAGTTTACACGGCGTCGCATGTTATCGGGGCAGACGGCGTTAATGGGCCGGTCGCCCGGAATGCCGGGCTTCGTCCCAAGCGAATGCTGGCGATTGCTTTAGAGGCCGAAATCCCGCATGTCTGGGGCCGGGGCCATGAGACACTGACACCCGAAATTGGGCACCTCGAATACGCGGTCAAGCAGGGCTATGCGTGGGTGTTCCCGAAAGCGGGGCATCTGTCGGTCGGCGCGGGGATGTTCGGCCGGCGCACAGCCGACGGACGGGGCGATGCATCGAAAGCCGAGCTGGCCCGCTGGATTACCGGCTACCTCGCCGCTCTCGGTGTTCCCGCCGCCCCTGAAACTATCGAGTTCCACGGCCATCCATTGCCGATCTGGAACGGGGCCGAGCCGGTGGACGCCTGGAACGGGCGGGTACTGCTCGCGGGCGATGCCGCCGGCATGGTCAACCCGCTGTTCGGGGACGGCATTTCCTACGCCTGCCGCTCCGGCGCTCTGGCGGGCAAAACCATTGCCGCCGGTCAGTCCGCGCAGTGGACAGAGGTTTTAGGAAAAGAGTTCGCAGCAAGCCACGACGCCGCGCTTACGGTAGCCAAATTCTTCTACCAGTTTCCCGGAACGTGCTATCAGATGGCCGTCAAGCGGCCCACGGCGACCCGCACCGCCGGGCGGCTCATCGCCGGAGACCTAGCGTTCGACGCCATTTTAGACCGCCTGCCCTGGAAAAAGATGATGGCCGGCGGTACGCCCGCCTGGTAGCCGCGAAAAAACTTCCAATTTTAGAGAGAATACTAGGAGAATAAGAAGGAAAACAAGCCGCCGGTCGCGAATACCCGCCGTGAGAACAGACAGACCGCGCGTGCGGCAAAGCCGCCGGCGTATTTCTACCAAGCACACAGGAGACAACACACATGGCCTACAGCGTCAAAAGCAAGAAAAGCGGAACCGAGTACTTCCTGCACGGGCGGGGAGCCGCAAACGGCAAAACCACGCTCTTTTTCTTCTCGAAAGAAGTGAAAGACGGTGCGCTCGACGCTCTGCCGGAAGGCTACGAAGTTTCGGAGAACTCGGCGACCGGCCTGCCGATCCTGAAGAAGAAAGTTGCTCCCGCCGCTTAGTTCCCCCACCCCACGCACTTCTTTTCAAGTGCCGCCGTAGCTTTTAATGCTTCGGCGGCTTTTTGCTGTTCACCAAGAGAGGGAGCAGTGCATGGCCGGTTACTATACGCGGAGAGGTAAATTTTCGGAGGCGCTTCCGTATTTGACAGTAGCGGCGCAAGGTAGTCATCCAGACTCTGTGTACCGACTTATGCTGGAAGAAACGCTGTCTGCGCTCGGCAAACACACGAAAGCCGAGGATGCTCGTGAAGAGTGAAGCAGGCAAAAAATAACCCGGCGCTCTCAGCGCCGGGTGATGATGTCTCTAATTGAGCAGCTCGTAGCGGGTGTTGCGCTGGTGTGCTTCGTAGCCCGCGTCTGTAATCAGACGCTCGATTTCTTCCAATGGAACGGTGAAGACGCAGCCGGCGGTGGAGACGACGTTTTCTTCCATCATGGTCGAGCCGAAGTCGTTCACTCCATAGCGCAGCGAGAGCTGACCGATGCGCGGCCCCTGCGTCACCCACGACGCCTGGATATTCGGGAAGTTGTCCAGAAAAATGCGAGAAATCGCAATAGTCCGCATATAGTCAAATGCCGATGCCCGTGTGCCGCCAAGCTCCGTGCCGTCCGGCTGGTAGTTCCAGGCAATGAACGCTGTGAATGCGGTCGGCGAGAGGGCCAGCGATTCGTCCTGCAAGTCACGCAGCTTTTGCAGATGCTCGACCCGGTCTTCCAGAGTATCCACTGAGCCGTACATCATGGTCGCCGTAGTGCGAAGGCCGACTTTGTTTGCGACCCGCATACATTCCAGCCATTCTTCCGCTGTGTCTTTGTAGGGAGCAATCCACTGGCGGACGCGGTCAGTCAAAATCTCCGCCCCACCACCGGGAACCGAGTGCAGGCCGGCGGCTTTCAGCCGGGTGAGTGTTTCTTCCAATGTCAGCTTGTTCAGCTTCTTGATGTAAAGAATCTCGGCGGGCGAGAGCGCGTGGAGAATGACATTCGGGAAGCGCTCCATAATGGCCTTGAACAGATCCTCATACCATTCGATTTTGAGCTTTGGGTTCAAGCCGCCCTGCATGAGAATCTCGATGCCGCCCGCATCCACCATCTCCTGAATCTTCGTCATAATGGTCTCGCGGGGCAGGACATAGCCGCCTTCCGCGCCGGGAATGCGGTAGAAGTTGCAAAACGAGCAGCGGACATAGCAGACATTGGTGTAGTTGATGTTGCGCCCGACAATGTAGGAGACAATGTTATCCGGGTGCTTCTGCCGCCGCACGAAGTCCGCGAGCTGCCCCAGCTCCACAACATTCGTGTGGTGGAACAGGCGCAGGGCGTCTTCGCTCGTGATCCGCTCACCTGCATAGACCTTGTCGGCGATGTCATCAATCCCCTCACCTGTTTTTTGAGGAGTTGCCAGTTCTCGTTCTAAAAGCGCCATCGTGTGCCTTCTTTCTAAAGAGACCTACCGCACCGCTTCGCTGTGGTCCTTCCTAAAGGAAGGATACGGACAAGAGAGCTACGCCTCTATTCACAATCCAAATCTTCCCTTTAGGGAGGACCCTGCGAAGCGAAGAATGAGCGAAGCAAGGTGGTAGGTCAAACCATCGCCAGCGGGATCGGGGCATGGGCCGGAGTGTCGTACTTCGCCGCGCCATGCCGAACCGGGTCATCTAGTTCGTCGTTTTGGGAAACCTCGTTGTAGAAGCTGTCCCGCTCGACAGGTGTTCGCCCTGCTTCAATAATCAGGTTCACTAGCTGGGGCCGGGTCAAAACCTGCTGCTTGTTGCCCTGCTCGCCGTCTTTGTAGGTAATCTCGTACTCGTGGATCGTGCCGTCGAGATCATCTGCGCCGTACCACTGGGCAAGCTGGGACACCTGCGGCGTGTTCATAATCCAGAATGTCTTGATGTGCTGGAAGTTGTCCAGCATCAGACGCGAGATCGCGATATTGCGTAAATCCCCGTCGCCGGTCGGGTGCGGTAGGTGCGACAACTGCGTGCCTTCCGGGTGGAACGACAGCGGCGTGAATGTCACGAAATGCCCGGTCTCATCCTGCAACTCGCGCATCTTGACGAGATGCTCCACCCGCTCCGGGATCGTCTCGATATGGCCGTAAAGCATAGTCGCATATTGCAGCAGCCCCGCTTTGGCCGCTTCTTTGGAAATCTCCATCCACTGATCGCCGTCGAGCTTGCGATCAAACAGCGCCATATGGACCCGGTCCGACAAAATCTCGATGCCGCCGCCCGGCAGCGAGTCTAGGCCGGCTTCTTTCAGCTCGGCAAAGACTTCCGGCAGCGGCTTGTTGGCCTGACGCTGAATTTCAGCGATCTCGACGCAGGTAAACGCCTTAATATGAACACCGGGCCGGGTCTGCTTCACGGCTCTGAGTAAATCCAGGTAATACTGATATGGCAGCTTCGGGTTGATGCCCGCGACCATGTGGACTTCTTTGATGGGAACGTCGAGATGTGCCCGCAGCTTGGCCTGCACGTCGGCAATGCTCATCGTGTACGGATCCGGGCCGCCCTTCTGGGCATAAAACGCGCAGAACTTGCAGCCTTTGTTGCAGACATTGGTGTAGTTAATATGCTGGTTGCGGACATAGTACGTCTTGTCCCCGCTCATCCGCTCCCGCACGATGTTTGCCAGAGCGCCGATGGCGTTCAGGTCGGCGGTGTGGTAAAGCTGAAGGCAGTCATCGGCGTTCAGCCGCTCGACGCGCATCACCTTCTCGTAGATATTGGTCAGTCCCGCGCTCGCGGCGGCGATCTCGGTCATTCGTCTGCTCATGGCGTGTCATCCCATCTAAAGCAACAATCTCAATCTTTACACACGACATTGTGAATAAAGGCACAATGTATGTTACCACAATTTAGGCGAATTGCAAGCGCTTCTACAGTCCGTATTTATGCCAGCCTTCTTCCTGCTCGTCTTCTTCCTGCACATAAACCGTGCGCCACTTCTTGTCCTCAAAAACTTCGGCTTGGTAGATAAAAACTTGCGCCGTGCTCTTATCTTCTAAAACAACCGGCATCGTGTAAACGTGCCGCAATCCGAGGCGGACAATCGTTTCCCGTGAAAGCGTCCCAAACTCGGTACAGGCAATCTCCGAGAAATCAGCCTGCTTTTTGCGCTTCTTGTCTAGAACGTTCGGCGGGCGCTCGGCGAAAACTTCTCCTGTAAGTGCCATAGCGATTTCTCATCAAAGTTTTGTATAAGATCATGTCGCTGGCCGCATTGGCGCTGGAAGGAGCAAAATAATAACGGACCTCAGCGTCTGTGCGTTTTGGACGGCGTTTGCGGTTTCCTGCTCGAAGGGCCAAAAATCTTCATCGTAGCGGAGCTAAATCGCACAAGGCGTAAGCGTCTGTCCAAGCGCTTTCACGGACTGGAAGGTGGGATTATTTTGTTCGCAAAGCTCGACAAGCTTTTCTACATTATGTATCAAAGGCACCGGCAAGCCATAAGCCATCAAGTAAGCTTTAAGTAGTTTTTCGGCGGCTTGCTGTGCATGAAAACAAGCCGTGTCAAGAGCCGTGCTGGATGCGACGCAAAGCTGCGCGTTCGCAAGATCACTGTCCGCTTTGCGTATCCAGCCTTCGACAAGGTCGTCAGTTGTTTTCATAAAGCACCCTGCCCTCTCGCAGTGCTGTCGTCACGACTGCTTGCGGGACATTCTGCCACTCTGCGATCTCGTCTGGCCGGTAAACGAGAACATCCATCGGGATGAGGATGTCACTCAGAGCGCCATACAATGCAGCAGCACGCTGGGCACGAGGCCAAGTATCGTCAGAGACAACTAGCAGTTCGGCGCTGGCATCGCCACGGCCCCGACTGCCGAACAGAACAACTTTCTGCGGGCGTGCCGTCGCAACAATGCGGCGCACGATTTCTGTCATCAATATATCGTCAACCTGAACCATAATGCCGTTCCACGGGTCTAATCTACCGGGTCTTCGTTTGCGCCGAGGCGGTGGATGTCTACCACGTCGGTGAGGCGCTGCAATTTCGTGATCATGGCGGCGATGTGGGCAGTATCCACAGCATCAAAGCTGATCTGCATGACGGCGGTGTGGTTTGGCAGGGACCGGGTCCGGATGGCCTGGATGAAGGTTTTAGCTTCAGAAAACAGCTTGCCGATGTCTTCCAGAAGCCCTAGGCGGTCTACAAGCTCGATTTTGATGTCGGTGGAGTAGCGCTGAGTCGGGTCGCTCGGCTTCCAGTCTATTTCAATTAGCCTCTCAGGTTCGGTCTGCTGGTAGTGGGCGACATTCGCACAGCCGTGGCGGTGCAGGGCAATCCCCTTGCCGCGCGTCATATAGCCGGAAACTTCGTCGCCGGGAACGGGCTGGCAGCACTTGGCCCGGACAATCGCAACATCTTCTAGGTCCCCGCCGACTTGCAGCTTGCCGGTATTGGCCTGGCCGCTTTCCGTGCGGCGGTCAAACGTGCGCGAGCCTTCCTCGTGCGGCGCTTCCTGCATCAAAACCTTGAGGCGCGTGAGAACAGAGCCGACGGCGGCGTCGCCGTAGCCGATGGCAGCGAGCAGGTCTTCCATGCCGGGGTGGTTCATCTGCTCACCGATTTTGTTGAGGATGTCCGGGGTCATCAGCGTTTTGATGTCAAGATGCAGGCGCTCCAGCTCTTTTTGCAGCAGCTCGCGCCCGCGGGCGACATTGGACGCATAGCGCAGCTTGCGGAAGTAGGCTTTGATTTTCGTCCGGGCGTGGCTGGTTTTGGCCGACGCCAGCCAGTCGAGCGACGGGTTCGCGTTCGGACGGGTGAGGATCTCGACGATGTCGCCGTTCTTGAAGTGGTAGGTGAGCGGGACGATCTTGCCGTTGACTTTCGCCCCCGAAAGGTGCTGGCCGAGAGCCGAGTGGATACGATACGCGGCGTCCACGGGGGTTGCACCAAGCGGGAAGTCTAAGACATCGCCTTTGGGCGTAAAGACAAATACCTGGTCAGTGAACAAGTCACCGACGACTGAGCGCAGGAACTCGCCGGGTTCTTTGACATCATACTGCCAGTCAAATAATTGCTGGCGCAGGAGCGTCAGCTTGTTATCGAAGCGCTTATCTCCGCCGCCCGCTTTGCTTTTCCCACCTCCGCCTTCCTTATACTGCCAGTGGGCCGCGATGCCAAAATCAGCGGTGCGGTGCATTTCAGTCGTGCGAATTTGGATCTCCAGCGGGTCACCGTTCGGCCCAGCGACTTTCGTGTGCAGCGACTGGTAGCCGTTAGACTTCGTTTTGGCAATGTAATCGTCAAAGCGGCCCGGCAGGGGCATCCAGACTTGATGGACAATACCGAGGGCATGGTAGCAGTCGGCAACGGTCGGGACAATCACCCGTAGGGCGATCAGATCGTAAATCTCACCGATGTCGAGCGTCTGCTTCTGCATTTTGTTGTAGATGGAATAGAGATGCTTGGGCCGGCCCTGAAACTCCGATGTGATGCCCTCTGCCGCCAGCCGTGCTGTCAGCGTGTCGGTCGCCGCCGCAATATCCGCTTCCCGCTGTGCCCGCGTTTTGTCGAGCTTCTGCTTCAGGTCGTTGTAGGCGTCGGGGTTGAGGTACTTGAACGCCAGATCTTCCAGCTGCCACTTGATCTGCCAGATACCTAACCGATGGGCCAGCGGCGCAAAGATTTGAAGCGTTTCCTGGGCGACTTTCTTCTGCCGGTGTTCGGGCATCGCGCCGAGCGTCCGCATGTTGTGCAGCCGGTCGGCGAGCTTAATCACCATGACCCGCAGGTCTTTCGCCATTGCGAGCAAAATCTTGCGGAGATTGGCGGCGCTTTTGGTCGTTTCGCCGTGCCGTTTTTTGCGGGCCAAAGCTTCAGCGACCTCGGCAGGTGTCGCTTCGGCAGGAACGGCGTCTACTCGCGCTCCCGGCTCCGACTCGCTTCGCGCTTCGAAGTCCGCGAGCTTCAGCTTGGTCACGCCATCCACGAGATCTGCGATCTCTTCCCCGAACTCGGCGGCGATCTGATCGCGCGAGATGCCGCAGTCTTCTACCACATCATGCAGCAGCCCGGCGACCAGCGTCGCGTCATCCATCTCAAGCTCGGTGAGGATCGTCGTGACGGCAACCGGGTGGGTAATATACGGCTCCCCGGAGCGCCGCGACTGGCCTTCGTGCTTGGCTTCGGCGTAGGCATAGGCCCGGCGCAAGAGGTCCGAATCGGAGTTCGGATTATAAACGCAGGCTCGGCGGACGATGTCTTCGACGGGGCTTTCCGGGATTGTCTCTACAGGCATAGTCGTTCGCACGTTTCCAGCCTGGGCCAGCATTCGGGTGAGAAGCGCTGTTCCCGGCAATTTCTTTTTGGCGTCTTTGCCTGTCGTTCTTTGGGTCATTTCTAATTACACTTCATCTCTCACTACTATTGTGCATGATTTTGATGAATTCTGTACCATCGCCTGCTACTCGGCATCTTTCTCGGCGTCGTTTTCACTCTTCTCTTTATCCGATTCCGCCAGCACCTGCTCCGGAGACATGATCTTGCCGCCGAACCGCAGTTCCAGCAGCCGGGCGTCGTCGAGCATCTTCTCGTTCAGGGTTAGAAACGATGCTCCCGCGTGAATAGAAGTCAAAAAGTGGTGGAACGAGTCGCCATAAGCGTCGTGGTAATGGGCGCACAGCCGCTTGTATTCGGCCTCGTCCCGCACTTTCTTGGAAGAAATGGCCCACGACTTGATCTTCTCGCGCTCTTTGCTAGCCGCGCTCTGAAGCTCTACCATCAGCCCCCGGTGCTTGCGCTCGTATTCGGTCTGCGTAATCTTGCCGGTTTCCAGGCTTTCATTCAGCGTCTTCATCTTCTTGAACCACGGATTATCATACAGCGGATGCCCTACAGGTTCATTATCTTCTACGCCGTCTGCGTTCTTTTGTGTCATCGTTTTGTTTCCGCTATTCCACCAGACAGAACAAAGCCTTCAGAGCGGCAAATCGTAAACCGTAACCTGCACCCCGTTTGCGATTAACTCTTCTTCAACGATGCGGCTGACTTCTTCCCATTTGCCACCCGCCAGCCCGCAGCCGATGCGCGGCATCTGGACATACGCTTTTTGCTCTACTGCAAGGGCACAAACGCGGCGCAGGCATTCCCGGATGGCCTCATAGCGAACCGGCGGCAAAGAGCCGCGCCGGGCGATGCCGTGCTGGCCGATCATGTTGGCGACCCACACCTGCGATGCGACTTCCACGAATTGTACCTGACCCAGCGCAAACGGCGACTCCGTCCTGCACCTTGCCCATTGTCGGTACTGCTTTTCGGCTTCGGGATACCGCTTGCCGAGCGGCAGGACAAAGCCCTTGCCCCACTGCCCGATGTCATTGCAGACATGCGCGATGATGCCCGGTTCCTGCCCTTGCGGCAATGTCGCATCGCCGACACCGTAAATGATTTCGTTCACCAGATTTCCTTACCAACCGGCGGCCCCCAGTCAATTTCAGTGTGCATATTCTCTGGCGTGATCGTCGCGACCATTTCCTCGATGTTGTAGCGCGTTGCATCGGGATGAGTGATGACGAGGCTACTGTATTTGCTGGCGAGATGCACAAAATCGCCGGACGCAAAGGCAGGATGATCTGCCAGGTCGTTGGGCAGTGTCAAGATAATACCATGCTCGGTCTTCTCAAAATGTACCAGCATCGTTTTGCTCCGTTTGGCCGCCGCTTCTTGGCAATGCCAATCTACAGACCGCTTACACCCTGGAATGAATTCCAGGGCTTTTGAAGTGCGATTGTCTGCCTTCGCAGACATGGGACCAAAATAGCCCTCTGCATAAATCTTATGTCCGCGAAGGCGGACAATCGCTTTATCGAAGACCCGGATTTCCAATCCGAGGAACGGTGTCAGCATTACGCGAGGGACTTGTTAATATGCCTGCGTAGTTCTACTTGGTTGTTCTTAACACGATCTATAAATTCCTGTTTTTGTTCCGGTTTTCGGGAACTTGGAGATAGGCTGGAAAAGAATACAGGGAGGTCAACGCCAGGGCCTCGCAGGCAGTTGAAGCCAAAGCCTTCTCCTCTTGGGGTAGGCGGTTCGTCAAGTTTGTAACCATACCTGTACACGATACACTCAAGAAATTCATCCATGCGATACAGGTTCGTCACGGAACCAGCGATCAAAATCAATCGAGCCGCCTTACAATCCGGTAGGAGCTTAAAGAACCACTTCACGTCTTCCTTCATCATCGTAAGAAAAGCATCTCGGCTCGCACCACCCATAGACGCCGTTACTCGCGGCGATAGATCAAGATGTGCGGCCAGATGAGCCGCCCCGTCTTTATATGATACGCCAAGTGGCTTAAATGCTTCCTCCCAATTGTCGAACCATTTGTACGGATTTGACGCAAAGTAGTTCTCCAAGAGGTTGTTCAGATCGTTTGCAGTTATCTTATCTGTTTCAGGAGGCCAGGGGTGATCTTTGAGACGATCTTTACTGAACTCTTTAGATGAAGGGTTGACACCGACTGTCAAAATCTGTGCGTTGTTGACATCACCAAAGAAGGGTATCGGCTGCAACAGCCCCTTCTTATCTTTGGGCCGCAACGGATCGTATTTAGGCCATGTCGCGCTCATGTCATCCATGACTGCTTGAAGGTAGCTTTCCAGGCTGTCCATTTCATCCTCCCGTTGTTAAATCCCCGCGTCGTCATCCTGGGGTTCGGCGAAGGGTTTGTAGGCGCGGTAGATGGTTTTCCACATCACATAGCCCATGACCATGTTTTCGTCCAAAGCGGGGTTGCCGCTGCCGGCGCCCCGGTCGCCGCCGAAGCGTGTGGCCCAGAACGCGCCGGTGCCGTGGCGGCCGTCGTCCACGCGGGTTCTTAACACGCTTTGGATGAAGTGCTCGGAGGCGTCTTTGTTTTGACTGTCAATGCAGGCGACGATGCCGATTTTCTGGTTGATGAGCGTGATGGCTTCCCCGATGTTCTTGACTTTCGTGAGGATGCCGACGGGGCCGAAGACTTCGGTGGTGTAGAAGATGTTGTTCTTGCCGACGTTCTCAATCAGCGTAAACGGGACGTAGAAGCCTTCGGCGGATAAAGCGTCGGGAACAGACACTTGGTGGCGAATGTTCGCGCCTTCAGCGACAGACTGGGAGATTAGCCCTAAGACGCGGGCCTGCTGCTCTTCGGAGACAAGTGGGGGCAGGGAGTAGAGGCCGGGGGTGCGGTCGGCGTCGGCCATTTCTTCGGAAGACCCATCGCCGATGCGGATGCCTTTTGTCTCTTCGATGGCGGCGGCGACAAACGCTTCGTAGACGCTTTCGTCGCAGAACACTTCCTGGATAGACGTGCAGCGCTGGCCGCCGGTGATGGTCTTGCCGTAGACGAAGTTTTTGGCGGCTCTTGCGATATCGGCGTCTTTGTGGACATAAAAGATGTTGATGCCGCCGACTTCCTTCATCACCCGCTTGCCGAGGCCGCTGGCCGTGGCGTCTACTGCGTCGCCGACAGCTTTAGAACCCGTAAACGAAAGGCACTTGACGGCGGGGTGCGAGATGAGCGCCTGGCCAGGGGCAACGTCGCCGGAGAGCATGCTGAACGTGCCGGGGGGAACCGTCACGCCGAGCTTTTCTTTGGCCCAGGTGAAGCACTCGTCCAGAGCCGCCGCAATGGCCTGCGACGATTCGGGGATCAGATGGGAGGGCTTCCAAACGACTGTGTTGCCGACGACAAGCGCGGCAACGACCTGGGCGATGGGGATAGCGACAGGGAAGTTGAACGGCGTGATGATCGCGGCGACCCCGCGCGGCTCCAACCGAGACTCCATCACGACGCCATCAATGTTCTTCTGGTAGGTCTCGCCCTTCAGCGATAGGCCCTGCGGCGCGACGCATTCGACGACGCCGATGGCTTCATCTAAATCCAGTTTGTTGTCGAACAGTGTTTTGCCCATCTCGCGGGCCATTGTCTGCTGGAAGTCCTCAAAGCGGGCGTATAGGATTTGGGCCAGGTGCAGAAAGATTTTGGTCTTCATGTTCCCGCTGACGGCCCGCCACGCTGGGAACGCGGCATCGGCAGCCTGCATTGCTTCGTTGACTTCGGCGTCCGTGGCTTCCGGGACATAGCCTAAAATTTCGGTCTTGTGCGCCGGATTGATATTAGGCAGGAACGACGAGGTCTCGGAGTCGCGCCACTCGCCTGCAACATACATCTGATACTGCTCTTTGGCGTTAAGCTTGGGGGTGAACATGGATTTGTATAAGCCTTTCAGGGCACGAACACGGATAGTGCTTGTGGGACAACGGTGATTTCTGCGGGTGTGATGCCGAACACCTCGCCGTCGAGCTGGCCGGAGATCGGCGGCGCGGACGACAGGGTGATCGTTTTTGCACGGTAGTAGCGCACGCTGGGGTCGCGCAGGTGGCGGCGAGCCAGGACTGCCACCATCTGGGTCGCGAAGCCGACCCGGTCAAGACGGGGGCGCTCAAAGACGCACACGTCCAGCCAGCCGTCGTCCAGGGCGGCGAACGGCGCGAGCTTGATGAGCCGGTCACCATACGACGCGGTGTTGGCGATGACGACCCAAAACGCTTCCGACCGGACTTCTTCGCCGTCCAATGTCAGCATAATCGCTGTGGAACGGTACTTCGCCAGGGCGCCGAGTGTGGAGAGCGCATACGCCGCCGGACCGATCCGCTCTTTGACGGACCGCAGAACGTCCCGCACGACCACGGCATCAAACCCGAAGCCGGCCATCAGCACGAAGCAGCGAGATTGAGCGCCGCAGGTCAGCCGGCCAACATCCAGCCGGCGCGTTTTTCCCGCCCGCAGCAGTGCTTCCAAAGCCTGTAAATCGCCGTTTGCGTTGAAGCCCAGCTCATGCGCCAAAACATTCTGCGTGCCGAGGGGAACCAAGCCGAGCGGCAGCGTTTCCGGCGCAGCCAAGAGGCCGTTGATGGCTTCGTTGACGGTGCCGTCGCCGCCTGCTACCAGCACAGCGTCAAACCCAAGTTCTGCCGCGCCGCGTGCCGCTTCTTCCGCGTCGCCTGCCTTGTGCGTGATGTAGGTCCTGCCGATCAGCGGCCTGAGCGCGGCTTGGATCTCGCCGAGCGCCGCTTCAGGCTTCCCCTGCCCCGCCGTCGGGTTGACAATCAGCAGCGCGTTCATAAGAGTGTTGCCTGGTAAAGCACGCATTATTGTAGCACACGGCAGTCTACTTCCGGTATGCTATACTTTCAGTATGCTTCTTCCCCGAACGATGGTCGCCGAGGCCGAGTGGATCGCCGACCAGTCCCTGAGCGCCTGGCTGACCCCAAGCGAGCAGGCAGTTCTGGAGGACTGGCGCTCGGAAACTCGCCGGTCCGAGTGGCTGGCCGGACGGATGGCCGCAAAACGGCTGTTACTGGATGACTTGGGGATCGCGCCGCTGTCGTGGTCGGTGGGGCGCGATGGGGTCGCGCCATCCTGTGATGGCCTGTCTCTGCCGGGCCTCCAGCTCTCGCTCTCGCACAGCAGCGGCAAAGGGGCAGCAACACTGTCCGACAGCCAAATGGAAGGCAGCGCGGGCGTGGACATTCAGCGCATTCGTCCGGTGCATCCCGGCCTCTGCGCCCGCGTCTTTACGCCGGGCGAGCGGAAACAAATCGCTGAACGCTTCAGCACCGAAGGCAGCGCCGACGGGATGCTGCTGTTCTGGGCTTTGAAAGAAGCAGCGATCAAAGCCCGCCGCCTGCGGTGGGGCGGGGCGTTAAAGAGCATCGAAGTCCGCCTTGCCGGCGACGGGAAAAGTGAGGTTTCCTTACCCGGCGAGCCGCCAATGGCCGGGCAGCACGAGCGGCATGGCAATTGGTGGCTTGCGCGGGTGGTGAGAACCCACCCCACCTCGTTCCTCGGTGACCCTCCCGAAGCGGGAAGGTGAAAAGTTTTGGATCGAGCGTAGGGGCAGCGTCTGCCGCGCCCTCTTTTTCTTGTCTCCTTACCCTCCCGCTTCGAGAGGGTCACCGAGGAACGAGGTGGGGTGGGTTCCTCGCAAAAGCATCTGCACACCCAGTACGGTCAGCACGAGACCGAACAAAATCATAAGCGCAGCGCCGGTCAAGTAGGACACGGCGATTAGCGCCCCGGTCAGCGCTCCTAAAACCGCGCCCGCCGACAGCCAGGTCGCCGCCTGTGGCTCCCAGTCACCGCGCCGGGCGTAGGCTAGAACGCCCGGCAGTGACGCCACGGCTAGGACGACCAACGCCGTTCCCTGGGCGACATGGGGCGGCAAGCCCAGACCGTAGATCGCCGCCGGAACTAGAAACACCCCGCCCAGGCCGAAGACGCGGCTGACCAAGCCCACGGCGGCCGCAAGGATCGCCGCCAGCTCGTAGAACTCGATGCTGCGGGCCGTAATTGCCGCAGGCAGGTGCGGCCCGTGGAGGAACCCGAAGCCACGCGCAGCCGTTGCGAGGCCGCCCAAGAGGACTAGACTGCCCCACAGTGCGGTCAAGCGCTCCAAGCGCGGCTGACGCTGGAGGAGACGCTCCGCGATCAGTGCGCCGATCGTTTGAAACACCAGGAGCAGCCCGGCGAGACCCCAAAGCACGTCCCCATGCTGGGCATACGACAAAATGCCCGCGACTGCCGCAAAGAAGGCAAGAGAAAGGCCGACGCCGACGGCCCGCGCGGGGCGCAGGCCTAAAAGCTTCCGCACGGCAGGAACACCGAATACGCTGCCGGAGATGGCCGTGAGGCCGGACAGCAGGCCGAGTGGAACACCGATGAGGAACAAAAACACGCTTTTGAGGTACGATAAATCAGGACGCGCCATGCCGCGAGTATACCTGATATGCACTGCCAACTCATTTCCTATCCCGACCCCGTTCCCTACGCAGAAGCGCTTGCCTTGCAGTATGAATTGGCCGACCGGCGCGGGCGCGGCGAAGCCCCGGACACACTGCTGCTGCTGGAACACCCGCCAACGGTGACGCTGGGGAGGCGGACCGATGAGCGTGATCTGCTTTCTTCGGAAGCGGCACTCAAAGCACGCGGATTTGCCGTGGAGCGCGTGGACCGGGGCGGCGAGATTACTTATCATGCGCCGGGCCAGATAGTCGGCTACCCGATATTGGACCTGCGGGGGCATGGACAAGACCTGCACAAGTACCTGCGGGATTTGGAAGAAGTTCTCATTCAAACGCTGGCTGTTTACAGGCTGGCAGGCGAGCGTGTGCCGGGACGCACGGGAGTTTGGGTCGGCGACAAAAAGATTGCCGCCATTGGGATCAAAGTCTCACGCTGGGTGGCCCTGCACGGGTTCGCGCTGAACATCACGACCGACCTTACACCGTTTCGGGAAGATTTTGTGCCGTGCGGTATCCGCGATAAAGAGGTGACATCGCTGGCGGAGCAGCTTGGGCCGGGGTGTCCGGGGCGGGCGGAAGTTGAGCCAGTTATCGTGGAAAACTTCGGGAGAGTTTTCGGGGTTGACTTTTTTTGTTAGCCGCCGTATAATATGGGTACTTAGGAAACACGATGAACAAAGATGTTTTAGTCCCGAAATACTATCCAAAAGGCGAGGTGCTGCGGAAGACCGCCGAGCGCTACCCAGAAATTGATGCCGATGTCATGGAAATCATGCACCATGTTAAGCGGCTGTCGTCGGGAAACGAATGCGGGTTTCAGGCAGCGCTTGAGCCATACAGCCTGTCGGAGGGCCGGTTTTATGTGCTGTGCTGCTTGTTTGCCGAAGAAATCGCCGGGCATAAAGCGCCGAGTCCCTCGGAAATCGCCGAGCAGCTTGGTGTCACCCGTGCCACAATCACGGGGCTTTTAGACGGATTGGAACGGGACGGCTATTTGGAGCGGCGCCTTGATAGCGCGGACCGGCGGGCTTTGACAATTCACATGGCCGTTAAGGGCCGCGATGTTTTGGAAGCGTTCATTCCCCAGCAGTGCCGCCAGATCAACGCGCAGATGTCCTGCCTATCATTGGAAGAAAAGCAAATGCTGATTGCGCTGCTGAGTAAAATTCAGTCGTAGGACGAGGCATTCGGCAGGACGCCAGGTAAAACTCGTGCGGGTTTAGTTAGCCGGCAGATAATCAGGAGATTAATTATGAGCGATACGCTTCAGCGAAGAGATCGGCGGTCTGCCCTCCAGCCGAGGAGGAGCGCACCGCTTCCCGAAAAACCGGTTCCCCCTCCCATTAAGCCACCGCTGGACATTGCTTCGGTCGCCGGGCGAAATTTCCAGTTCCGCTGGTTAATCTTGGTCGGCCTTATTCTCGCTGCCGCGATGGAAGTGCTGGACACAACCATCATCAACGTGGCGCTGCCGCAGATGGCGGGCAACCTCAGCACGACCACGCAGGAAGTGGCGTGGGTTTCCACCGGCTATATTTTGTCCAACGTAGTCGTGCTGCCGATGACCGCGTTTCTCAATACGCTGTTTGGAAGACGAAACTATCTCACCGGTTCAATCGTGCTGTTTACGGTTGCGTCGCTCTTCTGCGGCACGTCGCACAGCCTGGGCGAGCTGATTTTTTGGCGTGTCTTGCAGGGCGCGGGCGGCGCGGCGCTGATTTCGACGGCGCAGGCAACTCTCGTTCAGGTCTTCCCGCCGAAGGAGCAGGCCATCGTTCAGCCGATCTTTCTTCTAGGCCTGGTTGTCTTTCCGACCCTTGGCCCGGCACTCGGCGGCTGGATTACAGATGCGATCAACTGGAATTGGTGCTTTTTCATCAATATCCCGATGGGGCTTGCAGCGGCGAGCTTGGTCTTCTTTCTGCTGCACGACACCGAGCCGGCGCAGCCGGATGTCCCGATTGACTGGGCTGGGATCGGGCTGCTGGCAGTCGGGCTGGCATCCCTGCAATATGTGCTGGAAGAAGGCGAGCAGGACGACTGGTTCAACAGCGCGTTCATCACGCGGCTTGCTCTGCTCTCGGCGGTGTCGCTGATCGGCCTGGTGGCGTGGGAGCTTTCGCCGCGCAACAAGACGCCGGTCGTCGCCCTCCGCGTCCTGAAAAATCGTTCTCTGTCGGCAGGGATTACGTTGTTCATTGCAGTCGGCTTCGGCCTGTACGGGGTCAATTACTTGTATCCTCTGCTGGCGCAGCAGCTTCAAGGGCTGTCGCCGCTGCAAAGCGGGGTTTCTTTGCTGCCGGGCGGAACGGCCAGCCTGATTAGCATCACGCTTTGCGCCGTGATCAGCTCCAATCCGAAGGCGACCATTGACGCGCGGCTGCTGACTTTTATCGGCATTGCCCTATCCATCTGCGGCATGTGGGGGCTGGCGCATCTCAACGCCCAGTCGGGGATCCCGGATACGTTCTGGCCGCTACTGATTCGCGGCGCGTCTCTGGGCTTCCTGTTTATCCCGGCAAACACCCTTGCCATCGGCAGCTTGTCGAAAGAGGAAGTCAACCAAGGAACCGGCCTTTTGGGCCTCGCCCGTCAGCTCGGCGGGTCGGTCGGGATTGCGATTTTGGCGACCTACTTCCAGAACCAGCAGCACGTCAACCGGGCCAATTTAGTTGGCTATCTGACACCCAGCCACCCTGCCTACAGCGACCGCATTTCCGGCCTCACAGGGACACTTATGGGCAGCGGCTACAGTCCTGCCGATGCCCACATGGGGGCACTGGGAGTAATTGACCAGATTTTGACACAGCAAGTGGCCGCAATGAGCTACAACAATTCCTTCTATCTGCTGATGTTCATCAGCGCGGCGATGATACCAACCCTGCTGCTGCTCAAGAAACCGAAAGCTGGCGCGGCCCCGGCGGCCATGCACTAACCCGTTTGGAGGAACACAATGGGAAACACAATCATGCACTGCTTACCAGCGCTCGAAACGAGTTATCAGGCGGCGAAGGAGCGCCTCGAAGCCGCCCAGCAGGAAAAATTAGAAGCCGCCGCCGATTTCCTCTCCATCCGTGCCACCCTGCGGCAGGCACTGGAAACCCAGTGGCCAGGTCCCTGCGGCGAAATGGAGCACGAGAAAGACAGAGGCACAGAGAAAGACAGAGGCACAGAGAAAAACGTGCGCTTAAATTGGGTATAACGAAGTATGCTCAGAGCTTTCAGAGGAGAATTATCATGACTGAAGCCGTTCGCTTTCATACGCTTGGCGGGCCGGAAGTGTTGACGCTCGAAGAAGTCAGCGTCCGCAAGCCGGAACAGGACGAAGTTGCAATCAAAGTTGAAGCTGTCGGCCTGAACCGGGCGGAGAGCATGTTCTTCCATGGGCAGTACTTCGAGCAGCCTCAGCTCCCTTCTGGTCTCGGCTACGAAGCCGTCGGTGTCGTGACTGCGGTCGGCCCTGGCGGCGATTTGGGCCTGATCGGGCAGAAGTTCGGCACCATTCCCGGCTACTCGATGAACCAGTACCCAGTGCTTGCGAAAGAGGCTGTCGTCCCGGTGAGCGCCCTCGCCGCACTTCCTGAGTCGCTGTCAAGCACCGAAGGCGCTGCCGCGTGGATGCAGTACTGCACGGCTTACGGGGCGCTTGTTCCCCTCGGTCATGTCGGCCCAGGCGACTTTGTCGTCATCACCGCCGCCTCGTCGAGCGTCGGCCTCGCCGCGATCCAGATTGTCAAAGCCGAGGGTGCGACGGCGATTGCGACGACCCGGACTTCCGCAAAAAAGCAGCAACTACTGGACCTCGGCGCGGATTATGTGATCGCAACGCAGGAAGAGGACTTGCCCGCCCGCGTCACCGAGATTACCGGCGGCAAGGGAGCGCGTATCGTCTTTGATCCGGTCGGCGGCGAGTATGTCGCGACACTCGCGCAGGCCGTGGCCTCGGAAGGCACGATTTATCTGTACGGAATGCTTTCGGGCCAGCCGACCCCTTATCCGATGTCTGCCTTTACTAAAGCCGTTGCATTGACAGGGTACACGTTCGGCGTGCTGCGGAGCACGTCGGAGCGCTGGGAAGCCATGAAGAGCTATATCTACGATAAGCTCGCCGACGGCACATTCAAGCCAAAGGTAGACCGCGTCTTTCCGCTTGCCGAGGCCGCCGACGCCTACCGGTATCTTGAAAGCAACGCCCAGGTCGGTAAGATCGTCATCACGGTATAACATTTATGGAAAATACGGCACACGACAATGCCCAGCTTGCGCCCTACTACGAAAAAGCTCGCGAGCTGTTTGTGCGGGAGCCGACAAATCCGATTTTGAGCGCCGCCGACATGCCGATCCCTTGCAAGGCTGTCTGCAATCCGGCAGCCTGCCTCATCAACGATGAGTTCCTGCTGCTGCTACGGGTCATTGACAATGCCGACAGGTCGCACCTGTTTGTCGCCCGGTCGGCTGACGGGATCGGGAGCTGGCGGGTTGAGCCGACGCCGCTGCTGTCGCCGGATGAGACCGACGCCGGCTGGTACGACAACTGGGGCTGCGAAGACCCGCGCATTACCTACCTCGAAGAGATGGGGCAGTACGTCATTACTTATGTCGGCTACTCCAAGTATGGCGCGGGGGTCTGTCAGGCTCTGACCCAGGATTTCGTCACAGCCAAGCGGCTCGGCATGGCGATCCACCCGTACAACAAAGATGCCGTCCTATTTCCGCGCAAGATTGGCGGGCGATACTTGATGCTGCACCGGCCCACCTCCGGGCCGCTGGAGAACATCTGGATTTCTGAAAGTGACGACCTTCTGCATTGGGGCAACCCGCGCTGCGTTCTCGAAGAAGCCCAGCAGCCCGGCTGGGACAGCGGCAAAGTCGGGGCTGGAACGCCGCCGCTGGAAACCGAGCATGGCTGGTTTTTGATCTTTCACGGTGTCAAACCCGTCGGCGATAGCTGGGAATATCGGTTTGGTCTTGCGCTGCTGGACAAAGACGATCCTAGCAGCCTGGTTACGCGCTGGCCGGAATGGGTATTCGAGCCGCAGGAGCCGTATGAAATGCGTGGCAGCGGCAACGGTGTCGTGTTTCCGACGGGCCTTATCGTCAAAGATCACCGATTGTTCGTTTACTATGGAGCCGGAGATACGACTGTCGCGCTTGCAACGGCAAAAACGGATATGCTGCGTCAGTTCGGGCAGGAGGCGGGTATACTGAAAACATGAAAGTGCGCGTGACAATGTCGGTTGCCGGGCGGAATGTGGATGAAACGCTCAGTGGACCAAGCGCCGATGATGTTCTGGCGCAGGCCAAAGCGCGGGTGACAAAGGAGCTTGGCTGGAAGGGCCTTTTTCTTAATGCCCTGACGCCGCTGGCTTTCGCGCAGAAGGCTGTGGCTTTGTACAACAGCGCCCATAAGACGACCTATGCGGAGCCGAAAAGCGCCGATGAGTTCTTCGTGCTGGGGAAAGACCTCGGTTATATTACGATTTTGCCCGAATAGTCACACAGAACATGAGCCGCATCTCACGGGGAATTTTGATGGCTGAGAGCGCAAGGGCGGGACGTTTTGATGCCCAGGCTTTGTACGCCGCGCTGGACGCGCAGCGTCAGTCACGCGGCCTGTCGTGGCAAGCGGCGGCATTGGAGATTGGTATCAGCCCGTCAACTCTTACCCGTACCCGTCTGGGAGGACGCATGGAAGTAGATGGTATGCTGGCAATGGTCCGGTGGCTCGGCCGAACTGTAGAAAGTTTCACCCACAGAGAAGAAAACCGTCAGTAAGCCATTCACGCCGAACGGTAGGCTGATTGTCTTCTCTCATTTCGCAAGGGAAAACTGTTATGGTCAATTACGATGATATCCCGTTGTTTCCGCTGCATGTCGTGCTGTTTCCAGACATGCCGCTGCCGCTCCATATTTTTGAGCCGCGCTACCGGGAGATGATCCTGCGCTGCCGAGAAGAAAAATCGCCGTTCGGCATTACGCTGATCCAGAGCGGTGCGGACATCGGTGCGGAAGCCGTGCCGCGTCAGGTCGGGACACTAGCCCGGATCGCCCAGTATGAAGAAATGCCTGATGGCCGTATGAACATTTTGGTCTTCGGCGAGTCTCGGTTTCGGATCACGCGGACGTTTCACGACAAGCCGTATCTTTCCGCGGCGATTGAGGCGATTGGGGAAGAACAGACAGATGCGGACCGGATCGAAACCGACTTTCATTCGGTGACCGGCCTTTTCCGAACCTATCTGGAAGCATTGTTTGCGATGACCGGGCGGACACTGTCCACGCTTCAGCTTCCTCAAGACCCGGAGTATCTGTCTTATGCCGTTGCCAGTGTTTTGCAGGTCCCGCCGCATGAAAAGCAGACGCTTCTGGAGATGACTGACACGTCCCGCCGCTTGCAGCGCGAAATCGAGATTTTGCAGACCGAGATTGAGGCACAGGATATTCTGCAGGACGTGGTCGGCGGCCTGAGCCTGCCGGTGGACACGCAGGAGCTAGGCAAATTGTCCTCACTCAATTAAAGATAACACCTAGAAACCACTGAATTTGTCCGCGAAACGCTATGTTATTGTCGGTGCGGGTGCGGCGGGCTTGAGCCTTTGCCATGCACTGCTGGAACGCGGTGTTACTGACGAGATTGTTGTCTTAGACCGCAAGCCCAACTTCGCTGATGACCGGACCTGGTGCTTCTGGAACGCAGTTCCCCACCCTTTCAGCCATCTGGTGTCGTCCTGCTGGAACAGTTGGGAAGTAGTCGGAGCGGATGGGCGGCGGGCAGCGCAGACGGCGCACGGCGGCTATGCCTGCCTACGCGGAAGAGACTTTTATGCCTCTGTGACCGAGACTATCCGCCGCCACCCAAATGTCACCCTAGAGCTTGGCTGTCCTGTTGACAGTGAAGTGCCGGACGCAGACTTCGTTTTTGACAGCCGCCCACGCCAAGTCCCTTCCGGTGGCCTGTCTTTTTCCCAGCGCTTCTATGGCCAGTTTGTTCGCACCAGTAGCCCTGTATTTGACCCGGCATGCTGTACGCTGATGGACTTTCGGATTTCGCAGGGGCGTGGACTGCATTTTGTCTATGTCCTGCCGTTCTCGCCGACGGAAGCGCTGGTTGAAAACACCTACATCCAGCCGTTTGATGTTCCGGCCATCAGCGCGGAGCAGCACCGCCGCGAAATTGCTGCATACTTGAGTGAGTGGTATGCTCTCAACTCGTTCACTGTCGAGCGTGAGGAAGCGGGGGCTATCCCAATGACGACCCAAGAGTTTCCGAGGCGCGATGGGCGGGTGTTCTTCATTGGAACAGCGGGGGGCTGCGCGAAGCCGTCGAGCGGCTACACGTTCACACGCATCCAGGCCCAGTGCCGGCAGATTGCGGATGCTGTGGCGGCAGGGAGATTGGATAGCTTTCAGGAAGCGCCGACCTCCGCTCGTTTCCGCTTCTTCGACACGGTCTTCCTGCAAGCCCTCCATGAGTGTCCAGGCGCATTCCCGGATTACTTCTACCGCTTGTTTTCGCGCGTGCCGCCGGACACGCTGACAGCATTTTTGTCTGAAACCAGTTCATGGCCCAGCGACTTCCACATTCTCCGCGCCCTGCCTCTGCTGCCGTTCCTCCGGGCTGCGCTTCGCGCCGCACCGCTGCTGACGCGCTCCGCGCGTGGCTGACACTTCCGGCCTGGCTGACGCTTTTAGCTGTCCTGCTGTTCGCCGCTCTCTTTCCTGCTGCTGCGGTCAAATGGCAGTTCTGGCCGTTTGTCGTCGGCATGGTCTTTCTGGGCCTGCCGCACGGAGCGCTGGACCATCTCGCCCCGCTGTTTCTCCTGCACAAGCGCTTGACGCCTAAATATCTGACGCTGTTCGTGCTGGGCTACGTAGCATTGGTTCTGCTGTATCTGGCCTTCTGGCATCTCGCCCCCCTGGCGGCTTTGGCTGTCTTTTTGCTGTTTTCCTGGCTGCATTGGGGTCAGGGAGAGGCGTATTTTCTGACGGTGTTCGGCAGGCAGCCGAGTCCGCGTTCGGCAGGGCGCTTCCTCATTTGGGCGGTCCGGGGTGGCCTGCCGATTGTGCTGCCGCCGCTTGCCCACCCGGCGGCGTTCGCACAGGTCGCGGGCGGCATCCTTGGCTGGTATGGCAGCCATGCGGCGTGGGGACTGTCGCCGGGGGTGCGAGAAATCGGCTTCGCCGTGATCGGACTGACACTCGCGGCTTACCTCTGGCAGTCCTGGAAGCTGAACCGCGCCGCGTTCCGGCAGGACATTGGGGAAGTCGCGCTGCTGCTCGTCTATTTTCTTGTTGTTCCGGCAATCCTTGCGGTCGGCGTTTACTTCTGCGTCTGGCACTCCGCCCGGCACGTCGCCCGGCTGATGCTGATAGATGACGCGGACCGGGCGGCTCTTAACCAGGGTCAAATCGGGCGATGCGTCCTGCGCTCGGCAGCGCAGGCACTGCCGATGACATTGGGGGCTTTGGGATTTCTTGCGGGACTGTGGTGGTGGCAGGGAAGAGCGGTTCTCAGCGTTGGCAGCTTAGTTTATCTTTACTTATCGCTGATTGCCGCGCTGACGTTTCCGCATTTCCTACTGGTGCTGTGGATGGACCGGGAAGAGTTCGGTGAGAACCTGCCCCACCCCGTCATCATCGGCGGGCGGGGCGACGCGGCCCGCGATGGCCTTTAGCTCAGGCCGGGCATCTCCCATCGCCACCCCAAGTCCCGCCCACTTGAGCATCGGCATATCGTTGAACGAGTCGCCGAACGCCGCGCACTCGGTCGCCGTCAGGCCCAAATGTCCGGCGACTTCGGCTAAAGCGCGGCCTTTGCTGACATTTGGGTCCATGAACTCTAGGTACTCGTCTTCAGTCTTCGTGACATAAAGCGTATCCCCGAACTCGGCTTGAAAGTGAACCAGCAGGGCATTAGTTGTTTCCAGTGTATCAATCAGCAGGATTTTGGTCGGCTGCCGCCCATCAAACTTCCCCAAATCGCCGGTGATGTGCGCGACTGTCCCTGTGCGCCGCCGGTAGATTTCCACCCACTTGTCATCATCGCGGACATACAGATCATCGTCCAAATAGTAGTTTAGGTGGTAGCCGTTCGCGCCGCAATACGCCACAATCTTCGCCGCCGCGTCCGCCGGCAAGGGCTGATGGAACCAGGTGTCCCCACCGTGGGTGCGGATCATCGCGCCATTATAGGCGATAATCGGAGCATCAGGGGCAAGACCAAGCTGAGTAGCAAACTTGTCGATTGTCGCCCACTGCCGCCCCGACGCCAGCACAATTTGCGCTCCGTTCTGGGCGGCTTCGCGCACCGCCGTTGCATTGCCGTCGGTGACGGCGTGGGTCTTGCTGTGAAGTAGCGTTCCATCCAAATCAATCGCGGCAAGTTTGTAAGTCATGGGGGTTTCACAAAATATAAATCACCATGCGTTGAAACGCACGGCTATTGGGCGCAGACGCCGTGAACTGCTGCTTCGCGGCAAGGGTATTTAGTCCATCATGGCATTTTTCGCGGCCCATAGATCTGTTTGAGCTGCACTTCGTATATGGCCAGAGGCGCAAGCCCGACAGAAGCCCGCCGCGCGTCTACATGGGCGGGGTCTGAAATCGGCACATTCCACTGCGTTCCATAAATCTGCGGCTTATGTTCGCCGAAGCAAATCCGGTCTGTGAGGTAGGCAGAATCGCTCGGCAAGGCTTGTCCGCGCTTCACGGCTGCCACAATCAGCGGCAGGCAATGTTTCTGGAACACTTTATCGTCATCGGAGTGCTGAACAATAAAAAAGGCGTCTTCCTCACCGTCCGTGCCGACTAAGTCAAAACCGGGCCAGCCATACTGCCCAATAATCTGCTTAACCCGCGCTCTGTCCGCCGTGTCTATTTGTTCCATCTGCGCGATTATCGCCGGTTTTTTCCACTCAGCGGCAGGCAGGAGGCGCAAACTCTGATCGCGGCTGTTCAGTAGTGATAACGTCTGCACTAGCGGCGTATCCCCCATCTCGGTCATGCGCCACTTTCCCTGGACGTTACGCCATTCTTCCCGCATTACCCAGATGCGAAAGTAAGGCGGCGGCTGTAAGAGCACAGGCTGCGGGTACGTCCAATCCAAGCGGCGAATGACTATCGCGTCCGCCGTATCACCGTGAATATCAAGCGATTTCAAGCGAGTGATCGCCGTCGCCGAGGCTGTATCGTCGAAAATATCTTTGAGTTCGGACTGAAACTGGGCAGTAGTCTGCACGGCGTTCCATTTGACACGCTTGAAACCGGGGGCGAGCGTAGCGACAATAGCCGGGACATCACGGCGACTGTAGGCGGCGTCAAGCTGAACATAGGCTGAGCGAATGTCCTGTGAACTGTCTGCTCGCGCCGGTGCAGGCAGCAGGCAGAGGACAAACAGCGCAATCAGGCAGCAAGCAGAGCGGCAGGACATTCGCGCCTCCAAAATTAGTTCTAGGCAAGCTGGAACAGCGGCTGTTCGGTGGCGGCTTTGGCCTGGAGGGCGGCAAGGTCCGACGCCGTAATCGGCTCGAAGTCGTCGGCGATGGCGCAGGCGAGGCGGAACAAGCGGATGTCGCCGGGCGGCAGGGCGGCGGTGATGGGCAGGGACAGGGTGTAGCGCAGGGCGGCCTCGGCTTCGGCCCGGTCTGCCAGCGGCTCGTACCAGGCTTTCGGGTACTCGCTTTTTTGCGGGTCATTATCGCGCCACGGGCCACGGGCCATGCCCTTCAAAGCCAGCCGGGCCGCGCCCGCTTTTTGGGCGGCTTCCATGACCTGCGGGCCGAACTTCGCGTTCTCGTAGGTGATATAGTTGAATGGGAACAGAACGCTGTCAAAGGGGTGCTGAGACAGCGCAGACAGGGCGGCGTCAACACTGTGGGCGCTGAAGCCGAGATGCTTGACTTTCCCCTGGTCTCTGGCTTTGAGGAAGGTCTCCATCGCACCGCCGGGGCCGAATGCCTGGGCAACATCGTCAGTGGTCGTGATCGCATGAAGCTGATACAAGTCGAAGTGGTCGGTCTGCATCAGGCGCAGAGAGTTTTCAAGCTCCTCCATTGCCCCGGCAGCGTCCCGGCGGCCCGTTTTGCAGGCGAGAAAGACGCTGTCCCGGTACGGCTTCAAGGCCGGGCCGAGCCGCTCTTCTGCGTTGCCATAGGAGGGCGCGACATCAAAGTAGTTGATGCCCCGATCAATCGCCTCGCCGACGTAAGTGTCCGCGTCGGCAGGTGTGACATCCATGACAATGATGCCGCCGAAGCCGAGAATGCTGAGGTCCCAGCCGGTGTTTCCGTAAGGCCGTTTTTCCATAGTTGCTGCTTTCTTGGTTTGGTCTTGTAACTGTCTCGAAATTTGTTTACTGGCACCATCCAGCCCACTGCTCCATGCCGGCTGCGAGCGCATACATGGTCGTCAGGGTGTCGAGGGCTTCCCGCACGCCCACCGCTCTTTCATCGCTTGTCGCTCCGCTGTCCAGCGAGCGGTTCATACTGGCTCCCAGCCAGGCAATCCGGCCGCCGAGTTTGCTCCGCATCAGCGGCAGAGCCAAATCTGCATCGAAATCCATTTCCTGCCGGTAGCCCGCAAGAACGGCCTTGAAGGCGGCCGGGTTCGCCGGCCCAGCATTCTGGCCGCTCCAGTCCAAAGCCGCCGCAATGATTTCTGCGCTAGGAGAGGTTGGTCCTGCGGATTCCCAATCAATCAGGAGTGGCGTATGATTGTCCTGCCAGATGACGTTCTTCTGGTCTAGATCGCAGTGGCTTAACACAGGTCTTTGCGGCAAGGCAGTATCAGCAGCGATACGGTCCAGGTCCCAGGCAAACAAGTCTGGCAGAGCAGCCTCGACTGTTGAGGCCCATTCCACTTGCTGCTCTTGCCCTCGCTGCACGAGCGACATCCACGGATCTTTCGCCATCGGCTTGCGTACTGACTGCGGCTCCGGTGGTGCTTTGCCCGGCAAGTTCAGGGCGTGCATCCGTCCTAGAATTGCTCCAATTTGGTAAGCTTCCTCTGGAGAGGCGGCTGACTTCGAAAGGACTTTTCCGGCGCGCCAGGGGTAAACAATGACTGTGACAGCGCTGAAATCCTGGACGACGCCGCCCACCGCCACCAGCGCCAAGACGGCGGGCACACCGGCGGAGGCAAATTCGGTGGCAATGGCTTCGCTGCGGCGGAGGTTGTCGTAGATATTCTCATACCGCATTATCTCCGGGTTCAGCCATTTGACGGCGAATGTCCCTGCTATTGTGTTCATGCGGTACAGACGATGGATAAAGCCGCCCGTGACCGGCAGCGGCGCGGCAGTCGGCTCACCCAAATCGTAGCGGACGCAAATCGCCTCGGTAGCGCCTTCTGGAAGCATGAAAAACCCTCAGAACAAGGTTGACTTTGGCTCGTCTTTGGCAGTCTTCGCTTTGTCACGAGCGGCAACAAGATCGTCAATAAGAAATTGACGCGACTGATCGTAGGCTTCGCCTTCTTGTCGGAGGATATAGGCAGGATGAAGCGCCGCCATTGCGTAGCGGACGTAGCGGCTCTCAAACCACTGGCCGCGCTCCTGGGTCATCTTGAAGTTCTTATGAATGATAGCATTCGCGGCGGGGGCACCGAGGCATAGAATGACCAGCGGCTGAACCGTCGCGATCTGCTTGTCCAGCCACAGAGACACGCAGGTGGAAGCTTCGTCGACGCGGGGTGGCCGGTTCTTGATCTTGCCCGCTTCTTCTAGAGTCGGGCGGCACTTGACGACGTTCGTCAAATAAATATGCTTGCGGAGCATTCCCGCTTCCCGCAGGCATTCGTCGAGCAGCTTCCCGGCACGCCCAATAAACGGCAGGCCGGTCGCGTCTTCGTTGGCCCCCGGCCCTTCGCCGATCAGCATCAGTGGGCTATCGGCGCTGCCGTCACCAAAGACCACTTTCGTGCGCGTTTCGGACAGGTCACACGCCGGACAGGTGGAGGCTTCGGTCGCCATGTCGAGTATGATCTTGCTTTTAGTAGTCTGCGTCTCGTCCGCCATCGCATTGTTCTTTCTGTTGTTTCACAACCCCCCGCTCGTTCCTCTTTACCCTCCCGGAGCGGCAGAATAAAGGGTTTCAGGCGAGCTGCATAGTACTTTTCGTGTTGCTGCACTTGCTCCGCATCTTCCCGTTTCGGGAGGGCCGCGAGGAACGAGCGGGGTGGGTCATCCTCCCCATGCGTCCCGGATAATCTGGCCGGAATGCTCTAAAGAGTCCGGCATGACTTTCACATCGGCCAGCACGGGCATGAAGTTGGTGTCGCCGTTCCAGCGCGGGACAATGTGCAGGTGCAGATGGTCGGCAATACCCGCCCCAGCGGCAGTTCCGAGGTTCATCCCCAGATTGTAGCCTTCCGGGTGCATGGCTTTTCGCAGCGCCGCCTGCGCGTCTTTCGTGAGCGCCAAGATCTCGGCAAGCGCCGCATCAGACAAGTCGCCGAGACTCGCCGTGTGGAGATATGGCACGACCATCAAGTGTCCGTTATTGTAGGGAAACTTGTTCAAGATGACAAAAGCTGTTTTCCCGCGATGGACAATCAAATTGGCAATGTCGTCGGCGGCTGCGGCTGCGTCGCAGAAGACGCAGCCGGTCGCACCGGATTTCGGTGCCTGCGGCTGCTCGATATAGGCCATGCGCCAGGGCGCATACAATCGTTCCATGCGTAGTGATACCCCAAAAACGAAAACTTCCGCAAGGCGTGCGGCCTGCGGAAGTTAAACTGAGAGGAAACTAGAGATACGGGGAATCGAACCCCGACTTACGCCGTGAGAGGGCGCCGTCCTAACCGTTAAACGATATCTCCATATTTGTCTTAGGCAGGTATAATACCCAAAAGGCCCAAAGTTGTCAAGAGTTTTTCAGAAGCCCCAAAGATGATGGCATGGCTTAGAGGTGCGTAAAGCGTGGCGAAGCGGAAACGATATGACGATGTGATGCTGCTGGCCGCGGGCGAGACCGTGCCGGGACATCACACGCAGTATGTGATTGAGCAAATCGTTGGTCAGGGCGCTTACGGCGCGGTGTACCTAGCCCGCGACCCAGAAGTGATCGGGCGGCAGGTGGCGCTGAAAGAGTTCTTTCCTGCCCGGCACCCGCGCGATCAGGCACCTTTGCAGGCGCTCTTTGACCGGGAGCGGACGGTCGGAATGCAGGCCAGCCCCCACCCGCTCATGCCGACATTCTACGAGGCGTTCCAGAATGACAGCCATTTTTACATCGCGCAGGAGTTCATTGCCGGCGCGACGCTGGACGAGATCATTCTAAAGCGTCATCCCCTGCCCCGCTTATGGACTTTGAAGTGGTCAGTCTCCCTCTGCGATGCCCTGGCGTTTCTGCATTCGCGTCAGATCGTTCACCACGACTTAAAGCCCGCCAACATTCGGATCACCCCACAGGGGCATTTAACGCTGCTGGATTTCGGCGCGGCCCAGTATTTCGGGCATGGTCATGAGAATGACGCTCCGATGCCTCTGTACGGCACGGAAGGCTACCTGCCGCCGGAGATTGAGGCCGACGGACAGTGGAGTGCCGATGTTCGCACGGACATTTTCGCGATGGGATGCATTTTATATGAGATGGTTGCCGGAGTCGCACCCGGTCAAGAACAGATCAACCAGCGCTCGATGTATGTCACGAACTCTTTGATCCAGCAGCCGAACGCCGACCTCAATTTGGTCCGGCTGATCAACAAAGCCATCTCCTACAACACCGAGTATCGCTATGCCAGCGCAGGTGAGTTTCTGGCGGAGCTGCGCGAGATCGCCCCGCCGGTCCTGCTGGTCAGCCGAAAGCACCTGCGGTTCGGAGAAGTGACACGCGGACGGGTCGCACCTCCGATGACTGTGTCACTTTACAATGCCGGCGGCGGGCAGATCTCCGGCGAGATCAAGGCGCGGTCGCCGTGGATTGTCGTTTCCGGGAACCGCTTTGCCGGCAACGAGCACGAGATCACCGTCCGCGTTGATCCCGCCCGAACTGCTGAACGCAGCAAGATGCTGACGGGCCGGCTGGAAATCAGCTCCGATGACCAGGTCGGCACCCAGGGCGAAGCTATTGCTGGGGACAAGTGGAGCGTCGAATGCAGTGTCAACTTCGCACCGTCGCTGGGCCAAAGCGAAGTCAACGGCAGCAGCAGCGCCCCCGTGCCGCTTGTCCTGACCACCCGGCGCGGGCAGGCGGCAAGCGGCGAGTTCACGCTGAAGAACATTGGCGAGTCGGCTTTAGAGTTCGGAGCTGCTTCGCTGACCGAAGGCGCGACCGGCGGGATCGGCAGTCCGATCAGCGGCCTTCAGGTCGCGCCCACGAGCGGGACACTCGCCCCCGGCGAAAGCATTCCCGTCCGCATTTCCGTGCCGAGCGCCGACCTTACGGCGGGCGTTTACCAGAGCGGCATCGGCATTCGCTCGCCGGGCCGCGCTCCGCTCGTAGTTCCACTGACAGTGCAGGTTCAGTCGCCGCTCGGCTTCCTCAAAACCCGGCTAACCGGACGCTGATATGCTTCCGGCAGCGGCAACAAGCCCTCAGCGTCTACAGCTTCTGCGCCATGTCGTGCAGGTGCTGCAAGCGTCTGGCCGAGCATCATTCGTGCTTCGGTTGACGATTTCCGCAGCCTGGAGAAAACTCGCTACCGCTTGGGCCGCGCTTCCCCAAAACGCTTCTTTCTTGACTCCTATGACTACCCCGCGCTGAAAAAAGCATTGCTGGACCCGTTCGGCCCCGGCGGCTCAGGGCGGTACCGTTTGGCGGCTTCTGATGTTAACGCAAACACTCCCATCGGCATCCTGCCTTGCCGCTAACCCCTCTTCCGAGATGTAGCCTCTACTCCTTCATCTTAGGCGCAGGTTTTGCCTGCGTCTCGGTTTGGCTTTTAGCGATCTCGGCAAGTGTCACCAGTGAGTAGCCCTGCGCCCGCAGAGCGGCAACCAGGGCGGGGATAGCCAGCGCGGTCACTTCAGGGCCGTTGTGCATCAGCACAATCGAACCGGGATGAACATGGGCCAGCACATACTGCACGAGGCCCGACGGCAAGCCCAAATCCTCGTAATGAACGGCGTCTACAGTCCAGTAGGCGACCGACAGGCCGTATCCTTGCGCGAGATGCTGAACGCTTGGGTTCGCGTTGCCGCCGGGCGGGCGGAAAAAGTGCGGCTGGCGGCCGGTCAGGGCCTCAATGACCACCGACGCCCGCACGATCTCACTTTCGGCTTCCGGCAGCAGCAGAAGGTTCATATTCGGGTGTGTGAACGAGTGGTTTTCGACTTCGTCGCCGCGCTTTGCCATGCGGCGGAGCATTCCCGGTGCTTCGGCAGCGCGAGAGCCAACCACAAAGAAGGTTGCGGGGGCGTTCGCTTTGTCAAGGGCGTCTAAAAGCGCAGGCGTTTTCGTCAGACTTGGGCCATCGTCAAAGGTCAGCGCGATCTGCTTCAGCTTGCCGCTGCCGCTGCTGAGGCTGAGCAGCCGGACGGGCGGGCCGAACAGCGCTCGCGCTGTGCTGCGGCCATTCTTATAGGCGGGATCGAGCGCCGCCGCAAGCTCTAAGTGCGTCCCGGCGTTGACTCTATCGCCTGCCGCAAGAAAGTCTTGTGCAAGAGTCCATTCCGCCACTTTGCGGGACGGGCGCAGGGCCAGCAGGCTCCACACGCGCTCCCACAAGGCTGTCATGCCGAGGTCGTCGGGCTGCCGCACGGCAGACCCATTGCGGTTTGCAACCCGGACCGTTTCGATCTGCGTCGCCAGCGGATTACCAAGCGCGTCCACCGCTTCCATTTTGACCCGGTGCGTCCCGTTTGATACCCGCGCCGTGTTCCAGGTGAACGTGTAGGGCGGCTGGCTGACCATTGCCGCAATTTGCCCGTCTACCGAGTACGACAAAAGCGCCGTTCGCGCCGGCAGGGTCTGCGGCGGGTTCAGGTCTACCATTCCCGAACATGGCTGCACGTCGCCGACGGCTTGTTTCGACGCCAGGATGCTGCCATTGAGGCGATCAGCATACATCTGCTGCAAGTCAGGGGAAAGAACGCTCGGCTCCAGTGGTCTCAGCGGATCAAACAGCGGACGCAGGCCCTCCTGCTCACGGACACGCGGGACACCGTCAGGCGTCGCCAGAAAATGAGCCAGCGCCGCCGCGCTCGCGTTTGGGTCAGTGTGGGCAAGCGCCAGCGCAGAAACCTCAGACGCCAGCGTGCCACCGGCCCCGGCGTTCTGCTTCGTCAGCGCCGCCGCGCCCGCCGTGTCGCCCGTCAGCAGGGCAAGATAGCCTTGCGCTGCCGCGACATCGTTTTTCTGGGCGTCCGTCAAATCCGGCTCGCGCGATAATTCGCCGAGCCGGTCCTTCGCCCCGTCGGTGTCCTTCGCGAACAGGTCACAGAGCGCGACACCGTACAAAGTCGCCGGGTCGGGGTTATCAGTGCTGATACGATTGAAATCCTTGCGGGCAAAGCCGACGCTGCCGACATACAGCGCCGCCGTGCCGCGAATGGCATAGGGCAAGGACGCATCGGGGTAGGCTGTGACTAAAGTTTGTGCCGCGTCTTCCGCTTCCCCATACCGCCCCGACTCCATCAGGTGCAGCGTGTAGCCCGCCTGCGACTCATACGCTGCCCGCAGGTCGTCGGCAGACACCGCTGGTGCAAATCCTACCCAAAGCGCCGCGATCATTGCGGGCCATATTTTCGTGCTGAGTGTCAAACGTAATTATTCCTAGAGGTTTACGCAGAGACGTGGGATTAAAACACTACGCGCTTCAATCCTACGACGGGGCGATAATCTCGGTGTTCTTGACCGAATCGTTTGTCCTCTCGCTGAGGACCAAAGCACCGATATGCTTCAGGCTGAGAAGCAGCGAGGCGACATGCAGCGCCTGGGCAAACCGGCTTGTTTCGATAGCCTCCACAACGCTCTCAATGCTCATAAAGCAACTGGAAACATCCTCGGTGTCGTCTTGACTTGCTTCCTGTGAGCGATAGACATCACGCGCGACAAAGCAGTGAAGCGTATTTGTGTGGGTCGCGGGATTGGGCGAGAAGCTTCCAACACGCTCAAAATGATCGGAAGTGTAACCTGTTTCTTCCAGCAGCTCGCGCCAGGCGGCGGCCAGAGGTGTTCCGTCCGCAGTTTCCACAATGCCGCAGGGCAGCTCCAAGCAGAGGGAACCGGCGGCGTGGCGATACTGCTGGGTCACAAGAATGCGATTGTCGGCGTCAAAGGCGACCACTTGCACCCAATCGGGATACTCCAAAACGTAATACGGGTCAACCGTCACACCCCGCGCCGTTCGGCACCGATCTGCCCGCACGGTCAGCCATTTATCTTGGATAAGATATTCGGAAGCCGTCACCGTCCAGGGCTTCGGTTCTATGAACTGATCTATGAACTGATCCATGAGCTGAATTATAGCACATTCCTACTTGGCGAACGCCTGGCGGAGCATCTCACGGCAAACAGGCGCGGCGGCATCCCGCCCGGCCCCGCCGTTTTCTACCACGCAGGCGAACGCATAAGCAGGATGCGATGCTGGAGCGAATCCGGCAAACCAGGAGTGCGAGACGCCGTCTCCGCGCCCGTTCTGAGCGCTCCCGGTCTTGCCCGCAACCGAAAACGGCAGGCTGTCAAAGACGCCTCGCGCCGTGCCGCCCGTCACGACCCCCGCCAGCATTTGCTGCAAGCGTTGGGCGTCGGCGGGCGTCATGGCTTCGGTTCCGACGCTTGGCGAGGCGCCCGTTTGGACAAAAGTGACCGGCAGAAGGTGTCCGTTGTCGGCGACGGCCTGAGCCGCACGGGCCATTTCCAGCGGCGTGACTTGGACTGCCCCCTGCCCGTAAGCGCAGTCCGGCAGGTCTTCGGCCAGCTTTCTTATCGGCGGCAGGTAGGCGAAATCAAACTTCTGGGCCGTCTCGTCCAGCGCGGGCGCACCCAGCGCAATGCCCAGATGCGCGAAGTAGACGTTGCACGAGACGCGCAGCGCTTTCGCCATGTCGGTGTCGCCGTGCGGGACAAAGCCGTCTTCATCAGTGATGCGCCGCCGTGAGTAATTCTTGCCGCCGAAGTGCCAGACGACGTTCGTGGCCGTGTGGTTGCAGAAGAAAGTCTTGTCAGTGAGGCCGTGTTCCAATCCTGCCGCCGCCGTGACGATCTTGAACGCCGAGCCAGGCGGGTAGAGGCCGGAGGCGGCGCGGTTAAATACAGGGCCATCGGGCTGGGTTTGCAGGCCGGCCCAAGCGTGAGGCGTGAGCGCGGCCGGGTCAAAATTTGGAATGGAGGCCAATACCCGGACTTGGCCCGTCTGCACGTCCATCAGCACCACCGCCCCTTTGCTTTTGGGCCCGCCGGTGCGCCGGTCGCGCACCAGCCCGGCATACTTCGTCAGCGCGTCGGTCGCCGCGATCTGCTCATTCTTATCCAAGGTCAGTGTGATATTCTCCGGGCGGGGCGTTTGATGAAACGGCAGGTTCTGAGTCCGGTACGGTGTCAGCAAATCCGCGTAGCTGCCGAACCCGCGCAGCCTTGCGTTCTCACCCAGCGGGTTTGCCGCCGACTGCGGACGCTCGACCGCCCACATCATCTGTCCGAACGCTGCCCCGCCGGGGTAAACACGCGGGCGGCCGTCGGGGCAAAGCAGCGGCGTCTGTCCCGGCTCAGTCTTACTCAGCGGGTTTCGGGCCAGCACTTCTTGGTGCGCGTCATAGATCGTGCCGCGCGGCAGGTGCGAGGCGAACAGCAGCAGACGCGGGTTGACATGAGCCGGCAGCGGCGCTCCCGGCACCGTGTCCCGGTCAGGAGTACGCAAAAGCCGGGTCGCGGTCTGCGTGTCCAGAACACCCTGTACGAACACCAGGCGCACCAAGCCGACGCCGACCAGTAGGTAAACCGCGCAGGCAAGCGCAAGCGTCCGAGCGGCGCGGCTCCATTCCGGCGAAGCTTTGTCGGCAGCGTCTGCGGGGAGTGTTTTGCCCGAAATCTGCAAGAGCAGACCCACGGCAAAGAAGCTGGCAACAAGCGACGACGCCCCGAACGATACAAACGGCAGGGTCATTCCCGTCAGCGGCACCAAGCCGGAGACGCCGCCGGTGATCGTCATGGCCTGCCCGCCGAGCAGCAACGTCAGGCCCGCCGCCAGCAGCCGGTCAAAATCCGTCCCCGCCCGCCGCGCGATGGATAGGCCGCGAGCAATCAGCAGCGCATAGATCACCAAAACCACGAGGCAGCCGACGAGGCCCATCTGCTCGCCCAGCGAGGCGAAGATCGAGTCCGATCCCGAACGCGGCACAAACTCCGGGTGGCCGAGGCCGAGACCGCTCCCGAACAGCCCGCCGGTCGCAAAGCCCCACAGTCCCTGGGCAAGCTGCGCTCCGTTTTTGTCCGCGTTATCCCACGGGTGCTGCCACATGAGAACGCGCGTCGCGAAGAAGCCGAAATGGAGCGCGTAGCCGAGGCCCGCCGCGACGGCCAGCAAGGCCGTACCGGCGACCGGATAAATCCAGCGGCGGGTCGTCAGATACAGCAGGGCCAGAAAGACGCCGAAGAGCAGCACTGCCGGGCCTAAATCTTTGACCAGCAAAAAGAGGCCGAGGCAGAACGCATAGGCCGCGGCCAACGGCCCAAAATCGGCCAGGCGCGGCAAAACGGCTTTCGGGTCGCCAAGCGTTCCCCGCCGCTCGGCAAGATAGGACGCGGTAAACAGCACGAGCAGCAGCTTGATGAACTCGACAGGCTCGACGCCGAACAATTGAATATGGATGCCGCCCGGCCCGTGTCCGAGTACCAGAAGCCCCAGCATCAGCAGGGCGGCGGCGCCAGCATAGACATACTGGTAACGGCGCAAAGTCAGACGCCCAAACAGGCGGGTCAGCGGGAGCATAAGCGCGAGCAGCCCGTACACGGCGACGCCCCAAACCTGGCCGGAAAACGCGGGCGAGTCCCGGTACGGGTCTTTGACGCTGTAAACCAGCATCAGTCCAATGCCCGACAGCAGGGCCACCCAGGGCAGCAAAAACGGATCGGCAGCCGGGGCCGACTTCCGCAAAACCGAGTGCGCCAGCCAGAACGCCGCGAGAAAGCCCAGCACGCCGCCCCAGAACAGCCGTGAAGCGTCGCGTGGGGTCCGAGCCACAAGCGCCGCGTCATTCCATTGTACGGAGACGCCTTTGAGCGCTTTTGCATGGCGCAGACTGTACACCGACGGCCAGCCATGCCCGCGTGCTTCAATCAGCGCGGCGGCGGTCTGCGGGCTGACGGGCAGCGCCGCCGCCAATGTCTGTGCCGACGCCGTGTTGATGCTGACTACCGACGGTGAATACTCGGTTGTCGCTTTCTTGCCGAAGAAGACAAGCGCCAGCCCGGCAATCAGAACAATCTGTACGGCCAGCAGCAGCAATGCTTCGGTTTTACGGTTTTGTGATCTCATGGACAAGAGGCAAGTATACCAGAGGGTACAATAGACCTATGGATTCAGTACTCATAAAGGCGCTTAAAGATTTCATCGAGTACGGGCCGCATGGCGATATTTGGTTTCCCAGCATGGCGCAGGCCTTGTTCGCCCGGCAGTACCAAAGCTGCGCCCCGTACCGGCGTTTGTGCGACGCCCAGGGGATCACACCGAAGACGCTCCGGCGCTGGCAGGACATCCCGGCAGTCCCGGCGGCGGCGTTTAAAGTCTTCGAGTTGTCCGCCGTTCCCATTGCCGAAACCGTGGCCGTGTTTCATTCGTCGGGAACGACCGGGGCGCAGACAAGTAAGCACTACTTCGATGCCGACGCGCTGGCGCTGTACGAGCAGAGTCTGCGCGTCGGGTTTGCCGAAGCTCTGCCCCAGCGTCCCCAGACGCTTTGGGCGCTGATGCCGGAGCCGCAATCCGCGCCAAACTCGTCACTCTCACATATGCTGGGAACGCTTGGCGCGGAACGCTTTTTTTGGGACAATGACGCGGCATTGTCGGCGGCGCTTCTGAAACTGACCGAGCCGGTGACGCTGTTCGGCACGGCGTTTGCGTTCGTGCAGCTTTTCGACGGGACGGCCCAGAACTGGCGGCTGCCGGCGGGCAGTATCGTTGTCGAGACAGGCGGCTTCAAGGGCCGGACACGGGAAGTGCCGCGCGACGAGCTTTACGGACTATTTGAGACTCGCCTTGGTGTTCCGATGGACGACTGCGACAGCGAGTACGGGATGTCCGAGATGGCGTCGCAGTTTTACGGGCGCGGGCTGAGCCCGGAAAAGCGCGGGCCGCACTGGGTCCGCACCCGGACGATTGACCCGGCGACCGGCGAAGATGCGCCGCCGGGGACGCCAGGACTTTTGCGCCATTACGATTTGGCAAACTTCAATTCAGTGCTGGCCTTGCAGACGCAGGATTTGGGAACGCTGACCCCGGACGGCTTCGTTCTGCATGGCCGCGCCGCCGACGCCGAGGTACGCGGCTGCTCACTGACGGTGGAAGAGCTATGGACGAAGTAGACAGTATTACGGCTGCCGTGACCAATCTGCGCCGCCGTCATGCCGAGACGCTTTCGCGGATGCCGCAGGAGGAGATTGTCGCGGCTTTGTCGGAACTCGGCCGGCGCTGGCGTGACCCTGATTATGCCCTGCGCCGGGAAGCCGAGGGTTGGATCGAGCCGTTCCCGTTTGCAATGGTGCAGATCAGCCTCGATGCGCTTCTCGCCTCGCTGACGGTGGGCGCGTTAGGTGAGCTTCTTGCTGCCGAGAATGTCCCCGACGCACCGGGCTGGCCCGTCATTGGACACGTCATTGCTGGGAACACGCCGCTGCTGGCCTGGGTCAGCGTCATCCGCGCTTTGCTGGTCCGCAGTGCATCGCTGGTCAAACTGCCGTCGAATGCGTCGGCCCGCTGGGCACATCTGCTCCAAAGATCGCTGGCGGAAGTCACGCCGGAGCTTGCCGCCTGCGTTTTTCTTGCCGAATGGCCCGGCGGGACACGCGACTTGGACGCCGCCCTTTGCTCCCAGTCAGATATGGTCATGGCACACGGCAGTGACGGCACTCTCCGTGACCTGCGGGCGCTGTGTCCGGCGGGAACGCCTTTTGTCGGCTATGGGCATCGGGTGTCGTTTGGCCTGCTGCTGCCCGGCGCAGGCATCCCCGACGCCGCGCGGGGCTTTGCCAAAGACGTTTTGATTTACGATCAGGGCGGCTGCTTATCGCCGCAGACGATCTACGTTCTGGGTAGTTTTGACGAAGCCGTGCGCTTTGCGGCTATTTTCGCCGACGCGCTGGCCTCAGTTTCTGCGGAGCATCCCCTGCCGGTGCGGGACGGGCTGGCGGCAGGCGCGGTGTCCGAAGCGCGGGCGCTGGCCTGGATGGAAGACGGCGCGGCAATTTGGCCGGGAGAGGAAGGGCGCTGGACCGTCATCGCGCGGCCTGAGCGTGCATTTCGCGGCTCGCCGACCTACGGCATCGTGTCCGTGCAGCCTGTCGGTTCTCTTTCGGACCTGCCGGAAGCGCTGTCTGTCGTCGCCGGACGCTTGCAGGGCTGCGCCGTGGCGGGAGACGCAGACGGTTATCTGCCGGGCGTCTCATACCTGTGCCGCCCCGGCGAAATGCAGGCCCCGCCGCTGGCTTGGCGTCAGGACGGGCGCGACGTTCTGCGGGTTCTGCTGCCGGTGGGAAGCTTCAGTTCGCCGACGGCAGCACAATGACTTGCAGTGACGGGGGCAGGTCTTCAGCACTAAGTGTCAGCGTCGGCGAGTCAAAACGCACGATGTGTGACGGCTCAAAGAGCGCCAAAAAATCGTCTACGGGCTGGAGCGGCAGGTTGACTTTGCCGTTCTGGTAGTGCATCGGGATGACGATGCGCGGCTGAATCAGGTCAACTGCAGCTTTCATGTCCAGCAGTGAAACCGTGGGTGGCCCGCCCGCGACCGCGAGAAAGATGTCTACCCCGACAAGCGGCGCGGCTTCGGCGGCTGTCAGCGCATGGCCGAGGTCGCCGGAATGGCAGATCGTCAGACCGCACATCTGAAAATATGGCATGGAGACGGGCGTTTCCCGCGCGTGCGACTCCCACACCCGGACCGCGTGAAAAGTAATCCCATGCGCGGCCTGCCCGCGGGGATCATCCGCAAAGTCGAGGCCGTTTAGCCGCACGGGGGTCCCCGACGCCGCTTCCCAGTGGCTGTGATATTTTGGGTTCAGATGGCTGACCAAGACCACGTCGGCGGGAACGTCAATCGGAGCATAACTGCCGGCATCGGGCGCACGGTACGGGTCCAGCAGGACGCGCATATCGTCCCCGCCTTCGAGGAGAAACGCGGCATGGCCAAGCCAGGTAAGCTGAAGTCCCTGCGGCTGAAGGCCGTATCCGGCAGTGTTTTTGGTACTTTTCATGGGTTACTTTAGGACGCCCCCGTAGAATTCCCTGCATTTCCAGGTATAATCTGCCGACAAGAGAGAAATAATCCACTTTTAGAACAAATGCTCTCAAAAGATTTCTGAGCCGGGAGTGAGCCACTTGAACGCAGCGCAGCTAGTCGTCAGCCGAAGCCAGGAGCCGCAGGGAACGGTCATTGAAGCCGTCGGCGAAGTAGATTTAACCACCGCCCCACAGCTCCGCGAGGCGCTGCTGAGTGCGGTCGGCGACACGGATACACCCAGGGTTATTGTGGACCTGAGCCGTGTTGACTTCATTGATAGCGCGGGCCTCGCGCTGCTGGTGGAAGCCCGCAAGCGGCTGTCGCCTCATGGCCGGACTTTAAGTATTTTGCTGACACCGGGCCGGCAGCCGGAGCGCGTCCTGAAGCTGGGCCGCTTTGATACCATTATGACGCTCGCGCACTCTCTTTCCGATCTTTCCCAATAAGCTTATATCTCATAAACTGATATTTTATGGCAAAACCACCTAAAGTCACCGGCACACCCGCTGGAACCGACGGCACCAGCGCAATGAACAATTCGGCGCTGCCGTCGGGCACCAGCATTATCGGCTATGTAGACCCGATTATCGGGCGCATCGCCCACCGAGACGTTCTCGGCTATCTCGGCTTCCCGCTCATCCGCGCAGGCGAGACTGTGACGCCGGAAATCTTCTCCCGCGCCCACAACCTTTCCCGCTTGTTCGAGCTGCAAGCCGCGACCGAAGAAGAATAATCGAAGAAGAATAATCGAAGAAGAATAACCTCCTATGACAGCCTACGACGACCGCCAGTATCAGCCGCAGTCGAGTGCCGCCGTTGCCGTCACTCTGCTGCTTGGCCTTGCCGCCGGCGCGGCGGCGCTGCTGCTCGCGACCCCGCAGGGCAAACAGTTTTGGGAGCAGTTCGCCGGGCGCACCGAAGCCTGGAAAGCGTCTGCGGCCTCGACCCTCGCCGAGAGCCGCGAAAAGATGGTCAGCTCCGTCGAATCCCAGGTTCCGCCGGAGCAGGAAGGCCGCCTCCGCGAGACCCTTTAACATCTTCAAATGCAAGCCGCGCAGTTAGTGACTGCGCGGCTTTTCTTGCGTTCTGCCCTTGCCGTCATTGCGGCCCCGGTGGGGGCGGCCACTGTCCCGGCGGATAATTGGGCGGATACTGGGAGTAGCGCGGCGTCTCGCCGGGCAGCCAGCCGGACGGTCTGCCGGCAAAGTAGTACACAATGGCGCCGATGCCGTGTCCCAAAATCACCACCAGAAGCCAGAGCGTTTTTGTATTCGGCTCCGCCCACTGCCGTCGCGCCACATCAATAATCTCGACAATCCAGAAGACAAACGAGGCGAGCGCCAGCAGAATGAAGAAACCATACAAGAGAATAATCCCGGCAAGAATCCCGCCGCTCGGATCAGGTGCAGAGTTCATAAAAGCCTCCTCTCAGTCAGTTCTGATGAGTATGACACGGGGCGTGAAGAAAAGTTGCGGTTTGCAGGCGAACGCGACAGAAAATCTGTCCGCCTATTCAATGCTGGTAGGCCATCTGTTAGCCGCAGTTCGGATCGTAACAAACGGTTTCCCGATGGCAGTCACGACAGCCGAGTTGTACCCCTCATTGTAGTGCTTGTCTGCTTTACTCATACCCGGCGGGTTCAGGCGCGTGGCAGGCAGGTAATCATACCCGAAGGTGACAGGCAGACCGATGTAATAGCTCGGATATTTTTTGTGAAACTCAGCAGGTGGCGTGATCAAATAGAAGAAGTCAAAGGGCGGAAGCCACTGGATAGTGGCAAAAGGCAGAGTTTTCTCCAAGAAACCGCGTGTCGAGCCAATACGCACCTTTTGTATCTTTGCAAGCATGGATGGCGGCACGGAGACGCCTGAAACTTCAGGCTGTGCGGCGGGTTTAGCGGTCGGCGTTTCTTGAGCGAAGCAAGGCGGACCACAACACAGCAGTAGTGAGACAGCAAGTGAGCTACAAGACATGGAAGTTTTTAGTTTCATGGCCTTTCATTCCTTTTCGTGTGCAGAATTTCTCATACGGCCATTAGATCGTGCAGGCGCTTGATGTTGACCTCGTGCATAGTCTCGCTATCGGGCGTCTCGACAATAACTGGCAGACCAGCTAGGCGGGGATCGTTCACCAGCAGGCGGAAGGCTTCGAGGCCGATCTCGCCTTCGCCGATGTGGGAATGGCGGTCGGCATGGCTGCCGAAGGCTTTCTGGCTGTCATTGGCGTGGATCACTTGCAGCCACGAGAGGCCGATCACCTCGTCAAAGAGGCGCATGGTTTCGGCATAAGCTTCGGGAGTGCGAATATCGTAGCCGGCGGCGAAGATGTGGCAGGTGTCGAGGCAGACGGCCAGGCGCTCCGGGTTCTGAACGCCCTGAATGATCCGGGCGAGATGCTCAAACTTGCCGCCGAGATAGGTCCCCTGCCCTGCCGTGGTCTCTAAAGCCGTGCGGACTTTCGCGCCGGGCGTCAGCGCATGAACGGCGTCCAGGCTGTCAATCAACCGGGCAAGGCCGACTTCTTCCCCTGCCCCGCCGTGTGCGCCGGGATGCGAGACCAGGAAGTTGACGCCCAATGCTTCCGCCCGCTCGATCTCGCCGCGAAACGCCGCCCGCGACTTTTCCAAAACTTCGCTGCCCGGTTCAGCGGCCAGATTGATGAGATAAGAGTCGTGCGCGACGGTCTTGGTCAGCCCGCTTTCGGCGACCACTTCTTGGAACTTCTCCGCCATATCCGGCTTGATGGACGGCGCTCGCCACTGGCGCGGGCTGGCGGTGAAGATCTGCACGGAACGGCAGCCGATAGCGATGCCGTCGGTGATGGCGTTATGATGCCCCCCTGCCGTCGGCATATGGGCGCCGAGCAGAGGTTTCAGAAGCGTCGTGATGGGGGTTTCAATCGCTTCGCCAAGAAGCGGCGGGGTTTGTGGTGTTGTCATAAGGGTTGCGATAAAAGGAACGGAGATTATCAGAAAAGGCGAATTGCGAGAAAAGGCGAATTGCGAGAAAGGGCGAATTGCGAGAAAGGGCGAACACAAGGTTCGCCCCTACGGGGCAGGTCGGAATGAGGTAGGGTGCGAACCTTGTGTTTGCCCCTCTTGTGTTCCTGGGCTGACGCATTAATCCCCTTTTTGCTGGACTGCCGACAACCCCTTGCTCATGTCGAGCATCCGCTGCACGGGGCGCAGGGCGCGGACGCGGATTTCTTCGGGCATGGTGATTTCGGGGCGGCTGTCGCGCAGGCACAGGTACAGCTTTTCCAGAGTGTTCAGGCGCATATATGGGCAGGAAGCGCAGTCGCAGCCGGAATTGGGCGGAGAGCAGAGGAACTCAGCATGCGGGCGAGACTGCTTCATCTGATGCAGGATGCCGACTTCGGTGGCGACAATGAACTGTGTCTGCTCCGGGTGCGTCTGCACATACTTCAGGAGCGCCAGTGTCGAGCCGATGAAATCCGCTTGGTCTAAAACGGCTTCCTCGCATTCCGGGTGAGCGATCAGCTTGGCATCGGGGTACGACGCCCGCAGTCCGGCAAGCTTCCGAGCGGAAAATTGCTCGTGAACGATGCAGAAGCCGGGCCAGAGGACCATCTCGCGGCCGGTCTGGTTTTCGACCCATTTGCCGAGGTGCCGGTCGGGACCGAAAACGATCTTTTCATCTGCCGGGAGCTGCTGCACGATAGAGACGGCATTGGACGACGTGACAATGATGTCCGACACAGCTTTTACGGCAGCAGACGAATTAATATAATTGATGACCGTGTGACCAGGGTACTGCTTGAGCCACTCAGAGTATTCGTCAATTGGGCAGCGGTCAGCGAGCGAGCATCCGGCATCGAGATCGGGCAGCAGAACGAGCTTGTCCGGGTTCAGGATTTTGGCGGTCTCGGCCATGAAGTGAACGCCGCAGAAGACAATCACATCGGCATCGGTCGCCGCTGCCGCCTGCGCGAGCGCCAGGCTATCGCCGACATGGTCGGCCAGGTCTTGAATATCTGCGTCCTGATAGTAGTGCGCCAAAATCACGGCGTTGCGCTCGGCTTTGAGGCGGACAATCTCGGCTTCGAGGTCAAGATGCGGGTCAATCTGCCGGACGCGCAGAGACAAGTCGGTTTCCTGGCCGAAGCTCTGCCGAGGCGGGTTCCCCTGAGTGCGGGCGAGTGTCAAAGTTTCCATAGCCTGAGTATACCTTCTAAAAACATCATCACGAGGAGCTGAAGCGCAGGACCAAGGAGTTTTCGACTCCTCGGTCCTGCCTGCAAAAATTTCGCCTACAGCGAGAACCGTGAATGGGAAAAGGAGGTTCCTGAAGAGCGTTTGAACTTTTCACCACAAGCCTGCGTCAGCACACTAATAGTCCCGGCAATACACTCAAGGACAGCAACTATGATTGATCAAACGTACATTGACACAGCGCATTTGCTCAGACGCGCAGGCTTCGGCGCAGATCCGGCGGCGGTGAAAGCGGCGGCAGCGGCGGGCCTCGACGCGACGACCGACATCCTGCTGCACCCGGAGCGTGTGCCTGAGAATTTAGAAGACGACAAGACGCTGGCAAGCCTGGCTTCCCTCCTGCCGACGCCGAAGAACGACGGGACGCCGACTCAAGCGGTCAAGATGTGGTGGGTCCACCGAATGGTGGCTTCTCAGCGCCCCTTGCAGGAGAAGATGGTCCTGTTCTGGCACGGGCATTTTACGTCCAAAGACGGCGGGATGCAGGGTGATTTGATGTACCGCCAAAACCAGTTGTTTCGGGCCAACGCTCTCGGCAACTTCCGCACGCTGACGCTGGCTGTTTCGCGTGACCCGGAAATGCTGCGTTACTTGAACGGCAACCAGAACTACAAAGCCCACCCAAACGAAAATTATGGGCGCGAGCTGATGGAGCTGTACACCTGCGGCATCGGCAACTACACCGAAGACGATGTCAAAGCGGCGGCTCGGGCATTTTCCGGCTGGAATCTGCGCGGCGGCGAGTTTCACTTCAACCCAAACCAGCACGACAACGATCCGAAGACGTTTCTCGGCAAGACCGGCAACTGGAATGGTGACGACATTGTAGACATCTTGGTCGCCCACCCCGGCACGGCCACGCGCCTCTGCACCCAGCTTTGGGAAGGCTTCGCCTACTCAGACCCGGAGCCGCAGGTGCTGGCAGCGCTGACGGAAACCTATTTTTCCAGCGGCTACGATGTGCGGGCCGTGATGAGTCGGATGTTCCGCTCGAAAGCATTTTACTCAGACAAAGCTCGATTCGCTGTGATCAAATCGCCCGCGCAGTTTGTCGTCGGCAGCGTCAAAATGCTTGGCCTCAGCCGTGCGGTCGAGCTTGCCACCTCCGATATCACGCCGACAAATGAGATGGCCTATCAGCCGGCAGCCACGACCATGCCTGCCGCGCCGGCGCAGGTCAGGCCGATGCTCACAGCCCCGGCAGCGACGCCGCAGCAGGCGGCAGGCCGGAAGCTTGCGGTCCTCGCCGGTCTGCCGGGCGCAATGAGGGCCATGGGTCAGGACTTGCTGTCTCCGCCGACGGTAAAAGGCTGGGACGGCGGCACAGCCTGGATCAATACGTCCACCCTTCTGGCCCGGATCAACTTCGCGAACGCGCTTTCCAACTCGCGCCAGTTCTTCGGTGGGCCGACGGTGCGTGTTACCGACTACTTGCAGCAGAACGCGCTGACGCCGGAGTCCTGGGTGGATTTCCTCCTGGAAACGCTCGGCCCGCTGCCGGTTTCACCTGCGACCCGTCAAACGCTGGTCAGTTTCGTCACTGCCGCCGATGCGTCTGTTGTT
>CBDCAE010000011.1:0-10930 GCA_965213825.1 Capsulimonadaceae bacterium
GATGCGCGGGCTGCGGGCCGAAATGGAAGCCCTGCGAGCGGAAGTCGCCGCCCTGAGCCGCCAACTGTCACGCCCGGAGCTGCCGCGCACAGAAGGTGCATGGACGCTGCCGAGCCGTGAAAATGCGAAGGACTACTCAAGAATGGAGAATGACCCGTGGAACTTAATTCGCTCTTAGCAGAGACGATCACGCGCAAAGCGTCCGATCTGCATCTTGTCGCTGGTGTCCCGCCGATTTTTCGTATCGACGGCGAGCTTATTCCTGCCGCCCCGCCGAACCTCACGGAAGACGATGTCAATGCTCTCTTGGCCTCGGCCCTGCCGGAAGACAAGCTCGCGCAGGCTCGTCACGGACAGCCTTTCTCGGCCACATTGCGCCATGCCGGGCAGACATTTCGCTGTCAGGTATTTCGGGACTGGGGGGCGCTTGCCGCCGCCATTCGGATTGCCCCGGAGCGCATCCCGACACTGGACGAGATGCACCTGCCGGCAGTGTTCGAGAAATTGACCCACTGCCGGCGCGGCCTCATTCTCGTTGCCGGCCCGACCGGCAGCGGCAAGACAACAACCGTCGTGGCGATGCTGAACCAGATTAATCTGACCCGCTCGGAGCGCATTTATACGCTGGAAGACCCATTGAATTATGTTCTTGGCAGCAAGCTGAGCCTTGTCACGCAGCAGATTGTGGGGGAAGATGTCGAGAGCTATGAGCGCGGCTTGGCGGCGCTGAAAGACGCCGACCCGGACGTGATCTTCATCGGCGAGCTGCGGACGCCGGAGGTCGCCCGGCTGGCACTGGAAATGGCGGAGGCCGGAGTTCTCGTCTTCTCCCAGATGACTGCCGACACGGCGGGTGATGCCGTGAACCGTCTGCTGGCGCTGCTCGGTGAGCCGGTCGAAGCCGCCCGGCGTCTGCTGGCCCGAACTGCGCAGGCCGTAATCGCGCAAAGGCTGCTGCCGCGTCATGCTCCGACGGGCCGGGTCGCGGCGAACGAAGTGCTGATTTTCGCCGAGCGCGTCCGCCAGATGATCAAAGACGGGCAGACAGAGCCGAATTTGCTGGAACTTGCGATGATGGCGTCGCATTCAGTCGGAATGCAGACGATGGATGAGGCGCTGCTGGAATTGCAGGCGGACGCCATTATCAGCCGCGAAGTAGCCAAAGACCATCTGAAAGACAAGCGCCTACTGGGGTAGGGGCTACTGCCCCTTCGCGGCGACGTAGCCCTGCTGCTGGGCGGCAGCCTCAGACATGTACTGGCCGCTCTTGGTATGGCCGTAGTAGGAAGAACCGGGCTGGAAGTATTTGCCGGATTTGAGGTTGACCCAAACTTGGGCGCTTGCCGACGCCGTGCTGCCCTGCGGAGCTGCCGTGCCGAACGGGTTGTTGTTCCCTGTGAGCGGGTGCCGAACCCGGCGGGAACCGCCGACCGATAGTGGCGCACGGGCCGACGACAGCGGGACAGAAGTGTTGAAGTGCTTTTTGTACGACGCAATCCAGTCGGTCGCAATCTCATGCTGGGCGGTTGGCAGATCAATCTTGCCGGCGCAGACTTCAGCGTGCAGCTCGTTTTCCAGCTTGTCTTTAACATGGGCGTTCCACGGCTGGGTGACATACGACTGCGGCCACAGATTTTTGATCGAGTTCGAGCCGCCAAGTTCCAAGCTGATCAAATGGTCTACCTCGTACTCGCCCGGCTGGTGGCTCGCGATGCCATATTCGGCGTAAACCTGCTGCTTGACATCGGCAGGGACATTGCGGACTTTCTTGGAGTACCCGGACACGCAGATGTCTCCGATCGCCACCGGCAGGGTCGCACCTGGCGTCATCTTCGGGTCCGGCAGGATCGGCGAGCCTGATTGATCGGCAGACAACGTGGTACGGGAAGCCCGATGGCTCGGTGCGGCAAGTCCCGGCTGGGATGACCGGCAGCCGAAGCCGATGGCGGCGAGAGTGATACCGGCCAGAAGCGTAATTTTTAGACTTTGGGACATGAGTTCATCTTCCGCGCGAAAAGACGAGGAGTTTTCAACTCCTCATCCTTCTCATGTGCTTTGCTTACGCCTTCGGCCAGTCCGGGTTCGGCAGGAAATTAAACGGGTCTAGCGCCGCACGTCCGACGCTCGCTTCATACGCCCCAATTTTGTCATGCAGGCGCATGACACTCCGCTCGGCCTCGCCGGGATCAAACACATCCCACAGCGCGGTGCTTCGCATCACCCCGTCGTCGTTCGGGATTTCGCGGGTGCGCTTGATGCCGTTTTCCAGCGCCTTCTTTCCCGCGACCGTCAGGTTGTCGAAGACGGGGCCGATGACATCGCGCTGGAAGACGCGCGGGCCGTACACGCCTGCGCGGTAGATCGTCTCGGCAACGGCGTCCCAGTTTGGAATGATGTTCTGGGCGGGCATTGCGAAGTGCGAGATCACGTCATGGATCGCCTGCAAAGTTTCTTCCGGCTGGTAATACAAATACAGCCGGGCACCTTCCAGAAAGAACGCATAATGCGCGGCTTCATCCACAGCAAGCTTTGTGCAGGCTTGGGCCAGCACTGGGTCGGCATCGCCGGCAAAAGCCGGGTTCTCCGACTCGCCGCGTGCGATTTTGGCGAAGTTCAAGTAGTTGATCTGGGTCGCCCGCTCCTGAAAAACCGTGTACAGCATCATGTGCAGCGGGTCTGCCCAGGGCAGAGTCCAGTTGTTGTTCCGAAGCTGGCCTTTGTAGTCCTCAATGGCTTCTGGAGAGCGCCGCCGCGAAAACAAGAGGGCATTCTCCCAGGTATTCGCGTGGCGCTCTTCTTCCGCGCCCCACCGGAGCTGGAAGTTCGAGCGGCCGCTGGAACGCCGGACAATCTGCAAGATCTCAGACGTGTAATCGGGCGTGTACTGCTCGACGGCGAAAAAGCCTTCGATCAGCTGGACCACGTCGTCAGAATGATCGGTTCGCATCTGGCCCCATTCAAAGTCTGAGTCGGGGTTCCAGTTCCGCATCTTCTGTGAGCGGGCGACATACCAGCGGTACAACCCGGCAAAAGCGCGTTCCACCTGCCGCTCGCGCTCTTCGCGGCTCAGGACAGTCACAGGCCACTCCTTCGGCTTGCCTTCGGTTAGGTCCGGCGGCAGCATCGCGTCTTTGAGCGGGCCGGTCAGCGTGTCATACGGCAGGCCGTCATTCTTGAGGCCGGCTGTGCCATTCGTGTGGTTCGGGGAAGATTTAACGGTCATAAACGACTTTCTAAAGTCCTTCTTCGTGTCGGTAGGGTAGGTGAGTAATCATCTAACACGCAATCATACCCGATGAGTGCCTGATTTTCTGCCTTCTTCGGTTCTAATCTCCGACCGAATTAGTCGCAGATAGGATAGCACACCGCCGTAATCCTTGTCAAGACCTTCTCGCTGCAGAAACGTTACGCTAACGCGGCTCCTCGGAAATCCGCAGCACTGGCTCCAGCTTCACCTTGTTGTAGATGTCGGCAATGAGAAGTGTGCAGGCCACGGACTCTGAACGCACCTCGCCCGCGTCAAACGTCTCCACCAGCCTCCAGGTTCCGTCGGCCGGCTTCGTGAACTGCTCGATCCGGTGCTCACTCTGGCTGATTAAGACATAATCCGTCAGCAACGCGACTTGCCGGCAGCGCAGAAACTTCTCTCCCCCAGTCTCGCGCTTCTGTAGACGGCGACAGCACTTCCACAACCACTGTAGGGTTCAGAAGAGTATCCTTGCGCCCATCGCGGAACTGCGGCTCCCCGCAAACCACAACGACATTAGGCTCCTTAATGCTGAGCCGCAACAAGAGGATGGTTAAGTGGCTTGAGGTTGGAGACAGGGAAACGGCCTCTCCCGAAGATAGAAGCTACCTTGTGTTGGTAGTCATTGTTTTTCGTGCAGTTGCCGGCAATAATTTGACCCAAGTTCACGGTACAAAGCTTTTCAGGCCCGTAGGTGTTGAACGCAATCTGTCGGCTGTCTGGGCTCCACTCTATATCACCACTGAGACCGTTATCAGACTGATAGATCGGCTGCATTTCGCTGCCATCTGTTCGGCTCAGCATCAGCCGCGCGTTACCATTCATCTTACAGCCAGGATCAGCACTGTAGTTGCGCCAAGCAATCCAATTGCCATCGGGAGACCGTGTGGGAGCGTCATACATCCAATACTCTGGATCAGCTTCTGGTGCAACAATGACCTTGTGCAGTTTCCACACCGTCTCACTGGGCAAAAGCTCGTAGAACATATAACTGATCGATGGTGATTCAAACCCGCTGACCGAAAAACTACCTTCGAGCCAAGCATGCCCATCGGCGGTGAACAAAAACTCATCCTGGTAATGACCGCAGTTCGACTGCAACTGAAAACTTGGATCAGGCACTTCCAACCGCAAAGGAAAATCCGAAACTTCGGGCGAGTTCAAGTTGAAGACACGCACCCGCATATTGTCAGGGTGTGGCTGCCATCCGATGCCGCTGTTCTTTGTTTCAGGAACACTGAGTTCCACCCAATGTTCGTTGTCCTGCATCCAGGCAATTGCAGGAGTTGTTATTGACTCTGCACGCGGCCACTGCCTGTGCTCGGTCCCATCGGTTGAGACCGCATCCCACGTCGAGTGACTATCTACACCGCCTGCCCAAACAAGCCAGTGAGCATCCGGCGAGAGAGAAATGATTGAAGCCCAGTGCTTGCCTGAAACGGCGTCTTCAGTTCCTGGTATGGGCACATCTTCGCCGGTTGCCGCATGAAACTTAGCCAGTTGATGCCCATTAAACAAAATCATCTCATTGGATGATGTCCAGCAGGAACCTGCCAATTCGCCCATCTGAATTGCGTTTCCATTTGAAAGTTGTGTAAACTTCACCGGCATCGGTGCAGAGACTGATGCCTGTGCAAATGCGGACGCGGTACAAGGCGCGGCTGATACCGGAAGCAGGTGTGAGGCGGCAGGAGAGCCTGACTTGGCACGGCTGGTCGTAACTGCATGGGCATAGGGGAGCGCGGAAAAAGCCGCCGCCAAGCCTAACGAAAGAAGAATGCGGCGCTTGGTTTGCACAATGATGTATCCTTTGTGGTCAAGTAGACTTTCAGGAACGGGCGCTTTTCATGTAGAGTAAGCGTGCGTTGCGCTCCATCTTTGGGTTGAAAGGGTCTAAACGCCGGGCGCTTTCGTAGTGGCCGAACGAGTCGCGCAGCTTGCCCTGGCGGTAGCAGACGTAGCCGAGCAGGTCGTGGGCTTCACGGTCGTCGGGGGCGTCGGCGCAGTAGACCCGGAGCGTGGCTTCGGCTTCGGGGTAGTCGCCGGTCAGGTACAGATCGCGGCCCAGGTTCTTGCGGGCTTTGGCCCATTCCGGCACCAATTCCAGCACGCGGCGATAGGCGGGCAGGGCGGCGTCGGGAGCTTCTAAATAATCGTGGCACAAGCCGACGGCAAAATGCGTATAAGCATCGTCAGGCCAGTCGGTCTGGACCCGGCACAAATGCTGTAAGGCTTCGGGGTAGCGCTCCGCTTCTAAATGGTGGCAGGCAAGAAAGAAGTTCGCCCACGGGTTTTCCAGGTCGAACTCGTACAGGGCGCGGGCGTGGACGATGGCTTCTTCCAGCCGCCCTTCCTCGTAAGCGCCCCGGACCGCGCTTTCCTGCTGCATGGCCCGCCACCGGCGGGTTAGCGTGTGCGTCATTTGGGAAAATAAGTTCATGCGACGGCTCCCTCAAAATATCGAACAAAATAGAGAATGACAACAGGCTCATTATAGACATCTCGCGCCTGTCTGTCAAGCAAAACCCGTACTGCACTGCCTTGACAGAGGGCAAAGATTTCCGCTACAATACACCGGCTTTTCCCGCACAGTCTTTGGCACGAATTTCGCACACTGTTCTTTCACACACCATTCCAACATAAACGAGAGGTTCAACCCAACATGGCAGCAAGCCCCGCCGCGCCTCCGATGACAGACCCGGACATTATCTCGCAGAACGGTTTCCAAACCAGCGACTCCCAAACCAGCGACTCCCAAACAAACGGCACCTACAAAAACGGCTTCACGCCCCAGCCGCGCTCCGACGGCCACAGCCATCCGGTCCTGCCGGCGTCGGCGGCGGAAGTCGTCCAAAAGCTTGGCCTGACGAATGACGATCTCCTCCACACTTACCAGCAGATGCTGGACATCCGCCACTTCGAAGAGCAGTGCAACCGTGCCTTCCGGGCCGGCAAGGTCGGCGGCTACCTGCACCTCTACATCGGGCAGGAAGCGGTCTCGCTCGGCGTTCTGCACACCTGGCACAAAGGCGACCAGGCTTTGTCTTCTTACCGCGACCATGCCCACTGCCTTGTTCTCGGCAGCGACGCCAACAAAGTCATGGCCGAGATTTACGGCAAAAGCACCGGCATCTCGCGCGGCAAGGGCGGCTCGATGCACCTCTTTGACAAGGAACACGGCTTTGCCGGCGGCTACGGCATCGTCGGCGGCAATGTTCCTCTCGCCATCGGCATCGGCTGGGCGCTCAAACATTCCCCGGCGCTGAAAAACGGCAACAATATCTGCGTTTGCTTCCTCGGCGACGGCTCGATGAACGCCGGCGGCTTCCACGAAGCGATGAACATGGCCCAGCTTTATGAGCTTCCCGTGCTGTTCGTGCTGGAAAACAACAAGTACGCCATGGGAACCTCGATTGAGCGGTCGTCGGCGAACACGGATTTAGGCTCGCGCGTCGAGTCCTACAACATGGCCCACTCCAAAGTGGACGGCCAGGATTATTTCGCCGTTCGTGCCGCCGCGCAAGAAATCGTTGACAAGATGCGGGCAACTCCCGCCCCCTACTTCCTGGAAGCCATCACCTACCGCTATGTCGGTCACGGCGCGGCGGACGGCGCGGAAACCCAGGCAACTTACCGTGACCCCTCAGAGCTTGACGTCTGGAAGGGCCGCGACCCAGTGCAGATTTTGGAAAAGAATTTGCGTGACCTCGGCGTCCTCGACGATACCAAGCACGCCGAGATGGACCAAAAAGCGCTCGATATGGCCCGCGCCGCTGCCGAATACGCCGACAGCAGCCCTGTCTGCACATTGGAAGAGCTGACGCAGGACGTTTACGCCGATTAATTCTCGACCTTAATAGGAGGGCGCTGCCCACAGCGCCCTCTTCGCTCTGCGGGGTCTGCGACAGAAAAAAGGAAACTATGGCTGAAGTAATTATGCCCAAGATGGGCGACGCGATGGAAGAAGGCATTCTGGTCGAGTGGAAAAAACAGGATGGCGAGACGGTAAAACTTGGGGATGTCATCGCTGAAATCCAAACCGACAAAAGCAATGTCGAGATCGAGGCCGAGGAAGCCGGCGTCCTGCATATCCAGGCTGAGCCAGGCGCGACAATCGAAGTCGGCAAAGCGATTGCAATTATCGGCGACGCCTCCAAAAACGGCAACGGCACTAACGGTACGGGCAGTCACAGTGCCAACAACCTCGACACAAACCCCTCGGCGATCCCGACCCAAGATACGATGCACACCGGCGAGGGCATTCAGTACAAGGCCGACACGCAGGATGACAAAGACATCGCAAAAATCGTGCCGACACTCCAACCACACGAAGCGTACACCGGGCCGACTGAGTCTCTCACCTACGCCGACGCGATCCGAATGGCCTTGCAGGAAGAGCTGGACCGGGACGAGAAAGTGTTTATGCTGGGCGAGGAAATCGGCCAGTATCAAGGCACGTTCAAGATCACTAAAGACTTCCTGGAGAAGTACGGCCCGGAGCGGATTGTAGACACGCCGATCTCCGAGGCCGGCATGGTCGGCATGACGGTCGGTGCGGCGATGATGGGTCTGCGCCCGATTATTGAGTTTATGACCCTGAACTTCGCGCTAGTGGCCTGGGACGGCATCATCAATCATGCCGCGAAGATATTGTACATGAGCGGCGGGCAGTTCAATGTCCCGTGCGTTCTGCGCGGCCCCGGCGGGGTCGGCGTCCAGCTTTCGGCCCAGCACTCGCAGGATTTGGCCCACTGGTACGCGAATACGCCCGGTTTAAAAGTCGTCGCTCCGGCGACGCCTGCCGACGCCAAAGGTCTGCTGAAAGCGGCCATCCGGGACAACAACCCAGTCGTCTTCAACGAACACGCGGGCTTGTACCGGACCAAAGGGGATGTCCCGACCGATCCTGAATACATTGTTCCGCTGGGCGTCGCTGATGTCAAGCGCACCGGCAAAGACGTAACAATCGTGTCTTACTCACGTGGCACCGTGCTGGCGCTCGCTGCCGCCGAGCAGCTTGCTGCCGAGGGGATTGACGCCGAAGTGGTTGACCTGCGCTCCTTGCAGCCGATTGACCTGGACACGATTATCAACAGCGTCAAGAAAACTCACCGGGCCGTGGTCGTGCAGGAGCAATGGCTGTTCTACGGCATCGCCGCCGAGTTCGCCGCCCAAATCAGTAACGCTGCGTTTGACTACTTAGATGCCCCGGTCGAGCGTGTCGCCGGTGCATTTGTCCCCATGCCGTATGCACGGACACTGGAGCTTGCAGCGACCCCGCACGAGCCGGACATCATCGCCGCCGTCAAGAAAACCCTGGAGCGGAGCGCCTAACCATTATGCCAGAAGTAATTATGCCCAAGATGGGTGATGCGATGGAAGAAGGCACCCTGCTGGAATGGAAGAAGCAGGACGGAGAGACGGTGAAGCTTGGCGATGTGATCGCCGAGATCGAGACCGATAAAAGCAACGTCGAGATTGAAGCCGAAGACGCCGGCGTTCTCCATGTCAAGGCCGAAGCGGGCGCGGTCCTGCCGGTTGGAACGGTGATTGCCGTCATCGGCGACGATGTTCCTATGCAGAGCAGCAACGGCGGTGGGTCGTCTAAGCCTGCGTCCGCCCCGGCGGCTGCCCAGCAGGCCGAGCGCAGCCGCGAGTCCGCTGCTGAATACGATACGCCTGTACCTGCTGCAGCGGCAACTGCCGCGCCCAAAGCCGAGAACGGCAGCGCAAGCACCGAGCGCCTCAAAGCCACACCGCTGGCCCGGTCTGTCGCCAAACAGCGCGGACTGGACATTGCCCGCATCACCGGCACCGGCCCGTTCGGGCGCATTGTCGAAGCAGACGTTTTGGCGTTCGCGACCTCCGCCCCGGCTTTCGCGCCGTCGGTTGTGCCTGCCCCGGTGCCGTCCACTGCTGTTAGCAGTGACCTGCCGCCGGCAACGCCGACGCCTGCTGCGCCGATGAAACGAGCGGATTACACGCCTGCGCCGCTGACAACGCCGACCGAGCTATCCGCCATGCGGAAAGTCATCGCCCGGCGGATGGTCGAAAGCAAAACGACGATCCCGCACTTCTACATCACGTCGGAAGTGGACATGGCGGAAGCCATGGCCCTGCGCGAGATGCTGAATGCTTATGATGAAACGCTCACCAAAATCTCTCTCAATGACATGATCGTCAAAGCGTCCGGCAAAGCCCTGGTCAAGTTCCCGGCAGTCAACGCCTCGTTCAAAGACGACAAGATTTACCCCGGCGCGGGCGTGCATGTTGGGGTTGCGGTCGCGCTTGACGATGGCCTCATTGTCCCGGTCATCCGCGATGCCGATACGACGCCGCTTCGGACGCTGGCTCAGAACACCAAGAACCTGGTCAAAAAAGCCCGCGACAAGAAGCTTCAGCCCAGCGAATATAGCGGCGGCACGTTCACAGTGTCTAACTTAGGGCCGTTTGATGTCGAGAGCTTCATCGCGATCATTGACCCGGCGCAAGGGGCGATCCTCGCTGTGTCCAGCATCGTGAAGAAAGCCGTTGTGCTGGAAGACAGCACCCTTGCCGCCCGGCCCCGCATGAACCTGACACTCAGTGGCGACCACCGGGTCATGGACGGCGCGACCGGCGCCCGGTTCCTGCAGGAAGTCAAGCGCCTGCTGCAACATCCGCTGTCGCTGATGGAGTAGGGAAAGATACAAGAGCGAGACGAAAGACGAGGAGCTTCCAGCTCCTCGCTAGGAGCGGCGTCCTTCGGACGGAGGAAAAGACTGCGAATATCAGCCTCTTCCACTCGAAGAGTGCTTCTCCTAGCGAGGAGTTTCCAACTCCTCGTTCCTCTGTATTAGGCAGTTTTTAAAGGAACATCAATGCTGGTAGTGACAGGCGGCGCGGGCTTCATCGGCAGCGTCTTGGTTGCCATGCTGAACGCGCGGGGCCACCGCGATATTCTCATCGTAGACGAATACGGCGACGGCCCGAAGTGGAAAAACCTGCGCGGCAAGTCGTTCACCGACATTGTTCTGCCGGAACGCTTCGCGCATGACTTATCGGCTGGTGCTTACGACGGCCAGGTTGACGGCATATTACATATCGGTGCGATTACCGATACGTCGTTCCCGGACATGGACGAATTGCAGGCCCGCAATGTCCGCTACACCCGGACTTTGGCGTTGTGGGCGATGGCGCACGATGTCCGCTTCGTCTATGCGTCCAGCGCCAGCGTTTACGGCGACGGGGCTTTAGGCTTCTCCGATGCCGACGCCGTGACCCCGACCCTGCTTCCCCTTAATCCCTACGCCTTCTCCAAATGGCTTTCCGATACCGAAGCCATTCGGGAGAACTGGACCGAGAAAATCGCCTCCCTGCGCTTCTTCAACGTCTTTGGCCCGAACGAGTACCACAAAGGCCATCTGGCATCCGTTCCCTGGCACGCTTTCAACCAAATTCGCGCCGCCGGGCAAATCAAGCTGTTCCAATCGCACCATCCGCGCTATGCCGATGGCGCCCAGGAGCGGGACTTCGTGTATGTCAAAGATGTCTGCGCCGTCGTGCTGTGGTTCCTCGACCATCCCGACGCCAATGGTATCTACAATGTCGGCACCGGCCAGGCGCGGACCTTTAACGACCTTGCCGCCGCCATCTTCCATGCGCTGGGCAAGCCGTCCGACATTACCTATATCCCGACACCCG
>CBDCAE010000012.1:0-295510 GCA_965213825.1 Capsulimonadaceae bacterium
TGATGTGTTCCTCAGCGCAGGCAGCTCAAAAAGTAAAAACTTCCCGTAGTCCTACTGTGCAGAAATCGTGCCAACCCAGGAGATTTTACACAAAGCGCCCGATAAATTGTTTGGACTTTTTGCGATAGTCGCGGATTGGGAACAAAAGGAACTTAAATTCCTGTCAACACAGTATCACGGACTATCTCACGGTTATCACAAAGAATTGTGGGTTGGCATGAATTTTGCAGAATAGACAGTTGTTTTTCGGAGGATCTTTCGGAGGAAGCAGTTTTATGAATCTCAAACTCAATGTATCTCAGATTTCCGGCGCTTTATTATTCGCCGGCCTTGGCATTACCGTTCCCGCGTCGGCCCAGGTTGGCCTGCCGGCGGCCAACGCCGTACCGCAGGCTTCGGCGCCCTCAACAGCAATGTCGGGATACGTTGCGCCTTCTTACAAGATCGGCGCGGGTGATGTGCTGTCTGTCAATGTCGCAGACTTTCCAACCCTCAGCACGCAGTCCACGGTCGCGCCCGACGGCACGATTTCTATGGCACTGCTGCACCAGGTCTCGGTGACCGGGCTGACGGTGGACCAAACAACGGCGCTGGTGACGACACGCTACAAGAAGTATGTCATTGATCCTATTGTAACCGTGTCGCTGATCCAGAAGCACCCGCAGTTTGTCGTCTTCAGCGGCGAGGTCAACCGACCTGGTCCCCTCGACTGCCGGCCCGGAATGCACCTGGTCGAAGCACTGGCGGAAGTCGGCGGCCTTGTTCTTAACGGCAACCCGGCCACCGGCAGCGCGACAGCGGTCGGCTCACAGGTAACCGTCGCCGATCCGAGCCGTATCAGCATCGCGCATGAAGATGGCACGAAAGAAACGCTGAACCTGACAAGCCATCCAGAAAACCTGGCTGGGACGCCGACCGATGTCGTTCTTGTGCCGGGCGATGTCATCACGGTCCCGCAGCAGCTCGGCAAGATCAACGTCACCGGCCAAATCCGCCAGCCCGGCGTTATCCCCTACCGGGAAAACATGTCGCTCTTCGATGCCGTCTCTGATGCCGGCGGCTACAATGCCGATACGGCGGACCTGCCGAACTCGACCCTGATACATAACGGCAAAAGCATGCAGATTAACCTGGAGCCGATGCTGCTGCACGGCGACATGGCCGCGAATGTCGCCCTATCCCCCGGCGACCAGATTTCTATCCCAGAGAAAACCCGCACGTTTGTGATGGGAGATGTCAACCGAAACGGCTACTATTTGTACCGCCCCGGAGATCGGGTCCAGGATGCGATTAGCGCAGTCGGCGGCTATACGCAGCAGGCGGACCTCAGCAAGATCAATGTAATTCACACTGATAGAGTTCGCCACACATCGCAGATGGTGCGCGTTGACCTCAACAGCTACCTGCTGCGAAACGACCCTTCAGGCAATCCCTATATTCAGGCCGGCGATACGCTATACATCCCCGACAAGAAGCATGCGATTTCGTTCAATGATTTTATAAATACTGTCGGTGGTGTCGGTTCGGTGGCGTACACAGGACGTGTGCTTCAAGGCCGTTAGTACAGAGATGGAAAAGCCCGCGCTGTTCAGCGCGGGCTTTCTTGTGCCTACAGGCCAATTTTAGGAGAACCCTTCCCGCTCCTCACTCCCTAAGCACTGGCTACCTGGAAGGCCCCTGTTAGGGAAGAGTAAGAAAGACAATCTTCTGTCGGATGCCGCTTGCCGCGCCCTCCTGTCCCATCGGTCCCGAAAGCCCTTCCCTAGCAGAGGCCTTCCAGGTAGCCAGTGCTTAGGGAGTGAAGAACGAACGGGAGGGGTTCTCACTTCGGCTACTTGATCACCCGCTTTTTGACGGCCTGCGCGGGGTTGCCGGCGTAGATCGTGTACGGCTCGGTCGGCTTAGACAGCACCGCGCCGCCGGCGACGACTACATGGTTCGCGACTTTTGCGCCCGGCAGAACTTTTGCACCCGCCCCGATCCAGGCACCGTCTTCAATGGTCAGCGGGCGCTCCAGAAGCCCAAAGGCTGAGTCGGTCCAGTCATGGTTCCCAGTGCAGAGGTACACGCCCTGGGACACGCAGACATTCGCTCCCAATGTCATCGGGGCAAACGTGTTGTCAATCCACGCCCGCTCGCCGATCCAGGTATCGTCGCCCAAAGTCAAAAACCAGGGATGCTTGATATTGACGCCCGGCTTGATAATGACGCGGCGGCCGATTTTCGCCCCGAACAGCTTCAAGAGCGCGATTTTGAGGCCCGACGACGGGTTCAGCGAGTTCTCGAAGAACAGGGCGTTGACGAAGTGCCAGACGACCCGGACAACAATCCCCCGCCCCTTGTCGTGATGCGGCGGGTTCCGGTAGCGGGACAGGTCAACGGAAATTGGATCAGCGGGAAGCGGTGTCTCGCTCATGGCTTCCTTTCTTGCCGCCTGCACTAGCCGCGATGAGTTGGGCATAGAACTCGTCCGCCTTGTGCATGGACACGCTATAATCAGCCCGCTCCTGAATGAGCTTTTGGTTTAAGGGAACAGCGCGGCTTCGCAAAGCGTTATTCTCCAGCGCCTCGATGAGCGCCGAGGCCAGCGCGTCCGGGTCGGACTGGTCGAACAGCAAGCCGTTCTCGCCGGACGTAATCCATTCGCGCACCGACTCGATGTTGCCTGCGATCGGGAATGTCCCGCAGGACATGGCTTCCAGCAGCGTGTTCGGTGTCCCGTCATGGTCTGCCGGGGAGACAGTTACGGCTGCCAGCCGGAACAACTGGGCCATTTCGTCGTGGGTGACGAACGGCAGGCAGCGCACAGAATTTTCTACTCCTAAGCGGCTCACCCACCCCTCGGCGATGCTGTTTCCTTCCATCATTCCGCCTAAGAAGAAGACATTCGGGTGCGCGGCCAGCACTAAGGGAATCGCCTGGAAGAACGTGTCGGTGCGGATGTACGGTTTGACCCCACGCGGGTTCAGGACGACTTGGGCATCGGGCGGGATGTTCCAGCGGCGGCGCAGCTCCGGGTCTACCGGACCGGGCTTAAAGACGTCGGTGCGGACCCCCCCATTACCGGGCAGAACTGCGAACGGCTTTTTGGCGTCGAGACCATAGTCGCGGGCCAGATGCAGGTCGCGCACGCAGTCCGGATGCAGAGCATCGGCGCGGTGCATCGCACGGCGGGTCAGGCGAGCGATTTCCGGCGACTCGGCGGCAAAGAGTGTGAAGTCATTGCCCCAGACGGACACCAGCAGCGGGAACGGCTCGCCTTCCAGGGCACGTGCCGCCAAAATGCCTTCGAATGGAATCCGCATGGCATGGACCAAATCTGGCTGAAGCTCACGGATAATCTGCCGGACCTTGCGCTGCTGAAGCGCGACCGCAAACGGGTTCAGCAGATCGCGCAGCTTCGCCAGTGTTTTCCAAAGTAGGCTGCCGCGCAGGCGGGCGAAGAATGGGTTCCCGTGCGTGGTCAATCCCCCGGCGGACCCGCCGATGGGCGCGGCCCTCGCACGGGCGGAAAAGTCCAGTGGGGCGACATGAAGCGACGCCACCGGCGGGTCTTTCGAGTCACAGGGGAAAGTCGAGATTAAATGGACCTCGTGGCCCTGGTCAACAAACCAGCGAATCCAGTTTTTCGCGATGACGCTCCGGCCATCAGCCACAAAGCAAATCTTCAAGAGGCAGTCCCCAGCACAGCCGCTGGTGCGGCTTCCCACGGCGGCAGGGGCCGCCCGACTTTGGCTTGACGCTTCGTGAACGCAATCACTTCCCGCAAGTAGGCAGCAACGGCAGGTCCCTCGATACACGACGACCAATTGCGGATGCGCTCTGCGGCCTCCGGCGATTTGCCGGCGATAATCCGTTGGCGGAGTATCGCCGCAAGGCCCGGCACGGAGCCGGCCTCGAACGTTTTCCCCCGCCACTGCTCCCGGACAAGATCAGACGCGCCGCAGTGGTCGCTGCATACGACGGGAACGCCGCGCAGAAGGGCTTCGTTGACGACAACCCCCCACCCATCGTGCCGGCTCGGCAGGACAAACAAGTCGCTTTGGGCCATTTTTTGCATGGCAAATGTGTTCTCCATCGAAGCCTGAAACGTCACGCGCCCGTCAATCCCCAGCGCCTTCGCCTGCGCCGCCAGCGCCTCTTTCTGGTCCCCCCCGCCAAGCAGTGTCACCGCCCAGTCCAAATCTTGCAGCGAACCGAGGGCGTCTAGCAAAATATCTACGCCTTTGCGCTCGATAAGCTGCCCCAAATACAAAATCTGTATCGGGCCATTTTGGATTGGCACGGCGGGCGGCTCTGATGGCGCGGGCGGGAAATAGCCGTAGGGAAAGACGGCGTTTTCGGGGTACCCGACGGAATGGTAAAAATCTACCGCCATATGGCCGATGGCAAGCACAAAGTCAATGCGGCGGCCATACAGCAGGCGATGAACCCGGTGAAGCGTCGGCGAAATAAGGTCGCGCAAGCGGCCTGGAAACGGCGGCTCATTTAGCAGGCCGATCTGCGCCGTGGTCTTGACACACAAATAAAACGCCTTCCGGGCAATCGGGTCCTGGTGAATACCGGAGAAGATGTGGACACTGTCGCTTGGACGGTCAGAAACCAAACGCTGCACGGCGGCATCATCCGGCGCGACCACGACTTCGACACCGGGAACGTCCGGCACTTTCCAGCCCTGCGCCACACGGTCGGGCGTGATGGCCTGCTGCACCACCCAGACGACTTCCGTATCGGAGAGGCCCGCAAGTGCCGTAATGTGCGGCACCTGGTAAAACGACAAAATGTTCTGCCAAAACACTACACGCATTGCGGCTGCCTCGTGACGGGCTGTTTTTTCAAAGCCGCCTCGATCATCCGCCGCGCTTTGAAGCCGGCCCGGACCAGCTTCATCATCGGTTTTTGCGCCAGCAGGCGACGCACGGCGGCGTAGCGGCTCAGGTAAAAGAACGTGCAGGGTGTGCGGACCAGATACATCACAAACTTTGAATCCCAGTGCCGCCGGAACTCAGCGAGGCCGGCTTCGAATTGGTCGCTGTCCACGTTGCCGCCGCTGAGGTGCGTAAAGTAGAAGTCTATGACAAAGCAGGACAAGCCCAGTTCCGCCGCATGCAGGCACAGGTCGGTGGCATACAAGTGGAACCCGGACAGATCGGCCGAGCAGCGGACGCCGGACGCGCACCGGATGACCAGAAAGTTCTCATCCAGCGTCTGCACCTGCTGTGGCAGAGGCGCGGCATGATGGAAGCCGTTCGGGTCGTGCAGGTGGTAGATTTCAGCGAGATTACTTTTGCCGCCACAGTTGCCCGCGACCGCCCAGTCAGGATGCTTCGCGTTCAGCAGCTTAAGCTGAGACACAAGATGGCCGAACGCCGGGCCTTGATCCAACAAGATGTCCTGGTGACACGCGATCACATACGGCTCTTCGGCGCTGTCCAGCGCCTGATTGATGGCGCTGTACGGCTCATAGGCATTGCTCACGCTGTTGTCGAACAGCACAAAGCGGCAGCGGTCTTTGGTGAAACCCGCTTCGGCAAGCGACCGGCGCATTTCGGCGTACTGGGTCAAATCATTGGCGATTATGCAGATGCAGAACAAGGGAAAAGCGGATTTCGCGAACAAGTTCTCGTGAAGGGATACAAATGTAGGCATGGGTAATCACCTGATAGAGTAACGGCTAACGAAACAGAACGACGGCCGACGCAAAACGAATTAAATGCCGGCAGCAGAGGGCCGCAGGCTTCGGATTAATGCCCCGGAAGTGATGAAGTACGTCTCGCATTTTCAGGGCAACGTACTTGAAGCCAGCCAAATTCTGACCTACCGCAGATAGTTTGTCTCGAACCCAATGGCTGACAAGAAGTTGTAGAGGCAGCCGGTTCGCACCGTCCGCCGCTGCACCAGCGACATCTCCAGCAATGTCAGCCACCGCCATGATCAGCGCTGTGCATCAGAGTCATGAGAGTAATCATAATGCTGTCCTTTGCCTTCGCAGATGCGCCAGATCACGGAAGTATCGCAGCAGGTTTCGCGCGGCAAGCGCGGTATGTTTGAGACCGTGCTTGACTTCGCCTCGCCGTAAGTAATGCCAGCCAAACTCAAACCCCACTACGCAGGAGTAAAAATATCCCATCATAACGACCTGCCGCTGCTCCGGCGAGAAGCCTGGATACGTCAGCCAGCACCAGCGAAAGTTGGCATCCCGGCTACGGCTGGCCCGGTTCTTCGACATACTTGCATTGTGATGGCGGTAGCATAGAACAACGTCCGGCAAGACGGCAATCGGTCCGGCTTCCATGACCAGCCGCCACCATAAATCGTAGTCCGCCGCGTAAGAAAGCTCGGTACTGAACGTACCAGCAGTCTTTAAAGCAGACTTGCGAACCAGAACCTGGCCTGCCGTGATAATGTGGTTCATAAAGCAAATATCGCCGAAGACTAGGGGCGCATCCGGCTTCCGCCGGGCGAGGCGAAAGCCTTCCACCCCACGCCGCTGAGTCAGCGGTTCCAGGCGATCCTGGCCGGTAATCGGTTGACCGTCGGCACTGATGTCCTGCAAAAAGCCACAGGCAGCAGGCGCTTCCGGTTGTGAGTTCAGCAGCGCCAGCAGCGTTTGAAGCGCAGCGGAGGTCAGCAGATCGTCGCTGTCCAAAAAAAGCGCATACGGAAAATCGCTGCGCGACTTTGACAGCCCGAAGTTCCGCGCCGTTGACACGCCGGCATTAGGCTGAGACAGCACGAAGATGCGGCTGTCCTGACGCCCAAACTCCTCGGCGATGGCAAGTGAATTGTCTTTTGAGCCGTCGTTCACCAGCATAATTTCCCAGTCTGGGAACGTTTGGGCTTGGACACTGGTGACTGTCTGTCGGAGGTACTTTTCTGCGTTATAAACAGGAATAATGACTGAAATCATGAAAGCGGCTCCCTGACCTCGAAACACTAAGAAGCCAGGCGCTTCCGGCGCTGCATCATTTTATCGCTGATGCGCCACAAGATGGTGTCAAGCACATCCCGCGACTTTTTGACGAAACTGCTTTTCGGAATGCCCATGTAACTGGCGATGTAGTGGGCAAACTCATGTCCCAGCGGAACGGTCCAGAACCGGGAGTCCGGACGGATGACCTGCGGGAACAAGCGCTTGATGCCATGTTTTTTTTCTGCGGGAATATGCCAAATGATCAGCGCAAAATCCTTCGGCGACGTGTTACGGAACTTTAAGCCGGTCCATATCCGTCCGGCATAGGAATTTGCAGTCGCCCCGCCATAGCCGAGTTTGGCATAGAGGAAGCTCAAAAAATGCGCTTCTTCGTTGAACTTAAGCTTGCCGGCATCGAACCGGGAGAGGCATATCTCCCAGAGCGGGTTCACTTCGCAGGCGAGTTGATTAATAACCGACGACGTTGCCGCAAAAAACTCGCCACCGTAGTACTTGGCTGCATCCGCCGGGCAGGGCTGGCCGATCTCCTCGAAAATCTGTTTCATGTCCCGCTGGGTCAGGCCGTTGATGTCTTCGTCGAGCGGCAGGTCTAAATCCAGGGCCAGCAGGCCGTTTTGGCTGAGCTGCCCACTGAGACGGTCCACCGAGCCGGTGAACACGCAGTCGGAGTCCAGAATAACATACTGCTCGTCGTCCGCGCCGTGTGCATCCAGGTATTGAATAATGTCCAGGATATAAAACTGGTTACGCCACGCCCCATAATAGCCGGGAGGCGGCAGGTAAGTGAACGGCACTTGGACGACTTCGACGCCAAGGCGCTTCAGGAACCCGCTCGTCGAGAACCCGCCGACATCCGGCACCTGACTGACGGTCGTAAAGAGCGTATGCGCCGCCTGAGGGTTGTGGCGGACACTCGACGCAAAGAACAGCATCACACAGCGCCAGTAAATGTCTTGGAACGCCGATGACGAAGATGCGCCGCCGACCTGCGGATACAGGCTTTCCATCCCTTTCGTCTCGGCGTGCAACCACGTCCCAATGACAGTCTTGTGTGTTGTATGGCTCATAAGCGTTTAGAAACTATGGCTTTGAGAGAATTACGGCTTTGAGAGAGTCCGGTTTTCCGGGCTGAGGCGCGGAAATTTCGGGTAGCGGGGCTGTGCCGCTCCCAGACGGGGCGGCATGATCAGATGCAGCGCAACGATGATGTACATCGGCAGCATGCAGTTGAAATTAAAGATAAAGAATGAATACAGACCGTCCCGATACGGCTGAAACAGGACACAGGCCATGACCAGATAGGCAAAGCGCCCGACAGAATAGTGGGTGCACCGAAACGCTTGGAAATAGGCCCAACCCAGAAACAGCGAGAACAAGAAAGGAATAAGGACAACGCCGGTATAGCCAAAGTCCACATAGGACGCACCCATTAAAGAGGCAGTCATGCCGTAGGTAGACATTGGGCGGTCTTTCGTCGAGATCTCAAGTTCCCATTGAGCCGCCTGGGGCTTATCAGCCCAGAGCGCACGCGGGATAAAGTTGAAGAACGCCGGCAGCACCGTCCCTCCATAATAGAACTTGCCTTTTTCATCTACCAAACCGACCGTCATGGCTGCCATGTCCAAAAACTGGTTATCCGGGTGATTGGCTTCCGTCGCTGACGTAGTCCATTCGGAGGCCACCGTCTGGGCAATATCGCCGATGCCCCCGCCGCCAATGATGATGGTGCTGATCTGCTTGCCGGGGAGCCACAAGACGCCCATCGCCAGGAGAAGAAGCACGACTTTTCGCGGCGGCCACCGCAGGCCGCTTCGCGACAAAAACGCGAAGCAGAAGAAAATCGTCGGCAGCAAAATCAGCCACCGGGTCTGGCCCATCCGGGTTTCGCAAATCCAAAGCGCCACAAGCGCCCCGCCGATCAGCCACCGGCGCGGCCCGTACCAGTAAAAGAGCGGCATTAGGGCGAGCGGCACCCACAAATTGATTGTCCCCAGAATAGTGGAGGCCACGCCGCCTGCCCCCGTGGTGTCGCCGCGTCCGGCGAACATACCGACGATGCCCAGCGGAACCATCAGCCAGGCGAAGCCGACAAGATACGTTTTGGAAAGATTTGGCGCTTTCTCCTGTCCCGGTGCCGGCAGCGGGCCGTTCTTCTTGAAGTCTGCCGCTGAGGTGATGATCCAGCCGACGGTCATCACAAACAGGACCAGATCAAACATCAGAGCAGCCCGTGTCAGCTCCGTCAGGGTGATCGGCTGATGCGGGAAGGCCATCGAAAGCGGGGCGCCGAGGTTCAGCTCCACCAGGCGCTTTGTGACGACCCACAAGTGGAAAAACAAGTAGATCGTCGCCGGATGCATGGCCGAGAGGCGTCCCACTTTCAGCAGGAGGAAGGCGCAGACGCAGAACGTGGAAAGGTCAATTACAAGTGCGGAAGTAATGAGGTCCATAATAAATTTACGCTTCGCGTTGCCGGATTTCGATCATTGCTTGATAGGCGAGGCGGATGCCCTCACGGAACCGCGCCGGAGTAAAAATGCCGGCCTGCTGCGCCGCCTGTCGGCCCATCTCGGCCAGCGCGTCCCGGTGTTCCAGTCCCAGGACAAGCTTCTCTTCAATGGCGCGGGCATCCCGGATCGGCAGGATGAAGCCGTGAACCCCTTCGGTCAGAATGTCCGGGGCGCAGGTGTTCGCAGTCGTGATGACCGGCACGCCGCAGGCCATCGCTTCCAAAATAACTTGGGCAAACCCCTCGGTCAGCGACGGCAACACAAACACATCGCTGCTCTGGATGTCCTTTACCAGCTCGGATAGTGGCAGGCCGAGCTTCAGATCAAACGGCACGTCGCCGTAGGTTTTCAGCAGGTCCCAATCCACCGCGCCCCGACCCCGCAGCAGTAGCCGGATGTTGGGAGAATGCATCGCTCGGACCGCGTCCAGCAGGTAGGACAGCCCTTTGCGCTGAATTAGGCTGCCGACATAGACAATCGTGAACGGCTCACTCTTTTGGGGTGGCTGCGAGCGCGGCGGGAAACTCTTCAAATCCACGCCGTAGGGGACTACATGAATCTTATCGGCAGGAATGCCGTGGTCCGAGAGTGTCCGAGCCGTGTAGCGGCTGGCGGCGGCCCAGCCGTTGGCGAGTGCCGCTTCCTGCGCCAGCGCTTCAAACGCTTCCGGCGGCATGCTGATTTCGGACTCCATTGACAGGCTGGCCCGCGCCGCCGGTGTCCGCTCCATTTCTTCGGTCAATATCTCCCGCACCGACAGCGGATGTGGGTGAAGTTGGAACAAAAACCGATGGTCAAGCTCGGTGTCGGCAAGCCGGAATGCCGACGAAGCATAGTAGCTGTACGAAAACAGCGCCGAGCCAGTGGCGATTGCCCGCTGCCGCGCCGCCGCGCCGAGGGCAGCGTCTTTGGCTTGGTGCGCGTCTTTGGTGCCTCTGATCTTGGCCTCGACATCGGCCAGCACGGCTCTCGGCGAGGAACGAACATGGCGCGAATTTAATCCGGGGCAGATGCGCTCCGGGATGCCTCTGTGCGGCAGAACAGTTTTCAAGACCGAATACACGGCTGGGTTCCAGTAAAAATCAGTGATCAGCGACTCCAGCAGGCTGCCTTCGTCGAGCGCCAGCGCAAGCTGATAGGCATCCCGCCGCCCAGCGTGGGTGACGACGGCTTTTGGCAGAATCAGTGGCGCAACGGGATTTGGCCGAGAGGTTATAAGCGTCATATTCGTTCTTATTTCAAGACGGCGGCAGAGTTTGCCATTTACGGTACTGCACCGCGCTGAGGGGCTGCCGAAAATTTTTCAGCCGCTTGATGTCTTTTAAGCCGGCGAGAATGCCCCGGATGTGCCCCAGCCGCCGAGTCGTGCCGCTGGAATACGCGCGGTTCGCCAGGGCGCGTCCCTGCCGAACAATCTTCTGAGCCGGCGGCAAGTACCAGTCGTTCCAAAGAAGCGTGTTCCGGGCGCCGTAGTAGTCCATGCGGAAAAAGCTACGCCCGACATTAGTTGCCATGTGCGTAATCTGGAACCCGGAGAAGCGACGGCAGAGCAGGCCGTGCTGAAACGCACGCACGGCAATTTCGTTCTCCTCACCCTGATGAATCAATTCTTCGCAATAGCCGCCGAGGTCTAAAAACCGCTGCCGGTGCAGTAGGTGCGAGCAGCCGACATATGAACGGACCTGCACCGGCTCCTCTGTGAGTGACGCGCTGAAGTTTTTGTCCAGTAGCGGCGTGTAAATCGGGAATCCCAGGCAAAAATTATCGGTCAGCGACTCGGCATATGCGACTGCGGCTTCCAGCGAGCCGGCGTACGGGAACGAGTCATCGTCCAGGCTAAGATAATACTTCGCGTCCATCGCCGCCGCGATCTCATTGCGGCGCGTGATGTAGCCGCGTGAGATGTCGAACCGCTTGAGCTCCGCGCCGGGGCACAGCGCGGTCACATCGAACGGACACGGCACATCCGAGTGGTCGTCAAAGATGATCGTCCGCAGCTCGCCGAGGCCGAAGTCACGAATTTTTTCCAGCGTCAGCCGCAGATCGTCCCACCGATTCTTCGTGGCGATCCCAATTTGGACAAACGATAACATACTCTGCACGCTTAATTATACCTCTTGCGCCTGCTCTTCTTACACATGATTCTTTATCGGCGCGGTCCGGCGGCGGCGCGGCGCTCAATCGCCCGTCGGTAGCTTTCTTCCTGCAAAGCCCCGACCCGGCTCAGGTTATAGTGTTCCAAAACACGCTGCCGCGCCGCAGCGCCGTATTCCCACCGCTGCGCCGGGTCTTGCAGCAGCGCAATAACCGCCGCCGCGATCTCAGACGGCGACTGCGGCGGGACCAGCAGGCCGTACTCCCCAACGCCATCCCGCAGCATCTCGCCCATCCCGCTCGGCGTGGTCGCGACGACGCCGCGTCCTGCCGCCATCGACTCAAGGCAGGTATAGCCGAAGCTCTCCCACAGGCTCGGAAACGCGCAAACATCGGTCTCAGCCAGCAGCAGCGGAACTTCAGCAGGCGCGACCGCATCCCAAAACTCGACCGCCGGGCTTTGGCGGGCCAGCTTCTGCGCGAGGAACGTTTTCATATCCATGCCTGCCTTCGGCGACGGCAGCGGCCGCCCGACAAACCGGAACTTTGCCTGGGGGCAGGCTTCTAAAATGAGCGGGATTGCGGCGGCGAGGTCCACGACGCCCTTTCGCATTTCCAGACGCCCATAGTAGGTCACCCGGTTTGTCTCGGTTTGAAGCGGCACACGCAGCAGCGCCTCGGCGGGAACATAGGAGAGCGGGTATACCGAAAGCTTTGCCGTGTCCAATTCCCATTTCCGCGCGACTAAGTCGGCAATAGCCTGAGACGGTGCGGCAACTTCGTCGGCGTCCAGGCAGTGCGCCCGCTCCGGGTCGTCTTCAGGCCGGTAGTCGTAAAACGGGCGCTCGCGCCGGAGGAGGGACTTGGCTGCCGATAAGGTCCGGCGGGCCGGGCTGTAAAGCGCCGTGTTCATCGAGCGCAGCAGATACGACGGCGTGTGCAGCTTAACGACCAGCGGGATGTCCGGCACCAGCCGGACGGCCTCCCGCGCTTCCGCCCGGTATTCCGGTCCTTCCAGCACGTCAAACGCAGCGGCGTGGTGCCGCGCTGCGAACACCGGCGCAATTCGTGCGGCAAAATCGGCGGTGCCGTCACCCTCGCCTGCCGGGTCCTGAAGCCGGTGCACTTGCACGCCGTCTTCCGTCTCCGTACCGCCCCCTCTCCGGCCTGCGGTGAACACTTCCACGTCATGCCCACGATTTGCAAGCATGGACGCCGCCTGCTTGACATAGGTAGCGATGCCGCCGACGGCAGTGTCGGGCGGATACTCGTAGCTGATAAATGCGATATGCATATTTGAGGTATTAGCCTGAGCGACTAGGGTGCGGGAGACAAAAGCGCCGCTTTCTCGGTCGCCTTCTCGCTGCGCGGCTTCCCCGGCATAAATGGCCGCTCAAACAGCAAGTGGAACAGGTAGCAAATCCCCAGCACCACCGGCAGAATCAGCAGAAACAGCACGGCGGCGGCGAAGCCGAACGCCAAATGCCGGGTGCATAGCAGCCAGAACAAGCACTGCAAGACCGGCAGATGAAATAAATACACGCTGTACGACATAGCGCCAAGCGCCATCGCCGGACGCGACTGAAGCGCATTGACCAGAATGCCGGTCAGCCGCCCCCCTTCAGCGACCTGAGCACGGCGGCTGCAAAGCAGGATGAGGCACACACTGAACGCGCCGCAGAAGATGTCCATGTACCACTGCGAAGCTTCGCCGCCTTCCACCCTGCCCGATCCGCGCGGGATGAGAAAATGGCCGACGCCGATCAAGACGGCGGACGCGGCAAGAAGCATTCCCCACGGCGTCCGCTCGAAGACCAAGCGCAGCCGGGGGCTGCGGCCCGCGCTGATGAGCGCCCCCATCATACCCAGCGCAAACAGTCCCAGATACCACGGACAGGCCCAGTCGAGATTGCGTCCTGCGGGCAGCCCGAAATGCGGGGCGAGGCCGACGGCAAAGGCGGCGACGATGGTGAAGGCCAAGCCAAAGCGCCGCCAGAGCGGGAGCAGCAGAAACGGCAGAAAGAAATAGATCTGCCATTCCGTGGCAACGCTCCACAGCGGGCCGTCAATGTTCTGGAAGTAAGCGGGCCTCCAATTATGCACCAAAAGCAGATGTGCCACGATATTGCCGGCAGTCGGCCGGTCCGGGTCTTGCAGCGTCACCCCCGCAATCCGCCTGAACAGAGCGCCGGCAGGAACCAGCATCAAAGACAGCAGAAAAGCCGCGTAGTACGGCGGCAGGATGCGCCGCGCACGGCGCGAAAGATAAGACCGCCAGCCCCCGCGCAGCTGCCCGTCGGCGGATGCCGCGACGGGCAGCATCAGGCAAAATCCTGACAGCACGATAAACACGGCGACCGCGTAGTGGCCGAAGTTCAGCGGCCGAAGCGCAACAGAGGCCCAGTGCGGCAGGGTTCCCAAGCCCAGCAGCAGGGCCAGCCCGGCATGGGAAAGCACCACATACAGCGCAGCCAATCCCCGCAGGCCATCGAGAAACTCAAGGCGCAGGCGCGGAGCGGCGGCGACGGACGGAACCGCAGCATCGGCAGACGGGATTGCAGTCATTTCGCACCTTCCCTGCAATCGCGAACCCTCTGCATCTGGCTTTGTCGGGGCTGAACCTGCATTGTTCTTTCAGCGATATTCTTCAGAATTGTTTCTTGTTATTCTTTTGGGGCAGCAGTGTATCATGCAAGTTCTCATGCAAGAAACGTGCCAACTCTTCGGTCTGGGTCAAAAATCAGGCGAATGGCGGTGGGAAGGCCCATTCCAAATGGAAGGGCAGCCGCCTTTGCGGCCGCCCTTGGCATTGACTGATGACTCGGCACACAGCCTACTCAGACGAAGCGGCAACCGTATAATAGTTGAAGTTCAACTGAGCCGGCACGGCGATAATTGGCTCCCCAATCTGGGAAATCACCGTCCGCCCGCTTCGAAGGATTTGGAAGGACTGTGCGCCGACTTGGAATGGCACACGAGTATTTTGCAGGCCGGCACCCACAGACAGGGTGACTGTATGCGAACCGGTTGTGACGACAAGTGTTGCCGGCGTTGTCAGGATGGTTGTGACATAGATCGTGTCTTCACAGTCCCCGACAAACCAGTGGATGGGTCCAAGTGGATCGTTGGTGGCAACGGCGTCCTTCGGATGGGTTCTGTAGAAGCAGTATAGGCTGTCGGAAGTCATCACCGGCTTGACGCCGCTCTTGTACCAGTTGATGAAATACTGGTTGAGCTTCGCCGCTCCGGCGTGCGACTTGTAATAGCCGGGCGACGGATTGATCGTGTAGGGCCAGTATTTGTTGACATCGTCAATCGGCGAAAAGTAGGTTGATTCACCGAAGTCATTCCAGGTGAAGCATTCGACCCAGTCAGGCTTCTGGACATTGATGATGGTCCCCCACTGGGCGGCCAAACCCTCACCGCCGAAGTATTCAATATAGCGACGCCCGGATGAAGTCTGGTAGCTGCCCCAGTATTGCGGCGAAACACTGCCCATCGTGCCGAGACCACCGGCTTTCAGACCGGCGGCATAGACTTCCGCCCCAGCGAACACATTAGCTTGCGTCGGATCAATCGGACATGTAACGCTTGAAGCGTAAAAGAAGCCGTCGGCCATGCCGGAAAGGAGCTGACTGACTTCCGCTGAAACCGTGCCGGGGTTTACGTTGGCATACTGGCCGCTTGGGTCAGTCATAAAAAAGAACGGCATGAAATAGATGTTGATGCCGGCGGCTTTCAGCGGGTTCAGCACCAGGCTCTGCCAGCGGGTCTTCATGCTCGCCGTCGTCGGCCCGTCCCAGGAGCCGCCTTCGCCGCCCCAGGTAGACAGCACCGGGCGATTGACTGTTGTTTCGCCAGTCGTCTGCGCGATGCGCCAGTAGTTCGGGTTCTGTGCGTAAGCGGTCATCATTTGGACGACTTCCGGGTAAGTCAGGCCGGTCATGTCCGCCGAGAAGAACAGCTTAAAGCTGCCGTCAGGCGAAACGGCTTTTGCCGCCTGGAACATCGAACTGGTATCTCCCTTGTAGTTGCCGCCGTTCCAGGAGCCGCAGTTGAGGGCAAAGCCGTTGATGCCGGCCGCCTGGGCGTCCTGAATGTCCCGCTCGTAGCCGGCGACGGAGCCGCCGTAGTCTCGGTTGCAGACCATATAATGCGCGAACACCAGCTTTGGGGCGATACTGTTTTTTCCGGTCGGGCTGCCTTTAACCACGATTGTGCCGCCCTTGCCGAATACAATGGCCGGTGCGGTTCCCGAAGCGACATGCGAGGCGGCAATGGCAGGTTTTGTAGCGGTAAGCGTTTTCGCATCCATTGCGGCAAACGCTTTGGTCTTGGCGGCTTTTGCTGCGGCCCCTTTCTGTTTGCCAGCAGCATCCACAGATGGACTAGCCTCGAAGACGACTTCAACAGGAGCGCCGGGACGCTCTGTCAGGAACGACGTGACCGCCTCCTGGGCGCGGTCAAGGGTGCGAAACGGACCATTGTCCGCGTCTTCCGCAGGGGCCGCACCGCGCCAAGCGTCGCTGCCGAGGGGCGAGACATAAAAGCGTGTGACTGGGGCTTCGGAGGCATGAGCATAGTCTTCTGCCGCCAGCGCATCAATCTGCTGCGACATCACCGGCGTGTAGATAAGGACCGTCCGCGCGGAGTCGGCGTGCCAGATCACGGGAGCGTCTGGGGCGGTGGAAAACCAGCGTCCGAGAAAGTCCTGAGCCGGGCAAACGGCAGAATCAGTAGTAATCTCGACCGGCCGGGATAGGCCGGAGGCTGCGAGAGCATTAAGTGTTTCCTGGGCATGGGCTAGGGTTTGGAATGGGCCGCCGTCGCCATCGGCAGGGACAGGAGACTGCCCGGACCAGGAATCGCTTCCCTGGGACGAGACGTATAAATGCTCAACCGCGTCTGCGGGGGCAGCGGCTTGGGCATGAGCCGGAGTTCCGCCAGAAAGCAGAAGCGCGGCGCCGGAAAAAGCGCAGGAGGCCGCGAGGAACCGGGCAAGGCCCGATTGGCTCAAATACATAGGTTTATCTCCGTGAGTTCTTATTTTTCAGACTTTTCAGCCCTGCCAGAAAGGTAGGCTGAAAGTCCGGCAATGTCGGTGGTTTGTGACCGCCCTTGAAGGGCAGCACACCCACTATCGGCACTTTTTCGCCGCGCGTGTAGACAGGTTTTGGTCGAAAAAGCCCAAATTCGGCCCGCACGAGAATAGTCTGGTAAAAGTGCAGAGGAGAGTGGAAAAATGAGGAGAGTGGAAAAAATGAAGAACAAACCGATAATATTTCTTGGCGTAGCGGTTGAAGCGGGAACAGCATAAAAAACGGACATGAAGAATAAAGTCGAAAACGAAGACAGGTTATCTTACCATAAGTTTTTGTAGAAACGCGGTGTTTGCACGAGAGAATTTTCCAGGTTTTTTCCTGTAATTTCATGCAAAAAGTACCTCGCACAGACCGTCGCATCCACCCAAGACGCCTTAGAAGTAGGCACAATCTTCGAGCAGTTTTGAGGAACCGACATCCTGCAAAATCCGTATTGCAGTTGCACAAACGTCAAAGATGAGTTACACTAAGGCGGAGCCGGCAAAACGAGATTTTTGGCGCGACTGTGTTTTGGCACGGTTTTTGCACAGAGAAATCGGGAGGACTCGTTTTCGCTGAAGAACTTGTCTCGCCCACGGTATTCGTCTCGCTCGAAGCACTTATCTCGCTTGAAGTAAAGGATTTCCATGAACGACACTCACTCCGCGAACTACCAGACTGAGACCAGCCTAAGCGACGTGGCCAGAGCGCTCTGGCGGCGGAAATGGATCATTCTGCTCGTGGTACCCTTGTTTGTGGTGGCCGCGTATTTTTACACTCAGCACCAGCCGAAGCAGTGGCAGGCTGATGCCCAGCTTCTGGTGGTTCAGCGGTCGGACTTTGGCGGCGCGGGAACGATCAGCGGGTATATTCCCCCGGCACCGGAAACGATCACCACTCAGATTGGCATGCTCCACACACCAGCCATGGCGGATCGGGCGCTGAGTTGGCTGAAGAACCAGGAGCTGAACGGGCAGACTGTGGATACCGGCGGCGCGACCGTCGGCAGCCTGCAAGGCTCGCTTTCCGCTTCCAGCCCCTCCGATTCGCAGCTCATCAACTTGTCGGTCCTCGGCTCCAGTCACGACCAGGCCGTTCTGCTGACGAACGCCGTCGCGCAGTCGTTTGTGGAGTGGAAAAAGGATGAAGCCAGGGAAGACGTCCACCTGACCAAAGCCCGGCTGACGAAACAGGTCGCCGCCGCGCGTGTTCAGATGGAAGCCGCGCGGCAGAAACAGCTTGTTTACCAAAAGGGACATGAAATGCTGGACTCCAGCTCGCAGGAGCGGACCGCCTATGGCCGGCTGACATCGCGGGAGGATGCCATCGCCGCCATCCAGCAGGAAATCAGCGGCGAACAGGCGACGGTCAACCTTCTGGAAGGCCAGCTTCAAGCCAACAACAACAGCATCAAGACGCACGGACCTCGCGACGATGCGCTGACCACAAGCCTCGGCGACCAGCTCAGCACCCTGAAGCTCCAGCGGGCGGCCCTTGCCCGGAAAGTGACCCCAGCGTTCCCCGGCCAGCTTCCGGTGCTGGACGCCCAAATCAAAGACCTGGAAGAACGGTATCAAAACGCGGTCGCGGCGACGACAGACCCCGCGAACCCGGCCCTGCCCGCACAGGCGGCCCTGCAAAACTCCTACCAGGCAGCGGAAAACCAGCTTAAGACGACCCAGGCCCGCTTGGCGCAGGCGGAAGAACTGAAAAACGCGGCGGAGGCCAGCATCGCGCCCCTGGTTCAGACCGGCTCGGCTTATGACCGGATCGCCGGGCAGGCCCAGTCGGCGACCGCCTACTACAACGGCTTGCAGCAGGACTTGATCTCGGCCAAGCTGCGGGAAAACAAGATCAATGCCGATGTCCAGATCACGCAGCCTGCGGTCGGCTCCGACAGCCCCTCGAAGCCCATCTTGCAGGTCAACCTGCTGATGGGCGCCCTGCTCGGCCTGCTGGCATCGCTTGCGGCCATCTTTATCATTGAGCAGATGGACCGGCGCATCCGCACGGAGTACCAGGTGGAGCGCCTCGGCAGCGGCCCGATCTTAGGCGCACTGCCGCGCCTGTCGCGGGCATCCCTGTCTCTTCTAAACCGCCGCCAGCTTCCGGTCCCGGTCGCCGAAGCGTACAGCCTCACCGGCGCAAACTTAGTGCGGGTGCTGGGGAAGTCCCTGCCTGGCCATGGACGCCTGGTCATGGTGACAAGCGCTCAGCCGGGCGAGGGCAAGTCGCTGACCGCCGCCGAGCTGGCTCGGTCGCTGGCCCGTTCAGGCAAGCAGGTCATCCTGGTGGACGCCGACATGCGCGAGCCGGTGCAGAACACGCTCTTTGACGACGCACCGGGCAATGGCCTGATTGAAGTGCTTTCCGGGAAAGTACTGCTCGACGATGCCCTTGCGTCGTCGGAAACACCAAACTTATCGGTACTGTTCAACAACGCCCCACGCTCGAACTCGGCAGATATTATCGTCTCGCCACACATGACGAACTTCCTGCAAATGATCCGCAGCCGGGCCGATGTCATCGTTCTTGATACGCCGTCCTGTACGTTTGTTGACCCGCTGCTCCTCGCACCATCGGTGGATTATGTCCTGCAAGTCATTGATTTGGGCCGGGCCAACGAAGATGCCGTCATCAGCACATCCAGTGTCCTGTCCGGCCTGGCCCCGCTCGGCCTGTTCATTAACCGAACCTCGAAAAAGAACGCGCCGGCTTACGAAGTCGCACGGTCATTCGCTGCGACCCTGACGCCGCCGTCTTTAACCGGCGGCACGTCGAAGCCGTCCCTCTCGGCAGACCAGACCCTTCTGATGTTCCGCGGCACGTCCGGCTACAACCCGGACGCCCTGAATGGTTCCGACCCGTTGGCGGACCCCGCCGACAGGGCGCACGACCGAGCTATCCCGCTCAATAACCGCGAGGATCACTAACATGGTCACTTCAAAGATGACCGCGCAAACAAGGTCCGGCCGCAGTTCCCTCGCCTGGCCGGTCCTGATGTGGGTGTTTCTGGCGGGCGTCGCGCTTGTTTACGCGCCAATCATTTTGGATGCCGCTAAGCAGTGGATCTCGAACGACAACTATGCTCACGGGTTCTTCATTTTTCCGGTGTCCATCGGTCTGCTTTGGATGCGGCGCGACCGGATCAGGACCGCAGAGCGCAGGCCGGAAGCGTGGGGCTTGCTGCTCGTGATCGCCGGGCTGCTGGGGGCGATGGGCAGCTACCTGCTGCAGATCAAGTACATTGGGATGTGGTCTCTCATTCCGACCCTAGCCGGGGGCATCATTGCCCTGCACGGGCGAAATCTGTGGAAGGTGACGCAGTTCTCGGTCTGGTTTCTGCTGTTCGCTGCCCCAATCCCGAACTCGTTCCTCGGCCCGCTTACTGGCCAGATCCAGGGTATAAGCTGCACCGGTGCAGCGATGATCATGTCAACACTCGGCTACCCGGTCATTCAGCACGCAAACGTCCTGGAAGTCCCTGGGGCCTCGCTGGAAGTCGCGACCGCATGCAGCGGGTTCCACAAGCTCATCAGCCTGCTGGCGTTTGCGGCGATCTATGGCCATCTCTTCTTAAACACGCTGGGCAAGCGCAGCCTGCTGATCCTATTGGCGGTTCCGATTGCGCTTCTGGTCAACGTACTGCGGATTTGCGGCTTGGTCGCGGCGGCGATTTACGGAGGCCTGCCGACGCTGCACGCACTGCACGATCCGGCGGAGATTGTCTCCATCTGCTTATCGTTTGTGCTGTTCGTGCTGGCAGGACGGGCGCTCGGCGGGGCAAATGTCCTGGACGGCATCCCTGCACAAGGCGGGGCGGAAGCGCAGGCCGCAGATCAAGCATCGAGTCGGCAGAGGACACCAGGGACAGGGCTGTCCGCGCTGACGCTCGCCTGCTGCGCTTTAGTGCTTGGCGTTGCCGTGCTGGACCTTGTTTCAGGACCAATCCCTGTGGCGCATCCCCGAAAACTTGCAGTTGAAACGTTCCCAGCCCACCTCGGCATGTGGCAGGGCGGCGCGATTGCGCCGGTGGACCCAGACATTCAAGCCCGGCTGCGGACATCTGCAATCATGGACAGGGAGTACACCAACGGGGCAGGCCGGTCTGCCGATGTGATGCTGGTCACGGCCTCCGACAACTTGGACATTCACAACCCGAAAGACTGTTTCCCGTCGCAGGGATGGAATCTGACCAACAGCCGGGACGAAGTGATCGGCGGCCAGACAGTGACCCTGATGGACGCCCAGCTTAACGACCAGAAAATGACAATCCTGTACTGGATGACGGGCGTTTACACTCCGCCGGCACCGCGCTGGTCTTTGGCCCGCCAGGCCCTGAGCCTGCGGGGTAGAATTGTGCCACGCCATGAAGCGATCTCGCTGTTTGTCCGGCTGATGGTTCCCGCAGGCCCCGATGCGGATTCCGACATCACCGCACTGGCCGGGCAGGTGCTTCCTCCGGTGCAGGCGCTGGTGCAGTCTAAAAGGAAGCCCGGTGAACAGGTTTCCGCGCGTCTTGAACTGCCGGATGCTAGTCTGCCGGATGATAGTCTACCGAAGCGTCTTGGTCAAACGACAGCCTGATTTTTGTCGTTAAACTTTTGATTTAGAGATTTTTGTTTTGAGAGGAACACATACGCAGTCATGCAAGAGACATCTGCTGCCGATAGCGGCATCCCAATAACAAGCGCCGAGGGCGCAGCGCCGGCAAGCGCCGATTTAACCCTGCCGGACAAGCGAGCGGACGCACGGGTTTCACCGATGGATACCCTGCCGCCGTTTCCACAGTCCCGTGCCCCGGAGCCGGCCCGGCCCAAGCAGCGTTTCAAGCTGCCGCTCTGGCTGGTCGCCGGTGCCATGTTCCTTCTCGGCTTGGTAATCGGCATTGTCGTCATGCGCCAGCGGACCCAAAGCAAGCAAATCATTGTGTCGGTAAACGGCGCAACAATTACGCGCGATGACTTGTTCAACCACATGCAGGACTCCTACGGCGCACAAACTGTCCATACACTGGCGCAGAACCTGCTCCAGCTTCAGTTCGCCGCGAAAAAAGGGCTGGCACCGACTCAGGCCCAGGTAGACGCCGAGTACGCAAAACTGAGCAGCCGCCCGAACTTCGCGCAGGCTCTGGCCCAAAGCGGTATGCAGGAAGGCGACTTCAAGGATAACCTGCGGGTCCAGCTCGCCGAAACCAATGTCATCACGCAAGGGATCACGGCGACTGGCGCCGACGCCCAGGCGTACTACAACGCTCAGTCAAGCCCGGCGAATCCAACGGCCCAGTTCTATCACCCCGCTGAGATTAGCCTGCGGGCCATCGCGACACTGACCGAGCCGCAGGCGCAAAAGGCGCTGGCCGAACTTGCCTCTCAAACACCTTTTGAGCTGGCCGCAAGCACTTACAGCATGGACACCAGCCGGACCAACGGCGGCCTGCTGGCTCCGCTGGCCTTCGGTCGTCCCCCACTGCATCAAGCCCCGGCATTGGAGCAGCGGATTTTCGCCATGAAAATTGGGGATCAAATCGGGCCTGTCTTCTTTGCTCCTCCAGGAACGGCAGCATCTGCACCGAAGTGGTGGATTTTCCGCTGTCAGGACAAATCGCCTGCGGTGACTGTCCCGTACTCTCAGGTGCAGGACCAGTGCCTGACCGGCGCGAAGCTTGCCAAAGGCACGGCGCTGAACTCCCGGCGCATCCAGCAGGAGTTTTTGGATTTCCAGCACACGGCGAACTTGCAGGCGTTCTGGCCGCAGTATCAGCGGGTGCTCGTTAACCACTGAGTCGTGAATTGGTGAGCCTGCTTGCAGAAGTACCGCGCCCAGTCACATTCGTGCGTTTATTTCTCTGACAACCTAGCAAAACCCGACACTTGGCATGGAATTTGCAGTTAGTAATAGCAGGACTGTGATTTTTCTGCCTTGAGATTTCTCGGAGGCATGAGTCGCATTTCAGCCGAAGATGAGGTACAACAGAGCGTGCCGGCTTTGGATGACCGCATCACAGACCGCTCGCAAAGAGCAGCATCTTGTTACAGGAAAAGACACAGGAAACACGCATGAACAAACTTACGACAACCCTTGCCGGCCTGGCCCTCGTGGCTGGCGCCAGCATCGCCCCCGCCTTCGCGCAGGGCAACTTCTCCACCCCCGGCCCGTTCCAGTTCACGTTCATCGGGACGCCTGGAGTCGCCGGCAGCTCCTTCTTGATCAATGCCATCCCAGTTTCCTACAACCCGCTCAACAGCGTGCAGACCCTTTCAGGCTTGCTGACGCTGAGCGGCGGTAAGGAAATTGGCACTGGCCCTCTTTACAGCGGAGTGAACCTGAGCTTCACCCCCACTGGCGGCGCTACGCCGACCGTCACTGACACGTTCGCCTTCACAGCGGCTGTTAACACCGTCACTTCGGGCTATGGCTTCGCCAACTTCAATGTAGGTGCCAATGGCAGCAACTTCAACCTGCTTCAGGGCCAGCCGGTCCCCGAAGCCAGCACGGTGATCTCGTTCGGCGCTCTGCTCGCCCTGGGCGGCCTCGCCGTCCTGCGCCGCAAGTCGGTTGCCAAGAACGCTGCTTAGTCGGTGTTCCGCCTCACGCGCTTCTGCTTCGGCGGTCGCGCGTGACGCACGAAAAGCCGCTCCTCGTTTTCGAGGAGCGGCTTTTTTGGGCAATCGGACGGAGCGTACTGAGCGTAGCCTGACGCTCTTTCTCACTTGTCAGAAGAGGTCTCAGCGGTAGACCGATGCTCGGCCACTGTGGGGGGGAGAACAGGCAGAGGTGCGGCTTCCTGCGGGCGGCAGGCTGCCTGGAGAACCGCGTAGTAGCGCCGAGCGACTTCCCGCATGGAATACTGGTCTTCCAGAACGTGCCGAGCGTTACGGCCCATACGCGCGGTTTCGTCAGGATGCTCCGATAGCCTGACGACGGCGGCGGTAAGGGCATCCGTTGCCGACTGCTCCATATGGACCCCCGCCTGCGCTTCATCAATCACCCGTGCCACTTCGGATAGCGGCGAGACCGTCGCCAGCACAGGCCGGCCCGACGCCAGAATGCTGTAGAACTTGGAAGGAACGCACAGCCCTTCCATCCCCGGCTCAAGGGTCACAAACGAGAGATCGGCGGACGCCAGCAGGTCGGCATAGTCTTCTTTCGCAACAAATTCGAATAAGCGAACATTGGTCAACTCTTCTTCGGCGACCCGCTGCATGATGTGCGGTTTTTGAGCGCCGTCGCCCACCAGCGCGAAAGAAATCTGTGTGTGCGTCTCTTTGAGCATTCCGGCGGCGTTGAGAAGTGTGTCAAAGTTGTGGTAGCGCCCGAAGTTGCCGGAGTACAGTACCAGAAAGCCGGAAATGCCGTGCTGCGCCCGGAACCGGCTGGCTTTCGGGCCGGGAACGATCTCATCGGGATCTGAGCCGACCGAGATGGCTTCGATGTTCTGCGGCGGCACTCCGTAGGTGCGGGTCAAATGCTCGCCCATGTACTCGCCCAGAACAATGACTTTCGCGGCAGCATTCAGCCAGCGGCGCTGGGCCAACCCGAATGCCTTGACGAATGGGTGATGGGGCGGCAGGACGTTCATTGTGACCGAGCGGTCTGGCTCTAAATCATAGACGATGTAAACAAACGGGGTATTCCGGCTTCGGAGCAGCGCCTGGGCCGTTAAGGCCGCCATCGGCGGCGCGGTTCCGACAAGAACCAGGTCATAAGGGCGCAGTGACAGCAGCTTAGCAAAGGCAGACACACAGAAAAGCAGATTTGCGCCGAGCCGCAGCGCGATGGGGAGACTGTTTGGATGCGGGGTCGCCAAACGGTGAATGTTAACCCCATTCCAGTTTTCAAACGCCGGCAGCTTCACCTGAGCGCGGCGGTACAGGTTGGTAGAGGTGACGACGTCAATCTCAAGGTCCGGGTCAATCTCCTGCAGAGAGCGGACGAGGTCGGACAGGACTGTTCCAGTCCCGCCGGTGTTGTCCGGATAAAAGAATTCGTTGACGATACAAATACGCATTACGGCTTTTCTTGGGGCAAACGGACGTACCTCATGCCACCCTCAGTCGGCTATCCTTAATCAGTAGGTACAAGAACCATGCCAAGTTCGGTACAGTGGTAGTATTCAGCGCAAAAAACACAGATGTTTTACACGAAGAACACTGCCTCGCTTACATTTGGCATGGATTTTGCATAAGAGTATGGTATGATGAATTTGCCCCCACGCCGCCCTTGTTCAGTGTACCGCAAATTCAAGCTGATGTGCAATGTTCATTCTCTTATGTTCATCTGACACGCTGCAAACTAACGTTCTCGAACCAAGAATTCTCTCTCCAGGAAAGGCCACTGCATGAAAAAAGCGCTTATCACAGGGATCACCGGCCAAGACGGATCCTATCTCGCGGAGCTGTTGCTCGCAAAGGGTTATGAAGTTCACGGGATCATCCGCCGCGCTTCGACATTTAACACCAGCCGCATCAACTCCCTCTACGAAGACCCGCACATCAACGGGGTTCACTTGTTCCTGCACTACGGCGACATCTCCGACTCGACCAACCTGATCAAGCTGCTGTACCGCATCCAGCCGGATGAAGTGTATCACCTGGCCGCCCAGAGCCATGTCCGCGTCTCGTTCGACATCCCCGAATATACCGGCGATGTCACCGGCATCGGCACCGTGCGGATTTTAGAAGCCATCCGGGAAGTCGGGCTGAAGACCCGCTACTACCAGGCCGGGTCGTCCGAGATGTACGGCTTGGTCCAGGAAGTCCCGCAGCGCGAAACCACGCCGTTCTATCCGCGCTCCCCTTACGGCGCAGCAAAGATGTATGCCCACTGGATTACGGTCAACTACCGCGAAAGCTACGGTATGTTCGCCTGCAACGGCATTCTCTTCAACCATGAGTCGCCCCGGCGCGGCGAGACGTTTGTGACCCGCAAGATTACGCGGGCCGTGGCGCAGATCAAAGCCGGAATGCAGGACAAGCTTTATCTCGGCAATCTGGACGCCAAGCGCGACTGGGGTTATGCCAAAGAATATGTCGAAGCCATGTGGCTGATGCTTCAGCAGGAGGAACCCGACGACTATGTAATCGCGACCGGCGAGACTCACACAGTTCGCGAGTTCTTAGAGGAAGCCTTCTCGCACGCCGGCATGAACTGGAAAGACTATGTCGAGTTCGACGCCCGCTACGAGCGGCCCGCCGAAGTAGATTTGCTCATCGGCGACGCCAGCAAGGCAAAAGCCAAGCTCGGATGGGCGCCGCGCACGACATTCCACGACCTGGTCCGGCTGATGGTGGACGAGGAGATCGCGTCCCTGAGCCAGGCTCAGGTGCGGCCGAATGTGCTGGTAGGAAGCCGATAATGGAAAGCGAAATTTCCTGGCCCGAAGCCCGCGTCGTCGTCACCGGCGGCGCCGGCTTCCTCGGCTCGTTTGTCGTGGATAAGCTTCAGGAGCGCGGCTGCAAGACGATCATTGTACCCCGCTCGGCGGATTACGATCTGCGCGACCGCGACGACATCGTGCGGCTGTACGAGGAAGCCCGCCCCGACATCGTCCTGCACCTCGCGGCGGTCGTCGGCGGTATCGGGGCGAACCAGGGCAATCCTGGGCGGTTCTTCTACGACAACGCAATTATGGGCATCCAGCTCATCGAGTACGCCCGGCAAATGGGTGTCAAGAAGTTTGTCGCGACCGGGACGATCTGCGCGTACCCGAAGTTCACGCCGATCCCGTTCCACGAGGACGAGCTTTGGAACGGCTACCCGGAAGAAACCAACGCGCCTTACGGGCTGGCGAAAAAGATGATGCTGGTCCAGACTCAGGCGTACCGGCAGCAGTACGGCTTCAACGGCATCTTTCTGCTGCCGGTGAACCTGTACGGTCCGCGCGACAACTTTGACCTGAACACGTCGCATGTCATCCCCGCGCTCATCCGCAAGTGCGCCGAGGCCAAAGCCGCCGGACGCTCCGAGATTATCCTCTGGGGCGACGGCACCCCCACCCGCGAGTTTTTGTATGTGGAGGACGCCGCCGAGGGCCTGCTGCGGGCGGCCGAAAGCTACAGCGGCGAGGAGCCGGTCAACTTAGGGACCGGCGAGGAGATCCATATCCGCGATTTGGCAACCGTAATTGCCGCCGAAGTCGGGTTTACCGGCGAGATCGTCTGGGACACGACCAAGCCGAACGGCCAGCCGCGCCGCTGCTTGGATGTCTCGCGAGCCAGAGAGCTGTTTGGCTTCGAGGCCCAGAATACACTTCAGCAAGGTATCGCGAAGACGGTTGCCTGGTTCAAGGAGCATGACACGGAGCTGCGCGAAGTCGTGTTCGCGTAAAGCTTCACCAAAAAGCCCGGCACTGAAAGTGCCGGGCTTTTTTGCTGCCGGATGTTATTTTTCCTTCAGCTTCACCAATCCGAGCTTCTCGTACTTGCGCGGCTGCCCGCGCTCCGCAAAATGGCACAGGGCCGTGTGCCAGGTTTCCAGCAGCCGCAGCTCCCACGCCGGCACGGTCGGCGATGTGGTCCACTCCCGGAAATGCAGCAGCCGCCGCGCCCAGAGCGCCGCGAACGCACGCAGGAGAACCAGGTACGGGCGACGCGGCTCGGAATGGAACCAATGCCGCGCGACGTAGGCGTTGAACTCGCCGCGCTTGCGGGCCACGCCGGTGAAGGATTTGCGGCCCAGGCGCGAGACCTGCAAATGATGCTCCATCTGAATAGCCAGCGCCATTCCCAGCCGGTATCCGGCTTCCTTGAGTTGGTACGAGTACAGCGTGTCGTCGGCATGACCTTTGCCGCCGGGCCCCAGCTCCGGGTCAAACTGCGGGACTCGCTCCAGAACGCGCCGGGAAAACGCCATGTTCGCGCCGATTAAGTCAACGACGGCGTCCTGAGACAGATGCTCCGTGGACGCCAGCCAGCCGGCGTGTTCTTTTTGAATCCAGGGCCGGCGCAGGTATGCAGCCAGCTTGATGCCCCCTGCGACAGCGTCCGCTTCGCCGGACACAATCGGCCCGCACATTCCCGCAATCCAGTCTTCAGGCGGGCGCAGATCGTCATCGGTGAAGAGCAGAATGTCTCCAGCGGAAGCGGCGATTCCGGTGTTGTACGCATAGCCTTTCCCCCGGCGTGGCTCCGAGAGGCGGCGCAGAGGCATATTGCCGAGCGTCAGGGAATCGACCAGCGCCGCCGTGCCGTCTGTCGAAGCATTGTCCACCACGGTGAGGTCGCACTGGTAATTTCCGGGAATGGAAAGCCGGCCGATGGCTTCCAGAGTCTGCCGCAGATCTTCCACCCGATTGCAGGTGCAGATAATAATAGAAACATGAACAGGACTACTCATCTTAGGCGCCCTCCAGCACGTCCAGCGTTCGGCGGGTGCTGCCTTTCCAGGAGAACCATTCTTCGGCGAGGCACAGCGCCCCATCGTGCAGACGGCGGCGCAGCGGCGCGTTTTCCATCACTTTCAGCATCGCCGCCGCCATTGCGTCCGGGTCCTGCGGCGGGCAGAGGCTAACATTCTCGCCGTCAACAAAAGGCGCTTCCAGCACCGGCCCACGCGTGGTTACTATCGGCAGGCCATGCGTGACTGCCGCTGCGAAGGAGCTGTTGTTGAGTTGAAGCCCAGCATCAAACGGCAGGACGCCCGCATCGGCAGCGCGGAGGTAAACAGACCCCTGCGTACTGTTCCAGTCGAACTTGCCGGTGAAGATCACCTTGCTGCCCAGTCCAAGATCCGTGACAAGCTGCCGCAGCATCGTATGGTACTCATGCCCGCCTTCCACCGGAGAGATAGAGCCAATCACGGCGAGACGCGCCGTATCCCGATGCGCGGCGACCAGAGCAAAGGCGCGAAGGAGCGTATCTACCCCTTTGCCCCGGTAGAGGTAGCCAAAATAGGCGAACAAAAAAAGATCATCAGAGACGCCAAGCTGCCGGCGTCCAGCCTCCCGTACTTCCTGCGTGTCGGGGGTCAGCATCATAATGGCGGGAGGGGGAATCAGAACGGACTTTGCGGCAGCCTGCGGCAATGCACCGGCGAAGGCGTCAAGATGCGGACGGCTCAGAGCGATAATTCGGCTGCTGTCTCGCAGCAAGGTTCCGAGTGCGCGATGCGTGTTCCTGCCCAGCACAGCCCGCGCGGCTTTATGAATAATCTTGCCGCTGAGGCCGAACTTTTCGGGCGCAGCTCCGTAAAACTGCGGCAGCAGAGTGACAAAAGAAACCTGCGGAGCGACGGCGCGGGCAAGAGTCGGCGCGAACGTCATCATAGGATGCTCATGGTAAAGCGGTCCCAAATAGTACAGCAGGATCGCATCAGGCTTGCTTCGCTTGATGTGCCGCACGAGTCGTCCTGCTTCGCGCCAGTCCCAGCGTTCCATCATCGAAAACTGCGTAATCTTCGGATGGCCCAGATCAATGCTGCCTTTGGAAGTCAGCACCTCCAAAGTCACTCCGGCTTCGGCCAAATGCTGAATAATATGATAGGCATGGTCCGCCTCCGGCAGCGTAGTTGGCGGAAGCACACAGATGACTAATACTTTCATAAATTGATACCCGCGAACTTTTTACTCATAGCAAAGCGGCTCATGACAAAAAGATACTTAATAATACTCACCTTACAATATTCTCTTTAGAGAGCGGCGGCGGACGGAGGCGAAACATCGGAAAGCAGAGGGTTCTTTACCGCCGTCTCCTGGTTTTGTATCCAGCACTGACGCCAGCGCTCAAGCGGCAGATCGAAGCCGTACAAAAGTGCGGCGGCAAACACAAGCGTTGCAGCGCAGACGCTCAGGCCGCTGCCGTGGCCGAAGTGGCTCACGATTTGCAGAACAAAGACATGGCACAGATACACCGGATACGACATTTCCCCGATCATACGGTCAATCTTCATGCGCTTAGTCAGCAGGAAGAGCAGCGGCAGGTTCACCGCCATCACCCAGTAATAGGCTTCCACTTCGCCGGAAGTGCGGAAGTGCGGAAACAGCAGAATGCCAGCGCCCGCGCAAAGCAGGCTGAGATACCCCCACCACGCTTGAAAAAGCCGGCGGTTCTGCAAGTAGCGGTACCCCTTGTAGCCGAGAGCGCCCAGCACGAAGTACTGAAGCTCGGACGGAAAGAAACGGTACAGCCAGGGGTCATCACGAAGGCCGAAATGCGCCAAGATATGTTTCAACGCGAAACTGGCGGCCAAAACGCCGAGGAGAAAGGGCGTTTTGCGACGCACAATAAAGGGAGCCAGCAGGTAGAAAGCCGCTTCCAGGCTGAGTGTCCATGCCTGCGGAACAAACAAAAAATGGTAGCTGGGCAGCGGTACAGACCAAAAGTTCGATGTCCAGAACAGCCGCCCCGTCTGCGCGTTCAGGCCGGTGAATATCGTGCTGTCCTGGCCGATCAGCGAAAGATTAACGCCGGCCAGCAGCAGCAGGCTGGACCAGTGCAGGTGAGGGAGAGAGTGCACCCAGAAGCCCAGCGAGGGCGCCAAAGCGCCTGTCCCGACGCCGGGACCAATCAAGGCCGCCTGCATAGCAACGGTTAGCACCAGAATGAGCGCGTACAGCGGGTACAGGCGCATCGCGCGGGCTTCAATGAACAGCCGGTAGGATGACTTCAGAGCCTGCCCTTTGATAAAGTATTTTTCGTTAATCACCAGCGCCATGTAGAAGCCGGAGATCATGAAAAACGTCTCCACGGCGGCGGCCCCGCTGACGAGGCGGATGCCGAAAATCGGACTGGTGTGTGCGATGACGACGGACAGCGCGAGCAAGAGGCGGAGGCATCCCAAAAGTGTATTCCTTTAACTTCAGCTTCACGACAAGGACGACAGACTCAAAAAAGACTGCAGACTCAAAAAAGACGGCAGACTCAAAAAAGGCCGTTTCGGATCGTAAACGAATCGCGCGTAAATGGATTTTCCAGCGCGTAGACCTGGTACAGCGGTACCTGGCCGTAGAAGGAGGCCCACATTGTGTAAGTGCTTTCCGGCCCCAGCAGATAATCGCAGCCGGCCAGCGAGTACATATCTTCCACTAAATGGTTGGTGCTGAGTCGGTAGTCGAAGTCCTGAAAGAACTCGGCAGGAACCGGCTCATTGGAGCAGAGGAGGAACCGGACCCGCTGCCCTGGAAACAGCGCTTCTGCCCGGCGCATCAGCCCGGCATAGTCCTGGTGGGCGTAGAAGTAGCGCCCGCCCAGGAACTCCTTGTAGTCGCCCCGGCGGATATGCACGCCGATCAGCACGTCCGCACCCGCGCGGCAACTTCGGATCAGCGCATCGACGTTCTCCATGTGCGGCGAAACCGGCTGAAAGAAGCGCCGGATCTGTTCGGCGTGCTTGTCGAAGAGGGTCAGGTCCCGGAAGCGCCAGCCGCTCAGAAGCAGCAGTGGATGACCGTGCAGCGCGTCCTGGAACCTCGGCGAGGCCAGCTCACAGGAATCCGCCTCGGTAATATGCAGAAGCACGGCAAACGGCAGCGGCAGCCGAGACTTCTGGTACAGGGTCAGCAGACGAAGCACAATCTTGTAGAGGAGCTGCCGCCGCACTTTGGTCGGCGGCGGAAAGCTGGCACGAGCCGGAAACCGGGAAAAGACATCGCGCCGGGTCCCCTCGAAATACGAGCTGTATTCATCGAAGGCCAGATTAGAAACCGTCAGGTGATGCTCAAGGGCGAACGCAATGAGATGCGCGAACAGAAACAAACGGTTTGCTGTCTGACCGGTTTTACCGACTATAATGATCATACGGTATTTACTAAAGGTATTTGTTGAATTGAAGGTCTATAAACTCGCGCTGACAAACATGAGATCGCCATGCACCATCAGGTGGACCAGCTCTCGAAAGCTCGTCCTCGGCGTCCAGCCGAGCGCCGCTCGGATCTTCGCAGGATCGCCCACAAGCTGCGCCGTTTCCAGCGGACGCACGAACGCCGGGTCGGTCCGCACATACTTCCGCCAGTCCAGCCCGACGCATTCGAACGCTTCCGCGACGAACTCTTCCACAGAATGCGTCTCGCCGGTCGCGATGACGTAATCATCGGCGATTTCCTGCTGAAGCATCAGCCACATCGCTTCGACATAATCCCGCGCATAGCCCCAGTCCCGCTTGGCGTCCAGGCTGCCGAGTGTCAGCTCCTGTGATAATCCCAGCTTGATCCGTGCGACTTCATAGGTAATCTTGCGCGTGACGAATTCTAGGCCGCGCCGCTCACTTTCGTGGTTATACAGGATCCCGGAGCAGGCGTACATCCCGTAAAACTCGCGGTAGTTGACCGTCATCCAGTAGGCATACATTTTGGCGACGCCATAAGGGGAGCGCGGGTGCAGCAGGGTTGTTTCGCGCTGGGGCACTTCCTGCGGCTTGCCGAACAGCTCGGACGAGCATGCCTGAAAGAACCGAATCGCCGGGTCGACCTGCCGGATTGCTTCCAGCAGGCGGGTGACGCCGAGGGCGCTGAACTCGCCGGACTGCACCGGCTCTTTCCAGGACGCCGGGACAAACGAATGCGCGGCCAGATTATACACTTCGTCCGGCCGGGCTTCTTCCAGCATCAGCGTCAGCGAATTCTGGTCCAGCAGGTCGCCGGCGATAAGCGTCACCCGGCCTTCCAGGTGGCTGATCCGGCTCAGGCCGTCAAACGACAGGTTGCGGACCGTGCCGTAGACGGTATAGCCTTTGCCGAGCAGCAGCTCGGCCAGCAGGCAGCCGTCCTGCCCGGCGATCCCGGTAATCAGGGCGGTCTTTTGCGTAACATTAGTCTGCAACTTTTTGATAGACCTCAAGTGTTTGCGCGGCTGTTTTGTCCCAGCTAAAGTTCTTAGCCCGCTGCCGGCCTTTTTCAATCAAGCCGTCGCGGTCGACTTCCCTGGCGAGCAGCGCCAGCAGGATGTCTGCCAGATCGCAGGTGTCCGGATTGAACAGCAGGCCGGCGTCCCCGATAACTTCCGGCACACTGGAGACATCGGCCCCGACAACGACCGTCTCGCAGGCCATCGCTTCCAGCGGCGGGATGCCGAAGCCTTCATAGCGTGACGGGTAAATCAAGGCCAGGCTGCGATGGTATAACTTGGCGAGATGCCGGTCATCTGCATGACCGTAATGCTCGAAATGGCTCGTCAGGCCGAGGCTTTCGATGGTCTTCGACTCGGCCTCACTGAACGCAGAGCCGACGACGCAGACGAGGGCGTCAGGATGCCGCGAGACGACCGGAGTGAACGCAGTCAGCAGGCCGTCGAAGTTCTTATACAAGCTGCGGCCGCCGACAAACAGAAAGTAGGGGCGATCCGGTACCGGCTGCTCCCCCTGCGTCAAGCTCATGTCCATCTCCGTCGCAAGGTAAGTTATGACGATTTTGTCCTCGACCTGCGGATACAGCGCGACCAGATCCTGTTTCGTGTTCTCGGAAATGCACAAGATCGCGTCGGCCCGTTCTACGGCCTGCTTTTTCTGCTCCCAGACATATTTTTCGGTATCGAACTGAAAATGCTGAGGGAATAGCTCATGGATCATGTCATAGACCGTAACGACGACCGGACAGCGGTAACACCCGAACTCCTGCTGCGTCAGGAGTGAGTAGTAAGTCGGATGCGCGAGATTGTACCGATGTACGCGCTCCACCGAGCGGAAGTAAGCTTTCTCCAGCGGGCGGGAGATCCGGTGCGGGCGGAACGGGTGATACTGCTTGATGCGAAGCCGGGGCTGCACCGGGGCATTGACCCCAAGTTCCTGCCGCGTCGTCAAAGTCGGGTTACAATCCTGCGGCAGCCTGGAAATAATGTTGGCGAAGTACCGATTGATGCCGCCGGCCTTCTGCATCGCAAAGATTTTCCCATCATACAAAACGTCCATGTCAGCACCCCAGCGCCGTCTTGTAGGCTTGGACGGTGTCCTCGGCGCACCGCTTCCACGAGAACAGCCCCGCCCGCGCCAGCGACTTCCCCGACATCTGCGCCCGCAAGTCCGCGTCCTCGTACAAAGACAGCAGCGCCCCGCACAGACCGTCCGCATCACGCGGGTCCAGCATGATCCCCGCCGCCCCCACCACTTCCGGCAGAGACGACGTGTTCGACGTGACCACCGGAACCCCGCACTGCATCGCTTCCAAAGGAGGCAGACCGAAGCCTTCGTAGAAGGAGCAGAAGGTAAACGCGAGTGCGCCGCTGTACAAGGCCGCTAAATCTTCGTTCGCCACAAAGCCTGTCAGTGTAATACTGGCCTGAAAAGCTTCGGCGCCCTCAATTTCCCGGAAGATGTGGTCGTAGTTCCAGCCTCGCGCTCCCGCCAGCACAAGCTGTAAGTCGGGCGTCTTGCCTTCCTGCATCAGTCGGACATAGCAGCGGATCACATGTTCGATGTTCTTATGTGGCTCCATCGAACACAGGCTCAGGACATACGGCGCATTGCGGATGTGGTACTTCCGGCGGACACCGGCCAGCTCGCCCGCATCCGTGACAGGATAGAACAGAGCGGGATCGGCGGCAAGCGGTGTGACGAACACGCGGGCCGGGTCAATCTTGAGGTGACTGCAAAAATCGTTCTTCGTCGCCTCCGAGATGCTGACCATCCACGTTTCTTTATCAATGCTGGAAAGAATGCCGCCGAACAGACCTTTCACATAATCGTTGCAATACTGCGGGAACAGCGTCGGGATCATGTCGTAAATCGTGAGGAAGCGCTGCGGGGGCGTGCCGCCTCGGACCTGTTCCGGCAGGGCGAGATAGGTGGAATGGTAAATGTCGGCACCCCGCAGGGCGGCCGGGTCCATTACCTGGGCATGGACTTTGCCGCGCTGCCCCGCATAATGCAGCAGCTTTCGCTGTGCCCTCGTCGTAAGGCGGGATAAGCCGGCCGACGCATCCACCGCCCGCTGATTGTTTTGCTGCTTCCGCAGAAACGCGGCTTGGGCCTCGTTATGCGGAAAACCGAGCGGCCGCAGGCGCGGATCGGCCTGCGCGTATTCGAGCGCTCCCAGCAGAAAGTGGCTGGAACACAGCTCCAGCCGACAGTCCTGCCTCTCCAGAAGCTGAAACATCAGCTCTTCCACGACGCGCGGAATGCCGGTCTTGTAGATCGACTCGCCCTGAACGCGCCCCAAAATGGAAATATCGTATAAGATGTTCATGCTATCGGATGTTTAACTTACTTGCCCAGCGCGGTTTTGTAGGCTTGGACGGTGTCGTCGGCACACCGCTCCCACGAGAACAGCCCCGCCCGCGCCAAAGACTTCCCCGCCATCTCCCGCCGAAGGTCCGCATCCTCGTACAAAGACAAGAGTGCCCCGCACAGACCGTCCGCATCACGCGGGTCCAGCATGATCCCCGCCGCCCCCACCACTTCCGGCAGAGACGACGTGTTCGACGTGATCACCGGAACCCCGCACTGCATCGCTTCCAAAGGCGGCAGGCCGAACCCCTCGTACAAAGACGGGTAGACAAAGACGAGTGCGCCGCTGTAGAGGGCCGCTAAATCTTCGTTCGCCACAAAGCCTGTCACCACGATGTTGTCCTTGAACGCCTCCGCCCCTTCGATCTCCCGGAAGATGTGGTCGTAGTTCCAGCCCTTGCCCCCCGCCAGCACAAGCTGCAAGTCCGGCGTCTTGCCTTCCTGCATCAGTCGGACGTAGCTGCGGATGGCATGGTCGATGTTCTTGCGCGGCTCGATGGTACACAGGCTCAGGACATACGGCGCATTGCGGATGTGGTACTTCCGGCGGACACCGGCCAGCGCATCCGCGTCGGTGACGGGGTAGAACAGAGCGGGATCGGCGGCAAGCGGCGTGACGAACACGCGGGCCGGGTCAATCTTGAGGTAGTTGCACAGGTCCACTTTCGTCGCTTCCGAAATGCTCAGAAAATACGTCTCCGGCGTGATGCTGGACGTGATCTGCTCGAAATACTCAGCAGCATTTCCATTGCAATACTCTGGAAACAGAGTCTGAATGAGATCATAAATCGTGAGGAAAAGCTGGACCCCTTTTGCCTGCTTGGCTTGCTCCGGCAGAGCCAGATAGGTGGAGTGATAAATATCGGCATTTCGCAGGCTGGCTGCATCCAGCGGACACGCCATTGCTTTGTTGAACATTGTGGCACAGTGCAGCAGCTTCCGGTTTGCCCTGGCAACCGCGTGCGGCAGCCCGGTCGTGGTCTCAACCCGGCTTTGTACGTTCTCTTGAAGGCGTAAAAAAGGGCCTTGAAGCTTGCCGAGCGGAAAACTGACCGTTTGAAGGTACGGGTCCGACTCCGTGTATTCCAGGGAACTCACCAAGTACTCGCTGGAACACAGCTCTAAATGGCAGTCCGGCACTGCGTCCAGCTCACTGGCTAGGGTTTCCACCACACGGGCGATGCCGGTCTTGGGAATCGCGTTTTCATGCACAAGCCCCAAAATCGAAATATCGTACAAGACATTCATCGTTGTCAGTCCAAACCTACTTAATCCCAATCTTCCGGCGGACCCTCATCGTCTCAGCGCGGTTTTGTAGGCGCTAATGGTATCGTCGGCGCACCGCTCCCACGAGAACAGCCCCGCCCGCGCCAAAGACTTCCCCGCCATCTCCCGCCGAAGGTCCGCATCCTCGTACAAAGACAAGAGTGCCCCGCACAGACCGTCCGCATCACGCGGGTCCAGCATGATCCCCGCCGCCCCCACCACTTCCGGCAGAGACGACGTGTTCGACGTGATCACCGGAACCCCGCACTGCATCGCTTCCAAAGGCGGCAGGCCGAACCCCTCGTACAAAGACGGGTAGACAAAGACGAGTGCGCCGCTGTAGAGGGCCGCTAAATCTTCGTTCGCCACAAAGCCTGTCACCACGATGTTGTCCTTGAACGCCTCCGCCCCTTCGATCTCCCGGAAGATGTGGTCGTAGTTCCAGCCCTTGCCCCCCGCCAGCACAAGCTGCAAGTCCGGCGTCTTGCCTTCCTGCATCAGTCGGACGTAGCTGCGGATGGCATGGTCGATGTTCTTGCGCGGCTCGATGGTACACAGGCTCAGGACATACGGCGCATTGCGGATGTGGTACTTCCGGCGGACACCGGCCAGCGCATCCGCGTCGGTGACGGGGTAGAACAGAGCGGGATCGGCGGCAAGCGGCGTGACGAACACGCGGGCCGGGTCAATCTTGAGGTAGTTGCACAGGTCCACTTTCGTCGCTTCCGAAATGCTCAGAAAATACGTCTCCGGCGTCACACTCGCTAGAATTTTTGGGAACCAATCCTGCATTTCCGCCGTGCAATACTCTGGGTGCAGGACAGGGATCATGTCGTAGATGGTCAGAAAAAGCTGCGGGCCTTTAGCGTTCTTCACCTGATCCGATAACGGGAAGAAAGTCGAATGATACACGTCGGCGTTCCGCAGGCTGCTTGTGTTCAGAGTTGTCTGCGGGATTTTGCTGGTCTCGACCACATAATTCAGCAGTTTTCGCTGCGCCCTCGCCCCAAACCGCAAAGCCCTGGAAGCGACATCCACAGCCTTTTGGGCTTTTAGCTGCTGCTGCCAGATCAAGGTCTTGAGCTTGTCATGCGGGATGCCAAGCGCTTTAAGACGCGGCTCGGACTCAACATATTCCAAAGACCCCAGCAGAAACTCGCTGGAACACAGCTCTAAATGACAGTCTGGCGCTTCCACAAGCTGGTACAGCAACGTCTCGATCACCCTGGGAATACCCGCTTTGTTCTCAGAGTGTTCGTAAGTCAATCCCATCACCGATATATCGTACAAAACATTCATTGGTTTGAGTTCTGGGTCCGCATGGGCTGTAACTGACGCCTTCTTTTATGCTGCCTAACCCTTTGAAGAATATCTTCAAGCTGACCAACAGTTCTGTCAAACTCGAAGCGTTCTTCCACAGACAGCCGCCCCTGCCTTCTTATCTGCTCGTAAAGACTGTTGTCTTCAATCAGCCTTGCGAGCTGGCTGGCGCAGGCATGAGCATCTTCTTTCGGAAAAAGCAGAGCGTTGACGCCGTCTTTCATAATCTCGCCGCTGCCGCCGGTTCCCGTGCCGACTACGGCCAAACCCGAAGCCATCGCTTCCAGAATTGTGATCCCGAACGGCTCGTCCCAAATAGAGGGAAAGATTAAAATGTCGTGGTTTTGGTAGACCTGCTTGAGGTCCTCGCGGGAAAGCATTCCCGTAAAGCGAACAAAGTTTTCAAGATGGTACGCCGCAGTCAACTGGCGAAAAGAAGCTTCTTCCTTGGTAAAAACACTGCCCCCGGCGATGGTTAGCGTTGTGTCGGTCAAACCAAACTGCTCGTGCAGGACTCTCAGCGCCTCAATGGCAGTGTGAACCCCTTTATCTTTAACTACCTGTCCCGAAAACAGCAGGCGCAGCGGCTTCTGCTTCGCGGAAACGAAAGGGTACTTGTCCGAGTCAATTCCCCAGTAGATGACGGCATTATCGCGGACGGGCTTGCCGGCTTTCAGTGCGCTTTGCTTCAAAAACTTCGTGCTGTAGATAAAGTCCTTCATGTCAACAAAGTCCGGCGGCAGGCGGAGGCCCTTGAAGTGCAAACGAAGGCGAACAACGCCGCGCCGAACTGCGCCGAGCCTACGGCGAAGGTTATAGTTGTGCGTCTGATACCAGCGGTCAGTTTCCCAGTGCGCTGTCCAATCGTCAAAGACATAGCAGCAATAGGGAATTTTGAGCTGCTGTGCGAAGTAGATAAGAGACAGAGAGATGCGAGCGATATTCCACAAAAAGACCACATCCGGCTGAAAATCGCGGCAGACCTGGCGGAACAGCTTTTGGTTGTGCTGCTCCATGTTCATCAAATCCGTGTGTGAAGGCGTAACGCCTTGCAGTTGGAGTTCAATATCGCTCTTCAGCCGCCGATGGACGCCGTTCTCCGTCGTTGGTGCCGTGACTTTGTAGGTGCTGGCGAGAACTTCAACCGCGTGGCCTCTTGCCTTCAGTGCCTCGACGGCATCCCGGCAGGCCAGCTCATAGCCGCCGATGTAATGCGGCGGGTATAGGTTTGATACAACTAGAATACGCATAAATATCGGCTTTTCGCGAGGCTTCATGCAGGAACAATGCTGTAATCGAAATCGCACTCAATCACGCCGTCATGCTTGGAAACCCAGCTTCGGCCGATCGGCGGCAGGACTTCCAGCGCCAGTTCATCGTTGATGATGTCAATATGCCGCTCCTCGCCGCCGCCGATCCACAAGCCGACTTTGTAAAGTCCCGGACGCAGCTTCAAGTTTCGGAAGATGACATCCACCGCTTGCCCCGGCTGCAACCGCAGATCGTCCACTTTTTCCAGCGTGTTGAGGTTGATCAGCTTTCGGTCATTGTCATCACAGATGTAGACGCTGGCGGCGCGGATGGCGTTCACGTCGCCTTCAAATTGCAGGCGGAAGCCCAAATCACCCTGGCGAAAAGGCTGAATCGAGGACAAAGGCTCACTCGGCGCAAAAGGCAGAATGGAAGAGAAACGCGCTCGGCCATCGCCCGCCAAACGGCGTGCGTTCCGCAACGAAAGAGGAATACCGAGCGTAAGCTGATCGCTTTGGCCGGAGGCCTGGTAGCGCGTGATCATTTCAATAGGTTCGCCGCGAGCGGCGACGTTGCCGCTTTGCAGCAGGATAATGTCGGTGCAGAGCTTTTGGACTGTCGGCATATTGTGGCTGACAAATAGCACAGTCCGGCCGCTGCTCGCCACATCCTGCATTTTCCCGATACACTTCTTCTGAAAGTCCGCATCGCCGACGGCCAGCACTTCGTCAATAATCAAGATCTCCGGGTTCAGGTGGGCGGCGACGGCGAACGCGAGGCGGACATACATGCCCGACGAGTAGCGCTTGACCGGCGTGTCCAGAAACTGCTCGGTCCCCGAAAAGTCGACGATGGCGTCGAACTGCCGGGCGATCTCGCTTTTCTGCATTCCTAAAATCGCGCCGTTGAGAAAGACGTTCTCGCGGCCCGTCAGTTCCGGGTGGAACCCCGTCCCGACTTCCAGCAGGCTGCCGACGCGCCCGAACAAATCAATCTTCCCCTTCGTAGGTTCGGTAATCCGCGACAAAATCTTCAGCAGCGTGCTTTTGCCCGCGCCGTTCCTGCCGATGATGCCGACCACGTCGCCCTTCTGGATGTCGAAAGAAACGTCGTTCAAGGCCCAGAACGTCTCCCGCTCGACCTTTGCCAGCGGGTTTTTGAGCTTATGCATCAGTGCTTCGCCCACCGTCGAGTGCTGTTCGGCGTTCTTCGCAATGCTGTAGGATTTTGCCAGGCCGCGCACCGAGACGGCGATGTCGTGCGGAGTGGTATCGGAAAAGACGCCGGCAGCGATCTCCGGGGCGCTCAGGACATTAGATGACATCCGCAAACTTCCTTTCCATCTTCTTGAACGAGAACGCGCCGCCGATGAAAACGAGAATGCTGATGACAGCAGCCTCGACAGCAGGCACGACCAGCAGGGGTTGATGCCCGATCAGCGACCATTTGAAGCCTTCCAAAAGCCCAGCCATGGGGTTCAGAAAATAAAATGCTTGGAACGCCGCCGGGATTTTAGTCAGTGCATAGGAAAGCGTGTAAGCCACCGGGGAAGCGTACAACAAGAAGTTAGTCAACACGGGCAGAATATAGGAAACATCCCGGTAAGAAACCATCAGCGCCGACGCATACAGCCCAATCCCCATCGCCAGCATGACAATCAGCAGCAGCCAGATCGGCAGCAGCAGGACTGCGACAGTGGGAACGACATGGTTAATCACCATCAGGACTATCATCATCGTCAGCGCGACCCCGAAGTCAATCAGCGTCGAGAACACTGTGGAGAGCGGTAGGGCCAGCCGTGGAAAGTAGACTTTAGACACGAGGTTCGAGTTTGCCAGCAGGCAGCCGCTGGTCTTGCTCAGTGTCGAGGCGAAGGCATTCCAGGCCAGCAGTCCGGCATAGGCAAAGACAAGGTACGGAACGCCGTGCGGGGCAGGCAGATTAGCAACTTTGCCGAAGACGAACGAGAAAATGCCGGCGGAGATCAGCGGCTGGAGCACGACCCAGATCACGCCGAGCGAGGTCTGGCGGTAGCGCAGCTTGACATCGCGCTGGGCCAAGGTCGTCAGCAGGTCGCGGAACTGCCAAAGCTCGCGCAGGTTGATCGCCTGCCAGCCGGCAGTCGGCTGAATGGTTAGATGCGGTTTCGGGGAAGTCAGGGTATCCATAAAGCTCCGTTCGTAAAAGCGGCGTACAGTATTTTACCATACTCTCACCCTGCATCATGCAAAAATCGTGCCAACTCCCCCGGTCTACACGGCAGAGTTGCCAGACGGCAAAAAGCACCTCTGCTATATTCGGCAGGAGCGATCTCTTAATGAATAGAGGACATGTCACAATTGGCATGAGTTTTGCACATTGTTGTTATATGTCAATCGTCACTGTCTCAGAGACTTCCGGTGTCCAGCCTGCACCGCGTACCTCATCTATTCACTTAGGGTATCTGGATGGCCTCCGTGCATTTGCAGCAATTCTAGTCATCCTTACCCACGCATGGACTACAATCTGGTCACAAAGCGGACTCGGCTCTCCCTGGTGGACTCACTGGCTCTTTTTCGGGCACATTGCGGTTGACCTCTTTATTGTGCTGTCAGGATTCTGTCTCATGCTTCCTGTTGTGCGGGGCGGAGGCAGCCTGCGAGGCGGCACGTTGCTGTTTTTCAAGAAGCGGACACGGCGTATTCTCCCACCTTACTACTTCGCAATGGCCTTTTCTCTGTTTTTAATCTTCTCCCTCATCGGAAAACCAACAGGAACCCATTGGGATATCAGTTTACCAGTGACGCCGCACAGCATTTTGATCCACATCCTGCTCCTACAGGATTTTTCATCTCGTGAAGCCTATACGATCAACCATGCTTTCTGGTCAATCAGTCTGGAGTGGTGGATTTATTTCTTATTCCCAGCCTTAGTTGTTGCGTGGAGGCGCTTTGGGGCAGGAGTCACAACAGCGGCTGCCTTTGCTTTTTCCTATCTGCTCGTCTTTGCCTGTCTGCACAAATTTCACAATTCGTTTACTTTGCAGTATATCGGCCTTTTTGCCCTCGGTATGCTTGGAGCAGAAATTAGTCAGACACAAAACACGAAACTTAGAGATTTGCGCGATCGTCTTCCTTGGGGACTAGTCACCTCGGCAGCGGTGGTGGTGGCACTCCTCGCGATCAAGGGGAAAATCCCACATCTGGAAGTCGTTGAACGTTTTGACGGCGTCGCCGGCATCGCGATTATGTGTATCCTTGTTACGATGAGTCTCCGCCCAAGCAGTGTTTTAACACGAACTCTTTCTGCAAGACCCATCGTTTTCCTCGGCAGCTTCGCTTATTCGATTTACCTTATCCATGCCCCTCTGCTGCAAGTTATCTGGCAATATATTTTGCATCCTCTGCACCTTAATACAGTGCAGACTTTTCTGATGCTGACAATTCTGGGCGCACCTCCTATAGTTGCCGTTGCCTACCTTTTTCATCTCGCTTTTGAGCGTCCATTTATGTCCAAGCGTGGGGCTAAAATCAAGACCGAAGCTCAGGCAGAAGTTGCCGCAATAGAAAGCCCCGCCCCGTAAGCGAGACTCCCTTATTCGATGGCCTTTTACCCGTGAAAAAAGCGCCCGTGCCGAAATGGGCGCGGGCGCTTCCTCAAAAGCGGTATGTTAGGCTGTCGTTTTGTGCGACCGATACTCTTCAATGTGCTTGTAAACGTCGTCTGGGAAGTTCAAGTCTCGGTAGACATTGCCGGCGTCAGGATCGTCCGGGTTTGGGATAATCGGGAAGTCCTGCTGCGTCTGGTACTCTAGAATCTTGTCGCGCCGAGGCGGGTTGTAATTGTGGTCCTTGACCTGCGTGTACAGCGACCTTGCCCCATCTTCGCCGAAATCTTTGTCTTTCGCCAGCTCGGCGACCACTTCGTCCTCGGTCAAGAAGTGCCGGGCGACCATCGTAAACACCAGACGGCCATAATGCCCGATGTCTTTTTTATGGTCCAGCGCGTCCAGCAGATGCGCCATCATCACGTCGTTTTTCAGGTCTTCCAGTGCCATGTCTCGTCTCGCTTCCATCAATAAGATAGAATGACTCTTTCCAGAATGCCAAAAAATCAAACATCTGTTTGGATTTCTACAGGTTTGTTTGGAGTTCTTTGGCCCGCCGCGCCCACTGGCTGTCCGGGTACTTTTCTAAAAATCCCGTCAGCACCGCATTCGCCGCCGCCGGGTCGTGCTCCCGCAGCATCTGGCCGAGCTTCAATCGCGCCATCTCGTCTTCCGGCGCATCCGGCGTCTCGGCCACGAGCGCCACCAGCAGCAGCGCCGCGTCCTTTACGTCGCCTTGAATCTCCAATGCGCCCGCCAGGCGCAGCCGCTCCCGCGCCGACAGCGCCAGCAGCAGCCGCAGGGCCGACGCTTCCCGCACGCACCGCGCCGCCAGCACAGGCTGATTGCACCTCAGCAGCTCCCGCACCGCCCCCAGCATCTCGCGGGACGCTTCCTCATGGTCCTGCGCCGCCAGCAGCCCCGCCAGCTCCGCCCGCACCAAGCCGTTATTCGGGTCACGCTCTAGAAACGCCCGGTATTTGCGAATGGCGAGGTCTAATGTCTCATGGCCGCGCGACGCCGCTGAACGCGCATCCTGCAACAGATAATCCTGCCGCCCGTCCCGCAGCAGCCCTGTCAGCTCGGCAGCGACCAGCCCGAACACAAACCCGCCGATGTGCGCCCAGTACGCCGTCCCACCCGGCTGCGGGTTGATGAGAAAGTAGATGCCGCTGCCGATGCTCTGGGCGATCCACAGACCCAGCCCCGCGACCGCCGGCACTTGCAGATTGTCCCAGCCGGACTTCAGCAAGACGCCAGGCAGCCAGAACAAGCAGATCTGCGCCCGATGGAAGCGGATCGCGAACGGAGCCAAAATTGCCGAGATCGCTCCCGACGCCCCGACCAGCGGCACGACTACTTTCGGCGCGAACAGCAGCACGATTGCCATGTGCAGCAGCCCCGCCGCGATCCCGCCGCCGAGATACAGCGCGAGAAACGCTTCCCACCCCAGCGCTTCTTCGACATGCGGCCCGAACAGCCACAAGAACACCATGTTCCCAAACAGGTGCATGAGGCTGACGTGAATAAAGATGCCGGTAAGCAAGGCGATGAAATGCGGGTGGTCCGGCACCAGCCCCCAGCGGGCGTAAGTCAGCGGTCCGGTGAAGCAGAAGACGACGACGTTGATGGCAATCAGAATGTACGTCACCCAGGGCGTGCGCCGTCCGCGCCGGTCGGTGCTGTAGGGCAGCGGCAGGAGGAGTGTCAGAAGCAGAAGCCAGTAGGGAGAAAGGGTCATCATAGGAAAGGAACCGGCACTGGAAGTGCCGGTCTACTATTGCGTGGAAGTCGCGGCGACTAAAGAGTAAGAAGACACCTGCTGGTCTGTAGCCGCTTCGGCTTTCACTCAATAATAGACCGGCACTTTCAGTGCCGGTTCCAAAGTCACACGCTGACCGCCACGCGCCGCCCAGACGCCGACGACTCAATCGCGGCAAACACCATCGCCAGGCTTTTGATATTGTCGTGGCACTCGCCCATCGGGGTTTCGCCTGTTTGGAGCGCGTTCAAAAAGTCGGCCAAAGACCCGGCGATGCCGCCGGGCGCATCGTGCCGGACCGTGCCTTCCACCGTGTCCGCCTCGCGGGTAAAGCCTTCCGTGCCGCGCACGATGCCCGCCGACGGCGGGTTTGCCCCGGAACCGTCCCAAACTGCCGTGCCGCGCGGCCCGACGCACCGCCAGTCCGCTTCCCAGCTTGTGTCACGGCCTTCGCTGCTCCACGATCCACGGTACGTGTAACGCAGCCCGCCGGTCATCTCAAACAGCGCGGTCGCGCTCGATGCACCTTTATACCAGCTCCATTCCGGGTTGAACTCCTCGCAGTAGACCGAGACGGGATCGGCCCCGGAGACGTAGCGGGCGGCGTCAAACGTGTGGATCGCCATGTCCAGCAAGAGGACACTCGCCATTTCGTCCCGGAAGCCGCCAAAGTGCGCTCCAATGTAAAAGTCCGTGTTCAGAATGCCGAGCGGCCCCGTCTGCTCGGTCACAAGCCGCCGCAGGGCATGAAGCCGGGCATCGTACCGGCGGCTCTGGCTGACCATGTACAGCGTGTTTGCTTTCTCGGACGCCGCCACCATTTCCCGCGCTTCGGCCACACTAGACGCCATCGGCTTTTCGCCCAGCACCGGAACCCCCGCCACCAGTGCTTGAAGCGTGACACCGTGATGCGCTTCCGGGATCGTCACGTCCACGACAAAATCGGGGCGGACTTCCGCCAGCGCCCGGCCCAGGTCCTCGCCCGTGTGAGTTCCCGAAATCTCCAAAGCATCCGCCGCCGCCGCCGCCGCGTCAGGCTTCACGTCCACCCAGCCGGCAATTTCGACGTCGGGATGCGCTTTGAGGTTGCGCCCCCAGTTCTGTCCCATGCCGCCCGCGCCGACCAGTAGTGCTTTCAATATTGCCATGGCTCTCATTATACCGCAGTTTTAATCCCAGTCGCCGAGCTTTTCGCGCGTTTCCTTTGCCCAGCGCCGGACCGCCTCGCCGCGCTTCTCGAAGTACAGCGCACTCGCCAGAATTAGCAGGCCCAGCGCCGTCGCATAAACCGCCCAGTGGATATGCCCGGCAAAGCCCTGCGTCTCGCGCAGAAACAGCGCCAGAAGAAACGCCGTTCCCGCCCCGACAAAGATTTTCAGACGAGCAGCAATCCCATAAAAGACCGCGCCGACACACTCGGTCAGCAATATAATCCCGTGCAGCGGCGCAGCCGACACCGCCCAGGCGGCGGCAAAAGTTGGGGTCAGCGTCATCAGCAGGCCCGCCAGAAAGTACGCCGGCGTGTTCGGTCCGTCCCGCCGCCGAGCCGTCAGCCCGAGCACCAGCACATACAGCCCAGCGGGGACCAAATAAAAGTCGCTGTTCGGCATGCCCGGCGCTCCCAGCCGCGCCGCGAGGAACGCGAAGTAAGCGCAGAAGTAGGCAAGGACGCCGGCCTGCCCCCACCCCGGCGACGGCAGCGTGCGGGATGCGCCGAGAAACACTGACCCGGCGACCAGCAGCGTGTAGATGGCAAAGTGGGCGTCGGCTCCATTGAGGCCAACCAGCGTGACGAGAATGGCCGCCATGCCCAGCCCAATCGCCGTGCTGTTTAGAGAAAGGGCGGCGAAACGGCTGGGCTTGAACTTCTCGGCGGCGGCGGCCAGCGCCAGCCAGACCAGCCCGCCGAAGCTGAGGGCGAACCCGTGCTTCGGCGCGGAGGCGGACGGCGAGTTTTGCACAATCGCCAGCCAGAACGCCCCACTTAATGCAAGGCCCGACAGGCCGGCGGTCGAAGAAGACTGCAAGGCAAACGCCGACGCTGCGTACAGCGCCCCATAGGCGCAGACAACAGCCAGCAAGGCCGATGTGCTAAGTGCCGGGGACCGCAGCAGCGTTGTCAGCGCCGCCGTCAGCAGGGCGCACAGAGAGACGGCTGTTGCCGAGACTGCCAGCGTCTCCTGCCATGTCGCGCCGCGCCCCTGCCGCTTGGCATAGACGGCGGCGGCGAACAGCAGCGCGGCCTCCGGCCAGATTGCCGCCGCGTAGACAGCCGAGTCTGGGTTCCAAATGCGGTGCAGGCCATGCGCGATGCCGAGCGCCCCCGCCAGCGCGGCCAAAGAGAGAAAGGCCGGACGCCGCTCCCAATAGGCCAAAAAAGCAGCCAGCGGCGCGAATGCCAGAAGAACAACCGACGCCAGCGCTTCACGCCCGGCGTAGAGAGCTGAGGAGGACGCCGGCCCGACACTGCCCAGCCAAAACGCTGCATAAAACGCCGCAAGCATTCCCACCGCGCAGGCCGACGCCCGTGATCCCGGCCGCAGAAACGCCACACCGGCCGCGAGAAATGCCCCCAGCGCCAGCAGAACCATCGGCGAATATACCGGCGGTCCGGACGCCGCATAGCCGAGCTGAAGCAGGACGTTCCCCGCTGTGACCGTCAAGCCCGCCCAGAGCCAGACGCGGGAGCGCCGCTGCGAGACAACCAGCGCAAGCAGGCTGATTGGGACTAGGCCGAAGCCATAGTTCGGCTCCCAGCCGCCCGGTGACTTTGCCCAGGGCAGACGCGACTCCAGCAGCAGGACTTCCAAAACCGCCGCGCCGATGAGCGGCCAGACGGACGCTTCTTCACCGTCCCGTTCCCGCAAAGCAAACACCAGCATCAGAAGCGGCAGGGCCAACGCCGTCGTTGAAAACCAGAAGGCAGGAAATCCCAGGGCAGCCGTGTAGACACACAGCAGCAGGCCAGTAATCGCCGCTCCTAGACTGACCTGCGGGCGCTTCAGCCGCCACAAAGTCAGCGCGGATATTGCCAGCGGCACGGCGAAGTTCACTGGGAGGTTCGCGTGCCGTGCGCCGAGCCAGTAAACCAACACCGTGAGGTAGGCCGCAAGAGACGCGGCAGCGATCCCGCGCCGGGTCCAGACAAAGTATCCGAAGCTCAGGGTCGCCGCCGCCAGCAGGCCGCCGACCTCCGCCGGCGGCACGAAAAGCGTGGGGGACTGAACCACGTCGTAGATCAGCCGCACTCCCTGCCCAATCAGCGCCAGCAGCGCCAGCGCCAGGCCGCCGTCCGCGCAGGCCGCTTTGAGCGCCGCGCGGTCACTCCGCAGCCGCCGGCTTACTGCGTGCGACCCCAGGCCGACCGCCTGCCCCCAGGCTGCGTACCAGACCCAGTAGTCCCCGCGGCTGTTGTCAAAACGACTTAGGGCGAGAATGCCGCCGAGTGTCAGCGCCGCCTCCGAGAGAAACACGCTGCTGCGGTCGTTTAGCAGAGCCGCCGCGACGGCGTAGACTATTCCCAGCAGCAGCAGGGGCGCAGCCGCCGGGCCAAGCGTGCCGAGACCGCCGAGCCAGAGCGCCAAAGCCAGCGCCGAAAGGGAAGCGATCTGCGCTGCGCCGCGCCAGACTTCCCGCCGCGTGTCCCCGGCTCGCCAAGCGGCGAGAAAGAAGCCGAGCGTGAGAGCGGTAAAAGAGAGGCCGTACGCGAGGCCGTGCATTTCAGAGGACAGCGAATGCGGCAGCCACACGTGCAGGGCAAAATACAGCGCCGCGCCCGCCGACGCGCTGAGAAGGCACACCGGCCAGCGTCCCGGCTCACGCCGGGCTACCCACGCATACAGCGGCAGGCAGACGAGACTTGCTGCAAGGCCGATGCCGTCTGTGCCAAGCGCCCCGCCAAGCAGCCGGAACGCATTGATGGCGACAATGTCCAGCGGGATCAGCAGCGCGGCGACTGCCGCGAGGGCGCTTTTTGTCTGGGCTTCTTCCCGGACAAAGCGGGACCGGGCCAGCGCGGGCAGTCCGCCGGTCAGGCCGAGCATCAGCGCCAGCACCAGATACTTTCCGACCGATCCCCAGGTCCAGCCGATCAGTCCGACCAGCCCGGCCAGCAGCAGCGCCGCGCCGAGGAGCTGCCACAGCGACAAATTGCGTGCTTCCAGAAACGCCGCGAGGGCGATTTTGCGGCCCGGCAGCGGGGCTGCCGGGGGCAGTGTGATCACCGGCGGCGGCAGTGGAAAAGGCCCAGCCGGCGGCGCAGAGGGTAAGACCGACGGAGCGGCAGCGGCCGGGGCAAGTCGGATGCGCCGGTCCTGGTAGACATCCCACAGCCGCCGCGCCTGCTCCGGCGCGACCCAGCCGGAGCGCACCCACTCATCCATTTCTGCCAGCAGAAAGTCAATCTGCGCGACACGCGGGTCCGCCTGCCCGGCTACCGCCGCGCTAGGCAGGCCGCGCGGCCCCGGCAGGGACAGGCCGCACTGCGTACAGACAGTCTGGTCAGGAGGATAGGTTCGTCCGCAGCGGGCGCAGGTCTTCATAAAAAGCTGATCTCCGTAAGGGGCCGAGGTCGGGCAGCAGTAATGCCCGGCGATGGGCCAGTCGGTCAAAACATTCTGATCGGCGCACCTATCCCTGCCAGCATCCTTAGCCCAAACGCCCCTCACCCCAGCCACTCGGCGTTAAACGGCGGCAGACTTGGTGTAAACAGCAGGCCCGTCAGCAACACCGCCCTCAAGAGTTTTTCCTAAGATTGCCATAAAAGCCGATTATACCGTGCAGGCGGCAATAATTGGGTAACTGGAAGCACGCCGTTCTCAAGCAGGCCGAAGCCGGAGGCCGCATCAGCTTGACATTTCGGCAGCTTATTGAAGCGCTTTAACACCATGCTTTATCTCCGTGATCTTGACGAAGACGATTGGCCTGCGCTTCAGCAGTGTTTCGATGATGCGGAGACGGTACGGTACACCGAGTTCGAGCCGTTTACGGAGGCATCCGCCCGTCGGCTGATGCAGTGGGCGACGGAGAAAAAGCGCGAAGAGCCGCGCTCGGTGTTTGCGTTCGGGCTGACAGTATCACCGGAAGCGCCGATTATCGGGATCGCAACGCTGACAATCCGCGACTTGAGTTTAGGCGAGGCGGATGTCGGTGTTATCATTGGGCGCGAGCATTGGGGCAATGGCTACGCAACGGCGGCGGTGCGCAGTCTGCTGACCGTCGGCTTTGACACACTGTACCTGCACCGGATCACCGGCGAGTGTGACCCCGACAACCGTGGCTCGGCGCGTGTTTTAGAAAAGGCCGGTATGGTGCGTGAGGGCCATCTGCGCGAATGCCGCAAGCAGAAAGGATGCTGGGTAGACCGGCTTCTGTACGCCATTTTGGACCGTGACTGGCTTATGCTTCCAGTTGACTAAGGCGGTCAATGTCCCGGCGGACGAGCAGGAGCGGCAGGAGGCCGACGACGCCGAAGGAGCAGTCGATAAGCCGCCAGAAGAATGGAATGCCGCGCAGGGGGCCGAACACGAACGCCCACGGGAGGACGCAGACGCAGGCGATGAGGCCGAAGGTGACAGTCCAGCGGTTGCGGACCGGGTCCAAATAGGGGCCGATAAACGCGACGGCGATCATCAGATGTCCAAACGCCAGCCAGTCCGTGCCGTAAGCGAGGAAGGGAAAATGGGCGTCGGTCTCGCGCAGGCCGTCACCCACCCGCCAGATCCAGTCCGACAGACCGCCCAAGCGGTGTCCAATAAGTTGTGTCAGGATACCGAGTTCCCAGTTCAAGGGGATCGCAGTGATGCCGCTAAGGGCCAGTCCCAGCATGAACGCCCCTAGCCAGAACCGTATCCGTCGGCGCAGCGCATTTGCCTCAGTCATTCGCGTGGTACCAGACGCGGACAAATTGGAACAACCCGGTATAGGCTGCCTGGCCAGTGGAATAAAGAGTGGTCAGAGTTGGCGCGTCGCTTTGCGGTGCGTCTTTGCTCCATAGTCCGGGCAGTACGACCGTTTCAATGTTGATCACTGTCACTTCCTGCTCACGCACCCAGGCTCCGGCGGCAGAAACCGCTTGTTGGAATGTTTCGTACAGCGGCGGCTTGATGAATCCCTGCTTTCGCAGTCGCTGCGGCACGAAGTCTTTGTAAGCGATCATATTGGCTGTGACACGAAAACACACCGGAAGTTGCAGGATTTCCCCCACCCCCCGATAATGGGGGAGTTTCTGCTTTCAGCTCAGCGGCGCGGGGCTGCCGGGCGCGGGGTCGTAGCAGTCTACGGTCCAGTCGTCAAACGACGCCGAGGTGTTGCCCTGGGTCCAGAGGCCGACGCTGCCGGGGGTATCAGCGGGCAGGGTGACGGAAATGCGCTTCTGCATGTCTATCCAGCCACGTGCCTGACCGTCATGGACAAGGAGGCGAAGCGTGTGCCAGCCGGGGGCCAGCGGCGTCGGCGCGGCAGACGCGGGAGCCAAAGGCGTCGGCGGCAGAGTGATCGCCGTCTGCTGCAAGGTCGTGTGGGTTGGTCCGGCGATTTGGATCAGCGCCAAATCGCCTAAGTTTTGGTTGCAGCGCAGGACTGTATACTGGTTCGAGGCGGTGTAGCCGAAGACAATCCCGACGGCGGGGCTGACTTTTCCCGAATCGATACGGAATCGGACACGGACATCGAAGTTTTTGCCCCGGTCGGACTTATCCAGCAGGACGGCGAAGCGGTCGGGCCGGAAGTTCGGGCCGGCGACATGGGCGACAAGGCCGTCCGCGCCGGGTGCATCGGGACGGACGGCGCAGAGCGGGGCGGGGCCGGGGGTGCCGGAGCCGACTGGAGCGAGGCCCGCCAGGCCGCCCGCTTCAAAGTTAAAGACGCGGGATGTGGCCGGTGCCGTGGTCCAGACATCCAAATCATCGGTGGCCCACGGGTCGCTGAGACGCCGTCCATTGCCGGTATTCAGCTTCGGCGCGAACGTCGCGAGGTAGTCTACAATCTGGGCAGCTTCGTTTGGGGCAATCTCATCCGAGGCATGGTACTTAGTCAGCATAGTGTTGACCGTGCGCTGCCATTCGGCCCGGTTGTAGCCTTTCTCAGATGGGCTTGGCAGGTTATGGCACGCCGAGCATTTCTCGGCATACAGTGTCTTGACCTGCGTGTTGGCATCGGCCTTCGGCGTGTCGGCGGCGGCAGGCCGGGTAGGAGTCACCAGCACCGCCGAGGCGGCAACGCCGGCGGCAAGGAGTGACGACAGCAGGACAACGGAGATGCACGGGGTCTTTGAAGTCAGCATGATATTATTCCACAAGAGCAATTTGAATTGAGCAGTTAGGTAAAAGACGCTGAAATTATCGGTTTTGTTCACCCGCGTTTTCCCTTGACACACCGGCCCGCTTGCGGATATAATGGCGCGTTCTTATCCCACTATTCCCGGTAATTTTACGAGGCTGCCATGACTGGATACTGCGTACGCTGCCGCACTCAACAAGAAATGCTGACGCCAACCCGGACCTTGATGAAGAACGGACGCCGGGCGATGATCGGGGTCTGCACCTGCTGCGGGACCAAAATGTCGGTCGCCGGAAAATGGGACGACGAGCCTGCCGCAGGACAGACGCAAACGAGCGAAAACTTGACAGCCGTCCCAAAAATTGGGTAGAATTGCCTGTCGCGGCCAACGCGACTAGCGCCGGTCGCACACGCGCCGGTGAGGATTGAAGCAAACCACTTATGGCTGACGATAAATTTGCAAAAGGGCTGGAAGATGTGATTGCCGGCGAGTCGTCCATCTGCGACGTGGACGGGGTCAACGGCAAGCTGATCTACCGGGGCTACGACATCCACGACCTGGCCCAGAGCACGACGTTTGAAGAGGTCATTTACTTACTCTGGAACGGCACTCTCCCGACTGAAGCCGAGCTGGCCGCGTTCAGAGCCGAGCTGTCTGAAAACCGGGCGATCCCCGAAGGCGCACTGACCCTCCTAAAGCAGCTCCCCCGCTCCGCTCCGCCGATGGACGCCCTCCGCACCGCGACTTCGCTGCTGTCTTTATATGACCCGGACGAAGGCGACGAGTCGCTGGAGGCCAACAAGCGCAAGGCTCTGCGGGTCACGGGCCAGATGGGAACGCTGGTCGGGACACTGGACCGACTGCGAAAAGGCGAGGAGCCTGTCGCGCCGATGCCGGGACTTTCCACTGCCGCGCACTTTCTGCACCAGCTTACGGGCAAAGTCCCCGATGAGACGGCGACGCACGCACTTGACGTGGCACTTGTCCTTCATGCCGACCACGAGCTGAATGCGTCCACGTTTGCCGCCCGCGTCACGGTCGCCACTCTGACCGATATGTACAGCGCCGTGACTTCGGCCATCGGCACCCTGGCCGGGCCGCTCCACGGCGGGGCGAACGTGAACGTGATGCTTCTGCTGGAACAGATCGGCGAACCCGACCAGGCAGACGCGATTGTGGCCCGGATGCTGGCCGAGGGCAAGAAAATCCCCGGCATCGGCCACCGTGTCTACCGTGCCTTGGACCCCCGCGCCGTGTCCCTGCGCGAGATGTCCCGCCAGCTTGCCGAGACCACCGGCGAGTCCAGGTGGTACGAGATCAGCGAAAAAGTCCAGGAAGCCGCCGACAAAGCGCTGATCGCCAAAGGCAAAACGACTCTCAAAGCCAACGTGGACTTCTTCTCAGCATCGGTCTACCGGATGCTCGAAATCCCGAACGACCAGTTCACGCCCGTCTTCGCCATTTCCCGCGTCGCCGGCTGGACCGCCCATATTTTGGAGCAGCTCGGCGACAACCGCCTGATCCGCCCCCGCGCCATCTACACCGGCCCACGCGATCTGAAAGTCACGCCAATAAACCAGCGATAGTAGTCACAGTAACCCCAGTGCATGCGGCGACCTTTCTTTAGCAAAGAATGGTCGCCGTTCGTTTAAGTGGTGTCCGAAAGGCTAAACAGATATGTGGTTTTCCATCGTATTTCTTGCACTCTTTATCATTATAATGCCGGTGGCTTGGCTTGTGGCGTGGCGCAGCAAGTTCATGCTTGAGAAGCATACTGGAATGCGGACGGAGGTTCAGCGCGAACAAACAGCACACTTTGTCAAGACGACTGGGCCGATTTGGCTAATGCTCGTACTTGTAGAAGCCGACCAAATTATCCATTTGTCCTCAGTTCCACGCGATTTACGGATGGTTTGGCTTGGGTTCTTTTCAGCGTCTCTGCTTTTTCTCACTCCAATGTTTATCATCAACATGAAGGAGTTTTCACGGAAAATACGGGAAAAGCGTCAGCAGGAGCTACAGCGCAAAGATGTTGTTTAGATGCGTAAGCATTTAGGACCATGCCTTGAAACGCGCGGCTATTGAGCGCGGACGCTAAGAAGTACCGCTTCTGCGCTGGTATCATTCTGATCACTTCGTATATCCGCAAGCGGATTATTGCATATCAGCACTGGCTCCCTGGAAGGCAGACCTGGAAGGCGCGGGGTTAGGATTAAAGCTTTGTCCCAGTGCCGCGCCTTCCAGGTCTGCCAGTGCAGAAGCGGTGTCTTGTAGCGTTTGCGCTCCGTAGCCGTGACATTTTGTCATGGCTTCCAATAGCCGCGTTCTTTTCGCCCATCTTGGGGTATACTGCCGTTATTATTTAACCGGGGTTAAATAATAATTTACTAATCCATCATTTTCAGCATTTGCGAGGGTGCCATGCGAACTGCCGCCGTGGAAGATTACGTCAAGACAATCTATAAACTGCAAACCCAGACCGAGACCGTCTCAACCTCGGCGCTGGCCGAGCGCACCGGCACGTCCGCCGCCGCCGTCACAAAGATGCTGAAGCACCTGGCAGAAGCGAACCTTGTGGCATATACCCCGTATCACGGGGTCCGGCTGACTTCGATGGGTGAGAAGATCGCACTGGAAGTCATCCGGCATCACAGGCTCTTAGAACTATATCTTGCCCAGGCGATGGGCTACTCTTGGGATCAGGTGGACGCCGAAGCGGAAAAGCTGGAACACGTTATTTCGGAGGAGTTTGAGGCGCGGATTGATGCCCTCCTCGGCCACCCTCACACCTGCCCGCATGGAGACCCCATCCCCATGCCCGATGGCACGCTTATCGAGGAGCGCCTGCGGACACTCGGTGAATGCGAGCCGGGCGAGACAGTCACGGTCGCGCGGGTCAAAGACACCAATGCCGCCGTGCTGCGGGCATTAACTCAGCGGGTCATTCACCTGCACACGGTCGTGACCGTGCTGGAGCGAGACATGATTGACGGTCTGCTGACTGTGGAAGTGGACGGTACAACGCAGATGATCGGTCCTGCCCTCGCCGGCAGCGTGTTCGTGCAGTCGGTGACACGAGAGAGTAAAAGTTAGGGCGCGTGGGAATGGATTCCTACGCTGCGGGGCGAAGTGACACACACGAAGTAATGCCGCAGGCAGAGTGTCCGCCTTCCGCACTGGCGACTTGGAGAGCGCGAACACGGAATAGAATAGGAACGTAGGCATTTTCTTCATCCACGCAGCGTAGGAATCCATTCCCACGCGCCCCATTTGCCCTTTAGAAAGTCAACACAAGTCATTTATGGAAGCTGCCGAAGAAATCGCTCCGACTAACAGTGGTCAACCTAATACCGGATGGCGCGGGCCGGTCAAGCGGCCTTCCCTGCCGGAAGTCTTTCAATCCGTCGTCGTGCCGAAAAACGCGACTTCCTGGCGGCGCTTTCTGGCGTTCTTCGGGCCGGGCTATTTGATCGCCGTCGGCTATATGGACCCCGGCAACTGGGCGACGGATATCAGCGGCGGGTCGCTGTTCTCCTACCACCTGCTGTCGGTGATACTCATCGCTAACTTTACGGCGATCTTCTTGCAGGCGCTCGCGGCGAAGCTCGGCATTGTCACGCAGCGCGATTTGGCGCAAGCCTGCCGGGATGCATACCCGAAGCCAGTCTCGATTTTCCTGTGGCTGTCGGCGGAGATCGGCATTGTCGCCTGCGATGTAGCGGAGGTGATCGGCGCGGGCATCGCGCTCAACCTGCTGTTCCATATTCCTCTCATCATCGGCTGCGGCTTGACGGCGCTAGATGTCTTAGTCGTCTTAGTCTTGCAGGGCAAGGGCTTCCGGTATGTCGAGGCGCTGGTCATCACACTCATCGGCACGATGATGGTCATCTTCACGGTCGAGATGATCTACGCCCGCCCCGCCTGGTTCGGGGTGCTGGCCGGCTTTGTACCACACGCCGAGATTATCCGTGACCCGGCCATGCTGTATATCGCGCTCGGAATTCTGGGCGCGACGGTCATGCCGCACAATCTGTACCTGCACTCGTCCATTATCCAGACCCGCGATTTTGGCACGGACTACAAAGAAAAGAAAGGCGCGATCCAGAGCGCTTATCTTGACTCGACCGTCGCGCTGATGCTGGCGCTGTTTGTGAACGCTGCGATTTTGATTTTGTCGGCGGCAGTCTTCTACAAAAGCGGCCACCACGAGATTGGAGACATTCAGGGAGCGTACAAGCTGCTGACCCCGCTGATGGGTGTCGGCATCGCGACTCCGCTGTTTGCGATTGCGCTGCTGGCATCAGGCCAGAACTCGACACTGACGGGGACAATGGCTGGACAGATTATTTTGGAGGGCTTCACCAGCTTCCAAATCCCGGCCTGGGTCCGGCGCTTAATTTCCCGGATGCTGGCGATTGTGCCGACACTCATCATTGTCGGCCTCTATGGGATGGCCGGGACAGGAAAGCTGCTGATTTTCAGCCAGGTCGTCCTCTCGGTCCAGTTGTCATTTGCCGTCATTCCCCTGGTACAGTTCACCAGCGACCGCCTGAAAATGGGCCGGTTCGTCAACGGCTGGGCGACCCGCGCCCTCGGCTGGACCCTCGCCGTCGTCATCTTCGGCCTGAACAGCTACTTAGTTTACGCGACGCTGAAACATTAGCCCGGTTTATCCCTGCCTGCCTCGTGGGTATTAACTTCCAGCACCGAGGAGGACTTCTCATGGCACTGCAAACCATTTACGCACTTTTTCAGGACGTGGCCGATGCCGAACGCGCTATCGGCGCACTGCGGGACCACGGCGTCCCTGACGCCAGCATCGGCATTGCCAGCCGCCGGGCGGCGGAGCAGGACGAAGCGGGACGCATCCGCAGCGGTTATACGCGGCTGACTGAGGACGAGACGACATCGGCGGCGACGTATGTGCCGCAAACCGGGACGCTCCCGGCAGCGGCGATTGCAGACACGGTCACGCCGCGCTCGGATGTGGACACCGCCGAGAATGTTAGCGCCATCGGCAAAATGGGCATCACGACGACAACCCCGCAGGATGCGGCGGCGGGCGCGGCGGTCGGAACAGGAGTCGGCCTCGTGGCGGGGCTTCTCGCGGCAGCCGCTGCGGTGATGATCCCTGGTGTCGGGCTAGTTCTCGGCGGCGGCATTCTGGCGGGCGCGTTCGGAGTCGCGGCGGCAACTACAGCGGCGGGCGCTGCGGTCGGCGGCGTCGCTGGCTATTTGCGGGATATGGGGATGCCGGAGCAAGCGGCGGCAAATGTCAGCGACCGCCTGCGCGAAGGTGATTACCTGCTGACCATCACGGTAGACCCGGCCCGCTACGATGACATCAAGCAGCTTTTGCTGAAATACAACGCCGCCGGGGTAGACATCAATGTCAATGCCGCCGGTGAGCGTATCACCGATGTCTGGGGCAACAACCCGGTCATTGCCGAGCATCTGCGGAAAGGGCCGTCGCCGCAGGATCTCAATGCACAGGCCGCCACCGCCCGCGCCGAATCGCTGGCGACTCAAGCTGCTCCCGCTGAAGTTTTGAGCAGCGCGGCTCCGGCAACAAGTGGGAATGCCCGCACTTACGATTAGAGTCAGCCAGGGCAAGCGGCACGAGGAGTTGAAAACTCCTCGCTAGGAAAGGCGTCTTTCAGACGAAGGAGTGTAGGCGTTCAAGCTTTTCCTCCGTCCGGCAGGACGCTTTTCCTCCGTCCGGCAGGACGCTTTTCCTAGCGAGGAGTTTTCAACTCCTCGTGCCGCTTGCCCTGGCTGAATTTGACCTCTCCTCATCCTTTGGGCTACAATAGCCCATGCTCGCCCCTTTTCCGCCGCTCCGCGCCGTGCTGTTTGACCTTGATGGCACGCTGGTCGAGACCCACATCGATTTCCCGGCGATGACTCGTGCTATGGAAGAACTCGCGGCGGCGCATGGGGTTCCAAAAAGCGTCACTGACGGCAAAGACATACTAGGACTGGTCGAAGCCGCCGCCGCGGACGCTCAAAGCCGGGGCGGCGATGGTACGGCCCTGCGCCGGACGGCCTTTGCCCAGCTTCAGGACAGGGAAATCGCGGGCTGTTCCCAGCCGCGTCTTCTGCCGGGAACGCACGCGCTGATGACGGCATTGATCGAGCGGGACGTCAAAGTCGGAGTCGTCACTCGCAACTGCCGGACTGTTTCGGTCGGTCTCCTGGCCCGCTTCGCCCTGCCACATCATCTCCTGCTCACCCGCGACGACGTGAAACTCACCAAGCCGAACCCGGAACATCTGTGGGACGCCCTGCGCCTGCTCGGCGAAGAGCCGGCAGACGCCGCAATGGTCGGCGACCATTTCATGGACATTGAGGCAGGCGTCAAGGCCGGCTGCGCCGCGACCCTCGGCGTCTTAGGCCGGAACTCCGAGGGCTGGTTTGCGGCCTGCCCGCCGACTGCCCTGGTGCGGGATTTGTCCGAGGCCACGCCGCTGTTCGGCCTAGATTAAGCCATGCGCCTGTCCATCTGCATTGTCAACTGGAACACCCACGCCTTTCTGCGCGAGTGCCTTACGTCACTTAACAATTACCCGCCGAATGGCGGCGAGATGGAAATCATCGTCGTGGATAACGCCAGCGCCGACGGCTCGGCGGCGATGGTTGCCGCCGAGTTTCCCGCCGTTGTCCTGATCGCCGCCGCGACCAACTTGGGCTATGCCGAGGGCAATAATTTGGCCCTCGGACGCGCTACCGGCGATGCGCTGCTGCTGCTGAACCCGGACGTAATCGTCCGTCCCGAAAGCCTCACCCGCGCGGCGGAATTTGCGGCGTCGCACCCTACTCTTGGTGCGTTCGGCTGCCGACTCGTTGGCACGGACGGCAGGACGCAGTCTTCCCTGCGCTCGTTTCCCGACCCCGGCCCAGTATTATGGGAGTACCTCGGCCTGTCCCGCCTGTTCCCGCGTTCGCGCCTATTCGGCGCGTACCGCATGACCTGGTTCGACTACGATACAGTCATTGAAGCCGATCAGCCGATGGGATCGTTTCTGTGGATTTCCCGCGCCGCCTATGAGGCGGTAGGCGGCATGGACCCGCAGTTTCCGATTTTTTTCAACGAAGTGGATTGGTGCTGGCGAGCCAAGCGTCAGCACGGCCTCTCCATCTGGTACACTCCTGACGTGGTTGCGACGCATTACGGCGGCGGCAGCACCCGACAGGTAAAAGCGAGCATGGTCCGCGAGTCCCACCGTTCTTTGCTGTGCTTTTACGACAAGCACTACCCACGCCTCGCGTCGCCGGTAAAATGGCTCCTCCGAGCCGCCGTTTTACTGAACCAATGGCGTCTAACGCGCAGAATATCTGATTAAAGTTCGGGTCGGCGCTTGTTTATGGACACCTTGCTGATTATCTGCATTTTCATTCTGCTTCCCGTTGTTTCAATCTACTGGATTGCTACAATAAGCGGATGGACAGTCCTCGCGGCGCAGTACGGCACCACAGAGAAGTTTACGGGCGCAATGCGGAGTTATATCCCCTGCAAAATGGGCATTGTTCCCTGTAGCATGGACTTGCTTCTTGCGGTTGGATTAGGCAGCAACGGCTTGTACCTCCGTCTTCGCCTCCCCCAATGGACTGGTCTACATTCCTTGCTCATTCCGTGGAGTGATATTGCACCGATAAAGGCACCTAGACTGTTCTGGCCTATGTTTGCTCTCTCGTTTGTTCATGTTCCTATGATTGTTCTGTATCTACCTCTCTCAGCCGCTGCGGCGTTTGAACCGTATCTTTCCCAGCCTAAGTCAGCATAAAATGTGTCACAATAACGCAATGGCTAAGATAGATTTATGACCGACATTGCCGTCATTATTGTGAACTGGAACGCGCGGGAGGATTTGCGGGTCTGTCTCAAATCACTGTTCGCTGGCCCGAAGCCGCAGCGAGATTACGAAGTCTGGGTGGTGGACAATGCCAGCGCAGATGGGTCGGCGGCAATGGTGGCGGCGGAGTTCCCGATGGTGCATCTCCGGGCGAACACGGCGAACTTGGGCTTTTCGAAGGCCAATAATCAGGCGATTGCTGAAACCGAGAGCCGGTATGTGTTTCTGCTGAACTCCGATGCGGCGATCCATCCGGGGGCATTGGAAGCTTTGATTGCGTATGCCGACGACCACAAAAGCGCGGCGATTTTGGGGCCGAAGGTCTTGAATCCAGACGGAAGCGTACAGTATTCCTGCCGCCGGTTCCCGTCGCTCGGCGCGGGTTTTTTTCGGAACACCTATCTAGGCCGGCTGTTCCCGAACAACAAGTTCGCGCGGGATTACTTGATGACCGATTTCGACCACGCTTCCGACCTGCCCGTGGACTGGGTTTCCGGCTGCGCGATGCTCCTTCGGCGCACGGCGATTGACAGGATCGGCGCTTTAGACGAGCGGTTTTATATGTACTGCGAGGACGTAGACGTCTGCCAGCGGGCTTGGGATGCCGGAATGGAAGTTATCTATGTGCCGGAAGCGGTCGTCACCCACGCTATCGGACGCTCCAGCGACAAAAACGCGGACACGATGATCAAAGAGTTCCATCGGTCGTGGTATGAGTACGACTTAAAGCGCCACCCCAAGTCGTCACTGCTCCGGCGGGCGGCCGTCTACTGCGGCCTCTGGCTCCGCGCCGCCGTGCGGATCGCCAAGCGCCGGGCGGCAGGGCGGCGGGCGAAATGACTTTCTGACCAACTATCTATGACCATTGCGATCACAGTTCTGCTTGCACTGGCGCTGGTGCTTGCGCCTCTTTACGCCGCTCAGCCGGACGGCCCGCGCCTGGAAGCGCTCATTTCGTTTGAATGGGCGTCGTTTCTGTGCGCCGGGGCATTTCTGGCTGTGCTTCTCGCACTTCTGTCCGCCCAGCGCGGCGGGCCATTTGCGGCCCGTTTGTCGCCTGCCGAGAAGGCGTTTTTGGGGCTGCTCGGCCTCGCATTTTTGTCTCTTCCGATGCGGCTTGCCGTGCAGCACGGAACGGGATACTTCGGCATGATGCTGCGCGGGTGGAGCGTGCTGGCCGCCGACTTCGCGCTGTTTGCGCTGGCCCGGCGCGTGGCGGGTCATCGAATGCTGCTGTACGGGCTGACCCTGGCGGCGGTGGCGGGGTCGGCGGTCATTGCGGACCTGGGTGTCCAGGAGTACATCACGCATGTGCGGGCGGGCCTGCCCAACTGGCGCATTTTCGTGTCTTCCTCGCCGGACTTCCTGGCAGGCTACTTTGTGCTGCTCCTGCCAGTGACGCTCGCACTATTTCTGGAAGCGCCAAGCCTGCGCGGGCTGACCCCGCTGCTGCGCGGGCTGGCCTCGCTGGTGCTGGGCGTGGTCCTGCTGTTGCAGATTGCTGCGTTTTTGACGACGCAGTCCCGCTTCGGCCTGGTCTCGCTGGCAGCCTCGATGGTGGTGTTTGCGGCGGGACTGTTCATGGCAACCCGTCGCGGCCTGGTTTTGCCGAAGGCCACACGCCTGCTGCTCGGCATCTTCGGCGCCGGCCTGGTGCTGGGGGGCGCGGTATTCGCCCGGCCGGTGCTGACCCGGCTGCAAAACCTGCACGACAATTCAGCAGCGTTTCGGGTGTGGACCTGGCGAGGCTCCCTGCACATGGCGCTCCAAAATCCTATTTTGGGGACCGGCATCGGCACATGGACCGACTTGTACCCGCCTTATGCGCTGACCGGCTTTACGCGGCTGGCGCACAACTCGTACTTACAGATGGCCGACGAGTGCGGCCTGCCCGCGCTGCTCGTTTTGCTGGCCGTGCTTATTTTCTTAGGAATTGCTCTCGCGCGCGGCCTTCGCCGGCTGCCGGATGAAGGCGATACGGGCACGTTCCCGCAGGACAGCCGCGTCCTGCTGTGCGGGCTGGCCGGGTCGCTGGCCGGCGGTGTCGTGCAGAACTTGGCCGACTCGGACTGGTATGTTTTCTTTCTCGGTGCACTCTTTTGGACGTTTGCCGGGCTTGCGGCAGGGCTGGCAGAGGGGAGATCGGAGACTGTCACAAAGCCCACCAAGCTGGTGCGAATCGCCGCTGGCAGTGTGGCGGCGGCGCTGCTGCTGCTGACGGGAACAGAAGGCATCGGCGCAGGCTATGCCGTGACGGCGGATGCCCAAAAAGACAGCGATCCCGGCGGCGCGGCGGAAAGCTACACGGCAGCCCGCACCTGGGACCCGCTCTCCAGCCGCTACCCTAGTGATCTGGGCTACACCCTCTATTATATCCGTTCCGGCGACCTGCTGAACGCCGAGAACGCCCTGGACACAGCCGTTGCTTTGGAACCGAACTCGGTTGATTACCGCCGTCTTGGAACGGTACTGTCGGCGGCAGGCCGAAAGGCGGACGCCGTGGCAGCGTACCAAGATGGCCTCAAAGCCGAGCCGAACTCAGTGGAGCTGCTGCTGCGGCTGGCTCGTCTCAGCTCGCCGTCCGACACGCTGACGTACTACAAGCGGCTGTCCGATTTAGAACTCAGCCCGGTCGGGACAGCGCGGGCACTCGGCGAGTCGGTCGAGCCGAGCTTCGCCTATGCCGATGCTGCTCTCGGCAGTGCACCGGGCCAGACGCCCGCACAAGCGATGGATTACGACCGCCGGGCGGCAGCGCTGCTGGAAATGTATGCCGATCAGGGCGGCAGTCTCAACACCGAGCGCGAGGTGCTGACCGGCGGACGCCCCGATCCGCAGACGGACGCGGCACTGAGCACACTTTACACGCAGGTGATGGCCCGATGGACCGCACTTGCCCCACCCAATCAGCAGGCCGCGCTCAAAGCACGTCAAAGCAAGTTTCAGGAAAAGTTTGCCGCAGTCCTCGAAGAAGCATCCAAAGACGCGCCGAAACCGGGTATGCTATAGAGTTATATTTTCAACAGAGTTGTATTTTCAGCCAAAGCGTCCAGTTTAGATTTCCGATTGGATTTTCTCAGGAGAGTGACATGAACATTACCGCCAACAAGCGCGGCCCGCAGACCAAAGGCGAGCGCAAGCAGCGCATCCGCCAGGGCTTTATCCCCGGCTCCATCTACGGCAAAGGCCTAGAGCCGCTCAACGTCGAAGTGCCGTCGAAGGCCATTGCCGAAATTTTGTCTGCCGAGACCGGCCTGAATACAATTATTGACCTGTCCATCGCAGGCGATACCCAGACCCACTCGGTCCTGGTAGACCGGCTGGAGCGGAACCCGATCACCCGCAATTTTGTTGCCATCGGCTTCCACCAAGTCAAAAAGGGTGACAAAGTCACCGCCCAAATCCCGGTTGTCCTGAGCGGCCACCCCGACGGCGTGGATACCGGCGTTCTCGTGCTGGAACAGGCTCTGGAAACGATCACGGTCCACGCCCAGCCCACCGATCTGCCCGCACACCTGGACGTAGACGTGTCGAAGATGCAGCCCGGCGACGTTCTGCATCTCGCGGACCTGCCGCACAACCCGGCCCTTGAGTTCACCGGCGCGGAAGATCTGGCGATTGCGTCTCTGCATTACTCGCGCACTGCCGAAGCGGTGGAAGAGATTGCCCAGGAAGAAGCGGCCGGGGCTGTTCCGGTTGACGCCCTCACCGGCGAAGACGCCGTGGTCGAGCTTCGCGCTTCGGACAAGCCCAGCTCAGACAGTGTGACCGGGGTTTAGAGAAGACGAACAGCAGAAGACGAGGAGTTGAAAACGCCTCGCTAGGGAAGGCATCCTGCGGACGGAGGATTGCGGCGTTTAGCCTTACCATCCCCCACCCGAAGGGTGCTTCTCCTAGCGAGGAGTTTTCAACTCCTCGTCTTTTGCTGTTCCCACCGTTATTCCGGCAGCGCGTCCACCGCTTGGTCTATTTCTTCCATCGTGTTGTAGAAATGCGGTGAGAATCGCAGATTGCCGCCGCGTATGGCACCAACCACTTTGGCATCGGTCAAGGTCTGCAAGACGCTCTCATTCGGCAGTAAAGGGTGCTTGAACGTCACCAATCCCGCCCGCTGAGGGTCGGCACGGGGCGAAACCACCTGATAACCCTTTTCTTCCAGCTTCTGCGCGGCATGAGCTGACAGTGCCATGATCTGCGGGCCAATGGCATCCGTTCCCACTTCTTCCAGCAGGGACAGCGCGGCGTCGAGGCCGACTAGGCCGAGGACATTCGGCGAGCCTTCCTCATAGCGCTGCACTGTCGGCTTCACATCAAACTTCAGCGGGTCGAACTTCATTACGTCCACCACCGCGCCTGCGCCCATGTTGACCAGCCGCAGACGGTCCAGAACGTGCGGGGCGACGTACAGCCCGCCGGCTCCGGGCGGAGCCATCAGCCACTTGTGAACGCCGGTAACGGCAATATCAATGCCGAGGGCTTCCACGTTCAGAGGAAGTGCGCCAAGGCCCTGAATCACGTCGACGACGACCAAAGCGTTGCGGGCGTGAGCGGCGGCGGCAAGAGCGGCGAGATCGCACCGAAAACCCGTGCCGAACTGGATCCAAGACACCGTGACAACTCGCGTCCGGTCGTCCATCACGGCGTCTAAATCTTCTGCCGTGAATGTGCCATCGGCATGAGGCGTGACCAGCCGTGTTTCAATACCCCGGTCCGCCTGCGCGTACCACGGGTAAACGACGCTGGGGTATTCGCAGTCTACGCTCACGATGTTGTCCCCTGCCTCAAGCTTCAATCCATCGGCAACAATGGACAGGCCATGTCCAGTATTCTTCGTCAGCGCGAGATGTTCGGCGGGAACGCCCATCAGGCGGGCCAGCCGCGTCCGTGCTGACCCCATCGCAGGCATGACACGGGACATGAATGTGCCAAGCGGGTCGCCCACCATTTGCGCGGTGGTCTCGGACACAGCGGCGGCGACGCGGGCGGGCATCGGGGACACCCCGGCATGATTCAGATAGACCAACCGGGCGGTGACGGCGGCAAATTCTTGGTCACGATATTTTTGCATGGGTGTAGGCATAGGGTATAATACCCCAAAGATTAGGAGGGTAACTTTATGACGCCCGAAGACGCCGAAATTGCGCGGAACGTCCGCCGTGAGCTAGGCAAGCGCCCCATCAACTCAACTTTAATTGATGTCCAAGTCAAAAACGGCAACATCACGCTGGCCGGTCGTATTATGCACCTGCGCGACGACAAAGGGGCAAATTTGCACTCCGAGATTGACATCGTGATGAAGCAAATGACCCGTGAGCGCCTGGTGCGCGGCTTTTTCGACCAGATGCAGTATGTGGTCGAGCATGAAGACGAAAGCGAAAAAGAAAAGAACACGCGCGGGCGGATGCGGAGTTAAGTATCTCGATTCGGCGCTGCTTCCTGCACCTGGTAACAAATTACCGGGATAGTCGGGGAAAGTCACTGCGGACTACAGAATACCTCGCATGGGCGCTGAACATGACTCTCTTTGAATTCATCATGGAACACCTTTCCTTCAAGGCTGAGAATCCACCCAACTTTTTGCTCTGGGTTCGGTCAGTTCTTGGGGCAATGGTTTTTCTGGGACCAGATACCGATGCGGACTTGGAACGGCTCACTAGAGAGCTACTAGACTATTATTCTGGGGCGGATATTCCTGGAGTGAGGATTGACAGCATACGCAGGGAGATTGTTAAGTTGAGGGGCGTTCAAGCCTGGGAAGATGAGTCTGTTCTTGGCCTCAAGTTCCGCTGTCTCAACGCGATCGCGACTTCCCGTGAGGCCAATATGGCCGATATTGGCGATTGGGAATACGGCATCGTGACCGCGTTCGAGATTATCAATATGTACCATGACAAAGACCAGTTCTTGATTGACTTCATTCGGCAACAGGCAAAGGATCAGGGGTAGACCTGTGCGATTGAAGTACATAGGTGACAAGTAAGCAGCCAAAGGGTTGGATTGAATCCCTTGATTATCCCCCATGAATACCGGCGACGAAGAGTGTTTTCTCGTTCTGGTAGGTCACGCCCCCCGGTGCAGCTTTGCGGGGCTTGCGGACGTGCTTTTTCAGCGTGTAATCTACAGGAATAAGAGACGAGTGCTTGACTTCGCTGCGGGCGGCGACCATCTCGGCGGCCTGCTGCAAGGCAGCGGGCGAGACCGACGCGGGCTTATTTTTGGCGCGAATGACGCCGTGCGCGGACACAGCGGCCCGGACATGAAGCCAGATGTCGGACGCCGCCGCAAGCTTTGTGGTCAGGTAGTCGTTGGACGCCGCGTTTTCTCCGACTAAGATCTCCCAGCCGTCTACGGTCAAATAGCGCTTGATCTTGTGGCCTTCAAAGTCCGGGACGGCCTGGCGCGGAGCCGCATCTGCACTGGCCGCGTTGTTCTGCGTCAGCGACGTGCCGAGGGAGGAGCGCAGGGCGGCGATTTCCCCCGAAGTTGCCGCCCGCGCAGCCGCCGTCTCCGCCTGGGCAAGACGCGCGGCATCCGCCCGTGCCGACTCTTGCCGGTCGAGCAGCAGCGCAGCGCTGTTCTCGGCCTTGCGGCTGCGCTTGTAGCAGCGCTCGGCGTTCTCGGTGACGGAGAGAGCCGGGTCAAGCGTGATGGTGCGCGTTTGCGCCTCTCCGTCGGTGGTGGGCGGCGCGTAGTAATCAGGAACCGTGACCGATGCCTGGCCCGGCGCGATTTGGAAGCGGTTAGCCTGAATGAGATCGCCGGACTGCCGGTACTCGTCGGCGCGGGCGGCGTTTTGCAGGCCGCTTTCAATCTCGGATACTTCCCGCTCACGCAGCTTGCGGGTCCGGCGCAGGGCCGCAAGAAGCGACTCGCGGGCGTGATCAAACGTTTCCCGCCCGATCAAGGCTGAGGCAGCCTGGTCCAAGGCTACGCTGACCGACTCGCGAACATGCTGGTCCGCCGGAGCAATGGTTCGCAGCGGCACCGGATATGCGCCGAACAGCTTCCCCGTGTTGTCGGTCCAGATGCGCGGACTCCAGTCTCCCACTCGCACGACAGTTAGCAGCAGCGCCATCGCGCTGTGCAGGGCCTGCGGGGTTAGCTCCCCTTTGGCTCGCGCGATGATCTCCGACGCCAGCAGAGGACTGACGCCCGACCACTGGGAGACAAGCCATTCCGACGCGGCTTCCGGCGACAGTGTTTCTGTGCCGAGTTCTTCTTCCGGCGGCCTCAGCGGGTCGCGGCGTCCACGCTGGCGCGGCGGGGACGTGTAAGTAAGACCCGGCCCGATCTGGCGCAGGCGGCTCATCGAGCGCCCGATGTTCTTCGCCGCCCCCAAAATCATCCCCGCGCCGTTAATGAGGATTAAGTTGCTGTGCTTGCCCATGATCTCGGCAATCAGCGTGTACGGCGCACCATCCACCGCCTTGAAATGCAGATGCAGGACACGCTCGCCGAAGCCGAGCGGCAGGGACACGTCATCAAGCCACGCGCCGTCGAGGCAGCGCCGCAGCGCCGCGCAGAATACCGGCGGGGTCGGTGGGTTGTCGCGCCGTGCAATGGTCAGATGGGCGCGGGCATGGGACGCATCGCACGATAGCAGCAGATTATGCTTGTGGCCGGTTTTGTAGAAGCGCAGGAAAATCTCATCTGGGTCCGGCTGGGTGATTTTTTCAATCTTGCCGCCGACAAGCGTGGCTCCGAGTTCGTCCCGCACCGCAGTCAAAAGTAAAGAATCAAAGATCATAACGCATCAAGTATACCCCAGTGCACACGGCCTAAAAAATCCTTCCTTCTTGACGAAAACTGATTGACAAAACTTCGTGAAACTTGCTACAATGACAGCAGAAACCATGAAGGATTGTTTTAAAACAAATTGGCACCCGCGAGGGCGGCAGGCGGAGGGGAATGCGCTGCAACACCGGCACGCGCCGCAGCACTGTCTACATACCAGACAGCAGCCACCTTCCTGCGCCTCCGACCCGCTTCCGACCGACGCCGCCTAGTGCCGCGAACGCCGAAGCGGGTTTTTTGTTTTTCCAGCTTTCCACTTTTTTATTTTCGACGCCTACTTTGCAGTAAGACCGGGAAAGGATAGTACGACACCGACCATGAGCCATGAAGTTCTTGTTTTAAACAGTGATTACGAGCCGCTGAATGTCTGCAACCTGCGCCGGGCCGTCATCCTTTTGTATCTCGGCAAAGCGGACATCCTGCACACCCACGATGAGGGCAGCAGCGCCCCGGCGTTTGTCACGAACGAAGGCCAAACCGTCGCCGCGCCGTCGGTCGTCCGCCTGCGCTACCATGTCAAGCGGCCCCTGCCGGATTTGAAGCTGTCCCGCCGGTCCATCTTCGCCCGCGACAACTACACCTGTCAGTACTGCGGCGTCCAGACCCGCGACCTGACCATTGACCATATCCTGCCGAAGCGGGCCGGGGGCGGAATGCACTGGGACAACCTCGTCGCCTGCTGCCGCCGGTGCAATGCCCGCAAGGGCGACAAGCTGCTGGCAAGCTGTGGCATGAAGCTCGCGCGTCCGCCGAAGCGCCCGCGCTACGTCCCGTACATCAGCATGACCAAGTACATCAGCGGCACCAAAAACGAGATCTGGCGCGACTACCTGCCCATCTTCCACGATGTCGGCGGCTCCGACAACTACGCCGCCACCGCTTAGGGGATTGCGAGTGACTTCTGAGAATAGGCGCATGGTTTTCGCCTGTTTGGGTGAGAGGAATTAGGGGCCATACGTTGAAGAACCATGTGTTGAAACACACGGCTGTACGGCGCGGACGCCACGAAGTACCGCTTCGCGGCACTGAGATTTTTGTCTCGGTCCGTTCTTAACCCCGCGAAGCGGGTGTTTTGTGGCGTCCGCGCTGTGTAGCCGTGCCATTTATGGCATGGTCCAAAAATAACGTTCCTTATGCTTCCTGAGAAACAGCCATTAGGGAACAGTCACCAGTATTTTGCCCCGCGTGCCGCCGCGCTCTAATTGAGCCTGCGCTTCACCCACCTGCGCGAGCGCAAAGCGCCCAGAGATCGTCAGACGCATCTGTTGATCATCCAGCATTCTCGCGACCCGCGCGAGGTCATCGGGGGTAGATTGGGCCATCGCAAAGTGGGACCGCTGACCGGGCGAGGTCGCGAGCGCCGGGTTTGGCTGCCCCGCCGCCAGAACAAGCATACCGTCCGGCTTCAAGGCAGCCCACGACTGCTCCTCGGTCTTGCCGCCGGCGAGATCAAACACTAAATCCATCTGGCCCGCAAGCTCCTCAAGCTGATCCGTGCTGTAGTCAATCGCGACATCTGCGCCCAGCTCCCGGAGGAACTCGGTGTTCCGGCCGGAGGCCGTCGCATACACGGTCGCGCCGAGACGGTGCGCGAACTGGACGGCGAAGTGACCGACCCCGCCCGATCCTCCCTGGATCAGCACACGCTGGCCGCGCTGCATCTCGCCCTGAGTCATCAGACCATGCCAGGCCGTCATGGCGGCCAGCGGGATTGCCCCGGCGTCGGCGAGCGGAAGGGACTGAGGAGCGGCGGCGACTTCGTCTGTGCGAAGGCAGACATACTCGGCGAAGGTGCCCCGGCTAAATGTCATGGTGGTGCCGGGGTCTGCGCCTGGAAAGCCATAGACCGCATCTCCGGGCTGCCAGTCCGTCACGCCCGCGCCCACCTCTTCCACATGGCCGCTTACATCGAAGCCGAGCAGCAGCGGCAGGCGCTCTGCCGGGAACAGCGGCAGCAGTTTGCCGGCGCGGGCTGCGGCGTCAACAGGGTTTACACTTGTTCCTGCAATCCGAACGAGAACTTCCCCACGTCCCGGCGACGGCCGGTCAATTTCTTCTAAGCGAAACTGGTCGCTGCCTCCGAACTGGGGCAGCATCATCGCCTTCATCTTCGCTCCATTTGATATAGTCATTGAAACTCTCTCTTTCGCAAGGCGCTGTTTGCGCTCAAATCGTTATGTCAGTCTATGACATTATACCAGAGTGACAGTGAATGTAAACTTAGAGGATATAATAGAAGTATGCCCCGAAACGGAGAAGAAGCACGCCGACGCCTTCAGCAGGCTGCCTTAGAGTTGTTCAGTGAGCGCGGTTATGAGCAGACCACCGCTTCTGAGATCGCCGCCCGCGCCGGTGTCACAGAGCGAACCTTTTTCCGGCACTTCCCCGACAAGCGCGAGGTTCTGTTTGATGGCCAGATCACGCTGAAGGTGGCTTTGACCGGCGCGGTCGCCGAAGCGCCTGAAACACTCCAGCCACTGGAAATCTTGTACTGGGCGTTTCGCTCCGTCGAGCAGATACTGGAAGACAACCGGCCATTTTCTGTTCCCCGGCAGCAAGTGATCGCGAGCAGCCCGGCGCTTCAAGAGCGCGAGCTGGCGAAGGAAGCCGCTCTGACAGACGACTTGGTCCTGGCACTGCGCCGGCGCGGTGTGGACGAGCGGTTAGCGGCCCTAGCGGCGCAGACCGGCTGGGCCGTGTTCCAGTACGCGGTCGTGTCCTGGTTTGCCGCCCCCTCGTACCCCCTGGGGGCGTATCTGGATCATGCTTTTGATGCGCTGTGCAAGCTGTCATCACCGCTCACGGTGACGGAAGCCCGGCGTTACCCGCAAGAATGAAACGCTCACTTCAATTCTTTACATAGCTTAGTCGCTCCGCAATTCCCCCTAGTATTTCCACCGTTCGGTCTATTTCTTCTTCCGTTGTACCGCGCCCCAACGTCAGGCGCAGGGCGCTTTTGAGGCGGGCATCGGGCAGGCCCATCGCAGTCAGCACATGGCTCGGTTCAATGCTGCCGGACGTGCAGGCGGAGCCGGACGAGGCGGAGACGCCCGACCGGTCGAGCGACAGCAACAGGGTTTCGGCGTCTAGGCCCGGTAGGGAGATGTTCAAATTGTTCGGCAGGCGCTGGGTCGGGTGGCCGTTCAGGACGACGCCGGGAAGTCGCGACGACAAGTCGGACCAAAGGCGGTCGCGCAGATACGTCAACCGCGCAGCTTCGGCGTCGCGCTCCGGCAGAAGCAGGCGGACGGCCTCGCCGAAGCCGGCGATAGCGGCGACGTTTTCCGTTCCCGCCCGGCGCGACCGCTCCTGCCCGCCGCCATGCAGAAACGGTTCGATGGCGATGCCGCTCCGAACGTACAACGCACCCACGCCTTTTGGGCCGTAAATCTTGTGCGCGGAGACCGTAAGCAGGTCCACGCCCAAAGCGCCGACCGTCACAGGCAGTTGGCTGAACGTTTGCACGGCGTCGGTATGGAGGTAAGCGCCGCGAGCGTGAACGATGTCGGCGATCTCGCCCAGCGGCTGGATTGTCCCGACTTCGTTGTTTGCGTGCATGACCGAGACCAAAACGGTCTCGTCGGTCAGTGCGTCGGCGACGGAGCGGGGCGAAACGCTGCCGAACTTGTCTACAGGCAAGTGGGTGACGCGGAAACCAAGTGTCTCTAAGAACTGAGCGGTGCCGGTGACGGCTTCATGCTCAATTTGCGTGGTGATGAGGTGATTGCCACGCGATTTGTTGGCAAGCATCACGCCAAACAAAGCCGCGTTATCCGACTCGGTGCCGCCACTTGTGAATGAAGTCTCAGAGAATTGGCAGCCTAGCGCGTTTGCGAGGATGTCGCGAGCCATGTCGAGAGCGCGTTTTGCCTGCTGCCCGTCGGCATGGAGTGAGCTGGGGTTGCCGAAGCCATCCGGGGACAGAAATGGCTCCATCGCTGCCCGGACTTCTGGGCGCAGCGGGGTTGTCGCGGCGTAATCAAGATAAATGCGCGGGTTCATAGTGCTATTATTGTACCCCGTAGACAAAGGCCCGGCCTTGAAAGGCCGGTCTACTATTGAGTGAAAGTCGAAGCGACTACAGATTGTAATTACAGGCTATTCTTGTTCCTCAGTCGCTTCGACTTTCACTCAATAGTAGACCGGCACTTTCAGTGCCGGTTCACCTATACCATGTCATCTCCGCCCCAGCCGTGCCGCGTCTTCATACTTGACCAAGTTGCCGCCAAAGATGTCTAAAGCGCTGCCGATGGTCAGGTCTACTTTGCCGCCGGACAACTGTTCAACCAGGGCGATGTCTGCCAGGCGTCTGGCCCCACCAGCGTAGGTCGTCGGCAGGGACACCCAGTCACCGAGGCGCTGAACCAGCGCTTCCTCGATGCCTTCGCATTTGCCTTCGACATCGGCGGCATGGACCAAGAACTCGGCGCAATAGGGTTCAAGACGCTGGAAAAGTCCGGCGTCTAGGCGCGTTTCGGTGACAGTTTGCCAGCGGTTCGCGGCGATGTAATACTGGCCCTCGGCAGAACGGCGGCAGCTAACGTCAATGACCAAACGCCGTTTGCCGACAGCGTTTGTCATGGCCTCTAAACGGTCAAAGGAAAACTTGCCCTCTTGAAACAAGTACGACGTGACGATGACATGGCTAGCGCCGCTGCCCAGCCATTCCGCCGCGTTGTCCGCTGTGATGCCCCCGCCGATTTGCAGGCCGCTTGGGTACGCTGCAAGCGCCGAGCGGGCCGCGTCTTCGCTGCCGGGGCCGAGCATGATGACATGGCCGCCGGTCAGGCCGTCGGCTTGGTACAGCGCGGCGAAGTCGGCGGCGGCACGGTCCGACACATGGTTTGTGACGGTCTGCGTGCCGTCGTCGGTCAGTGTCCCGCCGACAATCTGAACGACGCGGCCATTTTGGAGGTCAATGCAGGGACGAAAGGCCATAATCAGTCCTTCCGCATCAGCAGCGAGAACGTATTCGGCAGCTTTGACTTGACGGCTTCCGGCAGATTGGGGAACGCATCCCAGTATTCGTTTGAGTGCTCGTCAATCTTTTCCAGCCGCAGACCGGCATTTACGAGCGGGTTGATAATCTGGGCGAACGTCTTCTGGCTTTCGTACTTCTTGGACAACTGCTCCTTCGGCTTGGACAGTTCCCCCACGTAAGTCGGTCCCCAGCCTTGGCTCGCTTCAGCGTTTGTCTGAAAGTAGTCGCCGTAGATAGGATCGAGACGCAGATCGGTCGCTTCTTGGTCCCAAATCCAGGACAGCGGATGGTTCTCAAACAGATACAGACGCCCGCCCGGCGCAAGCAAGCGGGAAACGACTGCGGCCCAGCCGTCCATGTCATGCAGCCAGTTCAGTGCGCCGCGCCCGGTGTAGACGAGGTCAGCCGTTCCATCGAGTTCATGCGGCGTGTCCAAAATATCGCAGCAGTACCAGGTTGCGGGCGCATTCAGCGCGTCTGTTTTGGCACGGGCGACAGCAATCATATCGTCACTGATGTCCACGCCGACCACTTCTTTTGCACCCAAATTCCAGAGCGAAAGTGTATCTGTGCCGCCCGCGCATTGCAGGTGGATTGCTCGTTTGCACCAGTCGCCGAGACCAGCAAGATATGGGTACTCTGGCGGCTCGAAGTTCGTACCGCCGCCGCGCAGCAGCATGATGGCGGTGTCCAAGCTGCCAGCGTAGTGGGCCGCCGCTTCATTCCAGGCGGCCCGGTTTGATTGGTGCATTTCTTGAACGGTCATCACGTCCTCCGTCAAAAGCAAAGGCCCTGGGGAATATCCCCAGGGCCTTGAGTATACCAGACGGCAGTTTAGGAGACGGCAGTATCGCCGCGCTCGCCGGTGCGGATACGGACGGCTTCCAGAACCGGCGTGACGAAGATTTTGCCGTCGCCGATCTCGCCGGTGCGGGCCGCGCCTTCAATCGCGCCGATGACGCCGTCCTGCTGACTGTCGGCTACGACCACCACAAGCTGCACTTTGGGCAGCAGGTTTACCTGGTACTCGGAGCCTCGGTAGTGCTGCGTGTAGCCCTTCTGCTTGCCCGCGCCTTTGATCTCGGTGACGCTGATACCGTGGACGCCCAAATCGTCGAGCGCCGACTTTACTTCATCCAGGCGGCTGGGGCGGATAATCGCTTCAATTCGGACCATTGTTTTCTCCTTTTGGAACCCCGCTTCTAGTCAATCCCTGCCAAAGCAGGGATGCCGGCGTTCTCGCCGGAGTAGCCTTCTTCGCCGTGTTCGGTGACATCGAGGCCGTCTTCTTCCTGCTCGGACGGTGCCCGCATCCCGCCGGGAACCACCAAGTTGACCAGAGAGCCGATAACCAGCGTGGAAACAACCGCCATGATGATGGTTAGCACAACGGCTTCAAGCTGGGCCACAAACTGGTCAATAGACGCGCCGGGCAGGCCGGAGAAAATGCCGTTGCTGCGTCCGAGCGGAGTGCTGCCGGTTGTGATGGCAGAGTTGACGGCGCTGTTGGCGAACAGGCCGGTCGCCAGAGCGCCCCACATCCCGCCACAGGCATGGACGCCGAACACGTCAAGCGCATCGTCGTAGCGGTTTAATTTGCCTTTGAGCTGGATGACCGAGAAGCAGATCGGCGACACGATGAGGCCGATTAAGAGGGCGTCAAACGCATTGACAAAACCGCAGGCGGGGGTGATGGCGACGAGGCCCGCCACTGCGCCGGAGCCGAAGCCCACAGCGGTCGGTTTCTTGAACCGGATCCACTCCACCAATGTCCAGGACATCGCCGCCGCCGCCGTTGCGATGTGCGTATTGATGAACGCCGCCGTCGCCACGCCGTCCGCCGCAAGCTGCGATCCGGCATTGAAGCCGAACCAGCCGAACCATAGAAGCGCAACACCAATCAGCACCATCGGGACATTGTGCGGGCGCATTTCTTCCGCACCGTGACCGCGCCGCTTGCCGAGCATGATGCACAGGACCAGCGCCGAGACGCCGGAGGAGATATGAACAACCGTACCGCCGGCGAAGTCAAGCGCATGGATTTTGCCGGTGCCGATCACGCCGCCGTCCCAGACCATATGTGCCAGTGGGTCGTAGAAGAACGTCGCCCAGAGCAGAATAAACAGGCAGTATGCACCGAACTTCATCCGCTCGGCGACTGCCCCGGAGATCAGCGCCGGTGTGATGATCGCGAACGTCATCTGGAACAGCATAAAAATCGCGCCGGGGATTGTTGCGGCATTGGAGACGGGAGTCGCTCCCGCCCCAGCCCGCAGACCCATCCAGCTCAACGGGCTGGCAAAGATGCCCAGTCCAGCGATTTTGACTTCAGTGGGGCCGAACGCGACCGAGTAGCCCCAGAGCATCCACTGAATGGAGATAATGCCGAGGGCGACAAATGACATCATCAGTGTGTTCAGGACGTTCTTGGAGCGCACCAGACCGCCGTAAAAGAGGGCCAGGCCAGGCGTCATCAGCATGACCAATGCTGTTGCGACAATCATCCAGGCGGTGTCGCCGCGGCTTGCGCCTTCGGGCGTGAACGCCGCGTTGTTCAGGTTCTTCAGCGTGTTCATCGCCGCCGGGGGCGTCGCGCTGTTATCCTGGATCATCGTACCGCCGTCAACAGTTTTCGCGGCAGCGGCGGGGGCCGTTGCGGCAGGTGCAGAGGGGACTTGGGCATGAGCCGTGAAAGAAAGAGGCAGAAGCAGGGCCGCACAGAGAGCGGCGTACCAAAGTTTAGTCACGAAAAGCATCCTCCTGAGAGTAGAACCTAAGAATGGGAATGGCCGGAGTGCTTCATCGCGTGTGCCGGAAGGCTGCCTGGCAGTCATCAGCGACTTGAGGTGGTCTAGGATAGCACACCCAGGGAACTTTTGTCAAGACTTTTAAGGTACAGGCACAAAAAGAAGAACCTGCTGCTGAAGCAGCGGGTTCTTGTCGTCATGCCCACAGTTCTATTTATCTTTCGTCGCTTCCGCCGAGAGCCGCACGGTGACAGCGTCGGCAAGCTGCGGGGAGCCGTCGGGCATCTTATGGTCCCAGGTGATGCCATAAGCCGTCCGGCTGATGGTAATCGGGTCCGTCAGAATGCCGAGGCGCGTTCCGCCGAACGGGTCCGTCACTGGACCGAGGTACTGAAACGGAATGGAGACCGGATGCGACTGGTCCTTGATTGTCAAAGTCCCGTCGGCGATATAATGGTCGCCGGACTTGCGGATCGCCGTACTTTGGAACGTCATCGTCGGGTACTTGGCGGCATCGAAGAAGTTCGGCGACTTGAGATCGGCATCGCGCGGGGTGACGTTCGTGTCGACCGAAGCCATCTGGGCAGTGAAGCTGACACTGCACTTGGAAAGGTCGGCAGGGTCGGCGACAATTTTTCCCGATTTGTCGTCGAAGCGTCCCTGCACTTTGCTGAGGCCCATGTGCTGAATCTCAAAGCCGATGGACGTATGCATCGGGTCAATCGTATAATTGCCCGCGACCGGCAGGGCGGCTTTGATGGCAGTTTTGCCGAGCAGCCGAGGCGCGGGAAATGCCGGACCGGGATTAAAGAGCATCGCTGCGGCGGCGGCGGCAAACGTGCCGCCGGTGAGAGCTGTGAAGGCAAGAGTGCGCTTGGCGGATTGTGTCATAAGAAATCTCCTAGTCTGCCTTTGCGAGAAGGTGAGAAAGCCCCGCCGTTGACAGCGGGGCTTGAGGGTTTATCTTGCAGCGAGCTGCTTGATTTTCTCGCGGGCAGCGGCCAAAATCGGTGCTTTGACTTCTTCCGGGGCAGATGTGCCTTCGACGCTGACAAACTCGACATCGGTGACGCCCAGGAAGCCCAAGACGCCGCGCAGGGTCGGCACAAGCAGGTTCATGGACTCACGCTCCTGGCCGGGGCCGTAACCCGCGCCCCCGTGAGCAGACACGACAATCGCCTTCTTGTTCTTCAGCAGGCCCTCGTAGGTCGCCGGGTTAAAGGTCTCGTTGGCGCGGGCGACGTAGTCAATATAAGCCTTGAAGACGGCGGGGACGCCGAAGTTGTACATCGGGATGCCGAAGACGTAGACATCGGCGGCGAACAGCTCGGCAATCAGCGCGTCGGAGAGCGTCAGCAGTTCTTTCTGCTCCGGGGTGCGGCTGTCTTCGGGGGTGTACATGGCGTAGATGAACGGCTCGGTGACAAAGGGGATGAGCTGGTGGCCGAGGTCGCGTTCGGTGACGGTGACATCCGGGTGGGCGGCCTTCAGGGCGTCCACCAGCTCATTGGAGAGGGTGCGGGATTGGGAGCCTTCGCCGCGCGGGCTGGCGTTGACGTGCAAGATGTGAGTCATGGTTGCTTTCTTTTCTGTGATTTTCGTTGTGTCTGTAGTCGCTGTTGTTGTGTCTGTAGTCGCTGTTTCGGTGAATGCTTTTGTGGAAGGGGCCTGCGCGGCACTGCCTCCCTGGAGGAACTTCCAAAGGAAGTAGCCCGCGACGGCGGCGGCACCCGTGCCGATGAGAATAACGCCATTGCGGGCTGTCTTGTCAGCCATGTATTTCGTGTGTCCTTTCCAGTACGAGAGATCATTTAAGAAGCGGCGAGACGCGGGTTCCGAGCAGTTCAATCGCCGCCATCAGCCGCTCGTGCGGCAAATCCGCGCCGTCCATTTGCAGCGTGACGCGGGACACGCCGCCGAGAGCCTCGCTATGGCGCAAAATCTTCGCGGCGACTTCTTCGGGGCCGCCGACAATCAAAGCGCCCGTCGGCCCGTTTTGGGCGTCGAACTGAGCACGGGACACCGGCCCCCAGCCGCGCTCCCGGCCAATGCGTGTGAACATTTGGGCGTAGCCCGGAAAGAAGCCGTCTACGGCCGCCTTCGCTGTTTCCGCGACATAGCCGAGCGAGTGCAGGCCGACTTTCAGCGTCTCCGGCCCGTGTCCTGCCAAGCGGCCGGCTTCCCGGTACAAGTCTACTAAAGGCCGGAAGCGGTGGGTCTCGCCGCCGATAATCGCCACCATCAGCGGCAGGCCGAGCGTCCCGGCCCGGACAAACGATTCCGGCGTCCCGCCGACACCCAGCCACACCGGCAGCTTTGCCTGCACTGGACGCGGGTACACCCCCTGTCCCGTCAGCGCCGCCCGGTGCCGGCCCGACCAGGTGATGCGCTCCGTGTCCCGCAGCTTCAGCAGCAGATCTAGGTTCTCCGCAAATAGCGAGTCGTAGTCGTCAAAGTCCAGCCCGAACAGCGGGAACGACTCAGTGAACGACCCGCGCCCGGCGACAATCTCCGCCCGGCCCCCGGACAGCAAATCCAAAGTCGCAAAGCTTTGAAAGACGCGCACCGGGTCAGCCGCACTCAGAACCGTGACCGCGCTCGACAGCCGGATCGTCTTGGTTCGCACGGCGGCTGCCGCCAAAATTACGGCGGGCGCGGAGTCTAAGAACTCCCGCCGGTGATGCTCCCCGATGCCGAAGACGTCTAAGCCGACTTGGTCGGCGTGTTCAATCCGGGCAACTAAATTCCGAAGCGCGTCCGAGTCGGACACGCCGCCAAGGTTCGCCGCCGCAAAGCTGTCAATACCGAGTTCCATTTTCCTAATCTCCTAGACGGCTTCCGGGATTTTCGGGAGGAAGATGCCGGCAAACGCCGCCCGCACCGAGTAGAAGACGACCGCCCAGAGCAGGAAGGCAACTAAACCGGGCGGGATGCCTTTCGGGTCCATGAGAATGTGGTACAGCAGAATGTTCGCGATGATCGGTCCCAGCAGCACGAGGCCAACGGCAACGTAGCGATTGGACAGCAGGATCAGCCCGCCGACAAGCTGCAAGGCAAAGATCGGCTCCCAGTAATGCGCCGCGCCCAGCGCCATCCCGAACTGTGCCGCCACTCCGGTCGGCGGCGGCTGCTTCAGGAAATGCAGAAATCCGTTCAACCCAAAAACCGTAAACATGAGTCCCAGCAAATTACGTGCGATTAAAGCAGCAATCTTCATTCATTCATCCTTTCACGTTCTTGTCACTGCGTTTAGTATGACACCTGCGCTTTATTTTGTCAAGCGTATCATAAAACAATTCGCAATAGGAATTTGTGCGGCATGGATAATAATGCGATGTATGGTACAATGGAGCATCATATGGGCGGCGAAAGGCGAAGATGCAGGACGAAGGGTGTCAAAACGAGGGTAGTACGGCGGGAGGAAGATGCGAACAGGCGGCGCTGCTGCTGCGTGGCGCACGGCTGCTGCAGGAGAAATGGGTGCTGATGATTGTGTTCAGCCTGCTCGACGGTCCCCTCTCTTTCTGTGATTTGATGCGGCGCGGCACGATCAACACGACGACATTGACACAGCGGCTGCATCTTTTGGAAGAAGCCGGACTGCTGGCAAAAACCGTCCATTCGGCCATGCCGCCCCGAACCAGCTACGCGCTGACCGAGGGCGGCCTCGCACTGCGGCCGATTTTAGACGCCATCGCTGAGTGGAGCGGCCTTTACTTACCGGCTCATAAATGCCCGGCAAGCCACTCAGCAAATGAGTCCTGAACAGCCCCGGCGGAGCGGGCGCTGCCGGAAAAGTTGTTCATGAGGAGTGAAAACACATAAAGCTGCCCACTGCGGCTCGTGACATAGCCGGAGAGCGCCCGCACCTGAGACAGCGTCCCGGTCTTGGCGTGGACGTTGTTCGCGGCGAGAGTCCCCTTCATGCGGCTTCTGAGCGTACCGTCAACCCCAGCAATCGGCAAGGATTGATAGTACATCGGCCAGTCTTTGCGTCCGTGCATTCCCAGAAGAAGCTGCGAGATTGACCGGGCCGTGACATAGTCGCGCCGGCTGACCCCGGAGCCATCTTCCAGGGCTAGTGGGCGCGTGTCCACGCCCAGGCTTTGGAAAAACGGCATTTCTTTCGCGTGTCCGGCCTGCACCGTGCCGGGGCTGTCCAGCAGACGCGCCAATGTTTCAGCCAGCAGGTTGTCGCTTGGCTTGTTCATGCGGACGATGTATTCCGACAGCGGCAGGCTCGCATGGGACGCCAGCATGACGGCCTCCGGCGGCGTCTGTCCCAGCGCCGCGCCCCCGTCTACCGTGATGCCGCGCTTGACCAGCGCCTGCCGCAGCAAGGTCGCCGCCAGCAGCGGAGGGGCGTCTACCGGTGCGTTTGCGTCCAGCGTCTTCCCCAGTGGCAGCGTTCCCGAAATGTCGAACTCGTTCTTTTGCCAGGGTTTGACGATGACGCAGTCGCTCGCCGCGTCTTTTGCGCCGGTCTTGGCCGTGATCACAAAAGGCACATAGTCTGTCGGCGGGTCCACAGTCACCACAACAGGGTCACCAGGCGCTTTGCCGGGCGCGACAAGAACGTTCAGGACACCTTCACTGACTTCCAGCCCCGAAATCTGCGGAAACTCTTCGTCGCCGAGATCATCCCATTCCCAGCCGAAGCCGTAGGGACCATCGGCGAAGCGTGAGCCGTCGCCGGCGATACTTCCCGTGACTCGTTTCACGCCCGCAGCCGAAAGCGCCGCCGCCAGCGTGTCTAAATCCGTCGCCGACAGCAGCCCGTCGCCACCCCCGCGTAAGTACACGCTGCCCGTAATAACTCCGTTTGCATCGGGCCGCGCCGTCGCCAGCACGTCGGTCATCATGTGAAAGTCCGGTCCCAGCAGCGCAAGCGCCGCCGCCGAAGTCCAGAGCTTGCAGTTCGACGCCGGCATCAGCCGCAGGTCGGCATCGTGGGTATACAGCGTTTTGCCGTCGCTGACCCGGCAGACAATCGCACCGGTGACACCGCCTTCCAGCGCCGGAGCGCTGAGGATCTTGTCCAGCGTCGGTGCGAGGGGCGTTTGGGCATGAAGAGGAGCAAGACAGAAGAGAAGGAACGCGAGGAGAAGACAGGCATGGGATTGAAATCTTGCGCTGTGGGGTGCAGACGCCCAGTGTCCGCCTTCCGCACTGGCGACTCGGGGAGCGCGGACAAGGAAAAGAGCATCCCGTCGGTTATCTTCGTCTACGCAGGTGGACGGCAAGCGCTTCGCCCCGCAGCGTAGGATTTCAATCCCACGCTTCTTTTGTGTATGCTCTTTCACCTCACGCGCCTTCCCTACAATGTTATCACTCATGCTTCCATTATAGCAGGAATTTAGCGAACCGCTCCCGAACTAAGCCGCGTGATACCTAACAATAATCAATCCAGCAATGCCCAGCTGCTCGGCGCGATTTTCGATTGCGACGGACTGCTCGCCGATACCGAGACGCCGGACTACGATGCCTGGCGCGAGATCTACGAAGAACAGGGCCTGCACCTGCCCATCGAGCTGTGGGCGCAGACCATCGGGACCGCGCTAGGCCATGACCGGAACGACTGGCATGCGCCGTTGGCCGAGCGGGTCGGGGCAAGCTACGACCGGGAGGCAGTTCGGGCGCGGCGGCACAGACACTATCAGGCTGCCATTGGTAAACTGACCCCCATGCCCGGTGTCCTCGCCCTGCTGGACGCTTTGGATGAAGCCCATATCCCCTGCGCTGTGGCTTCCAACTCCGACCGCGAATGGGTAGACCGCATTTTGGATATCACGGGCTTGGCTGGGCGCTTCCAGGCCATCGCCACCGCCGACGAAGTCAAGCATCCGAAGCCTGCGCCTGACGTCTACCTGCTCGCCGCCAGCCGTCTCGGCATTCCCCCCCAGCACTGCGCGTCCTTTGAGGACTCCCCGCGCGGCCTCGCCGCCGCCCACGCCGCCGGCATGTTCACCGTGGCCGTGCCGACCGCGCTTACACAGCACTTCGCGTTTGAACAGGCCCACCATATCGTCGAAAGTTTAGAAAAACTAGCCTTGAAAGATTTACACCGATGACACCCCAAGAAACAGTTCTCGCAATGACCCGGCATATTCGGGATACGGTGCGGCCGCATCTCGGTGCATGGCACGGGCGCGAAATCTCCGGCACGGCGGCGTCGGGCGATGCGACTTTTGCGATTGACGAGATCGCGGAAGAAGCGATTGTCTCGTTTATCGAGCGCGAGAAGCTGTCCATTGCCTACTACTCGGAAGACAAAGGTTTGATCGAATTCGGGGCGTCGCCCGAAGCCGTCTTAGTTATTGACCCAATCGACGGCACACGGCCTGCGATGGCAGGCTTCGAGCAGTGCGTCGTGTCGGTTGCCTGGGCGGATTACGCCTCCAATGCAACAATGGCTGATGTTCGGTTCGGCTGCATCGGTGAGATCAAGCAGGACGATCTGTTTTGGGCGGAGCGCGGCGGCGGGGCGCACTGGATTGGGCCGGAGGGGGCTGAAAAAGCGCCGCGCCTGCTGCCGGTGACGGAGTTTGGCTACGCGCCACTGTCGTTTGAGGTAGTCGCGCGGCCATTCGAGTGGATCGGCACGGCTCTCAGCGAGATCGTGAACGAAAGCTCGATGACCGGCGGCTGCTTTTTGTTTAACTCGACGGCCTTTTCGCTGACCCGGCTGATGACCGGACAGCTCGCCGCGACAATGGACGTCGGCAACCGCATTCTGAGGGACTATCCGCAGTCCCGCGAACGATTCCTGGACCTCGGACGCGGCAAGTCCATCGGCCTGTTTCCCTATGACATCGCCGCCGCGGTGCTGATTGCCCAGGAAGCGGGTGCGGTCGTCACCGACGCTTATGGGCAGAGTTTAGATAAGACGCGGCTGCTGGATACGACGGAGCCTAACTTGCAGAGCATTCTCGGCGCGTCCAATCCAGTGTTACATGAGGCGCTCGTCGCCGCGCTGGACCGGGGCATCGGGCGGCTGAATACGACAATGGAGACTGAATGAAGAAATCGCAGAAAGCTTGGATCTGGCTGGGACTAGGAGCGGCAGCAGGCTATTGGAGCTGGGTTAACCGCCGGCTTTTCATCGCAAACGACGTGACAACAGGAGAAAGCGCGGCATACCCTGCCCTGCGCTCGCGGGTTTACTACGCCGAAATGGGCCGGGCCATCGCGGCGGCGGAACAGGCGCTCTCACGGTTACCGGGGTGGGAAGCTGTCTCACGAGACGCCGAGAACGACATTTTGGAAACGTCGGTGAAGACCATGCTCGGCACCGATGATGTGACAGTCTACTTCTTTGCGCTTGGTCACAGCCAGATTCGCGTTACCGTTCGGTCCCGCGCTCGGAACGGCTACGGAGATTTGGGCCGCAACGCCGCGCACATCCGGCAGCTTCAGGCAGCAATGGATGACCGGCTGAACACTGACGCGGCGTTCTAAACCCCTCCCCTGTGAGGGAAGGGCTAGAGGCAGGTTAGGAAAGACAACACAGGAAAGACAACAGCGGACGCCTCCGCTTGCTGCTCCTACTCTTTGCGGCTCCTACTCTGTATGGCCCTTTCCTTACAGGGGCCTTCCAGGTGGCCGGTGCTAAGGGAGCGAGGGACAGATACGAAATAAGGCCGAAGGCAGAGTGGGAGGAGTTCCTACTCCGCCATCTTTAGCAGAGACTGAGACGCGGCATACTGCACATGCGGATTGGCACTCTTGGATAGCCCTTGCAGCGCCGCCAGCGCCGGGGCGGATTTAGTGCCGATCTCGCCGAGGGCGATTGCCGCCCAAGTCTGCGTCGGGGCGTTTGCCGAGGCGAGGGACTGGGTGAGGCGCGGCACGACATCCGTTTCCGCAAGCGCCCCCATGCGGGCCAGCGTTTCCGCCGCGTTAAACGGCACCGGGGTCGGCGCGGATAGCGCGGAAACAAGCGCCGGAATGGCCGATTTTGCCAGCGCCGGGGTCAGCAGACCGTCCTGCGCGGCAGAGGAGACAGCGCCGTCCTGGTCGCCGAGCGCCTTCACGAGCGTCGGGATGACCGACGGATTGCCGCTGCGGCTGAGGCCAACGATAGCACCCTCGCGCACAGGATCAGGAGTCGCGGGCGATGAGAACGCCTGCGTCAGCGCGGCGACCGCCGCCGGGGTACCAATGCCGCCGAGCGCCTGCGCCGCCCCGGTGCGCTGGGCCATGTCCCCGGAGTCCAGCGCCGCCGTCAGCGGTCCGACCGCAGCCGCGCCCGATAATTGCAGCCCCGTCGCCGAGGCATCCCGCACTTGGGCATCGAAGTCTCCGAGGCCCGTCACCAGCGCGGCCACCGCTGCCGGGCTGCCGTACCGGCCGAGCGCCAGGGCCGATTGTGAACGGGATTCACTTTCAGCGGCGGTATCCCTAAGGACTTTCTGCAAAACCGGCTCTGCGCTCTGCACCGATGGCAGGGCGGCATTCGCTTCCGTCAGTGCCGCCTGCGCCGCGGTTCTCGCTGCCGGGCCTTTTGCTGCCGTCACCGCATCTTTTGCCGTTTGCACAGACTTGTAGGCCGCCAGGGCGGTGTCAGCGAGCGCGACTTGGGCCAGGCGCTGAACTGATGGCTGGCCCGGCATCCCGGCGATCTTGATCAGTTCCGGCACGCTGGCCGTCGTGGATTTGGAAGCCACAGCAATGGCATCCAAAACATTCAGCATCTGCTGCCGGAACGCGATATCGCTTGCAACTGCGGGATCTTCCAGATGCGCGACAACCAGTGGAACCGATGGAGCACCGATCGCTTCCAGGGCGCTGACCGCCGAATCCTGCGATGCCGTGTTCGCCAGCACAGCATTGACTGCCGCCGCCGTTTTCGGGCCGCCGATTTGGCCGAGAACATCCACCGCCGCGCCCCGAATGTCCGGGTCACCATTTGAGAGCCGTTGGACGATTGCGTTCAGATTGGCGTCGCTTTTGCTCCCTAACGCTGTCAGCCCCGTTTCGGCGGCGGGCTTAACGAGATCGCCAGTATCTTTACACAGCAAAAACAGCGTGTCAAACGCCTGGTCAGGCGTGATTTTTCCTTCCGCGCTGAGACGATTGACGGAAGCCACCGCGTTCTGGCGCATCAGCAGGCTCCGCAGGTTGTGCGGGCTTTTCGCGTCCTCATCCGGGTTCTGCGTGTTGATCAAGGTATCGGCGAGATGGCCACTCTCGACTTGCCCCAGCACGGCGGCGTCGCGGGCCTCCGGTGTGCCGTTCGCGAGCGCCGCTTCCAGTGCGGTCTGGTGCGCCCGGTTGTAGGAAACCAGGCCATAGATGACCAGCATGAGAACGGCCAGAATGATGACGGCGCGGAGACGGGAGAGAAGAAACGCAGTAATCTTTGCCATAGGGTTTATCTTAAACGAAGTAGGCGAATTTGTCAAGCATCGGCGCAGTGAAACAAGGAAAAACCACCGCGTCTGCCGAACTAAGCATTCATGAGCGTGCGAATCGCTATTCTTCTTTCGGGCCGGCATGGGCGCGGCAGCAATATGTACGCCATTGCTCAGGCGTGTGCGTCGGGTCAGATCGCCGGCGAAGTCGCCTTAGTCATTGGGAATTTTCTTGAATCCCCTGCCCTCGCCCGCGCCGCGGAGATGGGCCTGCAAACTTTGACGCTTCTCTCCAAGCAAACCGAAGAGACTTACGCGCAGGCGCTTTTGGCGGCGCTTGCGGACGCCCGGATTGACCTTGTCTGCTTGGCGGGCTATATGCGGAAGGTCCCCAATGCTGTTGTTTCTGCCTATCGCGGGCGACTGATGAACATTCACGCGGCGCTGCTCCCGGCCTTCGGCGGGCAGGGCATGTACGGGGTCCGTATTCACGAGGCCGTTTTAGAGTATGGCGCGAAAGTCTCAGGCTGCACGGTGCATTTCGTGGACGAGCAGTACGACACTGGCCCGATTATCTGCCAGTCGGCAGTTCCTGTGGAAGAAGACGACACGCCGGAAACTCTCGCCGCGCGGGTCTTGATCGCCGAGCACGAGACCTACCCCCGCGCGGTCGCTTTCTTCGCCGCCGGGCGATTGTCGGTGGAAGACCGGCGGGTGCGGATTCGGAGCGGGCAATGAGGCGGGCAGTCAAATGGACGATGAGGCTGGGCCGCACTGCTTCCAGCGTGTCCATACAGGCTCAGGCAGACCAAGTGCAGTCGGAAATCCAGGAGTTTCTGAGCGTTCGGCAGCAGCGGCGGCGCTTGTTTCCGCGTGCGGCACTGGTCGGCTTACTTGCCGGAGTGATTGCCGTCGCCTTCCGCGCGGTTCTTGCCGCCGGGGACAGCTTGCGTGGGGCAATGATTGTTTGGGCGCACCATGTTCCGCAGATGGGCTGGATATTCCCGGTGGGTTTCAGCGCTCTGGGCGCGGCGCTTTCGGTGGCACTAATCCGTGGGTATGCGCCGGAAGCGGCAGGCAGCGGCATTCCGCATTTGGAGGCGGTCCTGCACCGCTATCGGGAGTTTCGATGGCAGCGAATCTTGCCGGTCAAGTTCTTCGGCGGGGCGATGGCGCTGGGCGCGGGTCTCGCGCTGGGACGGGAAGGGCCGACCGTGCAGATGGGCGGCACGGCAGGTGCGGCTGTTGCCGACTGGCTGAAGGCCGGCACACAGGAGCGGCTGACGCTGATTGCTGCCGGGGCCGGTGCGGGACTGGCCGCAGCCTTTGATGCGCCGCTGGCCGGCGTGATTTTCGTGCTGGAAGAAGTGCAGAAGGATTTCCGGCAGGCGGTCTTCGGCGCAGCGTTTATTGCGGCCGCCGTCGCTGCCGTTGTCACCCGCTTTGCTTCCGGGCAGCTACCCGACTTTCGCATTCCAAGCTATCCGGTTCCTGACCTGACGGCGCTGCCGGCCTTTGCGGTGCTGGGCCTTCTCGCAGGCGGACTGGGCGTCTTTTACAACCGCAGCCTGCTCTGGACCCTGGACTTATTTGCCCGCGTTCCGCCGCGCTTTGCCTGGCTCGCGGCAGCCCTGGTCGGCGGAGGTGTCGGGCTGACGGCGTGGTTTTCACCGTCAGCCGTCGGCGGCGGGCATTCACTGGCGGAGACTTTTTTGGACGGCCACGCGGCGCTGGCAGCGATCCCGGTCTGGTTCCTGGTACGCTTTGTTTTGTCTCAGGCAAGTTATGGGACCGGCGCTCCCGGCGGCATTTTCGCGCCGCTGCTGGTGCTGGGAGCGCTGCTTGGCCTCGGCGTCGGCGAAGCGGCGCATGGGCTGTTCCCTGCTTTGGTTCCGGTTCCAGCCATCTTTGCCGTCGTCGGCATGGCAGCCTACTTCACAGCTATTGTGCGTGCGCCGCTGACCGGCGTTGTGCTGATTATCGAGATGACGGGCAACTACGCGCAGATGCTGCCACTGCTTGTCGCCTGCTTCTGCGCGTATGCCGCCGCCGAAGGCTTGGGTGATCTGCCCATTTACGAGCATCTGCTGGAACGAGACTTGATGCGCGGCGGGACACTGCTTCAGCCGAAAGAGCCTCTGGTCCTGGAGCTGGAAGTGGAACCGGGGTCGCCGTATGACGGGCGCGAAGTGCGGACTCTGGGCCTGCCGCTCGGCTGCATTCTGGTAAGCTGCCGCGCAGGAAGCCGCGAATGGATCCCGACTGCCGCCACACGCCTGGAGGCGCATGTCCGCATTACGGCCCTCATCAGCCCGGAGGCAGTCGGCGCTGTCGCGGCGTTGCGAGACGGCTGTGCCGCCACTTGATTGCTTCGGCGCTACTTGATCACTTCGGCGCTACTTGATTACTTCATCAATGGCCTTCGCGGTCGTCAGCAGGGTGCGAAGCTGCGACAAGGGCAGCATCGTCGCGGCATCGGACAGGGCTGCTTCCGGGTGGGGATGCACTTCCAAAAACAGCGCGTCCACGCCCGCCGCGACCGCCGCCCGCAGGAGAGTCGGGATGAACTCACGCTGCCCGCCGCTTGTCGTTCCCTGCCCGCCCGGCTGCTGGACCGAGTGCGTGGCATCGAAGACGACCGGGCAGCCTAAAGCTCGCATGATCGGGAGCGAGCGCATGTCAACAACCAGCGTGTTATAGCCGAAAGACGCGCCGCGCTCGGTCAAAAGCAGGTTTTTGTTGCCTGTCCCCGTGATTTTCTCCACGACATTCTTCATGTCCCAGGGCGCTAAGAACTGGCCTTTTTTGACGTTGACCACCCGCCCGCTTTCGCCCGCCGCGAGTAATAAATCGGTCTGCCGGGACAAAAACGCCGGGATTTGCAGCACGTCTACGACTTCGGAGACCGGCGCAATCTGCCACGTTTCATGCACGTCGGTCAGCACGGGAACCCCGAACTCAGCCTTGATCGCCGCCAGCACTTCCAGCCCTTTGTCTAATCCTTCGCCCCGGAACGACCCCGACGACGTGCGGTTGGCTTTGTCAAACGACGCTTTGAAGATGTACGGCAGGCCAAGCGTGTCGCAGACGGCTTTCGCTTCGGTCGCGACTTCGCGGCAGAGGTCTAAGCTTTCAATGACACATGGCCCGGCAATAACGGCAAGCGGATGGCTCTCGCCGATGACATGGCTTGGATAGTTTGGCAGATGGACATTTTGCATGGTCGGTTTCCTTTACTGAAACCGGCACTTCCAGTGCCGGTTCTCTACGCCATATCGGGTTCAATCAATCTTCCTAAAGCTGCCAGCACCTGCGCCGGCGTCACCGCCCGCTGGCAGCGCAGATGATCTGCGCCGCGCAGAGGGCAGGTCACTTTGTAGCAGGGCGCACACGGCACCGTATCATCGTACAGCAGCGCCTGAGGGCCGAACAGCGGCGCATTGTCACCGGGGCGCGACCCGCCGTAGATACCGACCACCGGCGTTTCCAGCGCCGATGCCAGATGCAGCGCCAGGGTGTCGCCGGTAACAACCGCCGCCGCCTGCTCAATGAGAGCGGCAAATGCGCCGGTTCCGCTTATCTTGCCTGCCGCAATCAGCGGCGGGCGCGTTCCCGGCGGCAAGAGGGCGCAGATTTTCTCAGCAAGAAGACGCTCTTTCGGGCTGCCCGTCAGCACAACATTAAAGCGCAGGGCCAGTGCGGCGGCAACGGCGGCAAAGTTTTCAGGAAGCCACGATTTCGGCTCCTGACTCGTGCCGGGGTGCAAGATTAAAAGCGGCAGATTTGGGTCGCAGTCCGCAGAAGCCGCCAGAAACGCCGCCGCTTCTTTTTGCGCGTCCGGCAGAACCGTGTAACGCAGATGCCGGTCAAACGGCGCTTCAAGGCCCAGCGCTTCGACGCCTTCTAGGTAATAATCCGTGTTGTGGACGTTCTGCGGCTTCGGGCGCGGCTGCGTATAGAGGCGGCGTAAAATAGACGGCTTTCGTGCATGGAACAGGCCGACCCGGACCGGGGCTTGGCACAAAATCCATGTCCACCATAAGTCAGGATGACAGTTAATCGCGGCGTCGAAGCGCCGCTCGCCAAGCTCTCGCCGCCAGTAACCCGCTTCTTTGAGCCAGGCGAACACTCGGCCTTTGCGGAGTTTGCGCCGCCAGAACCCGGAGTCAATCCGCACCACGTCAATCCCCGGCTGGCCTTCCAAAAGCTCGGCATTGAGATTATCCGCCAGCCAAGTGATCTGGATGCCGGGGTATGCGGCCTGTAACGCCGTCACCATCGGCGTTGCCATCAGCAGATCGCCGAGCGCCCAGAGCTTGATAATCAAAACGCGCTTCATGGCCGCCCCGACGCCAGCAGTTTCTCCGCTGCCGAAAGCGCTTCGTCTACTGTGATCAGGGTCAAGCAACGCAGGAGATTTTCACCGACTTGCGTACATTCCTTTTTATCGCATGGGCCGCAGGGAACTTCGTGCAGCAGCGAAAGGGCATGGGGCGAACGTGGCCCGTACCAAAGCGGCGAGGTCGCGCCGAACAGCGCGAGTTGTGGCGTTTCAACTGCCGTGGCGACGTGCATAGGTCCGGTGTCGCCGCTGACCAGAAGTTGAGCGCGGGCAATAAGCGCGGCGGCTACGCGAAACGACAGTGCTCCCGCTGAAATCACCGCCGAAGCGGACATTTGAGCGGCAATCCCCGCCAGTGTTTCTTCCTCGCTTTTCGCGCCAATCAGGACCACCCGACAGTTGTGCTGTGCCGCGAGTGCGTTGCCGAGCGCGGCATAACGGTCGGCAGGCCAGCATTTTGTCGGCCAGGTTGTCAGCGGCGCAAGCACAGCCACTTTTTCTGAGGCACCGATGCCGTGTGCCGACAAAAAGCGCTCTGCGGCCGTTTGGTCTTCCGCCGTGAAACCGATCGTCATCTGCGGGTCGGCCGGCTTCGGCAGGCCAAGCGCTTCCAGCACCGCGAGATATTGATCGGTCCGGTGCAGTTCAGGCCGCGAGTATGCCTGGGAGTAGCGCTTTTGGTAGTGCGGGTTGCGCTCCTCGCCCCAGTGCCGAGCGAACGTGTTGAAAATGCCGATTGTCTGCGAAGCGCCGGAAGCCAGAAGGAGCAGAGGCCATTCTTCCGGCTGAAGCGAGATAAACACGTCGAAGCGGCGGCGGCGCAGTTCACGCCAGAATCTCAGCGAGCGCCCTATCGCCGTGCCAAACTGGGAGTGACGCCAGGCATGGCGAAAATACAGGCCGTCCCAGACAATCAGCTCATCTAGGTAGGGACTAGCGTCAATCGCCTGCGCCTCGCCCGGTCCGGCTATCCAGGTCAGATATGCATCCGGGTAAGCTTGTCGGAGCGATGCCAGCAGCGGCGTCGCCATCAAAATATCGCCATAAGCGCCGAGGCGCATCATTAATATCCGTTGGGACGCAGATTTCCGAGGAACGGGGCAGCGCTGAATTGGAACATTAATTGGTGTCAGCGGGACCTGAAAGCGCGGCGCAGCGTAAGACATGGCTATTGGTTCAGGAGGCCAGCGCTTTTTGGAGCGCTTTAGCCCCCCGCGCGTTTTCGTATTCCCGCTGGTATAAGGCTTCGATTTTGTCGGTCATCACACGCAGGGAGAACAGCTCTTCGACACGCTCTTTGCCCGCCGCGCCGAGCCGCTTCCGCAGAAACGCATCGCCGGCCAAACGAGCGAGGGCGTCGGCGAGGGCGACGGGATCAGACGGCGGGACTAAGAAGCCCGTTTCGTCGTCCAAGACCATTTCGGGCGTCCCGCCCGCGCGGGTACCGATGATCGGCTTTGACACAGCCATGCCCTGCTGAACGACCGCCGAACACGGCTCGTTCCACGTGGACGGGACCGTAACAACGTCCAAAGCATTTAGGACATTGTTGACATCGTCGCGGAAGCCTGTAAACAAGACTTTGTCGGCCAGCCCCATCTCGGCGGCGCGGGTGCGAATCAGCTCTTCATCGGGGCCGTTGCCGACAATGACAAGAAACAGCGGGTAACGGGCGTGAACTTTTTGCAGGGCCTCTAAAAGCACCGTATGGCCCTTTTCGGGTGCAATCCGTCCGACGATCCCGACCGCGACACTGTCTTCGGGGATGCCGAGCGCAAGCCGCATTTCTTTGCGGTCCTGCGTCGTCCGGGCAAATGCTTCGACATCGGTGCCGTGATGGATGACCTGCACCTTGTCGCCGGGAACACCGCACTTAATCAGCGTCTCGCGCACGGAGTTCGAAACCGTCACCAGCCGCGTGTACAAAATCTTGCTGTAGAGAAACGAGCCGACGCGGTTCTTGAACGGGTACGGCATATGGCGGGACATGATCCGCACGGGAACCTGCTCGCGCAGGGCGGCATAGCCCGGAACGACAATATCCGAGGACCAGTGGACATGAAGAACATCGGTCTTGTGCTCGCGCAGAAACGAGCGCAGCAGGCTGAAATCCTGCCAGTCGTGCTGGTTCATCACGCGAATTGGGACGGTCGGCAGGCCCATCGCAGTCGCCCGCTCCTCCACCCAGCGTCCGGGGCGGCACGCGACCGTGACATCGTAGCCGCGCTTTTTGAGCTGCTCGGAAAGATTTAAGATGTGCAGCTCGGTCCCGCCCCAGGACGGAAAACCGGTCGCGACTTGCAGCACGGAAAGAGGCATAAAATTATTCCTGAGAAGCCGCTCCACTAAAGTCTTGATAATCAAAATCTCGGCAGTAGGCGGCGCAAACACGGGCAATGAGAGTGGTCGTCGAGCGCCCGGCAACAAAAGGCAAAATCTGCACGGAGCCGCCGTAACCGAAGACAACCGCCGCTTCCGGCAGGTCAGCAAGCGTATAATCGCCGCCTTTGGCATAGACCAACGGGCGGACTTGTTCAATCAGCGGCACCGGGGTCCGAGTCGTAAACGGCACGACATACTCTACGCAGGCAAGCGCAGCCAAAAGTTCCATACGCTCGGCCAGCGGCACAACCGGCCGCAAAGGGTCTTTGAACCCGCGTACGGACTCGTCAGAGTTGACCGCGACAATCAGAGCATCGCCCAGCGCCCGCGCTTCGGCGAGATACCGGGCATGGCCGACATGCAGCAGGTCAAAGACGCCGTTAGTCAGCACGACCTTTTCGCCGGCGCTCTGACGCGCGGCGACAATGCTTGCTAACTCTTCGGCAGTTTTAATCTTATCTGCCGAGGACGGGAAGGACAATGCCACCGCGCGTCTCCCTTCGGCCCAGCCGCTCCCCAACTGCCGCGATGGCATTCTGCACGGTCAAACTGCTCATACAGAGCATATCGCCGCGCCGGCAAATGCGATCCCGGCAGGGGACGCATTCCAAACCACGCTCAATCAAGACCGTGCTGTTCGCGGTTAATGGCCCGGTTCGGTCCGGGTCCGCCGCGCCCGACAGCACGACCAATGGCGTTCCCAGCGCCGCGCCAATGTGCATCGGACCGGTGTCGCAGGTCAGCAGCGTGTCCGCGCGGGCCAAAAGTGCACCGAACTCTTTGACGGTCAGCTTCCCGGCAAGGTTCAGGATGCGTGGATCCGCCGCCGCCGCTTCCCGCGCCAAGCTGACTTCGTCCAGGCCGTCCATGACGGTCTTGAACGCCGGCGGTGCCCCGGTAATCGCCACTTTGACGCCCGCCTGTCCGGCCCAAAACGCGGCGACTTCCGCGAAGCGCTCCAGCGGCCAGCGGTTCAATGGCCGGGATGCCGCCGGGTTAATCACGAGCAGCTTGTCGCTTTCGGAGACTCCCAATCCTGCCAACAGGCTTGCGACCCGCGCCTGAGCCGCGCCTGGAACGATAAAGTCCAGTGTTCGGTCCGGGACGCTTTCAATCCCTAATGGCCGCAGTTCTTTTGCAAAATCGTCTACCGCATGGGCGACCCGGCCTGTATCGGCCCGAACCTCCATGCGCTTTTCAAATGTCAGCCGCGTTTTCGCCCCGCTTGCCGCCGCCATCAAATACGACTTCGCGCTCGGATGCAGATTGATGATCAAATCGTAGCGCTTCCGGGCAATCTTCACGAGAAACGGCAGAAAGTGGTCTAAGCGCGAATCTACGCCGCGCTTGTCAAACGTCAAAATCTCCCGCACATTCGGATGCCCCGAAAGCGCGTCGGTCATGCCCCCGCCGACTACAAAGTCAATCGCGATGCCCGGAAACGCCGCCGCAACCGCCCGCACCGACGGCGTCGCCAGCAGAATATCGCCCATGCCGCCGAACCGGATAAACAGCGCCCGTTTGTAGAGCTGATTAGAGCGAGAAAAACTTGTCATAAAGAGCTTTAGGCTGCTGCTCGGTGAGCCTCGGCATACAAGCGCAGCGCGGCTCGCATCCGCTGCGGGTAGTCCTGCCCTTGCGATTGAAACCAAGCCAAAATATCTTCGTCCACAGAAACTTCTACCATCACTTGAGATAAGTTGCCCGTTTTGTCTAAATCAGCGGCGGCAGGAATACGCCATTCGGAGTGTGCAAAGTCCGCTTCGGTCATCGGCGGTATGTCTGACGTGTCTATGTCGTCGTCTGCCAGTGCATCTACCCGCGCCCAATCCGTACGTGAGCGTACAGAGTCTTTTGCCCCTGCCTCAATGGCCGAAGTTTTGCCTAATGTACTGCTCATATTGCTTTTTCTCATGTGCTAATGCCTTTCTCGCAGAGAAAACACGAATGGTATTTTCGTCCGGCTCAGTGAAAGCAACAGCGACCACGCGGTTGTCGAGCAACCCCAACCCAAAAAGCCGATCTTCGCCGTAATCCTGCCGTAAATCTAAAATTGTTCGCATCGGGGCTGAAAAGAGACGCGGGACATCGACAAAGTCAATTCCGTGCTTAACAATGTTGCTCTCGTCCCACTCGAATCGCATGAGACAATATAACCTCAGCGGTCTTCCTGAAAGGCCATCGCCGCTTCTTCAGACGTAAATTTTAATGCTCGTACTCGCTTTTTACTTCCCAATCTTCACCATCACGGATTGCGCTGATGATTGCCTTTTTGAAGATGCCTTTGTGCTCAACGAAGCTTAATTCTAGCTGCCGAGTTGCCGCCATGACTTCCATATCTGGGGTCACGAACTCGCCGTCGCGAAGGGCAAAGTCCTCGGCGGCGCGGGGCGCGATGGCGGAGTGTGAAAATCCGGTGCCGATGCCCTCTTCTGTCGGCGCTAGGACTAAAACTGCGCTATCCCAGCTTTCCGGTATTTGATGGATCATGGCAATACAGATTTGCTGAACAATAGGAACCTGCCACTGCTGATCCTGAACATCTTTCCGCTTGCCAAAAATCTTTTGCAAAAGGATCACTTCGAAGTATACACTCCCAAAAATAGGTTTGCGCTTGCAACTTCAGAACATTGGCGACAGCCGATTATACCGGATTTCAGGCGACCGGCGCAACCGAGGCGGGCGATGCGCTTTGGGCCAGCAGGGCGGACGCTGCGGCGAGAACGTCTTCCGCCGCGATGGAGGCCATTGTGCCGTCGGGCGACTCTAAAACCCGGTGGCAGGGGCCATAATTCCCCCACTTGCGCGGGTTGGTCGGGCCAAAGAGCGCGACAGTCGGGACGCCGAGGGCGACCGCCGAGTGCATGATCGCCGTGTCATTGCCCAGAAACAGGCCGAGCTGAGAGACTAAAGCCAAAGACTCGCGCAGGCCGCAGCCGCCGGCAAACGACACCGCCCGCGCTTTTGTGTCCGGCCCGCACAGCGACAGCATTTCTTCGGCGGCGTCTTTTTCGTCCGGCCCACCGATGAGTGCCAGGCGCAGATGCGGGTTTGTCGCGACGAGTTGGTCCGCAATACGGGCGAACCCGGCAGCGCTCCACTGTTTTCGGGCCTGGCTCGCTCCCGGCTGAATACCGACCAACTGCTCACGCGGCACGCGCTCGCCCCAGGCCGACAGGAGATGCTCCTGCGCCCGCGTGGTCTCATCCGCGCTGATCCAAAGCTCCAGCGCAGGGTTTACCGGAGCATCCGGCGCGACTGCCCGCAGAACATCAAAGTAGCAGGCGATCTCGCTTTTTTCCCGGTCGTAGTCCACCCGGCAGTTCAGAAGCGGCCCGCGCCCCTCGGATTCAAACCCTGCGCGTGTTCTGATTCCACCCAGCCAGGGAGTTAAGGCCGAGTGAAACGAGCGGTTCAGCGCCAGACATAAATCAAAGCGGCCCGCTCGCAGACGCTGGACAAGATGCAGATAGGCACGTGTGCCTTTGTCGGACTTGTAGGGGTCGAACTCCCAGATTTCGTCCAAGTAGGGATTGTTCTGCAAAAGTACTCGCGCGTTTTTGCCTGTCAGCAGGGCGATATGTGCGTCCGGCCACTGCGCCCGAACCGCCCGGAAGATCGGGGTCGCCAGCAGCGTGTCCCCGATAAACCGGAACTTGGTGGCGATCAGTATGCGCCGCACCGGAGCAGTCTGATGAAACGGGTCGGCGGCAGGCGCGGATGGCATGGCTTGCGGCAGGGGAGTCAGGCCGCCCCGGCGGGTGCGGAGCAGGCGGCGGGCCGCGAGGACAACCTCTTCCGGCGTGATCTCGCGCAGACAGTCGTAGCGCCCATTGCAGGTCGGATGGTTGCCGCAGGGCGAACACGACAGGTTTTTGTAGATAGCTTCCGAAGCATCGTCAAACGGGCCGGTGACGTTCGGGTCGGTCGAGCCAAACAGCGCGACGCACGGCGTTCCCACCGCGGTCGCCAGGTGCATCGGCCCAGAGTCGCCGCTGATGAGCAGGTCGCAGCGCTTCAAAACCGCCGCCAGCGTGTTCACCTGCGTCTTACCAACCAAGTTGACCGGCGACGACTGCGTCCGGCGCAGGATGTCCGCCGCCATCTGCGTGTCTTCCGCCCCAGCGCCGACCAGAACGACGCGGGTGTCATGCAGGCCATCTAGCGTTTGGGCAAATGACTCGGCAAACCAGCGCTTTTGGGGCCGGGTCGCGCCGATATTGACCGCGAGGAGCGGGCTGCCGGGTTCAATGCCGTACTCCGCCAGCAGCGCAGCGGCAGCGCTGTCCGAAGCCGGGTCAACTGCGACCATAAGCCGTCGGCGGCGCGGTGCACCAGGCGGCAGGGGCATCGTGTCCAGCATGGCATCGGCCATGTGAACGGCTTTTGTCCGGCGCAGCTCGGTGAGAAAGTGGTTCATACCGCGCCCGCCGAGGCCCACCCGGCGCGGTGTCCGGGCCAGCCAGGCGGCGAATGCATAGGCCGGGAGCGGCGGCAGGATGACCGCATCGGTGTAGCGGCCCTCGCGGAGCAGCCGGAACGTCTGCATCAGCCGCCCGGCCCCGCCCCGCGCGGTCCGGGCAATAATGTGGTTCAGGTCGGGATTGCCGTGCAGTACCTCGGCGGCAGTTCCGGCTCCGACAACCGTATCAATCTGCGCGTCGGGGAATTCCTGCCGGAGCGCCGCAATCGCGGGCGTGGTCAGAAGCGCATCCCCCATATAGTTCATGTTGACGACGAGAAACTTCCGCATAGGTGCGCTTAGTATACCTGAAAAACCCGCCAAGTCAGGGCGAACCTTGTGTTCGCCCTCTCTATCTATGTTCGCCCTCTCCAAGACCAGCCTCGACCGCCTTCATCACCCTCTCCGGCGTCACCCGTGCCATACAGGCCGCGCCTTCGGCCTCGGTCGGACGCTTGCCCGGCGTAAGCAGACCTGGCACGGGGTCATGCAAAATCGTGTTCCGCGCGCCGTAAGGGCCATGCCGGACGGGATTTGTCGCGCCGAAAATCGCGAGTGTCGGTGTGCCGACGGCAACTGCCAGGTGCATCGGGCCGCTGTCGCCGCTGACCAGCAAATTACACGCTGCCAGAACGGATGCCAGCTCGCGCAGAGTTGTTTTGCCCGCAAGATTGACAAAGTTTGGGCTGAGATAAGGCGTGATTTGCGTGACCGTCTCCGCGTCCGTCTTGTCGCCGACAAACGCAACGCTTTGGCCTGACTGCGTCAGAGCCTGCGCCACTTCTATCCAGTTTGAGAGCGGCCAGCGCTTGTACGCCCGCGACGCCCCGACATTCAGCGCAATGCGCGGCCCCGGCAGCGCCGAAAGCCATTCGTCAGCTTCGGCGGCATTCTCAGCAGCCAAATATGGCTGGGGCGTGAACTCCGAGTGCGGAGCGTGAACACCGAGCGCCTCTGCGAAGCCGTACAGCAAATCTATCTCGTGCGCGTCTTTGGCCTTACCGAGAATAGTTGGATGCGTCAGGAAAAGCGCGTTCATCTCACGGTTGCGGTCCCAGCCGACACGGATGGGTGCGCCGGACAAGCGTGTCACGAGACCGCTTAACGCTAATCCCTGCATGTCGAGTGCCATGTCATAGTGCGCGGAGTGCAGCTCGCGGCGCAGCAAGTAAAGCTCCTGGAGAGAGGGCTTGTCGGACAGAAGGTACAAATGGTCAATGCAGGGATTGCCGGTCAGGATGTCCGCGCACCGGCGGCGGACGACCCAGCCTAGCTCCAGATACGGCGCGGCGTCCTTGATCGCCTGCACGACGGGGAGCGCATGGATAACGTCGCCGATAGAGCTGGTTTTGACAATCAGCAGGCGCTGGATGTCCGCAAGAGATAAATTAACGAGCGGCGGCAGAGAGTTCGGCATGAAGGCTTTCGGAAATGCGTTCGGGCGGCGGCACACGCCAGCGGTCATGGAGCCAGAGCCATTGATCGGGATGCTTGCGGACAATGTCTTCAATGTCCGCAGTGATCTCGGTCATGATCCGCTTGATGTCGGCCTCCGTGTCGCCGGTCGGCTCTGGAATAATTGCTGGGTAGAACACCGTCTCGTAAGTGCCGTCGGGCCGGCGCGGGCAGAACATCGGCAGGATGGCTGCGCCGGTTTTGAGCGCCAGCACAGCCGGGCCGGCAACGGTTCCCGCCAGCTTCCCGAAGAACGGCACAAAAACATCTTCCGACTTTTGATCGGGGACAATCGCGACGATCTTGTTGTCCCGAAGCTGCTTCAAAAGTGCACGCGGAGAATCACCGCGCGGATGGACCGTGTAGCCGTTCTCGCCCCGGATTTGGTCTGTGAGGCGATTGAACTTCTCGTCCTCACTCTGTCGCGCAACCACTTTGACCGAGAAGCCTTCCATCGTGGCCCGTTTAGTCAGCCATTCCCAGTTGCCGAGGTGAGCGGACACAACAATCATCCCCTTGCCGCGGGCCAGCAGGTCATGAGCAGGCGCATACGAGTCCACATGGACCCAGTGCGCCGTGTCTTCTTTCGTGAAGTGAGCGCCTTTGAGGAATTCCACCAAAGACGCACGGGCGAACTGCTGGAAAACCCGCTTGATCAGCGCCTGCCGCTCCCGCTCGGTCAGCGAGTCCCCGTAAGCGATCTTCAGGTTTTTGTCGGCCACAGCCCGGAACCGGCCCGCCACATGGTAGCCGAGCGTTCCCATTGCCGTTCCCCAGGTCAGCGCAGGCTTCCAGGGAACGTACCGCAGGGTTTTAAACGCCAGCCAGAATGCGCCGCGCACGACGGCCTGCCAAAACTGTTTGCTTTTTCGCAAGGGGTTTCACTCAGCGATCAATCGTCGCCATGCTGGGGTAACGGTCCCCGGCGGCGACATCTTTGGGCGCGATTTCATTGAGCCAGACCAAATCTTCCGGCGTGAGCTGAACCTCTGCGGCGGCAGCATTCTCGCGCAGGTACTTAGTGCGCTTGGTTCCGGGGATAGGGACAAAGTCGCTGCCCTGCGCCAGTACCCAGGCCAGCGCAAGCTGACCGGGCGTGATACCTTTGCTGTCCGCCATCTGCTTGACCGCGTCCACCAGCTTCAAGTTCTGCATGAAGTTCTCGCCCTGGAAGCGCGGATTATGACGCCGGAAATCGCCTTCGGGAATGTCTTCCGGGGTTCGGAACTGGCCCGTCAGAAACCCGCGTCCTAATGGGCTGTACGGCACAAAACCGATGCCAAGCTCTTGGAGCGTGTCTAAAATCGCGCCTTCGGGGTCACGGGACCACAGCGAATACTCCGATTGCAGGGCCGAGATCGGATGCACGGCATGGGCGCGGCGGATCGTCGCGGCGGAAGCCTCCGAGAGGCCCAGGTACTTTACTTTGCCCGCCGACACCAGCTCGGCCATTGCGCCGACCGTCTCTTCAATCGACACGGTTTTGTCAACCCGGTGCTGATAGTACAAATCTATGTGGTCAACGCCTAACCGTTCCAAGCTCTCGTCGCAGGACTTGCGGACATACTCCGGCGAGCCGCTGATGCCTAAGAACGCGCCGTCTGCTCCGCGCATGTTCCCGAATTTGGTGGCAAGAACCACTTGGTCTCGCTTACCGACCAGCGCTTTGCCGAGGAGCTTTTCGTTCGTGAACGGCCCGTACATATCGGCGGTATCCCAGAATGTCACTTCCAGATCCAGTGCCAGATCAAGTGTCCTGAGCGACTCGGCTTCGTCGCCCGGCCCGTAGAACTCGCTCATGCCCATGCAGCCAAGGCCGATCTCGGAGACGACTAAATCGCCTAAATTGCGTGTTTTCATGGTGCCAGCATACCCAAAAAGAACCTACCCCGCTCGTTCCTCGCTTCCCCTCCCGGAGCGGGAAGGGCTGGAGCTTCAGAAACTACGCTTTGGCCGGGCCTCTCGGATCTATCTCTTACCCTTCCCGTTTCGGGAGGGGAAGCGAGGAACGAGCAGGGTAGGTTCTTACGCAGCTTTGCTCAAACGCTCGCCACTTCTCGCCCAGGCCGGCAGAAACGGTATAAGCCCGGCTGCAATAACGGTGAAGCCGAGGCCGAACCAGAGCATCGCATTCCAGCCGTAAGTGACACTGTGATGACTGGAAGGACCGAAAATATCGTACAAAGTTCCGCCAAGTTTGTCGCCGAGCGTGCCGCCCAGCGCAATGGCCGACAAAACTAGGCCGTAAACAGCCCCTTCGGCTCCAACCGGGCAGGCCCGTCCGGCCAGTGTGTACAAACACAGACCATAGATTGTGCCGCTGAGGGCGACAAGCAAAGAAACCCATTCGGCGGACGCCGCATTGTGAATGTTTAAAAGCAGCAGGTACGCCGAGCAGTCCATCAGCCACGCACCGAAAACCAGCGCCCGCGCCGACAGCCGGCTCGACGCGGTGCCATAAAGGGCCAAAGCCGCGAGAACGCCGGCGGACGTCCAGCTTCGGAGGTCACCAATGAACTGCTTGGACAAATGCAGCGCATCTGTTTCATAGTAAACCTGAACCGTGTTGGTCCCTGGCGTCACAATAAGATAAAAGATAAACGCGACCAGTACCCAAAGACCCGGCGAGGCTGCCGCAGAGCGCAGAATTGCCAGCGTCCGCTGCCGCTCCTCCCGCCGGACCGCGTTCCGCACAATGAGGTCTTCAGGCGCGACCGACGCCCCCTGCCCGGCTTGGCGCTTTTCAGGGATGAGCCAGACCAGCAGTGTTCCGGCCAGCGATAACGCCGCCGCCCATTCAAACGCGAGCCGGTAGCTCCAGAACTGGGTCACATGGCCGGTCAGATGGCCAGTATAAACCAGCACCCAGCCGTAGGAAATTAAATACAGAAGCGTCTGGAGCCGCCCAAATGTGCCGGTTGCATTGCCGACTACGACCAGCACAGCATTAAATACGACGTTGACCATGATGCCACCGGCAGCAGCAATTGTGACCAGAGCAATAACGGCGCCGTATGAGTAATGTGGCTGCAACGCTAAAAAGAGGTATCCCAAAGCGCTGATGACCCCGCCCAGCACGAAATACGAGCGGCGATGGTAGCCGAACAGGGGATTGAGGTCCGAGTACGCCCCCATGAACGGCTGCAAATAGGAAGGAATACCGGCAATAATACCCAGCGTGCCGACGCCGCCCGGCGACAAATGAAGCTGTTCTTTGTACAAAAAAAGCAGTTTTTCGCTTGTAAACGCCACAATGAAGACGCCAAGCGTGGCGGCAAGAACCGCCAAAACAAGAATGCGCGGCAGATCGGCTTTAGAGGCGGCAGGCGCAGCGATCTCGGTGGAGAGGGTGACTGTACTCAACGAATGTGACTTCCTGTTCGTGTGGTAGACAGCGCCGTTGCCGTTTTGTCCATTGTACCTGACAAATGGGGAAAAGCAAAAGAACCTCACCCGATCTCGTACCTCACCCCGCCACAAGTGGCGACCCTCTCCTTGCTTAAGGAGAGGGTGGGCGCGGAGCGACCGGGTGAGGTTCTCTAAGACTTCCTACCCAATCACATCGCCGCCGGTGACGCCGTAGATCATGCCGGTGATGTAGCTCGCCTCCTGCGAGGCCAGCAAAACATACACTGGGGCAAGCTCAACCGGCTGGGCGGGGCGTTTAAGATAAGTTTCCGTACCGAACGTGTTAGTCATCTCCAGCGGCAGGGTGGATGGAATGAGTGGGGTCCAGACCGGGCCGGGCGCGACGGCGTTCACGCGGATACCGCTCTGCATCGCTTCTTTTGCCAGCCCCTTGGTAAAGTTGACAATCGCGCCTTTTGTGGTTGCATACGCCAGCAAGTTGGAATCCGGCTGGTAGCCTTCAATGGACGCTGTGTTGATAATCGAGCCGCCAGGACGCATCACCGGCAGGGCGGCTTTGCAAAGATAGAACATCGCGTAGATATTGGTGCGGAACGTGTGGTCCCACTCGTCGGACGGGATTTCGGTAATCTTGTCGTGGGGCATCTGGAACGCGGCATTGTTGACTAAAATATCCAGATGTCCGAACTCCGCCTGGGCCTGCTGGACCAGCGCCTGGCAATGCGCCTCGGCGGAAATATCGCCGGGAACAAGGATGCCCCGGCGGCCTGCCGCATGAACCAGCCGCAGGGTTTCTTGGGCGTCTTCCGTTTCTTCTAAATAAGAAATCAGCACGTCCGCGCCTTCGCGGGCAAACGCCAGTGCGACCGCCCGGCCAATGCCGCTGTCTCCGCCGGTAACAATCGCGGCGCGTCCGGCAAGTCTGCCGCTGCCGGTGTAGGTTTCTTCGCCATAATCGGCCTTTGTCCGCATGGCCTTGTCCGAGCCGGGCGGCGTCTGCGCCGTCTCATGGAACGGCGGCTGCGGATACTGCTTTGTCGGGTCCTGCTGGGTCAGTGACATTGTGAACTTTCCTTACTAAATTGCGTTTCTTGGAGTTTCACGCTTAATGAGCTGTCCCGGACATATGATGCTTCTTGCTGTGCTTGGCGCTTTTTTTGTTCTTTGCCGCACTGGATTTTCCGGTTGCAGCAGCGCTGGCGACGGTTCCGACCCCGCCCGGTCCGTTCCCCGACATGCCGCTTGGAACCTGCATTCCGGTATCTTTGCCGCTGCCGGTCGCGCTGCTCGGCGTCTTTGCATGAGGCGACGGGGCCTGCGCGAAGGCGCTGACGCTCGCTGAAACTAAGACGCTTGCCGCAAGCGCTGTCAAGGCTGTGTTTCGTGTGGTCATTTCTTTTTCCTGTCTTTGTTTACGTTTCCGTTACGGCTTACCCGGAGGAAAAACAGGATAAACCTTGCAGCCGTCAGCAACTGCTTTTTGCCGTAGTTTAACGGAAATAACTCTCTATAATCTGTATGATAAGAAGCGCAAAAAAGCGGCGGAAGCATCTCTGCTTCCGCCGCTTTGAGAGCGAAAACGCCCATTATGCCTGCTTGACAAACTTCATCGCCACCGAGTTCATGCAGTAGCGCAGGCCGGTCGGCTTCGGGCCGTCATCAAAGACATGGCCGAGATGACCGCCGCAGCGGACACAAGCCACTTCCGTGCGCTCCATCAGCAGGCTGCTGTCGGACCGCGTGAATACGCTGCTTTTGGAAAGCGGCTGGTAGAAACTCGGCCAGCCCGTTCCCGAATCGAACTCGGTACTGGCACTATAAAGCGGGTTCGCGCAGGCAGCGCAGTTGTAGACGCCTTTGCCATGGAACTCGTAGTCCCCGGAGAAGGCCCGCTCGGTCCCCGACTGGCGCAGGATGTTATACTGGGCAGGCGTCAGAAGCTTCTTCCACTCAGCATCAGTGTGCGTGACAGCAAAATGGCGGGCAGGTGCCTGAGCGCCGGGCGCAGAAAAGCCGTACTTGACCGCAAGCAGCGATCCTCCGATGACGGCGGCGGCAGAAAAGCCGTTCCGCAAAAGCTCGCGTCGTGTCTGTTTCATAAAATTTGTTCCTTCTTATGAGTAATAACAGTGATACGCCGCGAAAAGTTTCATTTGAAGGACGGCTTACGGGATGCCCCAGTCTGAAATCCAGGTTCCTGCGTCTACTCCGGCACGCAGAACTTCGCTTTGTAGGCGCGGCAGAACTCTAAAAACTCCGCTGGCATGGCTGTCGGCTTGCCGGTGGAGCGGCGCACAAAGCAGCCGCTCTGCTCGGCGCGGGCGTATTCCGTCTCCGTCTCAGGATGGACAAAGCGCAGCGCGAGCGACAGCGCGGAGCGGCCCACCGACAGCACCCAGACCCGGAGCAGCACAGTTTCAGAAAGGCGCACGGGGCGCTTGTAGCAGATTTCGGTCCGGGTCAAGACCGCTGCCATATCCGCCGCGTACAGCCGCTCGGTCGGCCAGGGACTGGCCTGCTGGAACGCGATCCGCCCGTCTTCCAGCCAGCGCACATACGTCGCATTGTGAACGATGCTGGACGGATCAAAGTCGTAATACTGCGGGCGAATGAGCAAAGAAAACACGTCGGTCACGAACAAACCTCTTCTAATGCAGCTTCTCACCTGATACAGCTTCTAACACAGACAGCAGCAGCGCCGACAAGTTCGGCATGGCGTTCCGGTGCATGATCTCGCAGCCATGTGAGTTCTCGGCGGCGAATGCCAGCGTGATGGGGCGGGCGACGAGGCCATGCGATGCCGCGCAGGAGGCGTCGCTGCCGCCCCGCGAGAGCGCCTGAAAATGGGGAGTCTGGCCGAGGGAATGCGCCGCGCGGGCGACTAATTCGATGTCGGCGGCCTGCATCGCGGCGTAAGAGTCGTTCACCCAGACCGTCGGCTGATCGTCCAGAAGAAACGGACTTTCCGGTACGCGTGGCCCGATCTCCAGTGCAATGCCGACCACCGCCGGACGCTGCCGCAGCAGCCACAGCGCCCCATGGCCGCCGACTTCCTCCGCCACCGTCGCCGCAAACAGCACCCGTTCGGGGTCTAAGTTCCGCGCGGTTTCCAAAGCCAGCAGCATCGCGGCGAGGTCGGCACGGTCATCCAGGAACGGCGACGCCACAAAGTCGCCGATTTCGGTCCAGGTCCGGCGCGACGGGTGCAGCACGACGCGGGTTCCGGCCCGGACGCCGCGTTCCGCCAGCGCTTCCGCCGTCAGTCCGGTGAAGACCCGCGTGTCCGCCCAATTCAGCGCCCGTTCCCGCGCCGCCGCTGCCGTGCTGCTTGGGTCGGTCGTATGGATGCTCCCAAACGACAGCACACCATCGAGCGGCCCAGAGGAAGCAAGTATCTGCACCGGCCCTTCGCCCCATTTCCACGGGAACACGCCGCCTAAGCTGGTAACGATCAACTTGCCGCCGTCTTCGACGCGGACAACGAGCAGAGCGATCTCGTCCAAATGAGCCATGACAACGATGTCGGGCGCGTCGGGCAGGCGGGTCGCTCCCGGAACCGACAGCAGCAGGTTTCCCCTCGCGTCGGTCTCGCAAATGCAGCCGAGGCGTTCGGCGTGGGCGGCAACGGCATCCCGCACCAGTTTTTCCTGCCCCGGCGGTCCCGGCAGTCGTGTCAGCTCACGAATCAGTTCAAGGGCATCCATCGTTTATCTTTCTAAAGACGCGAAAGCGAAAAGGCCGTAGAACTTCAGTTCCACGCTCCCTTTCCTCTCAGGCCGCATTGTCTGCCGCGTGTCCTGCCCAGAACGACAAGGCAATCTCCGTGAACTCACGGGGCCGCGTGAACTCCATCGCGTGCGCCGTTCCCGCAACGCGCCGGAACTGTCCGTTCGGCAGGGCAGCAGCCAGACGGCGAGCGACGGGGTCCGGGATGATGCCGTCGCGAGCGCCGCGTAGCACCAGGCAAGGGGCTTGAATGCCGGAGGTCTGCTCTAACGGCTCGTCAGCGATCATCGCGAACGTGGTCTGGACGTACCGGACAAACCCCATCTGCGCGTACATTCGGGCCAGCACTATAGTGTAGCGCGGTGGCTCCTGAACGCCGTCCAGCACCAGCCCGGCGGCATAACGGGCCAGCGAGATATACTGGCCGCCAACAGTTGAGCCAATCAGAACAAGTCGCTCTAAACGCTCCGGGTGACGCCGGGCAAACGCCAGCAGCACTTGTCCACCAAGCGAGTTGCCGGCGAGATTCGCTTTTTCGAGGCCGAGAGCATCCAACACCCGCGCCAGCCAGTCGGCCAGCTCCACTATGGAAAGTGCTTTTTTGGGACCCGGCGAGCAGCCGAAACCCGGCATGTCCGGCACATAGACCGCACCGACGCCGCGCTCCGCGAGAACGCCGAGGGTCGGACGCCAGGCGTCCGCCGAGCAGCCGAGGCCATGCAGCAAAATCATCGGCGGCATGTCGGCGGAAGCAGGCGTCGCAGGAAGAAAGCGAACACCGACGGGGCGGTCATCTACAGTAAGCGTCAGCCGCTGCGAAGGTTCATCGAACATAGTGAATTTATTGTACCCGACCCACGCGCCCCGTCAGTCCCGTCGTAACTGCGTGCGGCGTGGTCGGGATGAGCGCGGCCAATTCTTCTGCCGTGACGCTTTCGCTGCCGTCGGTGCCGATCAGCGTGGCAATGTCGCCCGCCTGAACGTGTGGGATGTCACTGACATTGACGACAATCTGATCCATGCACACCCGCCCGCAGATCGGAGCGCGTTTTCCGTGCAGGAGGACAAAGCCGCGATTCGACAGCCCGCGCGGATAACCGTCGCCGTAGCCGACTGTCAATGTCGCATAAGTGCCGCCGCCGGGGGGGACCGTATACGTGCGTCCGTAGGAAATGGTCGCTCCGGCAGGCAGGAAGCGGCACAGAGAAACGCGAGCTTTGAGCATCAGCACCGGACGCAGGGGGAAGAGGGACAAAGCAAACGCGCCGGGTGTCGGCTCGATGCCGTACAGCAGCAAGCCGGGCCGGATCATTCTGTGCCGGGCAGCCTTCGGTAAAACAAGAGAAGCGGGTGAGTTTGAAGCATGGATGAGTAAAGCGTCGGCTCTCCCACCCAGGCTGGTCACGAAGTCAGCAAACTCAGCCCACTGCTGATGTACGTCTACTAAGTCCTCGTCGGCGCTGGCAAAATGGGTAGAAAGGCCGGTTATCCGAAGATGGGGCAGAGCATCAAGCTGTGTCAATAACGGATGGGCATCACCAAGCCCGACACCCGCACGTCCGATGCCGGTATCTACATCCAGATGAACTTCGGCAAAAGTATCTTGAGCTTCGGCAGCAATGGAAAGCGCTCGGCCAAACTCAAGAGAACTCACGAGAGGCGTCAGGCGGTAACGGGCAATCGCGGGGGCTTCGGACGGCAGCGCGGGGCCAAGAAGGTAAATCGCGGCGTCCGGCGGCAGCAGGGGGCGCAGGGCTGCGCCCTCGGCGGGAGTGGCGACACCAAAATCGGTCAGCCCGAACTCAAAGCAGAGCGGGGCGATTTGGCGGACGCCGTGGCCGTAGGCATCGGCCTTGACGACTGCCATGACCCGCGCCGGAGCAAAACGCTTCTTAAGGAGCGTAATATTATGCGCCAAAGCCAACGGATCAATCTTGGCCCAGACGCGCGGCAAAATCTCGAAATCGCTCACGGGCGGACCAAAGCCGCCGTTCGGGTGCCGGACGGCGGCAGGCGGCGAGAGGCGGCGCGGTGGTACATCGGCGAAACAAGCTGGTCCAGAGCATGTTCATAGCGCTCGCGGCGGCCATACACCACAATCATGTTCGTCAGCTTGCGGCCCGGCTTTGCAAGCGTCGCGCCGTCGTAGTAAAATCCGGTGCTGGTCCCGGCATCCAGGTTCATGGCATCGGTCGCGCCGAGAGACTGCATGACGCGGGCGAGTCTGCCTAAATAAATCGGCGCGTGGGTCATCACGAAAAAGAGCGTGTTGCCGCGCGTAATCCCCACCGCAATCCGCGAGTTCGGGGCCAGCATATGCCGGTCGTGGAACCGCTCTGCGCGGGCGTCGAGGACCACCTGACCGTCGTGCAGCAGGCGCGGGCCGCAGGCGACGACAAAGTCAAACGGACTCCAATCGTGGTGGCGTCCCCAGCGGCACGTCACCATGGAAGCATGGTTTTCCGGCGTGATGCAAAGCGCCGTTCCCATGCCGCCGAAGTGGACCAGATTGCCGTCCACGACAATGTCGCCGACCGGCTGCAAGTCATCGAGCGAGAAAAACGTCCCTGTGACGGCGACATTCGGGTTGGCCCGGCTGATCATCTGTCGAAACGGCTCGGCCGTGCCGTTGCCCCGCGCGGCCATGATCGCCGAAACTTTGACATTTGGGTCGTTTAAATCTACCGAAATCACCTTGACGGGAACGCCCGCCGCGCCGGTCTGCCAGAACCGGATGCTCTTGCCCCCGCTGCCGTCGCCGTGCAGGGCCGACCACCGGGCGCGGTTTGCGGCAGCGATTTTCGCGAGGTGCAGCGTGCGGATGGCCTGACGCCGGGATGCCCATTCGCGGGCAATCTGCGCCTGCCGCGCTATGTTCTCGCGGTGTTTCAGGCTTTTTTCTGTGCTTCTTTGCGCGGTTTTCTGGGCGCTTGCCCGGCGTGCGGCGTCCAGGACAGCGAGATGCCGGGCATGAACAAGAGATTTTTTTAATGCCGCCGGCTTCTTCGGCACGGCGGCGACGAGGTCTGCTTTCGCGTGGTGGTGCCGATGCGCGAGCTTTGCTTCCCGCAGTGCGGCACGTTTCTCCTGTTTGGCAGCCGCCTGTATATCCGCCACTTTCTCATTATGCTTGCGCTGCCACTTCTTCTCATGGCGCTTTTCTGCGACCCGCTCGGAATGCGGCAGGGAGCGCAGCTTGGCGAGATGTTCCCGCCAGGCTTTTTTCTCTTTCGCAGCTAGCCGAACACGGTGCTCAGCCTGCACCTGTGCCGCGTACGCGGCGGCAGACGAATGGTGATGATGGGCGGCGAAGACCGGCGGGGCAGTGGACGCGAGAACGGCGAGTGCGAGCAGGGTGGGTAATGGGCGCATCGAGAAACAAATCCTTGTCGGAGGCAAAGCAAAATAAATAGCAAAAGAATGGGTTACGTTGCCACTATAACACAGAGGCAGGGGGAACGTCAAGGGAAGCGAAGGGAGCAGAGAAAAAGGGGCGAGAGACACAAGCAGTTCCTTTAAGCGGATTTACCACAGTCGTGTTTCTCCTAACGTCAGTGACCGAGCATTGGAAATACCCGGTGAGAGGCTGAGTCCGCGCAGGCGAAAGCTTTGCTGGGGTGACTTCAGGTATACTCAGCGCTAAATCCGCTTAAAGGAACTGCTTGTGTCTCTCGCCCCTTTTTCTCTGCCCGATTGGAACAATTTGCAGGTGCTGTCGCGAAACCGAGAGCCGGCAGCGGCAACTTCCGTTTCCTATGCCGATGCCGAAGCGGCGCAGGCGGGGGAACGCGGGGCATCACCGTTCTTTCGGCTGCTCAACGGCGAATGGCAGTTTTCGTACTGGCCTGCCCCCCGCGCCGTCCCCGCCGGCATCGAGCGTGATGACTTCGCAGGAGAGTGGGACCGGATCACAGTTCCCGGAAACTGGCAGCGGCAGGGCTACGGCAGGCCGCAGTATACGAATGTCGCCTACCCTTACCCCGTAGACCCGCCGTTCGTGCCGGACGACAACCCCGTCGGCGTTTACAAAAAAACATGGACGCTGCCGGAAATCTGGAACGACCGGCAAGTCTTTCTGCACTTTGAAGGCGTTGACTCGGCGTTCACCGTCTGGCTGAACGGGCAGGACATCGGCTACAGCCAGGGAAGCCATCTGCCGTCGGAGTTCAATCTCACGGCGGCACTCAGGTCGGGCGAAAATGTGCTGACGGTGCAGGTGTATCAATGGTCCGACGGCAGCTATCTGGAAGACCAGGATCAGTGGCGTCTGAGCGGCATCTTCCGCGATGTATCTTTGATCGCCCGTCCGCCACTGTATGTGCAGGACGTGCGCCTGCGAACGACGTTTGGGACTTCCCTTGCCGACGCCTCATTGGAAATCGCCGCCGCCGTGCGGAACCTAGGGCAGGCGCAGAGCGAAACGACGCTTTACGCCCTGCTTCTTGACGCGGAGGGAAACGAAGCCGCGTCGGGGGCCATCGGCAGCGCCGCGCTTGCGCCGGGCGGCGAGAAAGAGCTGACGGCAGCGCTTACCGTGGCGGACCCCAAGCTCTGGTCTGCGGAAGAGCCGAATTTATACACGCTTTTGCTGACGCTTCAAGACGCTTCGGGCCAGGTTCTGACGGTCGAGCGCTTCGCCGTCGGCTTCCGAGACATTAAAATCGAAAACGGACGGCTGCTGCTGAACGGGACTCCGATCACGCTTTGCGGGGTCAACCGGCACGACACGCATCCTGACCTTGGCCATGTCACGCCCCGCGCCCACATGCTCCGGGACATCGTTTTGATGAAGCAGCACAACATTAACTGCGTGCGGACTTCCCACTACCCCAACGATCCCTACTGGCTGGATTTGTGCGATGAGTACGGGCTGTATGTCGTTGACGAGGCGGACCTGGAAACCCACGGCTTTGGGGAAGGAGGCGGCGACTGGAGCGAGCTGTCCAAAAACCCGGCATGGCGCGAGGCGTTTGTGGATCGGGCGGAGCGACTGGTGCAGCGGGACAAAAACCACCCATCGGTGGTTATCTGGTCGCTCGGCAACGAGTCCGGCTACGGGCCGAACCACCATGCGATGATTGATACTATTCGCACCCTCGACCCGGCCCGGCCTATTCACTATGAGTCGGCCTACGAGACTGAAGATTATGCGGGTCTTGACATGGTCAGCCGCATGTACACGCATGTGCCAGAGCTAATCGCCGAAGGGCAGAAAGACGACCCGCGCCCATTCTTTTTGTGTGAGTATGCCCACGCGATGGGCAACGGCCCCGGCAGCCTCAAAGACTACTGGGACGTGATTGACCGCTATCCGCGCCTGCTTGGCGGATGCGTCTGGGAGTGGGCCGACCACGGCATCCGCCAATGCACGGCGGAGGGAGAAGAATGGTTCGCCTACGGCGGCGACTTTGGGGACGCGCCGAACGACGGCAATTTTTGCATTGACGGCCTCTGCTCGCCGGACCGTGTTCCCCACCCGGCCTTGCTGGAGCTGAAGAAAGTGATTGCGCCGGTCACGGCAGAAGCCGAGGATTTGCGGACGGGAACGGTGCGTGTCCGCAACCGCCACGATTTTTCGTCACTGAGCCATCTCGCGGCCTCCTGGCGGCTGGTGCAGGAAGGCGAAACGGTTCAATCGGGAACGCTGGCTTTGCCGGAGATCAAACCGGGCGCAGAGGCTGTCTTGACAGTCCCGTATACGCTGCCACCTTTCGGCGACGCCTGGCTGGACATCACGTTTGCGCTTGCGTCCGATACCTCCTGGGCAACACGCGGCCATGAGATCGCCTGGGCGCAGTTTGCCCTGCCGACCGGAGCCGTTCCGGCCCTTCTCGCGCTTTCAGAAATGCCGGTGCTCTCCGTGGCAGAAGCGGAGCACTTTGTCACAGTAACAGGCGAAAACTTTCATCTAAAGTTTGACCGGAGCAGCGGAGCGCTGGCAAGCTGGGAGTATCAGGATACGCCGCTGCTCGTTTCCGGCCCGACGCTGTCGGTCTGGCGAGCGCCGACCGATAATGATGCTCAGATGGCCGCCGCATGGCGCAAAGCTGGGCTGGACCGTTTGACAAGCCGCACTGTTTCCATTGTTTGGGAGCAGATTGAGCGGCAGCGGGTGCAAATCATTGTCGAAGCGCGGATTGCCGCCGTCTCGCACCGCCCGGCGTTTACCGTATCCTTTTGCTACACAGTTTATGGAAACGGGGATGTTCTGCTGGAAACGTCGGTGACGCCGCTGGTCAAACTGCCGCCGCTGCCCCGAATTGGATTGGAACTCACGCTTGCGCCCGGCTTCGACCGGTTTACCTGGGACGGCCTGGGGCCGCACGAGAGCTACCCAGACCGCCGGGAGAGTGTCAAGCGCGGGATTTATTTCGGCACGGTTACCGAGCAGTTTCAGAACTACATCCGCCCCCAGGAAAATGGCAGCAAATCGGATGTCCGCTGGGCGGCGCTCACAAACTCACGCGGTCTCGGCCTGCTTGTGACGGCGAAGCCCCTGTTAAATGTCAGTGTCCATCACTACACGACGCAGGATTTAACGGACGCAAAGCACACTTACGATTTGACGCCCCGGCCCGAAACGATCCTGCATTTGGACTACGCCCAAAGCGGCCTCGGCAGCCAGAGCTGCGGCCCCGGCCCGCTGCCGCAGTACCTGCTTCAGCCGTCGGAAGTGCGTTTCATCGTGCGCCTGACTCCATTCTCTGCCGAAGCAGTCTCACCAGGGGCACTCAGCCGGCGCGGGCTGCCCGAATGACACCCAGAATCAAAATTCTGGGCTAAAGCTTTATTAGGGTGAGTAGCCTTCGGCTGATTGTCCTGCGGACAAAAGATTACGATCTAACGAAGTTGTTCTTCTGTCCGCAGGACAGCCGGTCGAAGGCTACTCAGCCATGCAATTGATTGCGTGGCGACTGTGCTCGGAACAGCAGTTAAATATAGATCTTGTACGTTGGAATGCCGAGGATCGGGCCGACAATAGCCCACAGCGCCCCCATTGTGTAGTCGCCGAGAATGAGGCCAAGAAAGAACGGGATAGCCCGACGGTGCAGGCCGATCCCGCCGTAGCGGATGATGAGGAACTTCATCGCCCAGGCCAGGAAGATCGGCAGCCAGAAATACTCCATCGCATACGACAGCGCCAGCGCGTAGCCCGCCGGATGGAACGGCCACCAGACGAAGTTGACGCGCATCAAAGATAGGGCGACGGTGAAGAGAAAGCCGGCAGCGATATAATACAGGCCCGTAGACGCCGGCGGGACAGGCTGGGTCAGCCAGCCCGCCAGACGGTCATAGCTTTCCGCGCCGACAAAGCTCTTGAACCCGATGTTCTTGCCTTCGCCGCCATACGCATACAGTATATGCACGTTTGCCCAGTCGGTGGAAAGCAGGCTGACGACCGACGCAAAAGCGATAATGGCGCAGAGGCGTCCGACCCCGACCGACGGCTTGCCGTCCATCATTTTGAACGCTTCCAGTTGGTTCGGCATCGGATGGTTCCGATAGCCCCGGTTGAACCAGTAGAGCGTGGACAACAGAGTCAAGTCCTGTGCCCCCAGCGCCCGCGACCCGAACAGAGTAATCAAGACTTGAATCGGGTTGACCCAGACGATCTCATGCGGCGACCCAAACTCCGCACGCACCCGCGTGATCACAAAGCCCAGCAAAAAGACAATCAAAAAGAACAGCAGGGCGACCCAGCCGGTCATGCCGAGCAGCTCGGAGAACAGCATCAGCAGCAGCCCACCCGCGACCAGACCACCGAGCGCTGTCCGGTAGCGCCGGGCTTCTACCGGATCTTCTGAGCGCGTCCCCAGCCAGGCAGACTCGAACACCTGCCGCCAGTAGCCGCGCCCTGCGTAGAGAAGCATCACCCCCAGGCCGAACCACGCGCCGGTCGCCTGCTCGCCGAAGTACGGAAAACTGCTGGTTTGCGACGAGTTCTGCACGGCGTCCCATCCGTACACGTTGCCGATAATCCGAAACACGCGGGCGGCGACGTAAAAGAACCAGCAGGAGAACGACAAGTCCAGCGGCATGAAGTAGCCGAGGCCGACTGCAAATGGGTAAAACGAGGTCTGGGTGGATCCGATTGCGCTCCACGGGCGCGTCGTGATGAGCGAGCTGATGTCAAACAGCTTGACATGAAACTCCGGCACGGTCGGCAGCAGCGTGTGCAGGCCGTTGCCGAAGGAGATCAAAAACGCCAGCCCAAAGCCCGACCACATGACAGGGTTCTGGAAAAAGTTCTTCCCCGCCGTGTTCGAAGTCATTGCTAGCGGAAGCTGGACAATTGGAAAAGTCAGCTTTTCGTTTTCAATCCATGCCCGCCGCACCAGCACCGTCAGGCACAGGTACATCCCGACCAGCGTCAGAAAAAAGAGGCCCCAGGAAGTCAGCGGGAGAATCCAGGCTCTTAGATAGATCAATCCCTGCGGGCTGTAGATATTGACGTTGCCGTGGTTCATCGCCGTCAGCGCGTCTTTGTTGGTGATCAAAAGCCAGTTCGGCAGGTATTGGAAGAACAGCGACCGCCACTTATTCTCCGGCGTCTCATTCCAGTACGGATAGGTAATGGAGCCGAACATATTTTGCAGCGTGTCATGCCCGGCAAACGTACACGAGACGACCAGCATGATATACAGCAGCAGCAATTCCTCCTGGCGCATCGGATGGGCGCGGGGGAACACTTTGCGCCAGCCTAAGTTGAGCAGCACCAGGATAAACAGCATGAAGATCGGCGTGATGAACAGCGGGAGCGAGGTGCCGTCGAGCGTGTACCACCGGACTTCGATAATGGTCGTCCAGAAGACGTTGACCGGAATTAGCAGCAGTCCGAGCAGCAACACCCGCCACAGCTTCAAGGGGGTCGCCGCGGCTTCCGGCCCGATGTCGGGCCGCGCGTCGGTGGAAGAAGTGTCTGCTTTCAATGCCATAGGAAGTATTTTCGGCAGCCGTCGCGGATTTTCCTTCTTGCAGCCTCTGCCGAACTTCTGAGGGCCTTGAAGGGTATAACTTTCACAGTCTGACCTTGAAAGAGAAGAGAACCTCCCCGTGATCGAACATGAGCTTTTCACACGCTCGTCGCTGAACCCGATTATCTCTCCGAGCGATATGCCCTACCCCTGCGACTGTGTCTGCAACCCCGCGACGCATCTGGTGAACGGCGAGACACTGATGCTGATCCGCGTGATTGATCAGGAAGGCAGCTCGCACATCACAGTCGCCCGCTCCAAAGACGGCCTCACGGACTGGCGCATTGAAGACCGCCCGCTGCTGGCACCCAGCGATTCGGGTGCCGCTCGCCCGTTCGCCGCGTCCCCGTTCGACACGCCGTTTGAGGCTTATGGCTGCGAAGACCCGCGCTTGACCTATCTCGCCGACCGGGGCGAGTATGTGATTGCCTACACCGGCTATTCCAGCCTCGGCGCGGGGGTCTGCCTAGCGACGACCACCGACTTCAAGAGTGTCAACCGCTTTGGTCTGGTGCTGGCCCCGAACAACAAAGATGCGTCGGTCTTTCCGCGCCAAATCAACGGCCGGTACTGGATGCTGCACCGACCGGCACTCGGCGACATGGAGCATATCTGGCTTGTCGAGAGCGAAGACCTCATTCACTGGGGCCGCCCATGGTGCATCATCGAAGAGCGGGGCGGGCCGTGGTGGGACGGCGACAAAGTCGGCGGCGGGCCGCCGCCGATTGAAACTCCTGACGGCTGGCTGGTTATCTTCCACGGCGTCAAAAGCACGTCCCACGGCCCGATCTACCGCGCTGGCCTGGCTCTTCTCGACCTCGAAAACCCGCGCCGGGTCATCCGCCGCCTGCCCCGCTGGGTCTTCGGCCCAAAAGAGCCGTATGAGTCCACCGGCTTCATCCCCGGCGTCGTCTTCCCTACCGGCACCATCATCAAGGGTGACGACTTGTTCCTCTACTACGGCGCGGCGGACACACGCATCGCTGTCGCCCAGACCAAAGTGCAGACGCTTTTGGACGCGCTGAAAGAGGAAGGGAAATAACGACGCTCCGAGAGAGGATTTTTTCCTGCGAGCAGCGCATCTAACCAAGACAACTGAGAAGACCACAAAGGGAGAAAACACAATGACCTGCAGACTTTTGACAACCTTCGCCGCTCTGTCCATGCTTGCCGCCTCTGCCGCTGCTCACGCATAGACGCCTTCTTACCAGTACCGGACAATCGTCATGCACAATGTCGCGCCTGTTGCCGTACTGACGGCGGAACACTGGGAAGCTAAAGACAATGCGCCTCTGCCTGCGGGCGTCAAAAAGGTGATTGCACTCCAAAGCAGCCACGTCCTGCTCGTTGATGCCACAGCAGCAGGCTACCAGCACATGAAAACAATCGTCGCCGCGATTGATGTCCCTGCACCCAAGTCGCCTGTGAAATGAGTCAGGTGTTAAAGGCCCTGGAAGCAAGAAAAGAGGACAGAATAATGGTCCTCTTTTCTTTTGTTTTCAAGCAGCGTCGCCTACATTCCTGACCGCGCTTCAGCGAGAAATACAAAAGGAGAACCCGCCATGTTACGCTTCTCTGCCTTCCTGCCTCTTGCCGCGCTTCTGCTTTGGCCTGCCGCCGCACCCACACAAACAGTACCTGCTGCTGAGACAAAGAACGCAGTCGCAATCAAGACGGACTTTGTCTTGGTTAAAACTTCCGACCTAAACGACTCCCGCTTCCATTTCGACCTTATGCCGCTGAAAGTGGCTGGCAACCAGACGGAATTGCCGCAGGAGCCGGTTGCGTTGCAATATGCAGCGGGCTACCCAACAGCACTGCTGTATCAAGAAATGCAGAAGATTACGCCGATAGCAGCATTCACGCGCCGGAATGTCTCTGCGCCCGTCGTTATCACACCGGGCGATGTTCCTGTCACAATTACGGTCAACGAAGAAGTCGCAGACTTCGACGGTTTGGACCTAGTCGCCGGCGCACCGGGCTTCTTGCCGCAAGTTCAGCGGCGTATACGGATTACAGGCAGTTTCACTCTCACCCCGCACGTCAACGCCAACCACAGCATCACGCTTCAGTATTCTCTGCCGCCGGGTTTGACGACGCACAAAGCCTTACCGCGCCATTTTGTTCAACTGCCGCCAATCGCTAACCGCGCTACGCTGGTCATTGGCGGCTTGTATACCCCGATGCCGCCGGGAGTTTACCTCAGCACTGCCGCACTGCTGAGACTGCACTTTTGGACACTGCTGATTTTTATCACACCAACTATTGCGGCGAAAGCAGCGACAAGCAACAAGCCGCTTTATCTGCTCACGCTCAATAGATGAGGATACTATGTTCCGCGCACTCCTTTGTCCGCTCCTCGCCACGCTTCTGCTTACGCCGACAGCTTTGTCCGCGCAAGCGCCCGCTAAGAATCCTTCCCGCAAAGTTTCTCTCCAAGTCACTTTTATGGCTGTCAGAACGTCTGATTTGGATGCACTTGGGATCAACTTTGACTTTGTACCGATCCCTGCCCCCCCAGCATCACCGAAACAGTTTTTTGCGACTGCGACCGGCGACAGCATTGCACAAAATTATCGGCGTCTGACCCAAACAGTCGGCATCCAAAGCCACATTTTCACACTTGCCACAGTCATTGTTCCCAACGGCATGCCTGCAACCTTTGTAGTTCATGCACAGTTTACAGACTCCGCGCTTGAGACGATTTCCAACCAAGAAAAGTCTTTTCCACGTCTGACAAGCTCAAGCCAAATTGACGGAAAGACAACGTTTATCCCCCATATCGGCGTCGCTGATTTGGTCAGCTTAGAGATGGATTCACCGCTTGGAGACGGTCGGATAGTGCGTTTGGGTGCAGTTTCAAGCGGGCAGCAGATTGTCATCAATACGGCTCCTGTCAAGGCTCAGGAAGCAAGCAGCACACCCGGCATCGCGCCTCAAATTCAGAGCAGGGAGCGCAATGTAGTCTCAGATGCAAAGGACTTGCTCATTTTTATCACACCGACGATTCTTGTCGGAACACCGGGCAGGGCAGTCGTATCGGCCCCAGAAAAAGCAATCACGTTCAATATGACTAATGGCGACTTGCAAGCTGCTATCATGCGAATGGAACGTCAGTACGGCATCCGATGCAGCGTTCAAGACGGCGTGGACGTACACCGTACAATGAGCGTCGGCATCACTGACTCCCCACTATCTCAGGTGCTGCAAATTCTCGCTTCCACTGTAAACGCGCAGGTCGTGCAAAATCCCGACGGCGTTTATGCGTTCACGCCAAAGCCTGCGATTGTTCCGAAAGGGCCAGCCTACCCTGCGTTGCCGAACCCGTTCGTGGGAGGCTTCGGCAGTGCTCATCTTTTCGCTGAACCTTTTCCGTACTCGGTGAAGTTTTTGCACGTTCATCCCCCGCTGATCATCCTGCCGGACCTCCTCAATGGACGAGATATGGGGAACGCACAGACGAAAGAGAGAGAACGAGTTTATGCACTGGATTGAGTTGCTCTACGCCAGCGGGTGCGGGATCGCGCCTAGGTAGGAATGGACGCTGTAGCCCAGCACAGCGAGAAGAGCGGCAAGGCCGAGATACGCCGCGCCGAACTTCCAGCGGTCGACGGCGGTGGCCTGGTAGTAGGGGCTGTCTTCGGGCTTTGCTTTCCAGCCGGAAATGATGCGCGGCAGGCTCATCAGGGCCAGCACAATAATCAGCGGGTTGTAGCGGGCCAGAAACAGCAGCAGGACCGCGCCGACGGCCAGCAGCTTCGGCGAAAACAGCGGCGTAATCCAGCCGCCGTCGAGCGGCGCGGTTGGGGCCAAGTTAAACAGGTTCATAAAGAAGTTGACCTGCGCCAGCGCCAGCCAGAACGGCGAATGGCCCGGCGTCACGGCATAGAGCAGGAGGCAGCCCAGACCAGCCAGCGTGCCGAAGACGGGACCCATGATGCCGATGAAGGCATCTTCGACAATGGATTTGCCGTAGCGGCCCGTAGTCACGAACGCGCCCATCAGCGGGATGAACACCATGACGCCGGTGGGAATGCCCCGCATTTTTGCGGCAATCGCATGGCCGCACTCGTGGATGAAGATCAGGAGGACGATGCCGACCCCGAACTTCCAGCCGTAGATCAGTCCCCAAACCCACATCGAAAGCAGCATCGAGCCGGAGCCGAGCAGCAGCTTCGCGCCAATCGCGAGGAACTTGAACTTGGCGAGCAGGCCCAGCACCGGCGCGGCGACTTTGGCGATCAGCAGCAGGAACGACGCAATACCGCCTAGCACCCCGCCTTTGGCTTTCCAGCGCTGAAGCAATCCCGGCGGCGACTGCTGGGCGTATGCGTACTCTTGTGCAGCGGGAGTCTGGGCGTAATACGGCGAGAAGGCTGGGCTGGGAGGCGTCTGCTCCGGCGCAGGCGTATCAGGGCGTGAGCCGTCGGCGGTGCGGCCTGCAAGGATGCTATTTTGGTCTTGTTCTGTTTCGTTCATGGTTACTGTTAAAACAAAAAAGGGCGCGGAAACGTGCCGCGGTGAAGCTTTTCTCTAGATACGCCTGTGGAAGACAAACCATTCCAGCAGAAGCAGAGCGAGAGCAACGGCGGCAAGGGTCGGCCAGAGATCATTTTTGGCGCGTTTAGACAGCGGCAGGTTAACGGCGGCGACTTGGGGTGTGCCGGGGTGAGTCAAGAGCGGCGGCTTCTGGGCGGCGAGGCGGCTTTCGTCGGCGCTGTCCAGGTTGACCGCAAAGGGGTAATCTGTGCCGGCGATCTGGGCGTGGTAGACCCCCACTTCGCGTGTGTCTTCCAGCAGCGCGATCCCGCCGGTGGGCGGGGCATTGATGGCGGTTTTCGTGCCGTCGGGCCGGGTGATGGACAGGGAAGTTTGGCCCGGCGGGACGCCGAGTGACGCAACCCCGCCGGTGGGAGTTTCCGGCTGGGACGCGCCAAGCCCGCCCCCGGCGGTCAGCCAGCGAACGGCGTTTGTCAGAAAGATTGGGAACGAGACGCGCAGCGGCCAGTCGGAGTCGCTGAGATTGAAAGAGACGGAGACGACCCGCAGGCCGCTGTGCTCTCCGGCGGCAATCAGCGGCCCGGAGTCGGCGTCCGCGAGGCTCTGGCCCCACGGCTGGGTCTGCGTGTGCAGGGCTGTTCGCAGGCGCAGGCCCTCCAAGTCCACAAAGCGCATGACCGGATGGGTCCGGGTCTCGTCAATGAACGTGGGGCTGTCCGTGCTGCCGCTTGATGTGACCGGCATCTGGGCGCTGTCCGCGCCGAAGACCAGATAGTTGCCCGGTGGCAGCGGCTTCTGGGGCAATGCGCCGTCAAAGACGACCATGCTGTAGCCTGCGCCGCTTTTGCCGACTGTCGCGAACTCCTCCGGCAGACATTCTTCCAGCACCACATCCGGGTCCAAGTTCAGGCCGCGCTCCAAAAAGATGTTGCCGTCCGTCACCAATAAGACTCGGCGGGGGCGCGGCGGAGCCAGTACGAGAGACGCTTGGTTGTCGGCGGCAAGGTCGTCTTTGACATCGTCGAGACGCGCCGTGATGACTCCGCCGTCTTTCAAGAGCGGGCTGTCGAACGTCTCGATCTGCACATTATTGGTGAAACTCAGGGCGCGGGCGTCTACGAGGCGCCCGTCTTTCAAAAGAGACAGCGTGCCGCTGGAATGAGCTTTGCCGCCGAGGTTCTGCACCTCGGCGAAGACTTCGTTGGTGCCGGTCTGCGGGTTCCGGCGGCCATCCAGCCGGGTGATCGCTAGATTGTCGGGCGAAGCTGTGCCGACGGAATGAAGCGCGACATCGGTGCCGCCGAGGGGCACGGCGGCCAGCTTTTTGAGGTCATCCGCTGAGTACGCACCGTCGGAAAAGACGCGGATTTCGGCCCCGGACCGTGTCCCGACCAGCGACTGCGCCAGCGTCAAGGCCGCCGGCATGTCAGCAACGGTGTCGGTAGGAGTTGCGCCGTCAATCGCTGACTGCAAGCGCCCGCCGTCGCCGGTGAACCCGGAGACCAGCGACTGCGGCTTGTTTGACGCGGCAATGATCGTGGCGACATCGCCGCCCCGCAAGTCATGCGCGACAAAATCATCGGCGGCGGATTTCGCGGCGGCGAGGCGTGACGGCCCGACATCGGTGGCGTTCATGGACGCCGACGTGTCCAAAATGATGACGATCGTGTGGCCGGATACGCCTGCGCCGTAGACAAAGGGCCGGGCCAGCGCTAGTATGAGCAGCAGGGCAGCGAGTAATTGCAAAAACAGGAGCAGCGACCGGCGCAGCTTTTGCAGCGGTGCATTCGCCTGCGTCTCCTGCAAAAGCGAGTTCCACAGGTACAGCGACGAGACCGTGACTTCCTGCCGCTTCAATCGCAGCATCCAGAGCGCAACAATGCCGCCGAGCAGGGGGATGGCCCAAAGCAGGTTGAGGGGATTAAGCAGCATGGAGGATTATGATACCCGATTGGACAGAGAAGTCCCAGGGCTAAACCCCTGAGCTTTGAAAGTGCAAGCTCCCGCCTGCGCGGGCGAAGATATAGCTGAAAGCTCTTATGCCCGCGCAGGCGGGGAGTTGCACTTTAAAGCCCTGCCGTTCACGGCAGGGTCACTACGCCAGCCCCATTTCCTTCAAGTGCCAAAGGCTGACGGCCGCCGTTTCCAGCCCCGTTAAGTGCCGCAGGGTGTCCTGCTCCACAACCATCCACTCGATGCCAAGTTCAAGTGCCGTCTCCACGGAGGCTCGGATTGGTACGACCCCGGTGCCGACCGCTGTGAAGTGGCCGCGCTCGTCGAGGCGCGACAGATCTTTGACATGAACGGCGGGGACGCGCCCGGCATAGCGTTTTAAGACCCGCACCGGGTCTTCGCCACCAAATGTAATCCAGGCGATGTCCAGCTCAAACGACAGCGCCGCCGGGTCGGTGTTGGCCGCAAGAACATCGAGCGCATAGACACCATCAAACGTCTTCAAGAACTCATGCTCATGGTTGTGGTAGCACAGGGTCACGCCTGCTGCCGCGAGTTTCGCTCCCGCGGCGTTGTATAATTCGGCGTCGTACAGGACCGAGTCTTTCGTCTCGCATGGTCCCCACCAGACCGAAATGCGCGGCGACTCAAGCGCTTTGGCTTCGGCAAGAATGGTGTCGAGCTCGTCCCGCAGTCCGTCCCGGTCGGCGCTCACGGTCAGCACTCGCAGCCCTAACCCATGAAACCGCTTTAAGTTCTCGCGGGTGTCGCCGTCCCGCAGGCCCCCCGGCGCTTCAATGCCCACGTAGCCCATCTCAGCGACTTTCTGCATGGTCCCCCAGAAGTCCGCTTTGGCCTCCGCCCCGACAATCCCGATCAGCCCGACTTTTGCTTTGTTCATGGTGACTCCTTTGCCGCCGCACGCAGGAAAGCGGCTGCTCTCTGCCGAAATAGTAACCCTATCATACCATGAACATTACCACGCTCACGCACCCGCTGGCCCAGCATTTTCTGACCCATCTGCGGGACAAAACCACCAAGCCGTCACTTTTTCGCCTGCTGACCAAGCGGCTGACCGTTCTGCTCGCCATTGAAGCGACCCGAAGCCTCGCGCTGCGCCCTCGCGTCATCGAAACGCCGCTTGAATCGCTGGACAGTCCCGTGCTGGATGACCCCCTTGTCGCCGTTCCCATCCTGCGGGCGGGCCTCGGGATGCTGGACCCGATTGTTGAGTTCTTCCCGGACGTCTCCGTCGGCTACATTGGGCTGGCGCGAGACCACGAAACCGCCGTCGCCTTCCCCTACTACGCCAAACTGCCGCCGGATATGCACGGGCGCACGACGCTTATTCTCGACCCGATGCTCGCCACCGGCGGCTCGGCGTCCCAGGCCATCGCCACCGTCAAAGCTGCCGGCGCAGGCCGGATACTCATGCTTTCGCTTGTCGCCGCTCCTGAAGGCGTCGCGCTCCTGAACGCCGCCCACCCGGACGTTCCCCTCTTCACCGCCGGCTTAGACCGCGAACTAGACACTCGCAAATACATCCTGCCGGGCCTCGGCGACTTCGGCGACCGGCTGTACGGGACAGAGTAATACAAGCCGAAGTCACGACTGATTGTATGGGACACAGGACTGCCCTAACCGCTGGCGTCCGTTTTCGCAGGGCACGGCAACGTCGTCCGAGGGATCATACTCGGTCGTGTCCGGGCTGGCGGGATCTGCCCACTGACAGTCGGCGTCCTGCCAGGCATGGACAAGAACTTCCAGTGCCTGCACTTCGAAAGCCTGAATCTCGGCCGAGGGTTCGGACGCCTCATCGCAGTCTCGCAGGGCGGCTTCAATCCCGCTGCGGTAACTCGCAATCTCGAAAACAGTGCTGGGATCTCCCCACCCGGCTTTCGGCTTGTCGCCGTTTTTCTTGAAATCCTCCAGTTGGTGCCTCAGTGTCATCAGATTTTCCAGCCGTGCGGCGCATTCGGGATACGCGGCAGAGTCATCACACCGAACATTTTTACCGCTCAGGCTTCCGCTGAATATCCATCCTCGGTTTTTGCATTCGTGCAGGACCTTTCCCTGCCGGAGAAGGCGAATAACCGAAAAAGTGCATCCCATCCAATGCGGGTCGGAGGTCGTCAGCGGCGCAAGATTGTCGTTGTACTCTGTTTCCACCCCGTTCCCTTCGGCATCTATGACGGAGAGAATACGGCCTTTGGCATCCCGCTTGATTAACAGATGTTCGGGGACATAAACCTGAAGCGTGGTTCGGCTATAAGAGGCTGTCAGGTAGCGCACGAAGAAGCCGCCGGGATGCAGTGTCCAGCGTCCTCCCGGAACATCCCGGCTCTTGTCGTCTTTCGGCGGGCTGCCCGTCAGGACCGCGACGCGCTCAAGCTGATCGAAGGGAAGATCAGTCTGCGCGAGCAGGCCGCGCAGGCTGTTTTGCGCCTCATAAATGGGTCGCAGTCTATCGTTCAGCCCGCCAAACGCCTGGTCTTTGACTTGATCACTCATGTAATCGAGGGACGCCCCATTGAGTTCGAGAATGTCCTGTGGCGGCAGCAGCGTCGCCGCGATTTGCTGAAGGTCTGAGGAAAGCGCGTCGAACTTAGCCCGTGCTTCAATCGCCCAAAGAAGTGACTGAATCCCTGACTGGGACAGGCTTGCATGGTCTGCGCTGTTATGCAGGATCGTTTGGATGATGCTTCTTCGCTTCCCTTTAAGCGGGGCGTAGAGGTATCCGTTCCCTTTTGTCGGGCCGTAGGTGCCGGCGTGGAGGCAGTAAGTGCGGATGTCGCCGCTATACAGGCCAGGGCGCAGAAGCCAGGCCCCGCTTGGCCCACGTTTCAGGGCCGTCAGAGGCTGGAAAAGCACCGGCGAATAGGTGTCCAGGTAAGGCACCTCATCGCGAGCATCTTTAATACTGGTCGTGACCGGCTCTTCCCCCTTGAAGAGCGTATCCGCTCCCGGCACGCTAATTTGCGGAACCCCCGGTATCTTCAGTCCGGGAATATTGAACTGAGCCTGTGCGGGAAGTGCCGTCACTAGGCAGGCGGCGAGAACAGCCGGAAGAACAAAAATCGGCTTGCAGCAGAGAGGCAGGCAGAGAGGCAGTTTCATGTGTGTTTTCCTTTGATGGTGAGAGCGGTGGAGCATACAGAGGATCACTGTGATGTCCCATTGTACCACGCAAATGGAGATGATACGATTGTGCGATGGACACCAGCAACAAGGGCATTAGAACCTTTTGCATAAGCAGTTTTCTGCAATCTCTTTGACCCGGCAGTGAAGAAAAAGTTGCAGTCTACTGCGGGATGCGGAAACTGCTTTACCTTCCTTCTTGAATAACTATAGCTACCTATAAGCATAGAAGATGTGCGTTGATACACATGGCTCATGGCAAAAAACAGCCCTGACAGGAAAACCTGTCAGGGCCGTTTTTGTCAAACACACTCATCTTCCGTCCTATGCAGCAATCTTTAAGTTCTTTACCGCCTGCGCTTCGTACTTGGGCTTGTAGTCGGGGCATTTGTAGCTTTTGGAGTATTCTTTGGGGTTCTCGGCTTCGGCGACATAAACTTGGGCAGAGTTGACGCCGCATTTTTCCTGGGTGCGGTCGTAGTTGCCGCAGTCGTAGCAGCGGCGCAGAATGGTCCAGCAGACGGAGCAGCGCATGGAGCCGACCAGCTCGACACGGCCGCAGAGGGGGCAGTGGATGTAGGTCTCTTGGAAGCCGTATTCTTTGGATTTGAGCGCCAGCCGCACTTTGCGGTTGAACTCTTCCAAGCCTCGATTAAGCTCGGCGCAGGTGGCGAGAAGCTGGTTCATCTGGACGGCGCTCAAGTATTCAATAACGCGCTCGTCCAGCAAATCTGAGAGCTGCTGGCCGACCTTGTCAATCGCCTTCATGTGCTGCTCGGCGGTCTGCGGGCGGTACGGCTTGGCTTTCTCGGCCCTTGCTCCTAATGTCTTCAGAAGCTGCTCGGTGATCGCAAGCGAGACCCGCAGGAACGCTTCCCGCTTTTCGGGGTATCTGACAATCGCGCCCATCACCCGCTCAGAGTCGCCGACGTTCAGCTTTTCGATCTTGATCTTGTCCACCATGCGCTTCTGCGAGGCAGGGTCGTGGGCCAGCACGGACAGGGCGCGGGCATGGCCTTCGGTCAAAAGTATCTGGCCGGCCTGGGGCGCACGCAGGGTCAACTCGATTTGGACGAATTGAGGCAGCTCCAACAGCTCCAGCGAGCGGCGCAGGGTGGTCTCGGAGACACCGAGCGTTTTGCCGCACTTTTCCCACGACATAAATGTCAGAAGACCCTGAATGGCGCGGGCTTTTTCAATCCCGTTCATATCCTCGCGCTGGAAGTTTTCGAGAAGTGCGTCGGCATGAGCGTCCTCGTCGGACATTTCTTTAATCAATGCAGGGATTGTTCCCATGCCCGCGATCTTCGAGGCGCGGAAGCGGCGCTCGCCCATGACAATTTGATATTTGCCTTCAAACGGGCGGACGACGATCGGCTCCAAAACGCCGCGCTCTTTAATAGATGCCGCCAGCTCGTCGAGCGTGTCCTGATAAAACGATTTGCGGGGCTGGTTTTCGTTCGTGACAATCTGATCCAGCGGCACCTGATGGACCGTCTGCGGCTCGGCGTTTTTTGTTTTAGTAGCAGTAGACATGAGTAGCTCCGTCTGGTAAAAAGTGTTTCGTTGAAAATGTGTTTCGTTGAAAATGTTCCGCTGTGATTGCTCTTCATTGTCGGCGGCTTCGGCCCAAATCCAGAGGTTTGCGTCCTGAGAAGTTTGGGTTTGACTTCCCCTGTCCGCTGGAAGTATAATAAGCCAGATTTCTTTAGACACTTTCTTTGAATATGCGGAGGCACTCTTGCAGGACATGACCGGCTTCAAGCGCTTTCTTCGCACCAATTCCGGTGCCGCGGCGTTTCTCGCTGAACACGCCGCTGGGCCGGTAACTTTGACCCGTGCGCCGGGGCGACTAGACGTGATGGGCGGGGTCGCTGATTACTCCGGGGCGCTTGTCGCCGAAATGACGATTGCCGAAGCCGCGCTGGTCGCCCTGACCCCGCGCACGGATCGCACCCTGCGAGTTTGGAGCCTGGGCTTGGACACCGAGTTCACCCCGCAGGTCTCGCTTTCGCTGGATGATTTTTATTTCCCCGGCAGCAGCACCCTACTTGCTTACGACGCCGTGCGCTCTTCTTTGTGCCGCGACCCCAAATCCCGCTGGGCGGCGTATGTCTTCGGCGGCGTGTATGTGCTTCTTGCCGAGGGCATTGTCCAAGACTTCCCGCATGGCGCGAATCTGATCTTAGACAGCCGCGTCCCGCTTGGCGCAGGCGTCTCGTCAAGCGCCGCGATTGAAGTGGCGGCGATGCAGGCCATCAACGCTGACTACGGTCTCGGCTTGGACGGCGTGACACTTGCGCGTTTGTGCCAGATGGTCGAAAACAAAGTCGTTGGCGCTCCCTGCGGCATCATGGACCAGATGACCAGCACACTTGCTGTCGCGAACAGCCTGCTGCTGATCCTCTGCCAGCCGCACGAAGTTCAGGGGACACAGGCTTTGCCCGAAGGCGTCAAAGTGTACGGCATCAACTCTGCCGTCAAGCACTCCGTCGGCGGTTCCGCCTACACCCGCGCCCGTGTCGCCGCCTTCATGGGCCGCAAGATATTGGGCTTAGAATACCTGGCCCAAATTGATGCAGAGTCGCATCTCGTAGCCCTTGCCGGAGAGCTTCCCAAAACCATGTTAGGCCGCGACTTTTTAGCTCAGCACGGCGAGACCGGCGACGCCGTTACACGGGTTGGTCCAGAAACGACGTATCCCATTGCCGATGCCACGATGCACGGGATTTTCGAGAATAGCCGGGTCGAGATGTTTGTAAAAACATTGTCTGTTTCTGGTTTCAATCCAAGCAGCCTACAAACGACGGGTTCGTTCATGTACGGCTCCCACGACTCCTACACCCGCATCGGCCTCGGCTGTGCGGAAACGGATCTGCTGGTCAACTTAGGACGCGATGCAGGCTCAGCCAAAGGCATCTACGGCGCGAAAATTACCGGCGGTGGGTCGGGCGGCACGGTCGCGTTTTTGACCTATGGCGAACGGGCCGCGCAGACCATTCACGAGATCGCCGAAGCCTATCAAGGGCAGACAGGGCTGACACCGCAGATATTCGAGGGCGGCCTGTCACCGGGCGCAATGGCATTTGGAAGCGAGACGCTCTAGGCACGGAAAGATACGAATATGCAATCATGTCAAACAAACTGAACTGGGAAGAGCGCTGGCACCCGCTGCGTGAGGAATGGATTATCATGGCCGCGCACCGGCAGAACCGGCCCTGGAGCGGAGAGGTTGTCGCCAAAAAGCCACAGCCGCTGCCGGAGTATGTCCCGGCCTGCTACCTTTGCCCCGGCAATGTGCGGGTCAGCGGGCGGCAGAATGACGATTACGCCGACACTTTTGTGTTCGACAACGACCACCCCTGCGTCGGGCCGAGTGCGCCAACGCCGCAGCCGGAGCCATCGGGCCTGTACCGGAACCGTTCGGCAGCGGGCGTCGCGCGCGTGGTCTGCTGCTCGCCGAAGCATAACCTGACAGTCGCGGAACTGTCGCCGCCGGAGATTGCAGGCTTAATCAAGGTCTGGCAGGCGCAGACCCGCGAGCTGTCGGCCCGGCCTGAGATTGCCAGCATCTTGATTTTTGAGAACAAAGGCATTCAGGTCGGCGTTTCCAATCCCCACCCTCATTGTCAGATTTACGCCGTCAATTTTGTCTTCAAGCATCTGGAAACCGAGGCGCGGGTCAGCCGGGAGTACCTTGCCGAGAATGACCGAACGCTCTTTGGAGACATCATTCGAGCCGAGCGCACTCACGGCTCCCGAATACTTTATGAGAATGATACAGCGATTGCGTTCCTGCCCTACTTCGCCCGCTATGCGTATGAAGTGTATGTCGCGCCGAAAGCGTCGCACGGTTACGTCGCCGACTTGTCGGACATGGAAGTAGACGACTTAGCGCTGGCATTAAAAGACGTGCTGGTCCGCTTCGACAATCTCTGGCAAATGCCGTTCCCCTATGTCCTGGTGCTGCATCAAGCGCCGACGGACGGCAGCGATGTGTCGGGCTTCCATTTTCACATTGAGTTCCACCCGCCCCTGCGGAAGCCCGATTTGCTGAAGTATCTCGCCGGCCCGGAAATCGGCGGCGGCAACTTTGTTTCCGACACGATGCCGGAAGAAAAAGCCGCCGAACTTCGCGCCCTTCCTCTTATTCATTATAAACAGCGGTAACAGACACACATGACACGAATTCGCAAGGGCGTGATTACGGCGGCGGGGCGCGGGACGCGGCAGTACCCGGCATCCAAGACCGTCCAAAAAGAGCTGTTTCCGCTGGTAGATGTAGATGGCTACGCCAAGCCGACGGTGCAGATACTGGTGGAAGAGTTGTTTGCGTCAGGGCTGGAAGAAGTCTGCATCGTCGCCAATTCTGCCAATGTTGACCCGATGCGCCGGCACTTCTTCGAGCCGCCCTCCGCGTCACTGGTTGGCAAAGACTGGGCCGACGAACTCAGCCAATCACTTGCCGACATGGCCGGCAAGATCACGTTTGTGGTGCAGGAAAGTCAGGACGGCTACGGCCATGCAGTGTATCAGGCCCGCGAGTTCGCTGCCGGGGAGCCGTTTTTAATCACGCTCGGCGACCATGTCTATCTATCCGACACCGCGACGCGCTGTGCCGGGCAGGTCCTGGACGTATTCGACACCTATGGCGTGTCGGTAACGTCAGTCAGCTACGCCCCGGAAGCCGAGTTGCACCGGTTCGGCACATTGACCGGCCCACTGCTGCCTGGCACGAAGCCGCCGGTCTATGAAATCGAAGCGCTCGTCGAAAAGCCGACGATTGACTATGCCCGTGCCCACCTGCGGGCACCCGGCGTTCCCGACAGCCAGTATCTGGTCCATTTCGGCATCCATGCCTTTACGCCCGCCATTTTCGACTGCTTAGAGCATCTCATCCAGAACGACCGGCGCGAGCGCGGCGAAATTCAGCTCACGTCCGCTCAGATTCTGCTGATGGAGCGGGAGCGGTATTTGGCCTGCGAAGTGTCCGGCATCCGCTGCGACATGGGCATTCCCGAAGGCTTGGTAGAAACTCAAATCGCCCTCGCCCTGCGCGGGCCGTTTGCCCGGCAAGCGCGGGCCGCTCTGTCCGAAAATAAAGAACAGCGGGTACAATAGTCGAAACTAGCGATGCGGAGAAATAACATGATAACCGAACCCTCGTCGAAGGATGAAGAGGCGCTTTTCGGCGACATGGAACCAATTCCTAACGATAACCCGGAGGAATATGCAGCGAATGCCGCCGCTGTTCAGCGGAATTTAGACGATTTCGCAGCAGGACGACACCGGCCTGCGAGCAAAGCGTTCAAGCGAATAGAAGCACGCTCGCGCTTGAGTGTTCCGGGGGTAGACACGGGACTGACGACGTAAGAAATCATCGAGTTCATTCACGAGGGGCGCGGCAATCACCGCTGGTAAAGACTTTCACTAGGAGCAACACAAACGATTATGTCTACGGCAATTACAAATGTTCAGGCGCGGCAGATTTTGGACTCGCGCGGCAACCCCACGGTGGAAGTGGATGTCTACCTGGAAGACGGCACGCTCGGACGGGCCAGCGTCCCGTCGGGGGCGTCTACCGGCGCGAATGAAGCAGTGGAGCTGCGGGACGGCAACAAAAAGGTCTACGGCGGCAAGGGCGTCTTGAAGGCCGTGGAAAACGTCAACGAGCGCATCGCACCGGAGCTGATTGATTTAGACGCTACCGAGCAGGTCGCGGTAGACGAGCTGATGATCCATCTGGACGGCTCGGACAACAAGAGCAAGCTCGGCGCGAACGCTATTCTCGGCGTCTCGCTGGCCGTTGCCAAAGCCGCCGCCCGCTCTTTGGGCCTGCCCCTGTATCGGTACATCGGCGGCACATCCGCCCGGCAGTTGCCCGTCCCGATGATGAACATCATGAACGGCGGCAAGCATGCCGACTCGAACGTGGATATGCAGGAGTTCATGGCAATGCCGGTCGGCGCAACTTCGTTCGCCGAAGCCTTGCAGTGGGGCACCGACGTTTACCATGCGCTCAAAGGCGTTTTGCAGGCACGCGGCCTCGCGACGGCGGTCGGCGACGAAGGCGGCTTTGCGCCCAACTTACCATCGAACGAAGACGCGATCAAAGTGATTTTAGAAGCGATTGATAAGGCCGGCTACAAAGCAGGCGAGCAGATCATGATCGCGATGGACCCGGCGGCGTCCGAGTTCTACGACAACGGCTCGTATGTGCTGAAAGGCGAAGGCCGGACGCTGTCGGGCGACCAAATCGTAGATTACTACGCTGATTTAGTGGAAAAGTACCCAATCATCTCGATTGAAGACGGCTTGGCGGAAGACGACTGGGCGACATGGCGCAAGCTGACCGAGCGGATCGGCCACAAAGTCCAGCTTGTCGGCGACGATCTGTTTGTCACGAACACCAAGTTTTTGCAGCGCGGCATTGACACGCAGACCGCGAACTCGATTCTGGTCAAAGTCAACCAAATTGGGACACTGACTGAAACATTGGCGGCGATTGAGCTGGCGAAACAAGCCGGTTACACGGCGGTCGTCTCGCACCGCTCCGGCGAGACCGAGGACGCGACCATCGCCGACATCGTTGTGGCGACAAACGCCGGCCAGATCAAAACCGGCGCTCCCGCCCGGACCGACCGGGTCGCAAAGTACAACCAGCTTCTGCGGATTGAGGAAGCGCTCGGCGACACCGCGACGTTCAACGGCCTGAAGTCGTTCTACAACTTGAAGAAGTGAGCGCGGTCACGGGAGTTCACCCGGTAATGAATTACCGGGCTATTCGGAGGACGTCACGACGCGACTGAAGAGGCTTAGACCAAGTCCGCAGTCGCGCAGTGACGTCCTCCGAATAGCCTGGCATTTTAACGCCAGGTACTTTGTTCCACAAGTAGCTTCCTTTTATGTTCACCCGCCCCAACATCGCCGGATTTTTGCAGGGGCTGTTTGTCCTGCCCCTTTGCGCCCTTTTCGGCGGCCTCATCGCCCTGCTCTTTCGCTGGCACGGAGTCGCTGCGTTTGCCAGCGCCGCCGTCTGTGCGCTGTTCCCGGTCGCGGGCGCACTGAAAACGCGCCAATGGGCCTTGCTGTCCGGCCTCTGCGCCGGAATGATTGCTGCCGTCAGCTTGTTCGCTGCGCTTGCCCCGGCTCATGCCCAGACCAATTCCAGGCCGCTGATCGGGTTCGTCGTTTGCGTGGACCCCGGCCATTCGTCCGAAACCAGCCAGGGGACCGAAAGCCGCGACCATAAGCTGACCGAGCGGCATGTCAACTGGGTCGTCGCCCAGCGCCTGATTGCTCTGCTCCAAGCGGACGGCGCAACGGTGGTTTCCACAAAGGTACGCGAGTCACAAGTCGTTACGAACCGCAGGCGTGCCGAGATCGCAAACGCCGCCCATGCCAAGCTATTCCTGCGCCTGCACTGCGACTCCGGCGAGCAGTCCGGGCTTGCGACTTACTACCCGGACCGCATGGGAACCCGCTTCGGCGTCACCGGCCCATCGCTTGCGATCATCGCAGATAGTCGCCGCGCCGCGCAAGTCTTTCATCCTGCTGTGATCCTTGCCCTGCGCGGTTCTCTGCGTGACGCCGGCATCAAAGGCGACTCGAAAACCGGTGTCGGCGGCAGGCAAGGAGCATTGACCGGCTCGATCTTCTCTCAAGTTCCCGCGCTGACTGTCGAAATGTGCGTTCTGACCAACGCGCACGATTACAAGTTTATCCGCACGACTGCGGGGCAGGCTCAAATGGCACAGGCGCTACGAGAGGGTGTCAAAGTTTACCGCCTTTGGTCGATGGTAGGACATGATGGAGAACGTAAATAAATGACACAAACAGCCGAGACCAACGTTGCTTGGGACCTCAGCGACTTGTTCGCCGGGCCGGATGACCCAAAGATTGACGAAACCCTGCACACGGCAAAAGAACGGGCAGCGGCGTTTGCCGAAGCCTATCAAGGCAAGCTCAACAGCCCGGATTTGACGGCGGCGCGACTGCTGGCGGTGATCCAAGAGTACGAGTCGCTCTGGCAAGAGGCAGGCAAGCCGGGGACCTACGCCCGGCTGCGGTTCTCGGCAGACACGAGCGATCCGGCGCGGGGGGCGCTGATGGCGCGGGTGTCGGAGGAAACGACCCGGCTGTCTCTGCCGCTCGTCTTTTACCGGCTGGAGCTGGCACAGGTCCCTGACGAGATTATCACGCCGCTGCTGGATGACCCGTCACTGGCTCCATACCGCTATTATATTCACCTAGTACGCTCCGGCAGGCCGCATCAACTGACCGAAATTGAAGAAACGCTGCTGGCACGGTTCAACAACACCGGCACAGCGGCGTTTGTGCGGCTGTCGGGCGAGATCCGGGCGGCGACACTCTTTAAGCCTGCTCTGCCGGACGGCACGGTGCCAGAACTCAACTTGTCGGGCTTGGGGGCGCTGTATTCATCGCCGGACCGGGCAGTCCGGCAGGCAGCGGCGGAAGCATTTGCCGCCGGGGCGAAGGGCAATCTGAAGACGCTGACGTTTATTCTGAACACGCTTCTGCAAGACAAAGCCGTCTCAGATGAGATACGTCATTACGAGACGCCGGAGTCGACCGGCTTCCGGCGCGACGAGCTGCCGCGCGAGACCGTGGAGCTTGTCACAGGAACGACTGCCGCCCATTACGGTTTGGCAACCCGCTATTATCACACGAAGCGGGAGATTTTGGGACTCGACACGCTGCGTGATTATGACTTGGCCGCCCCGCTGTTCCAAGCCGCCGAAACCGTGCCGTTTGCGGAAGCCCAAGAAATCGTGCTGGATGCGTTCGGGCGCTTCTCGCCAGCGCTGCGTGAATTGGCATCGGAATACTTCGACAAGCAGTGGATTGATGCCGCGCCCCGCAGCGGCAAGCAGGGCGGGGCGTACTGCAACGGCGGCACTCCTGACAAGCACGGCTACGTTTTCCTGAACTATCTCGGCAAGATGGGCCATGTGATGACTCTGGCGCATGAGCTGGGACATGGGGTTCATGGGTCGCTTGCGCGGGAGCAGACCTATTTCAATATGTTCGGCACCCTGCCGATGGCCGAAGTCGCGTCTACCTTCGGCGAAATGCTGGTCTTTGATAAGCTGCAAGCCGGCGCATCGCCGGAGATCCGCCTGTCCATGCTGGCGGACAAGATCGAAGGCGCCATCGGCACGATTATGACGACCACGGGCCGGTATCGCCTCGAAAAGATCATCCACCGACAGCGGCGGACGGACGGGGAGATGACCCCGGAGCAGATTTCGGATTACTGGCAGGGCGAGATGGCGGCAATTTACGGGGATTCAGTTGAGATTACCGAGCGCCTGCGGCTGTCGTGGAGCTATATCCCCCACTTCGTCAACTCACCGTTTTACTCATACCCCTATGCATTCGGCGAGCTGTTCGCGCTGTCACTGTTCCAAAAGTCCAAAGACGATGGCCCGGCGTTCACTGACCGCTACCTCTCGCTCCTGCGGGCGGGCGGCAGTGCGTCCCCGCATGAACTCGCCAAGATTGTCGGTGTGGATTTAGATGACCCTGCGTTTTGGACCGGCGGCTTCCACGTCGTCGAGCGTCTGATTGAGGACTTCGAGGCGCTTTGGGCGGAGTACCGAGGGAGTTAGCACGGCTGCAAAGAAGGGTAGAATATCGGTGATAGACAACTCAAAGGAGAGAATTATGTCACAGAACATCACCCCGGAGTCGGTCGGCTCGCCGACTTTAGAGCAGCAGCATTCGCACCTCAAAGAAGTGCATGAGCATCTGCGCCACGCATCCACTTCAGATGACGCGAACGAGATTCGCGAGCGTCTGCGCCGCGCCGAGCTTGCTTTGCAGCGGCACGAGCAGTCGGCAAAGAACTAGCCGAACAATCACAAGCCCCGCCGGGACACTGTTGTCCCGGCGGGGCTTTTGTTTGAAACCGGCACTGGAAGTGCCGGTCTACTGTCGAATGAAAGTCGAAGCGACTGAAGATTAAGACGGGGAGAAGACTTCGTTACTGTATTCTATCCCGTAGTCGCCTCGACTTTCACGCAAAAGTAGACCGGCACTTCCAGTGCCGGTTCTTTCTTGCGGCTTATTCAGTCGGCTTCACGGCGAAGTAGAACAAGCGGTCAGAGCGCTTTTTGGGCGGGTCCAGCGAGTAAGCATCATAGATAGTCACCCCGGTAAACCCGGCGGCTTGAAGCCACGCGGTCAGCTCATCTTTGGAATACCCACGCTGGCGATGGACTTCGGCGAACGGTTTTCGCTCGCCGGAGCCGTCATCATACGAAAATGCCATGCGAATGGTGCAGAGGCGAGTCTCATGGTCATAGCGGGACCGCCAGCGGTAGTGCAGCGCTTCGTCTTTGCGGGTGCAGCTCTGGTTGAACATGCCTTCCGCCAGCGCATACTCGGTGTTGACATCAAAAAAGAATGAGCCGCCAGGTGTCAGGTGCGCGTGAACGCGGGCGAAGGCCGACTGCACACGCTCTGCGTCCAGAATATAGTTCAGGCTGTCGAAGAAGCAAATCGCGGCGTCAAAGCGAGCGTCGCCGAGGTCAAGCTCGGCGGCGTCCTGCTGAATGAAGGGAATGGATAGCCCAGCTTCGGCGGCCCGAACACGGGCCACTTCCAGCATCCCTGCCGACAGATCAACACCGGTCAGGATATAGCCGCGCGAGACAAGCTGCCGTGAAACTGTCCCCGTGCCGCAGGCTAAATCTAAAATTGTCTTCGGAGATTGCCCGTGCTTCTTCCATACTTTTCCCAGATAGTCCATCCAGAAGCGGTATGGCACTCCGGCCATCAGCAGGTCGTAGAACGGTGTGACGGGACCGAAGGAGACTTCCTCTCGAACAAAATTTCCGTCAGGCATGAACCGGCTCCGCATTTGCGGCAAGCTCCGCGTTTGCGGCAGGCTCGGCAGGCGCCGCCCCAGAGTCGGCGATGTCCTGGGCGGTGAAGCGCCCCAGCGTCGTCCAGGCCAGGAGGCCGCAGAACAGGTAGACCAGCGCAACTCCGGCAAAGATCAGCCGCAGGGTAAGGGGGCCGTGGAAGTGCAGGGTCAGCCCTACCATGAGCAGGCTGCCGACAGACATCGCGATCTTTTGCAGCAGACTGATGGTTGCCGAGACCCGGCCTTGCAACTCCGGCGGCGCAGCCTGCTGGAATAGGGTCATGTTGCCGATGTTCTCAATCATGTTGCCGACACAGCTCACAAACAGCATCGCGCCGCCGATAAAAATGTCTTTGGAGCCAGCGAAGACAAGGGTCGACACCCCCATGATGCTGAACCCAATCAGCAGCATTCGCGCAGGCAGGGCCGAGCGCAGTGGGCCGGATGCGACAAGGCCGGTCAGAAGTGACGCCGAGAATCCGATCGACACGAGGCTAGCATACTGGCCGGGGCCACCGTGCCAGAGGTCATGGACGAACGGAAATTCCAACGTGTTCGTAATTTGGGATGCCGTTACCGCAATCAGCAGCATGACGAGGGCCGGGCGCAGAATGGGACTGCTCCCGACATAGGAAATACCTTCCTGAGCGTCTTGCCAGACTCCTTTTGGGCCGCGCGGGATTTTGCGCGGCGGCGGCACGAGGGACTTGTCTACCGTAATGAGTCCGATGAGGAGGGCCGACATGGCAAAAGTCGCGGCGTCGAAGATAAACACGCTTTTCGGAGTCGTCAGCGTCAGCAGCAATCCACCGACTGCCGGACCGAGAAGAGAACAGGCTTGGATGCCGGTGAAACTCAGGCTGTTCGCCTGCATAAGGTCCGCCTTCGGCACGACTATCCGCATCAAGCTCTGCCGGGCTGGGCTGAAAAAACAGGAAAACGACGCGACGAGAAACGACACAGTGTAGAAGAGCAAAAGGTCATGCCGCCCTAGGTGCTTCATGCTGGAGACGAACAAAAGAAGCAAGATCGCACCGGTCCGAGCCAAATCGGCGGCAATCATGGTCCGCTTTTGGTTCCAGCGATCAGCCAGCACCCCGCCGAGCAGGGAAAACAGCAGCGTCGGCAGTGTTCCGCAAATGAACGAGATGCCGAGGGCGCTTTTACTGCCGGTCGCTTTGTAGACCGTCACCGGGACAACGATATACAGCGCCCAGTCTCCCATCGTCGAGATCATCTGGGCCAGCCAGAGCAGCCGGAATGGGCCGTTCCCAAACAGAGCCAGTGCCGGCGATTGCTTTAATTTCTCTAAACTGTAATCCTGTAGACGCATAAGATGAGCGCAGCTCTCGTGCCCTGTAACTTCTGCTACTATTATAACACAGTTTTTGCCGCAGTGCGAGATAAATTCCCTACAAGCGCGGGTCTACCGGCTCACTTTCCAAAGCTAGAACGCCGAAGACGCACTCATGGACGCGGCGCAGCGGCTCACGACGGACGAAACGCTCCAAGCCCTCAATACCGAGTGCAAGCTCCCGCAGCGCCAGCGACCGCTTGCCGGCCAGCCCGCGCGACCGCAGGCGCATGAGGTTCTCCGGGGCCGTGTAGTCCGGGCCGTAGATAATCCGCAGATACTCGCGCCCCCGGCATTTCACCGCCGGCTGAACCAAGCCGCGTTGTCCACGCACGAGGAAGTCCAGCGGCTTGACCACCATCCCCTCGCCGCCCCGGCTTGTCAGCTCTTCCCACCAGGCGATGCCCTCAGCCGCGCTGCCGGCATCAGTGACGCTGATGGTTTTATACGGCGTCGCCAACAACAGGCCGGTGTCATCCGCCGCGCACAATTTGACGAGCGTTGCCATATGCCACACATGATCTTTATCGGCATGAACTGCGCCTTCCGACGCCAGCAGGTGAAACGGGGCTAGTTTGTAGTCGGCGAGGCCCGACACCGGCCAGCAGTAGCGTCGGTAAGCATCCACGAACTGCCCGGCCGTTGTCTGCCGCGCCCGGTACTTCTCCAACAATGGCGCAATGCCTGACGTGTGCGCCGACGCCTGTTCTAATGCCGCGACTGCTTGCGACCCTGACGCGGTCGCCGCCGTGCCGACAGCGGCGTACTGCTGCTTCAAAAGCTCCTGCGCTTTCGCCGACCACGGCATCAGCTCGCAGTCGAGACAGACCCAGTCGGTCGCCAGCTCATCCCATAAGCCACTTTTGTCCAGCGCGGCGCGAACGACTTCTAAGAACTCCTGCTCTAAGCCAGTGTCGTCAAAGAAGCGGCGGCCCGTGCGAGTGACACAAATGCCGATGCCTTCCCCATCTACGCCGAATCGGGTACGAGCGGCGGCTTCATCTCGGCAGACGATGACCACGGCACGCGATCCCATATGCTTTTCCTCGCAGACAACGGTCGGCACGCCCTGGCTGCGGAAATACGCAAACGCTTCGGCGGGATGCTCCAACAGGCCCGGCTCGCGCGTGGTTTCCGACGGCGACATCGTTGGCGGCAAATAAATCAGCCACTTGGGGTTGGCCGCAAACCGGCTCATTACCTCCAAAGCCGCAATGCCGTTTTCTTCCCGGATCGTGACATTCCCGTGCAGGCGTGTCCCGATAATCCGCTTTCCCAGCACGTCGTCAATGTCCAAAACGTCGTCATTCTGCTGCTGCGCCGTCATCATCGGCGCTTCAGTTTCAGCAGGCAGGAACGGGCGGGCTGGCTCGGCATAAGTTTGAAGCGCCGGGACCGAGACAATCTCCCGTTCGGGCCAGCGCAGGGCCGTCAAACTGCCGCCGAAGACGCAGCCGGTATCAATGTTCACCGTACCGTTCAGCCATTCGGGCGTCGGAATGGGTGTGTGGCCGTAGACAACCGCGGCATCGCCCCGGTAGCTTTCCGCCCACGGGTAGCGCACCGGCAGGCCGAACTCATCGGTCTCGCCGGTCGTCTCGCCGAACAGCGCGAAGTCCCGGACTTTCCCAGACCCGCGCCCCTGCATCTCGGCCTTCAGCCCGGCATGGGCGACAATGAGCTTGCCGCCGTCCAAGACATAATGGCTAACCAGATTAGCCAAGAACTGCGCGACTTCTGCGCGGAACTCCGGCGCTTCGCCTGCTGCCTGCATCAGCGTGTCGGCGAGGCCGTGCGTGATCTGCACATCTTTTCCGCGCAGGTGCCGCAGGAACTTGATATCATGGTTGCCGGGGACGCATAGCCCCGTGCCGCCGTTGACCATGCCCATCACCAATTTCAGCACGTCCGGCGACTTCGGTCCCCGGTCTACAAGAGCGCCCAGGAACACTGCCTTGCGGCCTTCCGGCGGCGTGACAGCATGGCCGTCTACGGTGTAGCCAAGTTTCGACAGCAGCGCCGTCAGCTCATCAAAGCAGCCGTGAATGTCGCCGATGATGTCAAACGGCCCGCGCTCGCTCTTCTTGTTGTTATACAGCGGCTCGCGCGTGATTATCGCCGCTTCGACTTCTTCAACGCTCTTGAGTACAAAGACATGCCGGAAGCCTTCCCGCGCCAGACCGCGCAGGGACTGCCGCAGGCTTTTGCTGTGATTGCGGACTACATGCGGCCCGAAGTCCCGGTCAGGCCGCGATTGGTTGCGCTCCAGACAGACCCGCTCCGGCAGGTCCAGCACGATCGCGACCGGCAGGCAGTGGTATTCGCGGGCCAGCGTCACCAATGGCTTCCGTGCTTCCGGCTGAACATTGGTCGCATCTACCACCGTCAGTCGCCCGGCGGCCAGGCGCTTCGCCACGATAAAATGAAGTACGTCAAACGCATCTTTTGTTGCGGCTTGGTCATTTTCATCATCGGAGACTAAGCCCCGGCACTTATCCGACGACAGTGTTTCGGTGGGCTTGAAGTGGGCGCGGGCAAACGACGATTTGCCGGACCCCGATGCACCTATCAGGACGACCAGCGAAAGCTCAGGAATTTTGATGTTCATAGTAATACCTCACCCCGGCGCAAGCGCCGACCCTCTCCTTCCGAAAGGAGAGGGTGGAGAGAATCCAGAAACAGAAACTGCGACAGAAACCGCCCCCTGCTTTTCCTAACCCTCTCCTTTCGGAAGGAGAGGGTCGGCGCTTGCGCCGGGGTGAGGTCTCCTAATCCCACGCCGCTCCCAGCCGCGTCAGCCGGTCCCGATACTCAATCCGCGCCGCCCACCCTACCGGCCAGGCGTCCAGCCCGTGATAGGCTCCGGCGAACGCACCGGTCAGGCACGCAATCGAGTCGGAGTCGCCGGACGAGACCACGGCCCGCCGGATCACAGCGAGGGGATCATCGGGAAACAGCAGGAAGCACAAAAGCCCCGTCGCCAGCGCTTCTTCGGCGATCCAGCCCGCGCCGGTGATGGCGCATGGATCGCCCAGTTTATCTCCGTTTTCAAGCGCCACGTCAAGCGCGGCGAGGCTGCCCAAACACTCGTCCCAGCCCCGAGCGATGAACTGCTCCGGCGTATCCATCAGAGGCCGCTGCCAGAGCGTCCCCAGCCAGTCACCGTGGTAGACCTCGCGCTGATTGACTGCGTACTCCCGCAGCGTCTTTGGCAAGTCGCGCGGCGTTATGCCGGCAATCAAGAACGCAATCGCGGCGGCAGTCAAATCCGACGCCGCCAGCGCGGTCGGGTGTCCGTGAGTCAGCGCCGCCTGAAACTGCGCCACTGCCGCCCGCGTCTCCGGGGACACGTCCGGCAGAACGCCCACCGCCTGCACCCGCATATTCGCCCCGCAGCCTTTCGAGTCTTGGACCGTCGCCTCCGTCCAGAGCATCCCCGTCCGCAGCCGCCCGCAGGCTGTGAGGCAAGTCATGCCGGGAGCGCGGTTGTTGTCCGGGCTGCCCGCCCATTCGATGAAGGCTTCGCGTAATGGCCCTTCCAGCGTGTCCGGCGCAAACGGCTTTGGGGCTTGGAGAAGCGCCTCCCCGACCGCCAGCGCCATTTGCGTGTCGTCGGTCACAAGCGCGGGATGGCCTTCAAGTTCCTGCGGTCCGTTCGGCGGGAACCGCGTGATAATCTCAGCCACCGACAGAAACTCCGTCTTGAAGCCGAGCGCGTCGCCGAACGCCATGCCGAACAAACACCCTGACGCTTGTTTTGCTGTCATAGTTGGCTTTCTGTTTCCTTGCGATGGGCGTCCATGAAGGCAAGCGCTTCGTGATAATGGTCTCCAAAATTGACCGAGGTGATGTCTTTGAGCTTAAATTTTTCCGTGCCGATCCATTTCGCCTTTGAACTGAACTTGTCCATCCGTAGGCTGCGCTTGGTCAGCCTTTCGACTTGACCGACGATGCCGATGCCCGGTTCTACACACTCGCGCTCAATCATAAATAGTGGAAAATGTTCTGACACAGCCTGCAACAGCGAAAACAGATCACTGACATTAACTTCCGGCAGCTTTTCTGAGTGTATTCCGCGCAGGCGCAGATACTCACCGACAAAGCTGTCATCCACAGTGAAATGGCTGACGTCGCCGAGGCGAACCGCGTTGTACCCATCGAGCATCAGCATATCGTTATCAACAGCTTGGAGCAGCACCCAAGTATTGCTTAGGCCGATGACATAGCCGTTTAGTTTGTGCTCGCTAATCGCCTTTCGGTAAAGGATGACTAATTGATTTTCGGCTAATGCTTCTGCAAGACCTTCGTAGTACTTTTTCATGTCGCCTGCCTCTCAAAGATCGCCATTTGGCTGGGAGCGCCGAGTTCGGCGTCTTCAGGGCCAAGCGGCAGGAAGCGGGGGCGATAGCCGAAGCGTGACGCCAGGCGGCTAGACCAGCCCTCAAACTCGGCACGAGTCCACTCGAAGCGGTGGTCTTTGTGGCGGAACTTGCCGGCGGGCAGGGTCTCGAACTTCGGGTTGTACTCAGCGTTCGGGGTTGTGATGACGACCGTGGCGGGGCGGGCGAACTCGAAGACGGCCCGCTCGAACGCCGCCAATCTCGGCGGGTCGAGATGCTCAATCACTTCGACGACCGCCGCCGCGTCGTAGCCTTCCAGCCGCTTGTCTCGGTAGATCAGGGAGCCGTGGACCAGCGAAATGCGCTCCCGCTGGAATGGCGGCAGGCGGTCCAGCTTCAGCTTGTCCTGGGCGATTTCGAGCGCCCGGTAAGACACGTCCATGCCCAAAATCTCGGTGAACTGGCGGTCGGCTAGCAGCAGGGACAGCAGGCGGCCTTCGCCGCAGCCGAGGTCCAGCACCCGGTGAGCGTCCGACGCTTTCAGCACGGCCAGCACCGCGCCGAGACGCTGAGTGTGCAGGCTGATCGGCTTTTCGAGAGTATCTTCTTCGCGGTCGTGGAGCGCTTCGGCGTCGTCAACCGAAGGCGCTTCGGCTTCCGTGAGCTGGGACAGCGCATCGCGAACCAGCGAGAAGCGCTGCTTCAGGTAGCCGCGCACGATGGTCTCTTTTTCGGGATGCGAATGCAGCCAGCCTTCGCCTTTTGAGACCAGCTTTTCGACTTCGGCGTCCCCGATAAAGTAGTGCTTGCCGGTATCAAGGGCCGGGACCAGCACATACAAATGGGTCAGGAGATCGGCGAGGCGCTTGGTTGCCGTCAGCGTCACCGAAAAGTACGGGCTTTGGCCCCAGTCGGGAAACGTGCTGTCCAGCGGATAGCGCGTGACTTCGACGACGTAGCCCAGCGGCTCAAACAGCCGCCGGATGAGTTCTGCCCCGCCCCGGCTCGGCAGAACGTCTAAGCGGGCTTCGAGCGGCAGGGCGGTTTCGGCGGCATCGGGCTTGTCTTTGCAGCGGCCGCCAAGCGCACTGCCGTAAACCTGAGCCAGCGCGACCGACAGAAACGACGACGCGACATAAGGCCGGTCGTTGACATACTGCGCGAGTGTCCGGCCTTCGCTGCCCCGGCTGCCGCGCACAAGCGCGACGGGGTCAACATCCAGCAAGAGCGCCGCCGTGCAGCGCTCTTCCGTGGCTTCCGGGTAGAAGACATGGGCCGCGCCGAACGACAAGTCAAACGACTGGGCTTTGGCTGGGTTCTTGTGCAGCAGGTAGCCTAAATCCGTTGCGGGCGCGTGGGTTGTGGTCAGAGTGAGGAGCATAGGAACACTTTTTGGAAGAGAACACGGGAGACACGGGGCTGAACCCCCGTGCTTCGAAAAAGCAATTCCCCGCCTTCGCGGGCATAAGAGGCTGGTATCAAGACTTGTCTTCGCCCGCGAAGGCGGGTGCTTGCACTTTGAAGCCCTGCCGTTCAGGGCAGGGGTATTTTCCGCACAGTCCCTAAAGCCCAAGTTTACTCGCTCGCGCGGCCCGGCGTCAAGGGAAAAGGGAAACGGAAGGTATAATGAAAGGAGAACTCGTGGAGGAAACACCATGTCGGAGTCGCTGCTGGGCCGAATAGAACAGAAGATTGAGAACAAGATTTTGGGCCGGGATCCCCTGCCGCTGTCATACCCGCGCCGCCCTACCCGCGCGGTCAAGGTGGGCCCCGTGACTATCGGCGGCGGGCATCTCGTGGTCGTGCAGAGCATGATTACAGAAGAGACCCGCAATGTCGAGGGCTGCGTTGCCCAGATTATAGCCATGGCCGACGCCGGGTGCGAGATTGTCCGGGTGACGACCCCCACCCTGGCCGAAGCCTACAAGCTCGGCGAAATCCAGGCCGAAGTCCGGCGGCGGGGCTATAATGTGCCGCTCGTGGCCGATGTCCATCATCAGGGCAGCGACATCGCGGTTGCGGTTGCCCAGTTCGTGGACAAAGTACGGATCAATCCAGGCTTGTTCGTCTTCCGCAAGCCGCGCGGACGGGCCGATGAATACACGGCGGACGAAGTTGCGGAAGAGCTGGCGGCGATTGAAGCCTCGCTTCTGCCGGTCATCCAAGTCTGCAAAGAACGCGATATTGCCATGCGGATCGGGGTCAACCACGGCAGTTTAGCCGAGCGCCTGACGGTCATGTATGGGGACACGCCGGAAGGCATGGTCGAGAGTGCGTTAGAGTATCTCAAAATCTGCGAGAAGCACGACTACCGCAATCTGGTCATCTCGCTGAAAGCGTCGCGCGTTCCCATCATGCTGGCCGCAAACCGTCTGATGGTTCGGCGCATGGACGAGCTGGGCATGGACTACCCGCTGCATCTCGGCGTCACAGAAGCCGGCGACGGCGAGTATGCACGCATCAAAAGCACGGCGGGCATCGGGACACTGCTGGCGGAAGGCATCGGCGATACGATCCGCGTATCGTTGTCCGAAGACCCGATCAACGAGATTCCCGCCTGCTACGACATTTTGCAGGCCTTGGGTCTGCGAAAGACCAAAGTCGAGTTCATCGCCTGCCCGTCGTGCGGGCGCACGAAGTTTGAGCTGACCTCGGTTCTCCGCAAAGTCAAAGCCGCGACAAACCATCTGGTCGGTTTAGATATTGCCGTCATGGGCTGCATCGTCAACGGCCCCGGCGAGATGGCCGACGCCGACTACGGCTATGTCGGCAAAGGCGGCGGCGTGATTACCCTCTACCGGGGCCGCACCCCCGTCAAGAACGTCCCGCAGGAAGTCAGCGTAGACGAGCTGGTGAGCCTGATTAAATCCGACGGTCGCTGGATGGACCCGCCCGAAGGATCAGCCGCGCCAGCATCACCGTTCGCAAAAGAACTGGCCGTGATTGGGTGAGATGACAAAGCGAGAACAAATTGACAAGACCCCGTGCCTCCATTGCGGCAGTTCTGAGTTCACCTGGGGCAAATTTGTTGACAAGTCTGACGGGCGGCAAATTATGTTTCAGCCTGATGGGTCTCTCTTCACAGTTGTCTCCACGAATGAAGCAGTCAGAGTCCGAAAATGCGGTGGATGCGGCAACGTTCAATGTTTTGCGGAGCCGTAGCTTGAAGAGTGCCGACAGTCAGCCCTGTTTACGTTTCAAGTACTACATTCGCTGCAAGGAGAAGGAAATGCCTGATGAAAACGTCTATTGTGGTAAAGCTTGTTCCACTCTTCTGCTTGCTTGCGTTTGCGGCTATCTTCGGCGGGCAGATGCTCCTCTTCAAACACGCGGAGGCGGACGTGGGCCACGGGATTGCCAGCTACCAGCACGGAGACTATGCAGAGGCCGAAAGCGGAATGCGCCATGCTCTCGACCTTAACCCCAACAACGGCTATGCCTCGTACTATTTAGGACTGTGCCTGCTACGCGATGGGGACGTCAGTGGAGCAAAGCGCCGAATGGAAACGGCGCAGGCCATCGCACACGGAGACAAGTTTATGCAGCGGAACGAACCTCTTGAAGAAGAAGTCAAGGCGTCGCTGGGTCATCTTCAGCGCCCCTAGTTCCATGCGCCGTCAGCAAAAAGCACGAAAAAGCCACGGATTATAATCCGTGGCTTTTTTCGCGCGCGGCTTTACTGGCCGCTGTTCGACGGGTCCGAGCCGCCGTAACTTCTGTTTTGCCGCTGGCCGCTTTCGGTCTTGCCGTCCAAATCAATGACGATTTTGCCGGGGGCGGTGGAATTGCTGATGGTGATATGGTACGGCTCTTCTAAAATGGGCGTGTTGCCTGGTGCGCCTTCGGCGGGCGGGTAGTAGCGCCAGGAGACGTGCGCGGGGTCGGGGTTGTCGTCCAGCCCGTTGTGGAGCAGCTTGCCGTCAATCGAGCCGTCCGTATAGAGGTCCATAAGTGTTTGCGGATAGGCGGCGTGCTTGGTGTGGTATGCGACGATGGCCTGCTGGAGATGGGCGCCGTCGAGGCCCACCTGCCCGGCAAGAACCGCCATTCCCATAATGCTGTTCTTTTGCGGGTGGGCGATGCTGTTTTTCACATTCCGCACGAGGATGACGCCGCCGATGGCCGCGAGAAGGAACAAGCCGAGACAGCCAAACCCGGCAATCTTCCAGCCGCTGCCGCCCCCGGACGGACGGGCGGGCGGCGTTCCGTAGGGAGGCTGGTTGCCATAAGGTGGCTGGTTGCCATAAGGCGGTTGGTTGCCATAAGGCGGTTGGTTGCTGGGCGGGATGCTCATAGTCTATTATAACATGGATTTTTAGGAACCCCTCCCTGCTCGTTCCTCGCTTTCCCTCCCCTGTTAGGGGAAGGCTCGTTTGGAGATGAGAGCGTTTGCCTCTGGACAAAAGGGGAGCGCTTTAATTATCTGTTCCTCTCCTGGCCCTTCCCTAACAGGGGAGGGAAAGCGAGGAACGAGCAGAGAGGGGTTCTTCTGTTCCAAAAACCCGCACTTCTGCGAGGTCGGTTTTAGGCGGCTTGGCACGACCTGTGCATTTACCTCTTGGTTGCCTCCCCGAAAATCCCCCTCTAGTTTTCCCCGTGTGCACCCATAATCAGGCTATAGAGTTGACATCAGCTCATCAAGGTTTATGGCGCGTCGCGGGAGGAACAGACCACATGCTTGGACTATCGCAGGTCTTCGGCAAAGAGAAAATCGTCGGCGTGGACATCGGCAGCCGCTTTATCAAAGCCGTGTCGGCGGAAGCGGGCCGCCTACCTGGCTCGTGGCGTATTGTCAAGGCCGCCGTGGCACCTACGCCCCCCGATGCCGTGCGCGACGGAATTGTGATTGACCAAGCCGGAGTCGCCGCCGCCGTGCGCGGCCTAATTCAAAGCAGCGGCATGGACGCGAACGCCGCCGTCGCCGCCATCAGCGGGACCAGCGTGATCGTGCGCCATATCAAGCTGCCGATCATGGCCGAGAGCGTCCTCCGCAAATCCATTCGGTTTGAAGCCGCCAAGCACATCTCGTCGTCGGTAGAAGACAGCATGATTGAGTTTGAGATCACCGGACCCGTGCCGGGCGAAGACGACAAAATGAGCGTGATGCTGGTCGCTGCGCCGAACGACATGGTTGAATCGCGGCTGGCAACCCTGGCAATGGCGGGCCTGGAGCCGGTCGCAGTTGACATTGAAGCATTTGCGCTCCAGCGGGCTTTGGTAGACTTGTCCCCCACCCGGCCCGGTGAAGGCACGACACTGGCGCTGCTCGATATTGGGGCGACCACCACCGATGTCAACATTATCGCAAACGGCCTGTTCGCACTGACCCGCAATGTCCCTATCGCCGGGGACAGCTTCACTCAGGCGCTGAAACAGGCCGCGCCGGGCGCGGGCTGGAATGAATTGGAGCACTTGAAAACGGAAGTGGACCTGGCCTCGCTCTTGTCGGGCGATAACGACTCGGAAGCTGCGGGCCTCGCCCGTGCGCTTCAGCCGGCGGTGGACGAGCTTCTGCGCGAAGTGCGCCGCTCCACCAACTATTACCAGTCACAGCTTGCCGATGCCGCGAACTCGATCCTGCCTGCCGGGACGACTTCCCTGAACAGCGGCCCCGTTTCCAAGATTGTCGTCACCGGTGGCAGCGCAAAGATGCGCGGTCTGGAAGCCTACATGAGCGCCCGGCTCGGCGTTCCCGTCGAGATTTGGAACCCATTCGAAAACCCGGAGATTGAGTCGAGCCAGATTTTGGAAAGCTTCATCGCCGAGAACCATCCGCTCCTGGTGACCGGAATCGGCCTGGCGCTGAAAGAGCCGGTGGCCAAAGGAGCGGCACCTTTGGCCCGGCCTAAGCCCCGCTCTCCGCTGGCAAAAGCCGCTTAACGAAAAGTCTTTGGAAACAAAAGTCTTCGGAAACAGAAAGTCTTTGGAGAAGCCTCATGCCTTCGATTAACATGATCGCCCTGCGCCGCGAGGAAAAGCGGCAGCAGGAGCAGAACGCCCGCAAGCTGCTGTACTCGATTGCCGGCGAAGTCGGTGTCGTCCTTGCCGTCGCATCCGTGATGACCGCGCGTGTCCTGGTCACGCAGGGTCACATCAGCGACCTCAGCAACCAGCTCGTCAAGCTCAAGCCGCAGGTAGCCCAGATCCAGTCGCTGCAAGCACAGACCGCTGCGCTTCAGCCGAAAGTAGATACGCTCGACGGCGCCAAAGCCGACACGCTCTTCTGGTACAACACCTTTTACGCTGTCACTGACAGCCTGCCCGCCAAGACCTGGCTGACATCCCTCGGCACCAGCACGGCCGCCGGAACCGGCACCCCCGGCACGGCCGCCGGAACCGATCCAACCTTGAATATCGCCGGTATCGCCATGAGCAACGCGGCGGTCGGCCAGTCCATGCTGCGGATGAACCAGTCACCGCGCCTCGACCATGTGGACTTGTCATTTGTACAGTCGCAGAAGATCGGAACTGCCGACGCCGTCTCGTTCCAAATGACCGTACATTTAAAGCCGGAAACGGCGAAAGACCCCGGTAAAGACGCGGCCGGTGTAGGCCGGGTCGCAGACGCGCCCGCAGGAGGAGCCGTTCATGGCACAAGTTAGTCCCAATTCAACTCTCGGCGCTTCCAAGCCAGCAGCGAAGCGCCTCATTCCTATTCTGCTCGGCGCAGCGGGTGTGGTTCTGCTTGGTGGCAGCGGCATTTTAGTCGGCCTGAACTCCAAGCTGACCACTCTGCAAACGTCAGCCCAGCAAAAAGATGCGGAAGTCAGTTCCTCCGAACAGGTCGCCCACCGCTACCAGGCGACTTTGGACAACTACAACCAGACACAAGCCCACATTCAGTATCTCGAATCCTCCGTCTCGGACCGGGCCTATGTCCCAACCCTGCTGGCTCAAGTCCAGGCACTGGCGGCCCAAACCCATCTTTCAGTCTCCGCGATCCGGCCCACCGCATCGGCACCCGCCGCACCGCCGGCTCCTGCCCCAGCTTCCGGCGACAGCGGGAACGTGCCGAGCGCGTCGGTCAAAAAAGCCGCGCCGCCGCCTTACGACACAATGGACGTGGCCGTGGACGTCACGGGTTCTTATGCCGATACCAGCATGTTTTTGTACAGCCTGACCCGGTTCCCGAAGATTGTCTCGGTAGACAGTGTTCAGATGCACCCCGGCGCGGCCCTCAAAGGCGGCCCGGCGCTGATTACAACCAACTTGAAGCTGACTGCGTTCATGTTCCATGACGCGGATGCTTCGGCAGCGCCCAGCACCGCACCGGCGGCTGCTCTTGTACCGACGGCTGCTTTTGTACCGCCCGCTTCTATGCCGACTGCCGCTGCCTTGCCATCGCCGGGTGCCATGACCGGAACTGCGCCGCTGCCAGCAAACCCGACCGTTGGCGGGAGCATCGGACGCGCCGCGACCGGCGCGGTGAGCGTCACAAAGGCCGCAAACTCGCGCAGCGCTTCGGAACTTTCAACGCTTTAGTTCTCTTCGGCCCATTTGGAGCCGCGCTGGGAAACACAATGAAACTCGACAAAAAACAACTCCCGCAGTATCTTGCACTCGGCGTCCTGACCGCCGGTCTTGGCGGCTACTCCGTCTACCATTTTGCCGCCGCTGGTCCAGTTTCGGCGGACACGCGCCCTGCCGCCGCGCCGCTGGCGTCTCATGGCGCGGCACCCACACAAGCCGCAAAGCTCGCAGGGGCGGCCGCTTCAGCGGCAGTAGTCGCCGGCACCGGCGATGCACCGCCGCCGACACCGGCCATGCACGACCCCTTTGCCGTCGGTTATGTTGATCCCGGCACTTTGCCGGCCCCCTCCGGCGCTCCCGCCGCGCCGCTTCTGCCGCCCGGCAAGCGGGTGGCTTCTCTTGGCGCAATCAGCCCGCTGCCGGTCGGCCTGCCCGTGGCACCTCCGCTGCCCGGCAGCGGACTCGGCCTAGTCCCGGCAAAGTTTGCCACTCTGCCCACTGCGCCGATAGTTCCCGCCCTGCCCGCAGCCCTGCCCCCCGCCGTGACCCGGCCTGACCCGCCGAAATGGACCGTCACCGGCGTTCTCATGGGCGCAGGCGGCAAGGTCGCGGTTTTACGCAGCGGAGACATGCGGCGGATCGTCCGCACCGGCGACTTTGTGGACAGCGTGTACCGAGTGACGGGCGTTTCCCGCACGGCGGTCCAGCTCCGGCACGGGACACTGGTGTACCGGATCGTCCTTGGTGCAGACAAGCCTGTACCGGGTGCATCGCCAGGCGCATTTGCGCCGATGCCCGTTCCCGCGTCCGCGCCGATGTCTGTTCCAGTGTCTGCGCCGCCGAAGATCGAGATGCCGGCGGTGATGGGCAGCGCGATCATTCCGGTGTACCATTCCGCGAGGCCGCATCTGCCGCTGGCGCATTTGAAGCGGCAGGGTCCGGGCATGACGCTGACGGCGGCTGCGCCAATGGTTCCTCATGCCACCCGAAAGCAGCCGGCGGCAGCAAAGGTCGCCCGCGCCATCTCGCTCGGCCTGCGCCTGCTTGACGGCAGTGTGCTGGCCTCACGCAAAGAATAACGCGGGGAACCTCACCCACTGAAACCTAACGACGCACTTATCACGGAGGAACGCTGGCTTCCAGAATGGAGCCGCCCAGGAGAAACCCATGTCAATCAACTCAAAACAAATCGCGGCGCTGGCGCTGGCGTCCGGCCTGCTCGTTCCCGCCGCCACTCAGGCAGCACCGAAGTCCGCCGCTCCGAAGCCCGCGGCGGTTCACGCGCTGACCTCTAGTGCGGACGACGTGACGCTGGACTTTGTCGGCGCGGACATCAATGATGTCCTCAAAGCGCTGGCGATGCAGACCCACACAAACATTGTCTCCGGCAACGATGTGAAAGGCCCGATCACCGTCTCGCTGGCCCATGTGTCGCTGGAAGAAGCATTGGATTTAATCACCAAGCTGTCCGGCTACCAGTACGCCAAAGTCGGACGCACCTACCTTGTCGGCACCCCGGCGGCGATCCAGACGCTGACAGCGTCGGGAACAGCCCAGGCTCCGGCGGTCACTGCCGTCTTATCGTTCTCCTATTCCGACCCCGGCAGCCTGGCGGACGAGATCAAGCAGCTTTACCCGAATGTCAAAGCGACGGTTGGCAAGGCAGTCAGCGGGTCGGCGGGCGGCGGCGTTCTCGTCGTCACCGGCACCGAAAGCGATGTGGAAGGGGTGCGGCGGATCATCAGCGACTCGGAAAGCGCGATCTCCCGCAATGTCGGCACGTCGGAAACTGTGCTGTACAAGATCAAATACTCGGCGGCGGACGATTTGCAGTCACTGCTGAACCGGCTGGTTCCCAGCCTGATTACCACCCCCGCCCCAGTCATGGGGGTCATCCCGCCTGCGCCGACCACCGCGGATTCAGGCGGCGTGACGGCGACTACGACTTCTTACGGTGCAGCAGCGGCGGGCGCAGGCGGAACGACGACAGCCGTCACCGGCAACCTGCCGGTGAAGCCGACTACGACCGCGCTGCTTTTGACCGGATCAGCGGCGGACATCACCCGCGCTCAGCAGGTGCTGGCAACAGTGGACATCCGGCCCGTGCAGATCAACTACGAAGCTAAAGTCATCGAAACCAGCTTCGCCAACGACGACCAATACGGCCTGCTCTACAGTTTCCTCGGCGCGAACACGACCATCGGCGAGCTTGGCACGACGGGACAGCTCGGATCAGGGACATTTCCCGGCAAAGTGCAGAAATTCGGTACGTTTGCCCGGACGCCGATTACCAATGCGGTCAATGTTCAGCTCAACGCGCTCTTCAACGACGCCAACACAAAAATTCTGGCTGCGCCCAATATCTCGGCGATTGACGGCCAGCCTGCTGCGACGTTTGTCGGCGACACGGTCAGCTACATCTCTTCGGTGACCCAGTCGGCGACAGGCCAGAACATCACGACCAGCACGGTCAATGCCGGCATCAAGCTGTATGTGACAGGCAAAGTGAACAATGACGGCTACATCACGATGAATGTCCACCCGGAAGTGTCCCTTGTTACTCTCAGCAGTCCGGCGGCAGGCGGTGTCCAGACTCCCGATGTTCGGGTGCGCGAGGCAACCACGACTGTGCGGGTCCACGACGGCGAAACGCTGGTTATCAGCGGCCTGATTAATGACCAGGATGTCAAGACGATCCAGAAAGTGCCGCTGCTCGGCGACATCCCGTTCTTCGGCCAGTTGTTCCGCAACACGCACGATCAGCACACACACGACCAAGTGGTAATTTTCCTCAAGGTCAGCATTCAGAAGGAAGCGGCGTAGAACCCACCCCGGCGCAAGCGCCGGGGTAGGTCTCCTAAAGAATCTTGCTCCAAAGCCCGATAATTGAGGCAGGGATACACTCCCTGCCCTTATTTTTGCCTGGCCCTTATTTTTGCCCGTCCCCCGAAGCGTTCTCTCCCAGGAAAGTTCTATGCAGACAATAGCCCAGACCGATGTGTTTGTCCGAAGCGGCCTCGTGTCCGAGGAACAGCTCGCTGAAGCCATCGAAAAACAGCGCCAGCTCAAAACCCAGGAGCCTGTCGGTGACCTGCTGGTCTCCATGGGCCTGATCACCGAGCGCGACCGGGTGCGCTGCCTCGGCGAGCAGTGGGGCGTGCCGTATCTGGATTTGACGGAAATCCAAATCCCCGAAGAGGTCATCTCGGCAGTCACGCAGGAGCTGGCCCGGCGGTTCAAGGTGGTTCCCATCGAGCGGACGGCGAAAAAGCTGACGCTGGCGATGAAGAACCCGCTGGACATCTTTGCGATTGACGAAATTCGTTTAATTACGGGCAAAGAAGTCGAGCCGGTGATTTCTACCGAAGAAGACATTATCAATGCTATCTCGGCGAACTATCGGACAGAAGTCAATGTCACCGAGGCCGTCGCCGGCGTGATGAAGGACCTGGATGACGCGACCATTCTGCTGACGGATGGCAACGCGCCCGGCGACGACAACATCTCGATCGACCAGCTCAAAGAGCTTTCCGGCGAAGCGCCGGTCGTCCGCCTGTCCAACATGATTATCTCGCGCGGGATCACGGATAAGGCGTCGGACATCCATATCGAGCCGGGCAAAGACGGCCTGCGAATCCGCTACCGCGTGGACGGCATTCTGGCCGACGGCATGACGCTGCCGAAAAAGGCCCAAGCCGCGATTACGTCCCGTATCAAAATCATGGCTGACATGGACATCTCCGAGAAACGTGCCCCGCAGGATGGCCGCATTTCGGCAACCATCGAAGGCAAACCGTATGACTTCCGTGTCTCGACGCTGCCCGCTGTCTACGGCGAAAAGATCGTCATGCGCGTTTTGGACAAGTCCAACATCTCGGTCGGCCTGCACAAGCTCGGCCTGCTGCCATACACATTCGAAATGTTCGAGTCCATGATTCAGCGCACCTACGGGATTATTCTCGTGACGGGGCCGACAGGATCGGGCAAGTCTACGACGCTTTACTCGGTGCTGGCGAAGCTGAACTCCGGCGAAAAGAATATCTTAACAATTGAAGACCCGGTGGAATACGAGCTGTCGGGCATTACCCAGAGCATGGTCAACAACCGAGCCGGGATGACATTCGCGGCAGGCCTGCGCTCGATGCTTCGCCAGGACCCGAACATCATCATGGTCGGCGAGATGCGCGACCAGGAGACGGCCATGATCGCGATTGAAGCCGCGCTGACGGGTCACTTGGTCCTGTCTACGCTGCACACCAACGATGCCCCTGGCGCGGTCGCCCGGCTTCTCGATATGGGTGTCGAAAGCTTTCTGATCGCGTCATCCATCGCCGGCGTCTTGGCCCAGCGCCTGCTGCGGACCGTCTGCATCAAGTGCAAAGAACCGTATTCGCCGCCGAAAGACGCGATCAAGCGCCTCGGCATGAACTTAGACATTCTGGACAAAAGTGAAGTGACGTTCTACCGGGGCCGAGGCTGCGACACCTGCAAAGGCACGGGCTACAAGGGGCGTGTCGGGGTGTACGAGCTGATGCCCGTCACCGACAAAGTGCGGGAACTCATACTCGCCCGCGCGTCGTCGTATGCTATCCGGGAAGCGGCGGTCGAGGCAGGCATGAGAACATTGAAGGACGACGCGATGGAGAAGATTTTACTCGGCATGACGACGCTTGAAGAATCGCTTCGCGTGATTTACGCGGGGTAGTAAGACACCGGCACTGGAAGTGCCGGTCTACTTTTGCATGAAAGTCGAAGCGACTAAGGACAAGAAATGCTAACGTAAACTATCTTTAGTCGCTTCGACTTTCACTCAACAATAGACCGGCACTTCCAGTGCCGGTTTCTGAATGCTCATCGGAATTCACCTATGACAGCAGTTTTGACCCAAAACACTTTGACCGCGACAACTGAAGCGAAGCCACTTGAAAAAGACACGCTGGAAGACATCCTGAACGGGGCGGGCGAGTTGGCTTCCCTTCCCCAGGTTGTCATGCGGGTCATTGACATGACCGCCGATCCGAAAGCGACTCCCGCCGACTTAGAACGGGTCATCGGCATGGACCAGGCGCTGGCCGCGAAGCTTCTCACTCTTGCCAATTCGTCCTACTACGGCCTGCCTCGGCGGATTTCAAGCCTGCGCGAAGCCGTCGTCTTTCTGGGCTTCAAGACGCTCCGCAACATGGCCATGACTATCACATCGTTTAATCTCTTTCTAGGGCGCTCCGATGCTGAATCTCTGGTACGCCGAGCCGTCTGGCGGCACTCGGTGGACACGGCTCAGTGTGTAAAGGCAGTCATGACCCTGCTGCCGCCCGCCGTGCAGGAGGAGATCGGGACGGACCAAGCGTACACCGCGGCACTGCTGCACGACATCGGCAAAATGGCCCTGGACACCAGCCGGCACGCCCTCTTTACCGCACTGGTAGGTATGGCGGAAACAAAAGGGGTCCGCTACTCGGTTTTAGAGCCGCGGGCGCTGCCGTTCGGCCATGGCGAAATCGGCGCAGCCCTCGCTGTCCGCTGGAACCTGCCGCCGATGCTTTCCGAAGCGATTGCGTTCCATCACACCCCGCGAGCGGCGGAGCTGAACCCGAAGCTGACTGCGACCGTGTGTTTGGCGAACGAGATCGCCCACTTCCTGCAAGACCTGCCGCCGGAAACTAACTTTGCCATGCTGCAAGCCGCCTGCGCCGAAGCGGCCATCCCACTCCGGGTCAGCGAGACTGGGCTGCATAGCATGGCACGGGCCTGCCGGGCGGAGATGGACAAGGGCCTCAGCGGCTTGGCGTTTTAGAGATCAAATTTTCATCGGATATCAAGTTTGTGAGAGGGCGAGTGCCATGATCCAAAATAGCGAAGATTTGCTGCCGCTCGGCAGTGTCGGAATGGAAAGCATTTACGGAAGCGCCCCGGTGCCGTCGGCCCATGACACGCCGGACGATTTTGGGGACTTTTCCGCACGGGTCGCGGAGACGTTCGACAGCGTGGATTTGCTGCTGGCCGCGCGGGCGGAAGCTGAGGAAGCCGAAGAGCGGGCCAAAGCTGCCGGGGAAACTCTGCTGCCATTCGCCAAAAAAGGTTATCAAGCAAAGCCCGCCGTGGACATCTCCGCCGGAACCGGGGGCAAACTAAGCAGCCTGCTCCAGAGTCTGTCGTCCGGCGGCATCGGTGCGGACGCCGAATCGCCGGCGGCGCTGAACATGGGCGGAATTTCCGGGGGTGATCTGGCCGCCCTGAGCGATGCGTCGGGCGTTCAAACATCGCTGTCCACCCGCGACTTCCTGAGCGGCGCGGGCGACGGGGCGAGCTTCGATGAGAACGCTTCGCGGGCCGTGGTCGGCGGGGAAACGCGGGCACTGGCCGACGTTCACATTGACGAGCTGCTGCGCTTGACTGTCGAGTCAGGAGCGTCCGACCTGCACCTCTCTGTGGGACTGCCGCCGATGGTCCGCAAAGATGGCAAGCTGGTCCCGTTGCCGTTTGAGAAGGCCGATGAGCGCAGCACCCAGCGCATTATCTTTGACATTCTCGACGAAGCCCAGATTACAAAGTTTGAGCGCACCCATGAGCTGGATTTCTCGCACGGGGTCAAAGGCGTAGGCCGGTTTCGCTTCAATGTCTACCGTCAGCGGTCGTCGGTCGGCGGCGCGATGCGGGTCATCCCAAATGTCGTGCCGAGCATGGAGCAGCTCAAGCTGCCCGCCGTCTGCCGGTCGTTCACCCAAAAGCATTCAGGACTGATTTTGGTGACGGGGCCGACGGGATCAGGCAAGTCTACCACCATCGCATCACTGATTGACATTATCAACTCGGAGCGCGAGGCGCACATTCTGACGATTGAAGACCCCATTGAGTACCTGCATTCGCACAAGAAGAGCATGGTCAACCAGCGCGAGCTTGGCACGGACACTGATTCGTTCACCAACGCCCTGCGGGCAAGTCTGCGCGAAGACCCCGATGTCATATTAGTCGGCGAAATGCGGGACCTGGAAACAATCGCCGCCGCCATTACACTCGCCGAGACAGGCCACCTCGTCTTCGCGACCCTGCACACACGCTCGGCCCCAGCGACGATTGACCGCATTGTGGACGTGTTTCCTGCCCACCAGCAGGAACAAATTCGTATTCAGTTATCTACCAGCATTGAAGCGGTCGTCGCCCAGCAGCTTCTGCCGCGCATCGGCGGCGGGCGGGTGGCCGCGATTGAGATCATGGTCGCGACCAGCGCCCTCCGCAACCTCATCCGCGAAGGCAAGTCCTACCAGATCTACTCGGTCATTGAAACGGGTCATCAGTACGGAATGCAAGCGATGGACCGCGTACTGGCGGACCTGCACAAAAACGGCACGGTCACGTTCGATGAAGCCGCCACTCGCGCGATTGACCGCGAAAACTTTCAGCGGCTGGTCAAGGGATATTAGGCACACGGGATGTTAGGCGGGGAGTTCAGCCGCCCGCTCGATGTCGGCAAGCGCCTCATACAATTCGTTCGGCGCACCCTGAGCGTGTTCCTCGCCGCCGCGAACCGCTTCGTAGAGCCGCGCCGCGCAGACCGCGCCAATCGCCGGCCCGACAAAGTAGACCCAGACATGTGACAGAGCCGCGCTGCCTGCAAACAGTGCAGGCCCGAAAGAGCGGGCCGGGTTCATCGAGCCACCTGTGACCGGACCGCCGATCAGCACGTCGAACACGACCGTGAGGCCGATTGCCAGCCCCGGCACAACACCGTTTGTCCGCCGGTCGGTGGCAACGGCGGCGATCACCAACATGAGTAGAAACGTCAGCACGGCCTCGGTCCCGACCGCGCGGGACCAGTCCACGGCGGGGAGATGCGCTCCGTGACCGGCACCGAACAGCAGCGCAGCCAAGCCCGCCGCCGTGACCGCTCCGGTCAGTTGTGCAGCCATGTACGGCAAAACGTATCGCCACGGGAAGCGGCCCGCGGCGGCGAAGCCGAGTGTGACAGCCGGGTTGAAATGCGCCGCTGAGATGTGGCCGAGGGCGTAGATCATGGCAAGCACGGCCAGCCCGGAAACCCAAGCCGCCGCCATGAGGCTGCTGTCGCCGCCTGCGCTATGCCCCGCCCCCGACAAAGCAACCGGCGCAAAGACGATGCCGAACGTGCCGATGAACTCAGCCGCATAGCGGCGCATCATGGCGGTCTGCATCATGTTCTGCATGGCGTTCGGCATAGGTCAGCAGCAGCCGGACGGGCCACATCCGCAGCCCGCAGCCACACCCGCAGCCATTGGAAGGCTGGGCAGGCACGACTCTTTCGCCAGGCAGTCCGTGTGCTTTTGGGCAAGAGTCAGCACGACGGCTTCCGGCGTGACGGCATATCCGGCGACCGGGTACTGCGAGAGAACAGCATCTTCATACTCGATCTCCATGTCCAAGTCTTCCCCAGCAGGCAGAACGCCTTTGGCTTCGGCCAATTTCAGCACGGCGGCCATCCTGCCCGCGTAAAGCCGGTGGTCGGTATCGCTGCCGAGCCACGCCTGAAGCTGGCAGGTCTGAACCGTGTGCAGCTTGCCGCCGCAGTCAATGAACTTCTTGGTGACATAGCCGACTTCAGTGATGTGAAAAGAGACTGGCACGGCAGTGTCACCGGGAAGAACAAGATGAAACTGCTTGTCCGGGTGAGATTGGAGCAGATGATTGAACTGACTGAGCCTCATGGTGTTTCTTTCTGTTGTCTTATCTACTGTCTTAAAGGTGTCTTACTCGCAGCAGTCGCCGCTTGGTGTCTCGGTGAGAGACCGACTGAAGTAGGTACCGAGATGGGCGACGGCTTCCCGGTTGATGCCGCAGATTATGTTCTTGCCGCGCCGCTCCATGGTGATGAGTCCGGCCAGGCGCAGTTCTTTCAGATGGAAAGAAACGGACGACGTGATTTTATCTGTCCCCAAGACCCGGCAGCAGACTTCGCCGACGGTCGGGCCTGCAACGAGGCGCACGTCTCCGGTCTCCTCGACCGCTACGGGGCAGCAGCAGGCACACAAAAACTCAAAGATGTGGAGCCGGGTCGGGTCGCCTAACGCTTTAAAGGCGGCGGGGAGATCAATCAGTTCGTTCATGCAATTTCTTTATTTCTTTATTTATAGAATTATAGATCTTATTATGGCATGGAATGCCATGGATGTCAAGACTGCCGCTGAAAAAGTAATCAGTGCATTTTGAACGGTCCGCCGGGCGGCTCTGGGGCCATATCCGGGCGCGACGAGTCCGAGACAACCTCGTGCATTTCCAAAACGTTCGGCTTCGGGTAGGCATCACGCGGCAGTGTCCCCGATTGGGCATGGCCTTTTGTAAAGGCGTCGGAGCGGACCCAATTCAGAAAGTCTTCGCGGCTGTTCCAAACAGTGAAGACGACATACGGATCGCCTTCGTTGGCTGGGCGCAGAACCTGATTTGAGACAAAGCCTGGCATTCCGTCTACTAACCCTGCTCGGTCTCGAAACGCGGCTTCAAACGCCTCGGAGTACTCCGGCTTGACATAAATTCGGTTGGCAACTGTGATCATGGTAGGGTCCTCAAAGGCATCTTACCCATCGCCGACGGGAAAGACGTCGCTTCTTAGGAAACATTTTAACCTCATATTAACCTAAACGCAGGAAAAGGGAAGTCAGCCGGTGTATACTAGGGTGTTACAAAGATTGCCCATCGCGGCACGACAGCAGAAAGGGCCTCCCGATGCCTGATACTCTTGATAAAACTCATCCTCTGGATTTCATGCGTGACGCCGTTAGCCGGCGCACATTCCTCACCCGCATGGGAGCGGCAGGTCTCGGCACGGCAGCCGCGGCACTGATCGCCGGCTGCGGCGGATCCAGCAATGGCGGAAGCAGCACTCCGACCCCCGGCACCGGCCTGACGGCCTTCGCCGACCCGACAAACTTCCCCGGCATTCCCGGCGCGAACGAGAACGTCGTCGTCCTGAACTATGCGCTGACCCTGGAAACCCTGGAAGCGGACATTTACCGCCAGGCCCTGAATATCGCCGCAGGCAAGCCGCTCGCGACCGCCCTGCCGGCAGACGGCGGCCTGTCCTACACGCAGGCGGTCCCGAACGGCGCGTTCCCGGACCCGACCCTAGCTCCCCTCGCTTTCTTGTACCTTCAGCAGTACGCGGCGGTTGAGGCGGCCCACCGGGACTTCCTCCGGGCTGCGATCCCAGCGAACGGCGGTACAGCGGTTCCTGCCAACGCGAACGGCTACAGCGTCGCTCCCTTTGCCGGCACGGACCTTTACAGCATCACGAAGCTGATCCGCACGGTCGAAGAAACCGGCGTCACAGCGTACCTCGGCGCAGCGGGCTTCCTGACCGTTCCGGCCTTTGTCCAGATCGCGGCCAGCATCTACTCGACTGAAGCACGGCACTCGTCCGGCGTCAACTACACGCTTGGCCTGCCCACCGGGCCGACCGGCGATGTCGGCGGCAAGCAGCCGGTCGCAGGTGCCCAGAACGAGTTTGAGTATGCCCAGACGCCGAAAGCCGTCCTGGCTGCCGTCAAGCAGTTCTTCCTTTAAACATTTCCGGCAGACGCTTCCGGCGAATGCCGTTAAACCGCGATCTGCCTAATTACGAAAGGTATCTTTTACCATGCCAACGCATGTGACACTGTATTTCACTGCCGACCCGAAGATCACCGGAACGACTTCGGTCCCAATCCCGACCGGCCCGTTCTCGGCGCTGACTTCCGCGCCCTCCCCGGACATCAAGGTCCTGAACTTCGCTCTGGCGCTGGAAACCCTGGAAGCCCGCCTGTACAAAGACGCCCTGGCCCGCCTGACCACCGGCGGCACGGATATGTTCGGCCAGACGATTACCGGCCTGAATGTTTCCGGCGCGGATGTGACCTACCTCCAGAACTTCGGCGCTGTCGAGGCGTCGCATCAGGCGTTCCTGGAAAGCCAGCTCGGCGGCAACTGGGCTGTTTCGGCCGGCGCGAAGTTTGACTTCGGGTTTGCCGACACGAACAACTTCGGCACCCCGGCGCTGACCCGTCTTCAGGCGGTCCAGCTTGTGTATGCAGCCGAGCAGACCGGCGTCTCGGCCTACCTCGGTGGCGCCGGCGCCGGCGGGCTAACCCCCGGCGGCCCATACCTGGGCGTCGCGGCCTCCATCCTCGGCACGGAGGCTCGCCACACCACGGCAGTCGCCATCCTGCTGAACGGCCCGCTGTTCAATGAGGCCCCGAAGCTTGCGACTGCTCCGCTGGTTTATCCGGTTGTTGACACCGGCACTGCCAACGGTCCCGGACTAGACACCGCGCTTGCGCCCGATGTCATCCTCTACGGCAATGCCACCGGCACATCCGGCGGTAATGTGGCGGCGGACACGACGGTCAGCGGAACCGGCGCGATCAACCCGATCTCCGGCCCCAAAGGCTTCGTCTTCATCTAAGCGACAACCAATCTGCAAAGAAACGCCCGGCCTGCTCTTGATGAACAGGCCGGGTATTTTTGTGTGTCGCTTTTTGCGTTAAGAGACCATGCGTTTTAGCGCATGGCTCCTGCTCTTTCTCCCTGGGCTCGCGCTTTCGTCTCCTCAAAACGTATGCAAAGAACTGTGAACAACTTGACTGAGTTCTTGTTTTTTTCATGTATAATGGGAACACCGAAAAGGAACTCTTGTTCGGCCTCCCACGCGCCGATGAGTCCTGGAATGGTCCCGGCTCACGCGAAGCGTACTCTGCAATGCAGACCTCGTACTTAGAAAAGGAATTTTCCCCATGTCCCATGACCTCCTGCACGATGCGGTCAGCCGGCGTGTCTTCCTCGCCCGCATGAGCGCGGCGGGCCTCGGCACGGCAGCCGCCGCGCTTCTCGCCGGCTGCGGCGGCTCCAGCAGCGGTGGAAGCAGCACCCCGACTCCCGGCACTGGCTTGACCTCGTTTGCCGACCAAGCAAATTTCCCGAACATTCCCGGCGCGAACGAGAATGTGGTTGTCTTGAATTTCGCGCTGACCCTGGAACTTCTGGAAGGTGACTTGTACCGCCAGGCCCTGAACATCGCGGCCGGCCAGCCCATCACCGCACCCCTGCCTGCGAACAATGCCAGCGCCTATACTCTGGCCGTTTCCCCAGGCACGCTGACCCCCCAGCAGGCGGCGGCAGGCTTTCTTTACTTGCAGCAGTTCGCGTATGTCGAAAAGGCGCACGGCACTTTCCTGACAGCGTTCATCCCGACCCTGGGCGGCACGCCGGTCCCGGCAAATGCAAAAGGCTACAGCGCAGCCTCGGCGGGCCTGGTTCCCGGCGCTACCCTGTCTACGATCCTGTCTGTGATCCTGACGGCGGAAGAGACCGGTGTTTCGGCCTACCTCGGCGCGGCGGGCTTCCTGACAAACCCAACACTTGTCGAAGCGGCTTCCTCGATCTACTCAACCGAGTCCCGGCATTCGGCGGTCATCAACTTGACGCTCGGCAACATTTCCGCCGATGGAACTGCCGCGCCCGGCCCGTACAATGCGACCCACGGCGTCCAGCCGCTGGCGAACGCCAAGATTCCTGCGGCCTTCCTGAACGGCTCGACCGCCGTGTATCCGGGAACTGCGGAGTTTGCGCTGACGCCGAAGCAGGTTCTGGCTGCGATCCAGCCGTTCTTCGTCATGTAACTGATTTCTAACGAAAGGCTTTCTTTTCATGAGTGATAAAATTCTCTCCGGCGCAGCCCTTGCCGCGGCAGGTATCGCCGCTGCCGGCCTGATGGCCGCCAGTCCGGCCCAAGCGGCGTCCGCGCCCACGACCCATGTGACGCTTTACTTCACCGCTCTGCCGCCCGGCACCGTGGCGGGTGATCCGAACACGATCTTGATCCCGAATACATCTACGAACTTTCCGACGGGCAGCACCGGCATTGACATTCAGATCCTGAACTTCGCCTTGTTTGTGGAGACCCTGGAAGCCGAGCGGTACATCCAGTCCATCGCCCGCCTCGGCAGCGGCGGCACCGACCAATTCGGCAACCCGATTATCGGTCTGAACGTCGGACCCGGCAATACAACCAACAACCTGGACGTTCTGCTGGTCAACGGCTTCGCGCAGACGGAAATGCAGCAGCGGGACATCATTGCGACCACATTGTACGGCAGCCCCAGCGCAAACCCGTTCCTGGACACAACGAAGTATGTTTATGACTTTGGCATCAACAACCTTCAGCGGTCGGACGTGGTCGCAAACATTTCCGTCGCCGAGACTATCGGCGTCGCCGCGTACCTCGGCGGTTCCGGTCTGCTACAGATCAAGTCGCCGTTCCTCGCCCCCGCCGCGTCGTTCCTGGGCGTCGAAGCCCGCCACGCCGCATCTCTGGCCTATGCCGTGAACGTCCTGAACAATGCTCAGATTCTTCAGACCGCGCCGCTGGCAACAGATGCAAACACTCCATTCGGCATTAACGGCGGAGACCAGCCACTGACCGCAGACCAAATCCTGTACGCGAAGGGCAAAGTTGCAAACGGCCTTCTGCCTGCCGCTCTTGGCGGCGTCACCCCGGCCATCACCGGCCCGAATGGGTTTACGTTCCGGCCAAACATCACGGCAACACCCGGCTAAGAAAATATGCCGCCCCCGCCCATTTCTGGGAAGCTATGCGGAGCAGGAGACCGGCTATACTGGCCTTCTTCTTACTCCGGCTCCCCAAGACCGAGGCAGGGACTTCTTTTACAACGCCCGGCTGCTGTTAATCAGCAGGCCGGGCGTTTTTGTTTCATCCTGCCCTCTTTGGGCGCATAATAGCAAAAATGCCCTGGAGATAGCCATGTCTGAGCAAGTCGCGAACCAATTTATTCAAGCGCTGTGGACGCTGGAAGAGACCAAAGACGCGGAGCCGCTGGCCGCGCTGTACGCCGAAGATGCCCTGGTCGGCAACATGATCGCGCCTGACCAGTACCAGGGATCGGACGGAGCGCGAAAGTTCTGGACCGAGTACCGAGGCACGTTTGACGCGGCAAAATCGAAGTTCCGCAATGTTATTGCGTCGGACAGTGGTGCGGCTTTGGAATGGATCACCGAAGGCACCAGTTTCACCGGTTCCCCGCTGTCCTATTCCGGCGTGACGATCTTAGAGATTGAAGGCGGTAAAGTCACACGGTCGTCGGCCTATTTCGATCCGTCCGCCCTGGGCCGGCAGATGGGCGTGAAGTAGGAACCCACCCTGCAACAAGTTGCGACCCTCCCGAAACGGGAAGGTGAAGAGTTCGGAGCAAGCCCGACGACGCGCGGCCTGAAACTCTTCGTCCTCCCATTTCGGGAGGACCCCTGCGAAGCAAGGAGGTGGGTATGACCGAAAACGATGAGCTGCTGCTGCTGCGTGCTCTGCTGCGGGCCTCGGATTACGGGGTACTGCTGTCCGACTCTGCCCGGACCGACCGGCTTTGCAACCGGCGCTTCTGCGAGATGTTTGGGATGGACAGCATTGAAACCCTGAGCACACGGCCGGATTATGTCCGCCATGAACTTGCGCCACGCCTCAAAGACGGTGCCGGGTTCATCAAGACGCTAGAGGATGTCTACGCCGATCCCCGGCGGATGCTGGAAGATGAAGTCGAGATCACCCTGCCGAAACACCGACTTCTGCGCCGCTATACCACGCCGGTCATCGGCGAGGATGGCAGCATTATCGGGCGGCTGTGGACGTTTCTGGACATCACCCGCACGCGGGGCATGGAGGACAAAGTTCGAGCACAGGCCGCCCAGTTGAAAGAGCAGTCGCGTCAGCTTGCCTCAGCCTTAAAGAGCGTGACGGGACGTTTGGACAAGGCCGAGAACACACTGTCCCTCACGCAGCAGCAGCTCTTCGAGACCGAGAAGCTGTCGGCGGTCGGCCTGCTCGCGGCGTCTGTCGCTCACGATATTCGCAACCTGCTGACGCCGCTCTTGATTGAAGTGTCGCTGGCGGACCAAGACGACCCTGCGCTCCGGGCCGAGTCGCTCCAAGCTATGCGGCGGCAGGTTGACGGCCTGGCGCTCCTGACCCACCGCCTGCTGGCTCTTGCCAAACCGGACCTGATTGAGCGCGAGCCGACAGATTTGACGGAGCTCGTGTCCCAAATCCTGCGGCTGGTTCGCCCACAGGCTGTCTTAGAAAACGTCTTGGTAGTCTGCACGGCCTCCCCGCACCTGCCGCGCGTTTCCGCCGACCCGGTACAAATGGAGCAAGTCTTAGTGAACTTAATCTTGAACGCCGTTCAGGCTATGCGCCCCACTGGCGGTGGAACACTCTCCGTCACGCTCGCCCCCTGCACGCTGGACGGCGGCAGGCGCGGCGCACGGGTGCGGATCGCAGACACCGGCTCCGGGATTACGCCGCAGAACAAAAAGCGCTTGTTCGACCCGTTCTTCACGACTCGTCCCGACGGCGCTGGCCTCGGCCTCTTTTCCTGCCGCCGGATTGCCGAAGCTCACGGCGGCGCGATCACCGTCCGCAGCCGGCCCGGCGCGACCCAGTTCACGCTGACGCTGCCGGAAATACCGGCGGGGCTACTCTAAGCTTTCTTCCCTAGATCCCACGCTCCGCCCGAATGGCAGCGAGAAGGCCGTCCGCAGCCGCGCCCACTAGGGCGTAAGTCTCGGCAAAATCACCGGTGAAATAGGGGTCAGGAACTTCACGCAGCGGCAGGTGAGGTGCGTAGTCCAAAAAAGGCCGCACGACCGCCCGGCCCGCTCCCAGCGCATTGACGTTTGCCAGGTTTTGAGCGTCCATCGTCAGCACATAATCAAATGTGTCCAAGTCACCCGGCGTCACCAGACGCGCCGCGTGCGTATAAGTAATCTCGCGCTCCGTGAGGAGCGCCTGCGTCCCCCGGTGCGGCGGCTGCCCGATATGCCAGTCCCCCGTTCCCGCCGAATCCGCTTCAATCACTTCTTCCAGCCCCGCCGCCTTGACTTTATGAGCAAACACCGCTTCCGCCATCGGCGACCGACAGATATTGCCCAAACACACAAACAAGACCCGCACCATAGAACTTCCTCCCGCCTGCCGTCAGAAGCGGTTAAGTTCGCGAGATAGCACAGGAAGTCCTGCCTCAGACCGCGACGACGAAACTGCTTGATTGGCTGGGCTGTCTGCAATAATTGTGCTATAATAAAGCAAGCTGGTTTTGCGGAGGATTAGGCATGTCTCCTTTAGCGATTGCTGCGTCTCTAGTTGCTGTTGCCCTGTTTTCGCTGTTGACCTCATATGGCCGCATTCGCTGGTTCGGGAAAAAGTTTCACTGGGGCATTGTTGCCGTTGAAGCCATAGGAAGCGTGAGCATTGTTTCTTGCATTCTCCTCATCGGCTGGCAGACAGCTTCGGTGTGGCATCCAGTTTTGCTAATTGTGACCGGCCTGCTCTAGCTTTTCGCCGGGGTATGGTCGCTACGGCTTGACAAGGCACAGCAGAAGATTTCTGGTGTGTCCTAGCCCCATCTCCCCAGCCTCTTAGCGTTAATGGAGGAAACTCGCATGATTTCGTGTCGTCCTTTTTCATTCTTGCTTTCCGTTGCTGCTTTATCTTTCTGCTCTTCTTTTCTTCCCCCCCAGGCACACGCAAAGGCCGACCCGCAAACGGCTTTGGCGGCGGTTTATGCGGCCCGTGACTCGGCATTTCGGAATAAAGATGTCGCGGGGGCGCTGGTCGGGTACAGCCCAAGCGTGTTAATTTATGACGCCGAAGGTAACCCGTCCAATGGCACGGCGGGGCCGCGCGAGGACTTGACCAAGCTGTTCGGCAGCGGCATTCCGTGGTCGGCGTCGGCGACGACGTTGGACGAGTTCACGACGGACAAGACCGGGAAGGAAGCGACGGTGAAAGCCGTGCGGCACCTCACGGTCACATCAAAAGTGGCCGGACTGGGCGTCTCGCAGACAACGACGGTGGAAGAAGCAGTCCGCGACCACTGGGTCAGCGGCGCGAATGGCTGGCGCATCACGCAGGAGCGGCGCTTGACTCCCGCCACACTCTATACGCTGTGCTCAGATGCGGCGGCGGCTCCTACCTCCAACAAGGTTGTCGGCAAATGGGCCGGCTATGTGCCATCAGCCACCGGGGTTCAGGCGCTGATGACCATGCGGTTCCGAGAAAACGGCCTCGAAGCGGAAACGCTGGTTTCGCCCCGCCAGAATATCAGCCGGGAGTCCACCTACACCGCCGACAACGGGGTGCTGACGGAGACTATGACGCGCGGCATTGAGAACGGGCAGGTGATGCACATTGACGGTGATGTTAAGACCATCCGCTACCGCTTCGACGGCGATATGCTCCTGCTGACCCTGCCAAACACGACTTCTGCGCTGCGCTTCACCCGTCAGCCGGACTGAAAGCGGTGAGTTAAATGATGGGACCGAGAATAGCCGTGTTCGCACTGACGCTGGTTCTCTTGTCAGTCAGCAGTGTTCAGAAGGGACACGCGAAACCCCGGATGAACACAGGTAGGCGGCAAGATACGCTGCAAACACCAGGGAATCTCTATGAAGCAGTTGAAGCGGGAAGGGTATCTTCGGTTCGTATTTTTCTTAACCGGGGCGCAGATGTTAATGACGGCTATTACCGAGATGGCGGAACCTTGCTGATGCGTGCCGCCGAGAAAGGAGATACGTCCATCGCCGGTTTGCTGATTAACCATGGAGCCAAGATCAACAGTGCTGACGACATCAGACTTACTGCGCTGGACTGTGCAGTGCTGAACAACCGCTTGGCGATGGTGAAGTTTCTCCTGAAGAACGGCGCGAGTTTAAATCCAGTCAATCGCAGCAGTCCCCCGTTAGTTGTCGCCGCAGATATTGACCATGTCAAGATCATGCGGATGCTGCTGAAAGCAGGCGCTCATGTAAATGCTCATTATGATGATGGCACTACGGCCCTGATGAATGCAGTACGCCGGGAAGATCCCATTGCGGTTAAACTGCTTTTAGACAATAAAGCTGATAAGTATCTCAAGGACAGACATGGAGAAAGTGCATTGAGCATTGCACGGCAAATGAAATCTCAGCAAGTGAGGTCGCTCCTCGGAGAGTAGCAGGTAACTTCGACGAGCGCGGCAACGTGGCCGCTAGGTAGATCTGCTCTGACAGTGCTATTGAGTTCCCGTGAAGATAAGCTCCTGTAGAACAGGTACAATAAAGACGAGGCTGCGATGACTCACTACACTTTGCCGATTGTGATTAAGAAGGACGCTGACGGCTACTTTGTTCAGTGTTCTACCTTGCAGGGCTGCTATACCCAGGGAGAGACTTATAAGGAAGCACTGGCAAACATCAAAGATGCCGTAATTCTCCATCTCCAGGACCGTATGGCGCAAGGAGAAATCATTGAGTTACCAGAGATGGTGAGCGTCGCCACCCTACAGATTGCCGCCTGATGGCTCGTCTTCCGCGTGTGACAGCCGGCGAGGCCATCCGTGCCGTTCAAAAAGTCGGCTTTAAGCTGTCTCGCTCCAGCGGCAGCCATATTCAGGGTTTATCGCCCTGCTGAAATAAGAGACGGGCTATTCGCGGTATACTGATACCGTCATGCCAGAACTCCCTTCTGCTCCCTCCATTCCCAACCGCAGCTTTGACGCGCCGAACCCGTTCCCGAAAAGCAGCCCGCGCCGATTGGTCGCGCTGTCGCTGAATACCCATCTGCCGCCGCTGTCGGCATTCACGCCGACCAAAGACATTCGCTATCATCCGCTGTTTCAGGGGCTGCTGTTTCCGTGGGTCTGGCGGGTCTGGACTCAGAGGTTTACAAAGGCCGGGCATTATTTTGTCGCGGCGACGCTATTCTTCACGGCCTTCAGCTCGGTGTCGCTCGACCAGCAGTTCTATGTTGCGTTCACCTATGCGATTGGGCTGTGGGCCGTCGCGTTTGCCGGAATGTGGCTCGGCAGGCCGCGCGTGTCGCTGTCGGCAAGCTATGCGGACCGGGTGCAGGCGGGCGAGATTCTGGCCGTGGACGTGTCCGTGCAGGCAATCGGGCGGCGCGGGATCGGGCTGAACGTCCTGCCGGATCGCCTGCCGCCGGAAGTGGATGCCGTGAGCGAAGACGGTGCGGAGCTGCCGCCGCTGGCGGCAGGCGAAACGGCGCGGGTATCGTTGGAATTGCTATGCAAAAAGCGCGGCGTTTTCCGCCTGCGCGGCTTCCGTGTGGAAACGGCGTTCCCGCTGGGACTGATGGCGGCGCAGCAGGTGTTTTCAGAGCCGCGCATGCTCTGGGTGACACCGCGTTTTACGCCGCTGGCCCGGTTTGAGACTCCGCGCGGGCGGCGGTATCAGCCGGGGGGGACGATATCAGCGTTGCAGCTCGGCGACTCGTTCGAGTTTATCGGGAACCGCGAGTACCGGGAAGGCGACCCCATCCGTGCGATTGACTGGCGAGCCACGGCCCGGCTGAGCCGCCCGGTGGTGCGGGAATACCGCGAAGAGTTCTTGCAGCGCGTCGCCGTCATTTTAGACATTCATGCTCCCGCCTCGCCCGGCCTGCCGCCTCCGCCGTCGTTTGAGAGCGCCGTGTCACTCGCGGCGGCGGTCTGCGAGTATTGCATTCGGGCCGAGTTTGCGCTGGACGTTCTCGCCGCCGGCCCGGACGTTCATACATTGCGTGGCGGGCCGGGACTCACCGCGCTCGATCCTGCGCTGGATTTACTGGCCGAAGTGAATGCCGACACGCGCGTCCATTCGAACACGGACTGGGAGCAGCTGGAAGAAAATCTCGCCGGGCAGATGGGGCAGACGACACTGATTGTCTGCGTCTTCTTAGACTGGGACCCCGCCCGACAGGAGTTCGCGGAGCGTCTGCGGGACACCGGCGCGGGCCTGAAAATATTGATTGTCCGAGACACGCTCCCCACCCTGCCGCCGGGCGAATGGCCGGTTCTCACCTCGGCTCAAATTGCGGCGGGGACGGATGAGATTTAGGGGAAGACCTCACCCGGCCTGGCATTCTGATCATGACTTATACGGAAACAAAACCAGCGTATCAGCGTCCGCCGTGGCCTGCCGCCGTCGCGGCCCTGCTTGCCTATGCGGCGCTTGCCCTCAGCAGCGGGGCGTGGGTGCCGCTGATCGGTCTCGGTGCGGCGCTTGCAGCGTCGTATCCCTTCTCGGCGCGGTTCCCGAACGAGGGCCTCACAAAATGGACCCTGCGGGCGATCGTGATGGGCGCAGCGGTTTTCGGCTATCTCATCAGTGCAGTCAAAAACGACAATGCGTTCTATGATGAGCGCTATCTGTATTCGGTGGCGCTGATCTGCGCCGCGGAGCTGATGCTTCAGTTTTGGCGGCGGGAGCCGACCGGCGGGGCGCGGGCACCGTTCACGGTTTTTTTGTCGGGGATGGTCTTTCTGGTCGGGTGCAACCCGTTTGAAGAGGCATCGCGTTATTTGTGGTACCTCGCACCACTCTTCTTTTTGTTCTTCATGCTGGCCCTGCCGGGCTTCCGGCAGGGATCGCGCGGTGTCGGCACACTTCGATACGCACTTCTGCCGATCGCGGCGGCGCTCGTGCTCGGCGGGCTGACACACGCCGCTGTGGCTCGGAACAAGAACACGCTGAACTTCCTGGGGTCGCAGGCGCTGCCGGGCCGGCGTCTGTCACCAAGCATGGGTATGAGCGGACAGCCAATTTTAGGGTCGTCGTTCACCCTGCGCGACTCGCTGACGCGGGTGCTGCGGATCACGCATCCCGGCGATGATCCGTACCTGCGCGGCATGACCTTTGACGCCTACACGGGCCGCACCTGGGGGCCGTCTTTGGAGCAGCGTGTCTTCTTGAATCTGCCGCGTCAGCCAAGCACTGGGCTGAAGGCGCAGTATGAGCGTTTGGATGACGCCAGCGGCCTGCTGTTCGCGCCTCTGCACTCAGCGGCGATTGTCCCCGAAGCCGCGCACGCGATTGAGTGGGCCGCGGGGACTGACGGGCCGCTGCGGACACCGGCGACCGATACGGCGTCACTCACCTATGATGTCACGGAAGGCAAGTCAGGGCTTTTCGAGACCGCGCCGACTCCAGCAGAAACAAAGCAGGACCTTGCCGTACCGCCGGATATTGACCATCGTGTCACCGTCAAAGCGCACGAAGTCGCAGATAAGGCGAAAACGCCGGCGGACAAGATCACAGCAATCGTGCGGTTTTTGCAGACCAATAACTCGTACAGCCTGACGGTCAACCCCGGCACCGGCGAGCCGATCTCAAACTTTATCTTGCAGCGCAAAGCCGCCCACTGCGAGTATTTCGCGTCCGCCGCCGTGATTATGCTCCGGGCCGCCGGTGTGCCGACCCGCTATGTCAGCGGCTATTTCGCGCATGAGGGCGACGGCAAGGATAGAATGATGGTGCGTCAGCGAGATGCTCATGCTTGGGCCGAAAGCTGGGTTCCCGGCACAGGCTGGGTGACGGTGGACGCGACGCCCGGCGGGGGCAGGCCGGATGCGTTGGCCGGGCCGATCCCGCTTTACTGGCGGCTCTGGGAAACCATTCAAGACGCACTCGGCGCGGTCCGTACTTGGGTGCTGACGGCAGGCTGGCTGCAAAAAGGCGCGGTCTTCGTGCTGCTAGTGCTGGGCCTACTTATCCCGCAGTTGTACCGCTATTGGAAAAGCCGCCGGGCGCTGCTCCCCGGCTTCCGCTATGCAAGCCGCGATGCCGCGCTCCTCGCGCTGTCGGGGCGCTTCGAGACACTGCTGGCCCGGCGCGGCGCTCCCATCCCTGAAACTCGGACATGGCCGGAGCATCTGCACGCGGCGGAACTCGGTGCAGGCGATGCCTGGGAGCGCTTCGTGCAGGACTACAGCCGGGCGCGGTTCGGCCCGGCCCCGTCGCCAGCCGATTTGGACCAACTTAATCGGCATTTAACGACTTTGGAGAAAACAAGCTTGGAGAAGAATTCTTGACCCTGATTGCAGAAGCCGCCGCGCCCGCCGAGACGATTGGGCGCATCGAAACAAACTTAGCGTCGGTTATTCGCGGCAAGCCGGAGTCTATTCGCCTGCTGCTGATTGCACTGCTATCCGGCGGACATACGCTGCTGGAAGATGTGCCGGGGACGGGCAAAACGACGCTTGCCAAGTCGCTGGCCCGCTCGATGGACGGCATTTTCCGGCGCATTCAGTTCACACCGGATTTACTGCCCGCCGACATCACCGGGAGCAGCTTTTACAATCCCGGTGATGGCTCGTTCACGTTCCGCGAAGGCCCGGTCTTTGCCAACATCGTGCTGGCCGACGAGATCAATCGCACATCGCCGCGCACCCAGTCTGCGCTGCTGGAAGTGATGAGCGAAGGGCAAGTGACCGTAGACGGCCTGCGGCGCGACCTGCCCCAGCCGTTTTTCGTCGTCGCCACCCAGAACCCGACCGACTTCCAGGGAACCTATCCCCTGCCCGAAGCTCAATTAGATCGCTTCGCCGTGCGGATCACGCTTGGCTACCCAGACTTGTCCCATGAGCTTGAAATCTTGTACAGCCAAAACAAACAGCACCCCTTCGACAGCCTAGCGCCGGTCATCACCGGCCCAGACATTGTTTCTTTGCAGGCCCAAGTCCGTGAAGTCGCCGTAGACCAATCACTCGCCGAATACATCCTGCGTTTAGTAGACTGGACCCGCCACGACCCGCGTATCCGGCTGGCGGTTTCCCCGCGCGGCTCACTGATGCTGTTCCGCACCGCTCAGGCCCGCGCCCTCATCGAAGGCCGCGCCTACGTCCTGCCCGACGACATCCATGCTCTTGCCGTTCCTGTACTGGCCCACCGCATGATGCTCGACACCAAGACCCGCTACGGCGGCCTCACGGGAACGCAGATGATCGAAGAAGCCCTCGCCGCAATCCCCGTCCCGCGCTGACCCTCTCTTCGGGTATGCTATACTGACGCTATGAATCTCTCCATCCGAGATGCGCGAGAGGGCGATTTGCCGGCGCTGCTGGGTTTGTATGTACATCTCAGCCAGTCAAACGCCATTCTGCCGGGAGACGCGCTTCTTGAAAAAGCCTGGCAGCAGATTCTTCGTGACCCGAAAATGAACTGCCTCGTGGCAGAAACGGACGGCACACTGATTGGCTCTTGCGTCTTGGTAATCGTTCCCAACTTAACGCGCCGCGCCCGTTCCTTCGGCGTGATCGAGAACGTGGTCACGCACAGCGATTACCGGCGGCAGGGGACCGGCTCGCAGCTTATGCGTCATGCCCTGAAAATCGCCTGGGAGCAGAACTGCTACAAAGTCATGCTTCTCAGTGGGGCAGGACGCGAGGAAGCTCACCGGTTTTACGAAAGCCTCGGCTTCAGTCAGGACACTAAAGTCGGCTTTGTCGCCCCGCGCGATGAGGCAACAGTTTAGAACTGCTTTCCCGTATAGATCCTGGACCATGCCATAAATGGCGCGGCTATTGGGCGAGGACGCCACAAAGCACCGCTTCGCGGGGCTAGGAGCTTAACAATAAGACCTGGCACTGAAGTACCGGTCTGCTGTTGAATGAAAGTCGAAGAGACTTAACACCGAAAATCATGACCAATTCCCAGTGCCGCGCTTTCCAGGTCTGCCCTCCGGGTAGCCAGTGCTGCCAGTGCAGAAGCGGTACTTCGTGGCGTCCGCGCCGTCTAGCCGTGCCATTTACGGCATGGCTCCAAAGTGTTCTTCGGAAGGCCAAGAGCGGAGGTTACGTAACTGTGTTTTCAGTAATCGCCTATTTCTTTCTTGCCTACGCTGTCACCATCACGCTCAATGTTTTGATTTGCGCCGCCCTGAAAGGGCAAAAGCGAGCCAGACGAACTATTACGGCTTGCTTTCTGCTTTTGCCTCTTTCGCCTTACGCGGCTGTCGCGGTTCAGACCAGGTTGTTTCGAGCAGCGATGCGCCTTCCCGTCCGGCAGGCAGCATTGGATACTGGTATGCTGAGTGGGAAAGCGCGTCTTACGCGCATACTTTCGATTACGCCATGGTGGTGTGACGTCGAGGTAATTGAACCCTGTTCCGAAGGGGCGTGCTGTGGCAAGGCCACCGATACAGGGCAGGACGCAAACGTTTTGACGCTCACGCGCACAGGTTCAGGGTGGAAGCTTCAGGAATGGGATACTGTTTGGTCAGATTGTGGCAACGCTGATGGCAACACATTTCCACCTTATGATGACGGCGGCTTATGAATGTCGTAAGTCATTGGCTACCGACGCCGTGGACGCGCATTTGGAGGGTGTAGATGCTGCGGCTGGCGGTGATGAACAGGGTATGGCGGTCTACGCCGCCGAAGCAGAGGTTGCCGGTCCAATTTTCAGGGATGGGCAGGTGCAGGATTTGCGCTCCTGTGTGGTCGAAGACGGTGACGCCATGGCCGGTCAAATACACGTTGCCCTCGCTGTCAAGGGTCATGCCGTCGGAGCCGAGATGGCAGAACAAACGCTTGCCCGTGAGGCTGCCATCGGGATGAACGACGTAGGAGTAGGTCTTGCTGTCGCCGATGTCAGCGACGTAGAGTGTTTTGCCGTCGGGCGTGCCGATGAGGCCGTTCGGCTGGACGAAGTCGCCGATGACACGGATTAAAGTCTTGCCGCCGGGCGGCAGATAATAAACGCCTTGCGTGTCCTGCTCCTGATGACCGTGTTTCCAGTAAGAGCGGACATAAAACGGATCCGTGATATAAAGGCCGCCGTCAGGCCGCACCCAGACGTCGTTCGGGCCGCACAGCCGCTTGCCGTCATAATCTGATAGGACAACCGTAGCGGTGCCGTCGGGGGCGATGCGCCACAGCGCGTTATGCTCGTCGGAGCAGGTCCACAAATTGCCGTGCGCGTCGAAGCACATTCCGTTCGCCCGGCCGCAGCCCTGCTTGAAGGTCGTGATAATCCCATTAGCGGCGCGCCACTTCAAGATACGGTCGTTCGGCTGGTCGGTGAAGTAGATGTCGCCGCCAGCGTCGCAGGCCGGGCCTTCGGTGAATTCAAAGCCGTCGGCAGCTTTGACAAGGTGCGCTCCCGGCGCGGTGACGGTGTGAGTCGGCGTTGTGTCCGGCATGGCGTTTGCGTTTGGCATAAAAGTAAAAATTAAGGCGAGAAGACAGGCGGTTCGGAACAATTTAGGCTCCGTTCGACGGCAGGAAAGCGACGAAGTGGGCGCCGGCACCCGGCTCGCCGACCTCGACAATGCCGCCCCGATGGGCGTCCAGGATGCCTTTGACGATGCTCAGGCCGAGGCCCAGGCCACGAGCGCGGGATGTGAAAAAGGGCGTGAAGATACGCGGCTTGATGTCAGCGGGGATGCCGGGGCCGCTGTCCAAAAACTCGATTTTGAGGTAGGCACGGCCCCGCGAAAGGTCCGCCAGCGTATGGGCTTCGGCAGGGTCGGCGCGGGACGTGCGGATCGTCAGCGTGCCACCATCAGGCTGAAAGGACAGCGAGTTTTCGACAAGTTCCGAGAAAGCCCGTTTCAGGCGCGGACCGTCGGCATGAATCGGCGGCAGATGAGGCGCGAGGTCAAGTGTCAGTGTGACCGGGCTGCGCTTCGGAAAGCTTTCGTTGACGCACTGGGTCATCAGCTCGTTCAAATCGTACTCCGCCAGCGAGATTTGGGTCGCCCGCACAAAGTCCCGGAACTCTTGAAGGATTTCTTCCAAACGAAAAATGCCTCGGCGCATGGCTTCGGCCAGCGCTTGATACTCGCCGCGATTATCTTCCGGCTGCCCCAGCCGGTACTCCAGCTCGTTTAGATCGCCTTTGATGGCAAATGTCCGGTTGCCGATCATGTGGGCGGCTTTTGCCGACAGCTCGCCCCAAGCCGCCATCCGCTCGGTGTTCACCAGGCGGTCTAAAATACGGCTATTCTCAATCGCCGTGCCGAGCTGGGACGCGATGGTCAAAAGTACGCTCTCGTCGTCCTCGGTGAACTCGCGCCGGAACCAGGGCGCGGCGCTTTTGCGGCGCAGGACACGCAGAACGCCCAAGATGCCGGAGCGTCCGAAAATCGGCACGGCAAGAAATGCACCGACCTCGGTGGACGGAAACTCTTCAAAGCGGCCCTGCCAGCGCGGGTCCTCGCGAGGGCTGACTGTGCGGATCGGCTCACCGTACAGTGCGACCCAGCCTGTCAGGCCCTCGCCGACCGGGTAAATCGCCGTTCCGATACGCTCGGCCAGTCCACCCCGCGCGGCCTGCAAGGTCAGGTGCTGCCGGTCCCGGTCCAGCACAAACACTGAGCAATCCTCAAACCGAAGCTGGGCGGCGGCCACGTCCACAACCCGCCGCATGAGCTGGTCGGTGTCGGCAATGGCGCTCAGGTCTTTGCCGATCTCGACTAAGGCCGCTTCCCGCGCCCGGTAGCCGTCAGAGAGAAGCCGCAAAACAGCAATGTCGGCCAGCGATTGGACTAGACGCAGGTGATCCAGCGTAAAGTAGTTGTACTGAAAGCTTTCAATGTTGATAACACCCCGCGTGTGGCCATTGCTGTCAAGGAGCGGCACGGCGATCTCACTGGAAACATCATCAAAAAACGCGAAGTAGTAGGGGTCGGCGCTGACATCGCCGGTGATATACGGCTGACCGGTGGCGGCGACGTGAGACGTGATGCCGCTTCTTTTCCTGCCGCCCAGCGCGTTTTCGCCAATCTGAAGGCGCAGTGCCCGAAACTCATCAGTCCAGCCAGCTCCAGCTGTCGAGACAAGGACTAACTCCCCGGTGCCATCATGCGCGAGTGCCACGAACGCTCGGTCAGCTCCAATCGCGTTCATCGCCGCGAGATTCAGCTCGTCGAACAGTGTCTGGGCTTCGTCTACTTCCACTGCCCGGCGGGATAAGTGTCGCACGAGCGTCACCGGGTCGAGCATGACAGGATCGTTCATAGCGTCATTGTACCCGACAAAAACCTCACCCGCCGATAAATCGGCACCCTCTCCTTACGAAAGGAGAGGGTCGGAACGGAGTTCCAAGGTGAGGTGTCATTGGCTCGCTGAAGGCGCGGCAAAGGGTTACGGCTGGCCGAACGGCATTCCGAACGGCGATTGCTGCTGAGGGTTGCCTTGCTGTTCGCTGGGCTGAACCTGGCCGAACGACGCGGGCCGCTCACGCAGGGTCACAGCGATAGTGCGTGGGGTCCCGTCGCGGATGACACGCAAAGAAAGCACGTTGCCGACCTTCAGCGTCTGGATCAAATTGTTCAGCGCATCCGTGTCCGCAATGTCCTGACCGTTCGCTGTTGTAATCACATCGTAAATGTGCAGGCCAGCTTGGGCGGCGGGCGAACCGGGATACACATGCTCGACATAAACGCCCTGGCTCAAGCTATCGGGGACGCCGGTCTGCGCCCGATCATCAGGCGAGAGCGCGGCGACCGGCTTGTAGGCAACGCCGAGATACGGGTGGGACGCTTTGCCGTTGCGGATCAGCTCGGCGGCTACTTCTTTGGCCCGGTTAATCGGGATCGCAAAACCGATGCCGGAGTAAGTGCCGCTCGGCGACAAAATCGCCTCGTTAATGCCAATCACCTGGCCGTTGATGTTCGCGAGTGCGCCGCCGGAGTTGCCGGGGTTGATCGCGGCATCCGTCTGGATCGCGGGCAGAATGGCTTGGCCTTCGGCGCTCTGACCGGAGCGGTTCAGGGCACTGATAATGCCGAGCGTGACGGTTGTGCCGACATCGAGCGGGTTGCCGACAGCAATTGCCCAGTCGCCAATCCGCACATCGTCGGAGTTGCCGAGCTGCGCGACCGGCAGCTTGACGCCGGCGGTATCAATTTTCACGACCGCGATGTCCGTGATCGGGTCGGTGCCGACCACATGAGCGCTGTAGGCTTTGCCCTCGCCGCCGCTCTTATCGCCGACGTTGACAGTCAGCTTGGAAGTGTTGTCTACCACGTGGTTGTTGGTTAAGATATAACCGTCGGCACTGATGATAATGCCCGATCCGGCCCCACGTGAGACTTCCGGCTGGCCCTGGCCGAACATTCGCGCCATCGGGTCCTGTGCAGCGGCACGGCCGATGGTGTGGACAGTCACGACAGCCGCATCTACCTTGGCGGCAGCATCGGTAACTACCGAATCGCCGGTAAAGTGCTTAGAAGCGGACGGAGTGGTGTTGAGCGAGGCAAGAACGGCCTGCTTGGAAGCGGCGTTCGTGTTGAACATGGCTGCCGGGTCGCCAAAGGTCTTAAGACCGACGGCGCAGGCAGCAACACCGATCGTGAACGCAACGGCGTAGGAGCTTGCTTTCTTCATTTTTTCTATAATCCTCATTGTTGTTGTTTTTTATTGTGCGCTGAAAGTTTTCAGCAGGTTTGCCATTTCGATGGCGGCGGCGGCGACATCCGCCCCTTTGTTGCCAGCCTTCGTGCCGGCTCGTTCCAGCGCCTGTTCAATCGTATCCGTCGTCAGGACACCGAACAAAACAGGCACCCCTGTCTCGACCGCGATGCTCGCCAAGCCCGATGCCATTGGCCCGGCGACATAGTCGAAGTGCGCGGTCGCCCCTCGGATGACTGCCCCTAGGCAAATCACGGCGTCGTATTTTCCTGATTTCGCCAGGGCCGATGCCGCCAGCGGGATCTCGAACGCACCGGGAACACGCGCGAGCGTGATTTGATCGTCCGACACCCCGTGCCTCCGCAGCGTGTCCAATGCGCCTTCCAAAAGCCTATCGCCGACAAGAGAGTTAAAGCGGCTTTGCACGATGGCTATAGTCAAATCCGCGGCGATCAGTGTTCCTTCGAGTGTCTTCATATATACGCGGCTTATCCCCAAAATGTTCGCGAAATTTTGTCAGGCTGCTTCCGGCGCATCCTGTTCGTCTAAAACTAGAAAATGGCCCATTTTGGTCCGCTTTGTATCTAAATAACGCTTGTTGTCAGCGTTTGGTTCCGAAATCAGCGGCACACGCTCGCCTATCTCCAGCCCGTAGCCTTCCAGCCCCGCAAGCTTCGCCGGGTTGTTGGTCATGTACCGCAGGCGCTTCAGGCCCAAATCCACCAGGACTTGTGCCCCGATGCCATAGTCCCGCAGATCAGGCTTAAAGCCTAACTGAACATTGGCTTCCACCGTATCCGCCCCAGCATCTTGCAAGGCATAGGCCTTAATCTTGTTGATGATGCCGATGCCGCGCCCTTCCTGCTCGATATACAGCAGAACGCCCCGGCCCGCCTCGGAAATCTTTTGGAGCGCCAGATGAAGCTGATCACCGCAGTCGCACTTCAACGAGCCGATCAAGTCCCCCGTCACGCAGGACGAATGGATGCGGACCAGCACATCTAAACCGTCGGAGATGTCGCCCATCACGAACGCCGTGTACGGGGCCGGGTCTACGTCGCTCTCATAGGCATGAACGATAAAGTCCCCATAGCGTGACGGAAGCTTTGCTTCGGCGACTTTTCTGACCAGCTTTTCCCGCCGCCGCCGGTACTTAATCAGCTCGGCGATCGTGATGAACTTGAGGTCAAACTTCTCGGCAAGCGCCGAAAGCGCGTCCACCCGCGCCATCTCGCCGCCGTCGCCCATGATCTCGCAGATGACCCCGACCGGCTGAAGTCCTGCCAGCAGCATCAGATCGGTCGCCGCTTCCGTATGTCCGGCGCGTTTCAGCACACCGCCGTTGCGGGCCATCAGCGGGTTGACATGGCCGGGCCGGTTGAAGTCGCCCGGCACGGCATGGACATCGGCCAGCTTTCGAATAGTCAGCGCCCGGTCGGCGGCACTGCTGCCGGTCGTCGTGCCGTCCCGCGCGTCCACCGTGACCGTGAACGCCGTCCGCATCGACTCGCTGTTTTCGCGCACCATCAGCTCTAGGTTAAGCGCCAAAAGCCGGTCTTCCGGCATCGGCACGGTGATGATACCGCTGGCATGGCGGGTCATCAGCGTGATTGCTTCCGCCGTGATATGCTCGGCGGCCATCACGAAATCGCCTTCATTCTCGCGGTCTTCGTCGTCCACAAGAATAATCATCTTGCCCGCCCGCAAGTCCGCCAGGGCTTCTTCGATTGTGTTAAACTGAGTATCCGGCATCTGCGCCTCTTTTCTACTTCCGTATTAACTTGGGACCAGTGGAACCTAATCCCGATATGCAGTCACGGGGCCGGACCAGGCAGGTTCGGGGCGCTCTTCGCGCTCTAGGTCAGCGATGCGGAGCGGGGTGTCAATCGCGCGGCCAAAATCACCGCCAACGAGTTTTTCGACATATTTGCCGATGATGTCGGTCTCTAGATTGACCTGGTCGCCGGCGCGGCGGGTGTGGAGATTGGTGTTGTCCCAGGTATGGGGGATGATGGCAACGGAGAAGGTCTTGTCGTCGGCATCTACGACGGTGAGCGAAATACCGTCAATCGCGACACTTCCCTTGCGAACAATGTAGCGCACGATCTGGGCGGACGCGGTGATGTAGATGTAGTAGGAATTGTCTACTTCGCGAATGCTTGCAATGGTACCGACTCCGTCCACGTGGCCCTGGACGATATGGCCGTCGAAGCGGCCCGATGCCGACAGACTCGGCTCTAAATTGACTTCGTCGCCGATGGCGAGCGACCCCAGCGCGGTTTTTTGCAGGGTTTCGTAGACCGCGTCAAACGCAACCGTGCCAGGCCGTTGTTCGACCACAGTGAGGCACGCGCCGTTGACGGTAATGCTGTCGCCGAGCTTTACGCCGTCCAGCACGCCGTCCCCGCTGATAGTAAAGCGGGCGGACTGTGCACCGCGCTCAATCGCTTCCACTCGTCCGACTTCCTGAATGATTCCTGTAAACATCGTGCGTCCTCACCTCCCGGCGTTTCTAGTTTGAATTCGTATTATTCTACCCAAAGCGGGCATCAATGACGATGTCCGGGCCACAGCGCCGTATCTGCCGAAACTTGACATTCTGCGCGTCCGCCATCTTGGCAATTCCGAGGCTGCCAATCGGACCGGGGGCAGTGTTCCCGCCAATCACTTTTGGCGCGACAAATGCCAGCCAGCGGTCGGCTAAGTTTTGGGCCAGCAGCGACGCCGCAAGCTGTCCCCCGCTTTCTACAAGAACACCCACCATGTCCCCGCGGGTTCCCAGCCGCCGCAGAAGGTCCGCCAAGTCCACGCGCCCATTGACGGCCTCGCAGATGAGTATTTTGCAGCCTCGCGCCTCCAAAGCAGACCGACGGGCCGGGTCTGCTTCGGCCGTTGCCGCTAAAATCGTTCGGCCATCTTCGCCCGCCTGCCGCACAATTTTTGCGTCCAGCGGCGTTCGGAGGCGGCTGTCTACGACAATGCGCCACGGATTGCGGCCTGCTTTGTAGGTCAAGCGCGTCGTCAGCGACGGATCGTCGGCCAGCACCGTGCCGATGCCGGTCAAAACCGCGTCGCAGCGGTCGCGCAACTGCCGATGGACGGCTAACCGCGAGATTGGCGATGTGATCCACTGAGAGTCGCCTGTGGAAGTCGCGATTTTGCCGTCCAGTGTCATCGCTGTTTTGAGAACAACCCAGGGCAGTCCCAAAGTTCGGTGATTGATGTACGCCACATTCAATGCCCGCGCGTCAGCTTCCAGCAACCCCGCCGTGACTTCTATCCCGCCTGCGCGAAGCTTCTCAAAGCCGCTCCCGGCGACCCGGCTGTCCGGATCCGCCATCGCGCAGACGACGCGCCTCACGCCTGCCGCGAGAAGCGCGTCGGCACACGGCGGGGTCCGGCCATGATGCGAGCACGGCTCTAGTGTCACAAACGCCGTCGCGCCTTGTGCCAATTCTCCCGCGTCCCGTAGGGCAAACACTTCCGCGTGCGGCTCCCCCGCCTTTGGGTGCCAGCCTTCACCAACTATTTGCCCGGCATCGCTGACGACGACGCACCCTACCATCGGGTTTGGGCTGGCGTGCCGTCCGAGTGCTGCCAGCCGCAGGGCACGGCGCATGTATGCTGTGTCATCGTGCATAATTCGTGCCAATCAGCGCGGCGGAGAGGAAGATGTAAGGATACGGATAGGAGCCACGGAACAGGAGCCTCGGAATTTATTCCGTGGCTCTTATTCCGCGCCTTTTACCTCCTAGTCTGCCGACTGGCTTTCCAAGAACTCGGCGAGTTGGGCAAGCGACGGACTTTCGGCGTTGCGGACGTAGTAGCCGGAGGTGCCGACGGCGGCTGTCGCGGCTTCATCGTCGGTCAGCCCAAGCTGCTTGCCGAGGCAGAAGCCGGCGTTGAAGTGGTCCCCCGCACCCGTGGAAATCAGTGGGTTCTCGACAAACGGGCCGTCGACATTCGCCGTGATTTCGCCGCGCGTACCGACGACAGCGTAAGCGCGGGGATGGACCACGACCGCTTCGAGCGGCAGCTTCGCGCTGATAAACGCCGTCACGCCCAGCACTTCCGAGCGGCCATGGTGCCCGCCTTCGTAACCTAAAGCCTTTCCAACCCGAAACGCTTCTTTCTCGTTTAAACCGAGCGTCGTCGGCCCAAATTGCTGAAAGCGCGACAGCAGGCGGCAGGCAGCGGCGACTTTGGCATCATCGTGCTTTTCCGGGTCGGCCAAATCAAAGAAGAAACGACGGGTCAAGGACGCGGGCTGAGCGGCCAGCAGCGTGAGTATTTCTTCCCAGATAGCCGACATCGCGGGAATCATGGTCCAGTTGACCAGCGCCAGCAGGTCGGCATTCGCGAATAAATCCACCAAACCGTCCGCACCGGCCCGCTCTAAGAGGCGCGGCCAGGTCACAAAGTTCAGCGGCTCCAGCTTGCCAAGCATAACTTTGCCGTCCTCAAACTCCAAAGCGTCGGTATGACCGGGCGCACCGAGCGAGATCAGCGTTGCCGTCTGGCCCATTTCCTCAAATGCCGGGTGCAGGCTGCCTTCGCCGAGCGGCCCAACGCACGACACCGCCGGACCGAGCGCAGCCAGCGCATTCGCCATGATCGGCCCGTTGCCGCCGAGCTTGACCCGCTCGACGACAAGCTCCAGATTGGTACTTTGGCCCGACGCGCCGATAATCCGCGTTCCCAGCTCGACGATCTGCTCAATCGTCGTAAACTCCGTGTCGGAAGTACGCCGATCTACCACCCGGATAATCTCGTCCACAAAGGCATCCAGCCCAACAGTCATCTTTAGCGGCGCAGCGACCTCCGTCACATCCCGCAGGCGGGCGGCAGTCCGGGCCGTCAGGTCTTTGTACATTTTTCTCACTTTCTAAGCTCCCAAAAAAGCCCGCGATGAAGCGGGCAGGTAAATCACAGGAGAGGAGTCAGACAGGCGGGTCGGGGCGCTGAGAGAGCGGCCCCAGGGTTTCTTGAAGCAGCTTGCGGCGGTTTTCTGCCAGCAGATTTAAATTCTCGCGCCAGTCCAGCAGGGCCAGCGGAACCAGCGGCAGGGACGCGATGACGGTCAGCATCCAATACTGTATCCAGCCGATCAGCGCCCGCTTGTCGCCGGGATGCGGGGTGGGCAGATACGTTCCGCCGAGCCACAGCCCCAAAACGACGAGCAGGAAGCCTAAGCCCCAGGTCCGCAGACGCTTTTGCTTTGGCGTGATGAGGCCCTGCGTCTCCGGCAAAGACCAGCGCCGGATTTCCCAGACGCCATACCCAGCAACGGCGATAAGCGCGAGAATTAAAATGGCGCGGAGGAGCATGGCAAATCTCCAAAGGAACGCTTTTAACGGCTGCCGGTGCGGCGCGGCTCCGGCGGGGCCGCTGCATTCGCCAGGCTTCGCAGCTCGGAAATGGCGTCGGCAAGACCTTCGGGGTGATGGAAGACGGCGCTGCCGGCAATCAGTGCGTCCGCCCCGGCCTTTGCGGCCAGCGGCGCGGTGTCGGCGTTGATGCCGCCATCTATGCCGATCTCGAACCGCAGGCCGTGTGCGGCTCGCAGGTTCGCCAGAGCATTGATCTTTTGCAGCATTTCCGGCAGGAACGCCTGCCCGCCAAAGCCGGGGTTGACCGTCATTACGAGGACACGATCCAGATCGCCCAGAACCCATTCAATCGCACTAATAGGGGTGGAGGGGTTCAGCGCGACCCCCGCTTTGGCTCCTGCGTCTTTGATTTGATGAAGCAGGCGGTTCAAGTGATAAGTCGTTTCGGGGTGGATCGTGACGATGTTAGATCCGGCTTTCGCGAACTCGGTGACATACTGCTCCGGCCGCTCGATCATCAAATGCGTGTCGAAGGGGACCTGGGTCACGGGCCGCAGAGCGCGGACAAGCTGTGCGCCGAACGAGATGTTCGGCACAAAATGGCCGTCCATGACGTCAATATGAATGTAGTCCGCCCCGGCCTCGGCGAGTTCCACCGTGGCCTCGGCAAACGCGCCGAAGTCGGCGGACAGAATGGACGGCGCGATTTTGAGTGGCATAATAACTCAGTTCCCGGCGAGAGACCGGCACTGGAAGTGCCGGTCTATTGTTGAGTGAAAGTCGAAGCGACTGCGAAAATAGTTCCGAGCGCGTTTCTCGTCTTCAGTCGCTTCGACTTCCATTCCAAAGTAGACCGGCACTTCCAGTGCCGGTTTTCCTGCCTGCGAACCCTTACAGCACCTGCTGCTTGACCAGCTTGCCGTCTAAAAAGATGCGAAAGATGATCTTGTTGCCGAAGCCCTGGGCCGGCTCGCTGACGTCCTCACCCGGCTCGTGGTTCTCATCGTACACCAGATTCGTGCCGGTCGTGTCCTGCACTTCAATCTGGACATGGCGGGAGCGGCGCGGATGGCGCGGGACAGTGAACGCAATCGTGAACTGGCGCAGGCGGGCGGTCTTCGGCGCGTCAGCTGTTCCCGTGTCCGGCGACGAGATCGTACTTCCATCGGTTCCCGTGTCGGCAGGCGGGGAAACGACGGCGTCGGGCGGCAGGACGGCCTGGGTATCCGGGCTGGCCTCAGTGGTCACGAGCGCCGACTCGCTGGGGTCAGACGTTCCGGCGGAATTGACCGCGTTGACCGTATATGAGTAAGTTGTGTTCGGCTTTAGTCCGGTATCGATAAAATGGGTTCCCGGCAAAGCTCGCGCCACGATAGTCATGTCGCCGTCTAAAGAGCGCGTGACAGTGTACGACTCGGCGCGGGGTACGGAGTGCCAGTCCAGCGCGGCCTTGTCCGGGCCGGACGGGTCCGCTGAGACATTTTCCGGCGTTCCTGGCGGCTGACGGCCTTTGGAGATGACAAAGTTGACAGCGGTGTTGCGGTCTACTTTGGAATTGCCCTGCGGAGACTGGCTTAAAATGATTCCGCTGGGAACAGTCTCGCTATATTCCTGCGTTGTTGTGCCGAGCGGCAGGTTCGCGGCAAGCAAAGATTTCGCCGCATAGTCCTGGGTCGTGCCGGCAAGCGGCGGGACAGTCAGAAGGCGTGGGCCGCGGCTGCGGTAGACGGTCACTTCTTTGTCGGCTTTGATGGTGTGTCCGGCCAGCGGGTTCTGCTCGTAGACTTGGTCTTCCGGCATCGTGTCGCTGTAGGCGCTGTCCTGGCTCTCGACCAGCGTAAAGTGCTGCTGGGCAGCGATCCGCTTGGCGTCGTCGAACGTCTTGCCGATGAGGTTGGGCACTGTGACATCGTTCGGGACTTCCAAAAATTTGGTCGCATACCAGGAAAGGCCGATGACGCCGAGGATGAGAATGACAAACAAAATGGTGGTGATCCGGGCCAGCGCCGATGGCGGCTCACGCTCCGGCTTCTGCGAGCGCGGGGCGCGGTCCGCTTCGGGGTCTTCGGGATCGGCATCCGGCAGCGGGCGCGGCTGGCGCTTTGGGGAAGTCTCGGAAGAAGCTTTGTCGGGCTGGCCGGCTAGGGGCGACCAAGTCAACGGCTTATTCGTTTTCAAGGCCGTGTGAATAGACTGCAAATCCGTCAGCAGCGTCCCGGCGGTGCGGTAGCGCCGGGCGGGATCACTTTGGAGGCACTTTTGGACCAGGCCGTCGAGCGCGGGCGGGATGCCGGGGTTGACATCGCGCGGCGATAGGAGACGTGTTCCGCCGGCCAGCGGCAGGGCACCCGTCAGCATCTCGTAAAGCATCGCGCCGAGGGCATAAATGTCTCCCGCAGGACTCGCGCCTTCGTCGGACAGTTCCGGCGCCCGGTACGCCGCCCGGTTCGGCTCAGAGAGATGGGCTGCGACAAGAGCACCATAAACGAAATCGGCGGTCTTGATCTGCCCTTCCGGGCTGAGAAGCACATGACCAGGCCGCAGGTCGCCGTGCGAAATGCCGGCCCGGTGCGCGGCCACTAATGCTTCCGTGACGGCGACGGCAATGTCGGTAGACACGGAGAGCGTGAACGGTGCGATCCGCCGGATGCGCTCTTGCAGCGTGATGCCCCGAATCTGCTCGCGCACGACATAAACATCTTCGGTATCTTCGGCGATCCCTTGATCATAGACTTGGAGAATGCTGGGGCTTTCCAGGCTTTGAGATTTCTGCACGGCCGCCCGGAACCCGCCGCGTGCCGCTTCGTTCGCGCCGAATACGTCCGCCGGCACGACTTGCAGAGCAACCACCCGGCCAAGCTCTCGGTCCCGCGCCTTGATAAATTCATAGGGCGGCATGTCCGGACCAGGCGTCGCTTCTAAGATTTCATAGCGCGGATTGACGGCCAGTATTGACAACGATTGGAACTCCTTAAAGAAACGTCACGACTTCCAATGGAGCGGCGACCAGGAGCCATTGGTTCCCGGCAGGTGCCAGTGCAGGCCCAGGGCGGGGTCGTGCAGGTCGTTGACCACGCTCTGCCCGACAATCCAGTGGCCGCCTTCGGCGAACCCGACTCCGTCCACAGTCAGCGGCGAGCCATTGCGGCTCTTGACTTGTTCGGCATCGCCGTCGAATAGTCCCGGCACGGACGTTTTGTATCCGTGCGTGGTCTGAGTGAACGTGATCGCCACACTTTTGACGGGACGACCCGGTCCCGGCCATTCGCCGTGCGCTTCGAGCAGCCCCAAAAGCGCGGTGCGCTGCGCCGGGGTCGCGCGGGCGTCTAAGTACACGACGCCGCCATTCTTCGTTTTTGTTCCGTCTACTGAAATCATCGAAAGGCCGCTGACATCTATGCCGCCGTACTTGGCATGGTCCAGGTGATAGACAGCAGCCAGTTCGCAATCCGGCGGGCCGTTCTCAAACATGCATGGGCAGGCATAGGGGCACGAGCATTGGTGGATGCAGACGCCCGTCGCATCGTACCGCATCGGGGCCGCCGCCAGCGGCAGGGCCGCGCCAAGCAGCAGCGTGATTGCCGTTAATATATGACGCATCGAAGCTTTTCACTTTCTATTCTTCGGCTGACTATTCTTCTGATTATTCTTTGACTGGCTTAAGTAACGAAATGCCATTGCGCCGACAGACACCAGCAGCAGCAGGGCATAAATTGCCGAGGCCGACGCCGTATAGCGTCCGATTTGCTCCGGCAGCAATGTCCCACCGAAGTAAAACACGCCAACGGCAACAACCCAGAACGTCAAAAGCCAATCCGCCCAAACCGGCGGCTTTTCGGTCATCATTTCTCCGCCTTGCCGACTTGGACATACACAGAGCCGGCAGCGAGCCGGGTACTATCGCTGATATCACGCTTCACGATGACTTTGTATGCGCCGTCGAGTGTCATATCCTGAAAGCGGTTGACGGCAAGCTTGTAGTTTTTTGCTCGTCCCGGATGAAATGAATCGACTAGCCAGCCGGGAGAGGCGTATCTCACGTTAGTGTTCGAACTTTGTAAGAGCTTTCGCCGATCCACCCACCCCTGACGGCCTTTTATCCTATGTCCAGTTGCAGGCATTTCAACACTGCTGCAAGAAGCAGCAAAGCTAGAATCGCTGTACCCCCACGGCATTTGATCTTCACCGAATACGTTCTTCAGAGTGATCGAGACTTTCACCAGCTCACCCGGCAAGCAGTCATGCTTGTCGGCCTTCGCCGTGATCTGCCAGCCGTCTGCCAGCGGCCCGCTTTCCGTCACCACCGGCAACTTGTCGGCGGTGCCAGAGGCGACGCTCTGTGCAGGGGCTGCCTGAGCCGCCGCCAAACACAGTGGCGCGAGCGCCAGACAGGCGATGTTACTCCAAGTTCTGCTGACGCGCAAGGGCTTTTGCAATAACTGACTCCGAAACCTCATGGCCCGGCGTGGCCCGGCCTATTTCTTCCAGCAGCACGAAGCGGGCCGTACCGCCGACGCTTTTCTTGTCCCACGCCAGCAGTCGGACGATCTCAGCAATATCATGGGTCGGGTCAAGACGCACTGCAAAGCCCGCTGCGCGGAGCAGGGCTGTGACTGCCTCCGTGTCTTTCGGGCTTGTGATTCCCGCGTCCTCGCCAATGAGGCACGCCGAGACCATGCCGAGTGTGATCGCCTCACCATGCGTGTAGGTCTGGTAGTGCGTCAGCGACTCCAGCGCGTGTCCGACCGTGTGGCCGAAGTTGAGGATCGCCCGCAGGCCGTCCTCGTGCTCGTCTTCTTCCACAACGCGGGCTTTAATGGCGCACGAATGCGCGATGACATTTTCAAGCTCGGAGGAAGTGAGCGGCAGCAGGTCCGGCATTTCGCGCCCTAGAAGCGCAGCGAAATCTTTGTCGGCTATTATACCATATTTGACGACTTCCGCGAGGCCGGAGCGCCGCTCCCGCTCCGGCAGAGTTTCGAGCGTGTCCGGATCAATGACGACCAGACACGGCTGGTAGAATGCTCCAATGAGGTTTTTTGCGTTCCCAAAGTTTACACCTGTCTTGCCGCCGACTGAGCTGTCCACCTGTGCCAGCAGCGTCGTCGGAACCTGCACAAATGCCAGCCCGCGCGTGTAAGTCGCCGCCGCAAAGCCCGCCAAATCCCCGATGACCCCGCCGCCGAGCGCGACCACCACCGTGCGCCGGTCGGCGGACAGCGCGTGAAGCTTTGTGTAGAGTTCTTCGACCGCCGCCAGCGATTTTGTCCGCTCGCCCGGCGGTACCAGCACTGTTTCCACGCGAAAGCCTGCTGTGCTGAGGCTTTCAGTCACCGCCGCGCCGTAAAGCGCGGCGATCTCCGGGCTGCTCACGATCACGGCCAGCCGCCCCGCCCCGCCCCCAAGACGCGCCGCCGTTTCCGGCCCAAGCCAGCTTAACAGCCCGCGCCCCACAAGAATATCATACGCGCGGCCTTCGAGACCGACGTGCACTGTTTGCATTCCGCTCATGTCAATCCTAATCGCTCCATCAGCCGCGCCGCGCCTTCTTCCGAGTTCGCGCAGTCCGAGGTTTCTAAAACAACGTCCGCCAGGGCCGCGTAAAGAGGCTCTCGCTGTGCCAGCAGGTTTTCGATACGCCCCAGCGGATCGGCCTGATGTGCGGCGAGCAGCGGCCGCTCATGCAGGGAATGTGCGACACGCGCGAAAATTGCTTTCGGCGCAACTTGCAGCCAGACCACCGTTCCAATCTGCTTCAAGAGTGCCGCGTTTTCCGTTCTCAGCGGAGTTCCGCCGCCGGTAGACAGCACCAGCGGCCCATCTTCGCCCTGCGTCTCTGCAAGTGACGCCAAAAACTCAGTCTCTAACGCCCGAAACCCTTCCTCGCCGTCGTCGGCGAAAATCTGCGGGATAGTTTTCCCCGCCCGCCGCTCAATCTCCGCGTCCGTGTCTAAATGCCGGAAGCCTGTGCGCCGGGCCAGCACCCGTCCCACCGCGCTTTTCCCCGTCCCCATAAAACCGATTAAGACGAGGTTACTTATCTTTCTCAATCTCCCGCGCCTCCGCCTGCGTCATCGGCTTGCGGGAAGCATGGCGGACGCTGAGAATATGAACTGTCGGCGCATCATCGTTCGCTTCCTCAATCGTGTACAGAACACGATAGACGGTGCTGCGTGCGCTTAAAGAATGCAAGACTGCATGAACGTCTTTGCGGAACAGCTTGCTCTCGCGGGCGGCAGCATAGCGACCTGGGTAAGTGGCTAACTCGGCGAAAAGTTCTATGAGACCTTCATACCAGCGGTTCGCGAGTTCAGCGTCGGGGAACTCCGCGAGTTGGTCATAGGCTTCTTGAATGTCTTTCCGAGCTGCCGACCGGACACGGATGGCGTAGCTGTGGGCTTCTTCGCTCATGCAACGGCTTCCAGCCGACTCTGCTTCAAGCCCTTTATTCTTGCGTCCATCTCAGCCCGAAATTCTTCCAGCAGCATTCCTTTGTCCCCTGCGTCACCTTCCGCTAAAGCCTGCTGAACGCTGGCGATCTCTTCAACAGACATCGAATATTCTTCATCCACATTCGCTTCAAGAACGCTCACAAGATAGTCAGGCAGGGCCAAGCCGAACAGCTTGGCTTTTGCGTCAAGGACTGCTTCTATCGCAGAGGGGATTTCTAAAGTGACTGTCATTATATTTCTCCTTGACTGACTGCATCGGTCACTGGGCGGTGCGGGCGGCGACTGTCTGCTGGTAGTGAGCGTAGTTTGCCGACATCTCACAGAGGCTGTCGCCGCCGAACTTTTCGCACAGAAGCTGGGCTAAAACAATCGCGACCATCGCTTCGCCGACGACGGCGGCGGCGGGGACGGCGCAGACATCGGAGCGCTCGGCGAACGCGGGCACGCCTTCTTTGGTGGTCAGATTGACGGACGGGAGCTGCTTCATCAAGGTGGCAATCGGCTTCATCACAGCCCGGACCACGAGCGGCTCGCCGTTTGTCATGCCGCCCTCCGTGCCGCCGGCGTTGTTGGAGCCGCGCCGGAACTTGACCGCCTCGTCGGCATCGTAAAACAAAGCGTCATGCACCTGAGAGCCAGGGATGTCGGCAGCGCCAAAGCCAATACCGACTTCGACGCCTTTGATAGCTTGAATGGACATCAGTGCCTGCGCCAGCTTACCATCAATGCGCGTGTCCCAGTGAACATGGGAGCCGAGGCCGACGGGCAGGCCGAGCGCGACCACCTCAAAGGTCCCGCCGAGCGTGTCTCCCCGGTACTTGGCCTCGTCAATCGCCGCGATAATCCGCGCTTCGGCGGCCTTGTCAGCGACTCGAACCGGGCTGTCTTCAGCAAGTTCAGCGATACGCCGTAGGTCTATGTTATCGGCGGAGACTTTCACGCCGCCGATGTTGACGACATGCGACGCGACCGAGACGCCAAACTCGGCAAGTAAAAGTCGCGCGACCGCCCCGACGGCAACCATCGTGGCGGTGTTGCGTGCTGAGGCCCGTTCCAGGATATTTCGCAGGTCGTCATGCCCGTACTTCATCATGCCCGCGTAATCGGCATGGCCGGGGCGCGGGACGGTGATTGTTTTGGTTTCTTCTTCGCCTTCGGGCAGCGGCTCAATGGACATCTTCGTCGTCCAGTTGGCCCAGTCACGGTTGCGGACGACCAGCGTGATCGGGCTGCCGAGGGCACGGCCAAAGCGAATGCCACTGAGTATTTCAGCGGTGTCGGACTCGATTTTCTGTCTCGCCCCGCGCCCGTAGCCGCCCTGGCGGCGCTTAAGCTGGGCATTGATCGGCTCGGCGGTGAGCGGCAGCCCGGCAGGGACTCCCTCAATAATAGTTGTCAGTGCGGGGCCGTGAGACTCCCCGGCGGTTAAAAAACGGAACATAGCAGCATTATACCTGAAAAAGCCCCCCCATCCCAATTCTGGGGCGGGGGGGCTGCTTGCCGAGGTCTACGGTGCGACGCTGACATTCTGGCCGGCGTTTGCATTCGCCGTTCCGCTGTCGTTGCTGTCACTGATGATCGTCGGCGTCACAAAAATCAGCAGCTCCTGGTCGTTGATTTGTTTGTTGCGAGTGCGGAACAGGCCGCCGAGGTACGGGATGTCGGCCAGAATCGGAATGCGCTGACTCGATGCCGTTTCCTGCTTGCGGACCAACCCGCCCAGGACCATCGTGTCGCCGCTGCGAACTGTCCGCAGCGTCGTCAGGTTTTGAGTGACGAACGGCGGGATGCCACCGACCGCCGGCTGACCGGTCGTGTCCGAGATTTGCGGCTGGAGGTTCATTGTTACCGTGTCGTCTGCGTTGATGCGCGGAACAATCGTCAGGAAGGTCGACAAAGGCAGGAAGTTCGCCTGGGTGCTTTGGGTTGTGCCACCCGCGACGCCTCCATTGGAAACGACACCGGTGGTGAAGAACGGAATTTGTGTCGTGATCTGGATTTGCGCTTGAACATTGTTCGTCGTTGTAATCAGCGGCGCTTGAACGACTTTGCCGCGCGTACGGGTTAGGGTCTGAAAGAGCTGGGCGACAATGTTGCCGGTCTGGTACTGCAAAAACGTCGGGTTCAGGCCGCTGACCACACCGCCAAAACTGCCGGTTCCCTGGCTGGAAGATGCTTCCAAGCCCGGATACGGCACCAGATCGAAGTTGATGCCGAGAGCATCAACATCGGTGACGCTGGCAGTTACAAACTCGACTTTAATCTGCACTTGGCGCGGTGCGACATCGAGCAGCTTGACAATCTGCTTGACCTGGTTGAAGCCGTCCGGGGTCGCATAGACGACAAGGGAGTTGTTGCTTTGCAAAGCAAGAATCTTCTCGACGCCGGTAGGAAGCTGAGCCTGCGGCTGCTGACCGGGCCGGTTACCGAAGCCGTTCTGGCCGGTCTGGAACGGCTGCGGGTTAAACCCACCGCCGCCGTTGTTTTGGAAGGGGTTGCCGCCGCCACCACCCCCATTGAACCCGCCGCCATTACCGAAGCCGCCTCCGCCGAAACCACCGCCGCCAAAGCCGCCCCCAGGAAACTGGTTCGCCTGCTCGGCGTCAGCGCTGCGGTGCTGGGAATAGTTCGCAGCAGCCGGCCCGGTGTTGCCGGTCCCAATGGGAACTGACGGGTAAGCGTTAGAGGGGTAGGCGTTAGAAGAAGAGTTGCCGCTGAAGGTGTTCGATGACTGTCCTTGCGGGACGTTGATCTGTGGAACAGATGCGACGTTTGGATGGCTTTGGGAGGCCTCCGCGGGCTTGAACGTGTCGAGGTCCACGACATCTTTGTCCCAGCGCAGCAACTTGAGAATGTCAGCAGGCACGGCGTGCTGTAGCTCAATCGTCCGGTACTGCAGCTCACCCGGCGCATAATGCTTCGGCGCCTCGGCAATGCTGCCGCCGGGCTGGGTCGCCGCCTGCGAAGCCGAAGAGGGGTCAGACAGGGACGCGCTGCCATCTTCCGGCTCAAAGACATAAATCCCGTCGCTGTTGACGCTGACTTTCGCCCCAGCACTGAACGCAATAGTTCGCATGGCTTTTGCCAGTCCGGCATCTTTCAGGGAAACGTTCACCGGCTTGAACGGAGCGTCGCCATCCCGCACCAGTGCTTCGACACCGGCCTGGCGCTCCAGCATCGTCACGACGGTGTGCAGGTCGCTGGCCGCGACGTCAATGCTAACGGTCTTGCCGGTGTCCGGAGCACTTTGGGCCGAGGCGCAGACGGATAAGCCGCTAAGCGCAAGCAGACCGCAGGCCGCCGTGTATCCGGTCCGTGCTAGCACGGATCGTCGTTGATGTGTCATGGGGATATTCTCCTGAGCGGGCGTGAAATTAAACGCGCGCGAAATGGGTGTGAAAGCTGTTCTGCGAAATGCTGCGGCATGATGCCGAGGGGAAGTGTTGATCGAAAGGGGGAAAGCAGCCCGTCCGGTGCTTTCCAAAGCGCCGGACGGGAACAAGAAGCACGGTTTTAACGGCCAAAGCCGCCGCCGCCAAAGCCGCCGCCACCGCCACCAAAGCCGCCGCCGCCAAAGCCACCGCTACTACCGCCAAAGCCGCCGCCACTGCTGCCAAAGCCGCCGATGCCGCCGCCGCCGACGCTGGTGATACCAGATGCCCCGCCGAGGCCGCCGCCGCGATTACCGCCCTGCTGGCCGTTCTGTCCTGTCTGGCCGCCGCCCGCCGGGTAGTTCGGAACGACTTCCACGATGCCGGTCTGCCCGACAAGCTGGGCGATGTAGTAGGCGTCGTAGCTGTCAATCGGGATCGTGTAATAGCGCTTCGGCTGGTTGACGTCAGACGCCGCCTCAGCGGTATTGCCGGCCGCCGCCACGTTGACCGCGGGCGCCACTGCTGCCTGCTTGACTTTGATTTGATAGACGCCATTGTCCACGCTGAACGTCAGCGGCGGGTTGCCGGAGTTCAGGAGCTGGCTCAGTGCGACCGAGAACGGCACGTCGCTGACATTGATATTGGCGTAGCCCTGGACGCCGGAGTCAATGTTATAGCTGCGGATGCCCGCGCTGCTGAACAGGGTCCGCAGAGCCGTTTGAATGGGAACATTGATCAAGTTGAGCGAAATCGGCTTGCCGCTATCGGCTGGCGCGGCATCCTGGGCTGACGCGGGGGAAGCGAGGATCGGCAGGCCGATCAGAGAAAGCGCTCCAAGAGCGAGCAGAACCTGTGTTTTATTTGTTTTCATCGGTCTTCTGTCCTTTATCCTATGTCCGTTCGTCTCTAGTACGGTTTTATCCTGGATTGAACTGCGGCGGTGCGCCGTACCCGCCCGGCTGATAAGGGTTGGGGCCGTTGAAACCGTTCGTCCCCTGGTTGAATGTTCCCTGGTCCGGGTTGCCGGCGGAAAGAGGCAGGTTGATCACGGCGCCGCCGGCAGTGCGGAGCGTGATGCTGTTCGTTTGAATATTTTGGACCTGGCTGCCATCGGGCAGCGAGTCGCCGGGCTTGACCGACTGAGACTGACCGCCAACTTCTAAAATCGCATTGATGCCGTCGGTTCCGGTGATCACGCCCGATAAGCGGTAGTTCGCCGCCGGATCTCCCTGCCCATTTGTCGGATTATCGGGAAGGACCGGCACAGGCGGCGGGGCGGGTGGGCGAATTTGGAACAGGTTCAGCGGACCGATCAGATCGCGGAGCGGCGGCTTCGGCCCGACAAGGCGATTGTTGATGTCGGCCAGCTTTTTCGCGCCATTCGGGATCTGGAACGGGTCCGGGCCGATTGATGGCTTGACAGTATTGGCGTTGATTTTCGACGCCGTCACCGCGGCTGTCGGTTTGCCGGGAATGCCCTGCGGGATACCGGGGACCGCTCCCAGACGCGAAGCAGGATAGCCGCTCGGCCCGGTCGGGGGACCCCCCGGCGGATAGATCGGCCCTGTTCCCGGAGCGGGCGGCACCCCTGTTGGCGCGGCTGGGGCCTGAGCCACGGCAGAAGTGCCGTTAAACGCGCCCAGTTCCCAGGCGATGAGGCCGCCCGCGCCGAGGAAAAGGAAGACCGCGAGCGCGACCACAATCGGTAGGTTCTTCTTGTCTTTCAGCCATTCCATAAATTTAAAATCTCAAGCCTGAGTCGATCGAGAATACTCTCATTTTGGCGAATGACGCCGAAATCTTCTGCGGAGCAGACGCCGCGCCTTTAACCGCCTGCCGCGCCGCGTGCCCCAGGCGGAGGTCCGCCGGGACCACGCGCCCCAATCGGTGCGCCAGGATAGCCTCCTGGTGCGCCGCCCGGATAACCACCCGGCGTCGTCCCGGTGCCAGTCCCTGTCGCGGCCCCCGGAATGACCGGCCCCAGCTTGGTATCGTTCTGCGGAAAGATATACAAAGTCGCCGTATAAGTCCCCACCATGTAGGGGCTGTTGCCCGTGAGGGACAGATCATCCACCAGCACCAGGCGGTTGAAGTGCTGCCAGTTGTAATAGTGCTGCAAGATGGAACGGAAGTCGCCGGTTACGGTAATTGTCCCTAGAGGAATTACTACCGGGGCCTCCGTGATGTCATTTGGCGAGACCGGCGGCGCGGGCAGGACCACTTGTGTGCTTGACTTCGCGCCCGGAGTGGCTTGAAGCTGGCGCTGGATATCCGGCCCTAAGTAGCGTGTCAACTCGTAAGTGATCTGCTTGAGGGCTAAGTTCCGGTTGCTGACATCGTAGCGCGGCATCTTAGCGGCGGCTTTGACGGCATACTGGAACTGGATCTGCTTCACTTGAAGCTTGGCAGCGGCTAACTGGTTCTGGGCAAGCCGCTGGGCCGCTAAGGTGCTGTCCGGGTAGTTCTGATCATAGATCGCCTGCTGTGCAGTGGTCTGGTCTAGGGTCGGCTTGATCATCAGGAAGAAAATCCCGGCGATTGCCAGCAGGCTGAGGGCGGCTCCGATGGCGGCGACGACCCAGGGGCTGATTCGGTTGAGGTTCATGTCGGTTCTTTTTTGCCCTTATGCCGAACGTCCCGGAGAACCGGGAGGCGCTCCCGGCGCACCCGGTCCACCGCCGGGGTAGCCAACGGGTCCACCACCGGGGTAGCCGCCCGGCGTCGCGCCGCCGGCAGGAGCGCCACCGGGGGGAACCGGCGGGGTCAGCGGCTCTTTCAGAGTCGCCGTCACATTGATGTCAAAGCCTTTCGGAACGGTCTTGATAACTATCCGGCGCAGAGCCTTCAGGTAAATTTGATCACGGATTTCAGGCGATGCAAATGGGCTTATGCCACGTCCGGCGACCCGCAGAAACGCCGGGCTGTAGGTCCCGGTCTGCCCGCCAGGTGCGCCTCCGCCTGCGCCTGGATAGCCGCCAGCCTGCTGACCGCCCGTGCCGCCGCCGGTCCCGCCGACTGCAATCTCCGGTGGGGGCGGGCCGACATCCGGTGGGATGTTGGTGGCACCGTTCGGACCGAGCGCGTCCGCCGTGAAGTTTGCCGGCGCACCCGCTGCCGCCTGACCACCCTGATTGCCGCCGCCGGGATAACCGCCGCCACCGCCGCCGCCAGGAAATCGTCCACCACCGCCGCCAGGGAAACCGCCCGATGCCGAGCCGCCACCATTGCTGGAACCGGCCGTCGCGCCGTCGGCAAAGACTAAAACGCCGTCTAAGTAGTACAAATGGCGGATGTTATCAGGATATGCCGGGATGTGGTCCACGGCGACTGTCGAGAAGTCCGGCTCGTGGTACATCACCTGCAAATACTGCCCGACCTTCTCGACGCTCGGCGAGTAGGCTTTGATCGCCATGTCCGGTCCGGTGATCGCCGCGCCATCATAAATAAAACTGGACTTCGGGGTCGTTTGGGCAAGCTGAGCGTACAAAGCGACCCATTTTCGATCATAAGCATCCACATCGGTGAAGAACTGGAGCTTCTGCTGGATCGGCCCGACCTGCGCGATTGTTGTGGTCGCTTCCGCCTTCAATGCATCGGTCTTGCCCTTGCCTTCAACGGCGTCATTGGCTTCCCCCGTGAGCGTGGTAAGCTTTTGATGCAGGTAGAAGTAGCCAGCGAGGGGCAAGGCAACACACACCACGAAGAGGGCGACAAACACCGGGACAAGCCTTTTGGTGAGGCGGCGCTGCTGGACATAAGGCGGCAGTAGGTTAATTCGGAGCATAATTCTCCCGGTGCAATTCGCTTAGTTCGCGGTAGAGGCAGCCACTTTTGGCGCTTTTACGGGCTTGGGTTTTCTCGGCAGCGGGTTTGCGCCAAAAACAACATCGCGGGCGGCAAGCCCGACAGCAATCGTAAAGGCCGGGGCGATAGTCGCGAGGTAGGCCGGGTCGAAGTGCTTGGATGTGACCGAAAGGCCGTCCAAAGCGTTTGCGACCGCCACCGGCGTTTGCAGCTCGTTTTGCAGGAACGCCGCGAGGTTAGTCAGGCCCGCCGAGCCGCCAGTTAAAAGAACACGGTCCACGGAAGTCTGCGTCCCCCGGCTTCGGTAGTAATCCAGAGAACGCCGAATCTCCGCTGACAGCTCCTGCAAGACCGGCGCGATTGCCTCAAACACATCATCCCGCAGGCGGCTTTCGTCCATCCCACCGCCTGCTGCCGGCGGCAGACCAAAGCCATCGTCCGGGGGTGGCATGAAGGCTGGGGGGATATCCGAGACCGCCGGGCGGGCAAGGTTCAGGGTCCGGCGGGTCATCGGCTGGGTGCGCGTCATATCGTCCGGCCCGCCGTCAAGCCGCGCGGAAGGGGTGCTGCGGAATGCGCTCCCGAAGTCGCCGTCTAAGTTGGCGTTTAAATCGAAGGGATTGTCCGCGGCGTCATCGCTCAGGGGAAAACCCTGGTCGTCGCCGAACTCCGGTGCCTCGTATCCGCCTTCAGTATCATATGCCGTGCCGGTGTAGACCGCCATGCGGTCAAGCTGAACCACGCCGTAGTCACGCTTGACCCGCTCGGCCTGGTCAACCGTGTACTGCAAAGACTCGGCAATCGCACGGGTTAGGCTGTCTCCAGCCAGCGGAAGGGAACGCGGGAAAGCGAGCTGGTCACCCTGGAAAATCGCGATTTCGGTGTTTGCCGCGCCGATGTTGACCACGGCGACCGTTTCCGGCGGCGGACTGCTGTAATCCATCTCGCCCGGCATGGCCTGCGGGCGCACGACGACTTCACCATGGCTGAGGTCCAAAACGGCCCGCGCAATCGCCAGCGGCTCAATGTCTACGGCCACGGGGTCCAGCCCTGCGGCGAACATCACATCCAGATAATTTGCGACCGCATCCTGCTGGGCAACCGCCAGCAGCACTTCCATGTTTGGGCCGCTTGCGGCTTCCGGGGTACGCGGCGTCAGCGGCTGGTAATCAATCTGGGTTTCGGACGGCGCGAACGGCACATGGCGCTCGACTTCCCACTTCATGGTCTCTTTAAGTTCGGCATCAGTCATGCGCGGAACTTCAATGATCCGTATTACGACCGCGCTCTGGCCGGCAATGGAGCCGACCGCACGTTTGGCCGTGATTCCACTTTCACGCATGAGCTGCTTTACTGCGCTGCCCATGGCGGCGGGATCGGTAATAATGCCGTTCTGGATTACCCCAAGGGGGGTCGGCCCAAGACCAAGCGCGGAGACAGTCAGACCGGTTTTGCCGGGCCGAATCTCTACAATTTTGATCTGCTGCGTTCCGATGTCAATACCAACGAGCGGCGCGGCGGCCATGAGCGACCTCACTTCATGCGAAATTTGTGCGGGTTACGGGAAAAAGGGGCATGGATTTCTCCACGCCCCTTATTCTAACACGTTGCTGCTCGCTTGTCAAGCACTCACGGCGAGATATTCGCAAGCACTTTTCAGAGGCAAGCCTTAATAGGCATTCACATCTGCCGCACCGTACTTCGCCAGGATCTCTTCGGCGGTTCCCTGGTCTACCTTGCCGGAGGGAATGGACAGCGAAAGAACAGCGCCGCCGCCCGTGACTGTGCCGTGGTAACGGTCTGCGGCCTCGGCCGGGATGCCCTGCTCTTTCAGATAGCCTGTCGCGCCGCCTGCGATCGCGCCCGCACCGGCAGTCAGCGCCGTTGCGCCGAGCGCCGCCGCGAGTGCACCGCCGCCAAGCACCAGGCCGACGCCCGGAATGGTCAGCGCGGCGAGACTGGCAAGAATACCAACACCGAGACCGATGCCGGTTCCCTTGACTGCGCCTTCCCCGGCGTCTTCCGGGGTCGTCGTGCTGATGCCGTGCTTTGCCGCCGTTTCCACATCACCCTGCGCGGCTACCGAGTCCGGGCCGCCCTGGTCCAGCGGGTTCATATCGCCGGTGAGGGGAGTCGAGGCGAGACCCATCCCCATGCCTGTGGTCCCCATGCCTGCTGAACCGAGGCCCGCCGTGCCGAGGCCGGCGGTTCCCATGCCGGCAGTGCCGATGCCAGGGGTTATCGGGTTGTCGTAAACAGCTACATCGCGGCCCGCGGCGCTGCCAACTGTCTCATAGCCCGCCCCCGTGCTCTCCGTGCCATAGGCACCGGTCGCGCCGGTCGTAAAGTTTGGGTCAGCGGTCTGCGCCGCGTAAGATTCCCGTGTCTGACCGTACTGGTCATTCGCGACCAGACTCAGGTCTTCCTGACGAACGCCGAAATCCAGCAGTGCGCCTGCCGCTTTTTCCGCCATCGCCGCATCGGCAAACGAAGCATATAAATGTGCCATTAGTTTAGGTCCCTTTCGGATTGCGCTCAGTTCTCACGTTCTAGGACCGTGCTTTGAGAGAAGCAATCACACCCCGGATTTACCCGGCGAGTAAGTCGGGCAAACATAGAACTCATTGAGGCAGGTTATCTCGCCGGCGGCAGGCCGGCGTCGTTGCGGCCGATGGCCCGCTGGAGTTGGGCATCGGCAATGTAGAAGTTGTAAACCGCCGTGACATACTGGCTCTGGGCCTGCGTCAGTGTCGCCTGCGCCGTCGTGATGTCAAGCACCGTGCCAATGCCTTCTTTGCGAGAAGCGATCACGGCATCATAGTTGACCTGAGCGGCGGTGACGGCAGCCTGAGCCAGCCCGGCGGCTTCCAGGTTGGCCTCGCGTGTCGAATACGCCTGCTCAACATCTAATCTTACTTGCTGCCGAGTCAGCTCAAGCTGGTTCAAGGCGCTGTCTCGGCCTGCCTCGGCGATCCGAACCGCGCCGCGTGCCAGCCCGGCATCAAACAGCGGGTAAGAACTGGTGACAAGAAATTGGGAATCCGCCCCGCGCGTCCCGACATCGTTGGTAGCCTGGTAACTCAGAATGTAGGTGCCTTTAACAGTCAGCCCGGCCTGACTCTGGGCCAGCCGGAGTGCAGCAAGGTTGCTTTGAACAATGGCCTGCTGCTGCACCACATCGGGCCGGGCGGCAAATGCCGTCGCAACGGCCGTGTTCAGCGAAAGCGTCCGCGCGGACACAGGAACCGGCGGAAGCTGATCGCCTGCGGTCAGCGGGGCGATCTGCACGATACCGTTCAGGTTGACGCCGAGCGCGTTTTTCAGAGTTGCCGACGCGGTTTCAACCGAGCTGCGGTTGTTGATCAGCGTCACCTGGGCATTTGCTAGATCGGATTTTGCCTGATAGATGTCTTTCGCAGCAGTGGTTCCGGCGTCAATCTGAGCCTGCGTCACGTCTACCGTCTGCTGGAACCGGGCGACCTGCGCGAGTGCAACTTTGACGAGGTCTTCGTTCAAGAGAAGCTGATAATAATCCTGGGTGACGTTCAGGATAATTGTTTGGCGGGTATTTTGGTTGCTGGCGACGGCGGCATCTACCGCCCGCCGTGCTTCCGTATTAGCGGCTTCGCGCTGGCCGGTGTCGAAAAGCGTCTGGCTGAGAGAAACGCTGAGGCCGCCGCCGCGCACAATGCTGACTTCATTGACAGGGCTGATAACCTGCGTCGTCGCGCCGGTCGTCGTTCCCGTCGTACCGGTGCCTGTCGTACCGGTGCCTGTCGTACCGGTGCCTGTCGTACCGGTGCCTGGAATTGTGACGGTGGAAGTCTGGCCGGTGCTGATCCCGTAGAACGACTGTGTATTGTTCTGATACTGGTAGCTTGGCGTGAACGTGGGATAATACTGGGACTGCGCTTGCAGCCTTTGGCCTTGCGCCTGCGTTACCTGTGTCCGGGCCAGGTACTGCTGCGGCTGCTGGCGCAGGGCCAGCGCAATCGCCTGCGGCAGTGTCAGAGGGGCGGGCAGAGCCAGCGGGGGCGGCGGGGCAACCTGACTGCGGCCTGGCAGGGCCGCGCAGAAAATGAAGCTGAACGGGAGAAGAAGGCGGCAGAGTCTTTTCGGGTCACGCATGGGCAAGCTTTTCCTTTTGAAAGAGTTTACCACGGCAGCCGCGAAAAAATAAGAGCGAGGAAATGAATTCCCTCGCTCTTGCTGGTCCTACTGGTTGGTTCTACTGGTTCGGCGGGCCACCGAAGCCGCCGGGAGGAGGTCCGCCAGGGCCACCGAAGCCGCCGCCGCCGGGACCACCAAAGCCACCCCCACCAGGGCCGCCGCCGCCACCGCGTCGGCCGCGACCACCATAGCCGCCCCCGCCGAAGCCGCCCCCGCCGCGTCCCTGGCCAAGTGCGGCCATGTCCACGTTCACGGCCACGGTGGTCGCGGCAAAGCTGCCATCCTCATTGGCCATGCCGATGCCGAGGACCCGGTCGCCGACTTTGACCGAGCTGAGTGCAACGGTCGCGTATTTGGTGACTTTGGCATTCGGGTCCATCTTTAGCACGAGAGACAGCGTGCTGCTGAGAGAAATTGTCAGCGGGCTGGTGCTGGTGACGGTTCCTTTTGCTGTTGCAGACGCTGTCGCGGGGATCGTGCCGGAGGCTGACGCGCCGCCGCCCGGAATGCCGGGAGGAGGACCGCCAGGACCGCCGGGTCCGCCAGGGCCGCCGAGGCCGGCAAACGGCGAATCGCCGATGGTCACGGACAAGGCCGTGAGGCCAGTCGGGAAGCCCTGGACTTCAATCGTGTCGCCCTTTTTGAGGTCGGAGACGGCGGCGGTTGTCTGAGTCACAATCGAGGTCGTGCCCTGCGTTTGAATGGTCTGATCAGGCCCGCCGCCGCGCCCTGAGATTGTGATCGTACCAGCCCCGGAGTTGACGGCGGTGACGGTTCCATAAGCAAATGGCGGACGGCGGTTAAAGCCGCCGCCCTGTCCGCCGCCAGGACCACCGAAGCCGCCCTGCTGCGCGTGGACTGCCGGAGCAAAGATCGGCCCGGAAAGCAGGGCCGCCGCGCCGAGCAGAGCGATTCCGCCTGCTCGTCGTGAAATGGGAATGTTCTTCATAATTCTCTCCTATTGTCTCGTTGCTGTTCTTACTATCTATTCTACGCCTGCCAGATGAAAATTGCGTGAAAGCGAAATTTGTTTTGGCGCGGCCTGCAAGATGACCCGAATTGTGGTCCCCTGCCCCACAATACTGCGGATTTCTAGGCTGCCGCCATGCGCGTCGGCAATGGAGCGGCAGATAGCGAGGCCGAGGCCGGTTCCGCCCTGGGCGCGGGAGCGAGCGGCTTCCACCCGGTAAAACCGCTCGGTGACATGGGGCAGATGCTCCGGCGCGATCCCGACACCCGTATCGGCGATTTCAACAGCAATTTGTTCCCCGGCTGTTTCGGCAGTCACGGTGATGCGCCCGTCGGGCGGCGTGTGCCGAGCGGCGTTTTCCAGCAGGTTGGAAAACAAGCGGATGAGACTATCGGTGTGGCCTAATACGAACATCGGCTCCGGCAGGTCAATTTGGACCAGCGCAGCGTCGCTGTTCGGCACGGCAGCGGCGGCGGAATGCAGGATGTCGGCGAGCGAAATCGGCGCGAGCGGGTAGGCGAGATGGTCGGCATCAGCCCGTGCCAAGAGCAGCAGGTCCTGAACGATCCGGGTCATCCGGTCGGCAGCGGTATCCACCGCCCGCAGCGTCTTTTCATACTCTGGAGCCGTCCGCCGCTCGGACAGCGACAGGGACGTGTTGGCCTTGATAATCGTCAGCGGCGTCCGCAGTTCATGGGAGGCATCGGCGGCAAACCGCTGCTGCTGCTCAAACGCCTGCTCCTGCCGCGCGAAACTTACTTCCAGCCGCGACAGCATTCCGTTGATGGTCTCGGCAAGATCGGAAAACTCGTCGTCGCCTGAGACCGGCAGACGGTGAGACAAATCTTCCGCTTCAATTTTGTTTGCTGCCGCCGCGATCCGCCGGACCGGGCGTAAAGCGCGGTCGGTCAGAAACGCCGCGCCGAGACCGGCAACAAGCAGCACGACGGGGATTAAGTACAGAAATGTTCTTGTCATTCTAGCCCGGTCGGCGTAGATATGAGTCAGAAGCGTTCCAGCTTGTACAACCCCAAGTATTTTGCCGTTCTGAACGACCGGCAGGGAGTAGACGCGGACATCGCCCTGAGCGCTCGGCACCGTCGAGTAGCTTTCCTCGCCAGCTTCCGCTCGGCGCAGGCCCGCCATGTCAAACGGTGTGTCGTCAGGCATCAGCCCCCGACCATTCGGCAGAAACACGCGCGGGTGCATCTCGCCTCCGGAGTCCGGCTCTTCGCTCGGCGGGGGCTGCGAGGGGCGGAATGGGGGCGCAGCGTCCTCCAAAAATTGCTGGCCGAGATGCGCCTTGTGGCTGAGGTGCCGGTCAACCGCCGCGCTGATGTTCGCCCGCAGAGTGACGCTGAAGAGGATGGCAAGGCCGGCCAGCACAAGCGCCAAAACACCGACATTCCAAAGCGCCAGCCGCACCCGCACTGATGACAAAGACAAACGCGGCTTCATTGCTTGGTTTCCACTTTTCCCGGCTTTTCAGCCTTCTCCGGCGACCGCAGGACATACCCGACGCCGTGCACGGTTTGAATCAGCTTGGTATCATACCCGGCATCAATTTTGCGGCGCAGCAGGCCGACGTACACATCTACAGTGTTGGACAGGCTTTCCTCATCGAGCCAGACCCGCTCCAAAATTACCTCACGGGTCAGCACCTGCCCTTCGCGTCCGGCCAGCGCTTCCAGCAGCGTATACTCACGCGGCGTCAGCGTGATCTCCTGACCGGCGCGGGTAACGCGCCGCAGGCGCGTGTCCATGACCAAATCGCCGACTGTCAGCATCCGCGTTTTATGAAGATGCTCGCGCCGCAAAAGCGCCTGGACACGAGCGATTAGCTCGGAGAAATCAAACGGCTTTGGCAGGTAATCGTCAGCCCCTAAGTCCAGCCCTTGCACCCGGTCCTGCACCGCATCTCGCGCCGTCAGCATGAGAATGGGTGTCGGGTCGCGCTCTTCCCGTAATGTCTGGCAAATCTCCCAGCCATCCATTCCCGGCAGCATCACATCCAGTACCAGCAGCGCCCAGAGGCCTTCGCGGGCACGTTCCAACCCTGAAATTCCATCATGGGCCATGACCACTGTATATCCGGCCTGCTCCAAGCCCAGCTTGATGACCTCGGCGATGGGAATTTCATCTTCAATCAGCAAAATTCGCATGGTGCACGCTCCATTAACCCGCGTATTTTACCTGCCGGGCGTGAAAAAGTTGTGAATAAGAAAAGGAACTTTCTGCTTGCTGAGCCAAAAGTGCGGTAAAATGAACCATGCCTACCGCTTTTGGGCGCATTATTTCCGTATCGGCCCAGCCCTGGACCCTGCCGCTGGTATCGCCGTTTGTGATTGCCGCCCGGACCGCGACTGAGGCCCGAAACGTCCGCATCGAAGTGAGAACCGAAGACGGGCTGACGGGACTGGGAGCCAGCGCCCCGGTCGGCTATGTCACTGGGGAAAGCGTCGAGTCGGTCTTGACAGCTTTAGGCACCGTCCTGCCTGGCTTTGCCGGGATGCCGACAGACCGATTGGGGCCGCTGCTGGCGCGGGCGAATGCAGAACTCGCCGATGCCCCGGCGGCGCGGGCGGGACTGGAAATTGCTTTGTACGACCTTTGGGCGAAGGCGCGTCGCCTGCCGCTCTGGCAGCATTTCGGCGGCACGCTGGACACAGTCACAACGGACGTGACCATCCCGATCGTGCCTCCTGCCGAAGCGTCGGCACTGGCGGCAGCAGCTTGGGCGGACGGATTTCGGGCGCTGAAGATCAAAGTCGGTGATCCCAGCGGCCCGGAGGCCGATCTCGCGCGGATTGAAGCTGTCACGAAGGCCATACCGAAGGTACGCCTGCGGATTGACGCTAATCAAGCGTTCGCGCCCGACGCCGCTGTCCTTTTCGCGCAGACACTGGAAAAGCGTGGTGCGGCGATTGATCTCTTAGAGCAGCCGGTTGCGGCGGGCGATACGGCGGGCCTCAAATATGTCCGGGACCGGACCGCGCTGCCGGTCTTTGCCGATGAGTCTGCCCGCACGGTCGCCGAAGTTTTGGCTCTGCTTCAGGCGGATGCCGTAGACGGCATCAATATCAAGCTGATGAAGTCGGGCGTCACCGGGGCTTTGCAGATTATCGCGCTGACAAAAGCGTTTGGCAAGAAGCTGATGCTCGGCTGCATGCTGGAAACCGGAGTCGGCATCAGCGCTGCGGCACAAATTGCCGCCGGAACCGGCGCCTTCGACTTCCTGGATTTGGATTCGCACCGCCTCTTGCAGCCGGTGCCGGACCTTGTTTGCGGATATAAAGTGCGCGGCGAGGAATTAGTTTTAGAATCAAGCGTAGGCTGGGGAACAATTTTGCCGGAACTGCCGACTAATCTATGAGATGTGAGGAACGAATGATTATGGAACGAACGAAAACACTGCTTTGCGCCGCGCTGGCGGCGTTGATGCTTGCCGGCTGCCTGCCGCATGCAGCTTGGGCCGATGGCGACAAGAAAAAGGACAAAAAAGGCCCTGTTGTCATTGTCGGCCCTATCACGACGACCCAAGACCCGCCGAAGAAGAAATAGTCCCCCCAGCCCCCAATAATGGGGGAGCCGGAAAAGATAGTTCTTGCCCTTCTTGCTCCCCCATTATTGGGGGCTGGAGGGAAGCCTGTTCTACGTCGCGCCCAAAAAGCGCTGGCGCAGGACCAGCAGCGCGAACTGCGGCAGAGTCATGACTTTGCTGATCTTTTTTGGGTTCTGAATGAGCCGGTAGAGCCACTCAAATCCGGCTCGCTGCATGAAGACCGGTGCCCGCTTAACCCGGCCCGAAAGCACGTCAAACGACCCGCCGATGCCCATGAACACCGGGACGCCAAGGGCCGCTTTGTGCCGGGCGATCCACTTTTCCTGCTTAGGAATGCCGAACGCCACCATCACGATGTCCGGCGCGGCAGCTTTAATCTGAGCCAGCACGCCCGGCTCCTGCTCCAGCGTAAAGTAGCCGTCGCACACCCCGACAATATGAGTTCCCGGCCATCGCACCTGCGCCTTTTCGGCGGCTTCGGCGGCGACTCCGGGCGCGGCCCCCAGAAAGAAAATCTTGTAGCCCTTGCCCGGTGATAACGCGCAGAGATGGGCCACTAAATCCACCCCGGACACTTTGTACGAGACGGGCACGCCCAAAAGCCGCGAGGCCAGAAGTATCCCGGCTCCATCGGGCGTGACTAAGTCCGCATCTTCCACGATTGCGTGCAGTTCCGGATCCTGCCGGGCGATAACCGCCATGGACGCATCAGCGGTGACAATCGTATGCGGCGTTTTTTCCTGAATGAAGCGGTCAATCGCCGCCAGCGCCTCGCTCACCGAGACTCGGTCTACCCGCAGTCCTAAAATCGTCACACTGTCCATAGCCTTCATTATACCATGCGCTTTCGCCTGAGATAGTACGCCGTGGTATAATACGTCATGCCCCGCCCGTTCCCGCTCCGTTCCATCGCCCTCGCGCTTATCGTTCTCCTACCCGCCGCGCCTCTGGCGTATCTCTGCCGGGGCCGCACCCCCACCCGCTTCGACGCTGGCAACTTGCCCGCTTGGGAGCGTCCTGCTCTCACTGCTCATCATCTCAGCCGCACCGCCTATAAACACGGCACTCTGCGGGCGAATGTGAAGCACCACGCGAAAGCCGTCAGTTAGTCACCTTTGTCAAATCAGCGTCATCGGTCATGACAGCAGCCAGCGCGTTGACATAGCCGTCATCAAGATCAACCATTGTGATGTCTTTGTAGGCGAATTCCTGCCGCCCATCCCAGTGTCCGTCAACGCCGACTGCTTCAATAACAACCGAGCGGGCCGAATACTCCACAAGTTTTCCAATAAAAATACATTGGGGTGCATCTTTTTCCGTGCTGATCGTCACTAGCGGATAGTGTGGCTGAACAGAACTCAGAAGCGTTTCCCAGTCGGAAAGATCGAAAGCATTAGGAGTAATTGGTTTCCTGCCCAACAGACGCAGGGCGCGACTGACGAAAGACGCTTCATCTGTGCGATAAGAGCGAATGTCAGAGAGACGCATGATGGCGTATCCGTTTAGCATCAGTGTCTTGCCGTCAACGACATGCAGGCAAAGCAGCTTTTTGCTGACGCCAACAACAAAGCCATCCAGAGAAAATTCGTCAATGGGTTTTCTGTTAAGATAAACCACGGTGTCACCACCGACAAAATCAGCAATACCCGCAAGGCTTTTCTTCAAAGACTACTCCTTCCTGTACCCGCGCAGGCGGCTACTCGGCGTCTTCGCCCCATAGCGCAGGAATTTATTCCCACGCTCTTCCTTTCACGCTTTTTATTCTTCAACAAAAAAGCCCCAGCCTATATAGGCTGGGGCTTTCGTGTTTACAGCAAAAAGGCTTAGGTGCCTTCTTGCCAGGACGCCAAATAGCGCTCCTGCTCCGGGGTCAGCGTATCAATGTGGACGCCGAGCGACAAGAGCTTCAGGCGGGCGATCTCGTTGTCAATGGCTTCAGGGACGCCGTAAACGCTCTTTTCGAGCGTTTTGGCGTTCTGGTTCATGTATTCGGCAGATAGCGCCTGGTTGGCGAATGACATATCCATGACGCTGGCCGGGTGGCCTTCGGCGCTCGTCAGGTTGATCAAGCGGCCTTCGCCGAGAATAAACAGCTTGCGGCCGTCTTCCTGCACATACTCTTCCACGAAGTCACGGACTTCGCGCTTGGATGTGGACATCTTCTCTAAAGAAGGAATGTCAATCTCGACATTGAAGTGGCCGGAGTTCGAGACAATCGCGCCGTCCTTCATGGCAGCGAAATGCTCGGCTCGGATCACGTCTTTGTCGCCGGTGACGGTGCAGAAGAAGTCGCCGACTTTGGCGGCGTCGGCCATCGGCATCACATGGAAGCCGTCCATGGTCGCTTCCAGGGCACGGAGCGGGTCAATCTCGGTGACGATCACCTGAGCGCCCATGCCCTTCGCCCGCATCGCTAGGCCCTTGCCGCACCAGCCGTAACCGGCGACGACGAAGAACTTGCCGGCGAGCAGCACGTTGGTGGCCCGGATGATGCCGTCAATCGTGGACTGGCCCGTGCCGTAGCGGTTGTCGAAGAAGTGCTTGGTCTGGGCATCGTTGACCGCGACAATCGGGTAGGCCAGAACGCCGTCTTTCGCCATCGCCCGCAGGCGGATGACCCCGGTAGTGGTTTCTTCGGTGCCGCCGATGATGTTCTCGATCAGTTCCCGCTTCTCCGTGTGGATGATGCCGACCGTGTCTGCGCCGTCGTCCATCGTGAAGTTCGGCTTATGCTCCAAAGCGCTCAGGATGTGCTGGTAGTAAGTGTCGTTGTCCTCGCCCTTGATGGCGAACGTCGCGATGCCGTAGTGCTGGACTAAAGCCGCCGCGACATCGTCCTGCGTGGACAGCGGGTTCGACGCGCACAGCACGACTTTCATGCCGCCCGCTTTGAGGGTCCGCATTAAGTTCGCGGTCTCGGCGGTGACATGGAGGCAGGCCACGGCGGTCAGTCCTTCGAGCGGCTTTTCCTTCTCGAAGCGCTCCCGGATGGAGCGCAGGACCGGCATTTCGCGCTCGGCCCATTCGATCCGGCGCTGGCCGGCATCGGCAAGGCTGAGGTCCTTAACATCGTAAGCGGGCGGCGCAACCGGCATCTCCGGCAGTGTCGTCGGCGGGGCGGTAGTGAGAGTCATACAGTAGCCTTTCCAAAAGAGACGGGGGTGTCCGTCAAAACTCCTGTATTATACACTATTTTTTAATGTGTTCGATGCATGCACCGAAACCCGCCGGCGAAGTCCGCTGCATTTATGCCGAATCCGCGATTTTCTTTGGCCCGTTCGCCCTTAGCCTGCTGAAACCATCCAACAGGCATAGGCGAGGTCAGGAACCATGCGCTAAATCAGGGATCACATGTTGAAACACACGGCTACACGGCGCGGACACCACAAAACATCGCTTCGCGGGGTTAGGATTTAGGTCCGTTTCCAGCGCCGCGCCCTCCGGGTCTGCCAGTGCAGACGCGGTATTTTGTGGCGTCCGCACCGTCTAAGTAGACGTGCGAAAAAACTGGGATTTTCGCCTGGGATTTTCTCCAGCCCCGGAGGGGCTTTGTGCTTTGTTAGCCCAGCCTTTTAAGGCTGGGGGTAATCTCAGCCGTGCCATGAATGGCATGGCTCCTAAACTCCGCAACAGAAACAGCCTCTCCTGCGTGCCGACAGGAGAGGCTAATGTTCTCGGAACTGACGGCTTTGCTCAGGCAGCCGCGTGCCGAGATCGCTTGCCGGCCCGCGCCCGCAGTACCGCGCCTGCGCCGAACGCCAGCAGCAAGCCGAGGCTGACGGTGGTGGAGGCTTCGGGAACGGCGGCAGGCACACTGATCTCGGTGATCTGCGTTCCCCATTCGTTCGTGCCGATGGCGAACTCCTGCACGGTCCAGAAGTTGTTGGGATTGGTCGGATCAATCGTCGTGGCGCTGTAGTCGCCCCAGCGGTTAGAAGGGCCGCCGAAGGTGACATCGTAAGTGCTGCGTCCGGCGGCTGTCTCGATGGCATTGCCGAAGTTGATGGCGCTGCCGCTGGCGGCCAGAGCGCCGGTGATCACATACCCGCTGGCGTAGTCGGCGGGGCCGGAGCCGGAGTAGCCGATGACGACAGTTCCGGCGGCGTTGATGGCAAGCGACGGGTAATAGAGGTCCAGGTTCGTCCCGCCGGTTCCTTTGCCCGTGCCGCTGACAAGCTGGTCAATCACCACTTTGTTAGTCGCGGCATTGACGCCGACAATGTGAATGTCGGCAAGGCCCGTCGCCGGGTCGGCCAGTGTGCTTGCCGCGTAAATGATGCCGCCTTGCTTGATGACGGAGCTGCTGAAACGGTCATCCCCGGTATCAATCGTATTGTCGCCGCCTTTTTGGTTTGCCGTGCCGGCACCGGTAGTATCAGCGAAAGTGGCGGAGGCGTTGTGGGTCAGTGTCGCTGCGCTCACGGTGCCGCCAATCGTGTCCACATTTAGGCCGCCATAAATTGATGCCGACACCCCTAAAGCGGATTCGCTGAGGTTCCCGGCGGTGCCGCCGTTGTCCTGATCAATGACGGGGCGAACGCCAAACCCATAGGTCGTCCCACTGGCACGATACAAGAGGCTGGAAGTAGGAGCGGCGGCGCCGCTGAGCAGGTCGGATTTGCTGACCGTCAGAACATCCTGCTGATTGTAAGCCCCGGCGGCGCTGAAGAGGTTCGCGCCGACATAAACGCCCTGCGAGTTGATGCCGAGCATATCAAAATCGGCAAACCGATTGCCGGTGCCGGTGTTGGCATTGTACGCATAGCCCTTGAAGCCGTCGAGTGGATTCGCGTCATTGGAAACGGCGACTAAGAACTGGTTGGCATTGGTCGCCGGAACCGTAATTTCCGAGGCGAACCAGCGGCCGCTGCTGGGGTCAAACAAGATGTGGGGTCCGAAATGGAGCTTGCGACAGAGGCGCTGATGCCGGCGGCTGCCCAGAAGCTGGAGTCTGTGGCTCCATTGGTGTTTTCCAGTGTACCGGCCTTACTGTAGACCGAATAGCCGCCATTGATAAGCTGAATGTAGTCGTTGGTTCCGACCGCGCCCATCGTATCAGGTGGGATGAACTGATCGACAGTCGTGCCGGCAGGCGCGGTTCCGCTGCCCCCGACCACATTGCTGGTAAAGTTTTCCAGCAGAGTCTGGGCGTTTGCCGCCGTGCCGCCGAGCAGCATCGCCGCGACGGCCCCTGCCGCCAGCAAAGAAGGACGCTTCAACAGAGAGCGTTTCAATAAAGAGCGTTTCAGAAGATGTTTCAAGTGCGTGTTTACCTTTCGCGAAGTCGAGTCGGCAAAACAGCACCGACAACAAGGAGTTGCCATTCGACAAAGTTGGAAACGTCAAAAAGCCTAGCATGATGGGAGCCGGCACCGGCTGATCGAGGGACAGAAAGCAAGAAACCTGAGCGTAAAGTGGAAGCCTGCGTGTGATCCTGCACAGCAGCGGGCAGGCATTCTTAACTGCTCATTGGATTGTAACATGGTTTTCGCGAAATCGCAACGATTTTCATCAAAAAAATCCGGAATTCCAACCGGTACTGGCAGGACAAATGGAAAAAAGGAAAATGAGAAGTTGAGCAGCGCAAGGTTCGTCTATTCCTATTTCGGATGCTTCCTTGCACTCATTCTCATCGGGAACCTTTTTCTGCCGCTTCTTTTGTTGTCAGCACCATGAGCGAGCTATTTGATCTGCTGACGCAACGCTATGGAACCGCTGTGCCGCTGGAAGACTTTCCCGAAAGCGAAGTCCTGCGGATGCTTCTGTCACATAAATCGGTGCGGCGCTTTAAATCCGATGCTCTGCCGGCGGGAGCACTGGAGATGCTGGGCACGGCGGCGCAAAGCGCGGCGTCTTCGTCCAATTTGCAGACATGGAGCGTGGTAGTCGTCGCCGATCCGACCCGCAAGGACGCCGCCGCGAAGCTGTCCGGCGACCAGGACTTTATCCGGCAAGCGCCGCTGTTTCTCGTCTTTTGCGCCGACCTCTCGCGTCTGACGGCAGTGTCTGCGCGGGAGCAGATGCCCGGCGCGGCACTCGATTACACGGAGATGTTCGTGACCGCCGCGATTGATGCGTCTTTGGCCGGCCAGAACGCCGCCGTCGCCGCCGAAGGTCTCGGCCTCGGCATCTGCTATGTCGGTGGGGCGAGAAACCACCCGCAAGAGCTGGCGGAGCTGCTGCATCTGCCGCCGCGCGTCATTGCCCTGTTCGGCCTGTCCGTCGGCTGGCCGGTAGACGGCGACACGACCGAGATCAAGCCCCGCCTGCCCCAGTCCGGGGTCCTCTTTCACGAGACTTACGACGCGGATGCGCGGGATAGCGCCGTGACCGAGTACAATGAGACCATGCGCGGCTTCTACGAGCGTCAGCACATGGACTCCCACGGCGACTGGTCCACGCAGTCCGCCAAGCGCGTCGCCGGTCCCGAAGCGCTGTCGGGCCGCGACGTACTGCGGCAGATCTTGGAAGAGCGCGGCTTTGGGATGAAGTAGGCACACCAGAAGGAGACATGAATGACAACAACTCAGACGCGGCGGGAATTTGTGAAAGCGACTGTCAAAACAACGCTGGCGGCGGGATTTGCGCTGGCGGTGCAGCCGGTTTCGGCGCAGACAATCCATACGGACATGAAGGGGCTGACGGCAGGGGAGATTTCCATTCCCACGTCTGACGGTCACATTCCGGGCTATGCGGCGCGGCCTGCGGGCAACGGGACTTTTCCGACAATTTTAGTCGTGCAGGAGATTTTCGGCGTCCATGAGCATATCCGGGATGTCTGCCGCCGCTTTGCTAAGCGCGGCTATTTGGCGGTCGCGCCGGAGCTGTATTACCGCGAAGGCGACGTGTCCCAGATCGCCGACATCGGCACGATTGTCAGCACGGTTGTCTCGAAGGTCCCCGACGCGCAGGTGATGACCGATCTTGACTCGGCGGTACAATGGGCACAGCATTCAGGGCAGGGAAACGTGCAAAAGCTCGGCATCACGGGCTTCTGCTGGGGCGGGCGGATTGTCTGGCTGTACGCAGCCCACAACCCCCAGGTCAAAGCGGCGGTCGCGTGGTATGGGCATATTTTAGGTCAGCCCAATCCTCTGCATCCGACCAATCCCATTGATATTGCCGCAAAGCTCCATGCCCCGGTTCTAGGACTGTACGGGGGCTTGGACCAGGGCATCACGCAGGATTCGCTCGCCCAGATGCGGACGGCGCTGGCAAAAGCGCACAACCCGTCGCAGATTATTTCGTACCCTGATGCCGGGCATGGGTTTCATGCCGATTACCGGCCTGGGTATAACGCGAATGACGCCACCGACGGCGACAAAAAGATGTACGCCTGGTTTCACACCCACGGCGTCTGATCCCCCAATATAACGAGAGTACAAAGGAGAATTCGAAAATGCCCACACGCACAGCGGATGCAGAATGGTCGGGCGGATTGATGAACGGCAAAGGGTCCATGAAGCTCGGCTCCGGGTCTTATGAAGGCCCGTTCTCGTTCAAATCGCGCATGGAAGAAGGCACGGGAACGAACCCGGAAGAGCTGATCGGCGCGGCTCACGCCGGCTGCTTCTCGATGCAGTTCTCGGCGATGCTGGAACACGCGGGCTTTCCGCCGGAGCGTGTCCACACGGCCGCGAAAGTCTTTTTCGGCCCTGACGGTCCCGGCTTCTCGATTTCCAAGATCGAGCTGACCACCGAAGGCAGTGTTCCCGGCATTGACGACGCTAAGTTCCAGGAACTTGCGGCAGGCGCCAAAGCGGGCTGCCCCGTTTCTAAAGCCTTGGCAGGAACCGAGATCACTCTGAACGCTACACTGGTTTAGGCGTTCGACATGGCAGACGTGGGGGCGAACCTTGTGTTCGCCCTTTTTGCAGTGTTCACCCTTCTTGCTGTGTTCGCCATTTTTCTTTTTTCGGGGTATTCTTACCTCATGCACGACCCAACTGACCTCCCCCCAGCCTCTCCGCCGCTTACCGACGCACAGTTTACGCGGGTTGCCCGTGCTTTGGCGGAACCCCGACGCTTTCAGATTCTTCAGCAGCTCGGCGCACACAGCGAAGCGATGCCGTGCTGTGTTCTTCGGCAAGCGCACTCAATCAGCGCCGCGACGCTGTCGCACCATGTCAAAGAACTCGAAGAAGCCGGGCTAATTGAGATTGTTCGGGAAGGCAAGTTTGCCCGGCTCGTGCTTCAGCGCGATATGCTGCAAGCGTATCTGGCACGGCTGGCGGAAATTTAGCGCGGCTTGGCGGGAACTTCTGCTGGCCTGTCTTGGTTGCGTCAATTAGACACCTATCGAATTGATGCGCGTCTAATTACGCTTAAGGCAGCAGGAGACAACACACATGACAGATTTAATGGGCAAGGTTGCAGTTGTGACCGGAGCCTCTAAAGGCATCGGAGCAGGCATCGCCAAAACACTGGCGGCGGCGGGAGCCGCCGTGGTCGTCAATTATTCGTCCGACAAGCAAGGCGCGGACACCACCGTCGCCGCGATTGAGCAGGCAGGCGGCAAGGCCGTCGCTGTGCAGGGGAACGTCTCAAAGGCCGCCGACGTGGACCGGCTATTCGCGGAAACCCGAAAATCCTACGGGCAGGTGGACATCTTAATCAACAACGCGGGCGTCTTTCAATTCATGCCTCTGGAAGCCATCACCGAGGACGAGTTTCACCGGCAGTTCAACACCAATGTTCTTGGCACGATTTTAACGACGCAGGCCGCTGCCAAGCACTTTGGGCCGGACGGCGGCAGCATCGTCAATTTGACATCCGTTGCCAGTGTCGGCGCAATGCCGACGAGCGCTGTTTACTCGGCGTCTAAAAGCGCCGTGGATACGCTGACGCGCGTTTTTGCTATGGAGCTGGCTCCGAAAAACATCCGGGTGAACGCTGTTGCGCCGGGCGCGACCGCGACCGAAGGTGCCGCGGCAATGGAAATGCCGAGCGCTATGCAAGAGGCCATGATCGCCAGCATTCCAATGGGCCGCATCGGGCAGCCCGACGACATTGCCAAAACCGTTCTCTTTCTCGCGTCCGACGACTCTTCCTGGATTACCGGAGAGCGAATCACGGCGTCGGGCGGCCAGCGCTGACGAGGCAGACCAAAAGCCCCGGCCTGATGGCTGGGGCTTTTTTGTCTCTCCACGGTTTATTGCAGGTCGGCGCTGGGAATAGCGAAGGCAAGGCAATCTTGACTGATGGAGGAAGAGGTATGGTGACATCTATGGAGGATACAGCGTCCCAGACTGATACTTTCCTCGCCCTGAACCATGCGCTCCCTTTTCGAGCGCTGTCTTCGCTTGCCTTGTCACCGGCATCTCTGTACGGGCAGAACTCGAAGCCGATTATTTCCAATCGGGACGCCGATTGGGACTGCCTTGTTGTGGAAGAGCGCCAGCTTCCGTCGTTTGGGGAAATAGTCCTTCCGGCCCGCCGCCACCATGCGGTAGCCTGCCAGCTTGGCGGGTCGAGCCGTATTGCCCGCACCTGCCGCGGCCGAAGCGACGAGCGGATTTTTGCGCCGAGCGACTTTTCCCTCTGCCCCGCCGGCGAGCCAGCGACTGTTCGGTGGCAGGAAGAGACGCATATCCTCCAGGTTCTGCTTCCGGCCCGGTGGGTCGCCGAAACAGCTCTGATGATGGGAGTCAGAGAGACAGCGGAGCCGCTGCAAGTTTCGTTCGGCACTGCCTCCCCGCAGGTCGTTTACACGGCGCTTGCCTTACAGGCCGAGATGAAGAGCGGCTGCCCCGGCGGACCGCTGTGCGCGGAGACCCTGGCGTCGGCACTCACGGTCTCTCTTCTCCAATACGCTGGCGCCAAGCCGCTTCCGGCCCAAAAGCAGAGCAGCGGCCTCGGCAGGTCGGACCTTGCCTGCGTCCTGACCTACATCGGCGACCATTTGGCGGAGAACCTATCGCTCCGAGAGCTGGCCGGCTGCACCCCGCTCTCGCTGTATCACTTCTCGCGGCTGTTCAAGCAGTCCACCGGTCTGCCGCCGCACGAATATATCCTTCAGCAGCGCGTGGAAAAGGCCAAAACTCTGCTGGCTGCCAGGCGGCTGACGGTGGGAGAAGTCGCTCAGGCGGTCGGCTTCTTCGACCACAGCAGTTTGTGCCGCCACTTCAAGCGCCTGACAGGTTTTTCCCCCCGCCAGTTCCAGCGCCGCTGACTTCTTTCTTCTCGGCAAACTTAATTCTCGGCAAGAAACACCACAAAACCGCAAGTCTGTCCAAGCCGCCGGGATGCCGTCTCCGCTATAATGCAGAGGGAACATAGAAACGGAGCATTCTGCAATGAGCAACACACTGGCCGGGCATACAGTCATCGTCACAGGCGCAAGCGGCGGCATCGGGGCGGGGATCGCAAAGCGGCTTGCCGCCGACGGCGCGAAAACTGTCGTGAATTTTTTGAGCAGCGCCGAACAAGCAAACCAAGTCGTTTCCGCAATCACGCAGGCGGGCGGCGAAGCGATTGCGGTTCAAGCCGACATCAGCGACCCGGCCCAGATTACAGCCTTGTTCGACGCCGCCGAGAAAGCGTTCGGCACGGTGACACTGCTGGTCAACAACGCCGCTGCACGGGGGGACAACAAGGCGGCGACGGAAGTCACTCCCCAAAGCTACGAAAAGATTTTTGGATCGAATGTGCGCGGCCCGGTCCTGTGCATGGTCGAGATTGCCCGGCGCATCGGTCCCGGCGGCGGGCGGATCGTCAATCTGACGTCTGGACAGGCCCGCACCCCCATGCCGCATTCCAGCCTGTACGCCGGGACGAAGGGAGCCATGGAATCACTCACGCGCGGTTTTGCCGCCGACCTCGGCTCGCAGAATATCACGGTCAACGCCGTCGCGCCGGGCGCAACCGCCACCGAAGTGTTTAAGTCTGAAGTCCCTGCTGCCGTGCAGGAGGCGACAATTAAAAACACGGCGCTGGGCCGGCTGGGAACCCCGGAAGACATTGCCGCTGCGGTGTCGTTTCTGCTGTCCGACGACGCCCGCTGGATCACCGGCCAGATTATTGACGTCAACGGCGGCCTGCGCCGCTGACTCTCAGGCAATCCCAACGAAAAGAGGAAAGGTGTGTCCACTTCTGCCGCCGACGCGAGCCTCCGTTGTCAAAGCGTATTATGAAGCCTATGAAGGAGACAATTCGGGGGCGGTCTCCGGCCTGCTGACAGACGACGTTGCGCTGCCGGTCGTGTTTCCAGCCTTCGACGCCGCCCGCTGGATCACCGGCGAAACAATCTTCGTCTCCGGCGGCGCAGCGATTTAGCACGCAAAAATTACGGGTAAGATGTGCTGTCATCTCATGGAAGAGCGAAAGATAACGGCCATGAAAACCTATTCTACCGCGCTGGTTACCGGCGCGTCTTCGGGCATCGGGGAAGCCTTTGCGCGGCTGCTGGCGACGCAGGGGACCGATCTTATTTTGGTCGCCCGGTCAGAGGCCAAGCTGAACCGGCTATCGGAAGAGCTTGCAGAAAAGCATGGAATTCGGGCGGACGTGATTGCAGCGGACCTCTGTGCGCCGGGAGCGGTTCAGCAGGTCCGAGAGGAAGTGACACGACGGGGCCTTTCCGTTGACTTGCTGGTCAACAATGCCGGCCTCGGCAATTACGGCTTGTTCGATACGCTGCCATTGGAGCAGGAGTCTCAGGAGATCGCCCTCAACGTCACGGCACTGGTGGAACTGACGCACTTGTTCCTGCCGGAGATGCTGGCAAACAAAACCGGGGCGATTGTAAACGTCGCTTCAACGGCGGCGTTCCAGCCGGTCCCTTATATGGCGGTTTACGCGGCGACAAAAGCTTTTGTGCTGTCTTTCAGCGAAGCCCTCTGGGCGGAGTACCGCTCGCGCGGTGTTCGCGTCCTGGCCTTTTGTCCGGGACCGGTGGACACCGGGTTTGCCGCCGCTGCGGGCTTTGCCGCCGCTTCTGGACCGAAGCTGACCGGCCAGGGAACGACGGCGGCAGACGTTGCCGCCGCTGCTCTCGCCGCGCTCGGACGGGGCCGCAGCTACGTTATTCCAGGCCGGAAAAACTACTGGCTTTCTTTGTCTTCGCGCCTCGCGCCGCGTTCCTGGGTTGCGCAAATCAGTGAGCGCAAGATGCGGCCAAGTAAATCTGTTCCCGCCATGCTTGTGCCAGATAATCCTGAAGAACAGTCAGAGCCGCCGGCTGACAGAGGCTTAATCAACACTGCCTCGGCAGGCTCACGAGCATTTGGAGCATTAGCGGTCGGTGCGGCAGCCATCGGAGCATTAGCTATCGGAGCGCTGGCTATCGGTGCGGCGGCTATCGGCACACTTGCAGTCGGCAAGTTGGCAATCAAGCGGCTTACTATTGGTAAGTCCCATATCCATTCTCTTAAGATCGATGAGCTTGAGATTGACGAATTAGTCATAAGACGATTGGTGGTTATGGAACAAGTGTCACCGACAGGGGCAGAATAAGCGCAAGGTCAGATTCAGAAAGTCCAGAAGCGGAGTAAGCCACCCGGCTTTATGGATAGATCAATCAGCCTGCACAACATTCTTTAGTCGCGCATCTCAGCGAACGCGGGATGCGGCCAAACAAAAAACGCCCCAGCCATCTGGCTGGGGCGTTTTTTTCGTCTTTGACTAATCTTTGACAAAGGGCAGCAGGGCGATTTCGCGGGCGCGTTTAATGGCGACGGCAATCATGCGCTGCTCTTTGGCCGTCGCGCCGGAGCGGCGGCGGGGAACGATCTTGCCCCGGTCGTCGGTGAAGGTGCGAAGCAGGGTGACGTTTTTGTAGTCAACTGTCTTGATTTTGTTGATGGTCAGCGAGCTGACCTTGCGGCGCTTGAAGCGCGGGTTTTTTCGTGCGCCGGCCGGACCGCCGGGTGCGCCCGGACGGGCACCGCGCGGGCCACCGCTGCTGGGGGAACCGTAAGCCATGGTGAAATCCTCTCGTTGCGATCCTCACCGTCAATCACATCTGCGAAGAAGTGGCGGCGGTGCGACTTGCGGGTTTCGGTGTATTTGTCTCTAAGACTTCCGCAGAGTATAGCACACGGCAGGCAGGGAAGTCAAGATTGACCGGGCTTTCCGCAGACTACAACTGGTGGCTTTCCGGCTGGAGCGTGAACTCGCCCAGCACCAGGTTGGCTGGCTGCGTCAGCACCGTGAGAACGGCCCCGGCGGCGTCGGCGATGGTCAGCATCTTGTCGCGCTGCACTTTCATGTCAATGGTGTCCCAGAACGGGCTGTCCACGCCGCCGAGATACAGCAGCGAGACTTTGATATTATGCTTGCGGCTGACTTCAAGCTGCAAGGCTTTGGAAAATCCTGTGACGGCGTACTTGGACGCGCAGTAAAGGCTGGCGTTTGCCATCGGCGCTTTGCCGAGAATACCGGCCAGATTGATGATGTGGCCGCCTTTTCCTCCGGCAATCATCGGGCGCAGGGCAGCCTGCGTTACCAGCATCAGGCCCTTGACATTGGTGTCCAAAAGCCGGTCCATTTCAGCCGCCGTCGTCGTTTCTAATGGCTTAATGAGGCCGACACCCGCGCTGTTGACAAGTATATCTAACCCATCGAACGCCCGTGTCGTTTCCGTGATCAGCCGTTCCACCTGAGTGGGATCGGTGACATCGGCGACAATCGTGACCGCATCGCCGCCTTCATAGCCAATCTGGGCCGCTGTTTCCGTCAGCTTCACTTCCGAGCGTCCGGCCAGCGCAACGCTGACCCCGCGCCGGGCCAGCTCACAGGCAACTTCGCGCCCGATACCGCTGCCGGCTCCAGTGATCAAGGCCGTTTTCCCCGTCAATGCCGTTTCCGCCATTTGTTTTCGTCCATTTCTAATCGCAATTCTGGTACAATAAACCAAAATTACCCATTCAGCAAGCCTAGAGTATACCCGGAGGACTGCCTTTCCAATGGCCTCAATCACCGCGCCGTATGTCGAAACCCAGCAGGTTGTGACCGGCTTTATGTACCAGCTTCAGATCGCCGAGGAAGCCAACGGACCCGGCATCACCCGTCTCGACATCGGCCCCTATTATTTTTCCGGCGCGGCTCCGCAAATGAAGTACCCTGAAGCCGTTACCAACGAGATGACCCCGCCGGGCTGGGCCGCCATTCGCTGGTTCACCGATGAGGCCGGCGCGAGCTGGCTGCGCTGGGACGGCGGGCGGATTGCGACCGAGGACGGCGAAATGCTGTTCCAGATGACATCGAATTACCCGCCGAGCCACTCCGGCGCGGCCCTGTATGTCCGGCGGGGGACCCGCGACCCGGAGCGGTATGAGATTGCCGCTCCCGATTACTCGCAGAGTCCGCCCATCGTCAATCCCCGCCACGATGTCAAGGGCCAGCTTCAGTTCACGCAGGGCGGCTGCGCCCCGCTGCTGGTATTTGCGGCCTTGGGAGCGGCAGCATTGATAAAGCATTGGATTTAGCTTCGGACCAAACTATGATTATTGACCAAATCCGCTGGGAAAAGGCGGACGACGGCCTTGTTCCCGCCGTCGTGCAGGACGCCGAGACGAAAGATGTTCTCATGCTGGGCTTTATGAACCGGGACGCGCTCGAAAAGACGCTGCGCTCCGGCCTCGTTACATTTTGGACCCGCTCACGGCAGAAGCTGTGGACCAAAGGGGAAACCAGCGGCAATACGCTGAACTTTGTGTCACTGCGGGTGAACTGCAACGACGACTCGCTTTTAGTGCTGGCCCGGCCCATTGGCCCGACCTGTCACACCGGCCATCCGACCTGCTACTTCCGCGAAGCCTCAGCGGAAGACGAAGACTGGCAGACAATCACCGCGCCGCAATTTGACCCGGAACAAGTGTACGCAAAATCGGCGTAGCTAACATATACAAGACCGATTTTCACGAGTAGTTGAAAACTACTCGCTAGGGCAGGTGTCCTTCGGACGTAGGACAAAGACCAGAAGGCTTTTTCTACACTCGAAGAGTGCTTCTCCTAGCGAGTAGTTTTAAACTACTCGTCGTGTTCTTTTCTCGTCGTGTTCTTTTCTACAGTTCACTTTACGAAAGCCTCCCAATCCATGAACTCACGCGCTCGTTTCACCCTCAGCGCCGCCGCCCTCGCCGCGCTGATCGCCGCTTCCCCCGCCGATGCCCGCCCGCCCGTGCCGATGACCCATCCCGCCAAAAGCCAGCAGCTTAAATGGGACTCCAAAAAGTTCATGCGCGTTTCCGAACTGCGGCCCGGCATGACCGGCTATGCGCTGTCCGTCTTCAAAGGCACGAAGATTGAGAAGTTCGGGATTGAGATACTCGGCGTTGTCGCCAAATTCAACGAAGGCAAAGACTATATCATGTTCCGGGCAACCAGCGGCCCACCGGTGACGCGCGGCCTCGGCATCGCGGAAGGCATGAGCGGCAGCCCGATCTACATCAATGGCCGGCTTGTCGGCGCGATCTCTTTGGGCAACCAGTTTGCCAAAGACCCTATCGGCTTTGCGACCCCGATTGAAGCCATGCTCGATGCTTGGAGTCCTGATCTGCCTGCGAAGCTGCCCAGCATCAGCGCGTCCGCGCCGTCGGCGGTGACAACAAATTTGGACAGCACAAACTTTCGAAGCGAGATGCCGCTCTCGGTCAGCGGCATGAACCCGCAAAGCCTCGCCCGGCTCGGCACGGCGCTGGCCCCCTTCCATTTCCATGTCATGGCCGGAGCAGGCATGGGCAACGGGATTGACACGAACCCACTGGCGAAGAACCCCAGTCTGGTTCCGGGGTCGGCGGTCGGCGTCGCGCTGGTGCAGGGGGATTTCGATGCGAATGCTACCGGCACCGTCACTTATCGAGACGGCAATCGGCTGCTGCTGTTCGGGCACCCGTTCCAGAACTTGGGACCGATTGACGCGGCCTTGACCACGGCTTACGTCGTGGACATCTATCCCTCGTACCAGACCTCGTTCAAGCTCGGCTCGCCGATCAAGACGGTCGGGCGCATTTTCCAAGATAGACCCTTCTCGGTCGGCGGGGTTATTGGCCCTCTGCCCCAAATGGTTCCCATGACCATTGCAGTCAACGACGAGTCCATTCATAAGAACAAGACGTTCCATGTGCAAATCATCAATCACCCGCTGCTGACCGGCCGGTTTATTCCGGCGGTCGCGGGCGCGGCGATTGCCCAAATCCACGGCGATCCCGGAGACACGATGGCAACGGTCTCGATGGATGTGGACGCTGAGGAAGTCGGCCATGTCAAGCGTACAAATGTGTACTTCGATCCTCTGAGCATTGACCAGGCCGCGACCGGTGATCTGTCCAGCCTGATGGGCCTGCTGTCGTCCAACTCATTTTATCCTCTTGCCGTCAAAAGTGTCCACATGACCGTGACAATCCAAAACAAGCACGACACGGCGGAGATTGACCACTTATTCATCACCCAGTCCAAGTTCGCGCCGGGCGATACGGTGCAGGTCGGCGTGGTGCTGAAGCCCTACAAGCAGCCGCGCTATACCCAGTATCTGTCGGTCAAGATCCCGCAGTCTACGCCCGACGGCATCCTGCCGCTGTCCATTCAAGGCGGCGATGACGGCGGGGGGGGAGGCGGAGGAGGAAGCATTCTCGCCCTGCTGCTCGGCGGCGGGCTGTCGTCCGCCCCGTCCGACCCCTCGGCGAACGTCCGGCAGCTTATTAAGCACTTTGAAGAAAAACCGCAGAACAACCAGCTTGTCGCCCGGCTCACCCTGCCGACGAACGCCGTCACTGTGCAGGGCGAAAAACTTTCTGGCCTGCCGCCGACGCTGTCCGCCGTCATGCAGTCCCCGCGCACGACTGGCTACCGGGCAACCCGCGACGAAGTCAAGCAGACCCTGACCGTTCCGTACTTGGTTTCCGGCAGCCAGACCCTGAACATCACAGTCCAGCGCAAAGACTTGTCCGATCAATCCCGCCCTTCAGTCACGCCAGGTACGACCACGACCACGACCAGCACCACCAGCTCCATGCCCGCTTCCGCCTCCACGCCCCTGTCCGCTGACGACAGTGACAATCTGGCGTACCCTAATAATCTGGCGAGTGAAAATCTGGCGAGCGAAAATCTGGCGAGCGAAAATCTGGCGCTTGCCACAGCCGCCGCGAAGCCGCAAGCGTCCAGCACCACCGTGACGACCGCCAGCAGCACAACGACAACCGCCAGCACTGCACCGGGCGTTGACGCAGATATGCCCACGCCTGCCCCAGCGACCGTTAAGCCTGTCGGTCGCCTGCCGTCCATCTGGCGGCAGACGACGCAGGCCGAGTTTGCAGCGGGGATGCTCACCAACGTCGCCGTTTCCAGCCTCGGCGACGTGCGCCTGTCGCCGTCTCTGACCAAAGCCGCCGAGACCGGCGAAAACTATGTCTGGGCCGTCCAGCCCGACGGCCACGGCAGCGCTTATCTCGCCACCGGCGACAGCGGCATCGTCTACAAGATGGACGCGGCGGGCAAAGTCACTCCGTTCTTCCGCACCGGCGAGCTGGAAGCGACGTGCTTATCGCTCGACGACGCAGGTAATCTCTATGTCGGCACTTCCCCCAACGGCTTCGTCTTCCGCGTTACACCTGACGGTAAGGGTGGCAAAGTCTTTACTGCTGCAGAGAAATATATCACCGCGCTTGCCCAAAGCAGCACGGAAGTCTATGTTGCGGCCGGCGGTGGGACAGGCCGTGTCTATCGGCTGAACAAAGTCGAGAAGAGCGGCCTCTCTGCTGTCGGAACGTTCAATTACGATAGTTCAGTGCTGTTTACATCGCCGGAAACTCATATTCTTTCGCTGACGACTGATAAAGCGGGAGACATTTATGCAGGCAGCTCACCCAACGGCATCGTTTACAAGATTACGCCTGGTGGCAGCAACAGCGTCCTGTACGATGCCGCGGAGCCGAACATCTCGGCGCTGACGACGGACTCAGAGGGCAATGTCTACGCGGGAACGTCGGCAACGGGCAATGTCTACAAAATCGCACCAGACGGCACGGCGAAGAAGCTGACGGGACTGCCGAGCACGGGCGTCACCAGTCTCAAAACTGGCAGCGATGACATGGTTTACGCGGCGGCAGGCGGCACGATCACGAAAATCGCCCCCGACAACAGCGTTGAATCTTATACAACAGCCGCCGATCCGCAGTTTATTTCGCTGGCGGTGGACCCGCAAACGTCGGCGCTGTACGCCGGGACAGGCACCGGCGGCAGCGTCTACACCCTCGGCGCACCCGGCAGCAGCGGCACATCAGGCCTGTTCCAGAGCACGGTGCATGACGCCGGACGGCAGGCGCGGTGGGGAACGATTGCCTGGCGGGCGGACACCCCTGGTGGCAGCGCCGTCACGCTGCAAACCCGCTCCGGCGATGTCCCCCGCCCCGACTCATCGTGGAGCGCCTGGTCTGCACCGTATACCCAGAGTAATGGTCAAACTGTGACTTCTCCGCCTGCCCGCTTTTTGCAGTATCAAGCCCAGTTCACGGGAACAGGTGCAGTCCCGAAGTTCAGCGGTGCCTCTGTCTATTACCTGCCGCGCAATCAAGCGCCGACGGTCAGCCTGACAAAGCCCGCCGCCGGGGATGCCTTGTCCAAGACCGCGATGCTCAACTGGACGGCATCCGACCCCGACCGGGACACGCTCTCCTATGACGTGTCGTATTCGGCGGATGGCGGCAAACTGTGGATACCGATCACGGCAAGCGCCCAGCTTAAAGCACAGACCAAAACCAAATCCACCCCGGCGGCTGCCCCCGCCGCGTCGGCCTCGCTCAAAAATGCTCCGGCGAGTGTGCAGGCGCTTGTGAAGGCGCAGATCGCCGCGAATGATGCAGCGGCGACACCGGCAACCGCAAAATCCGCGCAGGACCTCAAGGAAACGTCCTACTCATGGGACACGACGGCGCTCCCCGACGGCCTGTATCAGATTGAAGTCATCGCCAGCGATAAGCCCAGCAACCCGGTTGGTGCCCTCGCCGCCAAAGCCGTTTCCCAGCCGTTTCTGATTGCCAATACTCTGCCGACACTCACTGTCGGGACGCCGACGGTGAATACCGACAAGACCGTGACACTGCATGGAATCGCTCAAACGAAGCTGGCGTATGTCCAAGCCGTCCAGGCCAAGACCGACGGCGGCGATGCCATCGCCGCCTCCGCCGACGACGGCCTCTTTGACTCGGTCAGTGAGCCGTTCACTTTGACTCTGCCCGCGCTGACGTCCGGCCCGCACAAGATTGAAGTTCAGGCACTGGATCAGGCCGGTAACAAAGCGACTCAAACAGTGAGTATAACGGTGCCGTAAAGGGCTGCCATGTTCATCTTCCGTCGCCGTGACGGTACTTTATCGGAGCCACGGAATTCGTTCTGTGGCTCTTGCTTGTTTAGGAGAACACCCATGAAAATCGTGCTGCCGGGCGGGAGCGGGCAGGTCGGGACGCTGCTGGCGCGGGCGTTTAAGCAAGACGGGCATGAGGTCGTGGTTCTCAGCCGTAAAGCTTATCGAGCGCCCTGGCGTGTCGCCCTGTGGGATGCCAAAAGCGTCGGCGACTGGGCGGAGGAGATTGACGGCGCAGATGCTGTCATCAATTTAGCCGGGCGCAGTGTCAACTGCCGGTACACGCCGGAAAACCGCCGGCTGATTATAGACTCGCGTGTGCTTTCCACACGCGCCGTCGGCACGGCGATTGCGCGGGCAAAGAAGCCACCACATGTCTGGCTTCAGTCCAGCACGGCAACTCTCTATGCCGACCGTTACGATGCCCCAAATGATGAGTTCACGGGCATCATCGGCGGCGCAGAGCCGGATGTTCCCGACACATGGCGGTTTTCCATTGAAGTCGCAAAGGCGTGGGAGCAGGCTTTAGACGAAGCCGAGACACCGGAGACGCGCAAAGTCGCACTGCGGTCGGCGATGGTGATGAGTCCCGATCAAGGCAGCGTCTTTGATGTTCTGCTCGGCCTGGTCCGGCGCGGCCTCGGCGGCACGGAAGGCAGCGGGCGGCAATACCTCTCGTGGATACACGGCAAGGATTTTCTTCGGTCCATAGACTGGCTGATCGCACATGACATGGCGGGCGCAGTCAACATCGCGTCCCCCAACCCTCTGCCGAACGCTGACTTCCTGCGGGATTTACGCGAGGCTTGGGGAACAAAGATCGGCCTCCCGGCTTCCGAGTGGATGCTGACAGTTGGGACGGCTTTGCTGCGCTCGGAAACGGAGCTGGTTCTGAAGAGCCGCCGCGTCGTGCCAAGCCGGATGCTGCAAGAAGGGTTCACGTTCGAGTTCCCGACTTGGGCGGAAGCGGCACAGGACTTGTGCCGGACATGGAGACAGAGACATAGTTTGCAGAAAGAGTGAGGTTTTCAAAAAAGAACCCCCAAAGCATTTTGCTTTGGGGGTTTTGCGCTGTCCGGCTCTTCTCACTACACAGAAAGAAGGACCGGTCGGCTGCAATTAGAACTTGAGCTGGAACTGGCCGACGGCGATGCCGCCGTCTTCCTTGCCGCCATTGGCGGTCGTATCGAAGCCGGTGCCTTTGTCATCGTAGTGGACGATCTGGTAAAGCAGCTTGATGCTGGCATTACCGCTGATCGTATGGCCAAGACCGATGTTGACGTAGCTTTCGTGCGGGCGTCCGGCGGCGGCCAGCAGGCCGTTGCTGTTATTCAGGTTGTAAAGAACGTCCTCATAGCCGAGGTCCACGCCGTAGGCACTGCTCAGGCCATAGTTGAACCCGACCTGGTAGCGGTACAGGTTGTCGCCCTGCTGAAGCGGGGAGTTGACAAACGTCCCGTTCTTGTTGGTGCCGTAAGCAGCCTTGTAGGACTCGTAGTCGGCATTGAAGCTTAGCTTAGGCGTGAAGGCGAACTTCGCCGACACGACTGGGCCGCGCACGTTGGTCGGGTTGGTCCATGCACCAACACGTCCCCAGTAACCCGGAGCGGAGAAATCAGGTCCGATATACTGGTAGCCGCCCTTGAGGGTCAGCCCGCCGAAGGCTGCACCGATCTGGTCGTCCGTGGACGAATAGCGGTAGCCGTTGCCGACATTGTTGAAGCCCTGGTTGAAGCCCTGCGCGGAGACCGTGTAGGAAGCGTCTATCAAAAGGCCGCCTTTTTTGACGCCCGGCAGGCCGAACGGCAGTGCGCCGTTGAAGTCGGCCCCATAGACGGTCAGGCGGTTGAACTGCGAGTTCCCGTTGGACGCATTAGGATCAGTAATGCCGTCGGTCGAGCTGAGGCCAAGGCCATTGTTGGCACCGGGAGTGGTCAACGTGCTATTGCTCAGGCCGAACTGCTCCAGGGTGAAGCCCAGAGTAGCAGCTTCCGGGGCACCGACTGTGGCCCGGACGCCATAGCCCTGGTCGAAGGCGGCAGCATGGTTCGCGGTGATCAGACCGCCGGGGCGGGTTTGGGTCGCCGCGCTGCGGATCGGGTTGAACGGGTTGCCCAACTCGCCGGTGGTGCCGGTTGCGGCAGAGCCGCCGTAAGGCTGCGAGAACTGGTCCGCGCTCATCTTGACGGCAAACGCATTGACTTTCGCGGGGCCGATTTTGAGGTTGATGCCCGCACCGTCGCCGATGATGTCACCGGAGTCGGTCTGGGTCAGGTTCGTGTAGATGTCGGCATCCACCTGCTTCAGCGTGTACTTGGTGTACTGGTTGCCGAAACGGCCCACCAGCAGCTCCGCGCCGCCGAGAGGTCCGAGCTTGACGGCGGCATCAAGGTACGCTTTGTAAACGTTGGCGTACTGGTTGCCGGCGGTCAGGCCGCCTGGCCGAAGCGACGAGGCAGCGAGGCTGCCGGCCGAGTAGCCGTTGCCGCCGAACGCTGCCGTGTTGCCGACCTGGCTGAGGTAGTTGCCGAAGTCAAGGTCAACGTTTGCCGTCGCCGTGTCGGTCAGCTTGCCTTTGAGATGCAGCAGGATGTCCTCGTAAACGTCGGACGATCCAAGCAGGCGGTTCTGGCTGCCCTTCGCACCCTGGTAGATGCCATTCTCGTCGAGGAACGGCAGGTAGTTGCCATTCACGTCGCGGCGGCGGGAGCCGTCGCCTTCAGCGATGACGTTGAAGTCACCCGTGATCTTCAGGCGATCCTGCTCGTTCTTGACCGCGCCAAGAATGCCTTCGTCGCGGCTGAGGCGGGCTTCCAGCGCATCAAGACGCGCGGTGTTGGCAGCGACATCCACGCCGAGGCGGGTCAGCTCTGCCTGGAAACCGTTGACAAGCGCGGTGAGGGCATCAATCGCGGCTTTGTTGCCGGCGATCTGTGCTTCAAGGCCGCTGGGGTCAAAGGGAGCATTAGGCTTGTTCATCTGCGCGAGCAAACGGGCGATAGCGACCGCAAACTCGTAGCGGGTCATCGGGCGGCGGCCACCGTAGGTACCGTCGGGATAACCGATGACGATGCCGGCCTTTTGAAGGGTGTCAACCGACTGGTAAGCCCAGTGGTCGGTCGGGACGTCCGCGAACGGGCCGGACGCGGCCTGTGCGTGGGTGACGGCGGGCAGGCCGATGAAGGCCATTCCGATTCCGGCGAGAAGCACTAAAGACTTCTTCATGGAGCATTTCTCCTTACAGCGCGTGCTGCAAAATGACAATCGCATCTGGTTTCGTCTCCGCCGCCGCGCGTCATCGCCCGTGCCTGAACCCAGAGCGCGATAGGCTGACAGTGTCCGCCGAAGGTCTTCTCCCAAGTATCCATGTTGCCTTGAAAGTCCACCGTCCGTGTTCGCCGTCTTGCGTGTCGCGGTGCGTCTTGGCGCGGAGTCGGTTCCGCGTGTGATGCGCCGAAGATAAACGATGCGTACCGTCTCACCACCATTGGAAGAACGGCAAAGGGATACACAGCAGTTTGGGGCTGTTCCCAACTCGTGTGACAACCATTTTTCATGTTTGTTTCACAAGTTTTGCTTATTTCTCCGATTTTTTTGAAAAATAATCCTCCGCCAGCAAAAGCGCCGCATAATCGTCGTAGGGCACTTCCGGGGAGCGCATGGTTTGAGGCAGCAGACGTCGCCAGCCGGGCGCGGGGTTTTCAGCGACGAACCTAGCTCTAGCCCGCACAGACGTATTGAATTCGTTCACGAGTTCCAGCGGCATTAGGGGGAAGGCACCCGCCAGCGCCCGGCGCAGCGTCGCGCTGTGGGTGGCGTTGCCGAGCAGCAGACGCGCGATTTCAGGACGCCGCCGGAGGATTTCGCCGACGGCCAGCGTCAGCCGCTCCGTTTCGACTACTTGGCGCTCCAAGCAGCGCGGCGTCTGGCCGAGACTCTGCGGCCCCTGCACGACAGCAAGGCCGCATTTCGCGCGTCCGGGATCAATAGCGAGGAGGATCAAGAGACCTACCACCTTGCTTCGCAGGGTCCTTCCTAAAGGAAGGATATGGATTATCAATGCAGGCCATATCCACTGTTCCTAATCTTTCCTTCAGGAAGGACCACGCGAAGCAGTGCGGTAGGTCATCCCCTGCCCACGCGGAATTTGAGGTGCAGCAGGTCGCCGCTGTAAGTGTCTTCGGCAACCGATGCCGTGATTCCGGCGCTTGGCCCGGCCTGCTGGATTTGCTTCACTAAATCCACCCAAACCTCGCTGCCGATAGGACGGCCCACCAGCGGCGCTCCCGTCTCCGGGTCATGCGCCGGGATGATGCCGCGCTTTAATGCTTCGGTGCGGACCTGGCCGGTCAAGAACGCCTGCAAGTGCTTCAATATCTCGTCCTCAGACGCTGTACCGTCTACCGTACCGCGTGCGATCACGGCCCCTTTGGGAAAGACCAAGGTGTTGCCGTAAGGTCTAAGGTCGAGTTTGACCGGCTCACCCCGGAACGTGTTAAAGCGAGCATCGGCAACGACCACGACACTTGGCAAAAGGCCGCTCTGAGCGCTGATATTCTGCGATAAAGCATCCAGCGCCGCTTCCCGCGCCGAGGACGTTCCGGCGTAGCGGATACCGGACGCTTCAGCCAGCGTCGGCAGAAGCAGCGCGGGCGCGTTGCCTTCGCCGCTCGCACCGCGCCGCCGGGCGGTCAGCTCGATTTGATCGAGAAACACCGACAGCTCACGCCGCAATGCCGCCGGGTCCTGCTGGGCGGATACAACCGTCCGGCCCAGCTCTTCGTCATGCTGGAAGATGAGCGCCCGGTTGAGCGAGGCCAGCCGGGAAGTCTCCGCGTTCAGGGTGTCCTGCTCGACGCCGAGTTCCAGCACACTTTTATTGGCCCGGACGACTTGAAGCTCTGCTGCCGTTGCCTGAAGCTCCGCCGCCGATGCCTGCCGCTTGGCGTCCTGCACGCCCGACCGGGCCACGCGCACCTGCATCTGCGCGGAGTGCAGATCGGCACGGGTGGAGCCGAGGCCACGCTGGGCACCGGCCAGATGGACCTGCGCCACCGCCAGCGCCGCCTGCCGCCGGGCGAGGAGTGTCCGGCTCTCGGCCAATACGGCCTGGCTTTCTCCGAGGATTGTTTTTGTCTGGTTAAGCTGCCCGGTGACGGCAGCCAGCGTCTTCTGCGCCGCCGCCGCTTTCGCCTCGGCATCACGCACAATCTCGCCGTCCCGCGCCGCCTGCCGCGCCACTACGCTGTTTCGTTTCAGCAGCGTCTGGTTCCGGTCCGCCAGATCACTGTTGGCGGCCAGAAGCTGCGGGCCGCGAATGAGCGCCGTTTTGAACGTGTCATTCAGCGCGACAAACAGCAGCAGTGTCCCGACCGCGATCACGCCGCCGGACACAACCGTCCAGAGCATGGCCGTGTGCCGGGGCCGCAGCCCAAACGTTGAGTGCCGCTTTTTGCCGATATAGCTGCCCAGGCGGTCGCCCATGTAGGCCGTCACCCCGCCCATGACAAACAAAATAAAGCCAAAGAAGACAATCGCGCCCATCTTATTTCGCTGCGCTCCAAATCAGCCCTGTCCCGACACCCAGCCCTAAAATGTTAGGCAGCCACGCCGCCAAAATCGGCGAGATACTGCCGCCAATCGCGATGCTGCTCATGCTCGTGTAGATCACATAGTAGCCCAGCATGATCGGCAGCGCCCAAACATAGCCGCTGATTTTTCCTGAGCGCGGCGAGCGCAGACCGAGCGGAGCGCCGACGAGGGCAAAAACAAGGCACGAAAACGGCAGCGAGACTTTAAACCATAAGCCCACTTCGGCATTGCGGACATCGGCGCTGTCACTGCCGCCGGCTTTCAGTTCGGCGATCTGCCGCCGCAGGTCGTGAAAGTTCAGCGTTTCCGGGTCACGCTGCAAAAACGCCATGTTCTCCGGCGTCTTCTGGATGCCGGTCGTATCTTCAAACTGCTTGTATTTTGCAATGGCTCCCGTTTGCTGGTCCACCTGCGTGACATTGTAGAGGGTCCATTCTTTTAAGCCGCTTCCATGCGACTTCGCCCGGTCGGCGTAGGTCACAAGGCGTGGGAGGCGGCCATCGGCATCATAAAAAGTGATTGTGACTTGACGCAGCACTTTCGCCTGAGCATCAAACCCTTTTTCAACATGCACCAGCACTTGCAGCTTGCCGTCTTTGTGGTTGGGAATGTCAAACGGCTTTGTTGTCTCGCCGACAATGTCCTGTCGGTGGTTGTTGAAGTCTGCCACCTGTGCGGCGGCATACGACGAAATCTGATCATTGAAAACATAGTTGACCAAGCTGAGCACGAGACCTAAACCGACGACGGGTACCATAATCCGCAGGAAGGAAATGCCGCCCGCAAAAAGCGCGACTCCTTCGCTGTCACGCGAGATGCGGTCAAACCCCAGCAAAGCCGCCAGCAGCATCCCCATCGGAAAAGTGTACCGGACAAACGACGTAAAATCCCACCCGACGAACTTTGCAATGATCCACCAGGGAATGCCCGCTGCTTGAAAACGCGCTGAGGCGAGAAGTGGTCCCACAATGAGAAGCGTCAGTGAAAACGCGGCGATAGCCGCGAACAGCTTGGGAATAAGATCGTTCAAGATCAGCCGGTCCACCAGCTTGAGGCGCAGAATGCTGAACATCACATTCATAGCGTCAGCGTGCCTCCCGGCCCGCGCCGCAAAGTAAGGGTCATGTTCTGGCCGAGATAATACTTTTGCGCGACAGGGTCGCCGAGCAGCTCGTCGGCGGTTCCGGCGGTTTTGACTTCCCCTTCCGAAAGGATGTAGGCCCGGTCGGTGATTTCCAGCAGCTTTTGGACATTGTGGTCGGTGATCAGAATACCGATGCCGCGCTCTTTCAGATCGCGGATGATGATCTGCAAGTCGTCAATCGCAATCGGGTCAACGCCCGTGAACGGCTCGTCGAGGAGGATAAACGCGGGCCGGGTCGCCAGTACCCGCGCAATCTCGATGCGCCGCCGCTCGCCGCCGGACAGCCGGGCGGCGAGAAGGCCGCGCTTCGAGGTCATGTCCAGGCTGTCGAGCAGGTCTTCCAGCCGTTCGCTGCGCTCGGCTTTGGTCAGCGGCAGCATTTCTAGGATCAGCATGATGTTCTGCTCTGCCGTGAGGCCCCGGAACGCGCTCGGCTCCTGCGCGAGATAACCGATGCCTTCCTGCGCCCGCTTGTACATCGGCAGGCGCGTGATGTCTTTATCGTCGAGAAGCACCCGCCCGCCGTCGGGCTTGACCAGGCCGACCATCATGTAGAACGACGTGGTCTTGCCCGCGCCGTTCGGCCCCAGCAGGCCGACGATCTCACCAGGCGCGATCTCAACCGAGACGCCGTTGACGACTTTGCGCGATTTATAAGTTTTTTGCAGCCCTTCGGCTCGTAAAATTGGCATGATGTTGATTGTGTTCTCGGAGTCCCCCCAGCCCCCAATAATGGGGGAGCAACACGGAGTGAAGGCCGTTCATATTCAATCCTGCTCCCCCATTATTGGGGGCTGGGGGCATCTCCCCTACTGCGCCGGCGTCAGCGTGGTATGACCCGGCCCGGTTTCTACCTGTGGCCTCAACATGTACTGTGTGCCGACGCCCAGCAAGATTGTTGCCGTGTCGGTCGTGGACACAGACGGCTCGGCGAGAAAGCCCGCCTTCGTGATGACCTGGACATGGCCGGTGAACTTCAAAAGGCCACCGCTCGGACGGCTGGTGTCGGGTTGGTAGACGGCCCGGTCGGAATGGATTTCGTAGGACGCGCTTTGCAGCGGCTGGCGGACATGAGCGACCACCTGCGCTCCCGGCACGGCCCCGCCGACGGCGACCGCTTCACGCAGCCCGGATACGCCGGACTTGGCACCGGGCGTAAACAGAACTTTGATGTCAGCAGATGTCAGATCGTAATCTTCAGACGCAATTTTGGCATGGCCCGTCAAATGCCACTGCTCCGGGTTCAGCACGGCTTTGTCGAAATCTACGTTGACAGTGCCGACGCTAGGTTTAGACGTGTCGCTTTGGGCATGGACTATAAGCAGGCAGAAAGCCAGGAGGAGAACGCCGAGGGCCGCACGGAACCGGCGCTGGAAGTGCCGGCCTACTGTTAAATGGAAGTGTCTCCGACACTGCGGACTTGTATTCATGCGCTTTCCTTCAATCCTTCAGCCTCGCAGGGACTTTCACTCAGCAGTAGGCCGGCACGGGAAGTGCCTATTCTCTGCTTAGAAATTCGCCGTCCCATGCCCGGCGGAAATGGTCAGCGTCTTGAGGCGTGAGTCGCCGACAGCACGTGGGCCACGCATCGTTGCGCCGGTTTTGCCATCATGGTAGTAAACATGGCCGGTCGCAACCATTTTGTTCAGCGTCGCATACCAGACCACGGTGTCGGCAGTCAAAATTGTCCCCGCCTGCGTGAGCGACTTCACGGTGACGCCGCCCGTTCCGGTAATAACGGTGGATTTGCTTGCCGTGCCGCCCACGGCGCGGGGCGCGGTTAAAATCGCCGTCGCAGCCCCGTTTTGGAACAACTTCGCCCACACCGTCGTCAGCGTTCCGTGAAAGCCGTCTGCCGCCGACTGGCCGGTCGCCGACGCTGCCCGCAGGTCATACAGCAGCCTACCGGGCCGCTTCGGGTCGGGCAGTGTAAACGAGAATCCGCTGCCGACCACACCGACAGCCGGTGCCTTGTCTTTCGCCGGGGCGGATTTAGGCGGAGCAGCCAGGGCCGTATCGAAAGGCACGCCTGTCAGCATGGGCGCAAAAATCACAAGGCAAAAAGTTAAGACACGCCGGTTTGTTCTCATAAGTGTAGTATACTTGAATACGCGAAATGACGCGCAAAAATTACGCGCAGATTCGGCGGAATACAAGTGTAACACGGAATTGCCTGCGAACGCAAGCAGGAACGAGACACCAAGCAGGAACGAGACACAAGGAGAACGAATGGCACGAGCAGTCGTGACCGGCGGGGCCGGTTTTTTAGGATCACATCTGTCGGATCGGCTTCTCGCCGAAGGCTATTCGGTCGTCGCCATCGATAACCTCGTCACCGGCAGCACGGACAACATCGCGCACCTGCACGGCAACCCGAATTTTGAGTATGTGCAGCAGGATATTATCCAGCCCTATACGGTTGACGGCCCGGTAGATTATGTCTTCAACTTTGCATCGCCGGCAAGCCCGATAGATTTTATGGTGCTGCCGCTGGAAATCCTGCTGGTCGGCTCGGCGGGAACGCATAACACGCTGGAGCTGGCCCGGCTGAAAGGCGCAAAGTTTCTGATGGCATCTACATCCGAAGTCTACGGCGACCCGTTGGTGCACCCGCAGACGGAAGAATACTTCGGGAATGTCAACCCGCACGGCACCCGCTCCGTCTACGACGAAGCCAAGCGCTACGCCGAAGCCGTCACTTTTGCTTACCGCCGCAAGTTCGGCATGGACGCGAAGCTCGTTCGAATTTTTAACACCTATGGGCCTCGGATGCGGCTCACCGACGGGCGGGTCGTGCCGGCGTTTATCTCGCAGGCGATGCGGGGCGAGCCGCTGACGATCTTCGGCGACGGCAAGCAGACCCGCTCGTTCTGCTATGTGTCGGACCTGATTGACGGCATCTACAAACTGTCGCAGTCGGAGCTGTCCGGGCCGATTAATGTCGGCAACCCGGTCGAGCGGACCATGCTGCAATTTGCCGAAGAGATTCTCAAGGCCACGGGCAGCAAGAGCGAAATCACCTACGTTCCCCTGCCGACTGCCGATGACCCCAAGCAGCGCCGCCCGGACATCACGAAAGCTCGAACCCTGCTCGGCTGGGAGCCGCGCGTTCCTCTGGAAGTCGGTATTTTGGACACGATCGAGTACTTCAAAGCTAAACTGTAGTCTGCGGTTTAGAATTCATAGTTTCGTTGTGACCTAACACACAGATGGTTTTTCTGAAGTGAGGTACAGTAGAAAGAATATCATACGAAAGCGCAGTTCTTTCCCCTGCGCCGAATTGCCCGTTCTGCCGATACTAGAGACAGAAGAACGGAAGCAAGACACTTCCGTAAGAGGCATCCGCACCCGTGCAGTTACGACAGGAGAATCAACAGCGCCAGGTTCAGGCTCAAAAGCTGGCCCCGCATCTGATCCAGGCCAACACTCTGCTGCAATGCTCGACCCTAGAGCTTCAGCAGATTATTGAGCAGGAACAGCAGGAGAACCCCGCGCTGGACAGCCTGGATGAAGGCCGGGACATTCCGGCGGAGGCCGGCTGCCGTCTCTGCCCCGGCAGCCGGATCGGCTCCTGCGCCCACTGCCCCTTCAGCCGCAGCTCATCGGCCTCCGATACCGCCTTTGTGGGTCTCAACGCCGGGGCCGAAGACGGCGACGCCGGACCGTCACTTGCCGACAGCCAGGCCATCTCCGCCGCGCGGGGCGAGGAAACCGCTGAGGAAGAACGCTTATCGGCCCAGGCGGAAAACGAGTTCGGCCAGTACAGCGGCGAGGAAGGCAGCGGCGACGGCGGCGAGTTCGACCCGCTCATTCTCGCCCGCACCCAGACAACGCTCGGCGACGAGCTGCTGCTGTACCTGCGGGCGACGGCTGGAAGCCACGAAGAGATTTTAGTCGCCGAGTATTTGGTGGACAGCCTTGACGACCGCGGCTATTTGCAGATTGACATTGACGAAGCCTGTGCGGTCCTCAAAGTCCCCTGCTCGCTGATTACTCAGGGCATCGGATGCCTGCAAGCCTGCGACCCGCCGGGGATCGGTGCCCGCAACCTGCGGGAGTGCCTGCTGCTGCAAATGCGGCATCTGCGTGAGGAAGCCGGCGAGGGTAAGGCGTTTGATCCGCTGGCGCTTCAAATTCTCACCGACCACTGGGACAGCCTCATTCAGCATCGGTATCCGGTCCTAGCCCGCCGCCTGAATGCTTCCCCTCAGCAGGTCGAAGCCGCTGTCGCGTTTATTCAGCAGCTTAAGCCGAACCCCGCCGCAGGCTTCCGCGTGCCGTGGGACCACACCCAGAACGGCCAAAGCCGGAGCATCCGGGCCGACGTGCTCATCAAGCGCAGCGTCGGCATCGGCTTCACGGTGGACGTGCTGGGCTTTGATAACACGTCGCTCCAGATCAACCCCTACTACCGCAGCCTGTACGACGCCATTCGGAGCGGGGAAGCCGATCTCTCCACCGAACACCAGAAGCATGTCGTCGCCTATGTCGAGCGGGCCGGGATGTTTTTGAAGAACTTGCAGCAGCGCCGCCGGACGATCCAGAAGATCACCCAGGCACTGATCGAGTGCCAGCAAGGCTTCCTAGAGACCGGTCAGCGGACGTTCCTGCGTCCGCTGACCCGCACCCGCCTGGCAAAGATGGTCGAGATGCACGAGTCCACGGTCAGCCGCGCCCTCTTGTATAAGTATGTGCAGCTTCCGACGCAGGAAGTCGTTTCTTTCGACATCTTCTTTGAGAACGCCGTCACCATCAAAGGCACGATTGCCGCGCTCGTCGCCGAAGAGTCCGCGGAAGCCCCGCTCAGCGACCAGTCTATTGTGGACGCTTTGGTCACACGCGGCATGAGCGTCGCCCGCCGCACCGTCGTCAAGTACCGCGAAGAAATGCGTATCCCCGCGTCGTACTTAAGACGCCAGCGTTAGCGCAAAGCAAAACCAGACAGAAACGCCCGGTCTCGATATGAGACCGGGCGTTGTTTTTTCGACTGCCGGCGGTCCTGTCTAATTTTGCGACTTCTTCTGCAAAACTTTTAGCAAATGTATCGTTTTATATAAATTCTGTGGTATACTGAAGCACAATCAACTTCGGCAGCCATTTTAGCCCGTCGAACATACCTCAGCTTCAAAGTACCAAAGCCGGATACCCTCAAGAAGCCCTGATTAATTCCCTGACCCTTGGCAATGCAGCCTCCACAGAGCGACCGATTTTTGGTCTGTTCGCTTTGACTTATGACAACCAAGACCCTCGCGTGTGCGCGGCCCAATAAGGCCGGTCGCAGGCGTCGGAGGTCGGTCGGATAAAAGGAGACCTTATCATGAATTATCGCCAAAGCGCACGTCGGGGATTTACCCTGATTGAGCTGCTCGTCGTCATCGCCATTATCGCGATTCTCGCTGCCATTCTCTTTCCCGTGTTCCAAAGCGTCCGCGAAAACGCACGGGCAATCGACTGCGAATCCGACCTTAAGCAAGGTGCCCTAGGTATAATCCAGTACACCCAGGACTACGACGAGGCCTATCCAATTGGAAACGACGGCATAATCGGGGAAGGCTGGAACTCGCGCAACCTCTTCGTCGTCCCACCGTCCTTTTCGACACCGGCACAGCTAGGCCGGGCCAATGACATTTGGGCCAACAGTATTCAGCCGTACTTGAAGAGCTATGCCCTCTTTCAGTGTAAGGATTCGACTCTTTGGAATCCCTACACCGTAGACGTTAGCAGACCGAATGTCACTTACACCTACAACGGCGAGTTGCAGTCTTCAAGCCAAGCCGCCGTTTTGTCGCCTTCGAACGTGCCAGTAATCTGGCCCGGAGAACTGAAAAATGCGATAACAGGCTATGCCACGGCCAGCCCTGTCCTGAACTGCCCCGTTACGGCTGCCGCCTGTGTTTATGTGCCAGTAAAAAGCGACAACACCTGCGCCACCGATCCCGTTACTAAACAGCCCGTCAATGGCAGCACCAGCTCTCCGATCCTCTTTGGCGTGCCGACCAATAACGCATTTGCCCATCACCACGGAGACAATTTCGCTTACTGTGATGGTCATGTGAAGTTTGTTGACTACACTCGCCCTGACGCGGCTGGTGCCCCCGCCGGCTCTCCCTTCAATCTGGCGGACGCCTCCGGGGCTGTCTTCGGCGCGAGTGGTACATATAGCTACAACTATGACTACTGTCATGTCTATGGGTTTGAGCCTGACTATAATCCGTAAAATCTGCGGATCCTTGCGACATTGACCGGCGCGTCGGGGTGAGATTGCCACCCCGACGCGCTATTTAGCGAAGACCATCCCGCTCGTTTAGCGAGAAACCAGGAAAAAACATCTAATGACCAATACAAATCTGAAGATTGTCATACTCATGGCCTTGGCGGCATTGAGTGTGACTGGGTGCAGTCACCCAGTAGACACGCCGGCCCCAGTCGCTACGCCCACACAGACTCCCACAGCCTCGATAGCTGCACCCGTCGTATTGACTCCGACTTCCTCGGCGCCCACGGCTCCAAGCTACACCCCTGCCCCAAGCGCTCCTTCGGCCTCTCCGCCCATGGCGTATGGCGGTCCGAGTGCGCCTGCTTACACAGCCCCGCGTGCGCCTGCTTACGCCGCTTCGAGTGCGCGTGCTTACACCGCTCCAGGTACAAATCCCCCGGCAGCGGCGATGTCCCCACCGGCGCATGCCAGCACACCCCCAAAGATAATGGACAATGGCAGACCCGAAACCCCTTTGGCTCAAGCCCAGTCTACCACGGCCACCGCAAATCCTTAAGCTAGTATGGTTTCCTGGCCTGCGGGACGGCTCTTTGGGCGACCTCGTGGCAGCGCCAGCAGCCTTTCGGCAGATAGCGTCCTGCGGGAAATGAGAGAAGGTCAATAGCCTTTGCTTCTCGCCCGCAGGACTTTTCTTTATCAGAGCGGGATTGTCTAAGATAGAAGAGAAAATGAAAGTAATGCGACGTCTGCTCCCAATTTTAGCCAGTCCGCTGCTGGCCTTGCTCACGGGATGCCATTCGCAGCCGGACCCCGGCTTACCCGCGCCGCCGTCCGTTTCGGTCTCTCCGGCAGAGCAGTCTCAGGCGGAACAGCTTGCACAGAACTATGTCACGGGCCTGCAATCATCGGACGTCTCAAGGACCGAAGCCATGATGTCGCCGGGGTTCCGCGCCGCGACACCTCCTGCGCGTTTGAAGACGCTGCTGCAAGGAGCATATCAGCCTCTCGTCGGCGCAAAAGCGTTTCAGTTCGACCCCATCACGCTCATGGCACACAGTTCTTCCCTGGTGCTGCGTGCCCGCTTCGTTGGGGGCGATGGTAAGCCGTACCGAACGAATTTTTCGCTGGTAAAGTCCGGCGCGGTCTGGCAGGTGAGTGGCTTGGTTCCTCCGGCAACACATCAAGTGCCCAAGTTGCTGAAATCGCACACATCCGCCGCGTGAAGAAGCCGGTCTTTCCTCAGAGTAGTAGTTCGTCCGTTTCTACGGCTTGCTCTGGGTAGAGCCTTCGGATTTCACGCTGCCCGTGCTTCCCTGCGCCTGACGCGCGGCGATCAACTCTTCGTAAATCTTGATGATGCGGCCGCCGACGGCTTCCGGGACGCGAGCAGCCGCGCCGCGCTTGGCCTCTTCGGCCAATAGCCGGTGCCGGACCGGATCGGCAAGGAGTTCCAAGGCACGCGCCGCCAGGGCGTCGGCCCGGTCTTCCACGAGATAGCCGTCCACGCCGTCGCGAATGGCTTCTGGGGCACCGCCTGCGTTGACCACGATGCAGGGCAGGCCGGCGGCAAGCGCCTCACCGACAGCTAACCCCTGCGTTTCGGTCTTTGAGGGGAACAGGAAGATGTCAGAGGCCTGGTACAGCGGGTCGAGCTTGGTCCGGCCCAGAAAGCCGGCAAAGCGGGTGCGGCGATGAATGCCCAAACTTCGCGTCTGGTGTTCCAGCGCCCGGCGGCTTTTGCCGGAGCCGGCCAGCACCAGATAGGTATCTGAAGTCTTGGCCGCGATCAGCGCAAACGCCCGCAGCAGCAGCTCCAGATTTTTTTCCGGCGCGAGGCGTCCGACATACAGCAGGATGCGGGCGTCGGGCGGCAGGCCGAACTCCTGCCGGGTTTCGGCGGGACGCGCCAGCACATAGGGCGGCGCAGGAATGGCAGTCGGCACGACCGACACCGGCGTTTCCACGCCGCAGCGGCCTGTCAGGACGTGCTTGGTCAGCTCCGACGGGGCCAGTACACGGTCGCAGGAGTTATAAAACTGGCGCATCCAGCGCACCAAAAGATGCCGGGTGACGCCGACGGTCGGCAGCGGCAGGTAATGCGCGTACTCGGTATAGAGCGTGTGGTTTGTTGCGACGTGGGGCAGGTTCAGGGCACAGGCCGAACGGCGGGCGACCAACCCCAAAAAGAACGGCGACTGGGAATGGACGATGTCCAGTTTCAGCGTCGCAATCGCGTGGTTGATGCGCGGCGAGAACGGTACGGGGACGACATAATCCGGCTCGACCAGGGCATTGACCGACGGGTAGCGGTAGACGCCGGGTCGCTCGTCGGCGTAGTGCGGGTAGCGAGACGTGAAGATAAACACGTCATGCCCCGCCGCCTCAAGCTGGGCTGTGAGGGTCTGGACCGACGTGCTGACGCCGTTAATGAGCGGCGGGTAGCTTTCCGAAAAGATGCCGACACGCATAGGATAGTCCTTTGAGGCCCAGAAACCCATGAGGCCCAGAAACCCACCCCGCTCGTCCCTCGCGACCCTCCCCCAAGGGGAGGGTGCAGAGTTTAGGAAGGGCCAACGGCAGGGTGCCGCTTGCTTTTGCTCCTCACCCTCCCCTTGGGGGAGGGTCGCGAGGGACGAGCGGGGTGGGTTCTAAATAATCAGCATCGCGTCGCCGAATGACAGAAAGCGGTATTCCTGCCGCAGCGCTTCGGCGTAGGCGCGGCGGATAGCGTCAGTCCCGGCGAGAGCGCTGACCAGCAAAAGCAGTGTCGAGCGCGGCATGTGGAAGTTCGTGACCAGCGCATCCACAACTTGGAACCCGTAGCCCGGCGTCACATACAGCGACGTTTCACCGTTCATCGGCTGAATGCGGCGCGGGCCAACCGCCGCGCTTTCGAGTGTCCGCGCGGAGGTTGTGCCGACCGCAACAATCCGGCCTTCCGCACGGTTGACGATTTCGGCGGCTTCCGGGCTGACCGTGACCCGCTCGCTGTGCATTGGGTGGGCGGAGACATCGTCGGTCTCAATGGGCCGGAACGTGCCGAGGCCGACATGCAGGGTGACGCGGGCGATCTGCACGCCGCCCACTTCAATCCGGGCCAGCAGCTCCGGCGTGAAATGCAGGCCGGCGGTCGGGGCCGCTGCCGAGCCACCGGTGTCGGCATAAACAGTCTGATACCGCTCCCGCTGCTCCGGCGGCAGCCGCGTCCCGATATACGGCGGCAGGGGGGCTTGCGAATGCGCGGCGATGGCATCTTCGACGAAGGTGCCTTGCGGGGCCGTAAATTGCAGCAGACGCCCGCCCCGTTCATCGGTACGTTCGGCGACTTCGGCGGTCAGACCATCGCCAAATTCGACAGTGACGCCCGGCAGGAGCTTTCTTCCGGGACGAACGAGCGCCTGCCATAGACCGTCGGAAATGCGGTGGGTCAGAAACGTCTCGACGCTTTCTTTAGGATGTCCTGTTCGCGCTCCGAACAGCCGCTGCGCCGTCACCCTCGTATCGTTAATGACCAGCACGTCGCCCGCCCGCAGATAAGCCGGCAGGTCGGTAAACTGCTTATGCGTGATTGCACCGTCCATGCGGCCCAGCACGAGGAGGCGCGAACGATCCCGCGGGGTCAGCGGCGTCTGCGCGATCCGTTCGGCAGGCAGTTCGTAGTCAAAATCGGAGAGATGCAGCGCGGCAGGCGACGGTGGTTCCATAGCGGTAATACACAGTTATTGTAGCGGAAGGGCGAAAAGATGTCAAGAGGGACGGTAAGCCGTTATTTGCTGATAAGAGGTACCAGAGGGAGGAGGATCATCTCAGCGGCTGCCGCCAAGGAAAGCTGGGCCTATATTCAGGCAATTCAGTGCGGCAGCTTCTTGTGGAGACAGGCGACCATGCCTCGCCCATCATAGTGAAGGTCTACCTGATCCATTAAAGCCCGCATCAAGCGGATGCCGCGCCCGCCGAGGGCATCGGTATCTTCTTCCAGCTTCACGGCAGCGGGGTCGAAGCCATTGCCTTCGTCATGGACTTTGATGATGAAATGCGTCCCCACCATTCCATACGCCAGCACAACCCGGCTGTCCGCGCTTGGAGAGCCGTACAGGATGGCATTCGTCACCGCTTCGCCGACCGCAATCTCGATATCGGCGAGGTCCAGCGCCGTAAATCCCGCGCGGTGGGCAGCATCCCGGACACGTTCGCGGGCCGGGCCGGCGTTCTGCGGATGAGCGGTAATTTCAAATTGATCAAGCGGGTCGTGCAATGTAGTCCTCGGCACAAAAAGGGGTATCATAAGAACTCCTCCGCGTCATCGCCGGGGGGATACACTGAAAAATACCCGCAGGCCGGGAGGGCTAAACATCAGCCTCTTCTACCAAAACGTTTGCGAAAGCATTGATGAGAGCCGTCACAGCAGTGTCCCCTGCCCCATCGCGGACGGCGGCGGGGTCAAGCCGAGATGTTCCCAGGCTCGCCGGGTGGCGACCCGCCCGCGCGGGGTGCGCTGCAAAAAGCCCATCTGCATCAGGTACGGCTCGTAGACATCTTCGAGCGTGTCACGCTCCTCGGACATTGCTGCCGCCATCGTCTCGACCCCAACCGGCCCACCGCCGAACTTTTCAATCAGTATCCGCAATAGGCGTCTATCGAATTCATCTAGCCCCAGCGCATCCACTTCCAGCATCGCAAGAGCCGCCGACGCCACTTCCCGGCTGATATGGCCGTCAGCCCGCACCTGCGCGAAGTCCCGCACCCGCTTCAGCAATCTATTGGCGATGCGCGGCGTTCCGCGCGACCGACGGGCCAGCTCCTGTGCCCCGTCCAAATCCGTATCCACTTCCAAAATCGCTGCCGAGCGCGTGATGATCTCCATTAAGTCCTCCGGCGTGTAGAACTCAAACGTGTGCTGAATGCCGAACCGATCCCGCAGCGGCGACGACAGCAGGCCCGCCCGCGTCGTCGCTCCGACCAGCGTAAACGGCTGCACGTCCAGCTTCACCGTCCGCGCCGACGGCCCCTGCCCAATCACAATATCGACTTGATAATCTTCCATCGCCGAGTAGAGTATTTCCTCCACAGGCCGCGACAAACGATGTATCTCATCCAAAAACAGCACGCTGCCTGCTTCCAGATTGGTCAAGATCGCCACCAAGTCGCCGGGCCGCTCGATTGCCGGCCCCGAAGTCGCCCGGAGCGCCGCCCCCATTTCATTGGCGATAATCAGCGACAGGCTTGTCTTGCCCAGCCCCGGCGGCCCATGCAAGAGGACATGGTCGAGAGCCTCGCCGCGCCGCTGCGCCGCCGTCATAAAGATGGAAAGATTTTCTTTAATCTTCGGCTGCCCGATAAACTCCCGTAGCCGCTTAGGCCGCAGTGAATACTCATCGCGGTCATCGTCTTTCATCTCAGGAGAGATCATCCGTTCGGTCATAGCCATAGTATACCAGTTCGTTTCGGCAAATTCGCGTGTGTTATTGGCCCGGCATCTTTCGCTTGATGCGTTTCTGCTTAATCCTACGGGGCGGCTTCCAGGGCGTTCAAGAGTAAAGCCACTTCTTGCAGCAGCGCCTCGGTTTGCGGGCTAAGTATCAAGATCATTTTGTATATCCTCTTGAATGATTGTACCACAACGGAATTAGGACCCAGGGCTGAGCCCGTAGGCTTTAAAAGTGCAAGATCCCGCCTTCGCGGGCGAAGAGCGAGACTTAGAGACTAGACCTCTTGTGTAAGTCCCCGGTCTAAAGACCGGGGCTTTTGAAGTGCGATTGTCTGCCTTCGCAGACAGAAGAGAAGAATAGGCTCTGCGTCGGCTCCTATGTCCGCGAAGGCGGACAATCGCTTTTGAGAAGACCCGGATTTCAATCCGGGTTCGTTGCCCTTGTCGCTAAGATGAACCGTCCAGCGACGCTTCCGCAATACCTTCCGGCAAATCAACCGGGGCGAACCATTTCTTGGGGAACAAGTAGTCTTCGCCTGACTCATCAACAACACGGATATAATACCCTTCTGGCTCTTCCCCTTCGTCCGGCAGGACGCGGTAAATCTTGTGCCGCTCCAATGACGCCGTGTAGCCGTCGTTTTGAAGGCAGACGACGAACTTGGGTTCTTTTTCCATATACGAATGATGAGCCGGAAGATAGCCGAGTGGTTGAAAACCACTTGCTAGGAGAGGCGTCCTTCGGACGGAAGAGAAGCCAATCGCGTAGTTGGCCCCATCTGAAAGACGCTTGACCTAGCGAGTAGTTTTCAACTACTCGTTCTGAAACTCGTCCTGAGCCTAGAGTGTATCATTAGGCATTATCCTTTGCCGCCGCTCCCCGTCAGGATGTTCAGGGAGGCGCGGAGGGCGGCTCCCATGTTTGTCTTGTCGGGGATTTCTTTCAAGGCTTTGTCGGCGGCGGCGCGGGCGGCGTTGCGGTTGTAGCCTAAGTTGATGAGGCCCTCGACTACGTCGTCAAAAATATCATCGGCGGCGGGCTTTTTGGCTTTAGCTTGGAGGGCGTCTACTTTACGCTCGAAGGCCAAATTGGCGAGCTTGTCGCGCAGCTCTAAAACAAGCCGCTGGGCGGTTTTGAGGCCGAGGCCGGGGATACGGACCAAAGAGCGCGTGTCTTCGGAAGCGACCGTACGGGCCAGCGCTTCGGCTTCCATCGCGGACAAAATGGACAGGGCGACTTTGGGACCAATTCCCGTCACGGAAAGAAGAAGCTCGAAGACTTTTTGGTCGTCGGGGGTTAGGAAGCCGAACAAGCTGATTTCTTCGGCCCGCATGTGAAAGTGAATATGCAGGAAGACGCTCTCGCCGACGGCGGGCAGGAAGCCATGAATAGACGCCGGGACATTGACTTTGTAGCCGACCCCGCCGACGTCTAAGATGACCGCCGTGGCTTCGGCATGAGCCAAAAGGCCGCGCAGGGAGGCAATCATAATGCGCCTCCGGTCGGCTGGGTGAGCGCGTGGCGCAGGGCAGCGACAAGCTGCTCTTCGGCATTCGCGCTCAAAGCGCGGCTTTCGGCGGGGTCGTAATGGTCCCCATAGCGGCTGTCGGTGAACGCTTGGCCGGCGAATTCACGCTCGCCGGCATAGCGCGGGAAGATGTGAAAATGAACGTGCGGGGTCAGGTTCATCAAGAACATAAAGTTGAAGTGTTCGGGGGCAAACAGGGCCGTCAAAGCTGACTTGGCTTCGCGCACAAAGGCCCACAGCGACAAGACTTCCGTATCGGAAAGCGCAGCGATGTCGGTCTCATGACGATTGAGCGCGAAGAAGACGCGGCCCAAAGTCGCCTGGTTGTCGTTCAGCACCAGGGTCCAGTGGTCATTGGGTAGGATAACGCCACGTGTCGGCGGGCAGAGTGTGCAGGCAGGCAAAGTGTCAGGCATACGAGAGTATACCTGAAACTTGGCGGGGAGAAAGACCCCGCTCTGAATGGTCAAATGCAGAAAAGAAGGGCGAACACAAGGTCCGCCCTTCTTGTGGCCTAATTGTTGTCGTGCTGATAATCGCCCTGATACCGCCCAGGGTCGCCATCACGGTACTGGTCATGGTGCTGGTCGCGGATGTGGGCGCGGATGGCTTGGGCGTGCTGGTGATCGCGCTCGGCGGCATTATAATTGCCGTGGTAGGCGGCGCGGGCATAAGCGGCATGCAGGCGGTCCAAGCGGCGGCGCTCGGACAGATTGGAATGGCGGTACTGATCGGAATTTCGGTACTGACTGTCGCCGTACTGGCCGCCCCGATGCTGGTCAAACTGGTGTTGGCTGTAGCCGCCCTGGTCACCGTGATGGTCCCCGTAGGAACCGTTATCTTGTGCGAAGGCGGCGGTCGCTGTTCCGGCCAGCAGAACGCACAGGCTGCCGAGGGTGGTTATCTGAGAAAGTGTCATCTTCATTGGTTTCCTTATTGGTTTCCTTTACGTCTCGTCTGACTGCCGCGCGTTCAGAATGTTCCCTCAGCATTCCCCTGTAATCCTTCATGCCGTTTTCATCAACGCGAGATAGAGTGTCTGCAAGAGAGTTGACTGTTCAGAGCTGACCGTAAGGAGACCCTATGATGACCAGCAAGACCGCGCCCCTTTGGGCGCAGACACTCGCGCGGGAAGCGGCCCGGCCCGTTTTCCTCCGTCTTCCTTCCGCTCTGCGGCTTTACCTGCTGGCGCTGACGCTGTTTCTGGCGTCTGGCACGCTGCTGTTCCTCGGACTCGCGCTGGTCCCCCACTTCGGGCTGGCCTGGGCGCTGATCGCGCTGCTGGTGATCGCGGTGACGGCTCGCCTGTGGGGTGTCCGGCCCGCCGCGCTGTCACTTGTGCTGTTTACGGTCTTCGGCATGACGGCGGCGGCACCCCGGCTGTCGCCCCAGACGGATACGCTGTTTATGCAGGTCCTGCGCCCCCTGCTGTTTGCGGGGTGCGGAGCGGCGGCAGTCGGGATAATTTCCTGGGCACAGCGGATGCAGGACCGGGCCGAGACCCGGCGCGAGGTGGTTCAGGCACTTCAATCCATGACCCTGCCGACGGCGCTGGCGCACGCAGTCGGCTATGACCTGTCGGGCTTCTGCAAGCCCGCGCACCGGGAAGAAGAAGTCGGCGGGGACTTCTACGACTTTTACCCGGCGGGAACCGGGCAATACTGCCTGCTCATTGGGGATGTGATGGGCCACGGCAAAGAAGCGGCAGCATCCACCGCGCTTTTGCGCTACTCCGTGCGGGCATTTTGCAGCGCGGGCGCGTCCCCCGCCGAGATCATCACCCGTCTGAACACGCTGATTGAGACCCAGGGACTGCCGTTTGAGACGGCCACGCTTTTCGTCGGCCTGCTTGACCCGCGCTCCGGGGCACTGTCCTACGCAAACGCCGGTCACGAGCCGCCCCTGCTGAAGCGTAGCGGCGGCGAGGAAGAAGTGTTAGCCCCCACCGGCCCCATTCTCGGCGTCGGCCTTGAAGCAGCTTACACTCAGAAGACCGTCACTTTGGAAGCAAGCGACGCGCTTCTGCTGCTGACGGACGGCGTGACCGAGGCGCGGAATGCCCAGGGAGAGTTCCTCGGCAGCGCCGGCGCGTGGTGGATGCTCCGCGCCGCCCTCCAAGCCGCGTCGGCACAGACGGCTTTAGAAGCACTGGAAAGAGGATTGGCGGAGTATGTTGGTCCAAGCCGCGCGGACACCCGCCGCCCTGACGACATTGCTTTGCTTCTGCTGCGGCGCACCTGAGCGGAGCATTAAGCGCCTTCCTCTCTTCAGCAGTCGCATAAACATCGTCAGGAAGTCCCAGCATGATTGCGGCTGCCATGGGACTTCTTTCTTTGGAAGCGAACGTTACACCCAATACGCCGTCACGGAGAGAATGCCTTCGGAGTGGAGGCATTGGCGCAGGGTCGGCTCGTCAGGGTTTGTGAGAAAAACGCTGCCCATGTCGTCGCCGCGCTGGACTTCGACAATCGGCAGGGCGAGTGTCTCGCCGCCAAGCTCGGTATGCAGGCGGCTTGCCGCGCGGGCGTCTTTTTTGGGGTCGGACAAGCCGTATTCGACTGTCAGGACATTCATTTCCCGGCGCAGACGGCGGACATCGGGCTGGACGGGATTGCCATAAATGGTGATGCGGCTTGCCATAAGTGTTTGTGGTCTCCTCGAAAGTGGAAGCGATTAGGCAGATTGTTCGCGGGAATTCAGGGAGTCCGCGCAGGGCGAAGTCGGCGCGTGGCAGGACGACAGTGCGGCGGCTTCGACCGCTTCGGGCAGGGTCGGGTAGGCGTGCATGGTCAGGGCGATGTCGCCGACTTTCAGGTTGCAGCGCATGGCTAGACACAGCTCGTTGATGAGGCCGCCCGCCGATGCTCCGGCAATTTGTGCCCCTAAAATCACGCCGCTCGTCTGCAAAGACACGATCTGGACAAAGCCTTTCGTTTCACCCAAAATGATAGACTTGTCGAGATGGGCGAACGGGAACCGGGCGACGTCGAGTGCTCCTTCGGGATGACTCAAGCGGGCCATCGCGGGCGACAAGCCGACCGAGGCCACTTCCGGGTCGGTGTAGGTGACGCGCGGGATGACATGATAGGAGACCGGGCAGGACAATTCTTCTCCATGCAAAGCAGAGATCGCATTGGAGGCCGCGATTGCACCTTCATACGAGGCGACATGGGTGAACTTATACTCGGAAGAAATATCGCCCGCCGCAAAGATATGCGGCACGTTGGTTTGCAGGTAGGAGTTTGTCTTCAAACGGCTGCCTTGTTCGCACTCGACGCCCGCCGCCTCTAAATTCAGGCCGCCAACATTGCTTTTGCGCCCGGCAGCAACCAAGATCGCGTCGCAGACAATCGTTTCGCCGCCTGCCATATGGAACGTCTTTTCGCCGCCATTTGTCGTAACTTTGTCCGCGTGGGCGTTGGTCACGATCTGAATGCCTTCGGCGATAAGCTGATCCTGCAAGACCTGCGCCGCATCGGCATCGTCGCGGGCGAGTATGCGTGCGCCGTTATGCAGGATCGTGACTTCGGCCCCAAAGCGCCGGAATGCCTGGCCCAGCTCACAGCCGATGGCCCCGCCGCCGATAATCACAATGCGCTTCGGCAGATGAGTCCAGTCAAAGACAGTCCGGTTCGTGTCGTAGCCCGCGTCTTCCAGCCCCTCAATCGGCGGAATCGCCGGCAGGGAGCCGGTGCAGAGGATAAACTGCTTGGCTTTGCAGCGTATTTGGGTCTTCTGGCTCTTCACCGTGAACGGGTCCACAAACTCTACGCGCTCACAGACCGTCGTGATGCCCTGCCGTGCAAAGCTTGCGACCGCATCCCCGCCACCGACTTCTTCTATCGTCTGCCGGGTGTGGCGCATCACCGCCCCGAAGTCCGCGTTTCCCGTGTAGTCCGGCAGGCCGAATGCCGAAGCGTTCTGCATCCGGGTCCAGAGCGTCGCCGAGTGAATCAGCGACTTCGACGGCACGCAGCCTGTGTAAAGACATTCGCCGCCAATCAGCGCCTCCTCAAAGATCACCACTTTCGCGCCCATCTTCGCCGCCGTCCGCGCCGCCTTCGGCCCCGCCGACCCCGCCCCAATCACTGCGACATCAAACTCTTGAACATCCATTTCTTGCATGACAGCATTATACCCGACCGCCGGCAGTCAGAAGTCTTTCGGCACTCGAAAAAACCAGCAGACAAACGCATACAATAGATTGATGCTGAGAACACTCCAAAAATAGGGTTGCCAGGAACAAAGCAGAAGGGCGATTGCCGACTGCTGCAACCCGGCGGGAAACTGGTGATCTTGAGTGAGTGCCAAACCGAGGATAACGCGGTAATCGGCGTCTCTCGGCTTCCGGCGCACTGCCTCACGCAGTTCTGGGATTGCTTCGGAATACTGCCCGGTCATGCTGAGACTATGACCCAGGGTGTAGCGGGCTTTCACACTTTCCGGGTCAAGGGCCGCCGCCCGGCGAGCGTACACTAAGGCCCATTCCGAGGCACCCCGCCCCCGATAGGAGACGGCGAGGTTCAGGCAGGCTTTGAAGTGCTTAGGATCACTTTCTAAGACAGCTTGATACTCGTCAATGGCTTCGTCATAGCGACCGCTCTTTCGCAACAAGTTCCCAAGATTAAAATGCGCCCGGATGTCCTTTGGGTTTAGCGCGAGCGCGTCCCGGCATTCCTGCTCCGCCTGCTTGGTTTTGCCCGCCTTTTCCAAATTTACTGCAATGTTGTTGCGGGCAACGCCGTCCGCCGGGTCCAGTCGCACGGCTTCTTGGTAGGCTGCAATGGCGGCTTTGGATTTCTTCTGATGGACCAGCGCCACGCCGAGATTGCAGAAAGCGTCGGTATAGTCCGGCTTCAGGCGAATGGCTTCCCGGCAGCAGACTTCGGCCTCCTTCCATCGTTTGGTTTTCAATCGGCAGTAGCCTATATGGAAGTGAGTTTGAGCGTGATCCGGGTTCAGCGTCAGGGAGTGCCGGTACTCAGCGATTGCTTCGTTCCAAAGACTTTGCTTTCGAAAAGCCGTACCGAGGTTATAGTGCGGTTTCCAGTAGCCAGGCTTCAGCCGCAGACACTCTTGGTATTCTGCAATCGCACCGTCGTAGTCTTTGGTCTGAGCCAGCGTCAGCCCCAGCATTAAGTGTGCGTCCTCTGCGTCCGGCCTTTGTTTCAGAGCAATTCGATAGCGGGCAATGGCCGCCTCCGCCTCCCCTTGCTTCCGCAGGATGTTTGCGTAGTTGTAGTTAGCGTTGAACAAGCACGGCGAAATCCTGAGAGCGTCCAAATACTTTTCTATGGCCTGTTCGCGTTGTCCGAGATTGTCCAATGCAAGGCCCAGGCTGTTGTGCAGCTCGGCATCATAGTAATTGATCCGCAGCGCTTCCCGAAACTCAGCCGCGGCCTCAGTGTGACGCTCTAAGTCGTGGTAAACAGTGCCCAAGTTTCGGTGCGCTTCCCAAAAGTTTGCGTCCAGGCGCAGGGCGGCTTGGTACTCCTGAATGCTGCCTTCCGTGTTGCCCGCGTGGTCGCAGGCACGGGCGGCATGGAAGTGGTCGCGGCTTGTCTTCATCTTATTTCAGTTTGACACAAAACCGGGCGCAAAGTTGCAGGTTGACTTGACCTAACTGCGCGGTATACTTGGGCTATGAAGATTTATACGAAGACCGGCGATGCGGGCGAGACGAGCCTGTACGGCGGGCAGCGGGTGCTGAAAAATATCGTGCGCGTCGAGACGTACGGGACGGTGGACGAGTGCAACGCAGTTCTCGGTCTCGCCGCCGGGCTGATTGAAGACGCCGAAGCCAAAGCAGTTGTGACACGCATTCAAGGCGAATTGTTTGAAGTCGGTGCGGACCTCGCGACACCGCTGGAGCGGGGCGAGACGGTGCCGCGCGTGCGGCCCGAAGAAACGGCGCAGCTAGAAGCCGAGATTGACCGCTTTGAGGAAGAGCTGGAACCCCTGCGGCACTTTATCCTGCCGGGCGGATCGCCGGGCGGGGCGATGCTGCATCAGGCCCGCGCCGTCTGCCGCCGGGCCGAGCGGCTTCTGGTGACACTGGAAAGCGCGGAAGCAATTAATCCGGAAGTGGGGCGGTATTTGAACCGTCTGAGCGACCATTTGTTTGTGCTGGCCCGATTGGTCAACCATCGGGCGGGCGCTCCTGAAGCCATTTGGGAGCGCCCGGCGAGGACGTGAACCCGGCACAGAACAAAGCCCCGGCCTTGAAAGGCCGGGCTAAAAGTTCACAAAGCCCCTCCGGGGCTGAGGAGTATTCAGTGCCGGAGGCACTCTCCCTGCTGCGTTAGCCTGGTCTTTCAAGGCCGGGGCTTGGCTTTACTGCGCCGTGACGGTCAGCGGGCCAACGCTCTTGGGAGCAGTCGTGTCATCGCCGAAAACGGCTGTGGCAGAGTAGGTGCCGGCGGCGGTAAAGCCATTGGCAGTTTTAGTCGTGGAAATCGACTGGCCGGGGGCGAGCGATCCGTTGGCAATCGGCGGCGCACCGGGAACCGGCGAAAATGTGATCGCGCCGGTCGGGCCGGTGACGGTGACTTCGGCTGATGGTGCAGTCGGAGTGCCTGTCGCATGAACCGGGATAGCGGCGGCAGTGGTATTGGTGAGAGTCAGCGTGTAAACGAGCGTGCCGTTGACGCTGACGGTGCTGCTGGCTTCTGTCAAGGTGGCCGTGAGACCCGTGGCCGTCACGGCGGAAACGGTCAAAGGAGTCGTGCCGCCGGTGTTGGTTCCCGTGCTGGATGTGCCAGGCCCGCCTGTCGTTGTCGTTGTGCCGCCGCCGGAGTTGCCGTTGCCGCCGCCCCCCCCGCCGCCACAGCCGGCGAGCAGGGACAAGGTCAGCAGGCCCAGAAGGCAGACGCAGAAACGGGCTTCCCGGTAGTTATGGCCTTGCAGAAGATTATGGTCTTGCAGAAATCGCATTGAGTGTATCCTTTCAGAACTCTTTTATTTTATCACACCCCCGCCGATGCGTCAAGCAGGCAGATCCGGTAGAAACCCAAGATGGACAGACCATGATACAAATGTCACGGCTACCCAGCGAAGACGCTACAAAGTAATCGGAATGATATCAGTGCAGAAGCGGTGTTTTGCAGCGTCCGCGCTGGGTAGCCGTATGTTTTAACATACGGTTCCTAAGAATGTATCTCAAAACGCCCCCCGGCCCCCAATTCTGGGGGAGCAAGAGCAGGTCTTTTCCATCCGGTTCCCCCAGAATTGGGGGCTAGGGGGACGCTTGCCGAGTTTTGAGATACATTCTAATGGCATGGTTCCTGAACTCAATAGAACAGTAGAACAGTAAGAGGCTCCGGGACGACTACAGTACTGACAGTACAGGGAAAGACGGCGGCGCGGCGGCTTTCGCTGATTGCCGTTAGCCTCTTTGTCTCCACGTTTGTCAGCGACGGCAAGCTGGCGAAGCTGCCGCTGCAATTTCTCTTAAAAGACCACCTGCACGTCGCGCCCGAAGCGATGGCGGCGTTCTTCGGACTGACCGGCTTGGCCTGGTACTTCAAGCCGCTGGCCGGGCTTTTGTCCGACGCCGTGCCGCTATTGGGATCGCGCCGCCGGAATTACCTGCTGGTCAGCGGTTTCGGCGCGGGCCTCTTGTGGGCACTGCTTGGCCTTGTTCCCCATCGGTACGGACCATTAGTTTGGACACTCGTAGCTGCGAACGTCTTTGCCGTTCTCGCCAGCAGCGTCTCCGGCGGCCTGCTGGTAGAGGAAGGGCAGCGGCGGGGGCTGACGGGACGGCTCGGCAGCCTGCGCGAGACGATTATCGCTGGCAGCAGCCTCTTAGCCCAGCCGGTCGGCGGCTTTCTCGCAGAACGCGCCTTCGGCTGGACCGCAGGAATCGGTGCGGCCTTGTTTCTAGGATTAATCCCCGCCGCGCTGTTTCTGCTGCCGGAGGAAAAAGCTGCTGCGCGAACAGTAGCTTTTGGCGCGTCGCTCAAAGCGCAGATGGGGCCGGTCTTTCGCTCAAGAGGCTTGTGGCTGGCGACGGCGTTTATCTTTCTGAAAGAATTGTCGCCGGGCTTTGGAACGCCGCTGTTCTACTACCAGACAAACACGCTGCACTTCTCGAAGCTCTTTTTGGGCGGCCTCGGCGCGGTCTTTAATCTCACGGCAGTCAGCGGGGCATTGGTCTACGCGCTGCTGTGCGTTCGGCTGCCGCTCGGACGCCTGCTGCCGGGCGCGATTGTCCTGAGCGCCGTCAGCGCATTGCTGTTTTTAGGCTATCACTCACACTCGTCAGCGATTGTTGTGCAGGGTATGTCCGGGTTTCTCGGCATCTTCGCATCGGTCGCGCTGATGGATTTGGCCGCCCGGACTACCCCTGCCGGCGGCGAGGCGATGGGCTACTCTTTGCTGATGAGCGCGTTCAATTTGGGGCTGACGCTTTCGGACATTCTGGGGGCGTGGCTCTACAGCCGTTTCCATCTGCCGTTTGGGACGCTGGTATGGATCAGCGCCGGGACGACCCTGCTGGCCCTGCCACTGATGCGTTTGATCCCAAAAGAGGCGCTGGCACGGCATGACCGATAAGAACCCTTAGCCTCCAATAACGGGGCTAGGGGACTCTGCCAGCACCAGCGGCGCGGCGTGGCGGCCCGGCTCGCGGTACAAGGCATAAAGCGGGCCGACGACATGCTCAACGCCAGCCCAGTTCAGCCAGGCGGAGCCGCCGAGGCGCTCTTCCGCTTCCGGGGTCAGCAGCACCCGCCGTGCGCCATCGGGGGCCGGACCGATGCCTGCCAAGCCTTCGGGCTGGGCCATGAGACGCCGGACATTGCGCTCGCCGATGCGCCCGTAGCTGAGAGTTTCCACTTCCAGGCCCGGCACGATCACTTTGACGGCATGAACGCCGCTCGCGAACTCGGAAAAGTCGGCCACTAAGATGTCAAAGTCATCAGCGTAGAGACGACCTGTAACATCGGCGAGCAGCGCCTCTTTGTCGGCAGTCAAGCTTTCATCCGCCGTCGGCAGGCTGGAAAAAGTAACTTGCCGGTCAACGCGCAGCACACGCGGCGAGAGCATACTTCGCAGGTCTTCCAAAGGCAGCCCCAGCCAGCGAACCATTTCCGCCAGCGCACGCGGCTCCTGCGCGGCGGGGCTGACACCCGGCATCATGCGCTCCAAATAACCGGGTGGGGTAAGTTTCGCGACAGTTTCCAGCGGCCCGTGGAAGAAGGCCATCCGGGCGCGGGCGGCGCAGAATTCCAGCAGGGCTTTTGTCAGGGCCACAGCAGCGACCGGATGCACCGCCTCACCGCCGCCCGCCGACATAATCGGCAGGCCGCCGAGCGCGGCATCACGATCTATTCCTGTGACATAAAAGCCGGGCAGGCCGAAATCGGTGGACGCGACTTTGACCACGACCTCCACGCCGTTGCCGTCCAGCAAATCCAGTAAGTGGCGTGCGCCGGGATCGGTGACAGTGGCTAAATCCAGCGCCGTTCCCATCGCAAGAGCGCGAATGGACAGCCCGTTGCCGTCGCGCTGCAACAGCTCCAGAAGGCCGTGTGCGACCGCCTGCGCTTTGGTCAGCCCTGCACCCAGACCGTTTGTGATCGGCGTCACCAGCGGATGAGCGCCGACATCGCCCCGGTAAGTGGCGACAAACTCAATCGGGACCCAGACCGTCTCGCCGGTCGCCAGCCGCTTGGTCGGCGTCCATTCCAAAGGCAAGGTCGGCGTGTACGCGCCCCCGCTGTCCAAACTCAGCGTCAGCGGGTTTGCGACGCCTCTTGTTCCGTACTTTCGGGCTATCTCAGCGTAAGAGCCATTCTCGCGGAGGCGCGACAAGACCGCGCGGGAGGCGGCAAACTCTTCGGTCATCTCGCCCATCGCCCCGACCAGCGCCTGCGAGTCTGAGAAGCCGTAGCCAGCTCCCCCGCGTGTCCGCCCATCCTCAGCAAAAAAGGTCGCCGTCCGGCAGGGCAGGCCCAGACGGTCAAACGGGGCGGTCGAGAACTCCATCAGCTCGCCCGGCGGTAAAGCTTTGGCGTAGGCATTGATGGCATCGGTGTATTGATCTGACATAGTTTTCGTGCTTTACAAAGCTTTTAGAACCATGCCATTTATGGCATGGTCTGACGGATGCTACCCTGTCGCCAAATACGCTTCCGCATACCCGGGCAGTCCCAGCCGTGCAGCTTCGGCTTGATGAAACTCGCGCAGCTTGCGGGCAGCTTCGGCAGGACCGCCGAACTGGAACCCGATCTGCGACTCATACGCACAAGCTCCAGTGATCTTGCGGGCTAACATATCTTCGGACAGCAGCGTCGTCTGCTCGGTCAACTCCGACGGCAGCAGGGCGGACGGTACTGCGTCCGGCTCGCGGATGGCGTAAGGCGTGTCCCGATACCAGCAGATGAGATCATCAGCCAGCGTATCCCGCACGGCGAGAATAAGCTGCAAATGATCGGCATGGCTGCCGAGGCCCTGCGGCGCGAAGACGCGCAGCGGGTCAAGTTCGCTCACTAAATCAGCCAGTGCTTCGGCCATCGGCTTCCAGACCTCGTCACCGTCCCGAATGCCCGTAAACAGCGCAGCAGGTGAGTCATAACCCCGGTGCGGCGCTTCCGCGAAGTCCCACTGACGGACATCGCTGATCCCCAGCATCTGCGCGAAACGGACATCTTCGCGGCGACGCAGGGCCATGTAGTCCACTTCCGGCGCAATGCCCTTGTCGGTCTGGCAGCGCAAGGCAAAGCCCGCCGGGTTCGGTACAGACGCCGTGAACACCGTGCAGTGGCAGATGTCCCAGCCAGCGGCTTGGAGCGTCAGAAGCGACCCGGCACAGGAGAACGCGGCGTCGTCGAGATGCGGTGAGAGAAACAGAGCGGTCGGCATAAGAGTCTCTTTTACAGCAGATGCGGCGCGGTGCGGAAGCGGCAGGACGGGTCCGGCGGCGTGTCAAAGGTCCACGATAAATCGGGCGTCGTGCCGCGCAGATGCTCATAAATCCCGGCGATTTGGGCGGCAATCACGGGCCAGGAATACAGGCGCTTCGCTTCGTCGTAGGCGGCTTCGGTGAGACGGCGGCGCAAGTCTGCATCGTCCAGCAGCCGGGCCACAGCCTGTGTAAGCGCCGGGATGTCGCCGGGTGTCACCAAGAGGCCGTTTTCGCCGTCCCGCAGGCAGTCTACGACGCCGACGGCGAAGCAGGACACGACGGGCAGGCCGCTTGCCATCGCTTCCAAGATGGTATTGGAGAAGCCTTCGGCGTAAGTAGGCGACAAGAAAATATCACCCAAGCGGTAGACGTTCGGAGCCGCATCGTATTCGGCATAGCCCGTGATTTCGGTGTGCGCTTCTAGGCCGAGCGCACGGACACGCTCGGCGACCGCGTCGCTGTCCGGGCCGATGCCCGAAACAATCAGGCGCAAGCGGCGACCCTCGGCAACGAGGTTCGCCACAGCGTCAAGCGTGTCTAATGCCCCTTTGCGCCGGTCTACACGCCCGTGATAAACCAGCACCGGCACGTCAGGGTCAAGCAGCTCACCCGCCGCCCAGCCGTCGCGGGGGAAAAAGCGGGACGTATCCACCGCACCCGGCACAATCGTAAACTTACTCAAATCCGTGCCGTGGTTACCCACTACTTCTTCGGCAAATGAGCGGCAGCCGATCAACAGCGCCCCAGCATGATTGAGGACAGTCTGCATGGCGTCCCGGTGGGTCATGCAGCAGGGGCCGACCCAGTGGCCGTCGCCACCTTGAATGGACACGACATTCGGGATGCCCAGCCGTTTTGAGACTTCTAAAGCGGCCAGCCCTGTTGGGTAGCCGTACTGAGCATGCACTAAGTCAAACGGCTTTTCGGCATGTTCGGCGGCGGCGACTTCCACCATCGTTTGGATGTCGCGCTCCCAGTTCGCAAACGGCTCCTGCTCGCCGACCGCTTCCAGGCCAATGACTTTGACGCCAGGCAGCAGCGGCGGCGGCCCGCCGCCGTAGACCCGCGTTCCCGCTTCGTCGCCCCGGTACTGCGAGATCATCACAACATCGTGGCCCATCGCCGCCAGAGCGCGTAGTAAGTTTTGGGCGTAGACGCTCATGCCGGAGATCGCCGGGAAGTAGCGGCGGGAGATAAAGCAGATACGCATCAAACGCCCTCTTCCAGCAGCCCAATCACATGGCGGCCCGGCTCACGGTAGAGGGCATACAGCGGCCCCAATATTCGGTCAATCGCGGCAGTGTTGAGCCAGGCCCCAGCCAAATCCGCGTCTTTCTCGGTCAGCCGGACGTCCAAAGCACCGGCGGGCTTGTCCCCTCTCCCAGCGACCGGCGAGTTTTGAGCCAGCAGGCGGCGCAGATTGCGGCTGCCGACACGGTTGTAAGTCATGGTTTCGACTTCCAGGCCCGGCACGATGGCTTTGAGAATGGTCGCGGGCGAGCCGGGCGGCGTGAAGTCAACAGAGAGGACCTCAAGGCCGCCTGCGCTTAACCGTTCGGTCAGCAGCGACAGCAGCGCGTCGGCGTTTGGGGTTGGAGTCGTCGGCAGGTCCGAGAACTTGACCCGGCGCTTGATGTCGTAGATCGGGTGTTCTAAGATTTGGTGAAAGTCGTGGGCAGATAACTGCGTCCAGCGCTGCATCTCCGTCAGTGCCCGGTCGTCCTCCGAGCGCAGAGACTTCCTGCCGAACGTCTCCAAATAGCCGGCCGGAGACAGCGCCCGGACTTTGTCCAGCGGCCCATGATTGAACGCCTTGCGGGCGCGGGCGGACGTGTATTCGCGCAAAGCTTTCGCCAAAGCCACTTCCCGGTCGGGATGCACGGCTTCGCCGCAGGCGCTGAGCATGATCGGCTGCGGCACGGCGTCCAAATCCCGGTCGTAGCCGACGACATATAAGTTCGCCATGCCGAAGTCGTCTGCGGCCAGCTTAACGATAATCTCGATGCCCTCGGCGTCTAAGTGGGCTAGGAGTGCGCGGGTTTCGGGGTTCTGCACGTCGTCCACGTCCACAGCGACACCTTGATCCATCGCCCGGTACTGCACGGAGTTTCCATCGCGCTGTAACAGCTCTAAAATACCGTGGGCCAGGGCGTGCGCGAAGCTCGGCCCCGCGCCGAGGCCGTTGGTAATCGGCACGGCCAGCAGGGTGCTTGGGTCAATTCCCAGCCCGATGTCGGCCGCGCGAGGCGCGGCAAACTCGATAGGGACCCAAATCGCGTCTCCGGACGGCCAGCGCTTCGCCCCAATCCAGGTCAGCGGCGTATCCTCATGGCTGTAGCCGCTGCCCGCCGACAAGTTCAGCGCGATGGGGTCAATGACCGGCAAACGCTTCCGCAAATCGGCATAAGTGCCTGTCACGCGCATCCGCTTCTTCAGCGCTTCCCTAGCCCAGTACCACTCGGTTGTCTCGCCCCAGGCGGAAGTCTGCGCGGCTTCCAGGGTCGGCCCGTAGCCGAAGCCGTCGGACAAGGCCCCGTCTGCGCCAATGAATGCGACGTTCCAGAGCGGCAGGCCGAGCCGGTCCATGCCTGCCAGCGGGAACTCAAACAATGTTCCCGTTTCCAGCGCCGGAGCCAGCGATTGCTTGTAAATTTCTAAAGCCGTCACGAGTCTTCCTTTGGGCCGAAGGCCAGCCCTAAGCCGCTGCCGCAAAATACGATTCCCAGCAGAAGCACCATGCCCTGACCGAGCCAGAGCGCGGGCAGTGTGTCGAGAGAAGGACTGTCGCTAGGGCAGCGCGGATCGTACAGAACCCGAACGCGCTCGCCTGTGTGATAACCCCAAATCATGCCGCCCTGCGGGTAGTCTACCACTTTGCCGGAAGCCGCCGTGAACTGTATTTCCGGGTGCGTCCCGCCCGCGTTGAGGCGGGTCACCACACCCGGCGCACGCGCGGCAGACCGAACAAAATGTGCCGTCGAGACGCACCACGCAATAACGCCAATTATCAAACCCAGCCCAACAACGGCGAACAACTCGCCTTTAAGCCGCGTCGGCAGATTGTTACGCTCTTTCTTTGCTTCCGTCATCAGCTTTCGAATGGGATCGGCCCAAAGAACGGTGGCCCGGCAAGCTGCCGGTCGAAGAGCCGCAGGACATCCGCGCGGGTGCAAGGCGCGGAATGAAAGGACGTATAAACCCTATCAAAATCCAAGTCTTGGACGACTTCTTTGTAGCGCCGCACTTCAGCATGGCTCATCGGAATCTTGCGATTAAAGCCTTTGTGCGTGCTCAGGCCATCAAAAGTCCCGTTCATGCCGTGGAACTTCAGCATATCCCCGGCAAATAGCGTTTTTCTGTCGGCCCAGTACAAAACCGAGTGGCCGGCGAAATGCCCGCCGGTATGAAGCAATGTCAGGCCCGGAGCAATCTCCAATTTCTTGTCAAACGGCCAGGCGGTCTCAAACGTGTTGGTCCACGGCAAGTCTTCCACTTGAATTACTACTGTCGGCGCGAACCGCTCCTGCAACTGCCACAAAGCCCCGTAAGCGTGCGGATGGGACGCCGACAGCCACCGAATACCCCCAAGCGCGGCGATGAGATCCAGCGCATCGGGGCTGTAATAGGCCGTACCGTCAAAGAAAATGCTGCCGTTCGAATGACGAATCAGATACCCGCTTGGTCCGATGCCGACAGGCGGGTCAGCCCGGAACGTCACAATTTCGGTATCCTCGCCCGCCCAAACCGTGCGTGTCTCGCGCCGGACCGTCTCCGGCGTCCAGAAGCGAAAGCCGCCCTCCGGCGGCGTGTGCCGGAAGTCCATGCAGACCGGGCAGGACGATGGCACGGCAAAATATTTCTGCCAAAAGCCACAGTTTGTACAGAGGTAGTGTATCAAGGCAAGAACCTAACGCAGACCCATTCCTGTGGAGTTCCGGCCTGGCCTTTCAAGGCCGGGCACCTATTTACTCTCCACCCGCACCCCGCCTGCATGCTGCTGCGCCGCTTCCAGCAGGCGCATCGTGTGCAGGTCGCGCTCCGGGCTGAAAAGAAACGGTACGCCGTCCAAAAGCGACTGAGAAAACGCTTCAATTTGCCTCTGAAATGGAGATACATCTTCGGCTGCCGGCACGGCGATTTCGCGGCTCTCTCCTGTCCGCGCGTCTGCCAGCGTCAGCGTTCCGCCGGGCGTTTGGCCCATCGTGTTCCGCGCAATCGCCATAGTTTCCGTACCGACAATTTCCAAAGTCCGACGCGGGAATGCATCGGGGCAGTTATACGCGACGTTCATTGTCAGCAAAGTCTCATTCGCGAAGCGGCCCATCAAAACCGCGCCGTCGTCTACGGGATAGTCAAAGACGCGGCGCTGCAAAAGACAGCCGACTTCGACCAGCGGCTCCCCGACAATCCATTGCAGGAGGTCCAGGCCATGCGGCGCGAGGTCTATAAATGCCCCGCCGCCCGCCCGTACAGGATCCACTCGCCAGTTGTCATGTACGCTTTGGGTCGGCGGAACCCAGTCGCCGGGGGTCCAGCAGGCGTAATGCACCCGCGCGGCCGTGATCTTACCAAGTGCCCCGGACGACGCTAATTCTTTTAATTTGCGGTGCCGTGCCTGAAAACGCTGATCAAAGGCTGTGCCGTACCGGACTCCGGCAGACTCACACGCGCGGACCATCGCCTCGGCGTCGGCAGCCGTGGTCGCCATCGGCTTTTCGCACAGGACATGTTTGCCTGCACGGGCGGCGGCTTCCGTCAAAGGCCGGTGCAAGTGATTCGGCGCCGCGATGTAAATGGCGTCGAGGCCCGGCGTTTGCAGGAACGTGCCCAAGTCACGGCTTGCGCTCATGCCGGAAGCCCGCGACGCGATCGCCGCCATCGCACTCTCATCGGGGTCGCTGAGGGCGAGAAGCCGAGCGTTTGGAGCCGTGAGTATGCCGGGCGCGACATAATCCCGCGCAACCCAGCCGCAGCCGACAATGCCCCAGTTGATAACAGAAGTCACGCGCAGTCGCTTTCTCGTCTCGGAACCGGCACTGGAAGTGCCGGTTTACTATTGAGTGGAAGTCGAAGCGACTATAGAGGAAATCGCGTTCAGGGAGGTCTCCTATCTTTAGTCGCCTCGACTTCCATGCAATAGTAGACCGGCACTTCCAGTGCCGGTTGATTATTTGTCCACCAGTCCCGCCTGACGCATGATGCCTTGCTGGAACGCCTGCACGGGACCCGGATGCACGATGTCCATGTCTTCCAGCGCAACGCCCAGCGTGAACGCGGCGGAGTTTGCGTGCCATTCCATTTCTAAAACGCGGTCCAGCACATCGGCAGTTTGGAATGCTTTGGCATGAGGCGTGTCCGACTGGTAGACGACGGAAACGGCGTCCCAGACCGGCTGATGCAGGGACTGGGAAAGTTCAGCAATCGCTTTTGCCCGGAAGCGATCCATCATCAGCTTCAGCTTGTCGCCGAGCAGCACGTCTCCGGCGTCGCCCGCGTCGGGCAGATACGCATTGTGCAGGTGATGCGCGAGGCCGGTCAGGAATGCCTGTGCGGGGTCTGCACCGTACAGCGGGGCAGACAGAACGCCGTAGGCAGCCACCATGCCGCAGTGGTCGGCATGGTTTTCGGCAGGCTCCAGCACGACGCGCCGGAAGCCGGGCCGGGTTGCCCCGGCTCGCGGCTGCTGCGCCAAAAGCGCGGCGAACGGCGGCGCGGTGCCCGGCTCCGGCAGCACGTCTGCATGAAGCGCGGAGCGCAGATGCGCTGCAAGCTCCTGGTCCAGCGGCCCGGCGACCGCGTCAAGCCCGGAGCGCAGAACGGCAAGCCGTCCGCCGGCATCAAAGCCGCCTTCGGTCAGCACCTCGGCGTCAATCCCCCCGAGACGCGCCGCTGCAACGGCATGAGCCGTTTCGCTCAGCGCGACTTGCGCCAGATCCTCACCCCCGACAAGCCGCGCCCAGGAGCGCAGGAACAAGCGCTCGGCAATCGAGCCGGTGCGTCCTGCGACCCGGATGCGCTTGAGGTCGTTCAGCTCCCGGAAGAGCGGCAGCAAGGCCAGAACCGTCATCGAGCGGCCAGCTCCCGGTGGCTATCTTGAACGGCACTGGTGCCGATGCCGTCAAAGCGGCGCGACTCACGCTCTAAGAGCAAAACGCTTTCCGCCATCAGCGCTTCGTCAATCTCATGGACGTTGAAGCCTGTGCCGAGAGAATGCAGCATCTGAATGGTCAGCTCGCCGCCAAGATGCTCCCGGAACTCGCGCAGGCCGTGGAGCAGCGCGTCGGCGTCGCGCATTTCCGGCGCGTACAGCGCAAAGCCGAGGCCGGACAAAACGCGCAGCACCCGCCGCCAGTCGTTCTCCGACAACCAACCCTGCAAATGCGAGTAAGTGACGTCAAGCGCCAGCCCAACCGCGACCGCTTCGCCGTGATGCAGGCGGTAATCAGTGATCTGCTCCAGCTTGTGCGCCGACCAGTGGCCAAAGTCGAGTGGGCGCGACGACCCCATCTCGAACGGATCGCCGCCGGTGCAGATATGCTGGACATGAAGCGCCGCGCACCGATAGACGAGCGTCTGCATTGGGGCCATCTCACGGGCCGCCAGGGCATCAGTGTGCTCTTCCAAAAAGCTGAAAAAGTCGGCGTCTTTGATCAGTGCCACTTTGACCGCCTCGGCAATGCCTTCACGCCACACCCGGTCCGGCTGTGTCGTTAGAAAATGGAAGTCGTTCAGCACCGACCAGGCTGGAGCAAATGTGCCGCGCCAGTTTTTCTTGCCAAAGAAATTGATCGCGTTCTTGACGCCGACCCCGGAATCGTTCTGCGACAAAGTCGTCGTCGGGATCCGCAGGAGCCGGATGCCCCGATGCGCCGTCGCCGCCGCGTAACCGGCTGCGTCAAGGAGCGCCCCACCGCCGACAATCGCGAGGTAGGAATGCCGGTCCAGGCCTGTTTCGTTGACTGCCTGCTGCACGGCAACGACATGATTGGGGTCGTTCTTGACCCGCTCACCGCCAGGCAGCAGCAGCGGCAGGCAGACCAGCGAAAGCGAGTCCGAATGACGACGGCAGTAGGCCTCAATCGCCGCCCGAACGTTTAAAAGCCGATCTACTTCGTCTTCCACGACGAACAAAATCCGGGCGGGCAAGCGCTCGGCACGGGCAGCAACGACATCAGAGAGCAATGAGTTTTCGGGATCGAAGAGATGCGAGGTAAAGTGAACGTCATAATGAAAGTTCACTTGAACGTCGGCTTGGATGGCTTGCATGAAAGGGCTTTCTAACGGCACGCGCACGGTGCAGGGGCAAGTCTATACTTACCTAAACTTGGATTGGGGCCGTTGAAAGTATACCAATCTGAGGCTGATGCTAAACAAGAAAAGGCCGCGCCTGAACCTTCAGGCACGGCCTTTTCTGCTTTGACTTTGCAGCAGAGGCTTGACGGCTTGGTCAGAGTACGCTTGCTCAGGTATCGAGCAGATATGGAACAAAGATGTCCTCCACGGTGAACCGTCGCTTCGTGAGACCCTGCTCGTGATGGTAGCGCAGGATGGCGTCAAGCGCTTTGCGGTTGGCCTTCATGCCGTAAGGCCACCAGTCCTCACCCAGCACATCACGGTCCTCTTCAATGCGCTTGGTGAGCCATGGAAGCATTACTGCCATATTGTTGAAGGTCATCTCCTTCACAAGCTGCTCGGCCGCTGCATCTTTAGCGGTGCAAAAGCCTTTGTAAACCGCCTTGACGACGTCGGGGTGATCCTCGGCAAAGTCTCTGCGAACAACCACCGTGTGCATAATGGGAAAGATGCCTGTGCGCTTGTAATAGTCGCGCTCGGCAGTTTCATAGTCATCGAACAGATGCCCGACCGCCGGCGACTTTTTCAGCACACATTCCGGGATGTCAGCAGAGATCAGCGCATCGATCTCCCCTGCCTCAAGCATCTTGCCGAGGTCTTCCTCCGGGGCGGCCCAGCGTACTTCGACATCGGCGGGATGCGGCTGCGGCACAAAGTCAATCGGCTTCAGGGGGAAGTCAATCCCGCCGATGATCCAGCGGCACTGGTCAGGCGTCACGCCGTATTCGTCCGACAGCATGCCCTTCGGCATGACCCCGGCATCGTGACCATAAAGCGCAAGCTCACCGACGGTTTTGCCGGCGAGGTCTTCCGGACGCTTGATCCCGCTTGCCTTGTTGATGTAGATCGCCGAATGCCGGAACGCGCGGTTCGGGAACACCGGAATAGCAAGAAACTCCGGACTCACTTCCGTAGCACGCAGGAAGTACGTCATGCCCAGTTCCGACACATCGAACGCCCGCTGACGGATCATCTGCTCGAAAATCTCGGCAACGATGCGTGCGGTATGGAAGCTTGCGGCGACGCCATCTATCTTGACCGTACCATCTGCGAGCGCGTGGGTCCGGTCGTAGCTCCAGAAGGCGATGTCGAGTTCCATGTCGCTCACTGTGTCAGTTCTCCGTGGGTTGTCGTGAGTGAGAAGCTGCGGAGAATGTACCAAGCCGAGGCAGGAACTAAACAAAAAGCCACGCCCGATTTCCCAGGCGCGGCTTCTTACACCCACACTAAAGCAGGGACTTAACGGCTTGGACAATCGCGTCTGCATCAATCTTCGCGGCGTGCAGCAGCTCGGCGGGCTTGCCGGAACCGGGCATATGCTCGACGGCCAGCTTGACTACCGTGGGCGCGTGGTCGCCGACACCGACGAAGGCATCTAAGACCGCATCGCCGATGCCGCCCTCGAACCAGTGGTCTTCGACGACGACCAGCTTGCCGCCGGTGTCCTGAGCGGCCCGGTGCAGGGTCTCTTTGTCGATTGGCTTGACCGAATAGGCATCAATGAGCCGGATGGTGATGCCCTGGGCTTTGAGCGTGTCGTAGGCCTTGTTGGCCTCGTGGAGCGTGATGCCGGCGGCAATCACGGCCACTTGGTCATTATCCGAATGGTGCACCAGTTTGGACCCGCCGACTTCGTAGGTTTCATCTGTGCCGTACAAAATTGGCAGCTTTTCGCGGGTCGTGCGGATGTAGGAAATGCCGGGCAGATCGGCCATCAGCGCGACCAAATGTGCGGTCTGGTTCGGGTCGCTCGGATACAGGACCGTCGAGCCGAAAACCGCCCGCATCATCGCCAAATCTTCCAGCGCCATCTGGGAAGGGCCGTCCTCGCCAATGGAGACGCCTGCGTGGGAGCCGCTGAGGCTAATCGTCGCGTTCGAGATCGCTGCCATACGGATCTGGTCGAAGGCCCGACTGAAGAACGCCGCGAACGTGGACGAGAATGTCCGGTGGCCGCGCACGGCAAGGCCGACGGCTGCCGAGACAAGCTGCTGCTCGGCGATATACATCTCAAAGAAGCGGTCAGGGAACGTATGATTGAACTCGTCGGCAAACGTCGAGTTCGAGACCTCGCCGTCTAAAGCGACAATGTCCGACCGGAACGCGCCAAGCGCCGTGATTGAATCGCCGTAAGCTTTGCGCGTCGCTTCTTTGGTTCCCATCTCGTAGGTGGGCAGCTTCAGCGGCCCGGTCGAGGCGGGCGCGGCAGGCGCGATATTTTCCGGCTTCTGAACATCAACAATGATGTGCCGCTCGCCACCCAGCTCGGCAAGCGCGTCTTTGGCCTGGTCGGCGTTCAGGGCTTTGCCATGCCAGCCTTCTTTGTTCGCAAGGAACGAGACGCCATGGCCTTTTTCAGTCTTAGCGATGATCCAAACGGGCTTATCCGTCACGGTCAAAGCTTCGGCATAGGCTTTGTCAATGGCATCTAAATCATGGCCGTTGATTTCAATCGTGTGAGCGCCGAACGCGGCGGCGCGGGCGGCATAGACCGCGCTGTTCCAGCCGAGATCGGTCTCGCCGCGCTGCCCCAGCCGGTTCATGTCGAGGATGGCGACTAAGTTGTTCAGCTTGTAGTGGCTGGCCTTGTCCACCGACTCCCAGATGGAGCCTTCGGCCACTTCGCTGTCGCCCAGCACCACCCAGACTTTGAATGGCAGCTTGCTGAGATACTTGCCGTCCAGTGCCATGCCGACCCCGTTCGGCAGCCCCTGCCCCAGCGACCCTGTCGCGACATCGGTATACGGCGTCACATGCGGGTTCGGGTGGCCTTCCAAGCGGCTGCCGAACTGGCGAAGCGTCAGAAGCTCTTCGTCGCTGATTGCCCCCGCCGCCTTCCACATGGAATACAGCAGCGGGCAGGCATGGCCCTTGCTGAAGATCAAATGGTCGTTATTCGGCGACTTCCAGTTTGAGTAATCCAGCCGCAGGTACTTGCCGAGCAGCACAGCCATGAGGTCCGCCGCCGACATGGACGAGGTCGGATGCCCCGACCCCGCCGCCGTCGTACACCGAATGCTGTCTACCCGAAGCTGCGCCGCGAGTTCCTTTAAATCTACTTCCGCCATAGGTGATGCTCCTGTGGTGCGCGTCGGCACCAATAAATTCGTTTAGTTCTTAGAGTGTTACCCGTTCGGACCTATTATAAACGAAGGAAGCGGGCGAAGTCAACAAATAGCCTCTTGACATACCTAGTTTACCTATGTATAATGAACCCATGAAGACCCCTACAGAGGCGAACTCGGCGCAAGACTATCTGAAAGGCGGACTGTCGCTTCTCATTCTCGCGACTCTGCAAGATGGCCCCGCGCACGGCTACGCGCTGGCCCGGACTATCGAGCGGCGCACGGAGAACGCTTTGCAGCTCCGGGAAGGCACGCTTTACCCTGCCCTGCACGCTTTAGAGCGCGACGACCTGATTTCAAGCGCCTGGGAAACGCCCCCAAATGGCCGGGAGCGCAAAACGTACACGCTGACCGAGAGCGGCAGGAAGAAGCTGACGGAGTGGACGGGCGGCTGGCAGCAGTTCGTCACTGCTGTCGGGCGTGTGCTTACCCCAGAAGAGGGCCGAACCGTTCTGCCGTCCGGCGCGTGAGAATGTGATTAAGAGAGGACACTTGACAATGACTCCTGAGCCTGAACCCGACAACATCCCGCGTGTGGAAGCCTATCTGGACCAGCTTCTGGTACCGCTCGCCCGCAACCTATCGAACTTCCACCGTGAGGAGCTGCGCCGGGAGCTGCAGGCGCATCTGTGGGGGCGCGTGGATGCTTACCGCGAGCTGGGACAGTCGGAGGACGAGGCGGTGACTGAGGCATTGAAGCAGTTCGGCGGAGCGAGCGACTTTGTCCAACAGTGGCGGCGCGAGTGGCAACGGACGCCGCCGAAGCTGACATTGCGTGATGTTTACGACGGCGGTAAACTCGCCCTGCGCCCGTCTTTGCTGGGCATTGCTACTGCCCTCGTGCCATTCAGCCTGCCAGCGATCCCCCTAGTATTGGGACACTATTACACACTGCCGTGGGCATGGCTGACTCATGCTGAGGCAGTCCTATTTTGGCCGATGACGGGATTTTCTTATTTAGCTCTGCCAATTCTCGTTGGGGCAAGGCAGGGGCAGGGCGTATCTGTGCGTGCAGGCTTGGGTATGACGGCAGTGCTGACAGCAGAACTGGCAGCCGCCAGCCTTCTGTACCTGCTTTCCCCTACAGGGTTGTCTTCGGAACCAGCAGCAGACAGCTTCTTCAGTATCCTCCTTACATTGCTGTTCTTCTGGCTGCCGCTGGCGGGCGGCGCGGCGGCGATCAGTGGATGGTGGACGCGGCGGACAAAGGCGCGGCGGCTTGCGTGAAGCACAGGCTACGTCGTGATGTCCGCTATTCGGCTTAATGCCCAGGCGGCGTGTTCACGGATGAGCGGCTCCAGATCGGTCTCGGCGGCGCGGGTGAGGGCGGGAACAGCGCGGGGATCGCCGAGATTGCCGAGGGCGACGCAGACGTTTCTTAAGAGGCCCCGGCGCTTGGTGCGCTTGATGGGGCTGTTCTTGAACTTAATTCGGAACGCTTCGTCGTCGAGGGCCAGCAGTTCCAGCAGATCGGGGGCGGTCAAGTCGGCGCGGGGGCGAACGGCGGGGTCATCCGAGCGCACGGCGAACTTGTTCCAGGGACAGGCGGCGAGGCAGTCGTCGCAGCCGTAGATGCGCGTGCCGATGAGCGGGCGCAGGTCTTCGGGGATGGAGCCTTTCAGCTCGATGGTGAGATACGAAATGCAGCGGCGGGCGTCAAGCTGGTACGGCGCAGTGATGGCTCCCGTCGGGCAGGCGGGAAGGCAGCGGGTGCAGGTGCCGCAGTGGGTCGTTTCCGGCGTGTCGACGGGAAGCTCAATATCCAGAAGTATCTCGCCGAGAAAGAACCAGTTGCCTAAATGGCGCGAGATGAGATTGGTGTGCTTGCCGATCCAGCCGAGGCCCGCCCGCATCGCTAAGTCCCTCTCGGTAATCGGCCCGGTATCGCAGTAGACTTTGCCGCTTGCGCTGGGGGCTTGGGTCTGGATAAAAGTCAACAGAGATTCCAGACGCGCCCAGAGCAGGTCGTGGTAGTCGTCAAAGCGGGCATAGCGGGCGACTGTGCCGCTAAAGTTAGGAACTGGCGCGTTAAGCACCGGCACTGGAAGTGCCGGTCTACTATTGAATGGAAGTCGAAGCGACTGAAGCCCTGAGCCTGGTTGCGTTTCTTGTCCTAAGTCGCCTCGACTTTCACTCAGCAGTAGACCGGCACTTCCAGTGCCGGTGCTTAACGCGCCGGTTTCATCTGCCCTATGGGTGACAATCGCGGTGCCGCTCTCCGGCGAATAGTTCAGCGCGACGCAGACGACGCTTTTAGCCCCCGGCAGGACCTGCGACAAATCGCCGCGCTTCGGCTCCTGCCGGTGCAGGTACAGCATCTCGCCCGCCTTGCCCTCGGCCAGCCACCGAGCGTAGTGGCGATGGTGCGGCGGCGGATCTGCCGACGTGATGCCGCAGAGGGAAAAGCCGAGACGCGCCGCTTCAGCTTTGATTTGGGCGGCTAAAGCGCTCATGCCGAGCCGCTCCACGCGAAGCGCAGAATGCGATGGTTGAGCGTGTCTGCCACGTAGACATCGCCCCAAGAGATGCGGCCCGGAACCGGACGGTCGGACGGCGGGCCGATTGCGACGCCGCCGGGGCGCATGAGCGAGCCGAGAGAGCGCCCGATCTTGTCAATCGTGGCAATCACAGGCCGGTCCTCTGACAGCGACAGGCACTGCAAACGCCCGCGCGTCTCGCCCGAAACAGGGTCGGCTTCCCCAGCATCGGCGACATACAGCAGCCCGGCAGGGTCGAGCGCCAGCGCACGTGGCTGGTTGAGGGAAACCGGCGGAGACGCGCCGTATCGGCGGCTTTTTACGCCGCCGATCTGCCGGTCCAGCCGGCCCAGCGGATCGAAGCGGACCAGACGCTGGGCGAAGGTCTCAGCGACGTAGACTGTCCCGCCGGGCGCGGCGGCGACTGCCTGCGGGCTGCTCAGGCCCGGCCCGTTTTGGCCCAAAGCGTTCAGAAAGCGCCCATCGAAGCTGAAGCGCTGAACCCGGCTGCCGCCGGTATCGGCGACATAGATGTCGCCGGAGCCGGGCGCGACACTGATCCCGGTCGGCCCGGAGAACTCGCCGAAGTCTCGGCCCGGACGGCCGAATACCAGGATCAAAATACCGTCGTGCGTAAACTTCTGCACCCGGCAGTTCCCCTGCTCCACCACGTAAAATGAGCCGTCTTCATCGGTCGCGACCCCCTGCGGCGACAAAAACTGCGCCCGGCCGGAGCCGCGCCCACCGATGATCGAAACGCCGCCGTCTGGCGTGATGCGCTTCAAGCAATGGGCGTAGGAGTCGGCGACATACAAAACGCCCGCGCCGTCCACGGCAATCCCGGTCGGATACTGGAATTGCCCCGCCCCGGTCCCGCGCTCTCCCAGCACTTCCACGATCCGCAGGCGCGTCGGAACCGTCTGCTCCTGCCCGGCCAGCGACGACAATGTCACCGTGCCGTCGTCATCCTCTTCGGCGTACTTCTGAAACCCGCGCGTATCGGTGAACCGCACCTGAGCCAGCGTCGTGCCGTCCGGCAGCAGCTCCGCACCGAGGCCGATTTCCCGCTGCGCCGGCTCGCCGGGACGTGCCGCGTCTTCAGCAGGCTCCGCCGCCGCATCATCGTCTCCAAACTCCAAAAAACTAAAGCGGTCAGAACTCATTACTGGCTTTATTATAGCCGATTATTGCCACTCTATTAAGTTTTCATCTTTGCTTTCGTCTTCAATGCCAAGCAGTATTCCTTCCGCCCATTCCAGCGCTTCCGCCTCCCGAACAGTATCCTGCGACATGTCCCGATATGCCGCGTCCAGCTTTGCGGCATCAAGCCGCTTCAGACGCGATTTGGCCTTCCGGTGGCCCTGCACCGCCGCTTTTTCGAGCCAGTGCCGCGCCCAGCGCATAGAAACGGCCACGCCGTCGCCGTCTAAGTAGGACAGCCCCAGATTGTACTGCGCTTTTGTGTCGCCCTGCCGGGCCGCCGCTTTATACCAGCGCACGGCGGCCGCGTAATCCAGCGGCACCCCTACTCCTTCGTGATAGCACCAGCCCAAGTCACGCTGAGAAGCCGCATCACCGCGCTTTGCCGCTTTGACCAGCCAGAAGCGCATCTGCTCGTAGTCCTGCGGAACGCCGTCGCCTTTGCGGTAGCTGAATGCCAGATTGTACATGGCGGCTTCATGGCCGAGATTGGCGGCTTTTTCGTACCATTGCAAAGCTTGGGTTAAGTCTTGAGTGACTCCGTTGCCATGTTCATAGCAGACGCCGAGGTAGAACATCGCCCTCTCGTGGCCCACTTCCACCGCGTGTTTCCAAAGCTCAAGAACGGCAGGCCATTCGGTCGGACGCGGGCGGCTCCTCCCAAACGCCAGGCGATGGCCCAGCCGGAACAAAGCGTCGGCGTCTCCCAGACCGGCCTGCCGTTTCAGATACTTTGTGGTTTCCATGGCTCTGATTGTACCCCGGCAGGAAGCAGGCAGGAAGCGGCGCGGCTTTCGGCGAATAGGCGGCTATGACACACTACGGCTTTAACTTTCTTTGGATGTATGTTTCCGACGACGGACGCGCTCCGCTGCCGCCGGACGAAAAGGCGCTGGACTTTCTGGCGGCGACGGGCTTCAATTTCGTGCGGCTGCCCGCGAACTACCGGACTTGGACCAAAGACTTCGACTACTTCCACCCGGATGAAGCCGTGCTGACAATGATTGACACCTATGTAGACGCCTGCCGCAGCAAAAACTTTCAGATGAGTCTGAATCTGCACCGAGCGCCGGGGTACTGCATCAACAACAATGACCTAGAGAAGCATAATCTGTGGGTGGACGAGATCGCCCAGGACGCTTTTGTCTTCCAGTGGGAGATGTTCGCCCGGCGCTACTTGGGTGTTCCCAGCGAAAGCCTCAGCTTTGATCTGGTCAACGAGCCGCCGAATATCGGGCAGTATGGGCTGACCCGCGAGAACCACGTCGCACTGGTCCGGCGGGTCGTTACGGCCATCCGGGCGATTGACCCGGCGCGGGAGATCGTGATTGACGGCCTCGGTGGCGGGCATCTTGCCATGCCGGAGCTGGCGGATTTAGGTGTCGTTCATAGCGGGCGCGGCTACCAGCCAATGCCGGTCAGCCACTACAAAGCGTCGTGGTGGGACGGGTCTAAGACAGCCCCAGAGCCAGTTTATCCGGGCGTCATGTGGGACGGCAAGATTTGGGACCGAGACACCCTGCGCGAGTTCTACCAGCCCTGGCGGGACGTGGAAGCGGCGGGCGCGAAAGTCCATATCGGCGAGTGTGGGTGCTACAACAAGACACCGAACGACGTGGCGCTGCGCTGGCTTTCCGACCTGTTCGGCCTGTACAAAGAATTCGGCTGGGGCTTCGCGCTCTGGAACTTCGCCGGCGACTTCGGCATCGTCGGGCATGGTCGCCCCGGCGCAGTGTATGAAACTCTGCACGGCTACCAAGTAGACCGCGCCCTGCTGGACATCTTGATTGACAGCCGCGTGGACATTTAGCCGGGATCATCACTGAAACAAGCGAGCGTAAAGCAGCCTGCGCCCGGTTTTCCAGTGGAAAGCCGGGCGTAAACTGCTTCTGAGTTATCGCTTAAAGACCGCTAAATCAGGCCGCGTTCTTTGAGGGAAACGAAGGTGCCGTCGCCGAGGACGATATGGTCGAGTAAATCTATGCCCATAATTTCACCGGACAGGATCAGGCGCTTGGTGACGGCGACATCTTCGGCGCTGGGGGTCGGGTCGCCGGAGGGGTGGTTATGGGCGACGATAATGGATGCTGCCGAGGCAAGAACAGCGTCTTTGTAGACTTCGCGGGGATGGACGATAGACGATGACAGATCGCCAATAGAAACGGTACTTCAGCACATTTATCGTTCAAAGACAGGTGGGGCGATCAGCAGCTTGATGTCTGCCAAGTGGGCTAACAGGGCCGCGTGCCGTTCAGGAGCGAGTTCACGGCGCTCCAGCTCCGATTCCAGAGAAGCGATTTTTTCTTGATAGGAATGGAGAAGACGCCGTAGATCGTTAAGGCGCTGTCGGTCCAGCCGGACGAACCGAATGGTGAAGCGGCCTGTATCGGTTTTCGCCGTCACCGTGCCGTCGGCATGGGTAGCCCAATGGTCGTCATGGTCTTCGGCGCAAGGGTCCAGGAACCGTAAGCCTTCGGCGTAGTCGGCATCGTTGGGCCAAGAATTGCCCTTCTCCAAGTTGCACTGTCCGCAGGTCCAGTAGAGGTTGCCGTACTCGTTTTTAAGGTGGGAAAAGTCGTGGTTCCCGGCATGGAGCGGGCGGAAGTGGTCGATCTCGCCACCGTCGCCCTGGAGAAAATAGAACTCGTGAGTCAGGCAGTAGGCGCAGCGGTATTGAAAGTCAGGACGCAGGTATGGGTCTCGGTACGCGCGATAATCAACGAGCGGCGGCACGTCAAGAGAGCGACGAAAAATCATGCTGTCGGTTCCGTGAGGGGCAGGTCTCGGAGGAGGGTCAGCATCTCGTCAAGCTTGCGGCCCGTCTCCTCCAAACGCAGAGCCATGGCCTGAGCCGCTGGACTGTGCGCGTCTAGGTCGTCAAGTTCCTGCGTCACCTGGCGCAGACGGGTCATCTGCGCGTCGGAAAGCATCCCTCTCAGTTCCAGGGCGACAAGCTGACGGTACTCTTCGCGCAGTTCCCCCACCGCCTCATCGGCCAGGGCGTCCCAAAGAAGCGCCCCGGCGAGCGTGTCCGCTTCTTGTCCGGTGCGTGCTGCTTTCCGGCGCAGGCGCGTCTCGACCTGCTGCGGCAAAGTGATCGTCATTCGCTTACCCTCCTCTCGCTATTGTACCCCACCCCGATTAGATCAGGCCGCGTTCTTTGAGGGAAACGAAGGTGCCGTCGCCGAGGACGATATGGTCGAGTAAATCTATGCCCATAATTTCACCGGACAGGATCAGGCGCTTGGTGACGGCGACATCTTCGGCGCTGGGGGTCGGGTCGCCGGAGGGGTGGTTATGGGCGACGATAATGGATGCTGCCGAGGCAAGAACAGCGTCTTTGTAGACTTCGCGGGGATGGACGATAGACGATGACAGATCGCCAATAGAAACGGTTTTTATTGCTAAGACGCGGTTCTTGGTGTCGAGCAATAGACTCTTTAAATGCTCTTTTTTCTGATACCGCAGATCGGGCATGAGCAGATTGGACACATCGCGCGGGCCGCCGATGGCCGGGCGGCCTTCTTCGGTAAAAAGCGTCAAGCGGTTGCCGAACTCGATGGCAGCTTTGATCTGGGCGGCTTTCGCCGTGCCGAGGCCCTTGACGCCGGCTAACTGCTCCACGGAGGCGGTCGCGACGCCTTTGATGCTGCCGAACTCGGCCAGCAGGAACTCACCGAGGGAAACGGCGCTCCGCTGGGCGTTGCCGGTGCGGATGAGAATGGCGATCAGCTCGGCAGTGGTCAGCGCCTGCGCCCCGTAGGCGTGAAGGCGCTCGCGGGGCCGCTCTTCCGCCGGCAATTCTTTCATCGCCGGGCTGTAGCGGTCGCGCACGATGGTCTCAGCGGGTTTCGGGGCGGTTTTAGGGGCAGATTTCGGCTTGCGCGGCGCGGCGACAGGCGCGGGAACAGCGTCAGCCGGAGGCGCGTCTTCAGGCGTCCAAAGGCGCGGGATGGCGCGGGAAGTAGGAAGCGTTTCGACGGCAGGGCCATCGTCCGTGACGGCAGGGTTTAGCATGGTAGCATGGGTTAGAAGAGGAGAACCTCACCCCGCGACTACGTCGCGCCCCTCTCCTTGCTTAAGGAGAGGGTGGGCGCGGAGCGACCGGGTGAGGTCTCTTGCTAGAACGTGAACACGCCGGACAAGCTCAGCGTGTCCTGGTCTTTTTTCAGATCGAGGTTGTCGAAACCGTTGTAGCTTGCCCCATAGTAAATGGGCGTGTTGTCGTGGTCGTGGCGGTACTCGAAGCGGGTCAGGAAGTTCGCCGCCGCTTTGATCTCGTAGGTCGCCGTGATGTCGTAAGGCCGAGCGGTGGACGAGGACACATCAGTGGAAGTGAACCCATCAAGCGATTTTTTCAGAGCCTCGTCGACAGTGACCGGAATCGGCGTGTAGACCGTGTAGCCGTCGGTCTTATCGTCTGCGCCGGAGAAGCGCAGTGCAAACGCGGTTTTCGCGGTCAGCGCCTGACGGTAGTAGAACGCATAGGCGTTGGTGGTCTCTTTGGGGCCGCCGTCGGGGGTCAGCTTGCGGTAGACATAGTCAATGCCGAACAACTGGTTGGCATTGAAGTTATAGGTGAAGTTGTTGTCGTTGACGATCACCTTGCTTTGGATACCGGTGCCGAGGCCCAGCGGGTCTTTTTGTTTGTCCAGACCAAGTTCCGAAATCAGCGTGAACTTGCCTTTCGGGTCGGTATAGTTAAGCTGACCGATGTAGCCGGGGCGCTTGGAGTCATTCTGGACACCCATCGTCGGCGTATTATAGACGCCGTTGACGAGGTAGAATGTCGCAGTCAGCGCTGCCAGTCCCGGCACGGGCGTATAGATGCGGGCACCGGCATGGTAGAACGGCACATAATTATACGCTGTCGAGCGCGAGTAGTTATAGTTGCCGTTGGACTCGGTCACTTCGTAGCCGAACGGCGTGTAGAACTTGCCGAAGTCAATTCCGGCCCCGTCACCGCCGAGGGCGTAGGTACCGTAAAGCTGCTGAACGTTCTTATACCGGGCTTCGCCGAGACCGTGGCTTGCGCCCTGAAAATCGAAATGGTTGATATCGGCGGTGTCGCCGGTAATGAGTGTCGCTTTGAAGCCGAAGCCTGACGGGCGGGCGGTCTTGAAGACATTCAGCTCCGCGAGAGACAGTGCAGGCGAGTTGTGGCGATTATCGTAATAGGTCTCGCCTGCGCCTGCCGACACGTTCTTCGGGTCGCGGAAGTTAAACAGATAATAGCCGTCTACGAGGCCGTTGTACTGCACGTTGTAGTTGATCGGTGCAGCGGCGGGCGCGGGCGCGGGCGCTCCCGGCGCAGTGGCAGTTCCGGGCGGGGCCGGGGCGGCAGCCGGCTGGGTCGGTGCCGGCAGGGCGGTGCCGGGCGGCGGCGGCGGCTGGGTCGCCGGGCCGGGCGGGGTCGCGGGGGCGACTGGGGCCTGAGCCAGCGCCGAAACGCCGCCAAAAGCGGCGAGTCCAATTCCGAGTGCAAGCGCTGTCTTAACCGAAAGTGTGCTGGGCGTAATGGGTCGCAAGTGTGCTATCCTCCTCGTGTGTCTTCTTGCTTCTAGTGGATACTTCAAAGTGGCGGACGTGATATTACCCGATATTTTTACCAGGTGTTGCGGATTGGAAGCGTACAGGCAAAATCTTAACGGAAATTTTATGGCAACCTGAGAAATTAGATCCCCATCTCGCTCGCCGTGATAATCGCGCGGGCGATCTCGGCGGCCGGTTTTTGCAGAGTCTGGCTTTGGGCCTGGATGCGGTAGAACGCTTCACGCTCGGTGAGCTGGTGGCGCTCCATCAGAATGGCTTTGGCCCGGCCCACGACTTTACGGGCCTCCATCTTTTCTTTCAAGTCTTCGACATCAGTTTCCAGCGCCTGCCGCTCCCGGTAGCGTCCGAGCGAGATCGCGATGGCCGGGCCAAGCTCTTCGGCGCGGAACGGCTTCCGCAGGTAAGCCAGCACCCCGGCGGCGTCGGCTCGTGCGATCATGTCTTCCTCGGCGTAGCCGGTCAGCAGCATGACCGCACCGAGTTGTTCGGCACGGGCGATGCGGGCGGCATCGAGACCGTCCATCTGCGGCATCATAATGTCTAAAATCAGCAGATCGGGGCGCAGGGACCGGGCGAGGCTGAGCGCCTGCCGGCCGTCTTCGGCTTCGCCGAGGACCTGCATTCCGAGACCATTTAAAGCATGGCGCAGGTCCAGGCGCGTCAGCGGGTCGTCATCGGCAATGACTACTTTCACCGGATCGAGTTTTATGGATTCCATGACCGGCGTTCTCTCTGCCTGAAGATCAACTTAGTGTCTGAAGATCAGGCGACGCAAAAAAAAGAGGCCAAGCGGCGGCAACGGGCCATCCTGGGGACGGCGTTGTCGGCTTGCCTCTTTCGCAGAGAATAACAGAGAAGAAGCGCGGCGGTGCGCGGGAAAATGCCACGGATCGGGAAGAAAAGGGCGGAAGTGCTGGAAAAAGCGACCGGCACGGCATCGTTCCGGGTCGCCCACCGCGTCCAAAAAAGCCTTGCGGCTTGTCCGGGCAGGAGCAAGCGTAGTATACACGGTGGATTGCGGAGTTGTCAAGGGGGAAAGGCACCGGCACTGGAAGTGCCGGTCTACTGTCGCATGGAAGTCGAAGCGACTGAGGAACAAGAACAGTCCACGATTACAGTCTGTAGTCGCTTCGAGTTTCACTCAATAGTAGACCGGCACTTCCAGTGCCGGTGCCTTTGATATGCCAGTTGCCCAAATCCCCGTATTCCTGCCTGCGGCTTTGCCCTACAGAGGTGCGGATGCCGTCCCGATAACTAGAGTGTCACCAGGGAACGGCGCCGCACCGACATCTAAGCGCGGACCGCATCCCGAAACATCGCGCCGTAGAATACCGCGCAGTCTCGACAGGCTTGCACACACTTTTTCTCGCACAAGGAGTTACGAATGAAGGTCTTCCGCCCGAACAACAAACAAACCGGCTTCACGCTGGTTGAGATTATGATCGTCGTCTTGATTATCGGCATCCTGCTGGCAATCGCAATCCCGAACTTTGTTTCCGCCCGTGAATCGTCCCGCGCCAAAGCCTGCATCGGTAACCTCAAGCAGATTGACAGCGCCACGCAGCAGTACGCGATGGACAAAAAGCTGAACGGCTCGGCTTCAGGTACCCAGAGCTATGCCAGCAACCCGCCTACCTTGAATACCGTTGCAACGACCGGCATTGTCGGAGCCACAGGGTATATTCGCCAAGCTCCGAGCTGCCCGTCCGGCGGTACTTATTCGGTGGCGGCAGCAATTACCGGCGACCCGCTTTGCTCCATCTCGACCGTGAACACGGATGCTAATTATCAGGGACCCGACAGCACCACCTCAGTAACACCGGCCGGCAAGTTCTATCATGGCTTGGGTCAGTAAGAAATCGGTCAAGAAATCAGCGTTTCTTCGATTTCTTGAGCATTTCAATTTCTTGAGCATTATGCTGAAAAGATGCCAGGCTCTGCCTGGCATCTTTTTTTGGAAGGCGGGTTATGATGCAGTCGTCGCACTTTGCGGCCGGATTTCACTTCCCATCCGGCTCCCCGCACCGGCGGGGCTTCACGCTGGTCGAGATTATGATTGTTGTCCTCATCATCGGCATTCTCCTGGCAATCGCCGTTCCGAACTTCATCAGCGCCCGCGAAACCAGCCGGGCCAAGTGCTGTATCGGCAACTTGAAGCAGATTGACAGTGCGAAGCAGCAATCAATTATGGACAACAAGCTCAACGAGGCTTCGACCGCCACGTTCTTTGTTGACGGCACAACCGTGTCAACGTCCGGCACCGGCGGGAACTACCAGCTCGTCTCCACCGCCACTTCTCTCGGTTATATCCGCCGTCCACCGATCTGCCCGTCCGGCGGACAGTACACAGTCGGCAATGTGCTTGTTTCTGCGTCCTGCAGCATTACCGGCGCAGCGGGCAGCGGGTATGCCCTCAACGAGAAATGGTATCACGGATATTAAGACATCCAGAATAAGGAAATGCTCCCAAGAACCTCACCCGGCCTCGTCCCTCGTCCGCCCTCTCCTTAAGCAAGGAGAGTGCTGGAACGGAGTTCCGGGGTGAGGTTCTTAGGAGCATATTCTTGGAAGCGATCCTTCTCCCCCTAATCTCTGCCTGCGCTTCTGCCGATAAAAATACCATGCAGGCAAGTCTACAGTCGAAAAAAAAGCGGTCGCGCGGGCAACGCGGATTTACGGTCATGGAAGTCGCGCTGGCCCTAGTCATCTTTACGATGATGACCCTGATGTTCGGGGCAGTCCTGCCGATTGCCGTGCGGGGCGCTAAACACAGCGGCGATTATAATCAGGCGGCTGCGCTGGCTCAGCGCAAGATTGACCAGCTCAGGGTGGCCGGCTACAGCCGCTTGTTCGATGGCAGCGACGGCACGGCGGCATCTAAATTGTCGGCGCAGAATGTCGTGGATGCCCAAAACAGCAGCGGCGTCTTTGACTTTACGACAGTGGACAATTTGACAGGGGCCAACGGCTACTTCCCGGCGGGCAGTACCGGCACGATTACGGTTGTGGATGGCTACAGCGGCGTCCCAACGGGCAATGCCGCGCAAGTGACGGTGACGATCAACTGGACCGGGACCGTGCCGGGCAGCTACAGCGCGTCGGCCATCATTATCAGCATGCTGCATCAGTAGGCCAGGCGACCGGGGATTATGACACACACCGCCTTGAAACAACAGAATAAACCGCGGCACGCAACGGGCTTCACGCTGGCGGAGGTCATGGTGGCCCTGCCGCTCGTGATGCTGCTGTTCGGCGGCACGATTACCCTGTTCCTGCAATCGCAGCGCTTGGTACAGCGCACCAGCGTGGCCGTGCAAAGCAGTCAGGACGCCGGGGTCGGCCTCCAATTCATCAGCGGGACAACCCGCGAAGCGATCCAGTTTTCCCTGCCGCCCGACACCACTTCAGCGAACACCAACGGCTTGGCATTTCTGCCGCCCGACGGCAACCTGAGCGACTACCAGAACGGCAGCATCAATACAGCAGTCGAGATGCTTCTGCCGGCGGCGGCGGCCAGCCAGAAAGCGACCGGCCAGAAAGCGACACTCGGCTTCGACGTGCTAGACCGCAACGGCGCTCCCATCTTCCCCACCGGGTATGACCGGACTCAAACCCAGGTCAGCAGCGGCACCCCGGTCTCTCCGCTCCTCGGCGACATGGTATGCATCTACCGGGGCGATGCCCTCGGCAACGCTTCGCCGAGCAGCGGGCAGTTTTTGTGGTCGCTCCGCCGGCTCGCCGGCATGAACTTGTACGATTCGTCACAAGATATCCACCAAAAGCTGTGCCGCCTGATCTTGACTCAGCATACCGACGGCACGCCCGCAACCGAGGCCGTGCAGTTTATCGGCTGCCATACGGTCAACTCGGACATCCCCGGCTCGATGCCGTATGAGCTGGAGTTCAAGCTGATTTGCGGCGACCAAACTTCTATCAACGGCACCCAGACCAACGAAGGCAGCGGCAGCGGCAGCATCACCTCGCTGTCCGGCAAGTGCGCCTTAATGCGGAACCATAATTAGGTTCGTCCAAACCAGCAAGTTTACAATGCCAAATCTTACAAAACAACCAAAGCGGCAGCGGGGCATGGCACTGGCCGGCGGAATGCTGGTAATGTTCGGCATTCTCAGCCTGACCCTTATCGGCGTCCTTGCCGGGTCGCAGCGCGGCGGCGGAATACTCAGCATGACGGAAAATGGCGACCAGTCGGCGTCACGGCAAATGCAGTCCACGGCGGCGTTCAATGTCGCCGAGTCCGGCGTCGAATACACGCTGCAATGGCTGCATTCGCGGTCCCAGCAGTATGGCCCGCCCGCTCTCACCCATGCGTTTCCCCTGCCCGCCTGGAACGGCGCCCCCGGCGATGCCGCCGCCTCCTACACACTCGGCAGTGGAGCGTTTTCTGCCTGGGTCTTTCCCGACGCAAACAACAATGGGACGATCATCACGACCAGCGGCCAGGAAACGCCGAAGCGCTACTTGATCCAGTCTACAGGGACCTGCAACGGGATCTCGCAGACCATACAGACGTATGTGTCCTTGTCGTCGTTCGGCAAGTATGCGTTCTTTACCGACCATGACCCGTCCAACATCTACTGGGTCGGCGGCCTAAATTCGTTTGATGGCCCGACCCACTTCAACGAGTCTGCCGGGACACCGACCAACATCGTCTGGGTAGACGGCAAGCCGATCTTCAACTCGCCGCACACGGACGCGCTTTCCTACTCCGGCAGCATCAACTGGTACCATAACAGTCAGTCGTCAAGCCAGCAAGCGCCGCAGGTCATCACCAACAGTGACGGATCGCAGACCGACCAGTTCCTCAGCGTCGCCAAGCTCGGAAACACCGCCGTCAACAAAGAGCCGACCATCGCGCTGCCGACATCGAGCCTTCAGCAGCAGTACGCCGCGCTCGGCCAGACCATGCCCGCCGGCGCGAATCCCCCCCCGCCCATCGGTGCCCCGACCGCCCTCTCCCCTTCCGGCGTGACGGTCGTTCCCGGCGGCGGCATTTACATTCACTCGGCCAATTCCGCCGACACGAATGACCACCTCGCCAATGCGAGCAATCCCGCAACCGATGTTCAGCAGATGGTGCTGAGCGTGGACAACAATAGAAACCAGGTCATCACCATCCAGCAGAACAGCGATGCTGGGATATTAACCCAAACGCAGATCACGCTGGACCGGGTGAACGGCGCTACACATGTTCAGGCCGGGCCATACAACGCTTCAAGCAAGACGTTTACCATGACCAGCCTGCCGGATGTCAGCGGCGTCGGCAACGGCGTTATCTATACCGACGGCAATCTCGGCAGCACGCAGAAATTCGGCGATGCCAACGGCAACCCGCCCAATTACAGTCCCGACACCGCGCCCGGCAAGGGCCTGTCCGGAACCATCGCCGATAATCAGGCGCTGACCATCGCCACCTACGCCGCGCCAGGCCAGTCTGATCCGAACAACAAAAACATCAACCTCAACGGCAGCGTCGTTTACAACACGCCCCGCGCCCGTGACGGCACCGGCGCGTTTTTGCCGGAAAGCGACCCCTCTAATACAGCATTTGTGCAGAAAGCTGGCGTGCTTGGCCTAGTCGCCAACAATGTTCAGCTTGTGGATAACAACAGCGCCGGTCAGCCGCTCGGCGATACGGAACTTGACGCCACGACGATGGTTCAGAACACGCTGCAAACCATTGACTCCGCGACCTACTACCTGGATCAGAACTCAAGCAATAACATCGGCAGTACGCAGTCCGGTGGCAAGACCTACTACGGCCACTGGCTGCGGCAGCCGCACAAGTTCTACTGCATGGGCGGCGAGATCGCCAGCGTGCGCGGCGCCCTCGGCTCGTTCAACTCTTCAACATCACAGATGGTGAATGGGTATGCCGGCAACTACAGCTACGACAATCGTCTGGCGAACACACCGCCGCCGTTCTTCCCAACCACCAGCAGCCAGTATCAGGTGCTTTCCTGGCAGTATGTCGCCACGCCGCTGTAGGGGAAACCTCTCCCGCTCGTTCCTCGCTTATTTGCCGGTAATCTTTTCTGAGTGCCAGGCCATAATCAAGCCTAGCCTTAGCTTTATTTTCGTTCTTTGCTCTCGTTTTTTGCTCTAATTTCTCTCGCGAGGTGCCTTATGAGATCGCATCACTCTCTTGCCCGACGCCGCACTGCCGGATTCACACTGGTTGAAGTCACCCTGGCGCTGATTGTCTTCGCCATGATGACCATTTTGTTTGCCGCCGTCTTTCCCATGACCGTGCGTGGTGCCCAGTACGGCGGCAATTACACGCAGGGGGCGATGATCGCCCAGCACAAAATGGATCAGCTCCGCTCGGCAGGCTTCAGCAGCTTAGACCAGGGACATTTGACCAATCTCAGCATCATTGACACGCCGCAGCCAGCCGGCTACCCAATTTCCATCAACGGCGGCGCAACATACTCCTTCACGTCCGCCGAGCATTTGGTGAGCGACGGCACAACGCAGGGATATTTTGCGCCGGGCAGCCAGGGAACGGTCACAGTAGTGGATTATGCCGTGCTGCACCCCGGCAGCGGCGTCCCCGCCGGCAGCCTGGCACTGGTCAACGTGACCATCTCCTGGACCGGCGGTGCGACCCATGACGGCAATTACCAAACATCTGCCCTGATCGCCAATATCGCCCCGTGAAAGCGTGAACATCATGAGCATAGACAGTATGAGCGTAAACTTTAGGAGCGCGGCTTTCCATAAACGCCGCCAGCGCGGCTGCGGCCAGCGTGGATTTGGTTTATTGGAAGCGCTTCTCTGCATTTCGCTGATGTCGCTGCTGTTCCTCGGCGCAATGACCATGCTGATTACTGCCGGGCGCGGCGTCGTGCGGACCCAGTCGCAGGTGTATTCCAATAGCGACGCCGCAAATGCTATTCAGAACCTCATCGGCCAGCTTCGGGAAGCCAGCACGTTTTCCCTGCCGACTTCCACCGCACCGGGGACACCGGAGTCCAACTGGACTCCGGTATCCAGCACGCTGCTGGGCCATTTCAGCACGACAATGCCGGACGGCGAGACAATCAACACAGCGATGGAAATCGTCACGCCGGGCACCCTGACCCCGCAGGCAGATGGCTATACGGCCCAAGTCGTGCGGAAAGACGGCACCACTGGCCTGCCCGACTACTTGCGGGTGCTGTCCAGAAACCCCGGTGTCTACTGGGAATCGGGCCAGGGAACCTGGACGGCGGCCCCGATCACGACCCAGATCAACGGCGGACTCAATGTTCCCGGCAGCAGCGTGTATTTGGTTTACCGGGGTGACCCGGACGGTACGCCGGACGCCGACCCGACCGGCAGCTCGGTCCCAAAGGCTGGCACCTATTTGTGGCAGTATTTGGTGCCTGTCGATTCATCGTTTAATCTCGTCAAATACGCTGGCAATTTAACGCCGCTCTGCAAAAGCGTCGCGACCGCCCCGAACGCCGTCCAGTTTGTCCGGCCATCCTACGGCACCATCGCACAGCCAAATCAGATGGAGATCAAAGTGATCAGCAGCTACTACAGCCCGATCAACGGCCAGCAGACCAATGAGGAAACTGCCGGATCCACTGCCAGCCAGCTCAACGGCAAATGTGTGTTTATGCGCGACCATTTCAACGGCAGCAGCCCGCAGGCCCCGTCCAATACCGGTGCCCGCACCGGCAACAACGTGTTTCAGTACCGCTAAAGGACGAGGGAGTAAGCTCACTCGTCTACGAGAAAACAAATCTATGCAGACCCAATGCCGAACCCAAAGAAAACGCCGAGCGCAGCGCGGCATGACCATGGTCATCACCATGCTCGTGCTGCTCGGCATTTTGACGCTGACGCTGGTCGGGACGACCGGCTCCAGCGGCTCGCATGGCTACAATGGAATTCTTGGTATGACCGACAATGCGCTTCAGGCCAGCTCGATGCGGACAAAAGCGTCGTCGTCGTTCAACATGGCGGAGTCCGGGGTGCAGTACACGCTGGCCTGGCTCGGCACCCGCGCCCAGCCGCCGGTCGGCAACGCTCAGGCGCCCACCGGCTGGGAATTTGTGACCGTCAACGGACGCGGAGTTGTGACGCCGGACCCCAGTGACCCCACCTCATACTTTGCTGTGCGGATTTACCCTGATTATTACAACACGGACACGAGCAGTCCAACGTCCAACCAAAAAAAGTATTTGATTGAGTCGGTCGGCGTGTCCGGCGGCCTAGTCACCATCGTGCAGGCGTATGTCGGGCAGGGGAGTCTCGCTCAGTATTTGGTTCTCCTGAACTCGTGGAACAACGCCGGCAACTACTGGGTCAGCGGACTGACTACGTTTGACGGCCCGGTCCACGACAACAACGCGAACGGCCAGGCCGAGAACGTCCTCTGGAAGTCCACCCCAGGCACGCCGCCGATGTTCAACTACACCGGCAGCGATGCCTACACGACCTCCGGCACAAACGGCATCGCATGGTGGAAAGACCAGTTTAACACGTCGGGAACGCCGCAAATCGTCACCAATCCCGACGGCTCGCAGACAAACCAGTGGCTGAACGTCGCGGCGGGCGGCGCCGGCTCGGTGCATACCGGCACGCCCGTCGTGCCGTTCCCGACCTCAAGCTCGCTGCAAAAGAACGCTGCCACCAATGGGGCCTTGCTGAACCCGAACGGCGTCACGCTCTGCCCCGGCGGCGGCATCTACATTGAAGGCAATGTCTCGGAAATGGCCCTCACCACATCGGGCGCGAATAATACCGCCCAGGTGATGACGATCACCCAGCAAAGCGCCGCGCTCGGCACGACCGTCCAGCGCGTCACAATCGACCCGGCTTCGGGAACGAAACTGGAAACACAGCAGCCGGACGGCACCTGGCTCCAAACTGGCTCCCTGCCAAGCACCGGCAACGGCGTCGTGTATGTGAACGGCAACATTGGGCAGCCCGCGACAACGGGCAGCTCCGGCAATCCGGTTGACCCGCAGACCAGCTCGCTCAACAATCCATCATCCGGCTTGTCCGGCGGCCTGCACGGGCAGGTGGCGGACAACACGCTGGATGCAAACGGCAACGTTACCCATAACAACGGCCTGACGATTGCCACCCCGCAGGCGGATAGCTGCAACATCGATGGCAGCATCACGTACAACACCAAGCGCCAGGTCGCGAAAGACGCAAGCGGCAACCCAGAATATATTGACGTCAACGGCAACCCGACGTCCGACCCGACCAAAGGCACACCAGTCTATGCCCCCGAAGGTGGCGACGCGAACTTCGTGTCCAAAGCCGGAACTTTGGGGCTGATCTCGAACAACGTTCTTGTCACCACCCGCGACTCGACGGGTGCGGCGCTGACGAACTTCGAGATGGACGGCACGGTTTTAGCGTCGGGCCTCTACGACGCCGACCACTTCGACAGCCGGGCTGTGGGTTTGTGGGAGAACATGGGCGGGTACTTGTCCAGCACAGTCGGGACGTTCGGCCAGTTCAACAACTCGCTTCAGCTTGACCACGGCTTCAACACCCAGTTCAACTACGATGCCCGGATGCGAAACAATCCGCCGCCGTTCTTTCCGACCACCGGCTACACATACAGCATCATCTCATGGCACCAAGTCGCCCAGACGCTGGAGCCGTGACCCCTCCCACCTTGCTTCGCAGGGTCCCTCCCCTGTGAGGGAAGGGCCTCAGAATTTACGAAAGCCTCTGCCTCTTGATAGGAGGCAGAGGCTTTCGTCCTATGTACCGCTTCGCTCTTGCCCTTCCCTCACAGGGGAGGGACCCTGCGAAGCAAGGTGGGAGGGGTCTGCTTAACTCAGCGTCGCGATCTCTGTCGGTGTTACGACAACGCCGATAGTATTGAGATCGGCAATCGCCCGCTGAACTTCGTCGGCGTCGCCGTTGAACGCGACCTGCATCCAGCCGGCTTCTTCGGAGACATTGGCCTTTTCGATGACCGTGATCAGCCGGTACTTTTTGCCTAAGTTGTAGACAATCGGCTGATTGTACATCAGCTTGTTAAACGTGAGATTGAAGCGCTCGACGGCCATAAGTATTAGTTTCCTCCGGCGATGGCCGGCACAATCGAGACTTGATCGCCGTCTTTGAGCGGCGTTTCCGCACCGTTCAAGAAGCGGATGTCTTCGTCGTTGACGTAGATATTGATAAAGCGCCGCAACGTTCCATCGTCCCCGCGCAGGCGCCCGCCCATGCCGGGATACTGCGCTTCTAAAGCGTCTACCAGCACGGAGATGTTCGCCGCGTCTACTTCGACTGTATCCTGCCCCTGCGTTAAATTACGCAGGGGGGTCGGCACCAATACACTGACTGCCATAACTGTTGTGTTCTCCTTGACTTACTTCTTCTGGATCAAAGAACGCGGGGTCAGCAGAAATGCATGAGGCTGATAGTCCCGCCTCCCGATACCTGCGATCTGCCCCCGGCTATTGATGACCAATGATCCTTCGCCGCCGTAATTAATCTGAGCTGCCCCCAGCGACCAGCCGGTTCCAGGCGGAATAAGAGAAGTCAAGCTCTGCATCTTCCCGTTGTCCCACAGAAACGTCTCGCCCTGTCCAATGGGGCCTGTTTGAGAATAGCCGATGACCTGGCCGCCGTCGCTGATCGCCGTGGCGGTGCTGGCAGGTCCACCCAGCGTTCCCAAATCTTTGAGCTGTCCATTCTTCCACAGCACCGCGTGAACATCAGTCCGGTGTACAATCATCACATCCTGCGTGTCCGACCAGCCAGCGACATCACCTTCGGCGTTGACGGCCCGTGCGCCGCAGTTGACACCAGCCAAAGCAGGTCCGAGCGCCTGTAAGTTTCCATTGACCCACTGGAACGCGATCCGGGTGGTAAGAGAATGCGCTTCGTCAAAGGGCGGCGCGGCATTGCCGACAACTTCCCCAGCATTGTTTACGCCGCCGGACTGGAACATACCCTGACCCAACGGCGCGGTGTGGTGAAGAGTCCCGCTCTCCCAGTAAGCCAGAGTCGGTCCTACCCCGTTAAAAAAGATGTTCCCAGCAACATAAAGGCTGTTGGGACTGAGGGCGTTTGCCGTGACCATATCACCCTGCTGCGGCCTGCCAGTGTCGTCTTTTTCGTCAAAGATGTCCAGGCCGCCCGCGTCCTTCCAGAGAACAGGATGAAACTGCCCTGTTGTGCTGCCGACACTATTAGTCGCGCCCAGCACTTGACCGCTGTCTGACAGGCCAGTGGCATAACACTCTGCGCTGGGAGATATGGACGGCAGTGACAGTACCGTGAACTTCCCGGTCTGAGCCGAGTAAATACCAATACGCTTTCCGCCTGCCGTCCGCGTAAAGTTCACCGCGACATCGCCTCGCGTGTTGATGCCGCCCACCGATTCCGGCTGCCAGTGTGTCCAGGCAGGCGGCGTCCCGCCGGGCGAGGAAGCTGCCACCAGAGTATCCGGCAGTGTTCCGAGATCAGTGATGCTGTAGGCGGAAGCCCCGTCATCCTCGACAGCCTTCCGCACCGGCACCGCAGGCGGAGAGGACGCCGGAGGATTAAATGCCGTACCGCCAATGAATTGGGCTTGAGCGGCTCCACTCAGGAGAAGCAGAACAGCCGCAACCCCCCCAGAGGAAAAGCATCTTTGCATGATCATTTCTCGTGTTTTCCAGCTCTTACTTCACGCCGCCCGTGTGCTTCAAGATCGTCCCGATGTCCTGCCGCAGACAGGTAAATACCGGCACGTCGCGCTCGGTATAAGCGCTGGCTTCGCTTTCGCGCAGGCGATGCACCAAATCCAAAAAGTCTTGTGGGTAATCGCTTTCAAACGCGACGACAAATTCCTGGTCATCCAGTCCAAACGAGTAGGTTGTATTTAACTTGATGCTGGGATAATCATGGCCGACCGTGATATGCTCGCGCATCGCTCCATGCCGCTCCGCCGGGGTCAACTGGTACCAGGCACGGGTCTTGATGAACGGGTACACGAACAGGTACTTGCCGCCGCCGATGACAATCTGCTTGCGTCCGGTTTCGCGGTCGTCAAAGTCGTGGTCGTCCACATAGATGGACGTTTTTGTCATCGCAAGGTACGAGTACGGTGTGGAGAGGTACTGGCCCATGCGGGTCCGCAAAATCGCCGCCGTCATCTCCTCGAAATCTTCGATTTTATACGAGACGCGCCAGAGCATAAAGTCGCATTCAGGCCGGATGCCGAGGGTGCTGAACGGGTAAATCAAGAAGCGCGATTTCGCCTCTTCAATCACCGATGCCAGCTCGGAAGCGGCGTCGGTGCGCTCGGCCTCTGTCAGCTCACGCCGAAACAGGGGGTCAAGCTTATAGAAGGCAAAGTTGACAAACTGCCGGGGCGATTCGGCGTCGGCCTTCCGCATTTCCTGGTAACGCGCTTCTTCGTCGGGCGCGAGATTTTCACGATACGCTCTCATGGTGTGTTATTTTTCTAAATTGGGAACCGGCACTGGAAGTGCCGGTCTACTATTGCGTGGAAGTCAAAGCGACTACGGATTAGGAGCAGCCAGTTGCGACTTGTCTTTAGTCGCTTCGACTTTCATTCAACAATAGACCGGCACTTCCAGTGCCGGTTGTCATGCCGTCACCAACTCCCCTGCCCCGGCCTCAACCTTCGCCGCCGGAATGGCATGGGCGCGGGCGGTCAAGGCTTCTTCCAGCGACGACAGGGACGGTGAGATCGGGATGGTCTTGTTCAGCTTGCCCAGCACGGCGTCAATCGTCTTCAGGCCGTTGCCGGTAATACAGATGACTAAGCTTTCGTTCTTTGGAATGCGGCCCTGCTGAATCAGCTTTCGCGCAGTGGCGACCGTCACGCCCCCGGCAGTCTCAGTAAAGATGCCCTCGGTCCGGGCGAGAAGCTCGATCCCTTCCACCACTTCGTCATCATTGACATCTTCGGCCCAGCCGCCGGACTTGCGGCAGGTCTCGGCGGCGTAATAGCCGTCAGCGGGGTTCCCAATCGCAATAGACTTGGCGATGGTGTTGGGCCGAACGGGCTTCATGATCTCCGCCCGTTCTTTCACCATGGTCGAAATCGGATTGCACCCCGTTGCCTGGGCGACATACATCTTGGTTGGGACACCATCAATCAGGCCAAGCGAGCTGAACTCTTGGAGCGCCTTGTAAATCTTTGTGACCAACGAGCCGCCTGCCGACGGGCAGACAATGTGCTGCGGTGCCTTCCAGCCGAGCTGCTCGGCAATCTCGTAGCCGAACGTCTTGGAGCCGTCGCCGTAGAACGGCCTGAGATTGACATTCGCCAGTCCCCAGCCATATTTCCCGGCGACTTCCGAACACAAGCGGTTGACTTCATCGTAGTTGCCCTGGACACTCAGGACCGTCGCGCCGTAGATCAGCGTCCCGACCACTTTGCCCTGCTCCAAATCGTGCGGGATAAAGATGTACGCCTCAAACCCGCCCTCGGCGGCGTGGGCGGCGACAGAGTTTGCGAGGTTGCCGGTAGACGCGCACCCAACGGTCTGGAACCCGAACTCACGCGCTTTCGAGAGCGCGACGGCGACGACGCGGTCTTTAAATGACAACGTCGGGTGGCTCACGGCATCGTTTTTGACCCAGACTTCGTCCATACCCAGTGCCCGTGCAAGATTTTCTGCCCGCACCAGCGGCGTGAAGCCAACCTGCTTGCCGACCGTCGGCGGGCCGTCGAGCGGCAGCAGGTCTACATAACGCCACATCGAAAGCGGACCGCTTTCGATCAGTTCGCGCGTGATCTTCGGACCGAAGCTGTAGTCATACTGCACTTCCAGCGGTCCGAAGCACAGCTCGCAGACGTGGATCGGCGCTTTATTATACGTCTGCCCGCACTCGCGGCATTTCAATCCCAGCACTTTTGCCATCAGTTAGTCTCCCACAAAAAGCGTATGCGTCAAGCATAAAAAAAGCCTTGCGCCCTGCATTGATCATATGTCAAGGACGAAAGACAATTTGCCTTCGTGGTACCACCTTGCTTCGCGTCCGCCTCGCGGCAGAACGCCTTATCGGGTGCAAGTGACGCACGGAGGAGTGCGCTCTTTCGACCCTGGCTCAGTCACGGGAGCCACCCGGACAATGCTACTCAGCGCTGTCAAGCGCTTTTCCCACTGCCGGCTCGGAAGCCATGTTCCGCCACGTCTTCTCTGCCGGATTTCAGCGTCCCCGGCTCTCTGAGAGAGAAAATCGCAGCGTACTCTTCTTCGTCAACGCCGTTTGCAGTTACCCGCTTATTCAGTTGTTGGCATCATTATACACAGGTGTCGGAAGCGATGTCAAGCCAGCGCCTCAACTTCGGGGAAATGTAAGTGGGCTATCTTGACAGTTTCGCCGTGGGCCTATATAATAAAGTTATTATGAAAATACCCTTGCACCTACCGGTCGCCACTGGCTTCCTCGTCCTGACGCTGTGCCTGTCGGCATCGGCTCAGGTCTCGACGCAGAATGTCCTGCCGTCCGCGCATTCAATAATTCCATTTGCCGTCAAGGCCTCTCCAAACAGCAACAGGGCGCGGGCCGCGAGTGGCACTAATACCACGACCGACGATGTTTTTGTTACGGCCGGCGGCAACGGCACACCCAGCAGAATTGAAGAATATACTCTCAGCGGTCAGCATGTGCGGTCTATTGCCGTCCCCGCCAACACCGGTCCCAGTGCCGCCAACGGCACCGAGTATCTGCGCGGTATTGCCGCCAATGACGCGGGCCAGATTATCGGCTTCAACGGCACATCCAGTCCACAGCTTGCGACGTTCTTCCCAAACACCTATACCTTTACGGCGCGAACTGCGCCTGGGTGGGACATCAGCAACAGCGGCAATTCCGGCTCGGTTGGAGTGTATGGAGCTTACTCTTTTGTTCTAAGCGACAATCTCAACAATCCGCCTGCCGACATTATCCGTTTCAACCCGGATGGCACAAGCCAGCAGTTCGGCGCCGCCCTCAACAACAAAAACGACGTCAACTTGACAGTTGGCTTGGACGGCAAGCTCTATGTGCTTTACTCAAATCCGAGTAATGGTTTTCTCGTAGATGTCTACGATCCAACCAGCCTAGCGCTTCTGCGAACTGTCGCGCTTCAAGTGCCGGCGAGCCAAAGCGGCGAATCAACCAGCCTGCGCAATCTCGCCGTAGATGCGTCAGGAACCATCTACGCGATTGACCTTTACAACTATGTGTACCATCTGGACGCGAGTGGCAGCCTGCTCCAAAGCGCTTCCCACGGACATGGAGGCTACACAACCGATATTAAAATTGATCCCGTGACTGGCCGGATCTTAATCAGTGTCAGCAGCTACGGAGGAGTGATCCTCCAAACTGATGCTTCGCTGTCTTCCTTCACAACGCTGATCCAGCTTGACCCGAACCAATTTAACGAAAACTTTATCACCTTTGGGAACGCGAAGCTGGCAGCCGCCCTCAACGGCGTAACCCACCTGCTTTGGAAGAACACAGGCGGGATGGCGACCGTCTGGACCGTCGGAAGCGACGGCTCCGTCGTCTCCACCGTTGCTCTTGCCAACAGCGGCATGAACCCCAACAGCATCGCTGACGGCATCAACGGCAGCGTCCAGCTCTTGTGGAAGTCCCCTGCAGGGGCCGCCTCCGTCTGGACCATTGCCCCTGACGGCACGTACACCTCCACGCCCACATACGGCCCTTACGGAGATTATCAAGCCCAAGCACTCGCTGTCGGCAGCGACAACCTGACCCGACTCTTCTGGAAGAACTCCACCGGGGCATCCACCGTCTGGACCATCAAGACCGACGGCACCGTGGCTTCCACGCCCGTGTATGGCCCCTACCCCTCCGACAGTGCAGGCGGGATGTGGCAGGCGCAGGGGATGGCAGTCGGTGCAGACAACCAGACCCGTCTGTTCTGGAAAGACACGCAGGGAGAGGCTTCTGTCTGGACTTTTGTGCCAGGCGGCACTTATACCGCGACGCCCGCCTTCGGCCCCTACGGCGATTGGCAGGCCCAGGCGCTGGCCGTGGGACCCGATGACCTGACGCGGCTGTTGTGGAAGAACACGGCGGGGTCCTGCACTGTCTGGACCATCGGCTTGGACGGGATACCGAATTCCACCGATCCTTACGGTCCCTACGCTTCGGCTTCTTCCAGCACCGACTGGCAGGCCCAGGCGTTTGCGGTGGGTGCGGATGGCTTGACCCGGCTGTTCTGGAAGGACGCGGCCGGCTCTTGCACGGTGTGGTCGGTGGGAAGTGACGGCACTCCAAGTTCGACGGTGCCGTATGGTCCTTATGGGGACTGGCAGGCGATTGCTCTGGCGGCAGGGAACTGAGGCTGTCCGCAGGGACCTGAAGGCGACTGCACGAGAGAATAGTCTTGTTAGCTTGGCGTGGGTCCAAGGCCATCTTCAATGAAGACGGCCTTGGACCCTTTTATTTTGGACCCTTTATGTGTCAAGGACGAAGGGCTTTTTGTTTTTGTGGTGCTCTCTTACTTTACGCCCTCCTTGTGGCAGAACGCCTTACAGGGGACGAGCACAAGCGCCCTGGCGGCCCTCTTTCCCCTACCCCTCTCGAAAGCCATGTTCTGCCGCGTGTTCTCTGCCGGATTTCAGCAGTCCCGGCCCTCTGTGTGGGTTCCTCACGGCGCACTCTCCGATCTCAGAACTTTACTGGCCGCCTGTCATGGACGCGCTGGGGAGGGGATATCAAGCAAAGCACTCTCAAGATTACCGGGCGGAGTACCGATACAAATACTAGCCTCCCGACAAGGGGCAAGATTTTGACGGCTTACGATTATCTGAAAGGCTGACTATGACATCTTACTTTTCACCACCACGACGCTGGGCGCGGCAACTTCATGGCTGGCTTCTCCCCGCGGTCCTGCTGGCAAGCGCCGGAGCCGCATCCGCCGCCACGATCAATGTTCCAGCAGACCAGCCAAACATCCAAGCGGCCATTACGGCCTCCTCCGATGGCGACACGATTTTAATCGCCGACGGCACTTACACCGGCCCAGGCAATGTCGACATTGACTTCGGCGGCAAGAATATCACCGTCACGTCCCGGAACGGCGCTGCCAGCACCATCATTGACTGCGGAGGCAGCGGCAGTGCAGACCATCGAGGCTTCATTCTGCAAAACGGCGAGACCAACGCCGTAATCAGCGGTCTTACCATTAAAAACGGCTATGAAAGCGGCGACAGCGGCGGCGGTGTCTACAATGTTGACGCCACCGTCACAGTCACAGATTGTATCTTCAGCGACAACCTCGCTATTTACTATGGCGCCGGTATCGACAATGAAAGCACAATTTCAATCACCGGCTGCACCTTCACTAACAACGCGGCGTACTATGGCGGCGGTATCGAAAACGATAATACTGCCACAATCACAAATTGCACGGTCACCGGAAACTCGGCCAACTCCGGCGGCAATGGCGGCGGCATGTCGAATTTTGGGCCGGCCACGGTTACCAACTGCACCATCACCGGAAACAGCGTGCTTGACGGCGGTGTTGGCGGCGGCATCTATAGCGCCGACGCAGTAACGATGACAAACTGCACCCTCACCGGCAACACAGCGCCCGGCAGCACCGGCGGCGGTTTCTACAATGACAGCACAGCTACGCTTACCAATGACATTCTCTGGGGCGACGGCAACGGCGAGATAGTAGACTATGGCAACGCGGTGACAGCCTCCTACAGTGATGTCCAGGGAGGCATGGTCGGTACCGGGAATATCAACGTTGACCCCCTCTTTCACAGTGCCACCGACTTCCATCTCCAAGCGACCTCCCCCTGCCTCAGCGCAGGAACGGCCAGCGGCGCACCGGCAACCGACAAAGATGGCACTGTGCGCCCTGCCTCGCCCAGCATAGGCGCTTATGAATTGACTCCCTCCCCCTCTCCTCCTCCCCACTGGGAGGCTCAAGCCATTGCGGTGGGTGCCGACAATCAGACCCGCCTCTTGTGGAAAAGCGCCGGCGGCGCTTGCACCGTCTGGACCATCGCCGCTAACGGTGCAATCACCTCGACGGTTCCCTACGGCCCTTACGGGGATTATCAGGCTCAGGCTCTCGCCGTAGGCTCTGACAACCAGACCCGCCTCTTGTGGAAAAGCGCCGGCGGCGCCTGCACCGTCTGGACCATTGCCGCTAACGGTGCAATCACCTCGACGGTTCCCTACGGCCCTTACGGGGATTATCAAGCCCAAACCATTGCGGTAGGTGCCGACAATCAGACCCGCCTTTTCTGGAAGAGCGCCGGCGGCGCTTGCACCGTCTGGACCATCGCCGCTAACGGTGCAATCACCTCGACGGTTCCCTACGGCCCTTACGGAGATTATCAGGCTCAGGCTCTCGCCGTAGGCTCTGACAACCAGACCCGCCTCTTGTGGAAAAGCGCCGGCGGCGCCTGCACCGTCTGGTCGTTTGCTTCCGGCAGCTCCATTACTTCCACAGGACTTTACGGTCCCTTTCCTTCCATAGCTTCGGCAACCGACTGGCAGGCCCAGGCACTCGCCGTAGGTGCAGACAACCAAAGCCACCTTTTGTGGAAAGACGCGGCGGGCGCGTGTACCGTCTGGACTATCACTGCAGATGGAAACATCACTTCCACGGTGCCCTACGGCCCTTACCCATCCATGGTTTCGACAACTGACTGGCAGGCAAAGTCGCTCGCCGTAGGTGCAGATGGCGGGACGCGCCTCTTGTGGAAAGATGCAGCCGGTGCCTGCACCGTCTGGACTATTGCCGCCAACGGTGCAGTCACTTCGACGATCCCCTACGGCCCCTATTAAGATCATCCGGCGGCAGCATTGACTGCCGATCACTGATCTCCCAGAAGCTGCACAAAGTCGAATCGCAGAATATCAAGGCTCCCGCTTACGCGGGGGCTTTTTGACTTGACAAAGGGCCGCGCCAAAGCGTATAGTAAGGGCAGAGGAATATCGTGGCACGTCAGTCCAACACCGTCGTCAAAGTTCTCGGAGCCGGGTTCGCCGTTATTGCCGGCGGCGCGGCCTTCGGCTACCTATTCGGCAGCGCCCATCTGCCCCGGCCCGCCGAGCAGACCACCTCGCCGACCGTGTCTGCGACGCTGCCTCTCACCTCTGCCCCAAAGCTGAACCCGGCGCTGATTCACCCACACACAGCGAATGGCAATTACACCGCCCCCGGTGCGCCGCGCATCACGATTGAAGAGCAGTCACAGCCGATCCTGCGCCGCGTCGCGCCCCCGCCTGCGCCCGCTGCCGACCCGGAAGCCTCACAGGAGGCGACCGTGCCGCCGGTGAAGAACACGGTACCCGTAGCGGCGCCCGCCGATGCTGCCACCAGTTCATCGTCCGGTACCGGCAGCATCAGCCCAAGCCCGGACACCAGTGCTGGCCCGGCGACGCCCGCCGTTTCTCCGCCGCCCAGCCCGCCACCTGCCCCTGCCGACCCGGACTTTGAGCGCGTCAATACGCCCAAGCCAGGCGCATCCGATCCCGAAGCCGGCCAGCAAGGCGGCAGTGACAAGTCACAGAGCGGCAAATCTCAGACCAATAATACGCCCGACAGCGGCGTCCGGGCGCAGTTCCGGGTCCAAACCGGCGCGTACGCCGACGAAAGCAATGCCCGCACCGTCGCCGACACCCTCCGCTCTCAGGGCTTCACCGCCAGCACCCGCAGCGAGCGCGACGGTGACCATTTGGTTTACAAAGTCCAGGTCGGCGCGTACCGCTCTAAAGACGGCGCTTCCAAAGCCGCTGACAGTCTCCAGAAAAAAGGCTACTCCGCCTTTGTCTCCCCAATGACTCCTTAAAGCCATGCGTTGTTCGGACCATGTCCTAAAGGACACGGCTACTGGGCGCAGACGCCATAAACTACGCCTTCGGCGCACTCAGATTTAACCGTCTTGCTCTTAGCCCCGCGCCTTCCAGGTCTGCCAGTGCAGAAGCGGTGGATTATCGGCGTCTGCGCCGAATAGCCGTGTCCTTTAGGACATGGTTCTTGTTGCAAGCGAATGCCGAAAGAGAAGACAAACACCGGCAGAGAAGACAAACACCGCCGGGTCAGCCTGTTTTCTCCGAGCGCGGGTCCAGCGCATCCCGCAGGGCATCGCCGAGGAAGTTTAAGGCCAGCACGGTCAGCGACAGGCAGAGTGCAGGGTAGATGACCAGTTCGGGATGCGAGCGGTAGTAGCCGGACTCCAGGGGAACCGAGATCATCTTGCCCCAGCTCGGCACCGGGTCCTGCACACCAATTCCCAAAAACGACAGCGTCGCTTCAGCGATGATCACGCCCGCAATGTCAATGGTCGCAGCCACGATAATCGGTGACAGCAAGTTCGGCAGGATATGGCGCAGGATAATTCGTGAGTTCGGAACTCCTAAAGCCCGCGCCGCTTCCACATATTCCCGGCCCCGCAGCGACAGCGCCTGACCGCGTATGAGCCGCGCGAGGCCAGGCCAGCCGGTGATGCCAAGAGCGATAAAGATGTTCAGCAGGCTGGGACCCTTGATCGCCATGATAAGAATGGCGAGCAGGATGTCCGGGAACGCGAACATCATGTCGGTCAGGCGCATCAGCCCCACGTCCAGCCACTTGCCGTAGAAGCCCGCAACAAGTCCCACCAGTCCACCGACGAACAGCACAATCGCTTCCACCCCGATCCCGACCGTCAGTGAGATTCTTGCGCCGACTGCCAGCCGTGTCAGCGTGTCATACCCAGAGTCGTCGGTTCCTAGCCAGTGCCGGGCCGATGCCGGGGCGCTGTAATCAAGGGTCTGATGGTCGTAGCGGTACGGCGAAACCAATGGATAGAAAATTGCCATGAGAACAATCACGGCCAGCACCACGAGACTTGCGGCAGCCAGGGGATTGCGGAGAAGGTGCCGCCAGACCTGCCGGCCCAAACTGGGTGCCGCCGTGCCCAGCTCCATCAGCTCTTCCCGCTCCTGCTCTAAAACAACGCTCATTTCAGGCTCCTTCCAATGCCTTCACGCGCGGGTCGAGCGCGGCGGACAGCAGATCAATAATTAAGTTGGTCACGACAAAGATGGTTGCCAGCAGCAGTGTCGTCCCCTGAATAAGCGAGTAGTCGCGCTGGAACAGGGAGTTGATGGACTGGTAGCCGACCCCCGGCACGGTGAAGATCGTTTCCACGACAAACGATCCCGACAGCAGATAGCCGAACGAGACACCAGTTGTCGTGAGGACGGGCAGGAAGGCATTTTTGAGCGCGTGTTTCACTAAAACTGTCATCGGCGATAGCCCTTTGGCACGGGCGGTCCGAATGTAGTCCTGGCGCAGCGTTTCCAGCATGGACGCCCGCGTCATTCGGGCAATCAGCGCGGCGGGCCGGGCGGCCAGCACGACAGCCGGCAGGACCAAGTTTTCCGGGTCGCCCCACCCCGCGACCGGCAGCCAGCCCAATTGCAGAGCGAAAATTAAAATGAGAACGGGCGCGAGAACGAAGCTCGGCAGGGTGACGCCAACCAGGACCGTCGCCATGAGAAACCGGTCCAAAAACGTGTTCGGCTTCAGCGCAGCGACAAGGCCGATGGGAATGCCGACGACAAGCGCCAGCAAAATCGCTGTCGTCGCCAGCAAAGCCGTGTTCGGCAGGCCGCGCTTCAGGAACGCCGTCACCGGCTCGCGGGTGTAGTACGATTTTCCGAGATCACCGTGCGCGGCGTTCCACAGATAGAGGCCGTAGCGTTCCAGCGGCGGCTTGTCCAGCCCGAACTCGTGCCGGATATGGGCGAGGGTCACGGGGTCGGAGTGCTGCCCGGCGGCAAGCTCGGCGGGGTCACCGGGCGCGAGGAACGCGATAAAGAAGGTGATGGTACAGACGGCCCAGATGGAAAGCAGGGCGAGTCCGATACGCTGAAATAAAAATCTTGCCATAGTTGGTTGATGCCGCCATAGGAACCGGCACTGGAAGTGCCGGTCTATTGTTGAGTGAAAGTCGAAGCGACTGTGGATTAAGAAGACCTGGCGGTTGCTAGTCTGTAGTCGCTTCGACTTTCATTGCAAAGTAGACCGGCACTTCCAGTGCCGGTTTCCTTGCGCTTCCCGACTAATGCAGCGTCACCCGCTTGTAGGGCAGATGCCCCATGAGGCAGTCGTCGAGGCCGGAAATGCGGGACGAAATCAGTTCCGGGTCTACAGCATAGTAGAGCGGGATGCGCGGCGGGGCTAACCCCGAAAGCTGGGCGGCCTGCTGGTACAGCGCGTCCCGCTTTTTTGGGTTTCGCTCGACATCGGCGCGGGCGCAGAGAGCGTCGAACTGCGGGTCGGCGTAGCCCGTGTGGTTCTCCGGGCTTTTGGACGACAGCAGCAGCGTGTAGAAGTCCTGCGGGTCTAGGTAGTCGGCGTACCAGGCCAGAACAAAGCTCGGCGTGGAGTTGTTCTTGTCAATCGCGGCGATTAAAGAACCCAGCTCCATCTGGCGCTCGTTGACGGTGATGCCGAGGTTTTGCGCGTACATCTGGCGCAGGATGTCCATTGTTTTTTGGTACAGCGGGTTCTTTTCCGACGTGTAAATGTCAAGCGGCGGCAGGCCCTTCCCACCTGGGTAGCCGGCGGCGGCAAGCAAGGCTTTGGCTTTCGCCGGGTCATAGGGGAGGTCTTTGAAGTGAGGATCGCCGCCGGGAATTCCCGCTGGCAGGATGTCCGTGGCGACGGGATAAACGCCCTCCGTGGCGACCTGGATAATCTTCTGCTTGTCGGTGGCATAGGCGAATGCCGCCCGGACACGCGGGTCTTTGAACGGGGCGTAGACATCTTCATTCAGCGCAAAGTAGTTGATGCCTGCACGGGGCCAGATTTTAATTTGGGACTTGAGGGCGGGGTCGGTTTTGTCGCTTTGCAGATCACCGACTTGCAGGCCGCGCATGATGTCTATCTTGCCGGCGGCGAACTCTTCATGGCGCGTGCCGGGGTTCAGGATGACGCTCATCACCTGCCCGCTGATTTTGGGCGCACCGTCCCAGTAGGCGGGGTTCGCGTCAAAGTCCACTTCCTGGTCTTTGATGAAGCGGGTGATTTTGAACGCCCCGGTTCCTGCGCCCGCCTCGGCGTCGGCGTCGGTCAGTGGGCTAGTGCCTTCTTTTTCGGCGACGGCTTTGCACTCGACCCAGGCGGTCGGGTAAGTCAGCGTGTCAATCCAGTAGGCTTTCGGCTTCGTGATGGTGATGGCGACTGTCTGCGGGTCCACGACTTTCACGCCCGTGAGCGTCGGCCGCTCTTGCCGTTGTAGACGTCCAAAGCGCCCTTGATGTCGCCCATATATTCCGGCGCGACGGGGGACGCGAGCTTCGGGTTGAGGGTGCGGAGCAGGGAGTACGCGACATCGTCCGCCGTCACCGGCATCCCGTTCTGGAACTTCGCAGGGCGCAGATGGAACGTGTAGGTGAGGCCATCGGAGCTGATGTCCCATTTCTGGGCGAGGCACGGCACGACTTTGTTGTTTGCAGCATACTGAACCAGGCCCTCATACGCCTGCTGAAGCATCTGGCCGGTCTCGACATCCTGGCACATGGCCGGGTCAAATGTGACCGGTGCG
>CBDCAE010000013.1:0-53915 GCA_965213825.1 Capsulimonadaceae bacterium
TGCGGTTCCCTACGACACCCATACTCTGCCGCTTTTGGACGCCTCGCTTTCGACATTCCGAAAGGAGTGAATGGTGAAGAGGACGGCCTATTCGGCAGCATCGCCGCCCCAGCCGCCGTTCCCGAAACCTCCACGACCCTTTCATTTGGCCTTCTGCCCGCCTTCGGCGGCCTCACACTTGCCATACGCCGCGAGAAAGCCACCGTCCGCTAAACGGCATTGCTTGAAAAAGCCCGGCGCTGACAGCGACGGGCTTTTTGTCATTCATGGGTCTGCTTGACCCCGTAGCGGCGGGGAATATCGCGCAGAAAACGCACCGCCAAAGTGCGAGGCATTGCCCTAAACTCGCCGGCCCGCCGGTAGTCACTCAAGCGCCGGTTCAGCCAAGACCACAAGTGTTCTTCTTTTAGACCACTGGAAGCCTTGACAAGCTGCCGAAAGCACTGCTCAAATCCGGCATCCGTTTCTGACTCAGCAAGAGCGACTTCGAGAATGCCCGTCAAAGTGCGGGCAACTCGCTGGTCTTCTCGCTGGCCTGCCGAGAAGTCAAAGAGCCATTTCCACCAAGATTGAGCCGGGTCCATCTCCTGCCTCCTTCGGCGACTTCAGGACTGCTGCCGCTGTCTCAGCGCAGCGGAATCACTTTGAGGCGCTTCCACGGCAGATCCGGCCCTTCTTCGTTCACTTCTTTGCGGTACACAATCAGCAAGCGGCCCCGGCGGATCGACATACAAGTAGTCGCCTTCCCCACCCCACCAGCCGAGGCAGGCCGTGAGGGCCTCAGTGGGAACACCCGTGTCTTTGTACTCGAACTTTGCTGCGATTTGGAACTCGTCGTCGGCTTGGCGCATGACCAAGACCTGGCGGCTGCCGACACGCAGGAAGACAGTCGTATGGGGGTTAGTTTGCGCGTCATGGCGCGTCTGAAATACCCAGTGCAGCGGCGGCGTCTGCCCCGTGGCTGGCGCGGCATGAACGGGTATCATAAGAGCAAAAAGTGCAAAAAACAGGGCGGCGTTTCGCATGCGAGTGTTTCCATTTCGGGCGAGTGCGTCTATAATGAATGCTATGAAACGCATTCCTATTTTTGCAGTCGTTCCCGCACTGCTCGGCGTGGCGCTCACGCTTGCGGGCTGCTCCCAGCAGACTCTTGACAGCGCGAAACAGGACACCCAGCGCAACATCACTGCGGCGAGGCCCCAGCTTGCCAAGCTCGAACTCGGCTCGCGGGTCACAGCCGCGTTAGCGTCGGCCAACGTTCACGGCGTTCGCGTAGACGCCGATACCAACGGCGTCAGCCTGCACGGCACGGTCAATTCAGCAGCCCAAAAGGCGCGGGCGGGGCGGATTGCACGGGACACGCTCGGCCCCGACAAGACCGTCAAAAACGACATTCAGGTCAGCGGCGAGTAGCGTTTAATTCACGCCCCACAGGCTCTTTTCCTCCTGCGCTTGCATCGAAAGTCAGCCAATTCAGGTATAATAGAACATCGGTTTGCGGCGGTCTTTGGAAGCCTTATTGGAAGTCTCTCAAGGCCGCCTTTTGCATGACGGGAGGAACAAGGGCTGCTGCGAGTGCCGGTGGAACTTCTTGGAGCTGCATGGCCGCTATACTGTGGAAGTTGTCGGAGATAAGCGGGTTGTGGAGGCGGAGCCGACCGCCGAACAGAGGCAGAAAGCCTATGAGGAATGGAAGCTAGGGTGGGACGAGCTGTCAGAAGGAATCGGCAAGGTTTGGCCGGCAGGTCTCTCGGCAGTCGATGCTGTCGCTGGACAGCGCCGCTGATGCTTACTGTTGATGCCAACCGTCTTTATCTCTGCCGCCTCGGCTGTGGAGCTTGATGAAAGCCGGGCGCAGTTAGCGGCTGACGCTGCCATCACCTGCCGCTTGCGCGGCGCGGATGCGGTCTATGTTGCCGTCGCGCAGGAATATGGGTCGACGCTGATTATTTGGAATCAAGAGTTGCCGATACAAGGCGTGGCGGCAGTCCCGACACGTACGCCAACCGACTGGCTGGCGGTGCATCCAACAATTCAGACGAAAATTTAGGAACACGAGACTATGGACTTCAAAGTTATCTCGGATTACAAGCCATCCGGCGACCAGCCGGCGGCGATTGACAAGCTGGCGGCAGGCATCAGAAACGCCGACAAATACCAGACGCTCTTGGGAGCCACGGGAACAGGCAAAACATTCACCGCGGCTAACTTGATTGAAAGGGTGCAGAAGCCGACGCTTGTGATTGCCCACAACAAGACACTGGCGGCGCAGCTTTGCTCGGAGTTTCGGGACTTCTTCGGGCAGAATGCCGTCGAGTATTTTGTCTCGTACTACGACTATTATCAGCCGGAAGCGTATATTCCGCAGACCGATACGTTTATTGAGAAAGACTCGGCGATCAACGATGAGATTGACCGGCTGCGGCACTCCGCCACCCAAGCGATCTTGGAGCGGCGCGACGTGGTTATTGTGGCGTCGGTCTCGTGCATCTACGGCCTCGGCTCGCCCGCAGAGTATGCCCAGATTATCCAGAAATTCGAGCGCGGCAAAGAATACGACCGCGACGATATGCTGCGGCGGCTGGTCGCCATGCAGTTCAGCCGCAACGATTTGATACTTACCCGCTCGACGTTCCGCGTGCGCGGCGACATTCTGGAGCTTCAGCCCGCCGATGAAGAGATTATCGTCCGGGTCGAGTTCTTCGGCGACGAAGTGGAAAAGATCACGACCGTGGACCCACTGACCGGCGAAGTGCAGTCATCGAAGGACGAGATCACGATCTTCCCGGCGTCTCACTTTGTGTCCAGCCCGGAGAAGCAGGAGCGGGCGGTGATCGGTATTGAAGAAGAAATGCACAACCGAGTCGCGCTGTTCAAGCAGCAGGGCAAGCTTTTGGAAGCCCAGCGGATCGAGCAGCGGACACGCTTCGACCTGGAAATGATCCGCGAAGTCGGCTACTGCAACGGCATTGAGAACTATTCGCGCTGGTTCGACGGCCGCGCCCCCGGCACGGCTCCGTCCACGCTGCTGGACTACTTCCCGGATGATTATTTGATGGTCATTGACGAGTCGCACCAGACTTTGCCTCAGCTTCGGGCGATGTACAACGGCGACAAGGCCCGCAAAGACACGCTGATTGAATACGGCTTCCGGCTGCCGTCGGCGGGCGACAACCGGCCACTGAAGTTCGAAGAGTTCCAGGAGCGCGTCAACCAGTGTGTCTTCGTGTCGGCGACGCCCGCCGCGCACGAGAGAGAGCATTCCGAGCAGATTGTCCAGCAGATTATCCGTCCGACCGGCCTGGTTGATCCCGAAATCATTATCAAGCCGATCAAGGGGCAGGTGGACGACCTGCTGAACGAGATTCGGGAGCGAACATCGCGCGGCGAGCGTGTGCTGGTGACGACTTTGACCAAGAAGATGGCGGAGGACCTCACCGAGTTCCTCTTAGACTTGAACGTCAAAGTCAATTATCTGCACTCGGACGTGCATACTTTGGAGCGCACCGAGATACTGCGTGACCTGCGCCTCGGCATCTATGATGTGATTATCGGCATCAACCTGCTGCGCGAGGGCCTCGACCTGCCCGAAGTCTCTTTGGTGGCAATTCTGGACGCCGACAAAGAGGGCTTTCTGCGCTCGGAAACGTCTTTGATTCAGACTATCGGACGCGCCGCGCGTAACCTCGGCGGTCAGGTCATCATGTACGCCGACCGCATCACCGGCTCGATGGAGCGGGCGATGGGAGAAACTACCCGCCGCCGGGCCATTCAGGAAGCGTACAATGTCGAACACGGCATCACGCCGTACACCGTCAACAAAGCCGTCCGCGAAGTCTTAGAGTCAAAGAAGATCGCCGAGCAGAAATCGTACTACAACGTTTCCCGCACCCGCAATCCGGAGACCCTGCCGCTCGACCAAATCATGTCCGCACTGGCCGACATCGAGAAAGAAATGAAGCAGGCCGCCCGCTCCCTAGAGTTCGAAAGGGCCGCCGAGCTGCGCGATGAGCTAAGCCGCCTCAAGAAGCTCCTGCCGGCAGGGGCCAAGAAGTAAGGGCGCATCTATTTTCGGGTCGCATCGCGAAGATGAATACTTCGAAGATGAATACTTTATTGAAACCAATTCCACTTTAAGCGTAGCAGGTAGAGGTAGACCATGCAATTAAACAGATATGAGGATAAATATCCTCATAAATACAAAGCCGCCTGCCAACACCCCTACGCATTTACACGCGGGGCGTTGGAGGAGACGGTACGCGTCCTGAAGGTCAAAGCTCCCGAATCAGTGCCATTGGTTGAACAAGCACTATGCCAAGTTGCGGTTGAAAAGCCAAGCCGATACACTGGCGACCAGAACACTGACTACATCTACATCCGAATTGACCTCCTTGATGTAGAAATCATTTGTGATGCCTTCGTTGATATGGAAGCCGCTTCAGTGAGTGCGGATGGTGATACTACGGCTCTCGCCAGCCATTATGCGAGAATGGCCGACGTTTGGAGTGGCTATCTTCTCTGGCTTGAAGACGATAAGGATCAATGCAATGACAGCCACCCAAGTTTATGAGCAAGCGATCAAGCCGCTTTCGGCGGAAGATAAGCTGACGATCGCCCGGCTCATTATCACCGATGTGGTTCCGGCACCTATCCCAGAGGCACAGGAAGAACACGGTTTTGAGTATCTGAAGCGCATTCTGCCAAACATTGAGCTTATTACTATTACTGATGAAGACCTTGCTAGCGTTAAGCTGAACGGCTCCCAAGTATGAGCCTTCAACTTCTACTAGATGAGAATATGAGCCAAGTAGTTGCTGTTCAGCTTCGGAGTCATCGGTCTGGTTTGATTGTCGAGAGCGTTCACGATTGGCAAGAGGGTACGTTTGAAGGTCGCCCAGACGCAGCTTTGCTGCAAGCGGCACATGCCGAAGCACTAACGCTCGTGACTTATGATCAGAAGACGATCCCTTCTTTGTTGTCGGAAATAAGCAGTGCTAGTGAAAGTCACGGCGGGATTATCTTCATAGATGATCGGACGATTTCCAGCAGCAACTTTGGGATGCTGACACGGGCGCTGCTGTTTTTCTGGGACCAGCATAACAATGAAGATTGGGAAAACCGTATCGGCTTCTTGAAAAGACCAACATGACCAGCCCACTTAATAATTTGGCTATGCTTCGGCCCGGCATCCGCACAAAGCGCGTTTCGTCGTATGACCGCTCCGGGGGCAACAATGACTTTGTGCGGGTGGGCGAAGGCGAAATAAAAGCGCTGGCGGAGATCGGCGGGTCCGGGATTATCAAGCATATCTGGATGACGATTGCCTGCGAAGACCCAATGATTCGGCGCAATGCGATCCTGCGGATGTTCTGGGATGGCGAGACAAACCCATCGGTGGAAGCGCCTTTGGGAGATTTCTTTGGGCAGGGCTGGGGCGAGAAATATAACTATGCGTCGCTGCCGCTGGCCGCCGCGCCTGCCGGGGGCAATGCGCTGAACTGCTACTTTCCCATGCCATTTGGCAACGGCGCACGGATTGAAGTCGAGAACCAGTCGAAGACGCCGATTACAAGCTTCTATTACTATGTAGACTACGAGCAGCACCCGTTCATCGGGCCGGAGCAGGGACGGTTCCATGCCTGGTGGAACCGGCAGATGCCGGGGCCGGAGGCGGGGCAGGGCGACCGGGAAAATGAGTGGGAAACGCTGGGCGTCCAGCCGAAAAACCCGTCCGACGAGTGCAATCATATTCTCGTCCATGCCGAAGGTGCGGGGCAGTATGTCGGGGTCAACTACTTTGTGGACTCGCCAACCCCGCTCTGGTACGGCGAGGGTGACGATATGTTCTTGATTGACGGCGAAGCGTGGCCGGGGTCGCTGCACGGCACGGGGACGGAAGACTACTTCAACTCGTCGTGGTGTCCGAAAGAGCTGTACGCGCATCCCTACTTCGGCTACGCGCGGGTCAACGGCGAGACGGGCTTTCTCGGACGCACTCATTGCTATCGGTTCCATTTAGAGGACCCGATCTACTTTGAGAAGTCGCTGCGAGCGTCTATTGAACATGGTCACGCCAATTCTTTGACGCTGGATTTAGCGACTGTCGCCTACTGGTATCAGACCGAGCCGCACCGAATCTTCCCTGCGTTCCTGCCGAAAGCGGCACGTCAGCCGCTGCCGCCGATTGGGCCGACTGACATTCATAAGTGGCGTGATAGCTGGCGGCGCGAAATGGGCGGTGGGCCGCTCTGGGGCAATGAGCCGCTGCCGGACAGCACACGGATTAAGTGACGAAACGAGAGGCAGTGCATGGACGCTTGGGAACGATAGCTGGCAATGGCACGGGAAGCATCCGAAACGGCGCAGATGGCGGAAGCTGCCGGGCTTTTGCGGTCGGCGGCAAGCCGGTACTACTACGCGGCGTATCAGGCAGCAACGGCCTTGCTGCTTTACCGAGGGCTTGCGCCGCCGATAAATCGGGAAGCCTGGGGCCATCTCCAAACACCGATTCTTCTTAAAGAAGAAACAGAAACATTGATCACCTCACGCGGCAGACGCAACGACTTAGCCGCACGGCTGCGCGAGTTGTACGAGCTTCGGATAACGGCTGACTATCGGGCAGAGCGTAGAATAACCCAAAGTCAGATCAACGTTGCGCGTCGCGATGCGGGCTTTATTGTTAAAGTCGTGAACGATATACTCCCGGAGGACTTATGATGATTTTAGAACGAGAGATCAGTGTCACGGAGATGCTTAACTGGCTTCAAGCAGAGGCGCAGTCCAGACATGTTGCTATGGCTGTATTCCGAGATGATGTTGAGGAGCGAACGGAGCAGTACTTCCGAGCCGACGGTACGGAACGGTCGAACACGTTTGTTCTTGTTCGCGTCCGTATTGATAACGTTCCCGATTTGACGCAGGAAATCAAGCTCATGGTGGATATTCAAGAAACCTGGAATAACCGTGAGCCAAGACCGGAAAAACTGCTGCATTTAATCCAGTCCGGGGTTCCGCAGGGAGTGTACTGATTTGCGCGATTACGACGTTGTTATTGTTGGCGCGGGCCATGCCGGGGCGGAAGCGGCTCTCGCTTCGGCACGTCTCGGCGCACAGACGCTGTGCCTGACGCTGTCTTTGGATAAAGTCGCGCTGATGCCCTGCAACTGCTCGGTCGGCGGCCCGGCGAAAGGCCATCTCGTGCGCGAGATTGACGCGCTCGGCGGGCAGATGGGGGTCAATGCCGACGCCACCATCACGCATATTCGGATGCTGAACACGGGCAAAGGTCCCGCTGTCCAGGCGATCCGCGCTCAGTGCGACAAAGATTTATATTCCAAAACGATGCGGGCGACGCTGGAAGCCGCGCCGAACCTGACACTTGCCGAAGGCATGGTCGAAAGCCTCATGATTGAGAACGGCAAAGCGGTCGGCCTGCGGACGGCGGATGGCGAAACTTATTTGGCAAAAGCCATTGTCATCACGACGGGGACATTCCTGCGCGGGGTCATGCACCGGGGCGACGAGCGCACGGCCGGCGGACGCTTGGACGAAAAGCCTGCCATCGCGCTGTCGGACACCCTGCGCTCTCTTGGCTTCCCGACGCTTCGCCTGAAAACCGGCACGACGCCGCGTATTGACAAGAACTCCGTGGATTTCTCGCAGACAACGGCGATTGAGTCGGAGCCAAACACGCCGCCGTTTTCGTTCGGGCGGGAGACGCTTGGCATTGATGGGTTGCTGCCCTCGTGGCTGACCTACACCAATGAGCGCACAAAAGCCGTCATTGAGGCCAACCTGCACAAGTCCGCCATGTACGGCGGCTCGATTGAGGGCCTCGGCCCGCGCTACTGCCCGTCCATTGAAGACAAGATTGTTCGGTTCAGCAGCCGCGACAGCCACCAAGTGTTCTTGGAGCAGGAAGGCTGGGACACGAACTCGCTGTATGTCCAAGGGACTTCCACGTCGCTCCCCGCCGACGTTCAGCTTGAATTTTTGCACACCATTCCAGGTTTAGAGCACTGCGTCATGCTCAAAGCGGGCTATGCCGTCGAGTACGACGCCGTGCCGCCGACCGAGCTGACCCACGCCCTGATGACCAAGCGCCTGCCGGGCCTGTTTTTGGCGGGCCAAATCAACGGCACATCCGGCTACGAAGAAGCCGCCGGTCAGGGGCTGATGGCCGGGGCCAATGCCGCCCTGTACGCCCAAAACCAAGCGCCGTTCGTCTTAAAGCGCTCCGATGCGTATTTGGGCGTGATGATTGACGACTTGGTCACCAAAGGCGCGGATGAGCCGTACCGCCTCTTGACGTCCCGTGCCGAATACCGCCTGCTGCTGCGTCAGGACAACGCCGACGGACGTCTGACCGCGCTTGGCCGTTCAGTCGGCCTGGTCCCAAACACCCGCTGGCAGCAATTTGAGTCAAAGCGCGACGCCATCGCCGCCGAGACTTCGCGCCTTGAAACTACGTTCGTCAGCGGTTCCGACAACGCCCGGCTGGCCGAACACGGCCTCCTGCCCGTCTCCCAGCGCGTGCCGCTGTCTGACATCCTGAAGCGCACCGGCGTCGGGTATGCCGCCGTCGCCGCCCTCGCCCCGACTGCCGCTCCCCTGCCCCGCGCCGTCGGGGAACAAGTGGAAATTACCTGCAAGTACGAAGGCTATATTGAGCGCCAGTCCGCCCAGGTCGAGAGTGCAGGCCGCCGCGAGGAAGTCCCCATTCCCGCCAAGTTCGACTTCAAGGCCATCCGCAACCTGTCCAACGAAAGCCGCGACAACTTGACCCGCGTGGAACCCGTCTCGCTCGGTCAAGCCGCCCGCGTCCCCGGCGTCACCCCCGCCGACATCGCCATTCTCAGCGTCCACCTGGAGCAGCACCGCCGGGCTGTTCCTGCCGCAAGTTCCCAGGTATAATGGTCGCTAGGCACAACCCGTATGATTACCCGCGTTCAGGTCAAAAACTTCCGCAACCTCGCTGACATTGACGTTCAGCTTGGCCCGCTGACCGTCTTGGTTGGGCGCAACGGCACCGGCAAAAGCACCTTTTTAGACGTATTGCGCTTCGTCCGCGACGCCTTGCGTTTGGGTCTTGATACGGCAATCAGTCGAAGAGATGGTGTGAGCGCGATACGCCGCTGGTCCCCACGCGGCAGAACTAGCGACATTGAAATCACTTTGGAGATGGAAGAAGCTGATGGAATAGCACGATACTCACTTCTAATTGGCACAGGGCAAGACGAAAAACGTCGTGTCAAGCGCGAATTTCTTGAAGTCCAGTTTACTTCTGGAAACGAAGTGGTGCTCTTCGAGACTAGAGGTGGGAAATGGATCACCTCGCCAAGCGATGTTTGGATGCCTTCGGAAACAGCATCGGAAATCCCGATTGACACAGATAATTTGATGTTGCCGACGTTATGTAGATTTTTCAGGAATTTACGAGCGCCCTTCAACCACATACTTGCAACTAATTTTTATGCTGTTTTCCCGAATACGCTTAGGCTTCCTCAGAAACAGTCAAATGAGGCGATGTTGTTGGAGGATGGGCAGAATCTAGCCACGACACTGCGAGATGTGAGAAAACGAGGGAAATTTTATTCTGATTTAGTGTCGGCTTTGGGTCGAGTGGTAGAGGGTGTCCACGACATACGGGTCAAGGAAGTGGGTGGCTACTTAGTCACCGAGTTAGAGCATGAGGCCCAAAATGGGCAGACGGCTTGGTTCCCGCTCGCTCAGGAATCCGATGGGACACTGCGGGTTCTGGGTTTGTTAGCTGCACTTTATCAGGGAGCGCCGCATTCCTTAATTGCATTCGAGGAACCCGAACTCAGTATTCACCCCGGTGCTCTTGAGATGCTAAGTGAAGTTATAGAAGAAGCGGCAACGCGCAGCCAAGTAATTATTACAACACAAAGTCCAGACTTGATCTCACAATTCAGCGCAGACCAGCTTAGGATTGTAGAGCGAATTGGCACGGAGACCCATATTGGCCCGATTAACGAAGGGCAGCGTGAAGCAATTAACGCACAGCTCTTTTCTGCGGGCGACCTGCTAAGAATTGAGGGCTTACACGTCTCATCGCAAGAGGAACCTGTGCCTTCCTATGCCTAGAATTGTTCCGATTGTGGAAGGCCAGGGAGAAGTTGAGGCTGTTCCCAAACTACTGAATAAAGTTCTGAACGAAATGGGGCGGTATCAGTTCACAGTAGCGCCTCCAAGAAACGCAAAAGGGCGCGGCAATCTGGACAAGCCGGGCGGTCTCGAAAAGTTTATTGAACTTTCGTGGCGCGAACCCGACTGTGGCGCAACATTGGTACTGATGGATGCAGACAAAGCGTGCGCCGTGACATTAGCCCATGAGTATGTGCGACGGATCAAAGCGATGAGCCTCCGCTACCCTGTTGTGGTTGTGATCGCTCAATGCGAGTATGAAGCTTGGTTTCTAGCAAGCCTTCCAGCGATAGTTGGCAAGCAGTGGCAGGATCAAGTTGGGCTGCCGTCTGATACTGAATATCCTGGAGATAGTGAAGCGATTGCTGGTGTCAAAGGCTGGCTGAACCGGCAGTTGCCAGACGACCGCAGCTACAAGCCGGCGCAAGATCAAGTCGTGCTGACGGCAATGCTTGACCTTGAGCTGACACGAAGAAACTCACGCTCTTTCCGGCGACTTTGCCATGCACTTGAACAAGCCGTCGAAGCGATAGACCAGGGACTATCTATTGTGACTCCTGAACCCTGAGTAAACAATTATGACTAACACTAGAACAGATACGCCGAAGAAGAAAGTCGTCGTGCTGGGGAGCGGCCCCATCCGCATCGGGCAGGGGATTGAGTTTGATTACGCCAGCGTTCACTGTGTCCGCGCCCTGCGGGAAGCGGGGTACGAGGCGATTATCATCAACAACAACCCGGAAACGGTGTCTACGGACTTTGATACGTCGGATCGGCTCTATTTTGAGCCGCTGACGTCCGAAGACGTGCTGAACGTGATTGCGCGGGAAGCACCGATTGAGGGAGTTGTCTGTCAGTTCGGGGGGCAGACGGCGATCAATCTGGCCCGGCCTTTATCCGAAGCAGGCATTCCCATTTTGGGGTCGTCGTTTGATTCGATAGATTTGGCGGAAGACCGGGATCGGTTTGACCAACTGCTGCGAGAGCTGGGCATTCCGAAGCCTGCCGGGCGGGCGATTTTGTCCACGGAAGCGGCGCTGGAAGTGACGGCGGAAATCGGCTACCCGGTGCTGGTCCGGCCTTCGTATGTGCTGGGCGGGCGGGCGATGGAGATTGTCTACTCGGACGATGACTTGGTGGAGTATATGCGCTATGCAGAAGATATTGCAGAGGGTGCGCCCATTCTTGTAGACCGCTACATTGTCGGGAAAGAAGCCGAGCTTGATGTCATCGCCGATGGGGTCGGTGGCTGCCTGCTGCCGGGGATTATGGAGCATATCGAGCGGGCGGGTGTCCATTCCGGCGACTCGATGGCGGTCTATCCGCCGCAGACCATCAAGCAGTCAACCATTGACCAAATGGTGTCGTATGCAACGCAGCTTGCCCTAGCGCTCAAAGTCGTCGGCCTGATGAACATTCAATTTGTCATTGAAGACGATCAGGCGTATGTGATTGAAGTCAACCCCCGCGCGTCCCGCACCGTGCCGTATCTCAGCAAAATCACAGGCATTCCGATGGTTCGCGCCGCCACTTGGGCGTCGCTCGGCAAGTCTTTGGCGGAACAGGGCTACGCGAACGGCCTGCACCCGGACCAGCCGAACATCGCAGTCAAAGCGCCGGTCTTCTCGTTCTCCAAGCTGACCGACGTTGACATCAACTTGGGGCCGGAGATGAAGTCTACCGGCGAGATCCTCGGCATTGACACGGACTTTTCGCGGGCGCTGTACAAAGCGATGGTGGCGTCGGGCATTGATGTCCCTGCCGGCGGCAAAGGCGCAGCGCTGCTGGTGACACTGGCCGCCCCGGACAAAGAAGAAGCGCTGCCGATTATTCGGGACTTTGCGGCGCTTGGTTTCAGCCTGCACGCGACTTCGGGGACGGCAAAGTTTTTAGAAGCGCATGGCCTTACGGTCAGCACGGCGAAGAAGATCAGCGAAGGGGCACCCAATCTGCTGGATTTGATCCGCGGCGGCCGTGTGTCGCTGCTGATTAACACGGTGTCGAAAGACAAGCAGATTGAGAAAGAAGCCGCCCTGATCCGCCGGGCGTCGGTAGAGCATTCCATCCCGTGCCTCACCTCGCTTGACACGGCCCGCGCCCTGCACACGGCCTTAGCGACCCGCCAAGTCGGCGAAGAGTTCGCGGTGATGACGGTGGATCGGTACACGGGGTAACCCACCCTGGTTCGCTCCTCACCAGCCCTCCCGAAGCGGGTGGGTTTATTTCCCGTTCACCCGACATACAAATGCCAGCACTTCGGCGACGGCATGAAACAGTTCCGGCGGGACACGCTCGCCGACGCTGAGAGTTGCCAGTGCTTCGGCCAGCGCGGAGTCGTTCCGCAGTGGAATATCATTTTCGCGGGCGATTTGGAGTATCTCTTCGGCGACAGGATTTTGCGGCGTCAGTGCGTTCATAAGTTTAAACGTGCCAGTCCACGCAGGTACGCGGCGCGGCGAACACCGCCCCGCCATGATAGAGCGGCGGCCAGTCGGCTTGAAGATGGCAGGAAACGTCGCACGTCTCCCAGCCGGCGGCGCTGAGGGCGGATGCGAGGCTGCCCGCATACTTGGTCAGCAGGCGTACCGTGGAGAGTTTTTCGGCCCCGAACCGGCAGGACAGCACGCCGGACAGCAGGCCCGTCAAGTCCGCCTGCACCCGGCCTAATTTGGGCGGATGCAGGCGCAGCGTGACACGCAGCACTTCGCCGTCTTCCGAGAGGTCCGTGTCTTTCTCATATTCATGATGCCAGAGCTTCATTTCGGCGACGCCCGGCAGGGCGTCAAAGGCCAGCGGCAGGGCGAAATAGAGAGGCACCGCCACACTTTGTCCGACATGAGCCGTGAGCGACGCTTGATTAAGGAGCTGCTGCCCCTCGAACAGTGAAGCAAGCTGGTCCGCCCCCAGGCGCATTCCTCGGTCGCTCGACCCGGCGGCGAGGCGGAGCAGTGAGGTTCGCAGGTCGGCAGTAGGAAGAGGACTGTCCTGCGCTGCCAGCAGGCGATGCTCCGTACTGCGCCCGACTTGCAGCAGCATCTCGCGCAGGCCCCGTGCCAGCGCGGGCGGCGGCGTCCCGGCGTCGAGCGCCAGTCCCAGCCAGGCGGAGACCCGCTCCGGCAGCGCGGCATTTCCGCCCAGTGGCGCGGCCAGCACAGCGGAAAGCGCTCGCAGGGCATCGGGCGTCGTCGGCAGGGCCAGTGAGTGCGCCAGCACATACGAGGCCGGGGATATGCCCGGCGCAGACGCCAGGGCGGCATTGGCTTCGGCAAGCGACGCCAGTGTCAGCGGCAGCCCGGCCTGGGTCAGCGCGAGGGCCAGCGCGACATCCGTGTCCGCCGCCGCCGCGCCAAGCTCCAGCAGCACCGCTCGCACCATCTCCGCTGTTAATGTTCCCAGTGACATCTGCGGCAGCGGGTCCGGCATAGACATCTGCACCGCCTGGGCCAGCCGCCCCAGCAGGCTCAGCGCGGATGCCGCCGGCTGGGCAAACGCGGCGGGAAATGAGGATGAAGCGGATGTCGGTAAAACTTGCACTGGTTCTAATTGTCGGTAGAACCGGCAAAGAACACAAGAGGCCTTGCTTTGACTTCATGGAGGAGATTTCATGCTTGCTGCACTGTTCGACCCGTTCCTCACCCTGCTGTATCCGCCCCGCTGCCTCGTCTGCCGAACGCTCGGCGAGTCGGGCCTCTGCGCGGCCTGTGCGAGCCAAATTCTCCCCATCGCTGCGCCGTTCTGCGCCGTCTGCGGCCATACGCTCACGGACAGCCGCTGCGCGAACTGCGCGGCCCAGGCGCCTGCCTTCCGGTGTTCCCGGTCGCTTGGCGCGTATGACGGCGTTCTGCGTCACACTATCCACCAATTCAAATACCGGGACCGGTCACAGCTTGCCGTTCCGTTGGGCCGCCTGCTCGCCGAGTATGCCCGCGCTCACGCCTCCGAACTTAACGCACTGCACTTTGACGTCTTGCTTCCGATGCCGATGCACCCGGTCCGACAGCGGGTGCGCGGCTACAACCAGTCGGAGCGGCTGGCGCGTGTGCTGTCAAGCGAGCTTGACCTCCCGCTGCTGACCGGTGTGCTTGTCCGCGCCCGCCCCACCCGCCCGCAGGTAGGATTGTCCGGGGAAGCCCGACGTACCAACCTACGCGGCGCATTCACGGTCAGTCAGCCCGATTCGGTGCAGGGGAAAACGCTTTTGCTGGTAGACGATGTGGTGACTTCGGGGAGCAGCCTTCACGAATGCGCGGCGGCACTAAGCGCAGCAGGCGCACAGGCCGTATACGCGCTGACACTTGCGGCGGGATAGGAACTCCTCCCGCTCATTCTTCGCTCCCTCCCCGAAGCGGAGAGGGTTAAGAGTTTACAGACTGTCTAGAAAGCTTTCGGATCGCCCCCTAGCCCCCAATTCTGGGGGAATAAGAGGGTAATTTGGAGGCCCTGCGACTCCTTCCGGCTCCCCAGAATTAAGGTTTATTGGAGTGCGGGGCTTCTTCGGTTCTTTCTGTACGGTTTCTTAGGAAAGAGATCAGTTGCGGTGGCGAAAGTGTTCTCGACCTTCTCCTGCCTCTTCCCCTCTCCGCTTCGGGGAGGGAGCGAAGAATAAGCGGGAGGGGTTCAGAGCGTGTCCAAAATCTCCGATACCGATAGGTACGCGCCGCAGATGACTTCGTCGGATGCGCCGTAGTACAGGGTAATCAAATCGCCGTCCTGGACATGGCCGTTGGTGAAGACGACGTTGCCGAAGAAGCCGGTCAGCTCATACGGGGCCGACGGCTCCATAATCGGCTCGGCAGAGCGGGCCAGCACTTTGCTGGGGTCGTCTTTATCGAGAAGCAGGGCGCCGAGGCAGTAGCGGGACTGCTCGTTTGCGCCGTGATAAATGACCAGCCAGCCGCGCTCGGTCAAAATCGGCTCCGCGCCCGCCCCGACCCGCGCCGAATCCCACATCCCCGGACGCGACCAGGCCAAACACTGGTTCTGCCCCCAGTGAAGCAAATCGGGAGAGCGGGCCAGCCAGATATAGTTGCCGCCGATGTAGACGTTCGAGGGCCGGTGCAGGCACAGATACTGCCCGCCAACCTTCTGCGGAAACAAGGCACAGTCCTTATTCGATGGCGGGATGATCATGCCGTGCGGCGTGAACGTCACCCAATCTTCGGTGCTGCTCATGCCAACCCCTACCCCGTTCGGCGAGACCGCCGTGTAAGTGAGGTAGAAGCGGTCATCTAGGAAGCAGACCCGGCTGTCTTCAACGCCGAACGACTCCAAATCGCCGCGTCCGATCAGTGTCGGCTTGTCTTCCGGCGTGAAGTGAACCCCGTCGTCGCTCCACGCCAGCCGCAGATGCGACAGCGTCGTCAAATAGGCATGGCCTTTGTACTGAAAGACGCGCGGGTCTTGATACACCAAATCCGGGTCGGTCTTGGAATACGTCACAATCGCGATCCCGCCGGGTGCCAGCGGGTCCAGCACCGGCGTCGCCACCATCCCGTCCGGCTGTTCCGGCCTCTCCGCCGTCCGCAGCAGCAGCCCCGTCCGGCCTTTGTACCGGAACGCGCCGGGGTTCAGCAGACATTCGATCGTTAATCCGTCCCGGCTCGGTTTCACATCTGAAGGCCGCAAAATCGGGTTTGTCTCAAATCGCCGCGCAATATCCGCCATGCTGTCATGCTCTCCTCTAGTTTCATTTTGTCGGCGTAGCATCTCTGATAAGCGGTCACTCGCGCGGGCCGGGCGGGGGAGCGCTCCAGCCCAGATCATGCTGCAACGTCTGATCGAGTGCATCAGCCATCCTCTGATCCGTTTTCAGACTCGGATGGTAGTCCGCTCCGAGTCCATCCCGCGCCCCATCCTGCGCGGCGAACTCCAGAAAGTGGACGCGCTTATCGCCCGCCTTTTGTTCGTCGGCAACGATCCGGTTCAGGTAGCGTCGCAGCGTCGTCAGGGCGTTGTGACCGGGGGGCCAGTTGTCGGTCATCATTGGACCGGCCGCGCAGTAGATCTGGGATTGGGGGTAGTTACGGCGGATTCGGGCGATGAAGTCCTCGTAAGCCTGTGTCCAGCCAGCTTCGTCGGGATTCTCCCGGCCGAAGTCGTTGGTCGCGAGGTTGATCACCACGGCATCCGGAATCCACGAGTGGAAGTCCCAGCGGCTGGTCGGGTCCGCAGGAAGGGTGCGGTCATAGATCTCCGGGGTCGTATTGTCCGGCCACATCTTGCGGCCCGACCACGCGATCAGAGTACACTCCGCCCCCAAGGCACGGGCAGCCACCGGACCGTAGGCCAGGTACGCATCCTCCGTCGCGGGCGAGAAACGCTCTTTTTCGTTCTTGCCCTCATTGCCGTAGCCGCAGGTGATCGAGTCGCCGACGATCTCCAGCCGTCGCCGTGCCGGCGGGGGCGGTGACACTAGGGCGCTGCCGACCGGCAGCGAGAACCCAAGGACTTGGGTGACGCCCACAAACGGCTCTGTCCGCTTGATCAGAGCGATCTGGTGGACGCCCGGACTCAGGTCGGCGGCGAGGGGATAAGTGCTGGCCCCAGACTGTAGCTCCAGAACGGTGGTGGGTCGCCCGTCCACCACAACCTGCCAGAAATCGTGGCCGCTGTCCGCGAGGCGCACACTCAGGCCGGCCCCACGCAGCGTCAGCAGTACCGTGCTGGCCGACCAGGCGCAGCGCGGCCCGCCGGCATCATGCGTGTCCCAACGCCCCACATATCGGATGCGGGCGTCCCCCGCGAGGACGGAGACGGCGGCGTCCTGTGCCGAGGCTGGACGGGTGAGGCAGGCCGACAGGCCGACCAGAGAAAATGCAAGCAGAAAAAGCACAGGAGCAGGCGTTTGTTTCATTGTCATAGTGATTACCAGTCAAGCGCAAACCAGATTTCGCTTCTCCTCATTACCGGGCCTGTCTTGGCTTTAGGGGAGGCTGGCTGACTCCGGAAAAGAGGAAGTGAAAACGGATTTATCGCCACCCCGACATTGTACTTGCAAACCTCCTTTTTTTGAGTTATCCCATAAGCTATTTTCTGAGAACACTTGACAAACAATCTCTTGTCGCGTATAATAGACATATCACGATATATCGTGATATGTCTATTATAAAAGAGAACGACTTTGAAGAACCACACACGACACCATCATGGGGAACATCACACGGAACACGGCTTGCACCACCGGCACGAAGACGAGAACGCAAGGCCCGAAGAAAGCGAGCGTCATCACGGACGCGGCGGGCGGGACGGACACCGAGGCGGCGGACCGGGACAAGGCCGTTTCGGCGGTCATGGCGGCCCGCACGGCGGCGAAGAAGGAAGAAGCGAAGGCCGGGGCGGACGCGCCCGGCGCGGCGAAGCCCGGTACATCCTGCTGGACGCGTTGCGGAACGGCCCCAAGCACGGCTACGAGATTATCAAGTCGCTGGAAGAGCGCTCCGGCGGGCGCTACTCGCCCAGTCCCGGCACGGTCTACCCGACCATGCAGCTTCTGGAAGACTTAGGCTTCGTTCGTGCCGACAAGGACGCCGAGCGCCGCGTCTTTTCTTTAACGGAAGCCGGACGAGCGGACCTAGACGCCCACGCCCAGGAGATCGCCGACTTTTGGGAGCGCTTCGCGGCAGCGCCTTCCGAGACCCAGCCGGAAGCCGGATTTGTGCGCGACGAGATGGAAAGCCTCGCCCGAACCGTCTGGGAAGGGCTGCGCGGACCACATCCCGCTGGGGACAGAGAAACAGCGCGAAGTATCCGGGCTGTGCTGGAACGCTGCCGCAACGAGATCCGCGAGATACTTGCCGACAGTCCGCAACTGTAGCAAAACCGCCCGGTGAGATTTCACCGGGCAATTTTTGTCGTTTTTCCTGTCAAGCCGAGTAAACTAAACCCGGAGGCATTCGTCATGTCGGAAGCATCGTTGGAAGAGTTTGATTTGCACTGGGAGCGTGGGTCAGCATTTTACAAAGCACGCCAATTCGCCGAGGCAGCAGCCGAATGGCAGGAAGCGATACGGTTAAAACCCGACTCCGACACAACGTACATAAATCTTGCCTATGCACTTTCCGCCGGGGGCAGCTCTTATTTTCCTGAAGCGTTAGTGGCAGTTCGAACAGCTATCCGCTTGAATTCCGATAACGTCAGCCTAGACAAACATAACGCCAGCCTTTACAGGTATCTCGGCTATAACCTTTTTACAAAAGCGGACGAGAGCAAAGACAAAGCCGGATGGGAAGAAGCCTTCATCGCATTTCAGCGAAGCATTGACCTTGACCCGACCAATAAGACTGCCCGGCATTCGCTTGGAGTGTTGCATTGGCGTCTGGGGAGAAAGCGAGAAGCCGTAGCGGCATTAAAGGCCGCAGTGGCAGTTAATCCAAACGACCTGGAGTTGCTGAATGAGCTTGGGAAACGACAAGCTCGCATGGGAAATTTGCGAGGCGCAATACAGACGATACGCGCGATCAATGTTCTTCCCGAAAGTGAAGAAGTACGGCGGTATTTCGCGAACCTGGACCAGTGCAGGAAACGCTGTCAGTTCCTGCTGTCTCTCGGCGCAGGACTAGCGATAATGTTGGCGGGGGTACGGATTTGGTATCGGCGGCGGAGGTAGAGGAGACCTCACCCCGTCGCAAGCTCCGACCCTCTCCTTTCGGAAGGAGAGGGTGGACGCGGAGCGGCCGGGTGAGGTTCTTGTTCGGCTACATCGTCGGCTTCGGAGCCATGCCCTTCATCGGCGCTTTGCGGGCGTAGCCTTTGACTTTGACCGTTTTGCCGCTTTTGAGCGTCTTCATGTAGCTTTTCACATGAGTCATCGGCATCGGCTTGGCTTTGCGGGTATAGCCTTTGACGGCGACGGTTTTGCCGCTTTTGAGCGTTTTGGTATAGCCCTTAACCGCCGCGCCGGAGGGCGCGGGGGTCTGGGCGAAGGCGGACACGGCGAACAAGGCCACGAGGCTGAGAACAGCCGACAAGCGGGTGAACAGTTTCATAGAAGTCTCCTATAAGGTGCAGATGAACAGGCAAGCGTTCCAGTGGCAAAAAGAGTTCCCAAAAAATAATTTTGGCAGCGCGGCGCGTTTCGGCTCAGAAACGACACAAAGAAGATGGCAGTAAGACAAGATGACGCAATGAGCGAGTGGGACGACGACGAAGCGCTGGCGGCGCGGTACAGTGCGGATGGGGATGTGCGGGCGCTGGAAACGCTGTTCCGGCGGCATCTCGACGCGACTTATGGGTTCGCACGGCGGTTTTTGGACAGCCGGGAAGACGCCGAAGAAGCGGCGTCGGAAACCTGGCTCCGCGCAGGGCAGGCTTTGCGTGCTGGTCGGTTTCGGGGCGAAAGCCGGTTCAAGACCTGGCTCCTCGGCATCGCGCGATTAGTCTGCCTGGAACGATTACGTCAGCCGCGCCTGCCGACACTCTCACTGTCGGGCCTAGCAGAGACCAATCGGGGTGACTGGGTGCTGTTTTCCCCGGAGCCGGACCCGGTCTCGGATTTAGAAGCCGCGCTGGCGACACTCTCTGAAGACCACACACTCATTCTAACGCTTTGCGACTTGCAGGGCTTGTCATCCGCCGAAGCCGGACTGATGATAGGCCGCACCGCCGCCGCCGCCAAGTCTCTGCACGGACGCGCCCGCCGCGCCCTGCGCGATGCGCTTCTTTTGCAAAGGGAGGAATTATGACCGAAGCCGAGCGCGACGAACTTCTAGACCTCTACATTGATGACGCCCTGCCGCAAGCGCTCCGCGCCAGCGTGGACGCTCATTTCGCAGCCGATCCCGAAGCTGCTGCCGATGCGGCTTCTCTTCAAGCGGCCCTATCGCGGCTCAAAGCGCTGCCGGGCGAGCGGCCCGATGCCTGGTTCGCCGAGCGCACACTAGACCGCCTGCTGCGCGAACACGCGGCGGCGCAGGAAAGCTCCCTAGCCCCCACCACTGTTCAAATGGGGCGGGGAAGCGGAACACGGGGAACCGGAAAAATCGGACGATGACCGCGCTCTCCCTCCTGCTCCCCCAGAATTGGGGGCCGGGGGATTATTTTACTCTTAAAGGAAACACACAATGGCAAAGACAATCATTCCTGGACTGCTCCGGGCCACTTCCCCGCGCAAAGAGCTTTTTGAGGGCATCCAGACGGTCGGCAAAGCGGTCGCGACCCGGTCGTCGCTGCCGATTTTGACCCATATCCGCATCGCCGCCAAAGACGGCAAAGTCTCCATGATGGCGACGGATTTAGAGATGTGGATGGAACATACCCTGCCCGGCGTCGGCATCACCGAAGACGGCGCGGCGACCGCTCCGGCCCGTAACTTCACCGAGCTTCTCGCGGCTATGCCCGACGCCGATGTTTCGGTCACAGTGGAAGACGAGACCAACACGCTCCACCTGCGCTGCCTCAAAGCGAACTACAAGCTGCTGGGCCTGTCCGCCGACGAGTTCCCACTGCTGCCGCAGGTCAAAGAAGACTCGCGCTTTGTCGTAGACCGTGAAACCCTGAAAGACGCCATCAAGCAGACGATCTTCGCCACATCCACCGACGAGACCCGCGCCATTCTGACCGGCGTTCTCGTCGTCTTCCAGGGCGACAGCTTGAAGCTTGTCGCGACCGATACCCACCGTCTGGCCGTGCGCGACTGCCCGGTCAAAGAAGGGACGGGATCGGCCAGCGCCATCGTGCCGTCGCGGGCCATGAACGAGTTGTTACGCATCGTCGGCAATGAGGAAGGCGAAGTAGTCGTCACGCTTTCCGGCAACCAAATCCAGTTTCAGGTAGACGACGCGAGCGGCAGCAAGACGACCCTCATCTCGCGCCTGATTGACGGTCAGTTCCCGAACTACGAGCGCGTCATCCCCGCCCAGGCCACCAAGACACTGACGGTCGAACGCGCCCCGCTCGCCGCCGCCGTCAAGCGGGCTTCCATCGTCGCCCGCGACTCCGCCAGCCGGGTTGTCCTCCGAACGACTGAAGACGGCGACAAGCTGACCATCACCGCCGAAAGCGGCAGCGTCGGCAACGCCTACGAAGAAGTCGAAGTCGCCCGCACCGGCGATGACACCCCCGTCGAGATCGCCTTCAACGCCAAGTATCTCGCCGATGTCCTGAACGTCCTCGACACGGAGGGCCTCCACATCGAGCTGACCGAACCCCTCCGCCCCGGCGTCATCCGTCCCACCGACACCGCTGACTATTTGTGCGTCCTCATGCCCATGCAGGTCGTGTGATCAATCTACAGGGAGGGGGTATGGCAAGCCGTACCCCCTCATTTTGTTTGAAGCGCTTTAGGCCAGCTGCCCTTGCTCACTGCTTTGGCTCAGGCTGCTTGATAAGCGCTTCGTACCTGAACTTTCAGTCCTCTTCGGCCACATCTAAATCTTACCGTGTCATACTCTTGACTCATTCCAGATAACGGGCTATAATGATGTTTATGCTGGACACGCGCACACTTCACGCCTCTCTTCGCCAAGCCGGTCTGCGGGTGACGGCAAGCCGGCTTGCGGTCCTCACGGCGGTTCAGGGCGACGGGCAGCACCGGGATGCAGAGGCCATCGCGGAAGCGGCGCGGCGCAAGATCGGCACACTCTCCACTCAGGCGGTTTATGATAACCTGCATGTTTTAGAGGAAGCGGGGCTTGTCCGGCGCATCCAGCCGTCCGGCCACCCCGGACGCTATGAAGCACGGGTCGGCGACAACCACCACCACCTTGTCTGCCGCCGCTGTGGGCTGACCGCCGATGTTGACTGCGCGGTCGGCGCGGCCCCCTGCCTAGAACCTTCCGCCGAACATGGTTTCGTTGTCGAGACGGCGGAAGTCATTTTTTGGGGACTTTGTCCCCAGTGCCGGCAAGAAGATCAAATACAAGAAGATCAAATACAAGAAAACGAAACACGACGAGATCTAAAGGAACCACTTTTATGAGCGATGCAACTCTGAAGCACGAGATGCTTGAGGAACACGATACGCCGGATATCCTCTCAGCCCTCAATCACGAGGCCGGACCAGAGGAGTCAAGGCCCATTCTCGAAAGCGGCACCTGCCCGTTCACGAGCGGCGCTCTGAAACAAACGGCAGGCGGGGGAACGCGAAATCGTGACTGGTGGCCAAATCAGCTCAAGCTGAACATTCTCCGCCAGCATTCCAGCCTTTCGGACCCGATGGGAAACTCGTTCAGCTATGCCGAGGAGTTCCAGTCTTTGGATTTAGAGGCTGTCAAGAAAGACATCTTCGCGCTGATGACGGACTCTCAGGACTGGTGGCCTGCCGACTACGGTCACTACGGCCCCCTCTTTGTCCGCATGGCCTGGCACAGCGCCGGCACTTACCGCATCTCCGACGGGCGCGGCGGCGCAGGGTACGGCACGCAGCGCTTCGCCCCACTCAACAGCTGGCCCGACAACGCAAACCTGGACAAAGCACGGATGCTGCTCTGGCCGATCAAAAAGAAATATGGCCGCAAGCTTTCTTGGGCGGATTTAATGGTTCTGACCGGCAACTGCGCGTTGGAGTCAATGGGCCTGCAAACTTTTGGGTTTGCCGGCGGACGTGAGGATGTTTGGGAACCTGCCGAAGATATCTACTGGGGTTCCGAGGCGGAGTGGCTGGGGGATGAGCGCTACACAGAGGATCGTGAGCTGGAAAACCCCCTAGCAGCGGTGCAGATGGGCCTCATCTATGTCAACCCGGAAGGCCCGAATGGACGCCCGGACCCAGCGGCGTCGGCCCGCGACATCCGTGAGACTTTCGGCCGCATGGCGATGAACGATGCCGAGACAGTCGCCCTCATTGCCGGTGGTCACACCTTTGGCAAGACACACGGCGCGGCCGATCCGGGGCAGTATGTCGGCTTCGAGCCGATGGCGGCAGGCATCGAGGAGCAGAGTCTCGGCTGGAAAAATAGTCTCGGCAGCGGGAACGGGGTCCATACGATCACGAGCGGCCTCGAAGGTGCTTGGACGACGACGCCGACCCAGTGGGGCAATGGCTACTTCGGGAACCTGTTCGGCTTCGAGTGGGAGCTGACGAAAAGCCCGGCTGGCGCGTACCAGTGGACCCCGCAAGATGGCGGCGGCGCGGGGACGGTGCCAGACGCGCATGACCCAAGTGTGACCCACGCGCCCTTTATGCTCACGACCGACCTTGCTTTGCGTGTAGACCCGGCTTACGAGAAGATCTCCCGGCGCTTCTATGAGAACCCGGATGAGTTCGCAGACGAGTTCGCGCGGGCCTGGTTCAAGCTGACCCACCGCGACATGGGTCCCGTCGCCCGGTATCTCGGCTCCGAAATCCCAGCGGAAACGCTGATCTGGCAGGACCCGATCCCGGCGGTTACGCATCCGCTGATTGACGAACAGGACAGCACGGCGCTCAAAAGCACGATCTTGGCGTCCGGTCTGTCGGTATCCGAGCTGGTCTCGGCCGCCTGGGCCTCCGCCTCGACATTCCGCGGCTCTGATAAGCGCGGCGGCGCGAACGGCGCCCGCCTTCGCCTCGCCCCCCAAAAGGACTGGGAAGTCAATCGCCCGGCTGAACTTGACACGGTGCTGACGACGCTTGAGCGCATCCAGTCAGAGTTCAATGCGGCTCAGACCGGCGGCAAGCAGGTCTCGCTGGCTGACGTCATTGTTCTCGGCGGCAATGTAGGCATTGAAGAAGCGGCGTCGGCTGCCGGCCATGTCCTGGCAGTGCCGTTCACGCCCGGACGCGGCGATGCCGGGCAGGAGCAGACCGATACCGTCTCGTTTGCCGCGCTGGAACCGGCGGCGGATGGGTTCCGCAACTACTTGAAGACCAAGCACAGCGCCTCCGCCGAGGAGATGCTGGTGGACAAAGCCCAGCTCTTGACGCTGACCGCGCCGGAAATGACCGCGCTTCTAGGCGGGATGCGGGTTTTGGAAACGAACTTTGACCACTCGCCGCACGGTGTCTTCACCAACCGTCCGGGAACACTGACCAACGACTTCTTCGTGAATTTGATTGACTTCGGAACGAAGTGGAGCGCGGCGTCGGACGCAGACGACGTGTTTGAGGGCCGGGACCGCGCGACGGGCGCAGTCAAGTGGACAGGAACCCGTGCAGACCTGATTTTCGGGTCGAACTCCGAGCTGAGAGCGATTGCGGAAGTGTATGCCTGTGATGACGCACAGGACAAGTTCGTCCAAGACTTCGTCGCCGCGTGGACTAAAGTGATGAACCTAGACCGCTTCGATCAAGCCTGACACGGCTTTATCTGACACGGCTTTATCTGACACGGCTTTATCTGACACGGCTTTATCTGACGCAGCGCTTGATCCGCCGTCCGGCCATCTGCCTAAAGACGCACGAAAGCCCAGCCCTCTTATATGAGGGGGTGGGCTTTCGTGCTGTTTCAACCCATGCGTATGCCGCAGCCCAGAACAGCTATTCAGAGAAGACTGAATGTACCCGTGAAGCCGCTGCTGCCCACGCCTGCCCCATTGCCGTCCCAGCCGGCAATAAAAGCGACGAGTGGGACGCACTCTTTTTCAGTCCACGGATCTGTGCGGCGGCCAGAACTTTACTCTTCCGTTTCCTCATCAGATCAGCAGAAAGTGCCTGCATCCATGAGGAATATGACGGGGACAAGCCTCGTCCCTTTCTGTTATTACGCCAATGAGGCACACTTTCTTTGTGCCGGAACTAAGCAGAACAAGCGGGGCGTAGTCTCAGAGTGATGACTAATTTTCGTTCCCTGTGGCTCTGGCCGTCGGCAAGCGGCCTTGTCTTGGCCGCTTCTCTTGTCCATCCGCCCTGGACAGTGCGGGCGATGCAGCTCACGGGGGACTTTTGCAGCCACACGCTGTATCAGTCATTCATCGGACTGGCGGCAATTTTGCTGCTTTGGTGCGGAGCGCGTTCGGATCGGCGGTATTTCTGGTGGGTAGGTCTCGCGGCCTCGCTGACGCCGCTGTGCGTCGAAGGGCTAAAGCGGGCGACACGGCTGCCGCGCCCGGACGGCGATCCGTCAGGCTTTCCGAGCGGCCATACGACATTTGCGTTCGCGCTGGCCTGGCTGCTGATGCAGGCGTACCCGCGCGGGACACCGCTTTGGTTTGCCGTCGCCATCGCCATCGGCTGGTCGCGGGTGGAAGGCCACGCACATTTTTCCTATCAAGTCTTGTGTGGGGCGCTGCTGGGGACATTGATCGGCTGGGGGATCAGCCACAAATCAGTCACAAAATCGCTAAACCGCCGTCGGGGGCAAGGGTTGCGCCGGTGACGAAATCCGCGAGTGGGGAAGCGTAAAACAGGACAATCCCGGCAGCGTCGTCCGGGGTCGCGAGGCGGCGCAGGGGGGTTAGGCTAGACACGCAGGCTTTGAGGTCTTCGGGCAGGCTTTGGGAATAGTCAGTCAGTGTCATGCCAGGGGAAACTAAATTCACGGTGATCCCGTGCGGGCCAAGATCACGGGCCAGCGTCCGGGTCAGGCCAATCAACGCGCTTTTGGCCGTAGTGTGAACCACATATTCCGGTGCAGGCCGCTGAATCAGTGTCGCGGCAAAGTTAATAATTCGCCCAGACTTCTGCGCTTTCATCACCGGCAGGACGGCCTGAATTGGGTTCACGGTCACGCCAACCACGCCGTCGAACTCGGCTCGAAAGTCGTCCCATGTCGCCGAAGCAAAATCTTTGTCGGCGGCAAACGACGAAGCATTGTTGACTAAGATGTCAATGTGCCCAAAGTGCGAAAGCGCATCGGCGACCATTGCCTCGGTTGCCAGCGGATCGGTCAAATCACAGCCGAGCGCGAGGCCGCCGATCTCCTCCGCCAGCGCATCGGCGGCCTCACGGCTTTCGCGGTAGTGAACAATGACTTTCGCGCCTTCCGACGCCAGCCGCCGGGCGGTGGCCGACCCAATACCCCGACCTGCGCCGGTCACGAGCGCGACTTTGTTTTGGAGGAGCATGAAAACCTCACCCGGCGCTCCGCGCCGCCCTCTCCTTCTGAAGGGAGAGGGTCAAGAGAAATCAGAGACAGGGCCTACGACAAAAGGCAAGTCGTTCTTGGTCCTAATTCTCTCCTTTCGGAAGGAGAGGTGGCGCGAAGCGCCAGGTGAGGTTCCCTACTTCCCCAGATGTGCCATTCGCAGCAGCTTCATTTCGCGGGGCGGTGTAAAGGCCATGTCTTCCTCGCGCACTTTCACCGACTCGACTTCTAAGACGCCGCGCTCCCGCAGCTCATCCAGCACTCCTTGCACCCGGTCTTCCGGGGCGGACGCGCCGCTCGTGACCCCAATGGTTTTCGCGCCGAAAAGCATGGCGTCGGTGATGTCTTCCCGCCCGCCGATGAGATACGCCCGTGCGCCCAGGGCTTCCGCCACACGCCACAGGGACTTCGTGTTGGAGGAGGTCTGCGAGCCGATCACCAAGACAACGTCGCTTTGCGGGGCGATGACTTTGATCGCATCCTGCCGGTTCTGGGTCGCATAGCAGATGTCGCCGGTCGGCGGGTCTTCCAGCCGGGGGAACCTTCGGCGCAGCGCCTCGACAATCTCCTGCGTTTCATCAATGGACAGTGTCGTCTGAGTCAGGTAAATCAGCTTGCCTTCCGGCGGCTCCGCAAGCCGTGCGACATCCGAAAGATCGCAGACCAGACGCAGGCGGCCCGGCGCTTCGCCCAGTGTTCCTTCCGTCTCAACATGGCCTTTATGGCCGATGTAGAAAATGCCGTAGCCGCGCTTCAAGAATTTGTGCACTTCCAGATGAATTTTCGTCACGAGTGGGCAGGTGGCATCAATGACCTTGAGGTGCCGGGCAATCGCTTCGGTGCGGACCGCCGGGGCGACTCCATGCGCGGAAAAGATCAGAACGCTGCCGTCAGGAACATCGGCTAAATCGTCGGTGAAGACAGCCCCGCGACGCCGCAGGCGCTCGACAACATATTCGTTATGGACAATTTCGTGGCGGACATACACCGGAGCGCCAAAAATCTCCAGCGCTTCTTCCACCACGTCAATCGCCCGATCCACCCCCGCGCAGAAGCCGCGCGGGGACGCAAGCAGCGCTTTCATTTGGGTATAATCCTCTCGTGTCCCATGCTTTCAGTATACCCGAAAGTGGGCTACGAGGAGTTTGCCCCATGAAACGCTGTCCCGCCTGCGGGCGTACTTTTACGAACAACACACTGGTCAACTGCCTGAATGACGGTACGGCGCTGGTGGAAGATGTTCCCGCCCCACCGCCCTACCTCGGAGCGCCTTCCGCTGCACCCCAAAGTTTTGCCGAGACGCCGCCTTCCGAAGCGCCCGGCACGGCCACTTATACCGACACGCCGCTGTCGGCGATCCCGGAATTGCAGTCGCCGGAGATACAGGCCGCCTTGAAAGAAGCTTTAGACAAAGCAGGAATGTCAGGACTGCTTGGGGTCGGTCTTCAAGCCTCCAATTTCACCGTCACGACTCATACCACCACAAGCCACTCTGAAACGCCGTTCGCCTCTCCGCAATTTGCCACTCCACAAACCCAGCCGCTCGGCTTCGCGCAGACACCAACGCCACCTTATGCGGCTGCCGCCATGCCGCGCCGGAAGCGCTCGCCCTGGGGCGGCTTACTCTTTTGGCTGCTGCTTTTGATCGCCGCCATTGTTGGTTTCCAGTATTTTCACCACCGGACAGACGTGCCGGCGAACATTGTCACTGCCGTGAAAAATGCCGACGCGGCGGAAGTAAGCGCTGTCGGCAGCCTTAATCCCCACCCGCTGGTGTCTGCCTATACCGGTCCGGCGCTGGCGCAGGAGATTGCCCGGCTGGCGTCGCTTAGAGCCGCTAAAACGAGCGAAGACGAGCGGCTTGTCTCGCAGGAGTTCAGCGGCTACCAGGCCAGCGCAGACGGTACGCAGGCGAAAGTGGACGTGACGGAAACCTGGGATACAGATACCTATTCCGAGCCGGGCCACAAGGCGATCAGCCAAAAATCAGACGACGTCAGCCCGCAGACCGTTTATTTAACCCGGAAAGCCGGTGGCTGGGTGGTTGAGAAAATCGTGTTTCATCGTTCGTAGGAAAAATCTGGATGCCTTGCCCGAACTGCGCTTTTGCCAACCCGCCTGGAACCACCTACTGCGGGCACTGCGGCGTCCGGCTTTCCCAATCCCAACCGTCGGGGCCGGCGGTGCTGTTTGCCTGTGTGTCCGGCCCGGACGCGGGCCATCAGCTTCTTATCGGCAGCCAGCCGGTCGCCATTGGGGACGAGGCCGAAGCGGCGTTCCAGCATGGACAGTTTTACTTTCGGACCCGCAGCGGCCGTCCGCTTGTCTTAAGCGGCCAGTCCGTCATCGAAGGTGTCCTACCGCCCGGCGTGCCGCTTCTCGTCGGCCAGTCCTGGTGGCAGGCCGCGCCTCTTCCGACTCATTCTCACGGTCCTGATGCCGGGCCTCAACCGCCAAGCCGTGACTGGTTCCAAAACTTAAACCACCGGGTCGGGGCCGTCACCGGCGGCGGGCCGGTGGAGAACCTACACGCGGGCGAACTGTTCTCCGAAGTCTTCCACCGGCACGACGACGCCGATGTCGAAGAATACTTCATGAGCGGCGCACGCACGACGACCCCGCCGCTTGCGTCCGTGCAGGCCGTCTGGCCGAAGCCCTGGGTCTTCTTCCGAGTTTTTGCACTATCGCTCCTGGTCTTCTTCGGCTTCTCCCTCGGCGTGAACCAGTTCGAGAACGTCAACTGCCTGCCGGGGCTGATTATTACCGGCTCGTTCGCCATCCCGCTTACGGTGGTCATCTTCTACTTCGAGATGAACGTGCCGCACAATGTCTCGTTCTACCAGGTATTTAAGGCGATTCTCGTCGGTGGCATTCTGGCGATGATGGTGACGCTGTTTTGGAGCGGCATCATTGCAAATGCCGTCCATCTGCCGCTGCCGGGAATCATTGAGGAGGTCGGAAAAGCGTCGGTCCTGCTGCTCTTCGCTCGCAATCCGAAATACCGCTGGACGCTGAACGGCCTGCTGCTCGGCGGGGCGATTGGGGCGGGGTTTGCCGGGTTCGAATCGGCGGGCTACGCGCTGACCTCCCTGCTCGGCAGCCTGCAAGTCACGGACACCGGTGGGCTGCACATCACGATGGACGCCGTCCGGCAGTCCATCCTGCTGCGCGGGGTGCTGGCCCCTGGCGGCCATGTCGCCTGGGCGGCGCTCGAAGGCGCGGCCTTGTGGAAAGTCAAGGGCGACAAGCCGTTTCAATGGGGCATGGTCGCAGACATCCGCTTCCTGCGGGTTCTGGGCCTCACGATGGTCCTGCACACGCTCTGGGACCTGCCGCTCCTCGGCCTGCCGCTGCCGATGATTGTATACTATCCCCTGCTCGGCGTTTTAAGTCTCATCGCCTGGCTCGCCATCCTCAGCTTCATTCAGGACGGCCTCGCCCAAATTCAAGTCGCCCAGCGCCAAATGCAGGTACCCCAAGCCACCGAAGCGGCGGGCTAAAGTACGGTCGGAGCGGCAGCCACAAAACCGACTTTTCCAGTGCGCGTGAAACCGAGTTCCTCATAAAATCGGTGTGCGTCCTCGCGCCACGCCCCGCTGAGGAGCATGACTTTATAGCAGCCCGCGTCCCAGGCGGTTTGCAGCGCTCGGCGCATCAGCTCCGTTCCGATCCCCTGCCGCCGGAAATCTCTGTGCGTCACCACGTTTTCAATGACGCCGAAGGACCGTGCGCCGCGCGTCAGGTTTGGCGCCACGGCCAGAAGGCACGACCCCGTCAGCCCCCCGCCCGTTTCCGCGACAAAGCAGTACACGTTGGGATCGCCCAAAATCCGCTCCCACGCGGGCCGCAAGAATGCGTCTTCCGGCAGAGAAGCATTGTCCGGGTTCAGATGCACATACAGTTTCAGCAGCTCCGCTAAATCTTCCCGGCGCACAGTCCGAACAACGCTCATAGTCAAACCGCCATTCGTGGGTTTAAGCAGCCTCGCGCTTCCTGCCGGATATTGGCTTCACGCTCCGCCGGGCGGCTTTAACGAGCGTTCGCAATGCCTCGTTTACAGCCTCCGAATCCGGGAACACTTCCATTAAATCGGGGGCAAGAGCTACGAGATTCGTCCCCTGGGCATAGCGATCCGCGTAGACGCCGCGCCGGCCGCCGCGAAAGTCATATTCTTTCGGCATCTCCGGGTCATCGCCCACTTCCGGGGCAGTGTTACTCTTCCTCATAGTTCTTTTTCTCCTTCACCGTCGCAAGGCGTGCGCTAATTAAGCGGACAGCGCCATCTCTCTCAGTGTGGACCACAACAAGCAGGCGCTGACGCTGAGACTGGCCCGGCAGAGTCCAGCGTTCTTCGTCTTGGAATGAAGCGGGTCAGGAATCAGCACGGAAAGCGGATCGCCAAAAACAGTAGCCGCTTCCGCGAAAAAACGCCGTGCTTGCTTTGATTGCTTCGCGATTTCACCTCGTCCCACTCAAACTTCAATTCCACACCGGCATTGTAGCAGAAAAGAGGGTGATCCGGGCCTCGGTGCGGAACGCAATCCTACGCAAGCCTGCACTGGACAGCATCCCCTTGAACACGAGGCAGCAGCAGAGTACGCGACAATAGAGTATGGTCGCTCAATCAATTCGATAGCGGTCTAAGAACTTTCCCTCACTTTTAACAACCTCCGCTTTGATCTCTTCGAGCGTCCAAAGATCGTTTGCAAGGTCATCAGCGATGCCTGGAAACAACGTCAATAGCCGGACAGAAAGATGCTCGACAATCGTACACACATCATAGCGCGTCTGACGCCGAAAATTGACGACGAGAGAGCAGGAGGGCGGCTTGCCCAGCAAACGATGAAGCGTTTCAATGTCTTCCGGCTCGTATGTCTTCTCATAATCAGTAAAACGCCATAAAGTGACGAAATTCATCCCCTCCGGGTAGAGCCAGCCATCAAGGGGGCGATACGGGAGTGTTTGCTTCGGCGGACGCTGTGGGGCAAGAGAATTCAAGGTGGCTTCCACATCCGACCAGGGCGCATCACGAAAATGAAGAGCAATATCTTCAGACATCTCTCCTCTGCTCCATTGGATAAAGCGTCGCAAGTGAATGAATGGGAATTTGATGCTCTTTGAGCCGCTCTTCGGAATTTCGCCAGCCGTAGCGGAAGACGACCGCAAGGCCAGCGACGGAAAAGCTGTGCTGCTGAAGCACGTTCAGGGCCTCAGCGGCGGAGCGGCCACTGGAAAGAACGTCATCAATCAGGAACACGGGACGGTCGTTTGTGAGCGAGCCTTCAATAAGCTTGCGGAAGCCGTGCGGCTTGGCCGTGTCCCGAATGATGCCGCCGCGAGAGCCTGGAACAGCGGCGAGGATGCCGCCGAGCAAAAAGGCGCTGCCGTAGCCGCTGCCGACGATCTGGTTGACCCCGGCGGCGCTCATTATCTGGCCGATTTGCCGTGCAGTCGGGAGAAGCAGAGAATGCTGGGACAAGCCGATCCGCAGGTCCAGCGCCCACGCATCTGTCGTGCCGTCCGGGCGGTAGTGGGGCGTCGCGGCATCGGCCACAAAACTGGCCTGGTACAGAGCTGTTAGGACTTCTTCGAGTTCAGGGCGGCTTGGCACGATCTTGTGCATCATGCCGCTATTGTACCCAGTGTGCTTTCGCGGCGGAGATTCGCGCAAGCGACTGGTCGAGGCGAGCTTCGGTCAGCCTGCCGGTTTGGATGGCGGATGATAACGCGGACTGAATGGCTCTTTGCGTCTCCCACTCATGGCAGCAGAGCAGCAGGTCGGCCCCGGCAAGAACCGCGAGGACGGCGGCTTCGGGAGCGCCCCATGTTTCGGCAACGCCGCGCATCTCTAAATCGTCAGTAATGATGAGGCCGTTGAAGCCGAGTTCTTCGCGCAGCAGGCCAGTGAGGATGGCGGGCGAAAGCGTCGCAGGCAGGTCAGGGTCAAGCGCCGGAAACAGAATGTGGGCGGTCATAATCGCCGCCAGCCCAGCGTCAATGGCGGCGCGGAAGGGGACCATCTCGACGGCGTCCAGCGCGGCGCGGGTGCGGCGGATGGTCGGCAGGGCGAAGTGAGAGTCGGTCTCGGTGTCGCCGTGGCCGGGGAAGTGCTTACCACAGGCGAGTATCTTGGCATCGGTCTGGAAGCCCGCAATAGCGGCAGCGCCGAGCGCAGCGACAGTCTGCGGGTCGGGGCTGTAGGAACGGTTGCCGATGACGGGATTGTTGGGGTTGCTGTCCACGTCCAGCACCGGCGCAAAATCCCAGTTGAAGCCCAGGGCGCGAAGTTCAAGGCCGATGCTGTGTGCGACGGCGCGAGCTGAGTTCGGGTTATTGAGACTGCCGATTTCCCGCTGCGACGGGCGGGCGGCGTAGCGAGGCGGGCCGAGACGCTGCACCCGGCCCCCTTCTTGGTCCACGGCGACAAACAGCGGCGGCAGAGAGTTTTGATGGGCCAGCGCTTGCAGGCGGGCAATTTGGGCGGATGTTTCGGCTGGCGTGCCGATGTTCCGGCCCATGAGAATGACGCCTCCGGCGGAAAACTCCGTGACAAGAGCGTCCGCCTGCGGGTCGGTCATCCAGCCGAGCAGCAGCATCTGGCCGATTTTCTGGTGCAGTGTCATCCGTAAATTATGCCGAAGCTTTGACAGCTTCCATCTTGTCGGCCATGTCGCGCTCGGCGGCCAGCGCCCGAACCTCTTCTTCGGAGATTTTGCACTCCAAATGCCGCATAAGCTGGATTAAGAGATCGGTTTGATGCTCCAAATTGTGCAGGATGACGATGACTTCTTTTTCGGCTTTTTGATTGATCTCGAAGTCAAGCTGCGCCCGGATTTCCGTATGACGGCCCTGCACGTTCTGGCCGACCATGATCAGCGGCATGAGCAGGATTTGGATGACGTTTGAGATGAGCAGATACGCGACAAACGCCGGGAACGGGTCAAACGACTTCCAGTGCAGGCTTGGGACTTCGGTGGCAAGAATATTGTAGGAAGTCCAAAGAATGGTCCAAACCAGAATGGCGAGAAAGAAGCCCATCGAGCCGACCCGGTCCGTGATTTGGACCGCGAGCTTGTCGAGCGGACTGAGACTGCTCTTATAAACATCGTTTGCGTTCGCGACCGGCGGATGGTCGTGTTCGTGGTGGGGCAGGCGCAGCTTGGCCCAAAGCGCCTCATGCTCCGGGGATGCAAGCTCGTGACTCAGCGGCGCGGAGCCGTTGGCGGGTGCGACGGTTATATCGGGCATGGTAATTGCCTCCTTATGATTACTTAGTATAACATGAATTGACGGCGTCCCACAAATCGCCCGGCTCACGGCTTACGCCCCGAAGCGTTGGAAACTTTATTCCCACGCTCTCATCATCATTACCGACTGACCCGGCGCCTGTTGTCGACCCAAATCTTTGTCGGGACCGGTGGGGACAATGGCTGATTATTGACGTCCTGCGCCTCGGCTTCAATCACATACTCGCCGTCAGGAACAGTGCGCGTGTCCCAGCGGAACGTGTACGGGACACTGTTGGTGACGCCCGCAAACTCGCCGTCGCGGCGGAACGAGACAAACGCCGTGCGGCGGTCCGGCGCGGCGACCGTGAAAGAGATCGCGCCGCGCTCGACCAGCGATTTGCCCGCGCGGGCGTTTGCCAGAGAGGTTTGGAAGTAGTCGGACTCGGCGACGCGGATTTGGCCGTCGCGCCAGAGCAGGCCACCAGGGACGTTTCGGATGAGGCGCAGCGCGGTGACATCGGCCATCGCCAGAGGCCGGCTGCCGATGAGAGTCGGAATCGGCTCCCATTTGCTGTGATTGCGCTGAACTTCCGTGCGCCAGGAATGCTGCGGCTCGGACAGGCTCCACGCCAGGTCAAAGTAGCCATAAAAGAGCGGCGGGCGGCCTTCCATCTCCGGCGCATCGGGCCGCTTGCGTGAGCCGATGACCAGCACCGACGGCGCTCCCGCCCCGTCGCCTTGAGCATTGTGAAAGGCTGGCTGGATTTGGAATCCCCCCCGCCGTTCCGGGCCGATGCCCTCAAATAAGGGAGACGTGCTGACCGGGGCGGTCGAGATCGTGATGACGCCGTCATGGTTCGTGTTGATCGCCCCGACGCCCGTGTATGAGCAGCCGTCATAGCGCCCCACCCCAACAACTGGCTTGACCACATGCGTCAGCACGCTTGTCGTGCCATCGGCGTATGTGACCCGGACATCGCCCCCAGCATGGTTGTCAAAATCCACTTCTTTTAATGGGTTTTCGGGGCTAAGGACGACGATCTCTAAAATGTCGCCGTCTTTCGGGAGATAGCCGACCGGCAGCGGCTGCAAGTCGCTGCCCATGTCGTGTTCTAAGTAGACGGGATTGCCGACAAGCGGCGAAAGGCCGCGAAAGATACTCGTGCCGACGGGGATGGTCGTGTAGATGCCCGATAGGCCCGATACATGACCGCCGAACAGCTTAGGCGTCTGAGCAAACTCGCGCGGCAGTATATTGATGAGCAGCGGGTCCGGCGTCCCGCTGTCCCCGACCCGAATTCGCAGCCCATGCACCGCCGTCGCCGCCACCGTCGCGGGCTTCGCATAGCCCGCCGCCGAATAGCCCATCAGGCTTTCCGTCGCTGGGGCCGTCACCCGCCCGATTAAATGCCAGATTCTGCCGCCATCATCCGACACTTGGATTGCCCCGTCCACGCTGTTGACCACCCGTATCCGGTGCGTTTCCGCCTGTGCAAACGCCGGAAACGTCGGCGGCGTCTCCACGGCCGCGAACCTGGAAAGCAGTGATAAAAGAAGCAAGTAAGAAAGCCGCAGCAGCAAGTGCCGGAACGCGCATGAACTATTATAGCATACAGACGCTGCCGCCAAGTGTCCTGCTCTGCTGTCCGGCCTCGACTGTAAGACCGATTACTGCGGAATAGAGATTTGCTCTACTTATCCTAAACAAATATCCGCGAGCGGCAGACAATCCCGAAAGCTTAACATTCGCTTAACACAACTTGGGGGAAACGTCATGTATACTGAGGCCGGCTGTCATGGTGACAGCCGCCGGCCTCGCTTGAACTGGATAGCAGTTTTATCATAAGTTTTTGTATCGGCGGCCTCACCCGCGGAACGATCTCAGGAGATTTTTCATGAACACATTCTTCATCCGCCGCACCAGCCTCACGCTGGCCGCTCTCGCTGTACTCACCCTAGCCGGCACCGACCGCTCATGCCCAGAGCTTCACCGCCGGCGACCTTGCCATCAGTATCATTGGTGACAACAACACCCTGGCAAGCACCGGCAACGCGGTGACAATACAAGAGCTGACAAAAAGCGGCAGCTTGGTATCCGGCTTTTCGATCAACGCCGGCCTGATTGACAGCGGCACGGCAACCTCAGACGGCTTTCTGACACTTTCCACTAATGGTCAACTGCTTACCATTCAAGGGTATCAGCCCGGATACACGGGCACCACAAGCGTCACAGGTTCCACTGATGCAAGAGGCTTGTCCGAGATTGGTGCGAACGGCGCCGTGAAAACATCGTTTTTTAGCGACACTACCTACGCCGGCAACAATATCCGCTCCTCGGCCACGACTGACGGCTCAACCGTGTATCTAGGCGGAACCGCAACGTCAGGCACAAACGCGGGCATTCGCTCTACGACGTTCGGCAGCGGCACTTCCACTCAGAATGAGTCGTCACAAACCACAAACACCCGCAATGTCAACATCTTCAATGGAACTGTTTACTACTCGACCGGTTCTGCCGGCCCCGGTATCTACAGTCTCAGCGCCGCAGGAACTCCTACCCTGGTTGCTTCCGACGCCGCCGCCAGCCCCTATGACTTCTACTTTGCCAATGCGAACACGCTGTTTGTTGCCGACGACACAGTCGGCTTGCAGAAATATACCAATTCGGGCAGCGGCTTCACCCTTGCGAGTACCATCGCCCCGACTGCGGGCGTCTTCTTACGGAGCCTCGCCGGCAACGGAACGGACATCTTCGGCGTCACGACTGCCAACTCAGTGGTTGACTTCAACATCGCTTCCAGCACTTTCACGACCATCTACACCGACACGAACGCGAACACTGCTATTCGGGGTATAGACTTCGCACCGACTCCGGCGGGAGGCACGCCCGCCGTCCCGGAAGCCTCGACAACCGTTTCCCTCGGCCTGCTTCTCGCCCTCGGCCTCGGCGGCCTGGTCATCGCCAAGAAGCGTACTGCCCGCGCCTCTTAAGCAGTCGCGCCTCTGTTTCCCGGCCTTTCAAGGCCGGGCTAACCAGGGACAAAGCCGCTCCAGGGCTGAGAGAAGTCCTAGGCGACTTAGGCGTGACTACTTAGAGCGCATCCTGCGACGACAAAGAACCCGGCACTTATGCAGTGCCGGGTTCTTTTCATAACCGCAGTTTGGCTATTCCCGCTCCGAAACCAAATAATCCACTTTGACCGAGACCTGCACGGTTTTGGTGTGCGAGACTTCCAGACCCAAATTCTCGCTTGACATTCGCCGCATCATCATCGGCCCCTCGCCGGCTGGGGCGGGGCGGCGTGCTTGCACGGCTTCCGGGTCGGTCAGCGTTTCGGAAAAAGCGGCGACACCTAGAATGCGGATGCCGAGGGCGGCGGCGATCTTGGCGGCTTTGTCGTTGACGCGGGCAATGCAGGCTAGGAGCCAGTCGTCGTGCAAGGCATCCCCGTCGGGATAACCCCAGGCAAGAGAAGACAGCGCCGCGTTCTTTTGGGCGGCAACAATGCCGATGAGATCGGCGAGCTGGGTGAGGTCGGCGCAGTGGATCCGCAGTCGGTAGTGGGCGGAGGAGTTCTTGGCGAGAGTTCCGCCGCGGACATCGGCGGAGACGCTCTGCAAAAAGATAGCGTCTTGCGGCAGCCCGAACGCGGTCAAGTCAAACACAAGCTGCGCGACTTCCCGGGCCTTTTTGAGCGCTTCACCACCGGCAAAGTACGACGTGCCTTCGATGGTCACAAACAGGTCAGCGCGGTCTGCCGCAACTTCGTGCGTCTGCGCCTCTTGGACCGTGATACTGTTGACAGTCTCTGCCATAGTCTAAGGGTCCCCCGCCCCCATGATTGAGGCGGGGGCCAAGTTCTTACTTATCGTCGCGCAGGTCGGCGAATAAGACCGTGGACAAGTAGCGCTCGCCGTTAGACGGGATGACGACCACGATGGTCTTTCCAACGTTTTCGGGGCGATGGGCGACTTGCAAGCCGGCGCAGAGCGCAGACCCCGACGACAGGCCGATCAGGATACCTTCTTCAACTCCGCAGCGGCGCGACCATTTGATGGAATCTTCGGTGGAGACTTGAATCACTTCGTCAATGATTTCCATGTCCAAATTATCGGGAATGAAGCCTGCCCCGATGCCTTGCAGCTTGTGCGGGCCGGGCTTGACCGTTTGATGTTCCAGGGTCTGCGTGATCACAGGAGACTCAACCGGCTCGACCGCAATCGCCTGAAAGCCGGGCTTGCGCTCTTTCCAGACTTCGGCGATGCCGCTGAGAGTGCCGCCGGTCCCGACGCCTGCGACCAAAATGTCTATTTGGCCGTCGGTGTCCTTCCAAAGCTCTTCGGCGGTGGTCCGGCGGTGAACGGCAGGGTTCGCCGGGTTCTTGAACTGCTGTGCCAGGTAGGCATTAGGGGTGCGGGCGGCAATCCGCTCGGCTTCGGCAATCGCGCCTTTCATGCCTTCGGTGCCGGGGGTCAGGACAAGCTCCGCGCCGTAGCCGCGCAGCAATAGCCGCCGCTCGACCGACATGGTTTCCGGCATGGTCAGGATGCAGCGGTAGCCTTTGGCGGCGCAGACAAACGCGAGGCCGATGCCGGTGTTCCCAGAGGTCGGCTCGACAATGACCGAGTCGGGATGCAGCAGACCCCGTGCTTCGGCGTCCTCAATCATTGCCAGCGCAATGCGGTCCTTGACCGACGACGCCGGGTTGAAGAACTCCAGCTTCAGCAGCACCGTCGCCTCCGCGCCGTCGGTGATTTTGTTCAGCCGGACCAGCGGCGTATCGCCGACCAGCTCCGTGATATTGTTATATATGGGCATTGTGTTTCGCCTCTCCGTATTTGTTTCTAAAGCTTGGAAGCATTATACCCAAAAGGAGCGTACTCAAAAGTATCATTGGAAGAAACGAAAGACAGAACAATGCAGGAATTCGGCGGCAGCAGACCGAACAGACAACCATGACAACTCTGTTGACATCTTTTGCGCTGACTCTGCTGATGCTGCACAGCAGCACCTCGATGCCTACCACCTCGATTCCTTTGGCCGGTCCGTGGCAGTTTGCACTTGATCCGAAAGGAGCGAGTGCGGTGCAAGGCGAAGCGGGGCGCACCTACCACCGGCTCGGCGCTATTTTTGAGCTGAAGGTCGGTCCGGGAAAGCTGCTGGTCTGCGCGGTTGATCTGCTGGACCCCGCCTTGAAGTCATCCCCGGAAGCCGCACAGCTTCTGACAAGCCTCGTGCAGTATGCCGGCTCGCCGCAGTTCCAGCCCGCCACGGAAGTGACACCGGACACGCTTCAAAGCCTGCTGGGGAAGCCTAAGCTGGCGGATAATGGTAGCAATCTCCCATGACCGAACTGAATCCAGACGACGCTGTTGAAAAGAAACGCCCGCGCGTGGTCGTAGTGGGCAGCGCGAACACCGACATGGTGGTGCGTGTCCCGCAGCTCCCGATCCCCGGCGAGACACTGCTTGGCAGCGCGTTCGCGCTCATGCCCGGCGGCAAGGGGGCGAACCAAGCCGTCGCGGCGGCGCGTCTCGGCGCGGTCGTCACGTTCGTCGGCTGCGTCGGGGCCGACGGCTTCGGAGACATGCTGGCCCTTAACCTGGAAAACGAGGGCATAGACACGCAGTTTGTCGTCCGCGACCCCGACGCCCAAACCGGCGTCGCGCTCATCACGGTAGACGAGAACTTCGGCGAGAATACCATCGTCGTCGCGCCCGGCGCAAACGCCAAGCTCAGCCCAGCCCTCATCGCGCTTGCCGCTGCCGCCATCCATGGCGCCGATGTGCTGCTCTGCCAATTAGAAATCCCGATGGAGACCGTGCTGTCGGCCCTTCAAACGGCCAGATCGGCAGGCGTCACGACCATTCTAAATCCCGCCCCGTCGCAGGACTTGTCCGCCGAGATGCTGTCTCTGGTGTCTGTCCTGACCCCGAACCAGACCGAAGCCGCCCAGATACTTGGCGGCGATTACGACCCGTCGGCGTCCGCCTTGATGCTGAAGCATCGGGGCGTCGAAAACGTCGTCATCACCCTCGGTGCGGGCGGCGCCCGCCTTGTCACGGCCACGAAAAACGCCGGTATCCCCGCGTTCCCTACAGACCATGTCGTGGACACCACCGCCGCCGGCGACTGCTTTACCGGAGCGTTAGCGGTCGCCCTCGGCGAAGGCCAGGCGTTAGAAGACGCCGTCAAGTTCGCCAACGCCGCCGCGTCGCTGAGTGTGGAAGCCGAAGGCGCACAGCCCTCCCTGCCGAACCGATTGGCGGTCAACAAGCGGCTGATGGGAGAGTAAGCAAGCCGATGGGCTATGATTTACAAATCACGCGCAAACTCAGTCAATTTGACAAAGGGCCAGACATCACTTTGGACGAATGGCTTGCTGTGGTTGAGAACGACCCGGAACTGGCGTGGAGCGAGTTAAACAGAAAAACATCGCCTTATAAGGCCGACTGGTCTGGTCCTGGAAAGTACCCCTGCTGGCTGGATTATGATTTGGCATCCGCGTATTCCACATCCCGCTTGTACTCGAAAAACCCGACAGACGAGATGATTGAGAAAATGGTGCAGATTGCGAAGCTGCTGGGCGGGAGAGTGCTGGGCGAAGAAGACGAAGAATATCTTGGCGACCGCTGGGTTTCTGCTTGGGAAATGGATATGACGATGGGAGAGCCGGCAGGCCGCCGGGTTTACCGGGGGGAAGAACGCCATTAAGACCATGTGTTAAAACACACGGCTAGACGGCGCGGACGCCACGAAGTACCGCTTCGCGGCACTCAGAAATATCTTGTTCCTAACCCCGCGAAGCGGTGTTTTGTGGCCGAAGGCCGTGTAGCCGTGCCATTTATGGCATGGTCTGATAACGCATGGTCTTAATCTTCTATTCCACCAACTCCCCAAAAACCGGGTATCATTCCCCTATGACAAATGTTCGCGTTCGTTTTGCCCCCTCCCCCACCGGGGCGCTCCATATCGGCGGCATCCGCACGGCGCTGTGGGACTGGCTGTATGCCCGGCACACCGGGGGGACATTCATTCTGCGGATTGAAGACACCGACAAGAACCGCGAAACCGAAGATGGCGTCCAGGTCATCTTAGACTCGCTCCGTGAGTATGGACTAGACTACGACGAAGGACCGGAAAAGGGTGGACCGTTTGCGCCCTATATCCAGTCTCAGCGGCTTCCCATCTACCACGAGTACATCGAGAAGCTGATTGCCGAAGGCAAAGCCTACCGAGCCTATGACACGCCCGAAGAACTGGCCCGGATGCGCGAAAACCAGCAAAAGCGCGGCCTGCCGCCCGGCTACGACCGGCGGCACCGCTATATCACAGACGCCGAGCGAGCCGACTATGAGACCACGCGCGGGCAGTACGCGACCGTTCGTTTCGCGGTGCCACCCGAAGGCGAAGTGGTATTCACTGATGCGGTCTACGGCGAGATTACGGTCCAAAATAGAATACTGGAAGACGCGATCTTACTCAAATCCGACGGCTACCCGACCTACCACCTGGCGGCCCAAGTAGATGATCACCTGATGGAGATTTCCCATGTCCTGCGCGGCGAGGAATGGCTGCCGTCGGCCCCGCTGCACATTTTGATCCATCGCGCTCTCGGCTGGGAGCCGCCGATTTACGCTCATCTGCCGGTGATGATGGGGCCGGACAAAAAGAAGTTCGGCAAGCGCAACGGTGCGTTGGGTGCGTTGGAGTATCCGAAGCAGGGCTACTTGCAGGACGCGACGCTGAACTTCCTCGCCATGCAGGGCTGGTCGCCCAAAGAAGAGCGCGACTTGTTTACGGTTCCTGAACTGGTTGAGAAGTTTGATTTGGACGGCATTCTGAACCGCTCGCCGATTTCCGACCCCGAAAAGCTGCTCTGGTTCAACGGCCAGTACATTCGGCAGTTGTCGCTGCCGGAGCTTGCCGCGCAGACGCTGCCGTTCCTGCAAGACGCCGGGCTTGTCGGCCCGAACCCGGACCGTCAAACGCTTGACTACATTGGCCGCGTTCTGGCATTAGAGCAGGAGCGCATGAAGACGCTGGCGGAAGCCCCGCTTCTCGCCGACTTCTTCCTGCTCGGTGACGACGAGTATCTGTTTGACGACAAAGCGGCCCAGAAGTGGCTGAACCACCCCGGCGTCGCGGACCGCCTGCGCCGTGTCCGCGGCGGCTTCGCGGCTTTAGAGACCTTTGACATCGCTTCCACCGAAGAAGTCGTCCGCGCGACCATCGCGGAGTTCGAAGTCAAAGGCGGCGACGTGATCCACCCCGTCCGGGTCGCGATCTCCGGCCGCACCAACGGGCCGGGCCTGTTCGACACGATTGTCGTGCTGGGCCGCGAGCGTTGCATTAAGCGGCTGGACCGGACGCTGGGGATGGTGGAGCAGATAAAAGCCATGGAGTAAATTCCGAGGCTTAGAAATCCATGCCCGTATCCGCCGTCATGTACATTTATATCGAGGAGTACCGCCCTGACAGCCTCATTGCTGAACTCGGCGTTGAACTCATGCGGCAATTCGACTTGACCGACGAAGATTTTCACACCGGTGGCCTATTGGTCTGCCTGCCGCGCGAGGATTATGACCTAGCACATATCGAAAGCAAGCCCGGTTTCTTGCTAAATGTCAATATTGCCACCGAATACTACTACGTAGGCTACGAGCGCGGCGACCTGTTACTCTTCATTGGAATTGCGGAGTGGCTAGAACAAAAGCTGCCGGGCTGCCGTGTTCTCTACGGCGAGGATTGCACCGGCGAAGGATATCCGTTTGATGAACCCCTGCGGGCGGCATTGATGGAGTACCGCCGCAATGTTGGATATGTGTATTTTCGCAAAGACCTCAGCCGCGAACAGGAAGAAGAAATCCGGGCGCAGTATTCCGCAGACGTGCTGACCCTGCGGCAACGTAACTAAGAGAGACCTATGGAAATAACCGATGTGAATACGCTGTTTGGGGCCTATCCCGCACAGCACGCGGACAGCAGCCCGGAAACGCTGGTGGACGCCATGCAGGCGAACGGTATTGATTGGGGGCTGACGCTCTCGACTTATGGCCTGTTCTATCAAGCCGAGGCGGGGAACGCTGAGACGATGAACGCCTGCCGGGCACATGACCATTTAATTCCTGTCGCGACGCTGAACCCTATCCACTACTGGGGCCAGGAAGGGCTGATGGAAAGCATCGCCGACAAGGCGTTTGAAATGGTGCGCTTCTTCCCCCATTTGCAGGGCTGGCCTTTAGAGTTTGCACCGTTTTTGCGAATACTTTCGATCCTGGGCCGCCTGCCCAAGATGCCGATCATGGTCAGCGTAGATCGGCGCGGCGATGCGACCCAGCTTGCCCGGATTTTAGAAGATTTCCCCCACGCGGTCGTGCTGGACGGGGTCTCGCCGGACACACTTTCCGAAGCGATCATGCTGATGCGGGTCCACGAAAACTTGTATCTGGAAACCCACGCCCTCTCTGCCCCCTATGCCCTGCCGCTGCTGCGCGATACCGTCGGCATCTCGCGGGTGCTGTTCGGCTCTGATGCGCCGGGCCGGTCTCCTGCCGCTGCCCTGCGGTATGTGCGGGCGTCGGGCCTTTCTGCCGCCGACCAGGAAGCCGTGCTGTCCGGGAACGCCCAAACTATCTGGCAGTCGGGAAGCGAAGAATGAGAAGCGAAGAATGAGAAGCAAGGAATAACCCATGCCGACTTTTGACACACACGCTTATTTTGGCGCGTCGCCGTTTTCAGCCGATTTAGCTTCCCGTGAGGCCGTTCTCGAAACCATGCGCCGCCGGGAGATTTCCGGCATGGCTTTGATTTCCGCGCTCGGCGCGTCGTGCGATTTCGTGGCGGGCAACCGGCAGATGCGCGAAGTGGTCGCTCCCGAAGACGGCCTGTTCGGCTGGGTGACACTGAACGCGGGCTATTCGGCGGAGTCGCAGGAAGAGCAGCGGCGGCACCAGAACCGGCGCGGCATGATCGGTGCGGCCTTGTTCGCTGCGCCGGGCCGCCCGGTGACTCTGGAAGACTGCCGCGAGATATTAAACGCCCAGCGGCGGTATGCCAAGCCGGTTGCACTGGCAACTCCCGATGCCGAGGCGGTCCATCAGGCCCGCCTGATCGCCGCCGAGTTTGCCGCAATGAAGTTTGTTTTCTTAGGCATGGGCGGCGAAGACTGGCGGGTGGCGATGGCCGCTGCGAAGAAACACCTCAACATTTATTTGGAGGTTTCGGGCAGCCTGGACACCGACAAGATCGCCCAGGCATCGGCGATTGTGACCCCACGCAAGCTGCTCTATGGAAGCGGCCTGCCCGGCAGCAGCCCGGAGCTAACTTTGGCGCTGGTCGAGAGCGCCGCAACGCTCACACGTTCCGACCGGAACCGCATTTTGTCCGAGAACGCCGCTGCGCTGCTTCGGACACAGGTGGAAGAGGATGCCGCCGAGGAAGACGACGCCGATGGCGAGTAGTGTCCGCACGGAAACGCCGTCTCCGGCAGACGCAAAGCCGTCGGCGGCAGGCAGCGAACAACGCCTTGTCAGTACGCTGATCGCCGTCACGGTTTTCGTCACCTGCCTGCCGTATGCTCTCGGCTATTTTCTCGCACCGGTAATGGGCGAAGGCGGGAAGCAGTCGTTTTTTATCGGCACGGCGTACAACATCGACGACTATTGCAATTATTTGTCCTGGCTGCGGCAGATGGCCGACGGTCATTTTTTTCTGCATAACCTGTTCACGACGGATCCCCAAAAAGACCTAGAGTTTAATGTCTTTTTCTGGCTGCTGGGGCGCGTCATGGCCGTCACCCACTGCTCTCCGCAGGCCGCGCTGCAACTGGCGCGGGTTGGCGGCGGGATCGGCCTGCTCTGGCTGATTTATAAGTTCTACCGCCATTGTCTTCCCGAAAACATTTCCGCGCGGCTGACAGCTTTCGGCTTCGCCTGCCTTTCCAGCGGCTTTGGGTGGTTTGTTTGGACGCGCTGGCAGGACAAGAATTCCCCCGGCAGCCCGGTGGACGCCTGGCAGCCGGAAGCGTACACATTTCTGAGTATTTACACGTCGGCCCTGATGACGGTCAGCACGATTTTGATCTTGGGGGCGCTCTATGCGCTGCTTTTGGGGGAGCAGACGGGCCGCTGGAAGTACCCCATCATTGCGGGGGTCTGCGGCGGACTGCTCGGCAATATGCACTCCTACGATGTGCTGCACTTGTCGGCTGCCTGGGGTGTCTTTTTAGTGGTCTTGACGGTGCTGCGCCGGGGCAAAGGCATGGCCCAAAGCTGGCTTCGTGCGGTGGTCGCCCTGGCTTTGACTTTGCCGACGACGCTGTATATGTACTATGTCTTTAATGCCGAAGCGGTCTTTCACAAACGCGCCAATGTCCCCACGCTTTCCCCGGCGTTCTGGCACTACGTTTTGGGCTATGGCTTCGTCTTCCTGCTGGCAGTGCTAGCAGCTTGGCGGGTGATGCGGAAGAGTGTCCCTCCGCCCCCCAACAATGGGGGAGCCGGACAGGAATTCGTATCTGTCAATCTGACTCCTCCGTTATTGGGAACGGGGGGGCTATCCTTTCCGTTACCTCTCCTCTTTGCCCTCTGCTGGGCCATCGGCGGCTTTTTGGTCTGCTATCTGCCGTTTGCGTTTCAGCGCAAGATGCTGATGGGCGAGCATATTCCACTCTGCCTGCTGGCCGGGGTGGGAGCGGCGTGGCTAGTGGGTAAGCTCAGACCCCAGGTGCGGACGCTCGCGCTGGCGGCGCTGGTGCTGGCGGCGCTGCCGTCGAACGTCTTTTTTCTCCTGCGCGACTTCCGGCACCTGCAAACCAATCACAGCGAGACGCACTTGTCGCCGTTTCTCAGCACATCACTGATGGATGTCTACGGCTGGCTCCGCGTCAACACGCCTGCCGATGCCGCCGTGGTCGGCTTTCCGGGTCTGTGTACCGCCCTGCCGGGGGAAGCGGGCCGGGCGGTCTGGGCAGGGCATTGGGCCGAAACGCCATCTTACGGCAAGAAAGACTCCGAGTTTGCCGATGCGTTCGACCGCCTCACGCCTGACGCTGACCGCCATGCGTTTCTCCAAAGCACGCACACGCAGTATTTGTTTTATCTGAATGATGTATCTCAGGCAACGTTCAAGCGCCACGGTGAAATCCACTCTTTTGTGGAACTGACCGCCGCCCCGCCGCCGTACCTAACCGCAGTCTATAAGAACGATGAGTTCACGGTGTACCGGATACGGTAAGAACCCCGGCCTTGAAAGGCCAGGCTAACAAAGCACAAAGCGCCTCCGGCGCTGAAGACTCCAGCCCCGGAGGGGCTTCGCGCACTTCTAGCCCGGCCTTTCAAGGCCGGGTTCCTGTCCGCCCTTGCATTTTCTGTCCCACTTGCGGCATAATGAATAGATGACACTTGTAAGCGATTTTGCCCCTGCTGAACTCCTTGATCCCGCTGCTGCCATTCCACGCGGTGGGTACTCGGTGCTGACATGGGGCTGCCAGATGAACGAGGACGACTCGCAGCAGATGGCGGCGATGCTGGAAAATCAAGGCTACACGAAGGCCGAACGGGTCGAAGATGCCTCGGTCATCCTCCTCAACACCTGCTCGGTGCGGGCGAAGCCCGAACGCAAAGTCTACAGCAAGCTCGGCGAGCTGCGCGAGCTGAAGGCGGCGAACCCGGAGCTTGTCATCGGCGTCTGCGGCTGCATGGCCCAAAAGGAAGCGCCGGAAATCCGGCGGCGTGCGCCTTATGTGGATTTAGTGGTCGGCACGGGCCAGATTGACCGTGTTCCCGCTCTCGTCGAGCGGGTGCGCTCTGAGCGGACAGCGATTATCCGGGACCGGGTCACACTCATCGAGACCGATCTGCCGTCGCGCAAGGACCGGCACGCAAAAGAAACGCCGCTTCGGGTCGTCAGCGGGCTGATGCCGAAGCTGAAATCGTTCGTGTCCATCTCCTACGGCTGCGACAAGTTCTGTGCGTTCTGCATCGTTCCCATCACGCGCGGCAAGGAGCGCTCCCGGCCTGCGGACGACATCGTGCTGGAAGTGGAGCGGCTGGCGTCGCTTGGCACGAAAGAAGTGACGCTGCTGGGCCAGACTGTCAACTCTTACGGCAAGTTTTTGGATGAGCCGTGTTCGTTTGCACAGCTCCTCACGCGGCTGAACGCGATTGAAGGCATCGAGCGCATCCGGTACACGTCGCCGTACCCGAAAGATTTCCACCAGGATGTCATTGAGGCCATCGCCCATCTGCCGAAGGTCTGCGAGCAGGTACATATGCCGGTGCAGGTCGGTGACGACAATTTACTCAAGCGCATGGGCCGAGGCTACACGCTGGACCAGTATAAAGACATTGTTTCACGTCTGCGCTCGGCGGTCCCGGATGTCGGCCTGACGACCGACCTCATGCTCGGCTTCCCCGGCGAGACCGACCAAGAATACGAAAACACGATGCAATTTGTCGCCGAGACCCGCTACGATTCGGCGTTCATGTTCGCCTACTCGCCGCGCGAGGGGACAAAAGCCGCCGTGCTGGACGATCAAATCCCCGAAACTGTGAAGATGGAGCGCTTGAACGCTCTCATCGCCCTGCAAAACGAGATCACTTTGGAGATGAACCGGAGCCAGGTGGGGAACATCTACGAGGTCTTAGTGGAGCGGCGCTCGCCGAAAGACCCGTTGAAGTGGACGGGGCTGAATAGGCAGGGCAAAACGATCAATTTCCCGTCGCCGCGTGACCTGCAAGGGCAGCTAATCAAAGTAAAGGCGGTCAAATCTCATTTGTGGGGCTTCACCGGTGAGATGCTGCCCGCCCGCTCGGAGCGCGGCTTAGAACTGATGATGGCGGAATAAAGTAGTCCCCCAGCACCCACCCGTGGGAAGTTTTCGTGTTGTGAGCAATTATTATGAGCAAAGGCAAAAAAATCGCGCTCTGGTCTGTCTTGTCTGTTGTCTTCGTCCTGGTAGCAGGTGTGGGCTGGTTGTTTGGAAAGTACCGCACGATCATCACGGACCCAGATCGCCACGTCAGCATCTCTGACGCGATCAGGGACGCAAGAGAAACGGCATTCACTCCCAAAGAAGGCTTTCCCGGCGAGGACAAGCTGACTATCGTGTGCATGGGAATTGACGATAGCTGGACCAACAGCGATGTGGTTTACACGTCCCAGTCCCGCACCGACACGCTGTTTGTGATGACGCTCGATTTGACCAGCAAAAAAGCGACTATGCTCTCCATCCCGCGCGACACCTACGCGCATATCGCCGGGACGCACACCACGACCAAGATCAACGCCGCCTATGCCACAGGCGGGCCGGAGCGAACGGTCGCAACGGTCAACGAGTTCTTAGGCACAAGCGCGACTCACTACCTGGTGCTGAACATTGACGCCACTAAAAAGATGGTGGATGCGCTCGGCGGCGTGGACGTGGATGTCGAGCATCCAATGCACTACCACGACAAATGGGGCCATCTCTCGATTGATCTCCAGCCCGGTGAGCAGCATTTGGACGGCAACAGCGCCGTCGGCTTTGCCCGCTACCGTCATCCCGACGCCGGGAAGCACCCGACACCCGAAGACGGCGACGAGCGCCGGATGTACCGCCAGCACCTTCTCATGCGGGCGATGGTGGATAAAGCCAAGAACTTTGCCAATATCACTCAGGCACCTCAGCTTGCCGATGTCGCCATGTCCACCATTCGCACCGACTTCACGCGCCAGCAGATTTTGGACATCGCCGCAATCTTCAAGGGAGTCCAGCAGGGCGACATCCAGACCGCGTCCCTGCCCGGCGATGACTTTCGGGGACCGAACGGCGCATGGGACTATGCGATCAAGCCGGAAGTCGCCCACGCCTACGCCGACTGGCTGGTCAAGGGCGACGAAACCGCGTCTCGCCCGCTTGTCGCCGTCGTCATCAAAAACGGCACGTCCGTGCCGGGCCTCGCCCAGTTCGCGGTAGACCAGCTTAAAGCGCAGGGCTACACCAATGTTCGTAACGGCGGCAATGCCGCCCCTGCGCATCTCCATCTTGCTTCGTCCACTCCTGCCGCCACAAAGCCCGAAGCTGCCCAAACCGTTATGCTCGACACCGGCGTTGCGAACCCAAACGCCCCGCAGGACGTGTCAATCCTGCTCGGCGTTGAGTCCCCTGAGACCAGCCGCCGCCCGGTCAAGCCAAACAAAGCGGGCTGGACCCCAGACCCAGTCTTGACTATCACACTCGGCGCAGACTATGCCGCCGCCGCCAAAGCCACCGGCCGGCTGAACCGGGACTTAGTGTCATCCGGCACCAGCGGCGCGTCGAGTGCGAATTAGGAACCTATTCAGTTCCGGCCATGAATGGCCGGGCTAGAAGAGCACAAAGTCGCTCCGCGACTGATGACACCCAGCCCCGGAGGGGCTTCGTGCACTTCCAGCCTGGCTTTTCAAGGCCGGATTGCTGCCCTCAGAAAGCCGCTTCCCTTGCCAACTTTCCGCTTCTCTCTTGCCCCGTTCAGCTTCACGGCCCTGCTTCTTCTCGCCGCCGGCCCGCTTTCCGCCCAGCAAACCGCGCCCGTCACTTCCGCCGCTGCGCCTATACTGCCTGATCCCTTCCAGCTTGAGCCGAAAGCCGACGGCAACTACTTAGCGCCACTGCTGTATCTGCGCCCGCTTCGGGCATCGTATTCTGCCTCGCCGTTTTGGCGGGAGGGTTACTTTGAAGAGCTTGCGACAAACGAGTCGTTTATCGAGAATTATGCCGAAGCCATTGCTGACTTTGACGCCGCCCGCCCGTCGGAAACTCAGAAGCCTGCGGCGGCGGCGCAAGCATCACTGAGCGGCTACTCTCCTGTAGATGCGCGGCAGGCAATCTTGGAACTCTCAGCATCCCGTCAGGCCGTGTTTCTTAATGAGGCGCATCATGTGCCGATGGACCGGGCGTTTACGCTGTCCTTGCTGCGCGGCCTGTACGCCAAAGGCTTCCGCTACTTCGCGGCGGAAACGCTGGACGAGAAAGATACCGGGCTTCAGCAGCGCGGCTACCCAACCATCAGTTCCGGCTACTATGCACAGGAGCCTGTTTTCGGGGACCTCATTCGCACTGCCATCAAGCTCGGCTACACAGTTATTCCCTACGAATATCATGGGCCAAAGTCGTCCGATCCGGTTGTTGCCCAGAACCAGCGGGAGCGCGGCGAGGCGCAAAACATCTACGACCGCATCTTCAAGAATGACCCGAAGGCGAAAGTGCTGGTTCATGCCGGATACGGACACATTGCCAAGACAACGGCGACCGGAGAGCTTACATCAAGGTCTGCTGACGCGAAAACTTCTTCGGGAACTATAACCTTCATGGCCCTTTGGTTTCAAAAAATCTCTCATATTGTGCCGCTTTCCACTGACCAGGCCATTATGTACGAGCATAGCGCTCCTGCCGGTGAAAGCGGCTATTATCAGGCGGCGCTTGCCGACAATCTGCTGCAAGACAAACCCATCGTCTTGAAGAACAAGCAAGGCCATTACTTTGCTGACCCGGACGATCCGGCGGCCTATGACCTCATTGTCTTCCACCCGCACACGCTCTACCAGTTTGGCCGTCCGACGTGGCTGAGTGAGGACGGGCAGCGGCAGGCGTATATCCTGCCCGGCGACCTCGGCATTCCCGCCAACACGCCTGCGCTGGTGCAGGCATTTTACGCCGATGAGGACACCAAGATTGCGGTGCCGGTGGACCAGATTGAAGTGAAGCCCGGCCTTAATCCCCTGCCCGCGCTGATGCTCCCGGCAGGCCGCTTCCATCTGCAAGTTGTGGACGGCATGGGCAAAGTTTTGCGCCAGTGGACGGTGGACCGGAACGGGGCGGCGCCGTAGGACCCCCCGCCCCAATTCTGGGGCGTCGGAATGAAGGAGGAGGGCGAACACAAGGTTCGCGCCCTACGTTCCACATCCTAACCCCGTAGGGGCGAACCTTGTGTTCGCCCTTCTCTTTCGTGTTCGCCCTGTCTGCGGCCTTCTGCATGACAAGAACTTCCCCTTTTCTGCTATAATAAAGGGATCAACTTGCGAACAGGTGTACGATGGCTGACTCTTATAAAAACCTGACCCCCATGCTGCGCCAGTATTTCGACATCAAGGCCGAGCGCCCTGATGTCGTTTTGCTGATGCGGGTCGGGGACTTCTATGAAGCCTACGGCGAGGACGCGGAGACAATCGCGCGGGAGCTGGAAATCACGCTGACGGGGCGCGAGCTGACCGACGCGCGGGTCCCGATGGCGGGTGTTCCCCATCATGCCCTAGAGCGCTATGTCGCCCGGCTCATCGGCAAAGGCTACAAAGTCGCGGTCTGTGACCAGGTGGAAGACCCGAAGCTTGCCAAAGGGCTGGTCAAGCGCAAAGTGACGCGGGTGCTGACACCCGGCACGATTATCGAAGATGCGATGCTGGACGCCAAGACCAACAATTACTTGGTGGCAGCCATTACCGGGGCAAAGGTGCCGAGTGGAGTTGGGGTCGTAGACGTGTCTACCGGCGAGTTTCTCGCAACCGAAATGCCGTGCGACGCCGGGCCGGACAAGGTGGTGGAAGAGATCATACGGCTTCAGCCCGCCGAGTGTCTGCTGCTGCCAGGCATGGAAGAGCTGGGCGACGCGATTAAAGCCGTTTCCAAAACAGTCGTCACCTATCATCAGCCTGCCGAAACGCGCCGCTCGTCGCGTCAGACGCTTTTGGACCACTTCGGAACGCCGTCGCTGCGTGGCTATGGCGCGGAGCAGATGACATCGGGTTTAGATGCTGCCGCGCTGGTGCTGGACTATGTTAAGCAGACCCATGGCAGCGCCGCCGGGCACATCCGGGGGCTGGCGACTTATTCCACTGAAAATTACATGGTGCTGGACGCCGCCGCTCGTCGGAACCTGGAGCTGACCCACTCGCTGGCCGACGGCGCGAAATCGAAAAGCCTAGTCTCGATTTTGGACCGCACCGTGACCCCGCTCGGCGGGCGCTTGCTGCGGAAGTGGTTCGACCAGCCACTTCTGGCACTGGACAAAATCCACAATCGCCAGAGCGCGGTCGCCGAAGCCGCCGGGGACGCCCTTCTGCGCGGCGACCTGCGCGATGCCCTGCGCCGGATTGCCGACCTAGAGCGCCTGACCGCCCGCATCTGTTCGGGCGCGGCGAACGCCCGTGATTTAGTGGCCTTAAAGCAGTCTTTGCAGGCGCTTCCCGCTGTCGCCGACGCGCTGGCCCGCGCCCCGGAAGGCGGTGCCCTGGCTCCTATGCGAGCCGTGGTCGCCGATCCGCCCCAAGACCTGACGGACCTCTTGGAAACCGCCATTCAGCCGGAGCCGCCGATGCTGCTGCGGGAAGGCGGCCTGATCCGAGACAGCTACAACGCCGAGCTTGACGCCCTGCGTGAGCTGCGCTCCGGCGGCAAGTCGTTTATCGCCGGGATTGAAGAAGCCGAGCGCGAAAAGACGGGCCTGAAGTCGCTCAAAGTCGGCTTCAACAATGTCTTTGGCTACTATATTGAGATCACGAAGTCCGGGGCGGGCGTCGCTGTGCCGCCGGAATACACGCGCAAGCAGACCACGGCGAACGCCGAGCGGTATATCACGCCTGCCCTCAAAGAGTACGAAGCGCAGGTGCTGGGCGCGGAAGAGAAAATTGTCGAATTAGAGTATCGGTTGTTCGGCCACGTGCGGGATGAAATCGCCGACAAATACACGGGCCAGATCCTAAAGCTCGCCAAAGTGCTGGCGCGTCTCGACGTGTTCGGCGGGCTGGCGGAAGCCGCGCTGGCGGGCCGCTTTGTCCGGCCCACTGTCCACGACGGCGACACGCTTGAGATCAAAGCCGGCCGGCACCCGGTCGTCGAGTCTCTGCAAAGCGGGACGCTGTTCGTGCCGAATGATACCTATCTGGACGCGGACGAGACGCGCCTGCACATCATTACCGGGCCGAACTCGGCGGGTAAAAGCACTTATCTCCGGCAGGTCGCGCTGATCGTGCTGCTGGCCCAAATCGGCTCGTTCGTCCCCGCTGACTCGGCCTCCATTGGATTAGTGGACCGCATCTTTACCCGCGTCGGGGCGCACGATGATTTAGCCAGCGGCCAGAGTACGTTCATGGTCGAGATGAACGAGACCGCCAACATCCTGAACAACGCCACGCCGCGTTCTTTGGTGATTTTGGACGAAGTCGGGCGCGGCACGTCCACCTATGACGGCCTCGCGCTGGCCTGGGCGATTACCGAGTACCTGCACGCCGTCGGGGTCAAGACCCTGTTTGCGACCCATTACCATCACCTGAACGAGCTGGAAAAGACGTCCGCCGGGGTGAAGAACTTCCGGGTGGCCGTCAAAGAACAGGGCGACCACATTGTCTGGCTGCGAAAAATCATGCCCGGCGGCACCGATAAAAGCTACGGTATTCAAGTGGCAAAGCTTGCCGGTGTTCCTGACCCGGTTCTGAAACGCGCCCGCGAAGTCCTGCAAACACTGGAAAGCATGGGCAAAGGAGACGGCCCCGCCGCGCTTCTCGCCGCCCGGACTCAGCGCCTGCAAACCACGCTGTTCGAGGCCGAGCGCCACCCGGTCTTGGACGAGCTGGAAGCGCTGGACTTAGGCACACTTTCCCCGATTGAAGCCCTCACCAAGCTCTACGACTTACAGCGCAAGCTCGCCTCCTAGTGGTATAATTAGTTCATTAGTTCACAGGAGAACGCGGCGGAACCAGTCACATTCTCCCAAAAAGATCGCAACTTTTTGTCATGCCTCAGAAAGGCTCGCCCATGCGCCGCTCCTGCCTGCTTCTCCTGCTCGTCTGTCTTTTTGTTCACTTGCCCGGTGCGGCAGTCCGGGCGGGCGACATGCCCCGCAAAGCCGTAGCCGGACCGTTCACACTGAGCCGCGACGGCGGTACGCCGCTGGTGGAAGTCGCATTCAGTAACGGCAAGACCGGATTGTTTATGATTGACACCGGATCCTACGATTGCCTGATGACGCCGAATGCCGCGAAGCGTTTGGGATTCAAGCAGGATACCGATCTGCTGACCGTTCCCACCGTGCATGTCCGTGATATGCGGGTTGGACGGCTGCAAGTGTCCGACATCCTGTTCCGGGTTGCCTCCGGTGACGTGGTGACGGAAAACGGGCGGCCCGTGGACGGCCTTCTCGGCGGCACACTGCTTTCACGGTTCGCCTTGCTGCTGGACTACCCACACCGCACCCTCTCCTGGATATATCCCGGCAACCTGAACGATGCCACCGTTGCTGAGCTGGGCTTTGACCCGAAAAGCGCTCTCGGCCTGCATCAAGAATCGTATTTCGAGTTGGACCTCAAAATCAACCATTACTCAACCCGCGTTCAGCTTCAGGCCAATGACCGAAAAGGCACGGAAGAAATGTTCTTTGACACCGGCTCGCCGTTTACTTCGCTTTCTGCCGAGACCGCCCAGCGGATGAAGCTGGCTTCCACCGGGCTTGAGCCGTTTGCATTCGTCTTCCAGGCACCGGACTATGCTGACAAGGGCACGGTGTCCTCGCTTCAAATTGGGCCGCAGGTCTTCCCGGATGTTTCCGTCATCTACCCCAGCCACGG